>JAKLJP010000073.1 GCA_023151115.1 Anaerolineae bacterium
GAAATCTTTAGAATTCAGTACATTTAGCAATGGTCTATCCGTGACCTTCCTAATCCCATTTAGTGAACTCAGTGCCGGTGTGTCAAAAAGCGGCAAATTTATCATTTTGTTGTCCGTATCAGCCATACGGTATCACCCGCCGCTGCCAGCCGAACGGCGCTCGCTCCCGGTAGATTGGCGGCAAGAGATAGCCCTGGCTTTCATCGGCGGCTTCCTCTTCTTCTTCCTCTTCTTTCTTGTGCATTACCTGGATGCGGATCGGTTCGGTTTTAGTTTCGTTGCCGGCGGAGTCGAAGGCGACCACGTGGAGCAGGTGGGTTTCGGTGTAGCCCAGGGTGGTGCTGATGATGCTGAAGCCGCCGGAATAGACTTTTTGATAGCCAATCCATTTTTCCGGGGCAAAGTCAGCCGGCCAGTTGGCCAGTTCGGCCGGGTCGGTGATGGTTTGGGTAATGGTCAGCACTTCGCTGACGGTGATATAGCCGGTGGTGGTAATGGTTCCGTCGGGTTGGGTAATGGCAACAGTTTGAGTAATGGGCGCTTCTTGATGTAGAATGGGCGTGTCGGTCATCACAATGTTCCAGCGTAGGGTGTAAGGGGCCACCGTGCTTTCGCCAATTTTTTGATTGTCCAGGAAAAACTCGACCCGGTTCATCGAGAGGTTATCTATGGCGTCGGCCTGGATATTGACCCACAGATCATCTTCCTGCACATAAACCTTATCCGGCTCCGGGTTGATCAATTCGACCGTCGGCGGGGTGTTATCCACCGTCACCTGGACGGCCTTGCGCTCGATGCTCTGATCGCCTTTGACCACCGTCAGTTGCAAGGTGTACAGCCCTTCCTGGGCGCTGCCGGTGTCCCAAAATTCCAATTGACCGCCTTCAACCTGGTTGGGATGGTCGCTGCCCAGTTGCCACCACTCGGTGGGGTTCAACCCCTGGCCCACTTCAACTCGGTAAAGCTGGAAATTATCGGCTTTGGCGTTGCCGGTAATCACCTGACCGCCCTTGATGTACTCGTAGGGGCGCGGGCTGATAATCGCCACCGGGCCAACATTGACCGCCGGGCCAGTGCTGTCGTCGTACTCGGTTGGCGGCTGGGGGATGCCATTTTCGCGCACCCAGTCGGCGGCAACGGGCGGGTAAACTTCGTAAACGCGCTCTTCGACCTTTTCGGGCGGGGTGTAAACGGTGGCTAACTTGCCGTTCTCGCGGTTGATACGGAATACCTGATGAACATTATCCCTCTGGGTCGGTTCCGTTCCCTCCAGGAAAAGTTCGGTCACTGTTGCAGGAGTATATTCGTTGGGTAACAGGCCGGAGACCGAGTCGACGCGGACATCCACCAGTCCGGGCGGACGCTGCCACTCTTCCACCGGCTGATCTTTGAGGTAATAGAGCATGACATCGTGCCAGATCGGGGCCGCGCCGGAGAGGCCGGTCACGTCTTCCATTTCTTCGTTGTTGTTATTGCCTACCCAAACGGCAGTGGAAAGCTGCGGGGTAAAGCCGACTGTCCAGTTATCTCTAAAGTTGTTGGTCGTCCCGGTTTTGGCGGCGATGGGCCGGTCTTCAAAATCTTTTTTCAAAACGCTGTTGGCCCCAAAGCCGGGGGTGCGGGCGTTGTTGTCCGACAGGATGTCCACCATCAAATAGGCCAGGGCCGGATCAACGATTTGCTCGGTGGTGGGTTGTTTGTACTCATAAATAATATTGCCGGCTTTGTCCTCGATTCGCAGAATTGCGACCGGGTCGAGGGTACGATGGCCGGGGCGGCGGTCTACTTCGGGGACGGGCTGGCCGGCCATTACGCCGAGGTTAGCCCAGACGCTGTAGGCGTAGGCCATATCCAGCGGCTTCACTTCGCCGCCGCCCAGAGTCAGGGCCAGGCCGTAGTAATCGGCATTGAGGGTGGTAATGCCCATACGGTGGGCCGTAGCGATGACATTTTTCACCCCAGCCTTGCTCAAGGCCCACACCGCCGGAATATTGTAGCTGCTGGCCAGGGCAGTCCGCAGGCGAACCGGGCCATGATATTTGCCCTGGCCAGTCGGGTCGTAATTCTCAGGCACATAGGGGGGATTCGGGTCATCGGGGAAGGATTGGCGCACATCCATGACCATGGTGGCGGCGTTGTAAACGCCTTGCGAGAAGAGGGTCATGTAGTTGAAGGGTTTAAAGGATGAACCGGGCTGGCGGCCGGGGTCGGCGGTGCAGACATTCACATTGCCGTCGTTTTCTTCATCCCAATAATCCACGCTGCCGACCATAGCCAAAATTTCGCCGGTTTTGGGGCGGATAGAAACGACACAGGCATTGCTGGCATTGTGTTCTTCTTCCAATAACTGTTTGATGTGTCCGGCAGCAATCCTTTGGGCTTCGTTGTTCAAATCAAGATCAAGGGTGGTGTAAACCTTCAAGCCGCCTCGATAAATCTGGTCAGGGTCGGTGATGTTGTAGCGCTCTGGGGTACGCTCCAGTTCCTTGCGGACGTAAACAGCAAAATGAGGGGCGATAATGTCAAAGCGGTTTTCCTCCGCCTGTCTGACCTTGATGGGTTCATTATAGATTTGATCGGCTTCCTCCGGCTCAAGGACGCCTTCTTCGACCATGCGGTTGAGGGTAATGCGCTGGCGATTTTTGGCAATATCGAAATTGTCAATTGGGTTGTAAAAAGGATTCTGCGGAATTGCGGCCAACATGGCGCACTCTGCTTTGGAAAGGGCGCTGGCCGGTTTATCAAAGTAGACCCGCGCTGCCGCGTCAATGCCGTAAGCCAGGTTAAAATAGCCGTTGGTGTTGAAATACCATTCCAAAATCTGGTCTTTGCTAAAGCGGCGGGTAATTTCGGTGGCTAAGATAACCTCTTTGATTTTGCGGGTGTAGGAAAGTTGGGTGCGCTCTTCTTCGGCGATCAAGATGTTTTTAATAAGCTGTTGGGTAATCGAGCTGCCGCCTTGAATGCGCTCGCCGCGTAGGTTTTGCACAAAGGCGCGGGTAATACCTTCGATATCGAAGCCGGGGTTGTTGTAAAAATTCTTGTCTTCCAGGATGATGGTGGATTCGCGGCAAAATTCGGGGATTTCACTCAGCTTGATGTAGCTGCGGTCGCCGCGCAGCGGGTCAAAAATTTCGTACAGCAAGGTTTTGCCGGTGCGATCATAGATTTTGGTGGTTTCAAAATCTTCCTGTTCGGTTTCAATAGCGGTTGGGTCGGGCAATTGTTGGGCAAAGCTGTTGTAAAAGGCATAGGCTGAGCCAACCCCACTGAGAACAACGGTTAGAATGGCTGCCACTATCACCGCCACAACAGCAATGGCAAAATTTAGCAGATAAAGAAAAATCTTTGGTTTTTGTTCCAGCACCCGCCGCCGCCGGCGGCGGGTAATCATTACTTTGCGACTGGTCTGCATATTTTTACAACTACTCCTCAACAATAGTAGTCAGTGGTCAGTAATCAGATACTCTTTTCTGATCACTGATTACTCAATGTCGTTAAGTTAGTGAAGTTTAGCCCCTTGTGGGCGGGCACGTACGGCCTTAACTTAATAACATTAACTGACTACGGGCTACTGTTTAGTACCTATCCGAAAACCCGTAGATTGGCATCCCTATGCCAGCCGATGACGCATCCTATGCGTCATCTACAGAGGTTTTCGGATAGGCTCTTAATAACGAAGCGTCATGTTAGCAGAAAGGCAGAGGTTGGGCAAGCCGAGTGCAACAGGCTTCTACCCGAATTTGTTAAGAATTTAACAGAATATTTTGCGGCTGAATTTACACCCGGTTTTTGATGTGGTAGAATAAATAGCGTTAGCGGAGGGCTAATAATGTCCAAATTCAAAATTCTTTGTGTTGAAGATAACGCCGATACCCAGCGTATGTTAAGTTTTCTGCTAACTCAAGCTGGTTATGAGGTTATTACCGCCGACGACGGTTTCCAGGGTATTCAAAAAGCCAAAGCCTGGCGTCCTGCCTTGATTTTGATGGATATGATGATGCCCCGTATGAGCGGCGTCGAGGCCGTTAAACGGCTGCGTAAATTAAAAGTAACCAAAGATATTCCTATTTTGATGCTCTCAGCCTACCAGGAGCAGGCGCTCATTGACGAGGCTATGCAAGCCGGAGCTGATGATTATCTGATCAAAACCATCCTCCCCGACGACTTGACTGATATTATTGATCGCTATCTGGAGGTTGGTTCGGCGGTATTATCTAAAAGGGTCGTTCGGATGCGGCAGGATGAAGCAGAATAAACTCACCCTTCATTTGCTCAAGACCCTAAAGGTCTTTAAAACCTTTAGGGTCTTTTATATTTTCTCAATCACCAGCAGATGAGACAAGCCAAACAAGCGCAAAGGAGTCTGCTCCAGGGTGTAAGTGAGGCGGCGCAGCAGCCGCCCTAGCGCCGGACGGTGAGCGACTACATTATCATAGCCAGGGTAAATTTGGGTAAGAGAAACTATTTTGACGGGCAGGCCGGCGACCAATTTCTTCAAATCACTGCCTGTGTAAGTGCGGACGTGCGGCGCTAACTTGTTACGCAGGGTGTTGGGCAGGTAATTGATGAGCGCCGTATTGCCAAAATGATATTTTCCCTGCCAATAATGGCCGTGCGTTTCAAAGGGATAAAGCCGGTTGGGGCAGAAAATAACTGCCCGCCCGCCTTTCTTGAGAACCCGCGCCATTTCGGCCACAGCCAGGGCGTCGTTTTGAACATGCTCAATCACCTCATGGCTTAGTACTAGATCGAAGCAGCCGGAGGGATAGGGCAGATATTCTCCGGCGGCCACATTGACCAGCGGTGAATGAGCGTAGCTGTCGCTCACGCGTTCCGGCTCAATATCCAGCCCAACCACATGCGGTGTAAATTGGCACAGGGCGCGCACGTACATGCCCACTCCACATCCATCTACCAAAACCCAATTCGACGGCGATAGGCGCTCACCCGCCGCCGCCTGAATCATAGCCAGCCGCCGGTTTTGCCCGGCTCGCCAAACCAGGCTGGGCACACCGCGCTCGTCGGCTTTGTTGAAGTGGGAAGCAGGTGTCATTGGCGTACCCATTTACGATTTTGGATTTACGATTTGGTTTGATAATACTAATCGTAAACCAAAAATCATCTATCACTTTACTCCCACATGCAAAGCAACCGTTCCAAACATCAGCATCGTATAACACACCTCCCGCAAGCCAGCTTTTTCCATTTCGGCCTTAAGTTCGTTGGGGCGTAGAAAAACTTCGGCGGAGGCGGGGAGATAGGCATAGGCGTCACGCTGGCCGCTGATCAGGCCGCCGATAAAGGGGACAACCCGGTGGAAGTACAGCCGGAACAGCCGGCCAAACCAGGTGTCGGCCGGACGCGGAATTTCCAAAATCAACACCCGCCCGCCCGGTTTACAGACTCGCCGCTGCTCGGCCAGAGCCAAAGACACACTGGTAACATTACGCATCAAAAAGCCGCTGGCAACCGCATCAAAAGTGTTGTCGGCAAAGGGCAGGTGCAGCGTATCGGCCCCGCTCCAACTGAGGGAAAGCGTGACGCGAGGGGGCGAGGACGCGGGTGACCTCATCGCTTCGTCTCCTCGCCTCCTCGCTTCTCTCAACATCGGCAGGGTAAAATCCGCCCCGACAACCTGTTCCAAATGAGGGTGTTGGTGAAGCGCCTCGAAGGCAATATCACCCGTGCCGGTAGCAATGTCGAGCAGTTTACCCTGGGGCGGCAGTTGTGCCTGTTGAATCAGAAGTTTGCGCCAGCGCCGGTCCTGCCCACCGGTCATAATCCGGTTCATGGTATCATAGCGGTGAGCAATCCGGGCGAACATGGTGTTCACGTAGTGGTGTTTTTCGGTGGGTGAGTTAAATGACATCGTGCAATTATTAAGGGTTAGGCACTAATTGTCAATTTTGGCAATAAAAAAGCTCCCGTACTTCGGGAGCTGTGGGTTTAACTAAGCCAAAATTTATTGCTGGTGGCCTAACTTGGGATAAACCATTCCACCGATGGAGCTAAAAAGGCCGGATACCAACGAACCGATCACGCCATACACCAGCAAGGCCCCGGAGACGCGCCCGGCCAGGGCGATAATTTCGGGGGTGAGGCCGAAATTGACCAATTCGGCTAATTGATCGGGCGTGAACTGGCTGACCACATTTTGACCAAAGCTGCCCATAATAGCCCCAAAGGCGGCCATGGCCATGGCCACGATACCCCCGATGACGCCCGCCCAAAATCCGGCCATCCAGCCAACTTTACCACCTTGATGGCTGTTCTGCACACTATCTCCGGCAAAGATACCGGCCAGCAGCCCGGTGGTTAGCCAGACGACCAAAAAACCGGGCACAACCAGACAGGCCAAAAATTCAAAGGGTACCAGGCTAATCAACATTAAAAGTAAAATACCAAATCCGCCAATCAAGCCAGCCTTTAGGCTCGAAGTAACGGTTGAGCCAGTCGGTTGGCTTCTTTTGGCGATACGCTGGCGGCGGGGCGAAGATGTAAATTCAGCTTGCCGTCGTCGTTGGGTTGTTGCCGTCATTTTTACCTTCCTCCAAATGGTTTTGTTGCTCACTGTTCCCAGAGTGGGCAACCATTTACTATCTAATTGGCGATTATAGCATGATGGCTTACGGCTTGGCAACTCTTGGTAGGCGATTTAGCCTACGCAATCCCTACGCAAATTTGTTCTAAAGCCAATACTTTTCAAATAACGTAGTTTAGCCCCTTGTGGGCGGGCACAAGGCCCTATACTACGGCCTTATTTGAAATGTATTGGTTCTAAAGCTGAGGTCAAATGACCAGTAGTCAGCCTTATCTTGCTCCAACTACTGACTACCGCTTCCTTACAGTTGCCCTGGTAGGATGATTGTGTTAATATGATTTCATCCAAAATTAGGAGAAGGGTGAAGAGGATATGACCAAGCGAAAAACAGCTTCCGCTCAGGAAATGCCGCCCACCAATGCCGGCTCTTTTTTGACCGATTTTGATCTTTACCTCATTGGGCAGGGTACTCACGAGCGGGCTTACGAAAAAATGGGCGCTCACCTGATTGAAATGAATGGGGAAAAAGGAGTCCATTTTGCCGTTTGGGCCCCTAATGCCCGGCAAGTTTATCTGATGGGTGATTTTAACAATTGGCACGGCGAAAGTCATCCCATGCATTCCAGCGATAGCGGCATTTGGACTCTGTTTGTGCCGGGGCTGGCTGAGTATGCGGTCTATAAATACCGAGTGGTGAGTCAACGGGGCGAAAGTTTTGATAAAGCCGACCCTTATGGTTTTGCCATGGAGCAGCGGCCTAAAACCGGCTCGGTGGTGGCAGACCTTGACCGCTATCAGTGGGGCGACTCTGAGTGGGTCAACGGACGTACCCGCCATCAAGCGTTTGACCGACCCATATCCATTTATGAAGTTCATCTGGGGTCGTGGCGTAAAGTTCCTGATGAGCAGTGGGGCACTCGTTATCTGAGCTATCGCGAATTGGCTGCCGAATTGATCCCCTATGTCTCGGAACTGGGCTATACCCACATCGAGTTGCTGCCGATTACGGAGCATCCCTTAGATGCCTCGTGGGGCTATCAGGTGTTGGGTTTTTATGCCCCCACCAGCCGCTTTGGCCCGCCCGAAGATTTGATGTATTTCATTGACCAATGCCACCAACACAATATCGGCGTTATTCTGGATTGGGTTCCCGCCCACTTTCCCAAGGATGGCTCCGGCCTCAATTACTTTGATGGCACGCACCTCTACTCGCACGCCGACCCACGCCAGGGTGAACACCAGGACTGGGGGACGCTGATTTTTAATTATGGCCGGAATGAGGTGCGTGTTTTTCTCATCTCCAATGCCGTTTTCTGGTTGGAGAAGTATCACTTTGATGGGCTGCGGGTAGATGCCGTCGCCTCGATGCTTTATCTGGATTATTCGCGTGAAGAAGGAGAGTGGGTGCCCAATGAATACGGCGGCCGCGAGAATCTGGCCGCCGTCAGCTTTTTACGCAAAACCAATGAAGTGGTGCATGGTCTCTTTCCCGGTGTGTTAACCATCGCCGAAGAGTCAACCGCCTGGCCGATGGTTTCCCGGCCTACCTATATGGGCGGCCTCGGTTTTAGCCTCAAATGGAACATGGGCTGGATGCACGACACCCTAAAATATATGAGCAAGGAGCCGATTTATCGCCGCTACCATCATAATGATGTAACCTTCAGCTTGCTTTATGCCTTTACCGAAAATTTTGTACTGCCTCTCTCGCATGATGAGGTGGTGCATGGCAAAGGCTCGCTGCTCAACAAAATGTCGGGCGATGAATGGCAAAAGTTTGCCAATTTGCGGGCTTATTATGGCTTTATGTGGGGACACCCCGGCAAAAAGCTCTTGTTTATGGGCGGCGAGTTTGCCCAGTGGCAGGAATGGAATTTTAGCACCAGTTTAGAGTGGGCGGCCCTGACCGCGCCCACGCATCAGGGGGTGCAGCGTTTTGTTAAAGATTTGAACTATCTTTACCAAAACGAGCCAGCCCTGTATGAAGATGATTTTGAGTGGACCGGTTTCACCTGGATTGACGCCAATGACAGCGACAACAGCGTCTTTTCATTCATGCGCAACGCCAAATCACGCCCTGAGTTTGTGGTCGTTGTGACCAACTTTACCCCGGTGACCCGCCACAATTATCGGGTAGGGGTGCCCAAATCCGGCTACTATCGAGAAATATTAAACAGCGACTCGGCCCATTACGGGGGGAGTAATATGGGGAACGACGGCGGCAGAACAACCGAAGACATCCCCTGGCACGGGCATGCCCAATCGTTGTCTCTTACCTTGCCGCCTTTGGCGACCATTATGCTGAAATTGGCCGCATAAAACCGCTGACTACCAGCCACAGCTATAAAATACCCTTGTGGTATCGCCGAAATATAGATACCCAGAAAAGTTTTTTCTAACGATTTTGGGCCGGGATTAGGAGATTGGGGGGATTTTTTCCTTTATTTTTCATCTCCAAATCCCCTAATCCGGCAGAAACTTTTCTAAAGAACTATAATTCGTTTTTGCGGCCGTCAGTGGTCATTACGTATCGTATTGGAGCAAAGAGAAAACGTTATAACCTTTTAAGATATCGCGGCCATTCAAAAAGGTTAATTCGATGGCAAAGGCCAGGCCCACTACCTGACCGCCCAATTTTTCCACCAGGCCGCAAGTAGCTTTGGCGGTACCGCCGGTGGCCAGCAAGTCATCTACAATCAAAACTTTTTGGCCTTTTTCTATGGCATCTACATGTACTTCCAGGGTATTGGTACCGTATTCCAGAGCATAACTTTCGGCAATGGTTGCGGCGGGTAATTTGCCCGGTTTCCGCACCGGCACAAAGCCCACGCCTAAATTGTAAGCTAAAGGAATACCAAAAATAAAGCCACGCGACTCAATGCCGACGACCAGATCTACCCCGGCATTTTGATACTGACCTGTCAGCCGATCAATACTCTCTTTGAGAGCAATGGGATTCTTCAACAAGGTTGTGATATCGTAAAATAAAATGCCCGCAATAGGAAAATCAGGTACACTCCGAATAGTTGCCGCTAGGTCCATTGAATTGCTCCCCACTCCTAAAATTTAAGCTGCAAGTCCCCATTCTAGCAGAACCCCCTAGAATCAGCAAAGCGCTTTTATGGTATAATACCTGTGGCATTTTTATTAAGGTTAAGGAATCTGTATGAATTTTTTGCATAACAATTGGGCCGCTCGGTTAGGTTTACTTTTGATGAGTGTGACTATAACCCTTGTGGCAGGCTGTCAAGGCGTCACTTTACCGGGTGAGATAAATCAAGCCCTGCCTACTGTTCAACCGACGACTATGGGTGCGCCTGTGACCACACCAACCTTAGTAATAACCCCCCTCATCACGGCAACTCCTACCCCGGAAAATGAAGGCTTGACTCTCACCTTTTGGACTGTCGAAGCCATTTCACCCCAGGCTCCGGCGGAGTTGGGTACTTTTATGGCCGGCAGTTTACGCACCTTTGAGGCCAACAACCCTGATCTTAAAGTTAAGGTGCTGCTTAAAAAACCCAGCGGTAAAGGAGGAATTTTAGATTTCTTGAGAACCGCCCGCGAGGCAGCTCCCACCATTTTACCCGATGTTGCAATTATGAACGCGACCGATCTTACTCAGGCCCAGGCTGACGGACTGCTGCAAACGCTGGACAACCGCCTGGACCGCTCCATTGTCCAAGATTTGCTCCCCGCTGCCCGCAAAATGGGCACAGTTGACGAACGGTTGGTGGGCGTCCCCCTAAGCCTGGAAATGGAACATACGATTTATAATACCGCTACCTTCACCACCACGCCGATTTTGTGGAGCGATGTGCTAAGTAGTAACACACGCTATCTTTTTCCGGCCAAAGGGACCAACGGGCTGGTCAACGATGCGACGCTGGCGCAGTACTTTTCTGCTGAAGGCAGTTTTCATAACGATCAGGGTACCCTCCAAATTGATGATCGGGTTTTGCGGCGAGTTTTGACCTTCTATCAGCAGGCGCTTGAAATTGGGATTATTGACTCGACCATTTTAGATGCGGCAACCAGCGAAGAATTGTGGCCTATCTATCTGGAAGATCAAGAGGGCTTGGCCCAGATAAGCGTGCGACAATATCTGACCGACCGGGAGGCTTTGACCAACAGCACCTTTACCGCTTTGCCCGTGCCTGATAAAGACTCCACACCGGTCACAATTTCGCACGGCTGGGCGCTGGTTTTGATTACCGATGATCTCGAGCGGCAAAGAGCTGCGCTGCGTTTGATTGAGTGGTTTTTATCAACCAGCAACAACGCCACCTGGAACAGTATCAACAAATCTATTCCCAGCCGGGATACGGCCTTTCAGCAGTTGGCCGGCAATGACCCTTATTGGGCTTTCCTGACCGAACAACTCAACACGGCTCAACCCCAGCCTGGCTTTGCCGGGTATGATCAACTGGGCCGCATTTTTCAACAGGCAGTTGAGCAAGTTCTGCGCGGTGAGGCGACCCCCCAGGAAGCCACTGCCACGGCTGTGGATGCGTTAACCCCATGACCCTATCAACCTTTGAGGCTCGCCAGGTTGCCTGGCAAATGATTCAAGCAGCTTTAGCTGCCGTAGACCCGGCGGCGGCGGTCAAAAATTACTTTAACAACCAGATCGAACTGGTCAGCCAGATCAAATCAACGCCTGGCCGAATTATCGTCGTTGGGGCAGGCAAGGCCAGCGCCCCCATGGCGGCTGCGGTGGCCGAAATCTTTGACAACAAAATTGCGGCCGGTCTTGTCATCGTCAAATACGGCTATACAACCACACCCTCCACCCTCCACCCTCCACCCTCCGCCCTCCGCATTGTTGAAGCCGGTCACCCCGTGCCGGATGAGGCAGGATTGCGGGCCGCCCAGGAGATCACTCGGCTTCTCCGCGGCGCCGCCGAGGATGATACCGTTCTCTGCCTGATTTCGGGCGGTGGTTCGGCCTTGCTTACCCTGCCCGCCGAGCCGCTGACTTTGGCCGATCTCCAGGCCACCACCGAGGCGCTTTTAGCCGCCGGCGTCACGATCAATGGCGTCAATACCATTCGCAAGCACCTCTCTGCGGTCAAAGGGGGACAACTGGCCCGGCTGGCGGCCCCAGCACATGTCTATTCTCTGATTTTGTCGGATGTGGTCGGCGACCCGCTGGAAGTGATTGCCTCCGGCCCCACCGTGCCCGACCCAACCACCTTTGCCGACGCCTGGGCCATCATCGAACAATTTCAATTACAGGCCGCTCTGCCAGCCGCCGTCGTTGAGCGATTGCAGGCCGGACGCGCCGGCATGCTGCCCGACACGCCCAAACCCGGCGATCCTCTTTTTGAGCGTGTCCACAATGTCATCATCGGCAACAACCGGCTGGCGGCTGAGGCTGCCGTCAAAGCGGCGGCAGCAGCGGGATTTGCCGGGCAGGTGTTGACCACGTTTATGGAAGGCGAAGCGCGAGAAGTGGGCCGGGTCGCGGCGGCGCTGGCTAAAGGGCTGGCTCGTGATGAAAGTTCACTGACCCGTCCGGCTTGCCTGGTTATGGGTGGAGAAACAACCGTAACGCTGCGGGGTAGGGGGAAGGGAGGCCGCAACCAGGAAATGACCCTGGCCGCGGCCCTGGCCCTGGCCGGCTGGCCGAATCTCCTCATCACCTGCTTTGGCACCGACGGTAGCGACGGCCCCACCGACGCCGCCGGCGCTTTTGCCGACGGTCAAACCGTTGCCCGCGCGCAAGCCGCCGGTTTAGCCCCCGTCGAGTACCTGAGCCACAACGATGCCTATAATTTCTTTGCCGCCCTGGACGACCTGATTATTACCGGCCCTACCAACACCAATGTCAACGATTTAACTTTTATTTTGGCGTGGTGAAATTAATGGGAGTTGCGCAGTTCACATGTCATTTCGAGGCCGTAGGCCGAGAAATCCCAACCGTGCTACATAAGCGTTCAAGATTTCTCCCTTCGGTCGAAATGACATGTCTCAGTAGATCTAATTTTCGAGGAGTGAGGCACGCCCACGTGCCGAACACCGCCGCACGTGGGCGTGCTGGCTCCTCAAATTTGGATCCACTGTGTCGGGGTAGTTACCCTTTGGTCATTTACAATTCACAATTCACTATTCACTATTAGCATGTATCACCCTATCTTGCGCCCGCGAGCGCAGCGTCAACTAAAAAATATCGGCGAAGCTGACCTGGTGATTGGCTTGCCCACTTATAAAAATGCTCAAGCCGCCGCGCATGTGGCTCAAACAGCGTTGGCGGGTGTGCGCCAGCATTACCCCCATTTCCGCACCGTCCTGATTAATGCCGATGCGGGTTTGGAAGCGACCACTCGACGGCTGGTTGCGGCTCAGGCCGGGAGCAACGGCTTTCGGGATACGGTCGTTACCGCCCGTTACGAGGGCTTGTTGGGAGCGGGCAGCGCTGCTGCCGCCATTTTCGACGCGGCGCTGGCTTTGGATGCCAAAGCTATTATTATTTTGGACAGCCAGACTCGAAGTATTACCCCAAAATGGGTACCCGGTCTGGCCCATTTGATTTTAGAAGATAAAGCCGATTTGGTCACTGCTCGTTATCGTTGGCCTTTGTCCGACGGCGCGGTGAGCGATCTGATCGTCTATCCCCTTTTCCGTGCTCTGTGGGGCCGGAGTATGCGCCACCCGGCCGCCCCTGATTTTGCGCTCTCTCCCCGCTTGGCTGCTGCCGCGTTGGATGAGGATGTCTGGGAAACCGAAGCGGCCACCTTTGGCCTGCCGCCCTGGCTGAATACTTATGCGGTTCTTGGCCCATGGCGGGTGGCCCAGTCGGCCCTGGGTGAAAAATTATCCTTTCAGCCCCCGGCTCCTGCCAATCGAGCTGAACAGAGAGCCGTCCGGCAGCACGCGGTCCAGCGGCAGGCGCAATTTCAAACAGTTATCAGCGCTATGCTGCGCCTGGTTTATGACTACCGGCAGCATTGGCTCAAGGTGAGTCAGTTTGGTTCCCTTTCAACCCTGACCGAATTTGTATCACCTGTCTCCTCCATCGAGACCAATGCAGAGTTTACAGCCGAAATAGACCCTCCCCCCCTCCTTGATCGGCTGGCCCTGGGCTGGATTGAATATCGCGCCTTGTGGCAGCAAGTCCTTACCCCGGCTAATCTGGGCGCAATTGAGGGCCTGGCCGTACTGCCGCCAGACCGCTTCTATTTTCCGGCGGACCTATGGGCGCGAATCATGTATGACTTTGCCGTTGTTTTTAACAAAGGCGATTGCGACCCGGTCCAGATTGTCAGCTCGCTCTGGCCGTTGTACCAGGGCCGCCTGGCGGCTTTCAGCCAGGAGGTGGCTGGCCTATCCGTAGTCGGCTATGAAGGGACAGTGGCCGCCCAGGCGGTTGAGTTTGAAGAAACGCGGCCTTATTTGGAAGACCGCTGGCAGGCTTATCAACCCGTTTAAAACGTAAGGCATAAAACGTAATGTCTTAAGTATGGAAAGCTATTTGTCAACAGATCATTACGTTTTACGTTTTACGCCTGACAAATAATCAAACCTTACCTTTAACTCAGGAGTTTACCTCATGACCATTCGCTTTGGCACCGACGGCTGGCGGGCCGTCATCGCCGAAACCTTCACTTTTGAAAATGTGCGCCTGGTAAGCCAGGCGGTCGCCAGTTACTTGCTTGACGTCGCTGAGCCGGGTATTCAGCCGGAGATTGTCATCGGGTTTGATACCCGTTTTCTGTCAGACCGTTTTGCCGCCGAAGTAGCCCGCGTGATGGCGGCCAATGGTATTACGGCTTATCTGGCCCGCGCCGACGCCCCAACCCCGGCCATCAGTTACAACATTGTTCACAAAAAAGCGGCCGGCGGGGTGATGATTACAGCCAGCCACAACCCGCCGCGCTACAATGGGTTTAAGGTCAAGGCTGCCTATGGCGGGTCGGCCCCCAAATATCAAACCCAGGCCATTGCCCAAAAGCTCTACTCGCTGCACGAGCCACACGGCATGAATCTGATGGATTACAAGTTGGCCGAGGACCGCGGGTTGATTCGCAAGTTCGACCCGGCCTGGCCTTATTATGAGCACCTGACCACGAATTTAGTTAATATGGATATCATCTCCAACGGCGAGTTGAAAGTGGTGGCCGATGCCATGTACGGGGCGGGCCGGGGCGTTTTTCGAGAGGTTTTGTCGCGGACGCGCACCAAAATCCACGAACTGCACAGTGACCTCAACCCCGGTTTTGGCGGCATCCACCCGGAGCCGCTGGGCAAAAACCTCAAAGAGCTGATTACTACGGTCCAAAATGAAAACGCCCACCTCGGCCTGGCCACCGATGGCGACGCCGACCGGATTGGGGCTGTGGACGAGCGCGGCAATTTTGTAGACCCGCACACGATTATGGCCTTATCGGTACGTTATTTGGTGGAGAAGCGCAAGATGAGCGGGGCCATTGCCAAAACCATCAGCAGCACCCTGTTGCTCAATCGCATGGCTAAAAAATATGGTCTGGCCCTGCACGAAACGCCGGTGGGTTTCGACGGCATTGCCGAGCTGATGCTCAACGACGACGTGCTGCTGGGCGGCGAGGAATCGGGTGGGATCAGCATCAAGGGGCATATTCCTGAAGGCGACGGCATTTTGATGGGGCTGCTGCTGCTGGAAATTGTGGCCGAGGCCGGCGCGCCCTTAACCGAGTTAATTGCCGATTTGCAGGTAACTTTTGGTCCGACAGTTTACCAGCGGAGCGACATCCACCTGAAAAATCCTGTATCCAAAGAAGATATGACCAAACGCTTGGTGGACAAAGCCCCGGCGGAACTGGCCGGTGAGCGCGTGGTCAAAGTAGACAGCTACGACGGAGTCAAATATCACCTGGCCGACGATAGCTGGCTGCTCATCCGGCCCTCCGGCACCGAGCCGCTGCTGCGCGTCTACGCCGAAGCGGGCAGTGAGGAAGCGGTTAAAGCCATGTTGCAAAAGGGGAGAGAGTTGGCGGGGGTATAAGCGAATTTGCCACTACTCAGGCATCATTGCGAGGCCGTAGGCCGAAACAATCCTCAGATTGCAATCCTGAACTCAAAGCAAAATTTACTGACGGCCAACGCGCCAACCGCAATTGTTTCTCTGAATAAAGGGAGCAAAAGCGGTGAGCGCGTTTTTTGTTTAGCTCACTTTTCATATTCAACTTGCCATTTTTTCAAGAGGCCCCTTTATGCAGACCTATCCTAACCGGCTGACCCGTTGGCTGCACCTTATCGTCATTATTACCTCTTTATGGTTCACTTCAATTTCGCCCGCCGCTATTTATGCAAATCCAGCCAGGCGTCCGGCCTACCAAACCGAAGAACCCGCCACCCCACCCCCGACCGCAGAAGCCACCGCTACCTCGATGCCGACCGACACCCCTACGCCACCTCCCGCTGAGACAGCGACCGCGCTGCCCACAGACACTGATACCCCTCCGGCCACCGAAACCACGGTCAGCCCGGCTACCGCCACCCCCACCCCGACGAACACAACCCAACCTCTGCCTGAAACGGAGACCTCCACGCCTGAGCCAACCGCTACCGTCGCTGTAACGGAAACCCCGACTCTGACCCCCACCGCCGTTTTGACCTTAACCCCGACCCTGACCCCCACGGCGATCCTCACCCCGACAGTCAGCCCGGAGCCGACGAACCTGGACCTGGCCATGGCCGTAGAGCCACCCTTTGTCACTGCTGGGGAGCAGGTTACTGTCACCCTGACCCTGTCCAATCCGGCCCAAATTTCGGTCGAGAACCTGGTTATCAGCAGCACCCTCCCGGCGGAACTGAGCTACGATACCCCGCTGGACGCCCTCAGCCCCGGTTTCAACCCGATTGCGCGCCTGCTGACCTGGCAGCTTCCGCCGGAGCTAACAGCTCAACCCACCCTAACGGTTGGGTTTGTGGGACGGGTCGCGCCGAATGCTCCGGTCAGCGCGCTTAACTTGAGTGCCGAGCTACAGCCGTCCTCCCGCCAGGCCCAAACGAGCCTGGTTATCCTGGCCGCCCCCACTCCGACCCCCACTGCCACCCCCTTTCCGGTCGGACCCCCGGCCACCATCCAACTCGGCGTCGAAGCCGGCCCCGGTGAACGGGACGGCGACCAACGGCGGCGGTGGCTGACGGTCTACGTGACCGACGCCGACGGCCTGGCCGTAGCCGATGACACCGAAGTGCAACTCAGCATCCAGGGCGGGACGTTGGCCGAAACCCAACTGCGGACGCGCAACGGTGTGGCCTCCACCCGGCTGCTCGCCCGACCCGGTGATGTTGTTACTATCAGCGCCCAGGCCGGTTCAGCCCAGGGGAGTTTGCAAGTGGGACCGGGCAGCGGGACGGAGACGATTCTGGCTGACCTGGGGTTGGGCGGGCTACATAATGGGCGGATCGCCGCCTTGGCCGCGGCCCGCAACGCCCTGCGGAATGAGGGCGGCGACTGGGTGGCCGACAACTTCACCCGCCGGGTGGCCTTCCAGGCCGATGGGCTGACCTTCACCCTCAAAGGCGACCGGGACCGCAACCGGCACGCCGCCTTGAATTTCCGTTTGACCGGGCTGTGGGTCGGGCAGACCTCGCTGCTGTCCGGTTCGCCGGAACGGAAAGCCGGCGGCAACTGGCTGGCCTACCAACCCGCCGCCGGGCGCTGGCAGGCCATCTATGAGGTGGGCGAGGCGACGGTTGAGCAGTATTTCCTGTTTGAGAAAGGCACGCCGACCGATGGCGACCTGGTCATCGAAGGCCGGTTTCAAACCGGCTTGCAGCCGGTGCTTCTTTCCAATGAAGAAGGGATTCATTTTGTGCGCCGGGGTGGGCAGGAGGATGAAGCCGTGTTGGGCTACGGCCCGGCTCTGGTCAGCGACGGGTTGGGCCGGCAGATGACAGCCCGCCTCGAATTGCAGGGGCGGCGGCTGCGCATCATTATTCCGGCGGCCTGGCTGGCCGGGGCTGAATTCCCGGTCATCGTGGACCCGCTGATTGGCCCGGCGGAACTGGTCAGCGAGGCGAACAACGGCGTGACCGACCCGGTCGTGGCTTCGGATGGGGATAAGTTTCTGGCGGTCTGGAATTGGCAGGGGGACATCTACGGCCAATGGCTGGACAGCGACGGCACGCTCAGCAGGGATTTGATTGCCATCAGCCAGGCGGACGGCGACCAGAACCAGCCGGCGGTGAGCTACAACCCGGCCAACGACCAATACCTGGTCGTCTGGAATGACCACCGTTACGGCTACACCTATAACAGCCTGCGGGGGCAACGCCTGAGCAGCGCCGGCCAACTGCTGGGCAGCGAACTGGAGCTGCTGCCGCCGACCAAGAGCGCCAACTATCCGGCCCTGGCCGTCTCCCCAGCCGGAGCTTACCTGCTGGCCTGGGCCGATCAGTCGGCCAGCAGCAGCTACGATCTATATGGTCAATTCCTGACCAGCAGCGGGGTGGTGAGCGGCACGCGGCTCACCCTGAGCAATGCCAGCAATCACCAGACCACGCCCGACGTGGCTTACGACAGCCAAGCCAATCTCTTCGAGGTGGTCTGGAGCGACCTGCGGGACGGCAGCGCCTATGACATTTACGGGCAACAGGTCACGGCCGGCGGGGTCATCTCCGGCAGCAACCAACAACTGGCCGGGAGCGGCGATAGCCAAAACCTGAACCGGCCCGATGTGGCGGCCAACGGGGCCGGCCAGTTCCTGGTCGCCTGGGACCGCACCCTCTCCAGCAGCAATGACGACCTGCACGCCGTCCGGCTGACCGCCGCCGGCATCCCCAGCGGGAGTATCCTCAATCTTGATACCGGCAGCAACAGCGAGCGCCATGCGGCGGTAGCCGACGTCTCAGGCGGAAATTACCTGCTGCTGTGGTACGATAACGGCGAGATCGAGGCCGCGCCGGTCGGCAGTGATGGTACGGTGGGCAGCGTTCAGGTGCTCAACAGCACGACCAGCGGTAGCCAGAGCTTACCGGCAGTGGCCTATGGCGGCGGGCAGGCTCTGGCCGTCTGGACGGATACCGGCCAGGGTGGCTCAAGCCAGGCCATGCTGACCGGGCGGCGGGTGGCCGTTGACGCGACCTCGCAGGGTAGCGAGATTTTTGTCTCGCCCTACTACGCCCGGCGCGAATATGTGGATATCGCCCAAGCCCCGACCGGCGGTTCCGGTTTCCTATTGGCCTGGGAGCAGGCCGCCGCAGCCCCCCAAGCCGATATTTTTATCCAGCCGTTGGACAACCAGGGGTTGGCCCTGGGCACGCCGACGAATCTGACCAACCACGCAGCGGCCCAGGCGCGAGTGGCCCTGGCTACCGGGCAAAACGGCTACCTGGCCGCCTGGCGGGATGCCCGTAATGAAGCCACCTCCGGTCTGGACATTTACGGCCACCTGCTGACCCCCAGCGGCGTCCCGACCGGCTCGCTGATTGCCCTCAGCACGGCTGCTAATACCCAATCCAACCCGGTGGCCGCCTACAACAGTCAGCAAGATAATTACCTGGTGGTCTGGGATGACAACCGGGCCGGCAACTACGACATCTACGGCCAGGTAGTCAACAGCAATGGCAGCCTGGGCAATAGTTTCAACTTGAGTGTAAGCAGTACTCAGGACTTTCCTGAGGTGGCTTACAACCCTGACCAAAATACCTACCTGGTGGTCTGGGAAGATAACCGGGCCAGTAGCTCAGAGGACATTTACGGCCAGGTCATCAGCGCCGATGGCGCCTTAGCCGGCAGCAGTTTTGCCATTGCCAGCGCCAGCAGCAATCAGTACGATCCGGTCGTGGCTTACGACCCCGCCAGCCGGACCTACCTGGTGACCTGGTGGGACAAACGCAGCGGTACGTATGACATTTATGGGCAGATTATCAGCACGACCGGGGTCTTGAGCGGCAGCAACTTTGCCATCGCCACCCCCAGTGGAACCAACAACGACCAGGAGTTGCCGGCCATCGCCGTGCGGTCTGGCAGCGAGTTTCTGGTGTTGTGGCAGGACCGGCGCAACAACACCAGTTCCCGCGACCTGTACGGCCAGCGGGTCAGTGCAGCCGGCGTGTTGCTGGATGAACCGGATACGACCGGGGTTGATGAAACAGACCCCACCCTCAACTTCCCCTTTGAAACCAGCAGCGACTACACCGAGCGCCCGGCGCTGACCTATAGCAGCGCCACCGGGGTGTACCTGGCCGCCTGGAACAACCGCAATAACGGCAGCGCCTATACCCAGCGTTACAGCCCGACGGTCCCGCCCACCGGCACGGCCAGCTTTACGGCGACGCCCGGCAGCGGCGTTGTCCCCCTGACCGTGACCTTTACCGACACCTCCAGCGGGACCATTGCCACGCGGATCTGGAATTTTGGCGATGGGACCAGCCCGATCACGCTGACCAGCAGCGCCCCGCTGAGCCACACCTACCTGGCCACCGGGAGCTTCACCGCCGTGCTAACCGTGACCAACCCCAGCGGCTCGGCCTCGGCCAGCCGGCTCATGACCGTGACCGAGCAGATCACCCCCAGCCTGAGCGCCGATTTCGAGGGTTTGGATTTGGGAGTTGACCCAACCTTCTGGTTGGACCAGACCGGCAGCACGGGCAGCAACGATGATTTTGAAATCCTGCTCAGCCCCGACAGCCGGGCGCTGGGTACGCTGCAAACCGCCACGAGCAGCCGTCACTCGACCTACGCCATTCCCGGCTGGCAGCAGTGGCAGAATTACGACTACAGCGGGCGGATGCTGATTAGCGATGCCGCAGGAGAGGTAGGGCTGAATTTTTACTCGCGCAACCCGTTATCGGATCAAAAGCGATACTCGCTGCATAACCCCGGGGGTACGTTTGAGTTAAACGCGACCAACACCACCCTCAGCGGCCAGCTCAATACCGGCGTCGTCCCGCAAAGCAACACCTGGTATCGCTTCCGGGTGCAGGCCGCCACTTACCCCGACCGGGTCGTGCTCCGGGCCAAAGTCTGGCCGTCGGGCCAGGCCGAACCAGTCCTGTGGCAAGCCGAGGCTTACGACACGAGCAGCAGCCGGAGTATTGCCGGGGCGGTCGGGGTGCGCACCTGGGGTCCGGGCAGCAAATATTTTGACGATTTGCTGGTCACCCCGCTGGCCGTGCAAGCCGATTTCAGCGCCGCGCCCCTGACCGGGTTAGCCCCCTTGACCACGACCTTGACCGCGACCCCGCTGGGCCAGGTCTTGACCTACACCTGGAACTTTGGCGATGGCTCCCCCTTGTTCAGCAGCAGCACCCCCACCGCCAGCCATACCTATGCCGAGGTAGGCAGCTACACTGTCAGCCTGACCGTACAAAACGCAACCGGCAGCGATACCCTGACCCGGCCCAACGCCGTTGCTGCCACCAACTTGACCACCGACCTACGCGGCTATTGGAAACTGGATGAAAACGGCGGCCTGCGCCTGGATAGTTCTGGCTATGGCAACCACCTGACCGAGACCAACACGGTGAGCTACACGGTGGGCCAGGTGGGCCAGGCCGCAGATTTCGAGCGCGACAACAGCGAGTACCTCTCGATCAGCCACAGCCTGCAAAGCGGTCTGGCCATTACCGGCAGCCTGACCCTGGCCGGCTGGGTTCGCCTGGAGAGTATCAACCCCAATGATGCCATGATTGTAGCCAGCAAGTATGAATACGGGGTCAACAACCGGGCCTATCGTCTGGATATTCGCCCAGATGGCATACCGGCCTTCATTGTCTCGCCCGATGGCAGCACCAGCAGTAATTATAACCTGGTCGCTACCACCCCCTTGACCCCCAACACCTGGTACCATCTGGCCGCCGTTTTCGACAGTCAGGCCCAGACGATGGCTCTCTACCAGGATGGCACGCTGGCAGCCACCCGCTCGATCACCTTTAACACCATCTACCCCTCGACTGCGCCCTTCTTCCTGGGGACGAACCTGAACAACGGCAGCGCCATGCAGTTCTTTGACGGCCTGCTGGACGAGTGGCGGGTCTATGCCCGCCCCCTCAGCCAGAGCGAAATCCAGGCGTTAATGTCCACCACGCCGCCGGCTGTTGCCTTCAACGCCGCACCCCTCAGCGGTACGGCTCCCCTGACCGTTGTCTTTACCAATACCACCAGCGGCACAGCGACCTATCTCTGGAACTTTGGCGATGGCCTGACCTCGACCCTGGTCCACCCGACCCACACCTACAGCCAGGCCAGGGTCTACACGGTCAGCCTGACCGCCAGCGGAGCGGGGGGCAGCGCCACCCTGACCCGAATCAACTACCTGACCGCAACCAGTTCTTTCAGCCAAAACTGGCGGCTGGTCACAACGACCGTTTCACCGCCGATCACCGGCGAGCATGCCTCGGCCTACGACAGCACCCGCAGCCGCCTGGTCCTCTATGGCGGTAATGGGGCCGGCTGGCCCTATGCCAACGCCACCTGGGAGTTTACCGGCACAAATTGGCTGGCGATCACCCCCACGGCTACCCCGACCGCCCGTTACGGCGCGGCCATGGCGTATGACAGCATCCGCGGGGTGATGATCCTCTTCGGCGGCGCGGCGGCGGATGACCTGGCCCTCAACCAGACCTGGCGTTATACTAACACGGTCTGGAACCTGGTCACCATTGGCGGGACGGTCCCGGCCAGCCGCACTTACGCGGCCATGACGGCGGGGGCCAACGGCCAGCTTTATCTCTTTGGCGGCAACAATGGCACAACCCATTACAACGACCTGTGGCGCTACGACAACGGCACCTGGACCAACCTGGCTTCTGGCCCGCCCGCCCGAACCCTGGCGGCGCTGGCCTACGATGCGGCTAACAACCGCCTGCTGCTTTTTGGCGGGCGGATGGGGGTGGGCACACTCCTGAACGACCTGTGGGCTTTCAACCTGGGCACTTTGACCTGGAGCCAGCTTACCCCGACCAGCAGCCCTCCGGCGCGGATGGGTCACATGCTGACCTACCATGCCGCCACCAACAGCGTGGTTTTGGTGGGCGGGATCGGCAGCGGCCATACCCTGCTGGGCGATACCTGGCATTATTACCAGAATGCCTGGACGGTGGTGTATCCTACCACCCTTCTGCCGCCGCGCGCCTATCACCAGGGGGGCTACGGCAGCAACGCCATTATCCTGTTCTCCAATGGGGAGGTCTGGAAGTATGAATAGGTTCATTTCATCCCTCATTCTTCATCCTTTCTTTCAGGAGTGTCACTTATGCCTATCATCTCTAAACGCCTGACCCGTTGGCTGAATGTTTTGCTAATTATTTCAATGACTGGGGGATTATTACCACCAACACAATCAGTTTCAGCGGCATCAGCCCCAGAGAATTTAACTGCCAGACATTTTAACAACCAAGCTATTGGTGCCTCTAAACTCTTTGATAACGGTGATAACGATGAGGCTCATCCAACAACTGAGGTGGCAAATAAAACAGTTATTAATTCTCATGATATCAAGGTGAGCAGAGTTAATGCTGTAGCTGCCAGGACATACCCTTTATCTTTCGATTTTTTATTATCAAATGATCGCAAGTTAGAAGGATGGTCGCTTGCGACCCAAGAAATTAAGACCGAGGATGGCAATGATGACTCTCTGAGAATACCCCTCAATAGGCCGGCGGCACTGGCCGGAGAGTTGGTATTCAATGGCACTTTTAACACGGATATCTCGGGATGGTCTAATTCAAATCCGCCTTGTTGTGGTAGCCCTAGCGGAATTATCTGGGATGCAGGTAGATTGAAACAATATTGGGATGCTTCCTGGGAATTTGGATGGTCCTGGACAACGGTTCAAGTGCCGGTAGATGGCATCTATCGTTTGACGGTCGATTACGCTCGATACCCAGGAGGTACTTGTGAAAGTAGTTGGCCCTCGCCCTGGGTTACCCTCGGTGGAATTGCCCGATTATCTTGGGGTCAATCTGAAGAAGGTTTGAAATCGGTTGATCTAGCGTTGTCTGCTGGTAGCTATCAACTGGCATTGGGGACCGCTATGATCAACAGTGCTGGTTGTATTTTTGGCTATTGGGATAATGTGAGTTTACGCTTAGCAAAAGTTCTTCCCCTTGACCAAACCTATTCTCCTGAGGAGTGCCCTATTTGTAACAACAGGGAGATCAATAACTTCATTGGTGGCCCTATCAATACGGCTAGTGGTAACTACAACTACGAAACCAGCGATCTCTCTATCCCCAGCATCGGCCACCCGTTAAACTTTGAACGTAGTTACAATAGCGCCACTATCACCGGCACTGCCGTCTACTCCCGACCCCTGGGCTACGGCTGGACGCACAACTACGACCTCAACCTCACTTTCCCCGATGCGCCGGGCGGCGAGGAAGGCATGGTCATCCTCAAAGCGCCGCACGGCTCGCGGCTGCGCTTTACCGAGGTCAGCAGCGGGACTTACGAACCGTATCCCGGCGTGTGGGCGGCGCTGACGCGGACGCTGGTGACCACCAACACTTATGTTTATACCATCACTACCGCCAACCAGGAACAATTTGCCTTCAACAATGCCGGTTATTTGACGAGCCAGACCGATCCTCAAGGGAATGAGACCAGCTTGACCCGTACCAACGGCATCACCCTGACCCGCGTAACCGACACAGCCAGCGGGCGCTACCTCAACTTTGGCTACGACAGCTTGGGCCGGCTCCTCACCCTGACCGACCACACCAGCCGCAGCGTCACTTACGGCTATGATAGCAACAACGACCTGGTCTCGGTGCGCGACAGCCGCGGCTTTACCTGGACTTACACCTACTCGGGTACAACCCACTTATTGCGCCAGGTCAGAGATCCCGAAAACAAAGTATTGGAGGATACGAGCTACACCCTAGTCAACGGCGAATACAAGGCTACCCTGCAAACGGATGGGGCAGGCCGGACCATGGCCCAGATTGAGTATCTGAGCGACACCCAGCGGCGGGTGACGGAGGCCGGAAAAGTCATCACCGATACCTACGACGCCGGCAACTTGCTAATCAGTCAGACCGATGCCCTGGGTCGCGTCCAGAATTATATAGTAGATGACAATTTCAACCGGGCCGCTGTCACTGATATTAGACAACAAACCACCGCCTACGACCGCACCCCCATGGGTTTGACGACGGCCATTACCAACGCCCTCGGCCAGACGACGACGCTGCAATACGACACGGGCACGAATAACCTCTCCGCCGTGATCGAGGACGACGGCACCCTGACCGATTACACTTATGACAGCAGCAACAACCTGCGCCAGATTGCCACGGTTTCTGGGACCACTTATTTTGATTACAACAGCTTCGCCCAGGTCATCTCGACCACCAACCGGCGCGGCTACCGGACGCAGTTTGGCTATGATCAAATCGGCAACCTGACCGTGATTACCGACGCCAAATTGCAAACCACCCACTTCACCTATGACCCCCAGGGCCGGGTCGAGACCGTAACCAACGCTCGCGGTATGGTCACGCGTTACCAATACGACGCCGGCGACAACATTCGCTTTGTGACCGAAAATTACCAAACGACCCCCTGCCCGCCCCATGAGTGCAACCTGACCACCGAGTTCCAGTACGACAACGCCGGGCGGCTGGTCTGGATCATTGACCCGGCCGGCCGCCGCACCAAGCGGGAGTACGACAACGGCGGTCTCTTGGTCAAGATCATTACCAATTACCAGGATGGCGTCTTTCATAACAGCGCCCCCGACGAGGACGTGACCATCCGCTATGGTTATGACAGTTCGGGCCGCCTGCAAAGCCTGTTCGAGACCCTGGCGGCGGGCGCGGAACGGGAAACCCGGCTGGTGTATGACGGGTTGAGCCGGGTCCAGCAGGTCATTTTCAACTACGGCGGCGGTTCGGCCGAGTTGACCACCAGCTACAGTTATCAAGACAACACCGTCCCGGCCCTCGTCAGCGTGACCGACCCGACCGGCCTGGTGACCCGCACCGAGTACGATGCCCTGGGCCGGTTGGCCAAACGGATTGACAACTACCGCGAGACAAGCTGCCCGGCGACCGAGTGCAACCTGGCCACCCGCTACGAGTACGACGACGTGGGCAACCTCAAACGGCTGTACGACCCGGCCAACCTGCGCACCGAGTACGAGTACGACCCCCTGCACCGCCTGATCGGGGTGACTGAGAACTACACCGGCACGGGGGTCTACAGTGGGATTGTGGATGAAAATATCAAAACCAGCTACCGCTACGACAACGAAGGCAACTTGCTCCAAGTCTCCAATCTCCAATCTCCAATCTCCATCTTCCGCTACGACGAACTCAACCGGCTGGACCAGGTGGAAAACGCCCTCGGCCACCTGAGCGACTATGATTACGACGGGGCGGGCAATCTTCGCCAAATCGTAAATCCAAAATCGCAAATCATCAATTACCAGTATGACCTGGTTAACCGGCTGACCTATATTGACTACCCCAACCCCGACGCCGACGTGACCTTTGGCTACGACGCCCTGGGCCGGCGCACCTCGATGAGCGACGGGGTGGGCAATAGTGTCTACATCTATGATGATTTGGATCGACTCATCGGCCTGACCCAACCGGCGGTCGGCGGTCCGTCGGCGGCGGTCGGCTACGGCTACGACGCCCGCGGCAACCGCACCCGCCTGACTTACCCCGACGGCAAAACCGTTGTCTACGGTTACGATAACGCCGACCGTATCACCACCATCAGCCCCGATTGGGATACGGGCAGTTATAACTACCAATACCTCAACCACCGCCTGATCACCACGACCAACCCGGCAGGCGTAGCGACAACCTACAACTACGACACCGCCAATCGCCTGACCGGCCTGACTCACCTCGCCTCCTCGCCTCTCTCCTCCTACACCTATGCCTTAGACGCCACCGGCAACGTCCGCACCGTCACCGAAACCCAATCCCTCGTCCTGCCTGCCGGAACCTACCAGGAAAGCGGTGGCCAGGTGGTGATGGAGAGTGAAAACGGGTCAAGAGTGGCCGGGACAACTCACCAATGGCTGACAGCCACCACCCAAAGCGGCTACACCGGCACGGCTTACTTACAGACCTCCCTCGACGTTGACCAACTGTACCAGACGAGCCAAATCACCAGCAGCCCGCGAGCGGAATATTCCATCCAATTCACCACGCCGGGTACGTATACGGTTTGGCTGCGGGGTTATCCGGCCAACGCCGCGGGCGACTCGGTGTATGTGGGTACGAAAAACCAAATCGTTGGGGTCACGGGGTTTGCGCCGGGTCAGTGGGGTTGGGCGAAGCTCAACTTGAGCAGCGGCGCAGCAGCGACCCTACCCCTAACCACAACCGGCCTGGTTACTGTTGGCCTGTGGATGCGCGAAGATGGCTTGCAGATTGATCGGGTTTTGTTGACCACTGATACGAACTATATTCCGACCGGCTTTGGCCCGGCGGAGAGCACGCGCCTCATCAATCAGACCACGCTCTCAACGACGATCACCCGGACGATTGTTTA
>JAKLJP010000074.1 GCA_023151115.1 Anaerolineae bacterium
AGGATGGGTCGAAGTTCGCCATTCGTGAAGGTGGGCGGACGGTTGGCGCTGGCGTCATCACCAAGATTATTGCCTAAAGGTCAGGCCGCGACGGTAAGCGCCGCAACCTAACCAACGGAGAAACTATGTCCAAACATAGAATAAGAATTCGATTGAAAGCATATGATCACCGCGTGTTGGATCAGTCGGTGCGACAGATTGTAGATACAGCCGAACGAACCGGAGCCGTTGTGGTAGGGCCAGTGCCACTGCCAACCAAGATCGAGAAGTTCACTGTGCTGCGCTCACCGTTCATTGATAAGGACTCACGCGAGCAGTTTGAGATCCGCACCCACAAGCGATTGATTGATGTGGTGGATCCTAAATCAAAAACCATTGATGCCTTGGTTCGGCTAAATTTGCCGGCCGGTGTGGATGTCGAGATCAAATAAGCTTAAAAATTCTTAGTTAGCACGCGCCCATAGTGGCAGCGCGGATAAGAATGGGAAAGGGGAATGGGTTCAAGGAATGATGGCCGGTAGGGTTACAGTTCCTGAACCTAAAATAAAATGACACACATATTGGGTAAGAAAGTTGGCATGACCCAGATCGTTGATGAGAAAGGGATTATTATTCCTGTGACCATCATCGAGGCTGGGCCTTGCTATGTAACACAAAAGAAAACGGTTGAAAATGATGGCTACAGCGCGGTTCAGTTGGGCTTTGGCGATTTGCGCCAGAAAAGCCTGAATAAACCGAAGGCCGGCCATCTGAAAAAATCGGGTTCTCCGGCAGTGAAATACCTGCGCGAATTCCGGGTGTCTAATCCTGATGATTATCAGGAAGGCCAGAAGATTGATGCCTCCATTTTTGCCGCCGGCGATATGGTAGATGTCATCGGTACCAGCAAAGGCAAAGGTTTTGCTGGGGGGGTCAAACGGCATGGATTTGGCGGCGGCCCCAAAACTCACGGTCAATCCGACCGCTGGCGCGCTCCCGGCTCGATTGGGGCTGGTACAACGCCAGGCCGAGTCTGGAAAGGAACACGCATGGCGGGACGGATGGGCAATGAGCGGGTCACGGTGCAGAATCTTAAAGTGGCCCTGGTAGATGCCGAGAAAAATGTCATCGCTGTTCGCGGCGCTGTCCCTGGGGCTAAAAATGGCTTGGTGATTGTGCGCAAAGCGGTGAAAGGTTAGGAGTGGGCCATGAAGATCAATGTTAAAAACGCCAGCGGCACGACGATAGAAGAACTTGAGCTGCGCGATGACATTTTTGGGATCGAACCGAACACGGCGGTCATGCATCAAGCCTTGGTGCGGCAATTAGCCAATCAGCGTTTGGGGACGCACAAGACCAAAACGCGCGGCGAAGTGTCTCGGACAACAGCTAAGTGGTATCGGCAAAAAGGCACAGGCCGCGCTCGGCACGGGTCTCGCAAAGCGCCAATTTTTGTGGGCGGTGGTAAGGCGCATGGACCTGTGCCGCGCGATTACAGCCAAAAAATGCCGCGCAAGATGCGGCGATTGGCCCTACGCTCGGCGTTATCGGCCAAAGCGGCGGCGGAGCAGCTTATTGTGCTGGATAAACTGGCCTTCGATCAACCCAAGACTGTTGAAGTGTTGCAGTTGCTCGATAATCTCCAGGTTTCCGGCAGCGCGGTCATTTTGCTGCCGGAGCGCAACGAGAATGTGGAAAAGAGCGCCCGCAATCTGGAAAATGTCAAAACCATCCGGGCCGGATACCTTAACATCCGCGACCTTTTAGGCCACAGCTACGTGATCATGCCTAAAGATGCAGTGACCCAGATAGAAAGTTTTTTGGGTTAAATAGGCTGAGGCGGGAGAATATTTACGATGGAAATGAATCCTTACGCGGTTATTATCCGCCCAATCAATACGGAAAAGAGCAACCTTGCGGCTGAGTTGGGGCAGTACACTTTTGTGGTTCACCAGTGGGCTAACAAAGTTGAGATTGCTCAAGCCGTTTCCTATATTTTTGATGTGGATGTGGTCAAGGTGCGCGTTATCAATCGAGCGCCTAAGTTTGGCCGCTGGGGCCGCAAGCGTGTTCAGCGACAGTCGGCTCAGAAGAAAGCTATTGTGACCCTGGCCCCTGGGCAGCGCATCGAAGCCTTTGAGGGGGTATAAGTTATGCCAGTAAAACAATACAAACCAACGTCGGCTGGCCGGCGGGGAATGTCAGTTTCAACTTTTGAAGAGATTACAAAGGTTGGGCCAGAGAAGAGCCTGCTGGCCCCGCTGCAAAAAAAATCGGGCCGCAACAATCAAGGCCGGATTACGGTGCGGCATCGCGGCGGCGGTCATAAACAGCGCTATCGCCTGATTGACTTCAAACGCGACAAGCACGGGATTGCGGCCAAAGTCAGCTCGATTGAGTATGATCCCAATCGAACTGCTCGGATTGCCCTGCTTGTTTATGCCGACGGTGAAAAACGCTACATCCTGGCCCCGGTTGGTCTGAAAGTTGGTGATACTGTAATGTCAGGCCCGACGGCGGAAATCCGGGTAGGGAATGCTCTGCCGATTTATCGTATTCCCTTAGGTACTCAGGTACATAATATTGAGTTGCAGCCTGGGCGAGGTGGACAGTTGGTGCGGTCTGCCGGGGTATCGGCTCAGTTATTGGCTAAAGAAGGTTCTTACGCTCAGGTACGTATGCCCAGCGGTGAAGTCCGTTTGATTAGCCAAAATTGCCTGGCAACCATTGGCCAGGTAGGCAATGTAGATCACAGCAACGTGGTGCTGGGTAAGGCCGGTCGCAAGCGCTGGTTAGGTATTCGACCAGGGGTGCGCGGTACCGCGCAAGACCCGAACAGTCATCCGCATGGCGGTGGTGAAGGCCGGTCGCCGGTGGGGATGGCTGCCCCCAAAACGCCGTGGGGTAAACCGGCTTTGGGCGCTAAAACACGCACCAATAAGCGCACCGAACAATATATTGTGCGCAGCCGGCGGAATAAGAGACGGTAAGGGCAGAGGAGATTAGCCAATGACTCGTTCGTTGAAAAAAGGGCCATTTATTGAGCCAAAGCTGTTGAAAAAAATTGAAACGATGAATGCGGCCGGGGAAAAACGGGTTATCCGAACCTGGTCGCGGGCGAGCACTATCTTTCCGCAGATGGTGGGCCACACCCTGGCCATCCATGACGGTCGCCGCCACGTGCCGATTTACATCACCGAAAATATGGTAGGACATCGGCTGGGTGAATTTGTGCCGACTCGGTTTTTCCGCGGCCATGTGGCCAAAGAAAAGTCCACTCGTTAAGAGGATAAGACGATGGCTGATTTTCAAGTAAGAGCAGTAAGTAAGTATATTATTGGTGCGCCGATCAAGATGCGCCGGGTGGTCAATAGTGTGCGCGGTCTGCCGGCGCAGCAAGCATTGGAAGTGTTAAAGTTATTGCCGCAAGCGGCGGCTGATCCGGTTTACAAAACTGTCAAAAGTGCCCTGGCCAACGCGGAAGAAAATTTTGCTCTGGACGCTGAAGATATGGTTATTGCGGCTATCTCTGTGGATGAAGGGCCGCGACTGCGCCGGGCACGGTATGGGGCACGAGGCCGGTTTAAACCGATCAAAAAACGCCTGTCCCACATTACGGTGGTGTTGGAAGAGAAAGAAGGGTAACAGAGTCGCAGGGTAGCAGGTGCTATACCGCCTGTCTACACCCCTAGGCGTACCCGAAGGGGTGCCGCCGTTCACTGCCTACTATCTATGAAGGAGATATAGCTTGGGTCGAAAAGTTCATCCCATAGGATTTAGATTAGGTTTTGTGCAGGATCATCGCGCGCGATGGTTTGCCGAAGGCAAAGAATACCGTGAGTTATTAGAAGAAGATATGGCTATTCGGAAGCTGGTCTTCGATCTGCACGAGCGTGGAAGCGTCGCCAGCGTTGAAATCGAGCGCCTGCCCGCAGCCAAACAGGTCACAGTAAAAATTAGCACCTCCAAACCCGGTATTGTGATTGGGCGCAAAGGGGCGGCGGTTAACCAACTGCGCAAAAAGCTGGAAGCGCTGACGCAGAAAAAAGTGCATATTGATGTGACCGAGATTGAAAACCCGGACATCAATGCGTTTCTTATCGGCGAGAGTATTGCCCAGCAGATTGAGAAGCGTGTTTCGCACAAGCGGGCCATGAAGCAGGCGGTTCGCCGGGCCATGAAAGCCGGGGCGCAGGGGGTGATGATTACCTGTAGCGGGCGTTTGGGCGGCTCCGATATGGCTCGCCGGGAGACACAACGCGAGGGGCAAATTCCGCGTCATACCCTGCGAGCCGACATTGATTATGCTAACGTCGAAGGGCTAACTACCTTTAGCAAAATCGGGATTAAGGTGTGGGTTTACAAGGGTGAGATTTTGCCCAAACCCAAAGAAGAACAACCCGTTGGGGCTTACGTTATGCCCTGAGTGCAGAAGATAGAGGATAGTAGATAGCGATGTTAAAGATTGTCTATTATCTTCTATCCTCTGTCTTGGCTGTGAAAAGGAAATCTGATTATGTTAATGCCTAAACGTGTAAAATATCGAAAACAAATGCGAGGCAGAATGAGAGGGCAGGCGACTCGCGGGGCTGAAGTGTCCTTTGGGGAGTATGGTCTGCAAGCATTAGAGCCTTGCTGGATGACCAGCCGCCAGATTGAAGCGGCTCGCCGGGCGATTGTTCGTTATGTGCGCCGCGGTGGAAAGCTGTGGATTCGCATTTTTCCTGATAAACCCGTAACCGCCAAAGCTGCCGAAACCCGGATGGGGAGCGGTAAGGGTTCGGTTGATCACTGGGTTGCGGTTATTAAACCGGGCCGGGTGCTGTTTGAAATTGCCGGCGTGCCGGAAGACTCGGCTAAAGAAGCGATGCGCCTGGCGGCGCATAAACTGCCTATCAAAACCCAGTTTGTGCAGCGGAATATCGGTTAGGAGAGAAGCCATGCAAGCGTTTGAAATTAGAAACTTATCTGATGGCGAAATTCAAACCAAGCTGGAAGAGGCTTACGAAGAGCTTTTTAACCTGCGTTTCCAGAAAACGATTGGTCAGGTGAAAGACCCCAACCGGTTTACTGCGCTCAAGCGGGATATTGCTCGGATGAAAACAATTCTCGGCGAACGCAAACGGGCCACGGCCTAATTTAGTGGATCAGGAGTTGAACAACAATGGCTAGAGAGCAACGTAAAATTTTGGTGGGTCGAGTGACCAGCGATAAAATGGATAAAACCATTGTGGTGCAGGTGGACCGGATTAAACGCCATCCCCAATATGGCAAAGTTATGCGCTACCATAAAAAGTACAAGGCGCACGACGAGCAAAACAGCGCCCACATGGGCGATGTCGTTAAAATTATCGAGTCTAAACCGATGAGCAAAGAGAAGCGATGGGCTTTGGTTGAAATTCTGGAGAAACAGGCAGCCTAGAACCTGCGGCTTGATTCATCTTGAAAGAGTGGTGGAGTAAAGGATCATGATACAACAAGAAAGCCGCTTGAAAGTGGCGGACAACAGCGGGGCCAAAGAAATCCTGTGCATCCAGGTCGTTGGTGGTTCAAGGCGGCGTTATGCCACGGTTGGCGATGTCATCGTAGCCGCAGTCAAGCAAGCTGCCCCACAGGGTTCGGTGAAAAAGGGTGATGTGGTCAAGGCGGTGGTGGTGAGGACAACCAAAGAGATAGGCCGGCCCGATGGTTCTTACATCAAATTTGATGATAATGCCGCTGTAATTTTAGACTCAGAAGCCAAAGGCCCGCGCGGCACCCGTATCTTTGGACCTGTCGCACGCGAACTGCGTGAAAAAGGGTTCATGCGGATTGTGTCGTTGGCCCCGGAAGTGCTTTAGCCACCTCTGCGCCCACCGGGACATTAAGGAGATTACAACATGCAGCGAATTAAAAAAGGTGATACGGTTCAAGTTATTACCGGCAACGAAATCGGCGCGCGGGGCGAGGTGGAAAAAGTTCTGGTAGATTGGTATGTTGATCGCGACAATCGCCGGGTCCGGCGGAATCCTGATGGCGATAAACTGGTTATCAGAGGCGTCAATATTCGCAAAAAGCATCAACGTCCTATCAGCCAGACGCGCACGCAGACCGGTATTATCGAACGAGAAACGCCGGTGCATATTTCAAATGTTATGCTGGTTTGCCCCAATTGCGATGAGGCCAGCCGGGTTGGCTTTCGGATTGAAGGCGATAAGAAACTGCGATTTTGCAAACGCTGCGGCACGCCTATTGACAAAGTGTCGTAATTTTTTGGGGATGGTAAGGATACAATTATGCCTCGATTAAAGGATAAGTATAAAAATGAGGTAGTGCCGGTCTTGCAAAAGGAGTTTAACTACTCCAATATCAACGAAGTGCCGCGCATTACCAAAACAGTCGTAAACATCGGTCTGGGAGAGGCGTTGCAAAACGCCAAAGCTCTGGAAAATGCTACGGGTGATCTAAGGATCATCACCGGTCAGCGTCCGGTGATTACCCGCGCTAAAAAGTCTATTGCTACGTTTAAACTGCGCGAAGGCAACTCGATTGGTGCCAAAGTGACCCTGCGCGGCAGCCGGATGTGGGATTTTTTGGACCGGCTGATTAATATTTCGTTGGCCCGCCAGCGCGACTTTCGGGGGGTATCGCCTGACAGTTTTGATGGGCGGGGCAATTACAGCTTGGGCCTCAGTGAGCAGTTGTCGTGGCCTGAGATTGATTATGATAAAATTGACAAACTGCGCGGGATGGAGATTAACATTGTCACCACAGCCAAAACCGATGAAGAAGGCCGGCGGCTGTTGGATTTAATGGGAATGCCCTTTAAAAGGTAGGATTACTGATGGCAAAAAAATGCATGATTGTGCGCGAACAACGTCGGAAATTTGAAGTGCGGGTGCGTAACCGATGCAGCCAGTGTGGTCGCCCGCGGGCTTATATGCGCCGTTTTGGCTTGTGCCGGATTTGTTTCCGCCAATTGGCGAATGAGGGCAAAATCCCCGGCGTGGTCAAATCAAGCTGGTAGAGTTAGTTTTCTTGTCTGATCGTTTCTGAATTTTGTTCAAGAACGAGCGGGCAAGAAACTATGTCTTGTTTTTATTTGTGACTTTTCTGGAAGAGGTACTGTATGAGTGCTATTGATCCCATTGCCGACATGCTGACCCGCATTAGAAATGCCTGTATGGCTCGTCATGCTCAGGTAGCGATGCCTGGCTCGAAAGTGCGTGAGGCAATTGCCAAGATTCTAAAAGAAGAAGGCTTTATTCAGGATTACGAAGTTTTACCGGGTAAGATTGGCTCGACGCTGCTAATTCATCTGAAATATACTCGCGAACGCCACCCGCGACCGGTGATTACTAATCTGGAACGGGTGAGCAAACCGGGCCGGCGAGCTTACTATCAAAAGGAGGATATTCCCTGGGTCCGCAGCGGCCTCGGCATTTCCATCGTTTCTACTTCCAAGGGAGTCATGACAGGCCGGCAGGCGCGTCGCCTGGGAGTGGGCGGCGAAGTGCTGTGCAACGTCTGGTAAGCGCCGCCGATTAGCTCAGGTAGTTATAGTTGAGGTGATGACATGTCGAGAATAGGTAGATTGCCTGTGGTTATCCCGAAAGGGGTAACTGTAGATATAAACAAAAACTCGGTGGTAGTGAAGGGGCCGAAAGGTGAGTTACAGCGAGATTTCCCTCCTGAAATCGAGTTGAAACAGGAAGATGGTCAGGTGGTTGCAACCCGTCACAGCGATCACCGCACCCATCGCTCCAAGCACGGTTTAACCCGCGCTTTGCTCAACAATATGATTACCGGCGTCAGCACGGGTTTCAAACGCCAGTTATACATTGAGGGGGTTGGGTACAAGGCGGCGGTGGAAGGTAAAAAACTGGTTCTGAATGTGGGCTACTCGCATAATGTTGTTTTTGAGCCGCCCCTGGGTGTCAGTTTTGAGGTAGATAAGACCGGTCGTGACTTGACCATAACCGGGATTGATAAAGAAATGTTGGGCGAGATTTCTGCCCGTATCCGCCGGACTCGCCCGCCGGAACCCTATAAGGGTAAAGGTATTCGTTATGCTGAAGAAAAAGTCCGGCGCAAAGCTGGTAAGGCCGGTAAGGCCAAGTAAGCGCGAAGGCGCTTGCTTATTGGAGGAATTATGGGAAAAACTAATCCGTCATACGTCGCCAGAAAGCGCCGCCAAGCGCGAGTACGCAAACATTTATCCGGGCTGCCCGAACGGCCGCGCCTGAATGTATTCCGCAGTTTGAACCATATTTATGCCCAGGTTATTGACGATACTAAAGGGGTAACTCTGGTTTCAGCTTCTAGCCTGGATAGCAATGTTCGAGAAGCGGAGATAGCCGCCGGCAAGGGCAAAACCGAACGTGCTTCGCTGGTGGGCAAATTGGTGGCCGAGCGAGCCTTGGCAGCAGGGATTACGCAGGTGGTCTTTGATCGCGGCGGGTATAAATATCACGGTCGAGTTAAAGCATTGGCTGACGCCTCGCGTGAAGCCGGGCTGAAATTTTAAGATAAGGGGAATTTTATGGCAAAGCGTGAATTTCAGGATGCGGTAGAAGAACTTGACGAGCGAGTCGTTCATATTGCGCGGACAGCCAAGGTGGTCAAGGGTGGGCGGCGGTTTAGTTTCCGGGCCTGTGTAGTGGTTGGCGACGGCAAGGGCAGTGTAGGCGTTGGGATTGGCAAGGCGCGTGAGGTGCCTGAGGCGATTCGCAAAGGATCGGAGCGGGCCAAACGCAACATGCGCAAGATTGCGATGTCGGGTACAACCATTCCCCATGAAATTACTTCTGGGTTTAGCGCGGCCCAGGTATTTTTGAAACCGGCCTCACCAGGTACCGGTGTAATTGCCGGCGGTGGGGTGCGGGCGGTCGTTGAGGCGGCGGGCATCCACGATATTTTGACCAAAAGCAAAGGTAGTTCTAACATTTTGAATGTGGTCAAAGCGACCATCAAGGCGCTCAACGAACTGCAAGACCCGATGGAAGTCGCTCAAAATCGGGGCGTTCCGCTGAACCGGGTTCAGCCGTTCTGGCTGGGGAGAGGGAACAATGGCTAAAAAAGAAGCGAAAGCATTGAAGGTCAAATGGGTTAAAAGCGCCATTGGCTATTCGGTGCGACAGAAAAACACCGTGCGAGCTTTAGGGTTGCGCAGGCTCGGGCAAGTTGTCGAACACGATGATACACCGGTTATCCGGGGAATGATTAACAAGGTTTCTCACCTGGTACAAGTGGTCGAAGAAGCGTAATTGGAGGCAGCGAGTCATGCAGTTACATGATTTAAAACCCCCTGCGGGGAGTCATAAACGTAAAAAGAGAGTTGGCCGGGGGATGGCTTCGGGAACCGGCAAAACTTCGGGCCGGGGTATCAAGGGGCAAAATGCGCGTTCCGGTGGTGGTAAAGGGCCTTACTTTGAGGGTGGTCAGTTGCCGTTGGTGCGGCGCTTACCCTTCCGGCGTGGATTTACAAATATCCGGCGGGTGGAGTACAAGCCGGTCAATGTTGAGTTTTTGCAGGAAAGATTTGGCGAAGGCTACCAAGAAGTAACGCCGGAAGTTTTGGTTGAGATAGGGGTTATTAAAAGGTCAGATAAAGCCGTGGCCATTCTGGGCAATGGTGAAATTACCACTGCTTTGACGGTTAAAGCGCACCGGTTCTCAAAAAGCGCCAGGGAAAAAATTGAGGCAGCCGGCGGTACCGTCGAAGTTTTACCCTTGGCTTGAGAACTTGTAGGAGCGACTTAAGTCGCAGGCTACTTTGGCTAGAAAACGACTAAAGCCGTCACTACAAACTCGTAGCAAAAGAAGGATTTAACTCTCTGATGATAGAAGCGATTCGCAACGCATTTACGCTCCCGGACCTTAGACGTAAAATTATTTTTACGATTTTGATTCTGGTTGCTTATCGGGCCGCGGCGCACGTGCCGGTACCCGGTGTGAACGGCGCGGCTTTACAACAGTTTTTAGAGTCGGGAGAGCAGGGGAGTACCATTGTTCAGTTTTTGAATCTCCTTTCGGGGGGAACATTGGCCCGGTTCTCAGTGATGGCTATGGGGGTTTATCCCTACATTACGGCTTCGATTATCATCCAATTGCTGACGCCGTTGGTGCCGCAGTTGCAAGAACTGTCCAAAGAGGGCGAACAGGGCCGCAACAAGATCAATTTGTACACCCATTGGTTGAGCGTGCCCTTGGCTATGCTTCAGGCTTATGGGCAGGTTGTCTTTATTCAAAATTCGGTGCCTGGGGTTATTACAAATTTTGGGTTTAGTGTCAATCCGTTAGCAACCATTGCTACCTTGGTGACGATGACGGCGGGAACGATGGTGGCTGTGTGGATGGGTGAGCTTATTACCGAGCAGGGCATTGGTAATGGGGTTTCGATTATCATCTTCGGTGGTATTGCGGCCCAAATTCCCAGCCAGATTGGTAGTTTTATCAGCCAGAGAGATTGGTTCAATTTGATAGTATTCGCTATCATTACCGTCCTAACCATTGCCGTGATTGTTTTTGTTCAAGAAGGACAGCGGCGTATTCCGGTCCAGTATGGTAAGCGAGTGCGCGGCACAAAGGTCTATGGTGGGCAAAGCACTCACATTCCATTAAAGGTCAACAGTGCCGGGATGATCCCACTCATTTTTGCCCAATCCATTATGATCTTTCCGAGCGCGGTAGCCGGTTATTTTCAGTTTAGCCAGTACCCAGTTATAGCCAGTATCGCCAATTTTGTGGTTCAGTATTTTAGCCCAAACCCGACTTCGTATCCCTACTGGATTCTTTACTTTATCATGGTGGTTGGCTTTACCTACTTCTATACGGATGTTATCTTTAAACAACAAAACTTGGCGGACAATTTGCAACGGCAGGGGGGCTTTATTCCAGGATTGCGGCCGGGCAAACGTACGGAGGTTTATTTGAATACGGTCTTGCAGCGGATTACCCTAGTGGGGGCGTTGTTGTTGGGTGGCGTGGCAATTTTGCCCTGGCTGGCGAATATTATTCCGGGAGTAAGCCAAAGCGGCAGCCAAACTCAGGCGTTGCTCATTACCAGTACCGGGCTTTTAATTGTGGTTGGGGTGGTGTTGGACACCATGAAACAGCTTCAAGCTCAATTGTTGATGCGTCACTACGAGGGCTTTATTAGTTAATCAAAGGAAAGTAGTTGCCTGCTAAGTTTTCGGGGCAATGATGAAAGTAGTTCCTGCCAGCAGTATGTTCCAGACCAAAACCCGGCGTGTTGTCTTAAAATCTAAAGAAGAAATTGCGCAGATGCGCCAAGCAGGGAAAATTGTAGCCTTAGCTTTGGACGAAATTCGACGGCACACGAAGCCTGGTGTCACAACCGGCGAACTGGACCGTATTGCCGAGGATGTCTTAAAACGACATAATGCTATCCCTGTTTTTAAGGGCTATCCTAATCAGCGTGAAGGGGGGCCACCCTTCCCAAAGACGATTACGGCCTGTATCAACGAAGAGTTGGTGCATGGCATTCCCAGCGATAGCCGGGTACTGCGAGAAGGAGATATTTTTAGTGTAGACTGCGGCGCCTACTATAAAGGCTGGGTGGGGGATGCGGCAACAACCATCCCGGTCGGCCAAATTTCCGCAGAGGCGCAGCAATTACTAGCCGTAACTGAACAAGCCCTCTACGAGGGGATTAGCCAGGGAAGGTTGGGCGGTCAAACCGAAGATATTTCGGCAGCGGTACAGGATTACGCCGAGCGGCATGGTTATAGTGTGGTTCGGGAATATACCGGCCACGGAGTGGGGCGTAATATGCACGAAGACCCGCAAGTACCCAATTTTGGGCAGCGCGGTCGCGGGATGCGCCTAAAAATGGGTATGACCATTGCCCTGGAGCCGATGGTCAATATGGGGACGTGGAGAACCAAACTTTTGAACGACCATTGGACAGTAGTTACTGAAGATGGTAAATTATCGGCTCACTTTGAACATTCTTTTGCCATCACCGATGGTGAGCCTTATATTTTGACCTTATTGTAACAAAGCAGGAAATAACCTGCTGAGGATGGTAATGATGAAAGTAAGACCTTCAATAAAACGTAGATGTGATAACTGCAAAATCATTAAGCGCCGGGGCGTGGTGCGGATTATTTGTACCAATCCCCGTCATAAGCAGCGCCAAGGGTAAGGAGAGAGAGTATGGCTCGTATTGCCGGTGTTGACCTGCCTCGCGAGAAACGTGTTGAGGTTGGTTTAACTTATATTTATGGAATCGGATTAGCCACCAGTCAAGAAATTTTGAAAAGTACCGGGATTAATCCCGATACACGGGTTAAGGACCTGGCCGAAGAAGAAGTGACCCGTCTGCGCGAGATTATTGACCGTGACTATGTGGTAGAAGGGGACCTGCGGCGCGAGATAGGTTTGAATATTAAACGCTTGCAGGAAATTGGCTGCTATCGGGGGATGCGCCATCGCCGGAATTTGCCGGTACGTGGTCAGCGCACCCGAACCAATGCCCGAACCAAGCGCGGCGCTCGACGGACAGTAGCTGGTAAGAAACGGGCCGCACGAAAGTAATTACCTATCTCTGTACTTTTTGTGAAACATTGCAAAACGTGCAGAATTTAGACCTTTTGGAGATTTTATGGCAAAACAAAAAGCTCGAACGGTGCGGGCAACGACCAAAAAAGAAAAGAAAAATGTAAGTTATGGCCGGGCTTATATTTACGCGACCTTTAATAATACCATCGTCAGTATTACCGACCAACAGGGCAATGTTATCTCCTGGTCGAGTGGTGGGACAAGCGGGTTCAAAGGTTCGCGCAAAAGCACCCCTTATGCGGCTCAGTTAGCGGCTAAAAATGCGGCGAAGGCGGCCCAAGAACATGGGATGCGTGAGTTGGATGTGTTTATCAAGGGGCCGGGGCCAGGCCGTGAGGCGGCCATTCGCTCTTTGCAGGCGTCAGATATGAAGCTGCGGTCAATTACCGATAAGACGCCTATCCCGCACAACGGTTGCCGCCCGCCTAAAAAGCGTCGAGTCTAATCTCGCGTCGGTAAGTGCTTAAAGTTTTAAGAGGGACGAAGGGTCAGCCAAGCCCGTAAACCTCTTTCATTTATTAAAGTTGATTCAGGAGGATAAATTGGCGCGTTATACAGATTCAGTTTGTAGATTATGCCGGGCCGAAGGAGAAAAACTTTTTCTCAAAGGCGACCGGTGCTTTACCCCCAAGTGTTCGGTGGAGAAACGCTCCTACCCGCCAGGGTTACACGGGCGGCAAGGGCAATTCCGCCGCAAAGAGTCAGATTATGGCAACCAGTTGCGTGAAAAGCAGAAGGTGCGCCGGCTCTACGGAGTTTTTGAGCGACAATTCCGGCGTTATTTTCAGGAGGCGCAACGCCAAAAAGGTTTGACCGGCGTTAACCTGCTCTCCATTTTGGAAAGCCGGCTGGATAATGTGGTTTATCGGTTAGGGTTGGCTGCCTCGCGCCCGCAAGCGCGACAGCTTGTGTCTCACGGTCATTTTGAGGTAAATGGTCGCAAAACCAATATTTCCTCGTTTATTGTCTCCGAAGGGGATGTGATTAGCGTCCGTGAGAGCAGCCGGAAGACAACTTACTTTAAAGATATAGCAAAAAGTTTAGATGAGGGACGCGTGCCGGGTTGGTTGAGCCTGAACGTGGCCGAGATGTCTGGCCGGGTGGTCAGCAAACCTTCACGCGAACACATTGACGTCACCCTCAATGAACAACTGATTGTTGAATATTACAGCCGGTAAGCCAGGTTGAGTTGATTGGGTTTGGTAGAGTTGGCAACGTTCAACGATTAGAGGTTTATGATAGATTATTGGAAAGACGTATTTGGAGGGTGTTCCATTGGCTGACATGAATTTGGTCTTACCCAAAATAGAAACCGAGGCAAGTACTCGGAGTTATGGTCGTTTTAGTATCGGTCCACTGGAAAGTGGCTACGGGATTACGCTGGGCAATGCCCTGCGCCGGGTCCTGCTTTCTTCGTTGACCGGCGCAGCCGTTACTTCCATTCGCGTTAGTGGGGTGCATCACGAATTTTCTGATATTCCCCACGTGCGCGAGGATATGACGGCTCTGATCTTAAATGTTAAACAACTGCGGCTCAAATTGCATCAGAATGAGTCGGCCCGGCTGCGGGTAGAGGTCAAGGGGGAGGGTGTTATCACCGCCGGTGATATTGAATATCCGCCCCATGTTGAAATTATGAACCCTGACCTGCACTTGCTAACGGCTGACTCCTCGGAAGCCGAACTAGATATGGAGTTGGTTGTGCAGATGGGCCGGGGCTATTCTCCGGCGGAAGAGCGCGGCAAGCTGCCCATTGGTGAGATTCCGGTTGATGCCATCTTCAGCCCCATTCGGAAGGCAAACTTTGTGGTTGAGCGGGCGCGTATTGGCCAGGATACCGACTATGACCGGCTGCTTCTGGAAATTACCACCGACGGCACCATTTCGCCGCACGATGCGCTCAGCTCATCGGCCAAGATTTTGGTACAGCATTTCTCGTTGGTCGCCGGCGTCACCGAAATTGAAGCACCCATTGAAACCGAGTCCGAAGGTGGGATTCCGAGCAAGATTTATGAAACGCCCATCGAGGAGTTGGAGCTGACCGTGCGCGCTTATAACTGTCTCAAGCGGGCCGGGATCACGCAAGTGGGTGAAATCCTGGAAAAATTGAAGAAAGGCCAGGATGAAATCCTGGCAATCCGCAACTTTGGACAGAAATCGCTGGACGAGTTGATGGAACGCCTGGAAGAAAAAGGCTTTCTGAGCGTCCTGGCCGACGAAGGGGGCGATGGCTCTCCGGTGGCGGTCAAAGATTTTTAATTATAGGCTCGCTTTTGCGGCTGGTTTTGAGGAGAAACAATCATGCGACACAATGTAATGGGGCGAAAGCTGAGCCGCTCGACCAATCATCGCAAGGCTCTCTTTCGCAACCTGGCGACTGAATTGTTCAGACACGATAGAATTACAACGACGGAAGCCAAAGCTAAGAGTGTGCAACCCATTGCTGAAAAGTTGATTACTTTGGCCAAGCGGGGCGATTTACACTCGCGGCGTTTGGCGGCCCGTGATGTAACGGACCCGGCAGTACTGCAAAAACTTTTTGGCGAAATTGGGCCGCGGGTGCAGAATCGGGCCGGCGGCTATGTGCGGATTTATAAACTGGGTCCGCGCCATGGTGATGCCGCCCCGATGGCCTTGCTTGAGTTGGTAGACAAGGCCTGATTTTTGAAAGCTTGTGACCGGCGAGGACCGTTATCGAGCTGTCGTCGAATATGATGGCACGGACTTCCTGGGCTTTCAAATTCAGGCACAGGGGCGGACTGTTCAGGGCGAGATTGAGAAAGCGCTGCAACAGGTTACTCAATCTGTTATTCGGATAGAGGGCGCTGGCCGGACAGATACCGGGGTTCACGCCACAGGTCAAGTGGTTGCTTTTAACGCCCAGTGGAAACATTCGCTCACAGACCTGCAACGTGCGCTCAATGCCAATTTGCCCGCCGATATTGTTATCAGCGACTTAAAAACTGTAGACTCGACCTTTCATCCCCGGTTTAATGCCTTAAGCCGATCCTATCGCTACACGGTTATTAACCAACCGTGGCCTGCTGTGTTACAGCGGCGGTATGCTTATCACGTTAAGACGCCCTTAGCGGTGAACGCGATGAATGAAGCCAGCCGCTTTCTGATTGGCTCTCACGATTTTGCCTCGTTTGGCAAACCGCCGCAGGGTGAAAACACGGTTCGACAGGTTAGCCAGGCTGAATGGACCGCCGACGGCAAGCTGCTAAATTTTGAGATAACAGCCAACGCCTTTTTGTATCGAATGGTGAGAACCATTGTCGGAACTCTGATTCAAGTGGGGTTAGGGCAATTGGCTGTTAGCGAGATTAAAAATATTCTGGATGCGCGAGATTTGACGCGCTCAGCCCCACCAGCACCAGCGCATGGCTTGTGCTTGGTACGGGTCACTTACTCAGTTACCAGTGAATAGTAATCAGTTCAACCGTATGATTAACCACTGATTACTGATTACTGACAACTGTTTACTATTTTCTGAGGAGTAGACAACTGTGAAAACAATCAGTGCTAAAGAAGCAGATATTCAGCGAGATTGGTATGTTATTGACGCCCAAGGGCAAACACTAGGCCGGCTGGCGACTCGCACGGCTTCCATTTTGCGCGGCAAACATAAACCTCTTTTCACCCCGCACGTGGATTGTGGCGATTATGTTATTATCATCAACGCCGAAAAGGTTCATGTGACGGGCCAGAAGATGAGCCAAAAGAAGTATTACCGGCACTCCGGTTACCCCGGCGGCCTCAAAGAAATTAGCCTGCGCGACCAATTACAAAAGTTCCCGGAGCGAGTGCTGGAAAGCGCGGTGCGTGGTATGCTGCCCAAAAATCGGCTGGGGCGGCAGATGTTTAAGAAATTGAAAATTTATCCGGGTCCCAATCACCCCCATCAGGCGCAACAACCCAGGCCGATGGAGTTTTAATTGTAAAGTTTTAATTGAGGAAGAGACTTAAACTATGGCAGATACTCAATATTACGAAGGTCTTGGCCGGCGCAAAACTGCAACTGCGCGTGTCCGCTTGCATACGGGCGGGAGTGGCAATTTTACCGTCAACGACAAACCGATTCAGGACTATTTTAGCCGGGATATGGATCAATTTCAGATCAACGAAGCGCTTAAAGTTACCGGCACCGATGGCCGCTTTAATGTTACTGTAAAGGTAAGCGGTGGAGGCGTTACCGGGCAGGCCGGAGCCGTAAGATTGGGTATTGCCCGTGCCTTACTCAAAGCTGACCCCGAATACCGTAAAGTATTGCGCGAACACGGAATGCTAACACGGGATGCGCGGGCTAAAGAGCGCAAGAAGCCTGGCCTCAAACGGGCCAGAAAAGCCCCGCAGTACACCAAACGCTAGACTCAGTAGATCCAAATTCCCCGTAGGGTGGCATCCCTATGCCGCCCGCTGATACTAGGGATGCGCCAGATACGGTGAAAAATTGTATCCACTGAGTCTGTGCCGTTCATATTGCCGGTAAAAAATTTACAGAGATACCTCTTTTTTGAGAGAGGTATCTCTTTTTATTTTAATACGATTGGTGGGAAAACTTTCCTCAGCTAACGGAAGTAGAGAATGGCAATGGCAGTTAAGGTAAACAAAACAATGCTTATCTGTAATGGGCGGTCAACTAAAAGGACCTCATCGGGGGCGCCGCCATTCCCCTGGACATGGATAACGTACAAATAGCGAAAAATTCCATAAAGCACAAACGGAATAGTCAGCATCATCAGGTGATTAGCGGGCAGGTTGGGGGCCGAAAAGGTATAGAAGGAGTAGGTCATCACCGTGCCCGCGGTGACAATCGCCATCATTTCATCCAAAAAAGGCAGATTATACTCATCTAGAATTGCGCGGGTATTGGTAGCCTGCTCTTTGAGTAGAGCTAACTCCTGACGGCGTTTGCCTAAAACCAAAAATAGAGCCAGGAGCACAGTAAACACATAAAGCCAGGGCGAAAATCTTTCGGCTTGAACCAAAACAACGCCGGCCGCCACGCGCAAAACAAATCCCCCGGCTACGGTTAAAACATCTACAATCACGATATTTTTTAAGATTAACGAATAAGCAATTTGCAACAACCAATAGCTAAGGGCCACAATCCCAAAAGTGGGGTCGAGCCAAAAGCTTAACGACAGGCACACCACCGATAGGACCACAGCCGAAATGATGGCGACTCGAAGGGGCACACGCCCTGAAGCAATGGGCCGGTTTCTTTTGGTGGGGTGCTGGCGATCCTTTTCTACATCAACTAAATCATTAATGATATAAACCGTACCAGACAGGAAACAAAGCAGCACAAACCCATACAGGGTTTTGGCCAAGGGTTCGGCTTGAAATAATTTAATGTCAAAAATCAGGGCAGCAAAGACAAAGCCATTCTTGGTCCATTGTTTGGGACGTAATGATTTGAGAATACCGGTTAGCAAGTTGTAGCTCCATAAAGTAGTTGAGAGGACATGATATTTAATGGCAGAAGCTTTGGCAAAAGGAGATGGGTATTATGCCAATCTTTAAACTTTTATAGGTTGCAGATTGCCTATAATTGTGCTACGCTTAGGTTAATATGGGCAAGACAAAGATACGGCTGGACCTTTTATTAACCCAAAAAGGGTTAACCGACAGTAGAAATCGAGCACAGGCGTTGATTATGGCCGGCAAAGTGCGCGTTGCCGGTCAGGTGATGACGAAACCCGGTCTACAAGTACCGGACGAAGCTGAAGTGACAATTGAGCAAGATCTGCCTTATGTAAGTCGAGGTGGACTAAAATTAGCTGCGGCATTGGATGAGTTTGAGATTGAGCCGATCAATGCTGTCTGCGCTGATGTAGGCGCTTCAACCGGGGGATTTACCGACGTTTTGTTGCAACGGGGCGCCAGCCGGGTTTACGCCATTGATGTAGGCTATGGACAGCTTGACTGGAAACTGCGTCAGGACCAGCGTGTAATCGTTATGGAAAAAACAAACGCGCGTTATCTGGAATCACTGCCAGAGTTGATTAATCTGGTGACAATTGATGCATCTTTTATCTCCTTAACACTGATTTTGCCTGTCGTACAAAAGTGGTTAACTTTTCCCGGCCTGGTGATTGCCCTAATAAAACCTCAATTTGAGGCAGGCCGAAGCCAGGTAAGTAAAGGGGGAGTGGTACGGGATGAACTTGTCCATCGCCAAGTATTGGAAAACACAATCAACACTGCTCTTAGCCTCGGTTTCAAGTTGTTGGGCCTCACCCTTTCACCGATTACCGGACCAGCCGGTAATCATGAATTTCTGGTTTGCCTGGGCTGGCAAACGGCGCAACCTTCTATTGACCCGGAAACAGCGATTGAGCAATGTTTGCTTAAGCTCAATCCGGCAATCACGCTCAGACCAAATTCTTAAGATATACACAAATCCCTGATTTATGCTATAATCTAATGGGGATGCCTTCCCTCTAAAATAGAGATAAATTCGCTCTTTAAGTTTAATTACCCCTGATTATAAGCGAGAGACCAATGCTAAAATACTTGGGCGATCAACCTGATCAATCTGATCAGGAGAAGGAAACAGCCTCGCGGCTGGAGGAAATTGATGATTTGGCTTCGCCAACCTTGAGTGAAGATCACCACGGTTCTAACAGGGAAAAAACTCTGCCAAATTTGGAACCAGCCATGGAGCCGGAAAGTGAACGAGAGCTGACCATTTTGCTGGAGCAAAAGATAGAAGGTCTGGAAAAGCGCATTGGCTACCTGGAGCGAGTTGTCAAAGTTAGCCAGATTTTAAACTCAACGTTGAGTGTTGAACCTCTGTTGCAGATTATCATCCAGGCCGCTACTGAATTAACCAATACCGAAGCTTGCTCGATTATGCTGATTGACAAACATACGGGCGAACTGCGTTTTGCCGAAGCCACCGGTGGCGCTACGGAAGCTTTAAAAAAGGTTTCGGTACCTCTGGATAACAGTATCGGTGGCTGGGTCGTTCGCAAAGATAGACCCTTATTAATTAGGGATGCCAAGAATGACCCGCGCTGGCACCGGGGTGTGGACGAAACGACAGAATTTGAAACCCGTTCTATTTTGGGCGTGCCGCTTAAAGTGCGTGATCAGGTAATTGGTGTTTTGGAAGTTGTTAACAAAAAATCAGAAGATGGCTTCAATCAAGATGACATTCAGATTGCCACGACCCTCAGCGCCCAGGCCGCCATTGCCATCGAAAATGCCAGGCTACTGGACGAACTGCAACAAGCCTATCGCGAGTTATCCCAATTAGACCAGATTAAAGGTGATTTTGTCAGTATTGCCTCGCACGAATTGAGAACTCCCCTGGCTGTCATTTTGGGTTATGCTACCTTTTTGCGGGATAATGTGTCTGGCCAGGCCAGTGAACAGCTTGAAATTGTCTTAAGCAGTGCTATGCGGTTGCGCTCGTTGATTGATGATATGGTCAACTTACGCCATATTCAAACCAACGAAGTTCAGTTGGAGCGAAGTATGTTTTCTTTGCGCCAACTGGTGCTGGATGTCACGCAAGAGTTCTCTGAATTAGTGCTAGGCAAACGGCAAATTATTACAACCAAGTTTGTGCCTAACGATAGCCCCCTCAATATCGAGGCTGACCGGCAAAAAATATATCTGGTGCTGGCTAACCTGATTTCCAATTCTATTAAATTTACGCCAGAAGGTGGACGTATTCATGTGAATGTTGAGTTAAAGGGTTTCAAATATTGGCTAAACGTGATTGACACGGGTATCGGCATTCCTAAATCAGAGTACGATCATATCTTTAATCAATTCTATCAGGTAGAACCTTCGCTTACCCGTAAGTATCAGGGGATGGGACTGGGTTTATCTATTGCCAAAGGTATGGTTGAGGTGCATAAAGGCCGCATCTGGGTGGAAAGCGTGGTCGGGAAGGGGAGCAACTTTAGCGTTGTTTTACCTAGCGCCCCCGATGTTGAAGTTTTGTAAGGAAAATTTCCGTTTGAAAATATGCCAGAACTTGTTCTGGGCCTTACTTTATTTTTGACTTTTACCTTACCGGAGTCCATCGGTATGCCCGATATAATTGTAATAGGCGACATCAATGCGGATGTTATTCTCACTATCCCCGCCTACCCTCGACCTGGCGGCGAGGCCGTAGCCGCTACGGTTAAAATACACACCGGCGGCTCGGCAGTCAATACCGCTGTTGCCCTGGCCAAAATGGACATGGAAGTTGGTTTTATTGGCAGAATTGGCAAAGATGCCCTGGCCAACCAAATTTTGGCCGATTTGGGCGAATCGGGGGTGGATGGAACCCATATTCAGACCGACCCTAAAGTTAACACCGGGTTGATTTTTATTGCCGTTACCGTAGATGGTGAGCGGACCATGTTTGGGGCCAGGGGAGCGAATACTTTCACCGAAGCTTCAGCCATTGATCCGGCCTATTTTGTCAACTGCCGCTGGATTCATCTCTCAGGCTACTCGTTTTTGTCTTATCATCAACACGAGACCACCCTGATGGCCCTGGAGCTGGCTAAGAACTCGCCCTATACCAGAGTTAGCCTGGATATTGGCACCGAACCGGCGCTGCGCGCGCGCAGCCAAATTATGGATGTTTTACCCAAGCTAGATGTCATCTTTCCCAATGAAACGGAGTTAGCCATTCTCACCGAAGGCCGTTCGATTGAGGCCGGCCTGGATTATTTGTTAGATGGTCGAACCAATGCCGTAGTGGCCAAACGCGGGCGTAAAGGCAGTATTTTAGCGGTGGGTAATAAACGGGTCAGCTTGCCCGCTTTTAATATTAATGTTAAGGATAGTACCGGGGCCGGTGACAGTTTTAATGCCGGCGTTGTCTTGGGGCGTCTGGTTGGGTTAAGTTGGGAAGCATCAGCAGCACTGGGTAATGCTCTGGGTGGATTAGCTACCTCCCAGGAAGGCGGCGTGGCCAGTTCCATTAGCCGCAGCAGTGTGGCCCGGTTGATTGAGAAACATTTATTTCATGAGGAGTGGGCCCCGGTACGTTATGCCCTGGAAGAGCTGGCGGCTTATTTTGAAGGCGCGCTTTAATTTTTAGTTTACGCCATAGTTGACACATCCCCCATCCTGTGCTATAATCGTTCCTGCTGTTGAGAGATAGCAGGTTAACAAATTAAAACTCCAGGAATTGAGTCTCCGTAGCTCAGTGGATAGAGCATTTGGTTGCGGACCAAAAGGCCGCAGGTTCGAATCCTGCCGGGGACGCTAAGGAGTTGCTCCTTACAAATTTGATCTTTGAATGAGTTGCGCCGTCGCTATCCAGGTTGAAAAGCCGGGTAGAGGAACTTCCCGACTCTCAGCTCTGAGGTTAAACTCTCAGAAGCAAGATTGCCTCACGAAACAGTAAGTGAGGGCGTCCCACTAAAAGTGGGACGACTACAACCGCAACAGAAAGCAAACCAGCTCTTTACCAAACTCAAGACACACCCTGAGAATGGTGGAGAGTGATGGCTGAAACGGTAGGGTAAGAGCCTACCAGCGGTTTTCGGTAACGAAACCGGCTAGGCGAGCGTGCAATCGAGAGCAAGGTGAGTGGGCCGGGCTGTAAAGGTTCGGTCTCATCGCAGCAACAACAGTGAAGCAGGATAACACCCTGCAAATTAGGTGTTGCCACCCTAATCAGGGTGAGACAGATGACGGTACGGCATAGCCGACAGAATCGGGGGTATTAAACTCTACTAAAAGATCATTCTTAATATTGCGGGGTGGAGCAGAGGCAGCTCGCCAGGCTCATAACCTGGAGGTCGTGGGTTCGAGTCCCGCCCCCGCTACCTTAATAAAGATGAAATATGAAGGATGAAAACTTTTTACTTCCATCCTTCCGCCTTCATCCTTTCAAATAGGGGTGTAGCTCAATTGGCAGAGCAGCGGTCTCCAAAACCGCAGGTTGCGGGTTCAAGTCCTGCCGCCCCTGTTGTTATGCGGGCGTAGTTCAGTGGTAGAACGTCTCCTTGCCAAGGAGAAGGTCGTGGGTTCGAATCTCATCGCCCGCTCTGTGAAAAAGAAAACCCGTCCCAATTGGGACGGGTTTTCTTTTGTTTGGGCGCATTTGTAGTTGGTCAACCTTTGTCAGACCCTGCTACCTTTGTTATAATCGGGTCATTGTTAGAATTTTTGCCAGAGGAAACTGTTTTTATGAAGGAGGCGGTTCAATTGGATTTTACCCCGCAAGAGTTGGACCAGTTGCAGCAAGTCCGCTTGTCGGTGTTAGCTTTTCAACGGGCTATTGCTACCCTGCCCGCCGATGAATATAACGAGGCGCGCAGCGAACAGTTCAATCAAATTTGGCTTGAAGCCAAAGCCATCTTGAATGAGCCTGATTTTGATAAAAAAATTCCCAGGGCAATGACCAAAGACCTTTTGGCCGAACGCTCGCAGCGAGTCATTATGTCTCGCTTGTCAGGAATTGTTATGTTTGGGGTGATTTTGGCTTTGCTGGGCTTGGGCGTTAACTCCATTATTCTGGATGATTTTATCATCAACAGCCTGGGTTGCCTGGTTAGTACTGGCGGCATGTTGCTGATTATAGGCGCTTTTGTGGTTTGGGCGGTTAACAGCATGCGCGGGCGGGTGAGTAATCTAGGCGATCTTTATTTGAGTAGTAACGCCTTGCTGGTTGAAATTGAGAATGTGCTGAACCTGGCCCTGCCCGGCTGGGCTGAACGAGCAACCGGAGAGGGTTCCGAAATCCCCTCGGCGGTGGACCTGGCTTTGGACTCGCTGCGCAAGCAGGCCGCTGATTGGCAGCATAAACTGCGTGAATTGGAACAGCAGCAGCTATCGCTAGGCGCTGCGGCTCCGTTGGAGTTGAAACTAAACCTTGATTTTAGCCAGCGTGAGTTGCAGCGGGTTCGGCAGGAGATTGACCGGCTTCAGGGCCGACCCGGAATGGGTCTAAAGGCTAATATTATTGTGCCTCCGGGCGTCGGTGAAGTAATCACTGACCCACCCTCGTTGAGAAGGGCCAAATCGGTGACTATGGACATGCCGGTGAGCCGGCCCGAAGAGGCAGACCCGCCGGAAACTGAGGCTGTGTAGTAACGACTTTAGTCGTTTCGCCAAATCAGAGGCGACTAAAGTTGCTACTACAATTTCACAAAAACCACTAATACGCCCCATTCCCAAAGATTACTCTGGGAATGGTCTGTAGCAAAATCTTGGTATCCAGCCCCAGCGACCAGTTCTCGATATAATAAATATCCAGCAGCGCCGTTTCGTCAAATGTTAGTTCGGAGCGGCCGCTGATTTGAGACAGCCCGGTGAGGCCGGGGGCCACTTCCAGACGGCGCTTGTGCCACTCCTGGTACTGTTTTACCTCGGCCGGGAGGGGTGGACGTGGGCCGATCAAACTCATCTCCCCATTGAGAATGTTATACAGTTGCGGCAGTTCATCCAGACTAAATTTGCGCAGCCATTTGCCCACGCGAGTAGTGCGCGGATCATCTCTGATTTTAAAGAGCGGCCCTTCGGCCTCGTTGAGGTCTAGTAGGGCCGCTTTTTGCTCGTCGGCCCCCTCCACCATCGAGCGAAATTTGTAAACGGTAAAGCACCGGCCGTTGCGTCCCACCCGCTCTTGCCGAAACAGCACCGGCCCCGGCGACTCCAGCTTAATCATCAAAGCAATCAAGGCCATTAGCGGGGCGCTGAGGACCAGCGCCAGCGCGGCAAAAAACAGATCAATACTGCGCTTGACCACCTGGTTGAGGCCGCTAATGCTGACCTCTTTAACCCCAATCATCGGCACGCCGGCAATATCCTCAACGTGCATGCGGCTGATGGTCATTTGAAACAGATCGGGCACGATGCGCGCCCGGACACTTTCTCGTTCACAGTGGGCCATAATGGTGACAATTTTGCGGTGATACTGCCAGGGTAAAGTGATGATAACCTCGTCAATAGCCTGCTCGCGCAGCACCTCGGTGAGATTATCCAGACTGCCCAGTGCTTTGAAACGGCCAATATCCGTCTCACCTTTGGCCGGATTATCGTCCAAAAAGCCGATGATATTGAAGCCGCACTCCGGGTTGGCGACCACCGCCCGCATCACCGTGCGGGCTATCTCGCCTGCGCCGACAATCAAGACTCGTTCTGAGCCAATACCTCGGCGGCGCAGGGCACGCAGCAGCGTCACCTTGATAAACCGGCTGACCCCCAACAAGATGACCACAAAAATCCCGGCATAGATGAAGATGGCCCGAGAATAAAAGGCCGCCCGGTAGAGGAAAATGAAGACAATCATGATAATAGTGCCGGTGGCTGTACCGTTGATAATGGCATAAAATTCGTCAAACCAGGAGATTTGGCGGCGCAGGCGATAGGCGCCCTGCTGGCGGTACACCAGAATGAGCAGCAAGGTGAACAAGCCCGCAAAAGGCCAATAGACCTCGTAGGGCACATCAAAAGCGGGGTCAACGGCGCGGAAGAGCTGTAGCCTATAGCGCACCCAATAGGCCAGGCCAAAGGCGACATTAATCAGAACGACGTCAATGAGCACCCAGGTAATGGCAGCAGCTTTTGGGTTACTGAATAGAATGGTTAAACGTTTCACGTAGATATACTTCAAAAAAAGGGAACTGAGGAAACTTGTAGGAACTGAGGGAACTCAAGAAAAGTTCCCTCAGTTCTTACAAGTTCCTATCTCCAGTGCTTTCCTGTAAACTTCTACCGTCTCGCGCGCGGTTTTGTCCCAGCGAAAGTGGGCGGCTCGGATAAGCGCCTGCTGTGACATTGCTGCTCGCAGGTCACTGTCTGCCATCACCTCACGCAGGGCGGTGGCTAAAGCCTCGGCGTCGGCCGGACTAACCAGGCGGGCTGCGCCGCTGTTACCTGTTACCTCCGGCAGCGACGACGACGTGCTGGTAATCACCGGCGTGCCGCAGGCCATCGCTTCCAGCACCGGCAGCCCAAACCCCTCGAAATGAGAGGGATAGACAAAGAGTGAAGCCGCATTATACCACAAAGGCAGTTCATGTTGCGGCACATAGTCGGTAAAGCGGATGTGCTTTGTCAGGTCGAGCGATTCGACCAGGCTGAAGATGTGGCTGTAATACCAACCCTTCCCTCCGGCGATGACCAGCGGTGGCGCGTCCGGCTGCTGTTTGCGCCAGCCGGCATAGGCGCAAATGAGGCCGTCCACGTTTTTGCGCGGTTCTAGCGTCCCCAGAAACAAGACAAAGGTCTCCGGTAATCGCCGGACGGCTTTGAAAGCAGCCACTTCGCCGGCAGGCAGTGGTCGAAAAGCCTCATCCACGCCACAATAAACGGTGTGAACTCGTTCCGGCGGCACACCTAGCAGCTTAATCACATCCTGCCGGGTGCTTTCCGAGATGGCGATAACCGCCCTGGCCCGTCTAACCGACCGAGCCGTGAAATTCCGCAGATACCAGCGGTTGAAAGGGCGAAAGGCTTCGGGGTAGTGCAAGAAGCTGAGATCATAAATGGTAACGACAAACGGGCAGGGCGCGGCTACTGGAGCCACAAAGGCCAGGGCATGCAGTAAATCTACCCCAGCTTGCCGCAGCACTAACGGCTGGATGAACTGTTCCCAAAGAATCCGTACCGCCGGGCGTTGGGTGGGCAAGCGACTTAAATGCAGTCCCAGTGACGGCTCTTGAAAAGCCGGCTCATTCAAAAAGACGCTATAACAAAAATCTGGCGACACCTGGGCCAGATTCTTGAGCAGATTGAAGATATACCAGCTTATGCCAGCACCGCGATAAGATTGACTCAACGATAGCAGGTGCGCGTTTAGCCCGATATGGATGGGTCGGCCCTTCATTGGCCATATTATAGCACAAGGTGTAAAGGGTGTTTAATTGAGGGTGGGGAAATGCTCGACACGGATTTTGACACGGATGCACGGATTAGCTATTCTCAAGTAGGTAAAAGCAAGGGGGTAGGAGGGTCAAAAATGGGCGAAAAAGTCAAAGGGCCCCATGAAGATTTGACTTACCGCATTATTGGCGCAGCGATGGCCGTTCATCGCCGGATTGGGCCAGGCTATAGAGAAGTAATTTATCAACGGGCGCTGGAAGAGCAATTCAAACAGGCGGGCCTGAATTTTGAACCGGAGAAAAAGCTTCCGGTTTACGAAGGGGATCGTCTTTTGGGATTTTATATTCCCGATTTTATTGTTGAGGGTAAGATTATTGTCGAAATTAAGGCTTTTGTCACCCTACACCAAAAGTATCTGGGCCAGGTGATTACCTATCTAAATCATACCGGTTTGCCTATTGGTTTATTGATTAATTTTGGGGAGCGCAGCCTGCGTCCCCGGCGAGTCTTTCCATCACCTCAAGCGACTGAATTTCGGCATAACTTTCAATGGATGTTTGTACCCGATTTATAATTGGCCCCAAAAACTGGACCACGAGCTAAGGTGGATTGAAGTATAATCTACCAAACTTGTGGAGGGGTA
>JAKLJP010000075.1 GCA_023151115.1 Anaerolineae bacterium
CTATGGATAATTTGAATTATTCAGCTTACCATAGGTTGTCTTACCTGGCAATATTTTTTAGAACTGAACGACCCTGGGTCGGGGTGGCAGAGTTTGCTGGCCTGACGAAACATCTCTTTGAGGGCGCGCTGGTCTGCCGGGGAAAGTTTGGAGTGTTCAACCAGGGCGTTTTCTGCTTCCGGCTCGGTTTCATCTTGAACCTCGGCTTCGGGCAGATCCGGCGCCGGCTCGTCGGTTTTTTGCCGGCTATTTTGGCGCAGTTCTAACAATTCGACCACCAGCGGCCGTAGTTCCTGGTGATGGCGAGTGTGGAGCATCTGGATTTGCTGCTCGATACTGCTTTTAACCCCTTGTAACTCGGTCAGTTCTTGCAACAAAAATTTAACCTGATGTTGCAGCCGCAGCACCTCCGGGTCTTCGTAGACCTGCAAGGCGCTGCTGCCATAAAAATGAGCACCTGACAAACGTACTGTTTCAGCCAACATCACCCACCCCAAGTAATTTTGATCCGGTCGGAATCATGCCCGGAAAGGATACCACGATTAGAGGGGTTTGTAAATACGAGAAAAGTGGTAAAACGAAAAACAAGCGCAGAAACGTCAGGAACATCTGCGGCTTGCTTTTTCGGGGTTGAAACGCGTGGCTTTATGATGCGGATGTGTTTCAAAGAGTTGACGATGCCAGAAATTGGAGGCCAAAACTTGCTTTGGCCTCCGTTTCTCACACCCTTATGCTTCCCCTAGAAAGGCCCGATAGAGGCGTATGGCGTGAGCCAGGGGGTCTTGATAATAAACTTCCGGTGAGATGTCGAGTGTGACCGCACGCCCGGCCGGTTGGACTTTGGGCTGGGTGGCGGCAAAGCGTTTAATCACCTCGGCGTGGGGCTTGAGCGAGCCGTCGGGCCGGACCAGACCAAAAAAGCGCTCGTGCCGGGCTTCCAGGCACGGCGGGCGGTCATACAGGGCGGGGATGTAGTCGGCGTAACACCACAGCACGGCTCCGGTTGCGCCAACCTCGACCAGTTTGGGCAGAACCTCGGCAATGTAGGCGGCAAAATCCTCTTCGGAGGCCATAAACTGTTCGCGAGGTTGGCCATAGGCCGTCCACTGCCAAATCGAAGAAGGCTTGCCGGGAGCTTCGGTGCAGCCGCCAAACTCTTCCATCAGGGTGGGCTTGCCGCACAGGGCGGTGACCAGGGCGGAGATAAAAGGCACAAAATCAGAATCGAGCGGCCCTTTGGCCCAATCCGTATACATGGGGTAGCCGTGGATAACCGGTACATCCACTTCGCCAAAAACATCGTGGATGCGCAGGCCGTTGTCTTCGGTCAGGCTGGGCAGATGTAGTCCGCAGGTGATGGGATGGAGCGGGTCAAGCTCGCGGATTAAGCGGGTCATGCGCCGGACCCAGGCTTTGCCGGTCGCCGCATCGGGCGGCCTGGCAAACAGATCAGGCTCGTTGCCCAAATTCCACAAGCCAATGGCCGGATGATCTTTGAAGCGGGCGACGACTGTTTTCAGCAGCAGTTCCGAGGCAGCGATTACGGTGGGATCGGTGTAGGGATTGGCATAACCGCAATCTACAATCTGTCCCTGGCTCACGACCTGCCTAACCCCAACCGGCATCGGCCGGTCTCGATACAACATCCATGGAGGAGTCCACGAAGGCCCGCTCATATGGCCGGTAAAAAAGGTGACATCCAGCGACAGCCCCAGGTCAGCCGCTGTTTGGCAGACGGTTTCAAAGTGGGTGAGAGCCTGGGCGCTGACCATATCCGGCGTGGGCTGCCAATCTTCCCACAGCAAAAAGATACGGACCAGATTCATCCCCACTTCTTTGATGATAGCAAATTCTTCCTTAACCTCGCCCGCATCAAAATCTGACCACCAGAACATGGCTTTGCGACGAGGCCAATAGTTTACGCCTAATGTGAAAAGTTGATCGGTCATGGTTTCCTCCGCCTTCATCTTAACACAGGCTCAATCAAAGGCGCAAACCTCAAACAAGCCGGAACTGATTGACAAACCAAGAACATTCGTGCTACAATTTAGGTGTATTCACGATGGTATACATAATCAAAAGGTAGGCCCCCGTCTATACCCCTTCGGGTACGCCGAAGGGCGCCGTCTACCGTCTACTTTATTTAGGAGAAATCTGTGGCAACAACAACAACTTACAGCGCCGAACATATCAAACGCCTGGAAGGGTTGGAGGCGATCCGCCGCCTGCCGGGTATGTATATTGGTAACAACGGCGTCTACGGACTGCACCATCTTTTGATGGAGCCGATTGACAACGCCGTTGACGAGATTCTCAATGGGCATGGCGACACCATCCAGGTGACGCTGTACGGCGACGGTTCAGCCGGGGTGCGAGACAATGCGCGCGGTATTCCGGTGGATTATAAACCCGACGTAAAAATGTCGGCCCTGACCGAAGTGCTGACCGTGCTGCACGCCGGGGGCAAATTCCGCGAGGACGGCCAGCAGGACGCCTACCTCAGCGGGTCGGGCGGGCTGCACGGGATTGGCGTCAAAGCGACCAACGCTTTTTCGGAGTGGCTGGTGGTGGAGGTGCGGCGTAACGGCGTCATCTACCGCCAGCGGTTCGAGAACGGCGGCAAGCCGGTGGGCGGGGTGCAAATTGTCCAGCCCGACACGCAGCAAGTGATCGGCGAAATCAACGCCGAGACCAGCCTAGTGATAGACCGCAAGAGCGGCCTGCTGACCGAGCTAAAAACCGGCCAGAAGACGGTGAAGGTCAAGGCGGACCCCAAACTCGGAACAGGAACTTCGCTCCATTTCCGGCCTTACCGGCCCTGGTTTGACCCCGACCTCGACTGGCCCCGGCCCGACAGCAATGTACCCTGGGACTTCAACCGGCTGGCCAATCGCCTGGAACAGGTGGCTCACCTGCACCCCGGCGTGCGGATTGAACTGCACGATGAGCGCGGCCCCAAGAAAGAGCACAAAAACCGGATCTTTTTCTCCCAAAAGGGTCTGCTCGATTACATGGCCGCCCTGAACGAAGGGTTGGACACGCTGCACAAACCGATCCAGTTCAAAGGCAGCAGCGACGACGGCTCGATTAGCCTGGAAGTGGTCATGCAGTATGCCGGCGAAGAAACGGCTATCTACAGCTTTGTCAACTCCATTCCTACCCCGCAGGGTGGCACGGCGGTGCGCGGCTTTCAGGCCGGTTTGACCAAAGCGGTCAACCAGTTTGGGGCGGACAAAAAGCTGCTCAAAGACGGCAACATTCGCGGCGAGGATTTGCTGCTCGGGCTGACCGCCATTATCAATGTGACCATGACTAAAACGCCCCAGTTTTCCAGCCAGACCAAAGAAACGCTGACCACCACCGAAGCGCAAGGGGTCGCCACCTCCGTGACTTATGAAAATTTATTAGCTTTTCTGAACAAAAATATCCCGGTTGGCAAAATCATCATCAACCAGGCTTTAGCCGCCCAGCGTGGCCGAGAGGCGGCCAAAGCGGCCCGCCAACTGGTCATCCGCAAATCGGCTTTGGAGGTCTCGGAACTGCCCGGCAAGTTGGCCGATGTGACGCGCGGCACGCCGGTTGAGCAGACCATGCTTTTCCTGGTGGAAGGCGACAGCGCCGGCGGCAGCGCCAAGCAGGGCCGCGACCGGCGCTACCACGCCATCATGCCGCTGCGCGGTAAAATTCTCAACACCGAGCGCATCCCGGTCACAAAAGTGCTGTCCAACACCGAGGTTAAGTCTATTGTGGCCGCCATCGGCGGGGGGATGGGCGCGGACTTTAAGGTAGAAGATATGCGCTACGGCGGCGTCGCCATTTTAACCGATGCCGACGTGGATGGCTCGCATATCCGCACCTTGCTGCATACCCTTTTCTGGCGGCACCTCAAGCCGCTGGTGCAGGCCGGCAAATTGTTTGTGGCCGTCGCCCCACTGTATCAACTACGCAAGGGCAAAGAGACCCGCTACGCTTACTCGGAGGACGAGCGCGACAGCATTATGAAGAAGTGGGGGCGGGAGGGCGTGACCATCCAGCGTTACAAAGGTTTGGGCGAGATGAACCCGGCCCAACTGCGCGAAACCGTCTTTGCCCTCAACAAAGCCGAGGGAGCCAATCCGGTGCTCAACGAGCATATGCTGCAAGTGGTCGTCGAAGATGCGCACCAGGCCGGACAGATTATGTCGGTCCTGATGTCGTCGGACGTGGGGCCGCGCAAGCACTGGCTGCTCCAGAAGTGGGCCGGTGAAGAAGCCGCCTGGAACGGCAACGGCGACGAAGCAGCCAAAAATGGAGAGGAAGACGAATGAAAACCAATCTCCCGTCAACTCGTTCCCAAACTCAGTTTGGGAACGAGTTGACGAGGTGAGGTAGTGGAGATAATGAAGAATGAAAACGGTTGAACTAACCACTGATTTAGAACGAGCGTATTTCGATTACGCCGTCGAAACGATTGTGGATCGCGCCCTGCCGCGGGTCGAGGACGGGCTGAAGCCGGTCCAGCGGCGTATTCTTTACGCCATGCACGATATGGGCCTGGCCTGGAACAAACCGTACCGCAAGTCGGCCCGCGTGGTCGGCGAGGTGCTGGGCAAGTACCACCCCCATGGCGACGCCTCGGTTTACGGGGCGCTGGTGCGTATGGCCCAGGATTTTTCGCTGCGCGAACCGCTGGTGGATGGGCAGGGCAATTTCGGCAGCGTGGACGGCGATACCGCCGCCGCTATGCGCTACACCGAAGCCCGCCTGTCCCAAATTGCCGAATTACTGACCCAGGATATCGAGCGGGATACGGTCAATTGGAGCGATAACTTTGACGGCTCGCTGCAAGAGCCGGTTATCCTGCCGACTGTGCTGCCGAATTTGCTGATTAATGGCTCGTCCGGGGTGGCGGTCGGCATGGCTACCAACATCCCGCCGCACAATGTCGGCGAGGTGGCCGATGCCTTGATTTATGTGGCTCAGCACTGGGCAGAACGTGATAATATCAAAGTAGACCAACTGCTAAAATTCATCCCCGGCCCAGACTTTCCGACCGGCGGGCTGATTTACCGCTACCGGGTCGAAGCGGGCAGCAACGGCTCGGACAGCAGTGTGGTGGACACGATTCGGGCGGCCTATGAAACGGGCCGGGGCCGGATTGTAACCCAGGCGCGGGTGAACATCGAGCAGACCAGGGGCGGCAAGGCCGACATCATCGTGTCGGAACTGCCTTACGCCGTGCAAAAAAGTACCGTCCTGGAGAAGATTGCCAAAGAAGTGCGCGAAGGACGCATCGCCGGGGTGACGGACCTGCGCGACGAGTCGGACTACACCGGCATGCGGGTGGTCATCGAAGTGGCGCGAGGGGCCGACCCGCGCCGGGTGCTGGAGTCGCTGTTGGCTTACTCGCAGCTCCGCCAGACCTTTGGCGTGACCAGTCTGGCCCTGGTGGATGATGGCGAGGGCGAAGCCGTGCCCAAGCTGCTGTCGCTGCGGGAGATGCTGGTGCAGTTTGTCAGCCACCGGCTGACCGTCATCGAGCGGCGCAGCCGCCACGAATTGGCCGAGCGCGAAGCCCGGCTGCACGTGGTCGAGGGTTTGCTCAAGGCGTTGGACCAAATTGACCAGGTCATTGCCACCATCCGCAAATCGAAGGATGCCGAGACGGCCCGCGAAAATTTGATCAAGCAGTTCAAATTTAGCGAGGCCCAGGCCAAAGCGATCCTGTCTATGCAACTGAGCCGGTTGGCGGCCCTGGAGCGAACCAGGCTCAAAGATGAAGGGCGCGATTTGTGGGCGCGGATTAAGGTACTCAAAGCCTTGCTCGGTTCGGAAGCCAAACGGCTGGAGGTGGTTGTCGAGGAAACGACAGCCCTCAAGACCAAATTCGCTACCCCGCGCCGGACGGTCATCGTTGAGCGGGAAGACCAGGCCGCCGGCTTAGCCGCCACCACCGAGGCGGAACTAAGCCAGGTGGACAGACCGCAGGTCGTCGCCATTACCACGCGCGGCGTCATCCGCGCCGAGGCCGAAAACTTTGCTTACCGGGTCAAAGCCGGGGCCTCAGCCAAAGCGGTCGAGGCCCAGCTTCAGCAGCTTTTATTACAGCCGCAGGACAGCCTGCTGCTTGTTTCCAACCGGGGGCGGGCCTGGCGAGCGCCAATAGGCCGCGTCCCAACCGAGGCGAGTTTTGCCGACCTGGGATTGACCAAAGGCGAGTATTTAATCAGTGGCGGAGTCTTAACCTCTGACGCTTACCTGACCCTCGGTACGCGGAGTGGTCAAATCAAACGGACCAAAGTGGAAGATTTGAGCATGAGCGAAGCGTCGTGGGCGACGGTGATTGGGCTGGCGGAGAAGGATGAAGTTTTGCTGGCCGGGGTTGGCAGCGACAAGGCCGAGGTGATGTTCTTCACCGCCGGGGGCAAGGCCATCCGCTTTGCCGCTAACGAGGTCAACCCCCAGGCGACGGGTTCGGCGCGGGGCGTGACTGGGATTAAGGTGGGCAAGGATGACAGCCTGGTGGCCGGCGCGGCCATCGAGCCGGATGAAAAAGCGCAGGTCATCGTGGTCAGCCAGACCGGCTTTGTCAAGCGCGTCCCACTGGCCGACTTTCCGCTGCAAGGCCGAGGCGGCCAGGGGGTACAGAGTTTGGAAATTGTCAAGGTCACGGGCAAGGTAGCCGCCGCGACCATCGCCTCCGGTCAAGCCAAAGCCGGCGACGTGCTTTCGGCTAAAGGGCTGCGCCACCGCCTGGCCCTGGACAGCATCCCCCTGGCCGACCGGCGCAAACGGGGCGAAAAGTTGGTGGATTTTGGCGACGACGATACGATTACGGGTGTCGTGGCGTTGTAGTCTTCTAGCCCATCAACCCTGATCTGCCCGTATAACCCGCCCCGCGATGAATCGCAGGGCTATGTAACGGCGTCCGATCAATCGGACTAAAGTTTGGCGGTGTAGCCCGGAGATTCATCGCCGGGCGGACGCCGAGAAACAGCAGGTGATGAGGTCAAAATGTTTTACACAAAAATGTGACATTGTAGAACTACTGATAGGCCAAACTCTCGCGCACGCTGACACGGGTGGCCCCCTGCGCGGGCAGCCAACTGGCGGCAATGGCTAAAACGGTGATGATGGCCAGCCAATACACAGCGCCCATGGGGGTGTAATGAAAGACGATTTCGCCGTTAATGGCCGCGCCCAGGGCCTGGGTCATTAGATAACCGGCCGGCAGGCTCAACGGCAGGGCAATCAGCCAGCTCAACAGGCCCAACACCAACCCCTCGCCGATGAACAGTCCGGCGATACTCCACGATGAAGCGCCGATGGCCCGCATCACCCCGATTTCGCGGGTGCGTTCCCGCACATTCAGCGAGAGCACCCCGCTGAGGGCGATGCTGCCCACCAGGGCGATAATCACGGCCATGGCCGCCAGCATCTTGATGATAATGCCAAAGTTGCTGAGGATTTGGGCGGTCACGGCGCTGGCCGTATCTTCACCGGCAAACAACCCCTGGGGGTTCAATTTTAGCTCGTGCGCGTCAAAGAAAGTCCGCAAATTTTTAGCCATTTCGACTTCTCCGGCGGCATCGGTGCGCTCGGTTTGAATCCAGACCGTGCTGGCTTTATTCACACTGTCAGTGGCCCGCAGCAACACCGGGCGCGACACGTTGGCCGAAGTGGTGATGATCGGGTCAAAGATCAGGCCGACCACCTGCCACCGGGCTTCGCCATGATTGCCAAAATCAAAAGTCACCCAATCGCCCAGCTTTAGACCGGCATCTTCGGCCAGCTTCTGGTTCAGCACCACTGCGTTGGTGTCATCGGGCCTGAGCCAGCGCCCGGCCCGTAACTGTGGGCCGTACAGGTCGGTTGGCAATGGCACCCCCAGCACATCGGCGCTGAGGTCGCTGTTCGACTCGGCTTGGCCGGCGGGCCGGATTTTGGCGCTGGTGATGCCCCACATCTCCACATTCGTCACGCCTGGATAGCCCTGGAGCAGTCCTTCCACTTCCTTGATCCGTTCCGGCTCCTCAAATTGCAGGTTGACATTGAAACGGAGGATCGAGAAAAGGACATCGCCAAAGGTATAGGCCACCGAGTCCTGCACAGTCATAATCATCATAAAGATCAGGCCGCTGCCCACCAAGGCCAGTTGGGTGATGATGACCCGGCCCCGGTTACGAAAGGTATTGTTGAGGGTTAACAAGACCAGCCGGGAAAGCCGCTGTGCTTTGGCTAAGGTGCGTTCCAGCCAGCCGTCGCCGCCGCCCAGGCCGTAAGTGCTGATAGCTTCGCGCACGGTGATACGCGCCCCGGCGATGATGGGAACCAGCGCCGCCAGCAGCGGGGCCAGCAGGGCGATAGCCGCCTGAGTTACGACCGCCGTCGAGGAGAGGGCAAAAGGACCAGGGTCAATATTAAAAAAGTATAACAGGAAGTTGCTGAACTGCTGCGCCCCCAGCGCCCCCAGGGGGACGGCGATGAGTAAGGCCAGCACCCCATAAATCAGCACCCCGCTAAAGTAGATCAGCAAAATCTGGCCGGTTCCGGCCCCGATAGCTTTCATTACCCCAATCTGGGTCACTTGCTGGCCGACAACCGCGGTGATGGTGTTGTAAACCAGCAGCAAGCCCAAAATCAGGGCCAGCCCGCCCATGACCCCCAGAATAAGGAAAATGGCGTCCAGCGTGCTCTGCAAGAAATGCTGGTCTGGGTCCAGAACCCGGTTGTCGCCGTCTACGGGGGCCGCGCCGCCGGTTTCCACGTCCAACTTCTCCAATTGGCGCTGCATCCGGTCGGCCAGCGCTTTGATGGACGTTTCATCATAGCTGGCAGCAGCAGCCAGAATTTGATTAAAATTCTCCTCGCCGGTCAGGTTGGCAAAGGTATCGCGGCTGGCGTAAAATTGCGCTTTGCCGCCAAAGCCGGGCGGTTGGAGAAAGGAGTTGTAAACCAGCCCGCCCACCTGCATAGTGTATTCTTTGTCGTCAATGCGGAAGTAGACTTTCTGGCCCGGCTGAATGTTGAAGTAGCTATCCCCGCCCTTTTCGACCGCTACATTCTTGCGGGTCGGCCAGCGGCCGTTGAGCAGTTCCAGCATGGCAAAAGTTTGATCCTCGTAATCGGCGCGGGCAATCAAGCCGCCGGGCGTCCAGGGATCAGCCGGGCTAAGCCGGTATTCGATATTGGTTGAGAGATAACCCTCAACGTCCTGAACTCCTTCGATACTTTTCAGGGCGGTCAACTGCTCGTCGTCTATGCCGGGGTCGGTCCACAGGTTAATCATGGCCGGCGACGAGGCCCGCCAGATTTGGCCCAGGCGAACGCTGACCCCTTCGCTGGCGGTGATAATCATGCCAATGGCAAATGCGCCCATAGCGATAATCAGCACCACCTGCGCGGTGCGGCCTTTGTTGTGCCAGATGTCGCTCCAGATTTTATGCCAAATGACGCCCATCGTGTGTCCCCTTTTTTCTTAAGTTACCATTATTTACGAATTTCCGCGCCATTTGTTGCATTGAGTGGTTGAATGAGAGTGAACTGGTATTTGGGTTGGCGCAAGCTCTGTTGGCACAATCAAAATACCACAATTGGTCGAAACTGTAACCAGCCAGGTGTGGAGCAGCTCTGCCTCAAAAGCATTGTCTTCAACTTGGTGCTTGTCCACAGGGGGAGTAGACGGGCTACAACAAATGTAGTAACCCTGGTTGAAGTGTCCTGTTCGCTAAGAGGTTGCACAAAACGGCTTGACTGTAACAGTAACCCGCCCGGTGATAAATCAGCCGGGCTAGAGAACTACGCCGGATGGATCCGGCTTGGACAAGCCCGATTTATCGGACGCTGTTTCATAGCCGGGGCGATTTATCCCCCGGTGGTCTTTGGCGTAATGTACGAGTTGTTTATGAACGGCACATAAACCTGATTGAAGCCGGTGAATGAAGGTTGGCGGAGATTGGTTGTATTATATGGCAGTATCCTGAGAGCTGATATTTATACTGAGCGCACGCTAAAATTTCCGTAGGACGGCATCCCTATGCCGTCCGCTGACGCATGGGGATGCGTCAGCTACGGAAATTTTGAAATGCGTTGGGTATGCAAACTGTCTACCCGGAGGAACCGTATTGAAACCCTGGCCCATTAGAACCTGGTTCTTGATTGGATTACTCAGTTGGGGGTGGGGCGTAGGATTGGCCTTGCCCGTTCTGGCCCACCGGCTGCCGACCCATTCGGCGCTTTCTTCGGTCGCGGGGCAAGCAGTTATCACTGGGACACTGCCTTACACCACCGAACTCCGTTCCACCGGTTACATCAAAGGGCTGTACATTACTTACTACGGCATGGGGTCCGACACGCACCGCGCCCGCGTCCAGGAACTGCTGGAAACCACCGAGCTAAATGCTATTGTCATGGATGTCAAGGGGGATTTTGGCTGGCTGCCTTACAGCAGCACCGTCCAAACTGCGCTCGATATTGGCGCGGGCAACCGCCCGATGATCCGGGATTGGGCGGCCTGGATGCAGTGGTTCAAGGAGCGAAATATTTACACCATTGCCCGCATTGTGGTCTTCAAAGATGACCCGTTGGCGGCGGCTCACCCGGAGTGGGCGGTGCTTGACTCGGCCAGCGGGGGCGTCTGGCACGACCGGGAGGGCCTGGGCTGGGTAGACCCTTCACGCGAAGAAGTGTGGGATTATAATATTGCCCTGGCCGTCGAGGCGGCGAGTCTGGGCTTTGACGAAATCCAGTTCGATTACCTCCGCTTTCCAACGGACGGGCAGATCAGCCGGGCCACCTTTGCCGTCGAGAATACCCCGGAGAACCGGCTGGCCGCCATCAACGGCTTTTTGAGCAAAGCCAGGGAGGCGCTGGCCCCCTATCCGGTCAAAGTGGCCGCCGATGTGTTTGGTTACACCACCTGGCGCGAGGACGATATGAACATCGGCCAGCAGGTCGAGACCATGGCCCCCTACCTGGATGTCCTGTCGCCCATGCTTTACCCCTCCACCTTTGCCGACGGCCTGCCCGGCCTGGCGGAATACGGTAACGCGATTGCATTCCCCTACGAAATTGTCCACAAAAGCACCTTGAAAGCGGTCGAGCGGCTCAAAGCGGTCAATCCGACCCTGGAAGTGCGGCCCTGGATTCAGGATTTCTCGGATTATGCCTTTGATGGACGGACCTACACCCCGCTGGAAATCCGGCGGCAAATGGAGGGCGCGCGCCAGGCCGGCGGGCGAGGCTGGTTGGTGTGGGACCCGCGCGTCAAATACACCGCCGAGGCTTTGGTCAGCGCCCAGCCGGTCTACCCACCGAATCCCCAAGGCAAGGTGCTGGTGCTGGAATATCACCTCATCGGCGAGCCGGAGGAGCGCTGGCAGCGTACCCCGGCCAACTTGCGGGCCGATTTGGAGCGGCTGTGGGCTGGGGGCTACTACCCAATCAATCTGCGCGACCTGGCCGCCGGCGACCTGAGCATGGTTCCGGCGGGTAAGCGACCGGTGGTGCTGACCTTTGACGATTCTTCTATCGAACAGTTCCGGTTGCTCCCCGACGGCAGCGTGGACCCGGCCTGCGCCGTCGGCATACTGCTCGATTTCCATGCCGCTCACCCGGCCGATTGGCCGCTGCGGGCCACCTTTTTTGTGCTGCAAGAGGTAGATGCGCCGGAGCGGATTCTCTTTGGCCAGCCGGAGCTGACCCAACAAAAGCTGCAAATGCTGGTCGAATGGGGCATGGAGGTGGGCAGTCACACCCTCAGTCACGCCAACCTGGCCGAGAGCGAAGCGGAGGAAATCAAGCGGCAGTTGGCCCTGAGCCAGGCCGGCCTGGAAGAATTATTACCCGGTTATGAGGTTGTCTCGTTATCAGTTCCCTTTGGGGTCTATCCTGAAGATGAACGTCTGCTGGTCGGCGGGCTGTACGAGGATAAATTGTATACCTACCAGGCCGCCGTCGAGGTGGGCGGCGGCCTGGCCCCCTCGCCCCACGCGCCGGAGTTTGATCCCTATCACATTCCCCGCGTCCAGGCCATCCAGAGCGAGTTGGATTACTGGCTGGAGGTCGCCAACCAGTTGGGCGTTTATTACGTCTCTCCTGGAGAGTAGGTCAAACTTTAGTTTGACCTACCAGTACCTCATGGTGCGTCACCGTCGGCTCAAACTCCAGCAGAAAATCCTTATCTTCGGGGTAGTAGTGAGCCTTCTCCGGCTGCGGGCCGGCAAACCCCTTGACTGCTTCCATTGAATCCCACAGCGAGATCAGGGTAAAATGGGCGACTTCTCCCTCAATACGGCGCAGAACGTACACGCCCCGGTTGCCCGGCGTGGCCTGATAGTCGGGCACGCCGGATTGGTTCAGAAAATCAAGATAAGCCTCGGCTTTGGTCGCCGGGGTCATGCCGTGCCAGATTCTGGCAATCATGGTGTCTCCTTATAAATAGACCGCCGACCACTGACCGCCGACCGCCGTAAGAAATCCCTTCGGCGGTCGGCGGTCTGCCGTCAGCAGTCGGTCACGGGTGGATCAAACCAGTAAGCAAGATACTGCCACTTGCCCCAGGGGGCGTAGATAGCCCGCATCTCGGCTTCGCTGGCGGGCTGACCGCCAAAATATTTCTTGGATACGTGGCCGACCAGTTCAGTATCCACCGCCAGGTGCTCGTAGCGGCCCAAAATCATCAGCAGGGTGGCCGCCGCATAGGGGCCGACACCTTTGATCTGACGCAGCCGCCGCAGCAGTTCGGCGGTGGGCAGACCGGGGTCTTCCAGGCTCGACAAATCAAGCCGGCCCTCGGCTACGGCTGCGGCCAGGTCGGCCATGTAGCCGCTGCGATAGCCCAGCCGGATTTCCTGCCGTAAAAAGTCGGGACCGGCGGCGGCAATAGCAGCGGGGGTTGGAAAGGTCCGCCACTCCGCCTGGCCCGGAAACGGCTCGCCCAGCCGCTCGGTCAGCCGGTCCACCAGCCGCTTGGTCTCCGCCCAGGTGATATTGGTGGTGCAGAGGGTGTAAACGATGTCTTCAAACAGGGTCGGGCAGCGCAGCAGCCGGCCCCCGCCCGGCTTCACCCGCAGCAACCAGTTTTCGTTTTGCGCGCACAGATCGTAAAATTCGCTCAAATCCTCGTCCAGGCGCAGCATCCGCCGCACCGCCCGGCGAATTTGGACCTCTGCGATGGCGGTCAGCGGCTCAACCGTTTCCACACTGATTTCAACAAACGGGGCTGAGCCGTTGACCCGGCCCTCGCTCAGGCGCAGGCGGACCACCTGACCGCTGTCCAGCCGGTGGACTCGACTCAGGGTCAGGCTGGCCGCGTCCCACTCAAACGGGCGCAGGGCCGCCCAACCGTGAGCACGCGCCGTAGCTTCAAAATCAAAAGGGATGGGGGGCGTTTCTTGCAGCAAAATCATTAGCATTGTAAACGGCTCCAGAGTTTAGGCGTGTTGCATCTTACGTCTTGCGTGGAATTAATTTGTTCCCCCGCCGGGCGCTCCGCGCTCGGCAGTCCCCTGCTCCTCCGCTCCCCGGCTCTGCCTCGCTCCTCGCCTCACGTTTCACGCTTCACGCTCTCCCAGCGCCGCTTCAATCCAGCCCTGGTGCTCGGCGTAATGTTCGTAGGTGTTGCCGATAATCCAGCCAATAATTGGTCGCGTGTCATCATCTTCGGCTTGACCGCCTGCAAAGTAAGCGTAGGGCTTGAACAACTCTTCATCCGCAAGCCGGTCCAGCGCCGCCAAAAGCTGGCGGTGACTCGCCTCAAAATAGTGCCTCACCTCGGCCAGCGAGCGTTCCCGGTTTTGTTGATAGATCATCTCGTTCCAATCATCCATCTCGTGTTGAGCTATTGTCGCTTCGTCCAGGCCCATAGCCGCCCAGCGCGGCTGGCGCTGCAACAGCGCGGCAATACCGACCTCCCAGGCCGCCAGGTGAGCCAAGTGATCTTTGATGGCCCAGCCAGAAGCGGCTGGGGTTGTCAGTTGCTCTTCGCTCAACCGGCTGAGAGCCTGTTCCAGGGCGGTTCGGCTCTCGACGATGTAGGTCAATAACGCTGCTTTGTTTGGGGGAATTGTTTCATCATTCATCACATTTTTCTCCTTAAAATAGACCGGGACGGATGATAAATACCCGGTCCTCGGTCTCCGGTCTCCCGTCTTCACGGCGAGGAACTTTTATTTATTTTCCGGCCGATAGGGCGCTTCGGTGTCAATATCGCCCACAAACTCCGGCAGCTCGGTGTGCCCCAACTGCTGCCGGATGGCCATATTCTCGCCGGTGTGATACCAGTAGTGATAGATCACCCGCTGGAGCAAGGTACCAAAGATGTAGTCGCTGGGCGCGCCGTCAATGATAATTGGCTCGTGCAGATTCTCGGTTCGTAAGGTATCAAGCCAGGGATCAGCCGCATTGATAATAGTTTGCCAGGCAGTCCACATTTCATCAAGTGGAGGGGTACTGGCCGGCGCGCCGTAGGCAAACAGGTCGTTAAGCTGGGGCAATAAAATTTGTCCCTGCCCGCGCCACAACCAGTAGCGCTGTTCTTGCCAGGCCATGTGGCCGATATTCCAACTGATGCAGTTCATGGGCATAATTCGCCGGCGCGCGTCGGCATCGCTCAGACCGGCCAGGGCACGCTTGAATTCGCTGCGGGTGAAACGCAATTGTAAAACCAGGGGATGAGTCATAGAATTTTTCTCCTTTTGCTTCCTCAATTTTGCTTGACAATGCTCTCTAACCTGCTATACTTATAATAGCAGGTTAGAATTATAGCACGGATATTCTAACCTGTCAATAACTTTTTGCTGGTTATAGCAAACTTAGGACTTAAGCACAATGGCAGCCAAATTGGAACCCTATCAACACGATCCCTATTTATCAGGCGGGCGAGACTGCCTCAATTTTGCCAATACCGTCGGTGGGCGGCGGCCCGACCGTCCGCGTGAATACTTAAATACTTACAACGACCTGCTGGCTTGGAGTCTACATGCCGGCCTGCTAGACGGGGCTCAGGCCGACCATTTGGCCCGTGAAGCTGAGCGTCGTCCGGCGGAGGCGGCCCAGGTATTGGCCGAGGCGATTAGTCTGCGCGAGGCCATTTACCAGATTTTTTCGGCCAACGCCAGGGCCGAGACCGTCCCGGCGGCGGACCTGGCTCTTTTGAATACAGCCCTGAGCAAGGCTTTGGCTCGGCTGAAAGTAGAGTCAGACCCAGATGGGTTTAGCTGGAGTTGGCCCACCGATGAAACAGCCCTGGATGCCATGTTGTGGCCGGTGGTCCGCTCCGCCGCAGAACTGCTCACCTCCGTTGAACGGGAGCAAGTCCGTGAGTGCGCCGGCGACACCTGTAGCTGGCTGTTTTTGGATACCAGCCGTAATCACACCCGCCGCTGGTGCGATATGAAAGATTGTGGCAATCGGGCCAAAGCCCGGCGGCATTATGCCCGCAGCCGGGCAAGTACATGAAGGAATTTAAGGGAATAGGAGATTAGAGATTGGAGATTCAAGCTAATAATCTCCAATCTCTAATCTCTTCATTTCTATCGTTACGACTTCCCCTGTCGAGTCAACTTCGTTGCGCTTTTGTCTTCTTTGGAGTAAAATCCTCTCATTCGTTGAATGTTAAACGTTCAACGTCAAACTTAAAACCCGAGAACTTATTATGCCCCAATTAACTCTTTTTTTGCTAGGTTCCCCACGCCTGGAGCGTGACGGCCAGCCGGTTGAAGTGGATACCCGCAAGGCTATTGCCCTGATAGCTTATCTGGCTGTCACCCGTCAAAGCCACAGCCGCGATGCGCTGGCCACTTTGCTCTGGCCCGATTACGACCAGACTCATGCGCGAGGGGCCTTGCGTCGCACCTTGTCGGCATTGAACAAAGCCCTGGCCGGGGAGTGGCTGGAAGTTGACCGCGAAACTATCGGCTTGCGACCGGAGGCTAATATCTGGCTAGATGTGGCTGAGTTTCAGCGCCGCCTGGCTGCTTGCCGCAGCCACGACCACCCTGTAGATACGATCTGTCCTGACTGCCTGACGCCTCTGACCGAGGCCGCCGCCTTTTATCGTGATGATTTTCTGGCCGGCTTCACCCTGCGTGACAGCCCTGATTTTGACGAGTGGCAATATTTTCAGAGCGAAAGCCTGCGCCGCGAGCTGGCCGGAGCCTTAGAAAGTTTGGTTCGCTGTCACACTTTGAACCACCAATTTGACCAGGCCATTACTTATGCCCGGCGCTGGTTGGCCCTGGACCCGCTGCACGAGCAGGCCCATCGCGAATTGATGCGCCTCTATGCCTGGGCCGGGGAGCGAGGCGCGGCCTTGCGCCAGTACCGTGAGTGCGTGCGGATTATGGATCAAGAGTTGGGGGTGCCGCCCCTGGATGAGACGACCCAGCTTTACACAGCTATCCAGGAAAACCGCTTGCCTGCGCCGCCCACCCCAACCCCCAGAGAGTCGCCTGCGCCTGTTCCATTGGCAGTGACGCCTGTTCCGGCGGCCCGGCCTCGCTCCTTTGATTATCCGCTGGTGGGCCGCGCCGCCGAATGGGCTGCTCTGCTCAACGCCTGCACTGCCAGTAGTCAAGGCCATGTGGTTATCCTGCAAGGCGAGGCCGGTATCGGCAAAACTCGCCTGGCCGAGGAATTTCTGGCGCACGCCCAGGCTCAGGGCAGCGTCACGCTCACGGCTCGCTGCTACGCGGGCGAAACGAATCTTGCCTACAGTCTCTTTATCGAAGGGCTGCGCTCAGCATTGAGCCAATCCCACCTGGCAGCCCAATTGGGCGAGGCGCCCGATCACTGGTTGAGCGAGGCCGTCCGGCTGCTGCCGGAACTGGCTACCCTACGTCCGGGTCTACCGTCTGCGCCGCCTCTCGACAGCCCCGGCGCGCAGAGCCGTTTTTTTGAGGGTATGCTGCAACTCCTGCTGGCTTTGTGTCGCGGCCCTCAGCCCGGCGTCATCCTCTTTGACGATTTGCATTGGGCCGATGCGTCTTCGTTGGATTTGTTAACCTACCTGGTGCGGCGGCTGCGCGGGCGACCTCTGTGCCTGATTTTTACCTGGCGCAGTGAAAGCGCTGTGCCCCGGTTGCAGCAATTGCTCACCGAAGCGCAGCGAGCGGGGCCGGTCACGCTCCTGGCTTTACCCCGCCTCAACCAAACCGCAGTAGCCGAACTGGTGAGCGACATCGCTCCGGGTTTAGAATCGCGCTTGTATGCCGAAACCGAAGGACTGCCTTTCTTTTTGGTGGAATACTTGATAGTGTTAGCGAAAGGGGGCGAGTCCATTAGCGGCGACGATTGGACCATGCCTGGCGGCGTGCGCGGGCTGCTGCAATCACGTCTGGCCGGGGTTAGCGAAACCGGCTGGCAACTGCTCACCACCGCCGCCGTCATTGGTCGTTCTTTTGATTTTGACACCCTTCGCGCCGCCAGCGGCCGCAGCGACGAGGAAATTGTCACCGCTCTGGAAGTGTTGATTGAACAAGGCTTGGTGGCAGAAGTTAACGGGAGCGGAGACCGGAGTTTGACCTACGACTTTAGCCACGAAAAACTACGCACCCTGGTTTACGAAGAGGCCAGCCTGACCCGGCGGCGTTTGTTACACCGCCGCGTGGCCGAAGCCCTGATTGGCCGGACGCGGGGACGGCAAGACCTGGGCGCGTTGGCCGGGCAGATTGCCTATCATTACCGGCGTACCGGCCAGGACGGCGAAGCGGCCGAATATTTCAAATTGGCCGGGGAGCATGCCCGCAGCCTGTACGCCAATGCCGAGGCGCTGGCCCATTTTCAAGCCGCGCTGGCCCTGGGGCATCCTGAAGCAGCCGTCCTCCATGAGGCAATTGGCGATTTGTACACTCTGTCGGGTGAGTACAGCGCGGCGCTGACCAGCTACGAAACGGCGGCGGCCCTGCTGGGAAGCAACGCAGCCCTGGCCCGGATTGAGCACAAGTTGGGCAATGTCCATCACCGGCGCGGTGAGTGGGAACTGGCCGAAAGTTATTTCCAGGCCGCCCTGGCTGCCCAGAAAGAGTCCGGCCAACCCGGCGAAAGCGCCCGCATCTATGCGGATTGGAGTTTGACCGCTCATCATCACGGCCAGGCCACCAAAGCCCTGAACCTGGCTCAATGCGCCAGAGAACTGGCCGAAAGCGCTGGCGACACTCAGGCGCTGGCTCAGGTGCATAACATCCTGGGGATTTTAGCCCGCAGCCAGAACGACTCCGACCTGGCCTGCCAGCATCTTGAACAAAGTCTGGCTATGGCTGAAGCCCTGGGCGATCCTACCGCCCGGATTGCCGCACTCAATAACCTGGCCCTGGCTTACAGCGCCAGCAATAGAATCGAGCGAGCCATCAGCCTGACTGAAACAGCCTTGGCCCTGTGTGTCTCGCAAGGCGACCGCCACAGAGAGGCGGCCTTGCACAACAACCTGGCCGACCTGTTTCACACCACCGGTCAAACCGAACCGGCGATGAGCCATCTCAAACAAGCTGTGACCATCTTTGCTGAAATCGGCGCAGAAACCGGTGCGCCTCAGCCGGAAATCTGGAAACTGGTTGAGTGGTAGGTGTGACTCCCAATCAGCCGGTCAATTTTGAACCGGGACAAAACGTGTTAAAATCGTTATAACAGGTCCGGTGATGGCATGGGAAGCAATGAACCCAGAGTCACCGCAGATTTTTAATTTTTTACCTGCGTAATCTGCGGTTTATTTTCTTAGGAGGACCGGCGTTGAGCAAAGATAGCTCGGAGCACCCTTCCAGCCGTAGTAGTAGTTGGTTAACTCACCAGGGTATTCCTGGCGTGGCCGAGTTAGCCGGGCACATCACTGAGGCAAATAACAGTGGCGTGTTATTCTTTTTAGCCGTTGAGATGGAGCTGCTGGTGCAGCAGTACATCAAAAAGAATGGCCTGCCGCCTACTCCGGTTGACCTGGAAATTATGCTGGCCGAAGCGGCTAAAGCGATGATCGGTGAGTAAAGAGGATGGGGGATGACGACCCAGCTAAAAGGAATCGAAGTCTTTGCCGCGGTGCAGCGCCTGATCGTGGTCGCCGCGCACCCTGACGATTTGGAGACCATGTGCGGCGGCACGATTGCGTTACTGGTCCAGCGTGGGGTCAAAGTGTTTTCAGTTAACTGTACTCTCGGCGATATCGGCACCCAGGAAACAAACGTGATGCGTCTGGCCCTGGCGACTACCCGCCTGGCCGAAACCGACGAAGCTGCTCGCATCCTGGGCATTGAAGAAACGCACAACTTGGGCCATCACGATGGCGAATTATTACCCAACCTGGAACTGCGCGCCCAAATCGCCCGGTTGTACCGATTGACCCAGGCCGATACCCTGTGGACTTTCGACCCGTTTTGGCCTGGCCAGATTCACCCCGACCACCGGGCGGCCGGTCAGGCCGCCCTGGACGCCTATATGCCCTCCAAAATGCCGCTCTACCGGCCCGAACAGCTCAACGAGCCAGGCGCAGGGTTAGGCTGTTTGCAGCGGATCTTTCTGTTCTCCACCGACCGTTCGCCGGATATTTTTGTTGATGTTGGGGATATCTATGAAACCAAGCTGGCCGCCTGCCTGGCCCACCGCAGCCAGTTCCCTCAAGGTCTGGAGAGTTTGGAGTGGATGAAAGACCTCGACCGGAGGCACGGTCAGCCGGTCGAGTTAACCTATGCCGAGGCTTTTAAACAAATGGACGTTTGGTAGAGAGGCGTAATACGTGAGGATTTTTCTCGCTCGGAGGGGGTCTGCGACCCCCGGACGCCGGCCACAGACCGGCTTGGAGCGAGAGGATCACGCATCACGTATTACGTTCATGCCCTACCCCGGCTTTGCCCATTGACCAGCGCCCCGGCGATAAGGTGGGCCACCCGCAATGGCTCGGGGATGTGACCGTGAATGGTGTAGCGCAGGATAACCGCTTCGGCCTCTTCAAAAGTGAGGCCAGACCGCTGGATGTAGACCCGGCCAGCCGCTTCCAGCGGCTCTAACCGCTCGATCAAAGCCCACTTCTTTTCACCTTCTGGCACCCGCGTGATCAGAGCATTCCGGACTGCCGCCAAATCGGGTAATTTGCGGGCTACGACCAGAACCGGCAGGCCCAGCCGGTCACGTAAATCGGCCACATCCACCACGTTGAACCCGCCCAGGGCGATCCCTTGTAGCATCACCAACTGAATATGCTCGACAAAGCGTGATGCAGCCACCAGCTCAGCCAGCTTTTGCGCCGCGTCAGAGCCATCTTTTGTTACCTCCCCCATCACCACGCCGGTCAGGTGCAGACCCGTGTAAACCGTTCCGACGACCTTGACCGGGCCAACCGTTTCAGGGGTAAAGGGCGCATCGTCAAAGCCGATGATATTGGAATAGCGTTTGGCGGCCATTGCTCCTGTCCCTGCTCAGCCAGTCCACCCCGGTGGATCAATCCCGCTGACCAGCACTTCGCCCACCGCGGTGATGATGACTTCCGCCGCCGGCACCGCTTGCAGATCACTCAAGCTGTAACGCGGCGTGAGAAAGTGGATTGTCTTATTGGCCGACCCGCGTAGATCGCGGGCCAGGTGCTGCCCGGCTTGGTAGCGGCCGGCAATCAGCACGTCCAGGCAGGCCAGCAGCTCAGATGCGTCGGGCATCTGCTGAATTTCGTCCCAGGTGAAACCACTCAAAAGCAAAGTAGTCAGGTCAGTTTCCTGCCGCACCCGCCGCAGTAGCTTGAGCAGGGGCAAACGCTGCTGTAACGGCTCGCCGCCGCTGAGGGTCAGCCCTTCGATGCTGTCTTGCCAAGCAATCAGTTGGCTCATCAGGCTGTCTATCGAGACTAGCTTGCCTCCCTCGAACGCGTGTGTCTGGGGATTAAAGCAGCCCGGACAGCCCAGCGAGCAACCCTGCACCCACAGCACCGCCCGCAGCCCCGGTCCATTGACCCGGCTCTGGGGTAAAAATTGATGAATCCGCAGCAAAGCGTCAGTCATAAACCTCAACCTACTCCTATCGTAAACCAAAAGATAACCGAGGTCAAAGACCGGCTTAATATTTGGTTGAGTTGCCCCGGAATTTGCCAAATCTTTGCGGGCAGGATATGGTAAAGATATATTTTTGTGACGCCTGACCTTATTTTTGGAAGGACCTCTGCCCATGGCCATTGAACAAGAATTTGACCTGTATCTGCGGGCACGCTTTACCCTGCTGGTGCTGGTCACACCGGAAGAAGAGCGGGCGCTGCAAAGCCTCAAAACCGTTTCTGACCAGTCACGCCGGCGCTGTTTGACCTGGGATGTGGCCGAAGGCTTTCAACTGCTCAGCGGGACGGGTTCCACCCCGGCGGCCCCCGACCCCAAAACTGCCCTGGAGCAGATTGACAAATTCGAGGATAACACGACCTTTGTGCTCAAGGACTTCCACGAACTGTGGGACAATCCCCAAATCAAGCGCAAATTACGCAGCGTTGCCCAGCGTCTCAAGTTTACCAAAAAGTCTATCATTATCACCGCCCCCACCGACAAAATCCCCGAAGAATTGAAAGATGAAGTGGTGGTGGTCGAGTTCCCGTTGCCCAACGCGCCCGAATTGGAAACGGTGCTCAACCAGCTTACCCAAACACCAGGGGTCAAGGTCAACCTGACCCCGTTGGGCCGCGAGAAGCTGGTCCAGGCGGCGCTGGGGCTGACGGCTGCCCAGGCCCAGCGGGTTTTTGCCAAAGCCATTGTCCGGGATGGGCTGCTGGACGACCGCGATATTGACCTGGTCACTGAGGAAAAAAAGCAGATCATCCGCGAGAGCGAAGCTCTGGAATTTTACGCCACTCACGAAACGCCCGATGATGTCGGCGGGTTGGGGGTGCTCAAAGAATGGCTGCGGCTGCGCGAGCGGGCCTTTACCCAGGAAGCCCGCAATTATGGTCTGCCTGCGCCCAAAGGCATCGCCCTGATCGGCATTCCCGGCACCGGCAAGAGCCTCACGGCCAAGATGATCGGCGGGCTGTGGCGGCTGCCTCTGCTGCGATTGGATATTGGGGCATTATTTGGCAGTCTGGTTGGGGAGTCGGAGGCGCGGGCGCGGCGGGCACTGCAACTGGCCGAGACGGTTGCGCCCTGCATTGTCTGGATTGATGAGATGGAAAAAGGGCTGGCTCACGGCGGCCTGGACAGCGGGACCAGCACCCGCGTGTTCGGCACGATTCTAACCTGGATGCAGGAAAAGACTGCGCCTTGCTTCGTGGTCGCCACGGCCAACGACATTGCCAGCCTGCCGCCCGAACTGCTCCGCAAAGGCCGCTTTGACGAAATCTTTTTTCTCGACCTGCCCACCCTGGAAGAACGGCAGGAAATTTTGACTGTCCACCTGCGCAAGCGGGGTCGTGTCCCCCAGGATTTTGAGGCGGCGCGGCTGGCCCGCGAGTCTGAAGGCTACGTCGGCGCCGAGCTGGAGCAGGCCATCATTGACGCCATGTACTTCGGCTTCAACGCCGACCGCGAATTTACCACCGATGACATCTCAACCGCTTTGCAGCGGCAGGTGCCGCTCTCCGTTTCGCAGCGCGAAACCATCAACGCTCTGCGTGACTGGCTGCGTGAAGGCCGGGCGCAGTCGGCCTCCTTCCAGGAAACCCGCGAGGCCGAGCAACGTTTTGTGCCGTTGCAGCTTGACCTCAAATCGCAGCCCTGATTGACCTTTCCCACCTGGCAAGGTAAAATCAGCGGCATGATGGAAGACCCCGTCCAGCAAGCTGTCACCCGCCTCACTCAGGAGTTGACTCGCACCGCCTCTCCCGATATTGTCCGCGCCCTGGCCGAGGCGGCGACTCGCCTGGACGACGAAGCTGCGCAAACAGGAGTGCTGGCTGGATTGGCTCACCTGACCAATCCGGTTTGCCGTGACGCTGTGTGGACCGTCTGGGACAATACCCGCCACGCCGGCCTGGGCGATTGGCTGGAAAGGACCGGCTGGGTAGCGACGGAACCGGACCGGCTGCACTGGTTGACTGCCCTAAAAGTGGGTCAGTTCGACCTGTTTGAGCCGGCAGGCGCAGAGATCATCGAATTGTTATTACGCGCCTGCGCCGATCCTGACCCGACGGTGGCCGGTAATGCCCGCCTGGCCTTTCAACATCTCAAAAATCCCGCTGCCCAGACCGAGTTCTTCCGCCGGGTGATCGAAACGGACCAGCCATTGGTGCGCGAATTGGCTCTGACCGTCTCCTACACCCCCTTCGACCCCCAGCAGCGCGCCCTCTTTTATCTGCTGAGCGAGCAGTGGGACAAGTACGAAGCCCTTGATTTTGACCGCACTTTGCTGCGAACGGCCTATCAGGTGGGCAATGAGTGGCTGCAACGACGCATCACCGACTTGACCCGCCGCAGCGGGCGGGCCGATTTTGTCGAGGTTCTGGCCGGAGGCTACCAGCGCCGCCGCTTGGTCGAAATGACCGGCAGCGAATGGGCCGTGGTGCTGGCTTTGCTGTCTCAAGAACAAGCCTGGAGCGAAATGTGGCGGCTGGCTCAGGCCGCGCCGGCAGTTTGGAGTGCGCCCTTATTACGACGGCTGGCTGAAGCCGGCTGGCAGCCCTCCTATTCCTCCGAGGAACAAACTGCCTTTGCCGAACTCCGGCGCCTGGCCGAAAAGTGCAGCCCTGCCGGATTGAGCCTGGGCAGTTCGACCCGCAACCAGGCGACCCTGAGCGGACACACCGGCGCGGTCCACGATGTCGCCATCAGCCCCGACGGCCAGACATTGGTCAGTGCCGGTGAAGATCACTCGCTGCGCTTGTGGCGGCTGCCCGGCGGCGAGAGCCTCAAAACCCTGGCCGGCCACACCGGCGAAGTCTGGGGCGTCGCCATCAGTTCGGATGGGCGCTTATTGGTCAGCGGCAGTGATGACAACAGTTTGCGGCTGTGGCGGCTGCCCGACGGCTTGGCCCAGCAAACCTGGCAAGCCGCCGCCGGAGCGGTTAATGCCCTGGCCATCAGCCCTGATGGTCACTGGTTAGCCAGCGCCGCCAGCGACCAGTCGGTGCGGCTGTGGGCTTTGCCTAAAGGCCAGACGACCAAAACCCTGACCGGTCACACTAACCTGATTATCCATCTGGCTTTTAGTCCAGATGGGCGGCTGCTGGCCAGCGCGGGCCGAGATCAAACGATTCGGCTGTGGCGTGTGCCGGAGGGAACGCTTCAGCAAACGCTGACCGGCCACAGCGCCTCGGTCAATGGGCTGGCGATTAGCCCGGACAATTTATTGTTAGCCAGCGGCAGCCTGGATAAAACTATTCGCTTGTGGCGCTTGCCCGACGGCAAACTCCTCAAAACGCTGACCGGGCACACCGATGCGGTGGTCGGCCTGGCCCTTAGCCCGCTGCCCCTGCCGGGCGATACCGGCGGCTGGTTGTTAGCCAGCGCCAGCCTGGATCAAACGGTGCGCTTGTGGCGTGTGCCTGAAGGTAAACCGCTGCAAACGCTAACCGGCCATACCGAGTGGGTCACGCGCCTGGCCATCAGCCCGGATGGCCAGTGGTTAGCCAGCGCCAGCTACGATCAAACGGTGCGACTGTGGGCGTCTGACCTGGCCCGGCTGTGTCACCAACCCGTCGCCCGGACCAGCCTGGCCGATCTAGCCTGGGTCGAAACAGGGTTGGCTGAAAAAGGTCTGTCTAACCTGGAACGGGCCTGGTTGGAGTTTTTCTTCAGCCTCTTGCGCTGGGGCCGGCGTTTTGATATTGAGGTTGAAACCGCCGCCCCACACATTTTAATCGGCGAGTTTGATATTCAGTTGGAAGGGTAGTATAGGTGCCCAGAAAAATTCTTTCCCAACAATCAAGATAGCAGGTAGCAAGGTAGCAAACTTATGGCCTGCTACATGCTACCTTGCTATCTGTTTCAGTGGCGAAAACTTTTCTGGAGAACTATAAGTTCACAAAGGAGTCACTATGGCCGGCAAATATTTTGAAGATTTTGAAGTGGGGGCGGTGATAAAACACAGCCAGGGGCGGACCATTACCGAGATGGATAATGTCCTGTTCACCAGCCTGACCATGAACAGCCAACCGCTGCACCTGAACGAAGATTTTGCCCGCCACACTCAATTTGGGCAGCGTATTGTTAATGGGCTTTTTACCCTGGGCGTGGCGGTTGGCCTATCTGTGCCCGACCTGACCGAAGGGACTTTGGTGGCTAACCTGGGTTACGAAAATGTCCAGCACCCGCAGCCCTTGTTTCACGGGGATACCCTTTACGTGGAAACCGAAGTGATGAGCAAACGGGAGTCCAACTCCAGGCCGGATCAGGGGATTGTGCGTTTTCGCCACACGGGGCGCAATCAGCACGGCGTTATTGTGATCCAAGTTGAGCGCACGGCGCTTGTGAAAAAACGGTCCCCTGGCCTCAGCAGTGCTCTTGGCGAAACCTTGCCCCGCTTGCGGCGTTCGGTGCTGTTTATGCCCGGCGACAGCATGCGCAAAATTAATAAAGGCGTCCAAATTGAGGCGGACAGCCTGATTCTGGATTTGGAAGATGGAGTCGCCTTTAACCGCAAGGAGGCGGCGCGTCAGACCGTTATTGAAGCCCTGACGACGCTCGACTTTGGCCGCCGTGAGCGGTTGGTGCGGATTAATCCTTTTACAAATCTAGTTCCGACCGGGTTGGAGGGGATGCCGGCTGACGACCTGCGGGAGACAATCGCGGCCCGCCCGGATGGGTATGTTGTGCCCAAAGTCGAAACTCCGGAGCATCTTCGTATAACCAGTGATTATTTAAGTCAAGCGGAAATTAAGCATGGCTGGCCGGTCAACTCGATCCGGCTGCTGGCGATGATTGAGACGGCGCGAGGCGTACTGAATGTGGACCAGATTGCCCAGGCCAGTCCTCGTCTGGAAGCATTGGTTTTTGGGGCGGAAGACCTGGCCAGCAGTTTGGGCGCTCAACGGACTGCGGCGGGCTGGGAGGTGTTTTATGCGCGCAGCGCGGTTATTACGGCTGCGGCCGCTTTTGGCTTACAAGCGATTGATATGGTTTTTGTAAACCTGACCGATATCGCCGGCTTGGAAGAGGAATGTCGTTTTGCTCGGCAGTTAGGCTTTGCCGGTAAAACAGCCATTCATCCCAACCAGATTGAAATTATCAATCGCGTTTTTGCCCCTTCGCCCCAGGAAATTGAGCAAGCCCTGCGGCTGGCGCAGGCTTTTAAAGCGCATCAGGCCGCCGGGGCCGGGGCCTTTGAGTTGGACGGCAAAATGGTTGATCTCCCCATCATGCATGCAGCAGAAGGGGTTTTGGCCAGGGCCAGAGCGGCGGGGTTATTAGAGTAACCTGGGTTCGGTGTAAGAGGCTGTCTAAAAATTGGCAAAACCTGAGTTTGACCAGGGTAAAATCCACGAAGGACACGAAGAAACACAAAGTT
>JAKLJP010000076.1 GCA_023151115.1 Anaerolineae bacterium
CCAAATGGAACACCTGCTGTGGTTCTATAGCCTGCCCTACGACCCGCTGTATCCGCTTGTCTGCTACGACGAGCGACCCTGTTTCCTGATCGGGGATCGGGTCGAACCAGTGGCTCCCCAGAGTGACCAAATTCGCAAAGAACATGATGCCTCTGAAAAACTGGGGTCAGCCGCTTTGTTGGCTGCCATTGAACCCCTGACCGGCCGTCGTCTGGCCCCAGTGCAGCCGCAGCGTACCAAAAAGCAGTACACCTTGTTCTGTCAAGCCTTCGCCCAGGCTTATCCCAACGCTATCAAAATCCGGCTGGTGCAGGATAAGCTCAATACCCACCATGTCAGTGCTTTCTATGAAAATCTCCCGACCGAGTGATTAAACAGAATGGGGACCCATAGCTGAGTTCCTTTACTTCGCCGGCAAAATCCCCCGCGCCTCCAACTCGGCGATGATCTGTTCGACAATCTCCTCGGTGCTACGCAGGTCGGTCTCGACGACGAGTTCGGGGTTTTGCGGCTCTTCGTAAGGCGAAGAGATGCCGGTAAAGTTCTTGATTTCGCCGGCCAAGGCTTTGGCGTACAACCCCTTGGGGTCGCGCCGTTTACAGACTTCGATGTCGCATTTGACAAAGATTTCAAAGAAGCGGCCTTCGGGCATGAGCGAGCGGGCAAAATCCCTTTCGCTCTGGAAGGGCGAGATGAAGCTGCACAAAACAATGTTGCCGTGTCCAAAGCCCAGGCGAGAGACCTCGGCGGCGCGGCGAATGTTCTCGTTGCGGTCGTTGTCCGAGAAGCCCAGGTCGCCGTTCAGTCCGTGGCGCAGATTGTCGCCGTCCAGGAACATGGTGTGAATGTCGCGTTCAAACAAACGCTGCTCCAGCTTTTTAGCCACCGTAGATTTACCCGAGCCGGACAGCCCGGTGAACCAGAGGACCGCCCCTTTGTGCCGGTTGCGCTGCTCGCGTTGTTCCAGCGTGACCCCACCAAATTCCCAGACTACGTCGCTGGATTTGCGGCGCTCAATGCTGGGGCGGGCCGGCTCGACCGGGGACTCAACCAGATCGCTGATGCGGCGTGACCGGCCGCGGATCATCCCGGCGGCAACGGTATTGTTGGTGTAGGGGTCAATTAGGATGAAACTGCCGGTGTTGCGGTTGATTTCGTAGCGGTCAAAAAACAGCGGATGGGTGGTGGTAATTTGCACCCGGCCAATCTCGTTGAGGGCCAGAGTTTGGGCGGGGCTGCGGTGCATGGTGTCCACGTCAATTTTGTAATTCAGCTCCGAGACAAACGCCTTGACCGTGCGGGTGGTGTGCTGCACCCAATACGTGCCCTGTGGGTTCAGCGGGGTTTCGTTCATCCAGCAGATGACCGCGTCAACCTGGTTACTCTTTTGAGGTAGATTGTGGGTGCGGACAATCATATCGCCCCGGCTGATGTCAATTTCATCTTCCAGGGTGATGATAACTGAATCGCCCGCTACCGCTTCGGCTTGCTCGCCGTCGAAGGTCACAATTGATTTGACTCGACTGCCCAGGCCGGAAGGAAAGACGACCACTTCTTCGCCGGGGACGATGCGGCCCGAGGCAATTTGTCCGGCGAAGCCCCGGAAATTCTGGTGGGGGCGGATAACGTATTGCACCGGGAAACGAAAATCCACCAGGTTGCGGCTACCGCCGACGTTGACATTTTCTAGGTGGTGCAGCAAGGTCGAGCCGTCGTACCAGGGCATGTTTTCGCTCTTGTCCACCACGTTATCGCCTTTTAGGGCGGAGATGGGAATAAACACGATGTCTTGCACCGGCAGCTTGGCCGCAAAATCTTTGTAATCGGCCATAATCTGGTCGAACACCTTCTGGTCATAATCCACCAAATCCATCTTGTTGACGGCGACTACCAGGTGTGGAATATGGAGCAAAGTGGCCAGGAAGCCGTGTCGTTTGGATTGGGTCAGCACCCCTTTGCGGGCATCAATCAAAATAATCGCCAGTTCGGCGGTGGATGCGCCGGTGACCATGTTACGAGTGTATTGGATGTGACCGGGCGTGTCGGCGATGATGAATTTGCGTTTGGGCGTGGCAAAGTAGCGGTAGGCGACGTCAATGGTGATTTTTTGCTCGCGCTCGGCCTTCAGCCCGTCGGTCAGCAGGGCCAGGTCCACGTATTCGTCGCCGCGTTCATTGCTGGCCCGCTGCACGGCTTCGATTTGATCTTCAAAAATAGCTTTTGAATCGTATAATAAACGGCCAATCAGGGTACTTTTGCCGTCGTCAACGCTGCCGGCGGTGGTGAAACGCAGTAATTCGATATTGTCAAACGAGTCGTGCGACTCGGTGGTTTGTTCTGCGGTGATGGTTTGTTCTAATAACATAATTTTTGTGTTCCCCACGCGATAGTTTTAGAAATATTATGTGAGGCTAAGGCTGAGAGTGAGCGATTCCTTAGCCTTAGCCTTCTTAAAAATAGCCTTGCTTTTTGCGATCTTCCATCGCCGAGTCGGAGCGTTTATCGTCCACCCGGGTGCCGCGCTCGGTAACGCGGGCCGAAGCCACTTCCTGGATAATATCGTCCAACGTGGCGGCGTGCGACTCAACCGCGCCAGTGCAGGTCATATCGCCGATGGTGCGGAAACGGACAATTTTGCTTTCAATTTTTTCTTTGCCGTAAGGCCGGACCACGTCAGAGGCGGCCAGGAGCATGCCGTCGCGGTTGATGATGTCGCGCCGGTGCGAGAAGTAAAGCGAGGGGATCGGCACTTCTGCCATCTGGATATACTGCCAGATGTCCAATTCGGTCCAGTTGCTCAGAGGGAAAACGCGGAAGCTTTCGTTGGGGTTTTTGCGGCCGTTGTATAGGTTCCACAGTTCGGGCCGCTGGTTTTTGGGGTCCCACTGGCCAAAGGCGTCGCGGTGAGAAAAGAAGCGTTCTTTGGCGCGGGCCTTTTCCTCGTCGCGGCGAGCGCCGCCCAGGGCCGCCTCAAATTTGAACTCGGCTAGGGCGTCGAGCAGAGTAACGGTTTGCAGACCGTTACGGCTGGCATGGGGGCCGGTTTCTTCAACCACCCGGCCCTGGTCAATCGAGTCTTGCACGTAACGGACAATCAACCGCACCCCAATCCGCTCGACCATTTCATCGCGGAAGGTCAGAGTTTCTTCAAAATTATGTCCAGTGTCAATGTGCAGCAACGGGAACGGGATTTTGCCAGGGAAAAAAGCTTTTTGGGCTAGATGAGCCATCACAATCGAGTCTTTCCCTCCGGAAAAAAGCAAGACGGGCCGCTCGAATTGCGCGGCAACCTCGCGCATTACGTAGATAGCTTCAGATTCCAACTGTTTCAAATGGGAACGAAGATATGACACATTCATTTTTTATAATAGACCTCTTTTTGATGTTAGCTCTGCTGAATATACAGCGTGATTATAGCATAAGGGAGTTTGAATTTGGTTTGAAAAGGTTAAAAAAGTTAAAGCCAGAAAATTAGAGGGTTGGAGGCTGGTTGACTGACTAATTAACCTTGTGGCTCAAATTAACCGCCGAGGGCGCAGAGTCCGCCGAGAGATTTATAAAAAAAGCTCTGCGTTTTCGGCGTCCTCTGCGGTGAAATATTAAATCTGTCGGTCAATCAGGGTTGGAGGGTTGAAAGCCTGCCAATCTTCCCTCTTAAGTTTGTGTTTTATGTAAATATCCCTTAAAATAACGGAGTGAAAGATCAGCCCGCGCTTTATTTTCAGCCGACAAAGGTAAAAATTAACTCTGTTCGCTGGGCCTGGTTTGGTCTGGCATGCTTACTGCTGGGGGCGTGTAATTTGTTCCAACCCGAGCAGCCCGGCCTGCCTCAAGCGAGAATCGTTTTTGTTACCCCAACGCCACCGGGTTTAATGGTGCTCAGTGAGGGGCAACGTTTTGCGACCCAACCCACCGCACAGTCTACAGCCCTGGCTGCGCCCTACTTTGCCGGGGCCAATGAAATGGGCCAGGTGATGGTGCTGGAATATCACCGCATTGGTTACCCGGAGCAACGCTATCAGCGCACTCCGGCCAATTTGCGGGCCGATTTGGAACGTCTTTACCAAAGCGGCTATTATCCGGTAAACTTTGTTGACGTGATTCAAGGCTTGCCCGCCGTGCCACCCGGCAAAAAGCCTATCGCTCTAACCTTTGACGACTCCGACATCAGCCAGTTTCACGTGCTGCCTGACCGGACTATTGACGCGGACTCGGCGCTGGGCATTCTATTGAATTTTCATCACCAACACCCCACCGATTGGCCCACTCGCGCTACGTTTTTTGTACTGGGCAATGACAGTAATAATCATTATTCGATTTTTGGGCAATCGGAGCTGGCGAAAGAGAAAATCCAGGTACTGGTTGATCTGGGCATGGAGGTTGGCAGCCATACCGTTAGCCACGCCGATTTATCGGTGGCGACGGCAGAGCGAATTTACTGGGAATTGGCGGTCAGCCAGCATGTGATTGAAGAAATGGCTCCGGGTTATAAAGTGCAAACTTTATCAGTTCCCTTCGGCGGCTTTCCTTTTACCCTGGATTTTCTAAAAGCCGGGCAGTGGGAAGAATTAAGCTACAGTTATATTGGCAATGCAGCGGCCTGGGGCGGCCCCAATGTTTCGCCCTTTGACCCGACCTTTGAACCGTATCACGTTTCTCGCCTGGAAGTGACCGAGACCTCTGTGGATCACTGGCTGACCTACTTTGAGCAAAACCCCGAGGTCTATTACATCTCCGATGGCGACCCCAACCGCGTAACCTTTCCGCAACAAGTTGAAATTGCAGCGGAAAAGTAACAAAGACCAAAGCTAAGTGGCTCAACTATCATAATTAAAGGTGAGATCAGTGGTGATAATTGAGCAGCCTAGAGAAAAAATGGTGGTAACAGTTCCCGCTGTATATGAAAAAGGTACCCTTCGTCTGTTAAAGCCGATAGATTTGCCGGAACAAGCTGAAGTTCAAGTAACTATAGAGGCAGTTACAAAATCGAAACCTCACTACCCAACATGCTCGCTCTCTGGCGCAACTTAAAGCTATCACTGACGCTATCGCTTTAGGAGGCGATGCTTTAGAAGAGAGTGAAGCTTTATATGATGCCGATTGAGAATGAAAATTGCGATTGACACCTCTATCTTGGTAGGATTACTTGACCATAATGATCTATGGCATACTCAAGCTGTAGATTTAGTGGCCGCCCTTAGTATAGTTTTGCATTAGTTCGTGACGAAATCAAAGTGTAGATACCTCCGCGGAAGTCATGTCATTCCGACCGCAGGGAGGAATCTTCGTTACCACCGCCTGAGATGTTACAACGAGCAAGCGGATTTCTCGCTGGCGCTCGAAATGACATGCCAGGAACCATGCATCTTAAAATCGTGACGAATTTACGCAATCCTGTACTTAGCAAAGTAGACTTTGCTGGCGTTTACTTTGACTGTGTTCTGGCCGAAACCATTAGTGTCATGACGCGCCGCACGTTTGAAAAGAAGCGTCGCGATAAGATTGACCTCCTCTACAACCGTTTCCAAACCGAATTTACAAACGATGTTATAACCTGGATTTTACCTGATGTGCCTGATCTCTATGCTGATGTCCTATCACTAATGAGTTCTTCGGGGGGTGAGTTGAATTTTAACGATGCGCTTATTGCGCTTTCCTGTCGCGGGTGAAATATCACCGCTATTGCCAGTTTCGACAGCGATTTTGATCAGTTGTCCTGGCTCAACCGTCTGGCCCGACCAGAAGATATCGGACTAATTCCCACATAGTTCTTCCCGCGCTACTTGATTTTCCGTTTGTCTCACCCTCTCAGCACCCGCTCATCGCCCACCCGTTTGGTGATGCGCTGTTCATCGGTATATTCCAGCAAAGCCAGGGCATATTTGCGACTGGTGCTGAAGGCATCGCGCACTTGGGCCACGTTGACCGTTGGCTGCTGGAGCAGGTATTGGCGCAGCCAAGCTACAAAATCCTGGTAAGTCTCGGTTAATAAAATCACCTCCGGCGAGAGGCGGGTCAACTGTCCTCCTTCAATCAACGATAGCATAACTTCCTCACCTACAGCCGCGGCTACTTCTTTGGGCAGTGGCGTATTGTAGGGGGCGCGTCGAAAATCGGCCAGGAGTTTATCCACTGCGGCTTGCTGCGCCGGGGCAAATTTAACCTGGTGCGAAGCCAGCCGAACCGTGTTTTCGGTCCCGGCCAGCGTCCCTTCCTGCTGGCCGCGTTGAATTGCTTCATTAAATAGTCGTGTTTCCAGCTTCAGGCGGCTTTTCAATTCGCCCCGTGGCATGCCCGCGCGCAGGGGGAAACGGCTGTGGTAATCGAGCAGAATAGTGGTGATTTGACCCAGCAAGGTGGCCCAGCCGGCCCGCGAAGCGACCAGGGCTTTGGGGGGGGGCAAACTAACAGCTTGCCCTACCGGGTCGGCCAGGATAAAAATGTCTCCTTTTTTGAGCAGTTCGGCCAGGGCGGTTGAGGCAGTTTCAAGCGGCAGGCGGCATTCGGCCAGGAGAATTTGGACCGGGATAGGTCCGCGCCGGTCAAGTTCCCCCAACAGCACATCTTCCGGCGTGCCGGCCAGCAGCGTTTCCAGCCGTTTAAGCACCTCGGGCCGGAGGCGGCGGTGGCGGCGGCGCGGCAGCGGGTCAACCACCACCCCGCCGCCAATGGTCAGCGAGGGCGAAGGTTGGCGAATGATAAAGCGGTCGCCTTTGATAATCGGGATGCGTTGAGCCAAACGCAGTTGGACCCAGCCGGTCTGGCCCGGCTCCAATTCACGCGTCCCCAGCAGGCGGGTATAGCCGAGCACTTCCGTTGCGCCGGTAAAAAATTCAACTTCCTGGTTATGGCGCAGCGCCCGCGGCGAGTCGGGCAGCAAGCGGAGTTGGACATCAACCAGTTGGGAGGGCTCCAGCCAGCCGGGGGTAGTCAAAACATGGCCGCGAGCGACATCGGCGGTGCTGAGGCCGGTCAGATTGACCGCCGTACGTGAGCCGGGCTGGGCCAATTCGACGCTTTTTTTGTGCGATTGCAGCCCGCGCACGCGGGTTTTGAGACCCTGGGGCAAAATTTCCACTTCCTGCCCTACCTGTAACTGCCCGTCGAGCAGGGTGCCGGTGACAACCGTGCCAAAGCCGCTCATGGAAAAAACGCGGTCAATAGGCAAGCGCGGCCGGCCTCGATTGGGGCGGGGCGGGGTCTGGGCTAATAATTGATCGAGGGTTTGAATGAGGGTCTTGAGACCCGTGCCGCGCAGCGCCGACACAGGAATAATAGGGGCATTTGCCAGAACCGTGTCGGTCATCGTTTCGGCGATGTCAGCCTGGATTAGTTCCAGCCAATCCTCATCGTCAATCATATCAATTTTGGTCACGGCGATAACGCCGCGTGGGATTTCCAGCAAATTCAAAATCGCCAGGTGTTCGCGGGTTTGGGGCATGACGCCTTCGTCGGCGGCGATGACAAACAAGGCGGCGTCAATCCCGCCGACGCCGGCCAGCATGTTTTTGATAAAATCTATATGGCCGGGCACATCTACCACGCCCACCGACTCGCCGGAGGGGAGAGTCAGCCAGGCAAAGCCGAGGTCAATGGTCATGGCCCGCTGTTGTTCTTCTTTGAGCCGGTCGGGGTCTATGCCGGTGAGGGCTTTGACCAGGGTGGATTTGCCGTGGTCTACGTGTCCGGCTGTACCGATGACCCGCATGGGTTAGCCCTGCCTGTTGGCTAATTCTTCAAAGCGTTGCTGCCAATCGCGGGCCATAAAAGTGCGATTTTGAATGTCTTCCTCGATAATCTGTAAAATGAGGTCCATCTGCTTTTGTACGGCTTGGTTCAGTTTGACCATTTCATCCACCCGCTTTTGCAGCAGGTCCATATTTTTTTGCAGGTCGGTAAAGGTGGGTTTCCACTCCATACTTTGCTTTTTCCAGCGCTGTTCATATTCGGCGCGCCACTTTTCCATCTCGGCCTGTTGACGATCTTCGGCCAGACGCTGCAATTCGGCGGCTTTGTGCTGTTCTCGCTGTAGGCGTTCCTGGAAATCTTGCAGCGCCTCCAAAGCCCGTTTGTTAAGCTGGTAGTGCTCGGCGTACTTTTCCATCAGGCCCTTGTGTTCTTCCATGCGGCGTTCGATGGATTCGGCGGTATCGCTCCAATTTTTGATCAGGCGTTCGCGCTGAGCCATTTGATAATCCATGTGCTCGCGGTGGCGGCGGATATCCTCGCGCACTTCATCCAGGGCGGCCTGGTACTGGGCAAATTGGGGAATTTGCTGCTCGACCAGTTGGACTTTGGTCAAACTGGAGTCAATCTTCTTGTGCAGATTGGGCATTTCTGCTTGTAGTTCGGCCAGACGGGTCGCATCGGCGCGGCGCTGGTCTTCCAGGTAGGTGGCAGCGCGGGTGCGTTCTTCTAGCTGTTTGCTAAGCGTATTGAGGCGGGTCTCAAAGGTGCTGACTTCTTTATTCAGGCGGTCCACTTCGGTGCGGACCAGGGTGATGGGTTCATCATAGCGTTGAATACGCTCCAGGTCGCGGCGCAGTTCGTACAGGCTGCGGGCAAAGCCGTCAAGTTGGGCTAGCATGGCGTTATTCACATCTCTAAAATTTTGCTGACGGCGGGAATATTGTTCTTCAACAATTTGGAGGATTTCACTTTTTAGGGTTAGTAACTGGTCATCCAGGTGTGGGGTAGCGGCTTGTTTAGCCTGGGACTCGGCCAGTTGGGCTTCCAGTTGTTGAATGCGGCGGGCTTGTTCTTGTAATTCATAGGCTTGGGCTTCAGCGCGCTGCTGGAGTTGGGCAATTATTGGGGGGTCGGGCTGGTATCGCTGCGCTGGAGTATCGGACGGCGCGGCATGGGTTGGCTCTATGGGCACAGTTCTCTCCTGGTCGAAAGGTTGGCTTCCGACGAAATTCGTTTGGTATTGTAACATGAGTGGCAGGTTGCAGCAAAGAATTTTGAAGCAGCCAGAGAAAGATTTTGACAGGTTAATTTGAAAGACTCAAACCAAATTCAAACTAATTTATGTTATAGTTGTTAAGGCCAAAAACTTAATAGGGAATTAAGTTTTTTCTTAGCGTCAGTCTCCAAACCTCATCATCTCACCAAGAAAGTATTCATAGGGAGGGACAAGGTCCGGTCCAATCCTTAGGGTTACTTTTTTCGCCCAGTACAAATTTAACTTTTTTCTAACCATTTTCTTAGTATCTTCTAAGTCATAAGCGGTATGATGACTGCGGATGTTAAGTTGTGCGTTCATTTTTAACCTTTTTAGAGTCAATATCCCGGAGCTACGGGGAGGTTGTTTTATTGTGAAAGCAGTAATCTTGGCCGGTGGATACGGTACCCGTATTAGTGAAGAGAGTGTTATAAAACCTAAGCCTATGGTCGAGATAGGCGGCAAACCAATTCTTTGGCATGTCATGAAAATCTATTCAGCGTATGGTATCAATGATTTTGTGATTTGCTGTGGTTACAAGGGGTATGTTATTAAAGAATATTTTGCCAATTATTTTCTCCATATGTCTGATATCACCTTTGATATACAGCACAACCGCATAGAGGTTCATCAAAACAGCGCCGAACCCTGGCGAGTGACGGTAGTTGATACCGGCGACGGTACGATGACCGGCGGGCGGCTCAGACGGGTTAAAGACTACCTTGGTTCTGAGACTTTCTGCTTGACCTACGGTGATGGGGTGGGTAACGTTGATATTAAGCGGCTAATCAGCTTTCATCGCGATCAAAAAACGCTGGCTACATTAACCGCTGTTCAGCCGCCGGGACGATTTGGCGCTTTCAGCCTGGAACATGATGCCGTTAAAATTTCGACCTTTAAGGAAAAACCGCACGGAGACGGAGCCTGGGTGAATGGCGGCTTTTTTGTGCTAGAGCCGGCCGTGATAGATTACATCGCCGGGGACTCGACGGTGTGGGAACGAGAGCCGCTGGAAGAATTAGCTCAAGCCGGGTTGCTGTCGGCGTTTAAACATCATGGTTTCTGGCAGCCCATGGATACCCTGCGCGACAAAAATTATTTGGAAAGCCTGTGGGAGAGCGGCCAGGCCCCCTGGAAGCTTTGGTGATACGGCCTCAGTTGAAATTAATCAAGCGCTTGCTACACAAATTCTCAAACATCATTTACGATAAGGTAGGTATAAAATCGTGAAAGTACTGGTTACAGGGACCGATGGATACATTGGAGTTATGTTAGCCCCGCTGCTTTTGGAGCGAGGGCACGACGTGGTTGGCCTGGATACAGGGTATTACCGGGCCGGTTGGTTGTACAACGGGGTTAAAAAATCTCCCCAATGGATCAATAAAGATATTCGCTGTATTAACACCGATGATTTGCAGGGGTTTGAGGCGGTGGTACATTTGGCGGAGCTTTCAAATGATCCGTTGGGTCAGCACAACCCGGAAATTACCTTCGACATCAACCATCGAGGTTCGGTTGAGTTAGCTAAAAAGTGCAAAGAAGTGGGGATTACCCGTTTTGTCTATACCTCTTCTTGCAGCGTTTATGGGGTGGGTAATGATGATTTCAAAACGGAGGAGTCGGACCCCAATCCGCAAACTGCCTATGCTAAGTGTAAAGTGCTGGTCGAGCGTGATGTGTCGCAGTTGGCCGGCGATGATTTTTCTCCCACCTTTTTACGCAACGCCACCGCTTATGGGCCGTCGCCCCGCATGCGCTTTGATATTGTGCTCAATAACCTGGCCGGTTTGGCCTGGACTACCAAAGAAATCAAGCTGACCAGTGACGGCACCCCCTGGCGTCCGCTGGTCCATGTGCTGGATATTTGCGAGGCGATTGCCTGCACCCTCGAAGCTCCCAGAGAAGCGATTCATAACCAAATTTTCAATGTGGGTGACACCGCAGAGAACTACCGGGTCAAGGAGATTGCCGAGATTATTTCCAATACCTTTCCCGGTTGCGCTCTGACCCTGGGCAAAAATGATGCTGATAATCGCAGTTATCGAGTTTCGTTTGATAAAATCAAGGCTCATTTGCCTGGCTTTGCCTGCCGGCGCAATGCGAAAATTGGGGCGCAGCAGCTTCTGGAAGTGTTTGAGCGAATTAATATGTCGGAGGAAATCTTTAAATTTAGAGCTTATACCCGCTTGAAGCAGCTTGAGTATCTGATCAAGACCCGGCAAATTGACTCAAAATTCTATTGGAGCTAAGCGTGATTTTTACAGAAATCAAACTTAAAGGCGCCTATATTGTTGATCTGGAAAAGCGCGAGGATGAGCGCGGCTTTTTTGCGCGAGGTTGGTGCCAAAATGAATTTGAAGCCCATGGTTTAGCGCCGCGTGTGGTGCAGGCCAACATCTCCTACAATAAAAAACGAGGTACCTTACGGGGCATGCATTATCAGCTTGCGCCGTATGAAGAAACCAAACTGGTGCGCTGTACTCGAGGCGCGCTTTACGATGTTATTGTTGATTTGCGGCCAACCTCACCGAGTTACAAGCAGTGGTTCGGGGTGGAACTATCGGCGGAAAACTATAAAATGCTTTACGTGCCGGAGGGTTTTGCCCACGGTTTTATCACCTTGCAGGATGAAACTGAGGCAACTTACCAGGTATCGCAATTTTATACGCCGGGTTCCGAGCGAGGGCTGCGTTACAATGATCCCGCTTTTGGAATCGAATGGCCGGTTGAGGTGCGGGTGATTTCAGAAAAAGATAAAAGCTGGCCGGATTATGAGGCGGCTCTGTCCGCGCTTTAAATTTTTGGGAGATCTATCAATGTTTATTGTTGACAAGGCCCTGGAGAAACGCCATCAAGAAGGCCGTCCGATTCGAGTGGCCATGGTTGGGGCGGGTTTTATGGGGCGTGGTATCGCCTTACAGATTATTAATTATGTGCCGGGCATGGAATTAGTCGCTATTTCCAATCGTCACCTCGATGGGGCCAAACGCGCCTATACCGAAGCCGGGGTTGAGCAAGTTCAGGTTGTGGAGACCGTATCTCAACTAGAAGATTCAATGGCCCGGGGACATTACGCCATAACCGAAGATGCTTTGTTGCTGGGTCAGGCTGCCGGGATTGACGCCGTCATCGAAGTAACCGGGGCAGTGGAATTTGGAGCCAACATCGTTTTGACGGCCATCAAGCATGGCAAGCATGTGATCATGATGGACGCCGAACTGGATGGAACAATTGGCCCTATCTTAAAAGTGTATGCCGACAAAGCCGGGGTAATCCTGACCAATGCCGACGGCGATCAGCCGGGGGTCATTATGAACCTCTACCGCTTTGTGAAAGGTTTGGGGGTGCGGCCGGTTTTGTGCGGTAACATCAAAGGGCTGCAAGACCCCTATCGCAACCCGACGACCCAGGAGGGCTTTGCCCGCCAATGGGGCCAAAAGCCGCAGATGGTCACTTCCTTCGCCGATGGTACCAAAATTTCTTTTGAGCAAGCCATTGTGGCCAACGCTACCGGCATGCGCGTGGCCAGGCGGGGCATGTTTGGGCCAACCGTTTCTCCTGGCACACCGATACAGGAAGCAGTCAATTGGTTTCCCCTAGAAGAGCTACTTGAAGGTCCCGGCGTTGTTGACTATGTAGTGGGCGCAGCCCCGGGTCCGGGGGTGTTTGTGTTGGGCACACACGATCATCCCATGCAAAAGCATTACCTGAACCTTTACAAATTGGGTACGGGGCCGCTCTACTGTTTCTATACCCCCTACCACTTGTGCCATTTCGAGGTTCATAATACGGTAGCGCGAGCCGTGTTATTTGGTGATGCAACTATCGCTCCTTTGGGCGCACCCCTGGTAGATGTAGTGGCTACAGCCAAAATAGACCTGCGAGCAGGTCAGGTGCTTGATGGGATGGGTGGTTATATGACCTATGGTCAGGCTGAAAATACAAGTACTGTCCATGCCCAAAATCTGTTACCGATAGGTTTGGCCGAAGGATGTCGTTTGAAATATGATCTCGTTCGAGATCAGGTCCTTACTTTTGCCGATGTTGAGTTGCCGGCGGACCGACTGTGCGACAAACTATGGGGTGAGCAAAATGTTCACTTCGGCTTGGCTGAACCTAGGGCTGAGGCTTTACGTTAAAAAGGGTACTTATAGACAAATTACTTAAAAGTCATACTATCATTGTAGCAGCGACGGCGTGGGAGCCGTCGCTTGGCCGGACGTGGGAGCCCGGCCCGCTAAAAGGTTGTACGATGTTTATCTGCTTTGTCTATAGAAATTTTAGATAAGCGTTGGCCGGGTTATTCGTTGTGGTAAAGGAATGTTTTAATAGATTGGACATACTGGAAGGTAGTTTTGGCTAATTTTGTAGTGATTATAGACCCGGATATCGAGCGGCAATCTCGTTTTATTGAAAAAATAAGGCCGCTCATCCCTTTGGTTGAGGGGCTGGTCACAAACACATGCGCAATGGGGGAGTTCTATGCTATCTGGGCCAGCAATGAGCGCGCCCCGGTCAGCTATGTGGCTGATGATCAGGGCACGGCTGTGCTCTGGGGCGAGGCTATCAATGGCCCAGGGTCAGAACGGATAACTGCTGCTCAATTGAGAGAACGGTGGCAGAATTTACCTGATGATCTGCCCGATGCTCTCGATGGGTTTTATGCGGCCGTAGTCTACCAACCTAAAGTGGGAGTGGTCGTTGGGGCCGATCTATTGGGCCTCTTTCCAGTGTATTACTACAGCCGGGGTGAAATCTTGTTGGTAGGTTCCAGCCCCGAGCTGTTCAGATGCCACCCTGAATTTCGGCAGGAGTTTAACCCGGCTGGCTTGGTGGGGATGCTTTTATTGATGCACATTTTTGAGGGGCAAACGTTGCTGCGGGAGGTGCGACGTTTGGCGGCAGGTCATTTGCTGGGGTGGCAGCCCGGGCAAGCTGTACGGGAGATAAAGCAATATCAGATCCCCTTATCGACCCGGTATTATGATCTCTCCTTCCGGGCCCATGTAGATATTCTGGAGCAAGCTGTTGACGAAGCTGTTCGGCGTCACGCACCTGCGAACCGGCGATACGGCCTGTTACTATCCGGTGGGCTTGACTCTAGAATGTTAGGTGGTTTTCTTCAGCGTAACGACGTAGACGTTGTCGCCTTAACCCTGGGTTTGCCAACCGATATTGAAATGAAATGTGCAGTCCCAGTAGCCCGGACCCTAAATTTTGAGCACCGGGCGGTCAATATCTCAACTGAGCAATACCCTATCTGTTCTCGGACCCAGGTTCAGTGGGAACATGGGGCTAATGGCTTCAATTTTGTTATGAACTGGGGCGTTTACTCCTATTTAAGCGAGCTGGGACCTTATGTGGTCTTGGGCTATATAATGGATGCTATTTTAGGGGGGCCTCTCATTCACTACACTTATTCTAAACACTCCCCTCACATCACTTTCGACAAGATATTTACCTTTTATAATAATTGGGGCATTAAGCTTGATCTGTTGAAGAAGCTGCTTCGCCGTGAACTATTTGGCGATCTTGTTGAGGAGACGGTTGCTCGTATTCGGACGCTCTACGAGAGCTATGCAGAATTCGACTCATCACGGGCCTGGTTTTTTGAACTGTACCACCGGCAGCGGTTTCATGTGGGGGGCGCTGCTTGGGCGCTCTCCTTTGGAGCCTGGCCCATCTTACCGGCAATTGATCGTCAGGTCTTGGAGATAGTAGGGGCAATACCATCCGCTACAATCGTGGAACGACGAGCCCAGAAAGAGCTGTTATGTACAAAGTTCCCGGCCTTGGCTAAACTTCCTCTCGACCGAAATTCTTACCAACCTGAACCGCTACAGCCAAGACTCCGGTATTTGTTAACCCAAAGTCTCAAACAGCAGTTAAAAGTTCCTCGCTCTTTAGAGCGGTTAGTAAAGTCTCGCCAGGTCGAGCGACGTTATTATTATCGCATTTCTGACTTCAATGGGCCGGGTTGGCTGGCGGTCCGACGGCAAGCAGAACCTTATCGTGAGCGAGTTCTGCACCTGTTCAACGGGGATGTATTGGCTGAGATTCTACCTCCTCCTCATGTAACTGTAGAGTTTAAACGAGATGGCATTGTTGAGGCTTCGGGATTAAAATTGCTGTTAGGTTTTTTGCTTTGGTCAAAGGAACATTTAGAGGGGTTTTAATTGATAGTTGATTTTTACGTTCAATTTAGGTTGCAAATTTGTAGTCTGAGCATTCTTTTCCAAATCTATTATACTGGAATCTGATGCCATGACTAAAATCGTTTATTTGGTTGCGTCTCATACTAACCCTGAACAGGTTGTCAGGCTGGTAAAAGCACTTAAAACAGGAATGTGCTCGTCAACAGTGATTATCCATCACGACTACTCCAAATCTTTCCTTGATCCAAAAGCCTTTGAGGGTTTATCTGATGTCTTGATTATAGATAATTATGTGCCGGTGGAATGGGGAAATTTCTCCATGGTCAGGATGAAATTGCATATACTTGAGTTATTGACTCATCTTGAATTCGACTGGATAGTTTTCCTGTCAGGGCAAGATTACCCGATTCAGCCTTTAACCCAGATCGAAGATTTTTTAGAAACCACCTCTTATGATGGTTTTATGAGCGGCGTTCCGATTGAAAATGGTATTCCCTGCGGGCCTGTCGAATGTGCCAAATTAAATTCGACCAACCATCACTGCTCGGATTGTATGGCTCGATATTATTATCAATATTATGAGACGCCACGTCAGCTCGACTGGGATAACTTGCCTAAACGGCTGCGCCAGGCTTTTAATAGACTTCAAAAGTATTTAGTTAAAGCTCAAGCTCTAATCTATATCCGATCCTTCCCATTTGCTAAAGATAAGCCTAAAAAAATGATCGGGTTCAGATCGCTGTGGAAACCTTTTCCGGCTGATTTTAAGTTTTACAAAGGCTCTCAATGGTTTACCCTTAACCGGGCCTGTATTCATTACATTCACCAATATGTTCAATCCCATCCTCAATTTGTAAAATATTACGAGCGTACTCTCTTTTCTGAGGAATCCTTTTTTCAAACAATCTTACTAAACCAAACTACGCTGAAAATACTTAATGATAATAAAAGGCTGATCCGCTGGCCCAACGCCAAATCATCCAGCCCCGATATTCTAAAGAAACAAGATTTTGATTATCTTATCGCTTCTGATCACCATTTTGCGCGTAAGTTTGATATAAATATTGATGGGGAGATACTCAATATGCTGGATGAGCATGTTTTATCAGGGTCAAAAAGTGATAAAGTTCCTGATTCATGCGTATTTTAATTGACCATGGTTGTTACGATTTACTCAATCAAGGCGATGTGGCTATGCTTCAAGTAGCCGTAACCAGATTAAACCGTTTATGGCCTGGAGCTTTCATCCAAGTTATTACAGATGCGCCCGACCGACTGGCTATCTACTGTGCCAATGCCCATCCGGTACATCCCCATACTCGTCTCAGTTGGAATAAAGCCGGCAGACTATTTGGCCGTCTCCAGCAAGCTCGTACCAGCTGGGTTTCGGAACAATTGTTCAACTTAGAAAGAGCAATCTGGCGGCGTTGGCCCCGGTTAGTACAGTGCCTGGTCCAATCGAAATTGAAACGGCGAGGTCTTAAGGTTAACCTGGAGGAAATAAATGATTTTTCTGAAGCTTTTTGGGGGGCTGATCTCATCATTGCAAGTGGAGGGGGCTACATTAATGATGCGTTCCGATGGCATGCTGTTAAACTGTTGGATATGCTAAAAATAGCAACAGAGTTTGGTATTCCCACGGCTATGTTCAGCCAGGGGCTAGGGCCAATTCAGCATCCAGAGTTGCAGGCTAAAGTAAAAACAACACTACCCCTGGTAGACCTGCTTACCACTCGAGAAGGCCAGCATAGCCTATCTCTGCTCACTTCTCTGGACGCTTTACCCGGCCAGGTGATCACTACCGGCGATGACGCCATTGAATTGGCTTATACGCACCGTTCTTCGCACCCTGGAATGGGTATTGGCTTGAATCTTCGCGCCGCAGCCTACTCTGGGGTGGATAATGAGGTGATTAAAGTCGTTCGAACCGTTGTAGGTGTTGCTGCTCAAAAATATAGTGCCCGGCTCATTCCATTGCCTATTTCATTTTATTATGAAGAGTCGGATGTTACGACTCTTCAGCAACTTCTACAGGGGTATGATGATGCCTCGGATGGAGGACAGAGCCTTGACCATCCCTTAAAAATTATGGAGCAGGTCGGATGTTGCCGGGTGGTGGTTACAGGGAGCTACCATGCTGGGGTTTTTGCTTTAGCCCAGGGTATACCGGTGGTTGGTTTGGTTAAATCTGCCTATTATGGGGATAAATTTTCTGGATTAGCCAATCAATTTGGCCTGGGTTGTGAGATTATCTCGTTAGATGACCCCCGGCTCTATGATAAGCTTATGCTTGGGATTGAGACGGCCTGGAAATCAGCAGAATCGGTCAGGCCTCATTTGCTAAAAGCAGCAGTCGCTCAGATTGAGGCCGGACAAGCCGCCTATCGACAGCTTTATAAGTTGGTTAAGCGTCGCTATGATTAATAAAACACATCTTTGGCCTGAACAACCAAGTGAAACGGGCGATACGATTACCTGGGGGGTCACTATCGAGAATGCCAACAACAAATGCTCCCATCTTTGGTATCGTATACCACTTGAGTACAAAGAGATAATTACGGCTGGGTGTGAACCGTTTGTATTAGGTGCCCTTTTTATGGCCATGAGTCAGGCGACCGACCTGGTGGTGCATGGCCAAGTTTCGCCTTCGCTCTTGAGGAACTTAGAAGAGTTTCAAAATGCCTGGATTAGTTGGCGGCCGGAGTGGTATACCAAGATTGAAATCATGGCTGATCGGGAACTTGAATCCTCAAAAGCCGTTAACTCAGCCAGGGCGATCATGGCTTTTTCCGGCGGAGTTGACGCCAGTTTTACTGCCTGGTCTCACAAAAAGGGACAACGGGGGCGCCTCACTTGTGATATAGCCACAGGGGTAATGGTCCATGGCTTCGATATCCCTCTAGATCGGGGCGATGATTTTCGGTTCGCCGCAGAAAAGTCTACCAGGATGCTGGCCAGTTTGGGAATGACACTGATTCCTGTTACGACTAATTTCCGAGAATTGGAGGGTGATTGGGAGGATACACACGGCGCCGGCCTGGCTTCGTGTTTGATGTTATTCCAGGATAATTATGCCCGGGGGGTGATTGCCAGCACTGAACCTTATAATAGTTTAGTCATCCCATGGGGATCTAATCCCATCACCGATCCTTTATTGTCAGGCAACTCTTTCCAAATTATCCATGATGGCGCTGCTTTCACTCGAAGTGAAAAAATCAGAACAATTGCCCAGTGGCCGGAAGCACTGCGTAATTTGCGGGTTTGCTGGCAAGGTGAGCAAAAGGATCGTAATTGTGGACGCTGTGAAAAGTGTGTGCGTACTATATTAAATTTTCGAGTCATGGGCATTGATTTGCCTGAATGTTTTGAGCATGACGTAACCGACCAGCAGATTTTGAGCTTAAAAGGCTTGAGGCCCGGCACGCCGCAGTTTGTCTCTTTAGAAGAGATACTCTCAACCGCCAGAACTGCCGCCATCTCTGAATCTTGGGTTACAGCCCTGGAGCAGTGTCTGTACAAAAATAGAATGGGGGCAAATGGTCAACACAGTTTCCGGCAACGACTCAGAAAAATTATCCCTCTTACGTTACGTAGGCAGTTCCATCGCTCGATGTGATAGTTTTTAGTAGAATCAGACGGGGAATTAATAAAAGGGTGGTGATAATCGTTTCGCTATCTCTTCCTTAAATAGATGCTATTTGAATCAACATAATCGGAGAATTACGACATGATCTCAAAAGAATATAGTTCTCAATCACAAGTGGGAGTACCGGATTTGACGGCCCAGAATATAAACCAGATACCATTGGTGCGTATTGAACCCTCAAAAGGATGGGTTTCACTTAAACTTCACGAATTGTGGGAGTATCGGGAATTATTATATTTCCTGATCTGGCGCGATATTAAGGTGCGTTACAAACAAACGATTTTGGGAGCAGCCTGGGCTATTATCCAACCCTTTTTTACGATGATCGTTTTTAGCCTATTCTTTGGGAAGCTGGCTAAAGTTCCCTCAGATGGGATTCCCTATCCTATCTTTAGCTATGCGGCCCTGGTACCCTGGACTTTCTTTGCGCAAGGGTTGAGTCAGGCGTCGAATAGCTTGGTTGGTAGCTCCAACCTGATTAAAAAAATCTATTTTCCCCGTCTGGCCATACCTGTGGCTACGGTATTAGCCGGTATTGTAGATTTTGTATTGGCCTTCGCTGTCTTGATCCTGTTGATGTTATATTACGGGATTGTGCCGACGGCTAATGTGTTGTGGCTGCCACTTTTTTTGCTGCTGGCCTTAATTACCTCGCTGGGTACATCGTTGTGGTTATCTACCATGAACGTGCAATTTCGGGATGTGCGTTATACCGTACCTTTTATCACCCAGGTTTGGCTCTTTGCGACCCCCATTGCTTATCCCAGTAGTTTGCTTTCTGAACCCTGGCGAACTTTATACGGCATTAACCCGATGGCAGGGGTCGTGGAGGGCTTTCGCTGGGCCTTGCTGGGTGCAGATACGGCCCCTGGGCCAATCATTCTCGTTTCGACTACAGCCGCCCTGGTTCTACTGGTGAGTGGCGCCTTCTACTTCCGTCGTATGGAAAAAACTTTTGCAGATGTGGTGTAAAAATTATGAGCGATATTGCCATCCGCGTAACTGACATTAGTAAACAGTATCACATTGGTAAGTTGCAGGGAAAATTCAAATACGAAACGCTACGCGATACATTGAGCGAAACTTTTGGCGCGCCCTTTCGCCGGGCGGCTAAATTGTTGCGGGGCGAGGCTGCCAGCGCCTCCGAACTGGATGAAACCATCTGGGCGCTCAAGAGTGTTTCTTTTGAGGTTAAACGGGGTGAGGTGGTCGGTATCATTGGCCGTAATGGAGCGGGCAAAAGTACTCTGCTCAAAATCCTCTCGCGTATTACTGAACCAACCACCGGGGTGATTGATATTTATGGCCGGGTTGGCTCGTTACTGGAGGTAGGCACTGGGTTTCATCCAGAATTGACCGGCCGTGAGAATATCTACTTAAATGGGGCTATCCTGGGCATGCGCCGCAATGAAATCGAGCGCAAATTTGATGAGATTGTGGCTTTTTCCGAGGTAGAAAAGTTTATTGATACCCCGGTGAAACATTACTCCAGCGGCATGTACCTGCGTTTAGCCTTTGCCGTAGCCGCTCATTTGGAGCCTGAAATCTTAATCGTAGATGAGGTGCTGGCAGTAGGTGATGCCCGTTTTCAACGCAAGTGCATTGATAAAATGCAAGATGTTGGTCAACAAGGCCGGACTGTTCTTTTTGTCTCCCATAATATGCCTGCTATTACTCGGCTTTGTGAGCGGGCTGTTCTTCTTGACGAAGGCCGGGTGATCCAAGATGGCTTGCCAAGCCAGGTGGTTAATACTTATTTGAACGCTGGCCTGGGCACGACAGCCGTCCGTGAATGGCCGGATCCGCTCAAGGCCCCGGGGGGTGAAGCGGCTCGTTTGCGGGCTGTGCAGGTCCGTACGGAAGAGGGCGAGATTAGCGATGCCATGGATATCCGCCGGCCCATCCGCGTCGAGATGGAGTACGAAGTCCTCAAGCCGGGTTTTATCTTCATGCCTCATTTTCATTTCTTCAATGAAGAAAGCGCCCATGTTTTTGTAACCCTCGACCAGGACCCTACTTGGCACCAAAAACCTCGCCCGATTGGAAGATACATAAGTACGGCCTGGATTCCAGGGAATCTTTTATCTGAGGGTACTCTATATGTGACGCCGGCTCTGACCACCTTGAATCCAAAAATGCCTCAGTTTTATGAGCGTGATGCCATTGCCTTTCAAGTGGTTGATAGCATAGAGGGTGATTCTGCACGGGGCCAATGGACGGGACGATTAGGTGGAGTAGTGCGGCCTCTCCTTAAATGGGATACTCAATTTATTACAAATGGCCAGGAAACTGCCGCTTTATCAGTTCGGGAAGTAATAAAATGAAGCGTTACAGCATGCGAACACCCGGCGAATTGGCGGGTAAGCTCTTAAAAGCCGGAGGGCGGCGCGTGATGGGAACGATCACCCATGTTTTGACCCAGGAACCTGTCGCTGCCCTTACCTTTGATGACGGTCCCCACCCGGAATTTACGCCTCGTCTGCTGAATATTCTTGAAAAGTATCAGGCCCAGGCAACTTTTTTTATGATTGGTCAGATGGCCCATCAGCAGCCAGCCATGGTGCGGCAGATTGTTCAGGCGGGGCACACCATTGGGAATCATAGCTGGGATCATCCCTCATTTCCTTTGATAACCAGTCACCAGCGGCGGTCTCAACTGAGGGCGTGTGAACAAGCGGTTACGCCTTACGGGCAGAAATTATTTCGGCCCCCCTACGGCCATCAAAACGTAGCCTCACGGCTTGATTTATTGCGGCTGGGCTACCAGGTTGTTACCTGGAATGTGGTGGCCTATGACTGGCTTGACCATGACGCAGCTTGGATAAATCACCGATTGACCAGTCAAATTAAGCCTGGCAGCATCATTCTCCTTCATGATGCTCTTTACCATGCGCTCAAGCCGGAATACATCAACCGCGAAGCTATGCTCGAAGCGGTGGATCTCCTTTTAGGGCAGCTTAGCGGCTCTTTCCGCTTTATCACTGTACCTCAATTACTACAATGTGGACGCCCTCGTTTACAAAACTGGTATAAGCACGGTGATTTGAATTGGCTCAACCAGCTTGATGGACCCAATGCGGTAGGCCGGCGTTATGTTCGTCAGGATGGAATATAAGGTATGAACCCTGTAAATAACCAGAGAGGGCGACAGGATGATGGCGTTGAAGTTAACTTAAAGAGGATTAATGAAACTAAGTGTAATTATCCCTTGTTATAATGGGGCCAACACCATCGCCGACCAGCTTGAGGCGTTAGCTAATCAGGAGTGGTCCGAACCGTGGGAGATTATTGTTGCTGACAACCGTTCTACCGATAATTCAATGGCCATTGTCAAACAATATCAAGAGCGACTACCCAATCTACGTATTGTTGACGCTTCGGCTCGGCAAGGGCAACCTTATGCCCTTAATTGTGGTGCAGAGGCAGCTGTGGGCGAATCCCTGGCCTTTTGTGACGCTGACGATGTAGTGGGTCCATGTTGGTTGGTCGCTATGGGGCAAGCTCTCTCTAAATATGACTTTGTGGCTTGCCGTTTTGATACTGAGAAACTTAACCCTCCCTGGCTCTCCAAAAGCCGGGCAAACCCACAGCGTAATGGTCTCAAGCAATATACGTATCCCCCCTATTTAGCCCATGCGGGGGGGGGGAGTTTGGGGGTTAAACGTTATTTGCACCAAACTATTGGCGGGTTTGACGAGACGCTACCTTTCCTCCACGATACAGATTATTGTTGGCGTCTGCAACTGGCCGGGACAGAACTTCATTTTGTAGGAGATGCGGTTATGTATATCCGTTACCGCGAAACATTAAGGGGTATTTATCGTCAAGCCCGCAATTATGCTGAGTATAATGTCCTGCTTTACAAAAGGTATCGTCCCTTAGGGATGCCCCCGCTCTCCTGGAAAACCGGGCTGCGAGCATGGCTAAAACTAGCCAAACGCCCCCAACGGATTTTAAGCCTGGAAGGCCGGGCCAGATTTTTGTGGCAGTTTGGCTGGTGTATGGGACGGTTACAAGGTAGTATCAAACATCGAGTTTGGGCGCTCTAAAGGTCATATTTAAGGAAGGTGGTTTGTCAATTTATTAAGATGGACCATAGTGTGAGCTCAACTCAGGATAACTTACAACAAAATCTGCTTGCTCGTCGCCAACCCGTTACAAAAACACTCAGAGATATAGTGGCGCGCAGTTGGGTGCAGACAATGATAAAATTTGCCCCGGTTTCGCCCTTGTTTCTTCGCCTGGCCGAACTGCCGATGGGTATTTACAAGGATAAGCGCCGCTGGCTGCGTTATTTTGGAGAGCGACCCTATATTTCGTCTAAGGCTCAGGTCAGTTGCCCCACTCTAAAACTTGGACCTCGCTGTTTTATTGATGATTACGTGACCATTTATGCCCATCCCAAGGCGCGGGGCGGGGTTTACCTGGCCGAAAATGTGCATATTTATCGTTGGTCAATGGTGGAATTGGGCGAGGGAGAAGGCAGCCTTAAAGTTGACCGCAACACTTATATCCAGTCCGGTTGCATCTTCAACGCCTTTGTGGGCAACATCATCATTGGCGCTGATTGTATGATTGCCGCGCGATGCGCCTTTACACCTTACCAGCACGGCTTTGCCGATACCACTCGCCCGATGAGAGAACAACCCTTAACCAGTAAGGGAGATATTATAATTGAAGATGATGTCTGGCTGGGGCTAAATGTAGCGGTGATGGATGGGGTAAGGATTGGCCGGGGCGCTATCATCGGCGCGGGAGCGGTGGTAACAAAGGATATTCCACCCTACGCTCTTGCCGGTGGGGTTCCCGCTCAGGTCATTCGTTATCGTAAAGATTGATCGGATAAAACGAGGAATGGATGTGCTAGTTTAGCGGGGTACATCATGGCTGTAAAATATGCAAATATCGAAAACTTGGCTCTGAAACTCAGGGTTTGGGAAGATGCTAAAAGATTAAGTTGGGGCTTGATTGGGGTTGGGATCATCTTGCGCTTGGTTTATTACCTGGCCGACCGGTCATTGTGGCTGGATGAAGCCAGATTGGCCCTCAATATTGTTAATCGCTCGTTTGCGCAGTTACTCCAACCGTTAGACTATGTGCAAGGCGCGCCTATTGGTTTTTTGATGGTCGAAAAGCTGGTTGTGCAACTATTTGGTAATAATGAATACGCGCTCAGATTATTTCCATTTCTGTGTGGCCTTATCTCACTCGTCCTTTTCTACCGGCTTGCTATTCAATCCTTTGATACCAAAGTAGTGTTGCTTGCCTTAAGTCTCTTTGTGTTTTCCAGATATTTGATCGAATATTCAGCCGAGGTCAAGCAGTACTCCAGCGATGTGGCCGTAGCATTGCTTTTGTATCTGATGACTATTAATATGCCCTCAGAAAAATTAACGCTTCGGCCCGCCCTTTTTTTAGGGGTTGTAGGGGCTATTGCTCTCTGGTTCTCTCATCCGGCTTTATTTATTTTGGCAGGTATGGGCATAATGCTAATCCTACCCTGTTTAATAAGAGGAGACTGGGTTAGAGTAGGCTCGCTTTTTGTTGTTTTTTTGTTGTGGGGGATAAGTTTTGCCCTGCTCTATTTTGTTTCGCTACAGGATTTGGGCCGTAACGAAGCGTTATTGGACTATTGGGCCGGTAGTTTTATGCCTCTGCCGCCCACATCTTTTTCCGATATAACCTGGTTCATTAATACATTCTTTGGTATTTTTGAAAACCCGGGGGGGCTGCCGCTGACTGGTCTGGCTGCCTTTACCTTTTTGCTGGGGGGCCTGGCGTTTTGGCGAGAGAAAAAGGAACAGTTTTTTATCTTAAGCTTGCCAATCTTGTTGGCCTTATTAGCCTCGGGATTGCAGGGGTATCCGTTTAAGGGCCGGCTGTTACTGTTTGCTGTACCAATGATGCTGCTTTTTATCGCCGCCGGTATAAAGCAAATCCTGTCTCAAACTCAGAATCGTGCGGTTATGATAGGCTTCATCCTGATCGGCTTGTTGTTTATCCATCCCCTCCTGTTTACTGTTCGTAATCTCGTCAACATGCCGGGCAAAGAAGAAATTAAACCTGTTATGAGTTATGTTAAAACCCATCAACAGGCAGAAGATATCTTGTATCTTTACTATGGCGCGGCGGAAGCCTTCAAATATTATCAGCAGCAATATGGCTATCAGGATGGCGACTATTTGGTCGGCGCCTACTCAAGGGAGGATTGGGCCAAGTACGCTCAGGAATTGGACCAGTTACAGGGTCAGCGACGTGTTTGGATTCTTTTTTCTCACAGTGACGATGTAGAAGGGAAAAGAAATTTTTCTTATACTATTTGGATCAGATGGGAACCAGAATTGACTCCTTTGAGGCTGAAAATGCCGCCGTTTATCTTTATGACCTGAGAAAAAGCAGAAACCATGTTAGGGTCAAATGAGCTGCCGGAATGAAAATTAGGTTGCTGATGCCTTCCCTCAATAAAATACACGTAACAGCGACTATAGATATCCAGAAAAGTTTTTTCAATGATTTGGAGCCGGGATTAGGAGATTAGGAGATTTTCCCCCTTTATTTTCCATCCCCAAATCCCCTAACCTGGACGAGCCAGAACCAAACAGGAACACAGAGTTACGCAGAGATT
>JAKLJP010000077.1 GCA_023151115.1 Anaerolineae bacterium
AGCTCTTAGCAATCTCTAAATCTTGTCGAAATATGACTTTTTCAACGACTCGCTGTCTGAGTGCGCAACCACTACGTTAAGTCCGCCGGGTGGGGATTACGGATAAATATCTGTAACCAGCAAAATCCCTGAGCAAATGCTTATAGTTCTTTTAGGGCAATTACTCTAATCAGTGTAGTAAACAATAAAAAAGCCAGCCGGTTAAAGCTGGCTTACTGTTATTTTTACATTTCCCGAATCTCAAGCCATCAACGTCTCGCCACAATCACCGCCTCCCACAAGCTGAAATACATCGTCCCCTCCGCCCATCGAGGCGCAAACAACGGCTGCAACGCCTCCGGGATGTGGCGCATCATCTCCAGCAGCTTTTCTTTGTTGGCCGGGGAAACCTTCATCCGGTCGGCCCAGTCTTGGAACTCCAACTCCTTGCTCAGTTCGCGGGTCGCTTCCACCTTCAACCCGGCGTCTGCAAACATGGCCTGCAAACGCACCAGCGGATAGACCCAGTTGTGCGACGGGTCGCGCAGCTTTTCGTAGGCGTTGTAATAACCGGCGGCCTGCTTATCCGGCACGGTGATGTTGTCGGTGAAGCCGACCACTCCGCCCGGTTTGAGCACGCGGGCAAACTCGCTCAACGCCTGGCGCGGGTTGGGAAAGTGGTGCATGGCAATACGGCAGGTGACCAAATCAAACGTGGCGTCGTCAAAGGGCAGCGCCTCGGCGTCGGCGGGCCGGGTTTCGATGTTGGTCAGGCCGCGTTTGGCGGCCAGTTCGGCGGTTTTAGCCAGCATCTCGGCGGTTAAATCGGTGGCAATCACCCGCGCCACGTGCGGGGCAAAGGCAAAGGCGGTGTGGCCCGCGCCGGTAGCGACATCGAGCGCCAGCCAATCGGTCTGCGGTTGAACCAGTTCTACCAGCAGCCCCAGGCTTTCCCCTTTGGCGTGGATTTCGCTGCTGGCGTAGCCTTCGCTGGCCGCGCCGAATTGGGCCTGGACTTTGGCTTTTTGTTCGTCGGACATGGGTTATTCTCTCCTGAAAAGAGGCGAGGACGGGTGAGGCGAGGACGCGATGAAGGATGAGGCGAAGAAATGGGGAGATACTTGCTCGCCTCCTCGCCCGCTTCGCGTCATCTCACGTTCATCCCTGCGCCTTGATTTTGCCGGATATTTTACCCTGCTTCACTCAATTAGCCTAACCATTCAACCCCGGCAAAGCAAGCTTTGCACTCCAGCCATCTATCCTCCATCTTCCATCCTCCATCTACTATCTTCTATCCTCTATCTACTATCTTCCATCTTCCATTCTTCCCCCCTTCGTGGTACAATCCCGCCCGGACACACACGCATGGAGTAACAAGAATGGACTTTCTGGCTGAACTCAACCCGGCCCAACAAGAGGCCGTGACGACCATCAACGGGCCGGTGCTGGCGTTGGCCGGGCCGGGGTCGGGCAAAACGCGGGCGCTGACCCACCGCATTGCTTATCTTATCCGCGTCTGCGGCATCGCTCCCTGGAATATTGTCGCCGTGACCTTTACCAACAAGGCCGCCCGCGAGATGAAATCGCGCCTGGAAGAGATGCTGAGCGAGGCCCAGGTGGCCAGCCTGGCTGTCGGCACCTTTCACGCCTTGTGCGCCCGCTGGCTGCGCCAGGACATCCAGGTGTTGGGCCAGTACACCCGCAGCTTCAACATTTACGACACCGACGACCAGCAGTCGGTGGTCAAGCGGGCCATCCGCGACCTGGATTTGGACGAAAAAGCCTGGAAACCGGCCTCCATGCACCATGCCATCTCCAAAGCCAAAAATGAGATGATTACCTACGACAAGTTCCCCACCCGCTCCTATCAGGAAGAGATTGTGGCCCGCGTCTACGAGCGTTATCAAAAAGTGCTGATCGAGAACAATGCCCTGGATTTTGACGACCTGCTGCTCGTCACTTTGCAGCTTTTCCGCCGCCACGCCGAGGTGCGCGAAAAGTACCAGCAGCAGTACCAGCACGTCATGGTAGACGAGTTTCAAGACACCAACATGGTCCAATACGAGCTGACCCGACTGGTGGCCGGCGGCCATCGCAACCTGTTTGTTGTCGGCGACCTCGACCAGGGCGTTTACTCCTGGCGCGGGGCCGACTACCGCAACGTACTGCGCTTCCGCGAGGATTACCCCGACCACAAGCTCATCCGGCTCTCCCAAAATTACCGCTCCACCGAAACCATTCTGGCTGCGGCCAAACAGGTCATCCGCAAAAACAAAAACCGGATTGAGAACGACCTCTTTACCGACCGGGGCCGGGGGGCCAAAATCCGCCTGATTGAAGCCTACAACGAGCGCGAAGAAGCCACCTATGTAGCCGAAGAGATTCGCCGCCTGCAGCAGAACGGCCTGCGCCTGGGCGATATGGCCGTAATGTACCGCACCAACGCCCAGAGCCGTCTGCCCGAAGAAATTTTTATCACCCACAATATCCCCTATCGCCTGGTACGCGGCACCAGCTTCTACCAGCGCAAAGAAATCAAAGACGCCCTGGCCTACCTGCGGCTCATCCACAACCCCGAAGACAGCGTCAGCCTGGAGCGCATCATCAACGTCCCCCCCCGCGCCATCGGGGCCAAAACCATTGCCGACCTCTACCAGTGGGCCTTTGAAATGGGCACAACCCCCTGGCAAGCCCTCCAGCAGCTTGTCGCCAATGAGGAGGTCAGCCAGCCCGAACCAACCCAACCCAATCTCTCAATCTCCAATCTCCAATCTCCTCCCTTTAAAGGAAAAGCCCGCAAAGCCCTGGTCGAATTTGGCCAGACCATAGCCATGCTGGTCAACGCCAAGAAAAAGCTGACCCTGCCCGAACTGTACGAGCTGACCCTGGCCCGCACCGGCTACAAAACCTTTATCAAAGACAACACCCCCGAAGGCGACGACCGCTGGGAAAACCTGGAAGAGTTGGGCCGCAAAGCCGCCGAATTTGGCCGGCTGGAAGGGGACGAAGCCCTCAGTCTCTTCCTGGAAGGCGTGGCCCTGGTCTCCGATGTGGATGCCCTGGGCGACGAGGGCGACCGCGTCCCCCTGCTGACCCTGCACACGGCCAAAGGGCTGGAATTTCCGGTGGTCTTTATGATTGGCATGGAAGAAGGCATTTTTCCGCACAGCCGCAGCCTGACCGACCCCGAACAGATGGAAGAGGAACGCCGCCTGGCCTACGTCGGGCTGACGCGGGCCAAAGACCGGCTTTACCTGGTCCGGGCTTTTCGCCGCTCCAGCTATGGCTTTGACGAGCCGACCACCCCCTCCCGCTTCCTGGCCGACATTCCCCCGGAACTGCTCGACGACTCCAACCCCCGCCAACGAGGCGGCTCGCCCATTACCTCCCGCCCACAAGCCCGCCAGCTTAGCACACGCTGGGAGCAGCCGGGCCGGGTTACGGCCCCGCCGGCCAAAAGCAGCAGTTACAAACCCGGCGACCGGGTGTTCCACAGCAAATTCGGCGATGGCACCATCATCGGCGTGGAGTTGGAAGGCGGCGAAGAATTTGTCCAGGTTGCCTTCCCCAGCCAGGGTATCAAAAAGCTGTCCACCAGCTTTGCCCCGCTGGAGAAGCGGTAAATTCCCCTCTCGCTCCCAACTCGTTCCCAAACTGAGTTTGGGAACGAGTTGGGAAAACGTGAAACGTAAAACGTAACGCTTTTGGGGGCAAATCATTATGCAATACGTTTTATGGCATTTTGGGCTTTTAACTCAATTGGAACAAACCCGTAACACTTTTGCCCCTTCCCCTGTGCCGTGCTATAATTTTTTGTCGTTGCCGTAAGAAATTTACTTACTGCTCGTCAATTGACAATTCACTATTCACAATTCACAATTAATCTGGGGAGGTGCCAGAGTGGTCGAATGGGGCGGTCTCGAAAACCGCTGTAGGCTCCGGTCTACCGTGGGTTCGAATCCCACCCTCCCCGCTGAAACGTTGAACGTCCAAACGTTTAACGTTAAACGTTTGGAGAGGTCGCATAGCTGGTCTAGTGCGCGCGATTGGAAATCGCGTAGGTGTAACAGCCTCGAGGGTTCGAATCCCTCCCTCTCCGCTCTACTCAGTAGGGTAGTAGTCAGTAGCCAGAAAATTTCTTCTCTGACTACTGGTTACTGATTACTGATTACCGTTCAGAGCGAGGGCAACCGGGTAGCGTTGATGGGTGGGTCTTGCGCGGCAGGAGCCTGCGAACCAGGTCAGGTCCGGAAGGAAGCAGCCTTAAGTGGTCCCTCCTGGGTGCCGCAAGGTTGCCTGGCCGGAGCTACTCGGTTGCCGTCGCCCTGAGCAAACAACAGTAGTTTCTTCCCCTGAAAGGGGAGGGCTAGGGAGGGGGTCAACCGGCGGATCAAGATGATCCGCCTTTTTACTTATGAACGCTGACCAAATTTTGGCCCTGTTTGACCGGGAACAACGGCGTGAGGTTGAATACTCCGACGTGCGGCGCGAAGTGACTTCTGCCACTATCCGTCACGTTGGCCTCCACCACCCGGAGAGTTTTATCCTCTATGCCTGGCTCACCCCCGAAAATGTGGAAGCGGCAATTCAGGCGGAAATTGACTACTTTACCCGCCTGGGCCACACCGTCGAGTGGAAGGTCTACCAGCACGACAGCCCGCCCGATTTGCAAGACCGGCTGGCCGCGCACGGCTTTGAAATCGAAGAACCGGAAGCGCTGCTTATCCTCGATCTTGAGACAGCCCCCGCTGCTCTGCTCCAACCCGTAATCCACGATGTCCGGCGCATCACCGACCCCGGCCAGTTGGACGACCTGGCGGTGATCTATGCCGGCGTTTGGGACGATGATTTTAGCCCCCTAGCCGAGCGCCTGGCCCACGATTTGCAGCAGCCGGACCAGCTCAGCATCTACGCCGCCTACGTGGACAATGCCCCTGCCAGCACTGCCTGGATTTACTTTCATCCCGGCAGCCACTTTGCCAGCCTGTGGGGCGGGGCAACCCTGCCGACCTATCGCGGGCGCGGCCTCTACCACGCTCTGCTGGCCGCCCGCGCCCAGGAAGCCCGCCAGCGCGGGGTACGCTTCCTCACCGTAGATGCCAGCCCCATGAGCCGGCCCATTTTACAATCGCTGGGCTTTCAGTGGCTCTCAACCATCTATCCATGCAAATGGTCTGCTTAATTCCGTCAATAATGAATAGATATTTCTGGCGGGGCTTCGGAGCAGCGAGCCTGCTCTTGCTCCTGGGCTTTGGCTACTGGCTGACCAGCCAGCCGGTCACGCTGGTCATCAACGGCCAGCCCTATCTGATCCGCACCCACCAGCATACCGTAGGCGGGGTTATCCGAGCTATTGGGCTAACCTTGCAGCCCGAAGATACTATTCAGCCACCGCTCGACCGCCCCCTAGCGCCCGAAACTACCATCACCATTCACCTGGCCCGGCCCGTGGCCATTGAGGCCGATGGGCAGACCTGGCGGCTTTTGACCCACCAGCAAACTATCGCCGGGGTGCTGGCCGAGGCCGGTCTCACTACTCACGCTCGCGATCAGGTTTATATCAACGGAACGGTTATCCCCGCCGCATCAGCCCTGCCTCCAGCCCGGCCCGATACTACCACACTACATGGGTTGGCCCATCTGTTGGCCGCCGCTCGGACACCGCAAGGGGCGCTGGCTTCGAGCCGCCCGGAGCCGGTCCAATTGATTGTGCGCCGGGCTGTGCCTGTTACCCTGCACGATGGCCAGGCGAGCAGCGCCTTTTATACCACCCAGCCCAACGTCGGCGAGGCCCTGCTAGAACAAGGGTTGACCCTCTTTTTGGGCGACAAGGTGACGCCCGGTTTGGGCACACGCCTGTCGCCGGGCATGCAAATTTATATCCAGCGCTCGCTGCCGGTAGACATCAGCGTGGATGGCCGCTTGATCAAAACCCGTACTCGCCGCAAAACTGCCGGCGAGGTATTGGCCCAAGAAGGCGTGGCTCTTATGGGCCAGGATTTCAGCCGGCCACCCACCAGCCAGTCCATCGCCGCCGGTGATCTGATCGAGGTGGTCCGGGTGCGGGAGGTGGTCGAAATTGAGCAGGAGTTTATCCCCTTTGAAAGCGAGTGGATTCCCGACCCCGAAATGGAGTTGGATCAGGAAGTCAAACGACAGGAGGGCGTGACCGGGGTTATCAAAAGCCGCACCCGGATTCGTTACGAGAACGAGCAAGAGGTTTGGCGGGTGCTGGAAGATGAATGGCTGGACCAGGCCCCGAATAAACAGATCATAGCCTACGGCACCAATATCGTTGTCCGCACCCTCGACACCCCCAGCGGCCCCATTGAATACTGGCGCAAAATCTCCATGCTGACCACCCCCTACAACGCCGCTACTTCCGGCAAAGCCGCCGATCACCCCCAGTACGGCATCACCCGCACCGGCCTGCGCGTGGGCTACGGCATGGCCGCCGTTGATCCCAAAGTCATCCCGCTCATGACCAAAATCTATGTACCCGATTACGGGATCGCCCTAGCCGCCGATACGGGTGGGTTGATTGTAGGCAAACATATTGATCTGGCCTACGACGACAACCAGCCCTTACCCGATTTATACGGCTGGCGCGATGTTTATATTCTTACCCCCGTCCCGCCCGCCAACAGCATTCGCTATGTTTTGCCACAGTGGCCGCCGCAGTAGAAGAAGATGAAGATAGAAGATAGAGGATAGGCAGCAGCCTGAGTAGGTGAGCAAAGCGAACCGTATCGAAGGGTGCTGCGCCGTCAGCTTGGCGTAAGATCATTACGCTTTACGTTTTACGAATTGGGCCAATTATTGCTCTGGGATAATCCAAGTCCATGTTGTTCTCAAGGCAGGTTTTTCTTGGAGACTCACTCTCTTTCTACGCTTCTCAAAAAATACAATCTCCAACCGCGCAAGTCGTTGGGGCAAAATTTTTTAATTGACCCGGTGCATCTGGCTAAAATTGTAGCTGTGGCCGAACTCAGCCCGGCGGATACCGTGTTGGAAATCGGCCCTGGCCCCGGCGTCCTCACCCGCCTGCTGGCCGAGAAAGCCGGCCAGGTGATCGCCGTCGAACTTGACCCTCATATGGTCAATTTGCTCCGAAATGAATACGGCCACCTGGAAAATCTCACCGTTGTCGAAGCCGACATATTACAAACCGATCCTGGTCAACTGCTAAGCTCAATTTCACCCAACCCCCAACCCCCAGTCTACAAGGTTGTCGCCAATTTACCCTATTACATCACCTCAGCAGTGATCCGCCATTTGCTCGAAAGTTCCCCCCGGCTGCAACGGGTCGTCGTCACGGTGCAGAAAGAAGTGGCCCAACGGATGGTCGCCAAACCGGGCCAGATGAGTTTGCTAGCGGTCAGCGTCCAATTCTATGGGCAGCCCACCCTGGCTCATCATATCCCTGCCGGCGCGTTTTATCCTGCCCCCAAAGTCGACTCGGCGGTGGTGCGGATTGACGCCTTTACCCAGCCGTCCGTGGCCGTCACCGACGCCGACCGCTTTTTTCGGGTGGTCAAAGCCGGTTTTGGGCAAAAGCGAAAACAACTCAAAAACGCGCTGGCTACCGGCCTGCACCGGCCTATGCCCCAAATTACCGAGGCCCTGACCAACTCCAATATTGACCCCACCCGCCGCGCCGAAACACTCACCCTGGCCGAGTGGGCGCGCCTGGCTGAAATATTATGAGAAATTTCGCACAAACTCTTGACAAAAACCAGAAATAGCTGTATATTATTTCACAAGGCATTTCTCTCCTTTCTTGTTGTTTGCCTCCCTCCTTAAAGAAGATGACCTCGGCGCTGCCCCCGCCCGAGGTCATCTTTGTTTTTATTCGGCCCCAGCCAAAATCGAACTCATTTGACAAAGCCTATTGAACCGGGTATAACCTTTACAATAAGAGACATCGTTTCTCTTGTTGTGGTTGTTTTCCTCCCCTCCTCAAGGTGATTGCCTCGGAATTAAGCCGGGGCAATCACTTTTTAAAGCGTTATTTCGTTGTTAAGGTTAAAAGGTTGAACGTTCTAACGTTCAACTTGTTAACTTTCAACGATTAAACGGTGATACTTCTTCTTCCCGGCCCGGAGCAAAATTCCGGCGGGGGTCAGATTAGCCGGGGTTAAAACGGCTTCGACTTCGTCAATTCTTTGATCGTTGACGTACAGACCGCCCTGCTGGACCATACGCCGGGCTTCGCCGCGCGATTGGGTCAGTCCGACTTCGCTGAAGATTTCTAGCACTCCCAGACCTCGCTCCAGGCGGGCAAAATCCAGGGTAGTGGTCGGCATGGCGCTCACATCGCCGCCCTGGGCAAAAGCGGCGCGAGCAGCTTCCTCGGCAGCATGGGCTTCGGACTCGCCGTGGGTAATTTTGGTCGCTTCAAAGGCCAAAACTCGCTTCGCTTCGCGCAGTTCGGCTCCTTGCAGGGCGGCCAGCCGCTTGATTTCGTCCAGCGGCAAAAAGGTAAAGATTTTGAGTAGTTTCTCTACGTCGCGGTCGTCACAGTTGATCCAGTACTGGTAGTAATCGTAGGGACTGAGCTTATCAGGGTCAAGCCAGACCGCCCCGGCAGCAGTTTTGCCCATCTTGGCCCCGCTGGCGGTTGTCAGCAGGTGGTAGGTCATCGCTTCAACAGTGACGCCTTCCACCCGGCGAATCAGGTCTACCCCGGCCAATAGGTTACTCCACTGGTCGTCGCCGCCCATCTGCATGGCGCAGCCGTAACGGCGGTAAAGTTCCAGAAAATCGTAGGCTTGCAGCAGTTGGTAATTGAACTCGATAAAACTCAAGCCGCGTTCATAACGTACTTTGTAAGCTTCGGCGGCCAGCATGCGGTTGACGCTAAAATGGCGGCCAATCTCGCGCAAAAAGGGAATGTATTTGAGGTCGAGCAGCCAGTGGGCGTTATTTTCAGGGATGGCCCGGCCCTCATCAAAATGGAGATAGTGGTTGAGCTGGGCGTGAATCTTTTGGGCATTGGCCTCGATGACCTCTTCCATCAACATCTGGCGCATTTCAGTTTTGCCGCTGGGGTCGCCCACCATCGTTGTGCCCCCACCGACCAGGCCAATCGGCCGGTGGCCGGCTCGCTGCAAATGCATCATGGCCATCACCGGCACCAGGTGGCCGGCGTGCAAACTGTCGGCAGTGCCGTCGAAACCAACGTAAAAGGTAATCGGTCCCCCGGCCAGCATCTGGCGGATGGCGGCTGCATCCGTCACCTGGGCGATGAAGCCCCGTTCCTGGAGAATATCAAAGGCGTTGTCACTCATCATTATAACAGGGTTATTCCTTCACTTTGGTTGAGTCTGGGCATTATACATCTATTATGGCCTGATCCCAAAGTAAGAATAAGCCGCGGCGACGGCAATGCCCAGCCAGGTGGTACCGGCGTCGCTCAAGGTTTTGACCGCATCAGGGTACAACATCGAACCGGCCACCAGGGCTGCCAGGCCCGAAATGATCCAGACCAAAACGTAGCCTCCGGCAGTATAGGCGGTGATCCGTTGGGCATACTCGCTCAGATCAGAAGCCAGAGTTTTCGCTCCGGGTGCTTCCCCCGGTCGGGTCAAGGCCAGTTCGGCCACCACCAGGGCCGAAACCAAACCGCCCACAGTGGTATGAACATAAATAACTCCGGCCGGAACCTCATTAGCCCGACATTCCCCCATAGAAACGCAGCGGGCCACGCTGATCATGTAGATCATGGTAAAGGTATATAAGCCCAACAGGATGATGGCAATAACCCCTCCGAAAAGTGTAGCAAAAGATTTCGACATTTCTGGGTCTCCTTTTTCTAGGCTCGTTCGGGAATCCGCAGTTCCATGCCTACCCGGAGCAGGCCGGGGCTGGACAGCTTGTCACGATTGGCTTCAAAGATGAAGGTCCACAAAGCGGCATTGCCGTAAAAGCGCAGGGCAATTTTGCTCAGGGTGTCGCCGGGTTGGACAATGTAAGTATCCTGGATGTCGTCGCCGGGTGGGAGTTCGGGCGAGTCGGTGGGGGGTTCTTCCTGGGGGGGAGATGGGACAAGGGTGGTGAGAAAGCGCTGGCTGCGCTGGGCCAAATCATCCAAAATGGCTTGCGTGGCCTGGGGGGTAGGGCCGCTGACTCGCTCGACCAGCAACGCGCCGGCCCCGCGTATGTCGTCCAGCCGGGTATCGGAGATGCGCTCCGGTGGGGCCACGACAGTTACATAGGCCCAGCGCTCACCCACCTCCTCGGCGGTAAAGGTTAAATCAGGGGCAAAACGGCGGATGTATTTGAGCGCGGCCGGCAGGTAATTTTCAAAATCGCCCAGCAACAGTACATGCTCGCCGGGTTTAGGGCTGGGGCCATCGCCGGGCGGAGGGGTTGTGATCTCTTTGCCCATGGCGACCAGGTATTGCAAGCCGGGTCGAATCTCCAATTCAACGCTCTGGCCGGGGGCAAAGGTCTGCTGTTTGGTCCGCTGCTGATCGCTGAAAACCCGGTAAACATCGGTTTCGCGGGCGCGGTTCCAGGTGGGGATGAGGTCCCAGGGGTCAACCGAGAGGCGGCCCGATCCCTGGGCGTCAATCAGTAAACCCTGCGGGGTCAGTTTGATAAAACAGTGCGCCAGTCCACCTTCGGCCTGCCAGCGCAGGGCTTCATCCTGGTAACTGTAGCCGCCGATGGTTTTGTGGGTCGCCGTATCAAAACGATAGGCAAAGCTGCTTTCCAGGTCGCGCTTGGCGGTAAAGGTGGCCGGCTGCTCCACCGGGGGCCACTCCTGGCTGAAACGCAGCACCAAATCACGGATCGGTTTGGGCTGGTCGCCGGCGCTGAAAACGCCAAAACTGGCCTCGCGGGGGTTGTGGGGGGCCTGGACATCGTTGAGCATCCACTTGAAGCCGCCGGCAAAATTGTTAGCCCGCAAATAAGCGTAGGTGGCGGCTTCGTACAGACCGGTCAAAGCGGGATGAACCGGCTGGCTCTGGCTGGGGTCGGGGCTGGATTGGTTGCTCCAACCAAATTCGCCAAAGATCAGCGGGTGCTTGGGAAAGGCCCGCCGCAGCCCTTCCAGGTGAGCCGTGTTGGTATTGAAGCCGCTCAGAGTGATGGTTTCGTAGTTATGGTATTCCTGAAAATCCAGCAGCCGGTTGGCCGGCAGACTGGCAAATTGCAGCCAGTTCCAGCCGATGGTCAACAGGTGGGCGCTGCCGGCGGCTCGAATGGGGTCAATCCGGGCGCGCAGCCAGACCTCTACGGTTTTATCCAACACTTCGATAAAGTTGTGCCAGGGGGTGGCTTCGCCGGAGAGCATAAAATCCACAATGGTGCCTTTGCCCTTGCGGACAAAAGCATTGGCGGCGGCGTCATATTCAAGAAAGATACGCAGGGCGTTGATATAGTAAAAGGCTTTATCGGCGTCGAGATGGGCCGGAATCTGGCGGCGGCGCTGCAAATCGGCGGCCTCGGTTCGGCTGACCCGCACCCCATACTGGTCAACCAGTTGGCTGGTGTGAACCGGCGGGCGATATTGGGCCGGGTAAACCGCGCCGACCAGATTGTAAAAGACCGGCTCGTTTTCCAGATCATAAGCCGCAATCGTCGGCACCTCTTTGTAGCGGGCAGCAATTTTAGCATCCAGCTGACCCACCCGGCCCAAATCGAGCCAGTGAGCATCGTTGAGGGTCAGCAGCACCAGCAGTTGATGATCCTGGGCCAGCGACAGCACTTGATCGAGCTTGGCGAAATTATCCCGGCGCAGTTCTTCGGCCAGGGCAGTATGCACAAAGAGGCGGACCATGTTGAAGCCGCTGTTTTGGGCTTTGCGAAAATCGCGGGCAATCAAAGCCGGATCAAACAGGTTGGCTTCCCACATTTTCCAGGCCCGATCAAAATAACCGGCATAGTTGACCCCCCAGGCAAAAAAGGGCTGGCCTTTGGGATTGAGCAGGTAACGTTTATCGGCTGAAACTTTGACCAGGGCCATGGAATACCTCCATCTCACTTTTATGGGCAGCATAAAACGTGAAGCGTAATGCCGTTAGGAATTTCCCGGATTTAAATCATTAAACAAATTGGACCAACGTGAGGCGTGATACGTGATGATTCTAGGCAAAAAATCCTCACGTATCACGTTTCACGCCTCACATCTCTCTGGCTCAAGTATACCATAAATGGCCCTGGACAGAAACTATAACAATTTATCTTGGATTTTGGGGATTGTCAGCGGGGCAGAAGGCTACAAGGTTACGTTTGGTCTCATTTCCCGTTTACAAAAAGGGCAAATTCGGTTACAATGGAGGCAGAATTTTCCGTCTGGGCGGTTCAGCGGATGAAGTTTCCGTCCTAAGTCATCGGACGGAAGCGACGATGCGATGACATCGGGCGGAAGCTTCGGTCTACAAATTGTTAGGCCGCTGGACGCTATAGTAACACCATGGTTGCAGCCTTAATAAGTAAACCTATTGAGGCAATTTGACTTTAAATTGGTATAATTATTTTAAAAGAGGCTGTACTCTAGCAAAAGATACGATGACTCAACGGTATAACTTTAAGAATATTCGTAATCTACTTATTGAAGGTTTTACTGACACAGAACTTCGTCGCCTTTGTTACGATATACCTGTATTGAAACCTGTTTATAATGAGCTGTTATCTGACGAAACTAGTAAAGCTAAAACTGTTGATCGACTCATTGAGTACGCTGATAAAAAATTGCAGGTTGAAACATTACTCAATCAGGTTAAAGAATATAATCCTGCAATGTATGAACAACATCAACCTTATATAACCGATACCGAGCCTGTCGATACAAACAAAATTTTGAAAGGGAAATCACTCTGGCTTTGGGCTGTTATTGGGGTAGTAGCTTTAGGCGTTGTCATGATCGCAGTAACTATTTTTTTGTATCGAACCTCCCCCGCTTTATTTTCTGGACCATTTAGTGGAGAGCTAAAACACAATCCAGAAGACCCCTATATTGAGTCGAGAGGATTTGATATAAATCTAAGTAATTTCGTGGTGGAAGGTAAATTCTTGAACCCCTATTCAACAGAAGATCATCTTTGGGATATAGGTATTAATTTTCGATTCAATTCAGAGGGATATTATCGCTTAGCTATTGCCTCAGATAATGTATGGAACTATGGCTATTTTGATAGGGAAAGAAAATGGCATGGTGTAAGTAGTGGTACTGTTGATAATTTAGTACCAGACAAAGGAGCCTCAAATTGGTTAAAAGTAATCGCTTATGAAAAAAAAGGGTGTTTATATATCAATAATAAATTTATTGCTGAACTTGATTTATCTGCTCTAATACTCCCTGGTGATATAGAGGTAATAATTGGAGATAGACCTGGGACTGAGAAAGCTGGAGCAACTACTAGATATGAAGAGTTTAATATCTACCGTCTTGATTCCCTTAGTTGTCCCTAAAATAAGGCTAAAAGGCGGCCTAACCAGCGCATCAACCCGACGCCACAATCTTGCGTTTTTTGAAGGTGGCTTATGCACTTTGGGCTAATCTTTTACTTAGGCTTTCGTGGGCGCGGGTTATGCGCAGGGCGTTAGCCCGCTGGTCTTGAGCAAAGTGTCGGGTAGCTCAGGGGTATTGTTGGACGTATCACCGAGAGCACTGTATAATTGTCTCAAATTTTTTAGGTGAGAGTGTAGGCAGTGCTAAATTTAGTGAACGTTACTAAAATTTCGACAAGTAAACAGAATACGGCTTTAGATGAAATTGAGCGACTCGATAAATACTTATCACAGCATTTTAAGAGCAAGTTTGTCGTTCAGCCCTCGCTAACTCGTCCTCTCGTTAGTTTCCAAGCCAATAAAACTCGCCCTGTTTATCGCTGGTACAAATATAAAGAGGCCTTTTCGGCTTCGTTAGTTGAGCATTTCTTCTACAAGTATGGACTTGACCAAGGCACAATCTTAGACCCATTCACGGGAAGCGGTACGGCTTTGTTTGCGGCAAGTGCTATGGGGATAAATGCCGTTGGTATCGAATTGTTACCTATTGGGCAACAAATCATTGCCACCAAGAAACTTTTCGAGTCGGAGTTCATGTCTGAAGATTTCGCTACCTTACAGCGTTGGTCAACATCGCGCCTTTGGGAGCAAGCCGATAGAAAAGTAACCCTGCCAGAACTGCGGATTACCAAAGGGGCTTATTCAGAAAAGACAAAAGAAGCCATTGAAAAATATCTCACAGCGTGTCAACAAGAGAATAGCCGCGTACAGGCAGTTTTACGCTTTGCTTTGCTCTGTGTTTTAGAGTCCATAAGTTTCACTCGTAAGGATGGACAATATCTCCGTTGGGATCATCGATCTGGACGCAAACAAGGCCAAAAAATCTTTGATAAGGGCGAAATCTTAAGTTTTGAGCAAGCTATTTGCGAAAAAATCAATGAAATTGTGGCAGACCTTTTGCCCGCCCAGCAAATGAATCTATTTTCTGTCGAAAAACCTCAAGGCGAAATTGTTTTATATAATGGCTCAAGTCTTAAGGTTTTGCCTGAGTTACCCGATAATGCCTATGATGCTATCATTACTTCCCCGCCTTACTGCAACCGCTACGATTACACCCGCACCTACGCGCTGGAACTGGCTCTGCTTGGCATTGACGAGCGAGGACTGGTAAAACTTCGCCAGGATATGTTAAGTTGCACTGTTGAAAACCGGGCAAAGGACTTGCTGAAAATCAATTCAGGCTGGGTAACAGCTATAGCCGCCGCCGATGAGCAGGAACTTTTGCAGGTCATTCTAAAATATTTGCAGGAGCAAAAATCAGAAGGCGCATTAAATAATAATGGTATCCCTCGAATGGTTAGAGGATATTTTTATGAAATGGCTTGCATCATCGCCGAATGTTCGCGTGTTCTAAAGCCTAATGCACCACTTTTTATGGTCAATGATAATGTTCGCTACGCTGGTGCAAGCATTTCGGTTGATATGATCCTGTCTGCGTTTGCCGAAAGACTTGGCTTTTGTGTTGAGAGTATTCTTGTTTTGCCAAGTGGCAAAGGCAACAGCAGTCAGCAAATGGGCGAGCATGGGCGCGAAGCCTTGCGGAAGTGTGTTTATGTGTGGAGAAAGTTGTGAGTCATACATCCGCCCGTCCTTACCAAAGTCATCTGCAATCAAGCGATGACCTGGTAACAACTTATGAGGCGACTCGCGCCGGATTTGTCGCTTTGGCGCTTGAAAAGAATCGCAGGGCCACACCCTATGTAGCCGAAGCGCGGGCACTTCAAGAAGCGGCCTCCACAGCCAAAACGCCTACCGACTTGCTAAACCTCAAAGGTATTGAGGCAGGCTTGCTAACAGCAGCGGGTTTGTCAGATAAGGCACTTAACCATTTGTTGCCACAGGATAAAGAAGAAGCTATAAAAGGGCTTATCAAGAACTTTCTCGAACCGGCAGGAGCAAAGTTTGTAGAAGAACTGGTATTTCGCTTTTTGCTCACTCGTGGCGATACGTTGGGTGGCTCAATGCGAAATATCGGTGGAGCATTAGCCCAAAGAAAATTAACTCGCGCCATTATTTCGACCCTGATGATAGCTGGCATCAGGTATCGTTGGCAACATTCAAAAACCCGGAAATGGATTGAAATGACGGATGACGACGCGGATATTGAACTGTTTTTACGGGGTTTGAGTTGGCAAGGCGAAAATGGGAACCGCACGCTGGTTTATAACTTAACTGTTCCATTCATCAAAAACAATGTGGATATGTGCTTGTTCAGCCTTGCTCCTGACGAATTAGAAGCCGCTGGATATAACGTCGCTAATTCTTACATTGCGTTGGGTGAACTCAAAGGCGGTATTGATCCCGCAGGTGCAGACGAACATTGGAAAACGGCGCGAACCGCATTAGACCGCATCCGTGAATCATTCTCCAAAATTGAGGCTTCACCCTATACCTTTTTTATCGGTGCAGCAATTGAAAAAAAGATGGCCAGTGAAATTTGGGATCAATTGGAGAATGGCACACTCAACAATGCCGCGAATCTAAATGAAGAGGGTCAAGTTGTATCTATATCACGTTGGCTATGCAATCTATAATTAAAGCACAAAGGGCGGGCTAACAAGCGCATTAACCCGACGCCCCGGACTTGGCATTTATTGAAGGTGACTTAGGCACTGTGAGCGAGCCTTTAATTTAGCGTTTCGTGGGCGCGGGTTATGCGCGGCGTTAGCTGGCTGATTGGCTATATCCGTAGTACTGTGGTAATGTGGTAATATTGTAGTTGCCCTAACCTTGGAAAATAAGAACTGACTTCGACACCTTTTTGAAAAAAGAAGAGGCAAATGATGAAACACTTACAAATTTTGTTTAGTAGTACCACTAATTTGCTGATTGTCCTGACATTAGTGATTGCCACGCTTTTGTTAGTGGGTCAGCAAACCCTGGCAGGCCTCAGAAACAAAGCAGCAGATCCTTCAGATAAACAGGCTGTAGAGGTAGTTACTTTTCAATCACCCCTGCCAACAGCTACGCCCACCCCGCCTTCTCCTCCCGCCCCGCCCTTAAAAGTCGTCGCCGTTGAGCCGGTGAAAAATGGCCCTTACCGAAACATTATTTGGTCTCCTGATGGCACAAAGGCACTCATTAGCAAACAATACACTCAATACCTCTTGCTACGGGAGAAGGGGGCCCCTCCAGAAGGTCTTCCCCCTGGCGTCGCCCTCGGTACGACAGTCGGTCTGGGCGATTTGTGGCTGCTTGACCTGACGACCGGGCAAGAACGCCAACTGGCAACAAAAGTAGGGCGCTATGTCTGGTCGCCCGACAGTACGCAGGTAGCCTACCTGGCTCCAACAGGTGCAGAGGGGATCGCTGGAGCGGTCTATGTGTTAGATATTGCCAGCGGTAATACCAAACGGATGGCTGCGGTAGATTTCTTGGGTAGCGATTATGCGCCCCACTGGTTGCCAACGGATGACATTGTGTATGTGCGTGATGGACAACTTCGGGCCATTCAGGCCCGAGGGAATCAGGAGAAAGTTCTGCCGGGTTTTCGGTTCTTCAATCGGCTGGCGGCAGAAGCCGGTAAGTCAACGTATCTTTCCGACCCGGATGCTCCGATTGGCTTTCACTTCTCACCTGACGGGAGGCGGGTAGCGTATTTGACTCGCCACCCTGTTAAATACGCTATCGGTCACCGACTCTGGCTGGCTGATGCTGATGGGAACAACGCTAAACTCATTACTGAACAGTCACAAGGAGGATATTATGAATGGTCACCGGATGGTGAGTGGTTGGTGTTTGATACCTTTCGCGACGTAGATGACTCGACAGTAGAGCAACATCACCCCGGTTTGAGTGGTTTGTGGGCTATTAGGGCTGATGGTTCGGAAGTACACCCTCTCTATCGAACGGATGGTTGGCGTTGGATTCTCTCTCCTGCTTGGTCTCCTGACAGCTCGATGGTAGTGTTTGTTGAGTATTTGATAGTAGAGAAGCCAGACTCTCCAAAGGCGGTATTTTGGGAGGGTTCATTACAGGTGGCCAATGTTGAGCGGGGAGAAGCTATTCCCCTAAAAGGTCTACCAGAAAATGAAGAAGCACCAGCACGGGTATGGTGGTCACCTGATGGGCAACATCTTTTTATCTTTAAGGATGGTGGCGCACCTGAGTTGTATCAAAGTTATCGCCTGACTCTGGCAACGGAATAATCCTTTTATTGGCAACAGAATAACCCCTTTACAGGATATCCACGATGTCACACAGAATTCTCTATTTGGCTCTGCTGTTAGTTCTTACATCTTTGTGGTCTGTTGATGCTCAAGCCAGTCCGACCCATCAAGGTAGTACCGTTTTGGTTCGTGTCTGTTATAACCCTACTAGCTGTGCCTCACCCGACGATACCAATTCTCACTTGACTACCTTAGACCCATATACCGAACAAGTGTTGGCTAATGAATGGCATGCAGCCGCCGGTTTGGAAGCTCTGAAAGCCGGGGCCATTGCTATCCGCACCTTTGCTTATCGCAATCCCGGTTGTGGCGCTTTTTTGAGGAGTAACCCAGAGCTAATACCCCCATATGCTTCTCGCCTGCTCGACAACCGGTCACAAACCTACCGCTTTGGCGATTATACTGGCCCCCAGAATCCTATCACTTCCAATCACAGTCAGGCTCGGTTTCAAACTGCCAACACGTTCCTCTATCGAGATACCGCCAACTCTTTTGCCTGCGCCAAATATGACGCTAATACCGGCGACCCGACCAAAGCCTGTTCTAGCAGCGAGTGCCCTGACTCTGCGGACAGGAACACACTTCAGGAAGTGGCCGATCCTGTTTCTGATGAGGTTGGGTCTAGAATTAGCATTGGCATGGCTCAGAACGGCTCGGTGGCTTGGGGCAGAGGTACAGCCCCTTGGGATTACCGCCAGACGCTAACCCATTATTATGCCAATGTGGTTTTAGCCAATAGCAGCGACACCTACTATCGCTGGGTGTGGTTGAATGTGGGCAATGATACCGTATTTACAGGTTACAATGGCGAAGATTACTATGGCCCTATTAATCCGACCCCTTCGTGTGTCTACCTGGGCGGCAGCAGACCCGTTTCTATCCGCATTCAGAATACCAGCCGACAAACCTGGGATAGCTCGGTCAAACTGTCCTATCGCTGGTACAATGGCTCAACCTTCATTAACCAGGGGCCCGAATTTAGTGTGCCCGCACTTGCTCCCGGCGCGGAGGCAACCATTAACGCTACCTTAAGTCCACCTAACGGGGCTTCGGCCGGCAGTTCTTATACCGTCAGATGGGATATGAAACGGGGGTCAACCTGGTTTAGCAGCCAAAATAATTGGCCGACCCTCAATTCGTCAGTCTGTATGCTGACCGATACGACCCCACCCAATAATCCACCTTCTGGTAATATCTCCTCCCCCAGCGGTCACGTCAAAAATGGCTGGTCAGCCCAAACCCAAATTACCCTAACCTGGTCTGGCGCATCCGATGGTCAAACCGGAGTATCTGGTTACTCTATCGCCTGGGACCAAAACTCAACCACTGTCCCTGATACGGTGCAAGATACGACCAGTACCACCGCCAGTGCCACGTTGAGCCATGGCAATTGGTATTTGCACGTCCGCACCAGAGATAATGTAGGGAATTGGGCCGGTGGGGCCACCCACTACGGGCCTTATGGGATTGACACCGCACCACCGACCTCACAAGTGAGCAACTCCCCGCCGACCCCAGGCAAAAGCTGGCTCTATCTCAACGTGAGTGGCTCGGATGCCGGGTCGGGAGTTGGGCCGATTGTGGTTCAATACAATATTGACAATGGGCCGTGGCAAACTTATACCAGTGTGACCGGCGCAGGCCCGCACACGTTGCTCTTTACCCTCAGCCGGTACAATCGAGGCCATACCTATTATTTCCGTACCCAAGCAACAGATCAGGTGGGGTTAATCGAGCCGGTGGGCGCGGCTGACTTTTCGATTTATATTGCACCTAATGCTGACCCAACGGGTCTGTCTGATGTCTGGTTGCCGATTATCCTAAAACAAAATTAAGGTAGGGTACGATCGGGTAATCTAACCACTGACGGACTCTTATTGTATTGAACAGGTCTTCACCGGAGTTTGGGCAAAGGCAAATTGGACGCATCAGGTAATTTGTCCAAACTCCGGGCAACTAAGCAAGGCGGGTGGCTCTGGCACTCCACGAGCCAGCTAACCACCGCTTTCAGCCGACGCCACCAGCTCGCTTTTTATTCAGGGAGTCATTTGCACTTTGGACTATCTTTAGTTGAGGATTCGGTGGGCGCGGCTGAAGCGGAAGGCGTTCGGCCGCCGCTCACTGTGGGGATGCGCCCGAGTTTGCTTGGCCGCTGGCGTGCTCACCGTTCTCTCCAACCCATTTCAATCGTAGCCGCTCGCTCGTCACTGTATTATCTCGGGGCGCTCCACCGTTACTCGCCAGGCGGCGGCCGAACATTGCGCTGCAGCCGACCGGCTGAATCGCGGCGTTTTTGTAAACTGATTTCGTGCTGCTCGCCGTACAGCTTCACAACGCCGTACTCATCAGCCGGCGGCTGAGCTCCACCGTTGGGCGGCGGAGTGCCAGAAACCACGTAAAGGAGTAAAAATATGCCGAGATATTGGGTTATAGCACCATATCATGCTGATCGTCCCGAAACTTGGGAAAAAATATGGCAATTTGACTTGAAAAATAGCCTTATTTCAATAGGTTGGAACGAATTGGAAGATATTTCTGGCTATAGCGCCGAAGAGCTAAAAGCGGCTATCGAACGCATATACCCTAACGATAGTCCGGCAACCAAGACCCGAAATTTCAATATGCTTTGGGACTTCTATCATAATATTCAAGCTGGCGATATTATTATTGCTCGAAAAGGCAGAAAGAGAATTGCAGCGGTAGGAACGGTAACAAAAACTGCTTACTACAGCCATGCCAAGAATATTGAGGCAAGCGGAGCGAACAATTACTATTCCAATCATATAGACGTTCACTGGCACGATGCTCCGAGGGATAAAGTATTTGACCGTATTATATTCGGTATGCAGACAGTTTATGAGATCGAGGAATCCCTCTTTAAATCATTAGTTGGGCGGACTGATGGGGCTGGTGAAGTAGTCGAAGAAGGTATCGAAAACCAGACCGAATTTATCCTTGAAAAATACCTGGAAGATTTTATTGTCACCAACTTCGACCAAATTTTCAAGGGTCAACTTGTTTTATACATTGACCCTGAAGAAAATACCGTTGGTAAACAATATGCCACTGACGTTGGAATTATTGATATTCTTGCTCAAGAACCGAGCACGAATTCTTTTGTCATAATTGAACTTAAAAAAGGACGTGAGTCTGATAGGGTTATTGGGCAAATTTTACGATATATGGGATGGGTTAGTGAGAATCTTTGTAAAAACGGCCAAACCGTGAAAGGTATCATAATTTGTCGAGATGCTGATGTAAGGCTTTCTTATGCGCTGAAACCCGTCAGTAATAATATCACGGTCAAGTATTATCGAGTTGACTTCAAACTGAGTGATACACCCTTTAAGGCGGTATAAGCTGTCACCCAACAAGTGTCAAACTATGTAAAACCGTATGGCGGTGTCGGTTATGCAATCGGCGGTCGCTTCAAGCCGGCGTCGCCGCCCAACCACCGCATGTAGCCGACGCCACGAGCTCGCTTTTTATTCAGGGAGTCCTCTGCATTTTGAGGTTTCTGGTTATTGGAGGTTTCGTGGGCGCGGCTAATGCGGGACTCGTTAGCCCGCTTGGTGCAAATGCCTAACAAAAAGAGCAGGGCAGGTCGTATTCGAACTTCTCTTTTCTTTATTGTTTCAAGACTCCCTTAAATCAAGTTGCGTTCATGTATTGAACTGAACTGATAGATTGGCTCAGAAGGTGCATTTGGGACTTGACTTTGCCAGGTGGTTATGATAAGTTGTACTTGGGTCAAGAAGCTGCCTTCTAACAACTTGAGAATAAGTAATTTTTTGACCAAGCAGATTCTAGTAAATTAAAAAGGTTAGGGAGGTAACTAATCATGGATATCCAAGCAATATCAGTAGCAGTAGTGGCACTTTTGGGGCCATATTTAGTCAAAGCTGGCGAAGCCTTTGCAGAGAAGGCTGGGGAAAAGTTGGCCGAGAAGGTTGGTGAGTTATATCAAGTAATCAAGAAAAAGTTTAAGGGTGATACCTACGCTGAACAAACCTTAACCCGTGTTGAGGAAAAACCCGAAGCAAAGGGACGACAGGATGCACTTATAGCAGTGTTGGCTGAAAAAATGCAAGAAGATACTAACTTTGCCGAAAAAATGCAGCGACTACTGGAGGAAAGCGAACAGGTCGGCGGTGGTGATGTTATCAAACAGCAATTGAACATCTCAGGTAAAGCAGAGGACGTTTTCCAAATAGGCAAAATGGGCGGCGGTATTACAAAGGGTGTTAGCAATGATTAGTTGAAGATTATTGTGCTTTGTCAGAGTCAACCATTAGTTCTCGATAAAGGACAAAATGCCCTCAGAGGACTCGGACAAAATTGAACAACGGATTGACATATCTGGCCAAGCTGGCAATGTCACTCAAATTGGCAAAATAGTAATTCGTATCAGCCAATTTGTTGATGAAAAAATCTTCAAACGGTTTGGTTTGGAGCAACGAGTTGGCTTCATCGGAGTGGCAGTTTTAGTTATAGGATCGGCATTTACACTTTACTGGGCTTTACGTCCTCAATCGCCTGTACACATGACAGGTGATTTTAATATTGCCATAACTCAATTCCAAGTTGTTGGTCGAGGAGATGGGCTTGACGATGCTCAAGAGTTAGCACAAAGTTTTGCCAATGCTATAGACCGGGAGATGAGTGGATTGGCAGATGAAATTAAGCAGCGTATAGAGGTTCGCCCCCCTCAAGAGTCAGGGAGCATTATGGGTGCAACTGAAGAGAAGCGCGCTGAAAATGCCCATATTTTAGCCGAAAAAATCAATGCTGATGTTGTCATTTATGGAATGATTGAGGTGAACGATAAAGCGGCTACGATTAAACCGGAATTTTATGTTAGAAGTGATGACTTTACTGCGACGGCTGAAGTTACAGGACAGTATCGGATGGGATCTGAGATATCAATTGATAAAGTTGACAACATTGCTCGAAAACGTGAGGTCGGAAATATTTTAGCAGATCGGTTTCGTGCTTTGACTTTTATCGTCTATGGCATAGCTGATTTCGTGGTCGGCAAGTATGAAGATGCTGAAATTAACTTCAGTGAGGCTTTAAAAATTAAAGGTTGGGATAATCCTGATGTCATCTATGTCATGTTGGGCAACACCGCACTTAGACAGCACGACTTGATGGATGCTGAACGATACTATCGGCAAGGGTTGGAGGCAAATCCAATTTACTCGCGTGCTTACGCTGGCTTGGGAGGTGTACTTTATTTCCAAGCTCTGGGAGATACACAAAGTGACACATACGATACCGTGAATATTGAGCGACTTAATCAATCAATTGAAACCTACCAACAAGCTTTAGATCCAAGTCTAGACCGCCCACCCCTGGCTGATATTACGACGAAAGTCAACTTTAGCCTAGGTCAGGCTTATTTGCTCAAGGCTAATATTGAGTCTACCAGGAATAGCAAAACAAGTGAGCAGGACCTTGCCCTAGCTATGCAAGCTTTTCATGCTGTTATTCAAGATTATGGAGAGGGAAGTAATCCGCGGGTAGAGGAGCTTGCGGCTCATGCGCATGCTCGTTTGGGGTTGATTTATCGGCTGACTTCTCAATTAGAGAAGGCCATTTCTGAATATGAGCAAGCGCTCAATATCTTGCCCCCTTTAGATCAGGTCAAGGAGCATAGAGCCTCGTATGAGGCCGCCCTGGGTGATATTTACGTTAAGCTAAAGCAACCATCGAAAGCCATCGAATGGTATGAGCGTGCTGTTGCAAATGCTTTACCCGGCTCTTACTGGGAGAAGCGGTATCAGGAGACACTGGACGGGCTGCGATAAGAAGTCCTTGGCCTGGGCTATAAGAGAAACCCGTATGCAAACCAGAACTATAGCGACAATTTTTTGGATCATCGTCATAGGCTTAAGTTTGGTTTTTCAGGGTTGTCGCGACACTTCATCTATACCTACAACGGTTGAACCAACCCGCCCTGCCTCACCACCGGAGGCTCATGTAACTGAAGTTCCGCTTGGAGAAGCGACTGAGGGCGCTGGTGTTGTAGATGTAACCTCACAACCGAAGGTTGATGTAACTGAGGTTCCGCCATTATCGTATCAAATCACGAGTCAAATATCTTTGAAGATAGATCTCGAAACGGTCGCGCCTTCAGATGTCAAAAATGAGCTTTCTGCCCCCCCCGCTTACTACAAGTGCCTCTTCTGCGGAGGAGGTGCATGTTATCCTGACCTAAGCGCCTCTTATGTAGGACCGACTATTGTTGGAGCAGCCACTTCACTCCACGAACGAACCTCAGCCCCATACTCATCGTCTTGGCTAGATTTTCCAGATTGTCCAGATATTTATGTCTGTGGCTATGAAGAAAATGAGCCTCTCATTGTCTCACTGATTAACCCATTGGGTCAAGTAATGCTAAAACAAGGGGCAACGGCTGAACCCGTTCGCGATTATAATAGGGAGGCTATTCGGACCTATTGTTACGAAACTTACGAAATTAGCTTCTTTGATTTTCTGCCGGAAGACCCATTAGGAGAGTACACGATTGAAATCTTGAGCAAAGATTCGCGGCTGGTTCATCGCTTTGCCTTATTGGATTTAACCAGTCCGGTTATCTACTACTCTAATCGCTTAGAAAATTATGTTATAGCGGGATTTGAGCCGTTTGAGGAAATTAGGATTTTGGTCTATAAGGACGGAGGCTTCACATTCACCGGAGGAGCGAAACTTAAGCTAGACGAGAATGGCGCAGGCTTATTAACTGACAACGATCTAGAAGCCATTTTATTTGTGGTTCGTGAAAACCTCGATTTTATATCAACAGATCCAGATTCTCGATCACCCTTGAACTATGACAAAATAATTGAGCTAGAACCAAAGAATGCGAAAGCCTACTATTATCGGAGTATCTATGACCATGAGTTTGAATTTGATGAGGCAATTGCTGATCTCAGCAGGGCGATTGAGATCGATCCTGGCTACCCACCCGCTTACTATGAACGGGGGCGTCTTTACGAGGAACAGGATAATTACGAGAGAGCCATTGCCGATTATAGCCAAGCCATTAAACTTGACCCTGGCCACCTTTCTGCTTACAGGAAGCGGTCAGAACTTTATGAGAAGCAGGGTCAGTATGACCAAGCCATTGCCGATTACAGCAAAATAATCGAACTCGCCCCTGCCAGTTATCCGCGCGATGTCTATCTAAACACCTATTACAAGCGGGCGCATCTTTATGAGAAACAGGGTCTATTTGACCAAGCCATTGCCGATTACAGTAAACAGATCGAACTCGCCCCTGGTCATCCTTTGGCCTATTATGAAAGAGGAGTTCTTTATAGCAGCCACAGCAACTACGATGGAGCCATTACCGATTTTACGAAGGCTATTGAGATTTACCCAAACTACTCCTCTGCCTATTATGCGCGGGCACGTCTTTATGATGAACAAGGCAATTATAACCTGGCCATTACCGACTTCACTAAAGCCATTGAACTCGGCTCAGACAAATATGGTGGCGATGCTGGCACTATAGCCGACTACACCAAAGCTATCGAACTTGATCCCGACTATGCCCTTGCTTACTATAAACGGGGAGTTGCCAGGGTTGTTCAGTTCTATAGGACGCCGACATAATTAAGGAGGTTATCAAGGTTCAGACCG
>JAKLJP010000078.1 GCA_023151115.1 Anaerolineae bacterium
GCCGGGCTCCCACGCCCGGCCCTCGGCGGCGTGGGAGCCGCCTCTGCTAAATTGCACTTGTTCTATACATGAGCCAAACTTACTTCATGAGCCCCAAAGCTGGCCGTTCGACTGAAGTTTGGACCAAACCTTGATTATGAGCGTAACGGGTAGCTTCGCGGCGGTTTCTGAGGTTCAATTTGGCCAGGATGCTGCGAACGTGATTTTTTACCGTGTTTTCGGCAATCACCAGACGCTCGGCTATCTCCCGGTTGCTGGCCCCTACGGCTAACTCTCTAAGAACTTCCAGCTCTCTCAGAGTCAATTCTCCCGTCTCGATTCGCTCGCGGCCCCGAGTTGGTTCAGTCCGGGCAAACTCCATCAAGATGCGGCTGGCCATAGCGGCTGAAATTGCAACCTCTCCCTGTTCTACGCCGCGCAAAAACGCCAGCAGTTTAACGACCGGGACATTCTTGAGCAGATAACCCTTGGCCCCACTCCGAATAGCCGCAAAGAGCCGGTCGTCCTCCTCATGGACGGTCAAAAAGACAATTCTTGTCTCAGGGTAGTTGGTCAGGATCGTTTTGGTGGCGTCCAAGCCTGTTCCATCAGGCAGTCCAAAATCCATCAGCACCAAATCAGGTTTAAGGCTGCCAACCATCGCCACGGCTTCCTGGACTGTGCCGGCTTCGCCGATTACTTGAAAGTCTGGCTGACTGTTGAGAAGACTGACTAACCCTTCTCTAAAGAGAACATGGTCGTCAACAAGTAGCACTTTCATGAACTGTCCCCCTTAACAGCCTAAATATTCAATAATATGTAACAAAATGGATAAAGTAATTATAACATACAACTCAATAAAAATTAATATGAAATCGGTTAGAATTTTAAGAAATTACTGCTGGCTGGAACTTTGCAGTTTATGGATGTCCAGAAAAATTCTTTGTCAACAAGAAAGGTAGCACGCGAGGCGGCAAGGTAATATCCCCTTGCTACCTGCTACTTGGCCACCTATTTTACGGTGAAAACTTTTCTGGAGTACTATACCCCTCAAACAAGTTCTTTTACAGCCAGAGGTTGAACCACCAGATTAAGGGGAAGCCATAAGGTAATTTCTGTGCCCGTTCCAAGACTGGAGACGACCGATAAGACCCCATTTACTTCCCTGGCCCGTTCTTGCATAATGGTGAGACCAAAGTGTCCCTCTGGCAGTGGGGCAGCGGTATTGAAACCAACGCCATCATCCAGTAAGGTAATAATTAAGGCATCTTCTTTCCATACCAGATTAATATCCAGATGTTTGGCGTTAGCATACTTTTCCACATTGTTGAGTGCTTCTTTAAAGATATAAAGCACTTGCTGTTGAACCACCGGTGATAGGGGAGTGGCTTGACCTTCTGAGGTCAACTGAACCTTAATCCGCGCTCGATTACCTACCGACCGAGCTTCGGCTAACAGGATCGTGGCCAGGTCTGTTGTATTGGATGGGCGGGTTGCCGCCAGCATACTACGCACCAGTTCATAGGCTTCGTTGCTTATGTCGCGCATCCCAACCAACTCCTGGCGAATCTGTTCAGAATTGTGAGAAATATTATCATCGGTGGTGATGGCATCAAGTTTGAGCCGCAAATAGCCCAGGCTCTGGCCCAGAGAATCGTGCAAATCGCGGGCCAGACGAGATCGTTCTCTCTCCAGCGCAGCTTCCTGTTCTTTGCGTTTGGTGATGTCGTGCACAATCGCCAGCACTTCATTCTGGCCGCTGACCACCAATCGCACCTCAAAATAGCGCCGTATATTGTGCGCCAGGAATAACTCATGCTCAAAAAACTGCATCGTTTTTGTGTCAAGTGTAACATTAATGTAATGCAGAGTCAGATTGGCTAAATCGGGCGGCAAGATATCACTTAAGTATTTATTTTCAGCTATCTCACCTGGCATCTCTGGCAGCCAATTGTTACTGGAAACTATTTTGTAATCCAGAATCTCTCCTTCATGGCTGAGGTAGAACATCGAATCTGAAATGGCTTCGAGAATAGCTTGATTCTTGGCCGCAACCTGGCGTAAGGCTTCCTCCGCTTGCATTCGTTCCGTTATTTCTTGACGTAGCTGCTCATACAGCCGGTTGTTTTCAATGGCGCTGGCTACCTGGTTGGCCAATATTTGAACCAGGCCAATCTCTCTGTTGGTAAAAGTTCGCTCTTGCTGATCATCCATAATCAGCACCAGGCCGATTACTCTATTCTGAAACTCCATGGGCACCATTAATAAAGCTTTGAGGCGAAGTAACTGCATAAAAGATAATTCGGCCGGGTAGCTATCAGTATGATAGCTGGTAATTTGCTGCTGGAGACGCTCGGTTAAGACCCGCTGTACTAAGGGATTGTCAGCAAGCGGAAAAGTCTCAACGGTTTGTCCCCTTTCCCAGTAATTGTTACTCGCGTGATTAGCAATGATCGAAACCATGTTGGTAGCCGGCTGCCATTCAAGAATGCAGCAGCGGTTGACTTTCAACAAGCTGGCCATTTCTTTGGGAATAGTGTTTAAGACAAGCTGGAGACGCGAACTGGAAGCGATGGTGGTGCTGGCGTATTGTAAACTTAACAATTTTTCATTGAGCTGAATTATCTCGGTCTCGGCCTGGATTGTCTGCTCATAAACTTCCTGCCGGGCCTGGTCAAACAAACGGGCATTGTCCAGGGCAATAGCCGCCGCATTGGCCAGGGGTTCCAGACGCTTCAGATCTTCGACCGAAAATTTACCGGGGGTATCGCCGTCCAAACGCAACAAGCCCAGCACTCGATCCCGCAGGCAAATGGGGACGGCGATAAATGAGCGGACCCAGGCTGACTCCTCTGTTGTAACCCAGCGAGGATTTTGTTGGGTATCAGGTATCACCAGCGGCTGCCGCGATTGGACAACCTCGGCATCCAGAGGAAAATCGCTCAGCGATTGTCTCAGATGCGGCATTATTTCTCGACTACTGAATAGTTGATAGCCTTGATAACGAGCAATATGAAGCGCGCCACGCCTGATAATGACAATATTGGCTGCACTATAAGAGACAACCCGCTGTACCTGGCGCAAAATTTCGTCCAACACCGTCTCATAGCTGGTTTGGGCTGCCAGAGCCAGGAAAACTTCGCCCTGAGTTTCGGCCAGGACTCGTTGTTGGTGTTCTTTAACTAATAACTGTTCCAGCTCCACTTCGGCCTTTTTGCGCCGGGTGATGTCACGGATAATACCTTGATGTCCTAACAACTTACCGCCCGGATCCCGCCATTGACTTACGGTCAACAGACAGTACACGTTTGTGCCATCTCTTTTTTGTAAGGTAACATCATAATCGCGGACGAGCCCCAATTGCCTCGTCTTTTCCTGTAGTTCATACCATTGGCCGGCTGATCCGATTATTTCTTCATTACTATAGTCAAATAAGTCAAGCATAGCTTGATTGACATCTATGATCGCCCCTTCTTGATTAGTAATAAAGATAGCATCCCGTGATTCCTTGAAAAGGTTATCAAATAGGGTGTGATACCTTTCCTCGCTTTGGCGCATTTTTTCCTGGGCCTTCGTCCGTTCTTCGGCAATCATAAAAACCAAGACCAGGATAGCAGTTAGTAAAGGGATCTCAATTATTTCTCCAACAAGAATTTGACCATCAACAATTGATCTTAACACCAAGACGGTCGTCACTATCACCCAAAGCCCGGCCCGGATAACAAAATCACGCAGGTTCCAATAAAAAGCCCCAAAAGTCAGCAGTAGAAAAATTATGTGAAACAAAAGGATAACAAATACTTGCTGAGCAAAAATCATGAGACCAGCAACTATCACCAGAGACAGATCCAAAAAGATAAGCCTCGGCTTTGTTGAGAGTAGCTGTCTCAGGTAAACAAAATTAATTCTATCAGAATTACTATTAATACTCATGGGTGTGATTCCTTTTTTGCTACCCTGGTCACACGTCAATTTTGCTCTTATTTATTATTGCATCTTTTTGCTTACTACACAAGGGATCATTACAAAGGAGTCTTACAACGACAGAATCCGTCGCCCGCAGTCGTAGAGGGTGATGGGGCCGTCCTGAGAAACGGTAATCGCCAGACATTGGGCTTCGGCGCTCGTTTTGGCTGCACTGCTGTGGCGAGCGCCTTTGCCCAGACCGATATCAGCCTGGGTGTTGGCATCGGGCCGGAGCAGAACCATACAGCCGCGAAATTGTCCTTGCACGTCAATCACCGTAGCCCCATCCTGCTTGGCAAAGTTGATCAGTTCGCGGTCGGTCAACTGTTGTACGTCGGCGCTGACAATAGCCGCAAAAGCGCTAATTTCCGGGGCATCGGAGCGGTCCATAATCATGGTCGCCTCACCCAGCAGAAAAATTGCGCCCAAATTCTCTTCCGACATCTGAAAAGCGCAGCGCAGCACCCGCTGGAGCAGGCTTAAATCATAGTGGCGCCGTTTGGCCAATTGAGAAATCACCTGGTTAACATGGGCCATACTTTCGGGCGACCAATCGCCGTTGGAGTAGCGGCCGACCAACTGCCCATCGGCAAATACCCGCACTTGCCGGCCAGGGGCAGGCACAAAAAAGACGACAGCATCGCACAACCGGGAGATGATGGCATGCCGGCGAAATTGGGGACCCAGCAGCAGATTGGTTGGGTCGTCCAGGGGTGTGTCTAACTTGAGTTTGCGAATACCCCGCACATAGCCGTGTTTGTCTACCACATAGCCCAACACCAGACCATCCACCATTTTAGCCAGCGTAATCAGAATATTACGCATACGGCGAATATGATCCCAGCGCAGCAACCGAATTTCGCTGCGGGTCAAAATACGGTTGATCCGAGCCGGGTCGCCCACAATCAAAGCGGTCGAGAGGGGCTTGGCTTCATTTTCCATCTGGGCAATACTGGCGGCCACATCACAAATATGAACCATCGAGGGCGCGTCAATTTGTTTCTCGCGGGCCAAATTGAACAGAAATTCAATACCCGCATCGGCCAGCCAGGCGTCGAGCATGCTTTCTTTTTCCAGCAACTGGCGCATCCGTTCCGGGCTGACATGGACTTGGGTAATTTCTTTATCTAGCAACTGGGGCGCCGGCGGGTACATAGATTGAATCTGCGTGGCAAAGCGCTCGACCAATTGGTGGCGATCGTGCAGACGCAACCGGGCCAGTTCACTGGCCGCTTCGCTATAAGCCTGGTCGTACAGACTGTACTGTTCAATCCTGGCCCAACGGTCGAGGCGGCTGTTAACTTGAGCCACCACCTCATCAAACAGGGCTTTAACGCGGGGGTGAGCGGTGGTCACTACCGGCTCACCGGCCTCATTCTCGTGCTGCCAGAACCACTTCAAGGGGGATGAGGTTGGCTCAAGGTTGATTAGCTCTTCGTTTTCCTGCCCTTCGTCCGGCTGGAGGTGCTCGACCAATACCTCCAGGTCGGGCACAAGTAAGGCCGACACGTAAGGCCGGCCCTCGCCAAAAACGACGGCTTCGGTGATGATGGGGTGAGCCATCAACATTTCCTCCACCGTTGCCGGGATCACTTTACGGCCGGTCGAGAGAACCATGACCGGGTTTTTGCGTCCGGTCAGATACAGATAGCCCTCCTGGTCAAAATAGCCCAGGTCGCCGGTGTGCAGCCAACCATCAGCATCGAGAACTTGCTGGGTTTCTTCGGGCCAGCCCCAGTACTCGTTCATCATGGATTGGCCCCGTACCAACACCTCACCGTCGTCGGCGATACGAATTTCAAAGCCCGGCGCCACCTGGCCGCACGAGCCAAGCCGGTAGGCGTCGAGCCGGCTGATGGCCGGAAAGCCGCCCGCTTCGGTCAAACTGTAAACATCCAGCACAGGCAGGCCGATAGCCTCAAAAAACCCGGCTAAATCCTGTGAGAGCGGCGCGCCGGTAGAATAGAAGCGGCGCATGCGCCCCCCAATTTGCCCCCGGATACTGCTAAAAAAGGTCAGGTCGGCCCGGGCATACTCCTGCCGTAGGTCCGGCGAAGCGGACGGCCCGGCGGCATGAAATTCGCGGCCCTTGGCTACGGCCCACTGAAAAACCTCCCGGCTGGCTTCGGGCATTTGGGTCACCATGGCCATGACTTCCTCATAAAATCGTTCCAGAAAATAAGGCATGTTGAGCGTTACGGTGGGGCTGGTCTGCTGCATCACTTCGACGAGGGTCTCGTCGCCGCCGGCGACCACATTGGCCACACCCGATAAAAAGTAATGCAGGGCCACGGCTAAACTGGCCGCAAAACTCCAGGGCACGACGGTAAAAGCCAGGTCATCTTCATCAAGGGTTAGCCCGCTCATGTGGCGCATGGTTGCCAGCAAACGCCCATGGTCAAAAACAGCGCCTTTGGGGCGATCAGTCCCCCCGGCGGTGTAATAAATGGCGGCCAGAGTTTCGGGGGGGGTGCTCAGCGCGTGCAGCCGGATGGCCTCTTGTTCCTGAGGCGATAACTCTATCTCGGCCAGAATTTCAGCCAGCAATCTTGTTTGGACTACCCCTTCGCCCATTTGCTCCATAACCAAAATAGTTTTTAAGTTAGGCAAGGGATTGTCAGGCCGGGTTAAGAGTTCGGCTACGGTTTGGAGAAGTTGTTCCTCGGCCAAAATCACCAGGCTGGCCCCGGAGTCTTCGAGGGTAAAACAAAATCGGTCTGGTGCAACCGAGGGACGCAGTGGGACGGCTACCCCGCCAACCAGCAGGGTGGCCATATAGACCACCATCCATTCTAAACAATTGGGAATAGCGATAACAACCCGCGCGCCCTGGGAGATTTGTTGGTGCTGGAGATAACGGGCCATACGAAACATAAGGGCCTGAAAGCGGCCATAGGAGATGTGTTGATACCCTTTGACCTGCTTTACCTGAAAACAGGTGCGTTCGGCGTAACGGTCCATTGCCGCCAGCAAGACCTGATTAAAGTTCCTGGCTTGCTCATCCATGCCATTTTTCCAATCCTGTTTGCTTCAACCAAACAGGCCCAGCCACTTTTTCTTTTTAGTCACAGCCCCGGCCGCCGCTGGGTCAAAGTCGCTCGCCCACTGGGTTTGGCTGTTATAAGTAGCTTTAGTGAGCGTCGCTCCGATCAGATTGACCCGACGCAAATCGGTCCCGGCCAGGCTGGCGCCTTCCATAAAAGCTTCATTTAAGCTGGCGGCGGTAAGATTAGCGCCGTCGAGGATGGCGTTTTTCAGGTTAGCTCCGTTCAAATTGGCCTGGGTTAAATTAGCCTGGTTCAGATGAGTTCGCACCAGATAGGCCCGGTCGAGATTGACTCGCTCCAAATTAGCCCTGGTCAGCTTAGCTTCATCTAACTTGGCTTTAGCCAGATTGGCTCCGGCCAGATTAGCCTCGGTTAGATTGGCCCGCAGTAAATAGACCTCGCTTAAATTGGCTTCGCCCAGGTTGGCCCCAGCTAGATTAGCATGGCTCAGATTGGCCTGACTGAGGTTCGCTTGCCGAAGATTGGCCCGGTCGAGAGAAGTGTTCCGTAGTTGGGCGTCTCGCAGGTTCACCCTAACCAGGGTAGCTCCAGAGAGATTGGCCCCGCTTAAATCGAGGTGAGATAAATCCAAATCGCTCAAATCTGCACCGGCCAGATTCAGGCTACCGTCCTGGCCGGTGAGCATTGCTTCGATCTGTTGACGTGTCAACTGACCCATAACTTGCCGCATGTCTCCTTCAACAATAGTAATCAATAACATGCCTTGATTATAAGCCTGCTGGTGGTTTGGGGCAATGTGAGCCACGTTTGTGAAGCTTAAGAATTAGTTCAGCAAAGGAGGGCAGACTTCAGTCTGCTTTTTCAGAGGGGAGGAATAATGATTTTTGACAATCAAATCCGATAATATACTTTGGAAGACTGGAGGATTGGCGGATTGGATACCACTTCATCCAGCCCTCCAATCCTCCAGAATTTTTACCTGTTTTGAAAATCAAAATTGATAATTCCGCACTCCGCATTACGCAGCGGGCGTCAGGGCGGCCAGGGCTTCCGCTTCGGTCGCATAAATAATAATCGCCTGGTTCAGGCCGGTCAGGTCGAAAATATGACGGTAATGATCGCTCAGGTTGACGGCTACCAACCGTTGTCCCTGGCGGTTAGCCCGGATGAGCAGCGTTACCAACAGACCAATCCCACTGCTGTTCATGTACTCAAGCTGACTAAAATTCAGGATGAGTGTCTGCACTGCTCCGGCCTGATTGTATGCTTCCATTAATAAGTCTTCCGCCGTACCGGTTACTTCACCCTGGATGTCAATAATACTGACCAGTTCACTCACCAGGCGCACCCGCATCGTAACTTTATTTTGAGACATTATTTGTAAGTCCTCCCTTCTACAACTTGCTTAGAGCGCTGGCCTCATCGGCAAAAATTTGCATATAGTCGGTCATCCGAATAATCTGAAACACTTCCTGGTAATGACTGCTCAAACCACAGGCGGCCAGGGGGCGATTGGCTTGATAGGCCTGAGCAAGCAGTTCCACCAAAATCGCCAGGCCGGTACTGGTAATATACTCGACATCCGTCATATTCAATAAAACAGCTTTTGGATTTGTGGCAACAGCCTCGACATAGGCAGGTTTGAGTATTTCGTCAGCCGAAGCATTGATTTCGCCCTGTAAATCAATAATCGCGATATCGGCTTGATAACGTAGCTTGACTTCAGGATGTTTGGCTGCCATTTTTTTCGCCCTCCAGGTAAAGGGTTAACTCAACGGTATGATGAGTGTGATTACTGATGACCCGCATTTCATCGGTCAAATTTTTGATCAGAAACAGACCCCATCCCCGCGGCGTCTGTAATCCGGCCAATTTCGCCTCCAGATTCGGCGCTTCCGGTTCAGGGATGGACTGGCCGCCGCCTTGATCGGTGATGCGCACCCTGATAGCAGTGGGTGAGGCTTGCACCTGGATGACCACCGGCAGGTCCGGTTGGTTTTTATTGCCATGTTCGATGGCGTTCATCGTTGCTTCGGCTACGGCGGTCTTAAGTCGGTCCAACAGCGAGTCCGGGATCGAGAGCATTTGAACCGCCTGGCCAACCTGGCGCATGGCCTCGCGCTCGTTGCCCAAGATGCTGGCCAGCGAAAATTCTACCAAATTGCGCCAGCTTTGATGCTGGTCTGAGGCAGGTAGTTCAACAGCTTGGGGCAGGCAGTGCTGCACCAGAACCATGGTCACATCATCCTCCTGCTCCCAGGTTGGGCCGGTAAACTCAGCCAGTTGGGTCATCAAAAAATCAATCAGCGCCGGTCCACCTACATGTTCGGCTACAAGTGTCCGTAGACGAGAAAAGCCAAACATTTCTCGGCGGGGGTTGTGGGCTTCAACCAGCCCATCACTATAAAGCAGCACAGTTTCTCCGGGGGCCAAAACGGTTTCCTTTTCCTCGTAACGCATGCCCGGCATCAACCCCAGCGGCATCCCCGTCGCCCGCAGTTCGTCCACCCCATCAGGCCGGCGGCGATAGGGCAAATCATGACCGGCATTGGCATAACGGAGCCGGCCTGTAGCCGGGTCGAGCAAAGCATACAAACAGGTCACAAACATTTTAGGGGGAATATCGGCGTGGAGCAGTTCGTTGGCTCGTTCCAACACCTGGCCCGGAAAAATTAGCCGCTCGGCGGCAGCGCGGAGCAGGCTGCGAGTGGTGGCCATCACGAGGGCCGCCGGAACGCCCTTATCAGTTACATCACCGACAATGAAACCAACCAGGCCGTCGGGAAATAGTAAAAAATCATAAAAATCGCCGCCCACAGCCCGCGCCGGTTGATAAAAACTCGCTACCTCCCAACCGGGCAGGTGGGGGATTTCTTTGGGCAACAGAGTCTGCTGGATCAGCCGGGCAATCCGCAGCTCCTGTTCCAACCGCTCATGGGCCTGGGCTTCACGCTGCTGCTGCTGGATTAATTGAGCCACCCGCACTGCCGGGGCAGCCTGCGCGGCCAGATTCTCCAGCAGCTTGTGGTCGTAATTGGAATAATCCTGCTCGCTCAACCGCTTGCCGAGGTTGAGCAGGCCAATCAACTCGCCCTGGCTGACCAGCGGGGCCACCAGCTTGACTCCAGCCGCACAAAGCGCCCGCAAGGCTGGAGAATCAAGATTGAGCCGGTCGAGTTCAACCGTCCCGGAGGTATGTTGAAGAAAATCAAACAGGGGATCATCGGGTTCCAACTCAAAGAGACCGGGTGCCGCGAGGGATTCCGGTTGAACCGGCGAGGTCTCAACCTTTGATTCAGGCTGTCCCCAAATAATTTGCCAAAGGGTCCGCAGCAAAGCTGTCACTAATCTGCCGTTTTTGGTAACTACTCAGCCATGTCATTTCGACCGAAGGGAGAAATCTAATACCCATGTAACGCTCTAGTACAACGCGGCGTAAATGACCCTACAGATCGTAGGGACGACTTTAGTCGTTTTGGGCAGGTTGAGCGACTGAAGTCGCCACTACAAACTGTAAACTTACTTCCGCCCAAGTGTACTGGGGATTTCTCGGCCTACAGCCTCGAAATGACATGGGGTCTGAGTAGTTCCCGTTTTTGTATAGAGTTGGCTTATTTTACTCGGCCAATGTCCCCAAGTCGTTACGAGCAGCGTTACGAAATAGAATGCTTCCAAAAACGTTTAGACAGTTCCAAGATTTAAATTAGCCAAAACGTGTTGCGTGTTCTGTCCGTTTTATCTCACGTAAGACGCAACACGCAATATAAATATTGAGTAATTATTTTCTTGGGACTGCCTTATTCATACCTTCTCTTTAAAAAACGCCCACGCCCGCGTTTGCCGATGAACTGCCCGTTCTCCACAATCACTTCGCCCCGGCTAATGGTGGTAACCGGAACCCCTTTGACGGTAATGCCGGCATAAGGCGTATAACTGATATTGGAATGGAGGTTTTCGGCGCTGTAGGTCATTTCGCGCTGGGGGTCAAATAAAACAATATCGGCGTCGTAGCCGGGGATGAGGTGGCCTTTGTGAATCATGCCGTGTAAATCGGCGGGGAGGGTGCAGCAGGCTTCAACCCAGCGGTTTAGGGTGAGGTGTCCGGCCAGCACGCCAAAGGTGTGGACCAGGGCCAGCCGGGTTTCCAGGCCGGAGATCCCGCCGGGGGTGAGGGTGAAGTTTTGTTCACCCAATCTTTTGGCTTCGGCGGAAAAGGGGCAGTGGTCGGTGGAAATAATGTCAACACTACCGGAGGCCAGGGACTGCCATAAAGCCGCCGACTGGGCGCTACCGCGAATAGGCGGCTGGCAGATGAACCAGGTACCGGGCATATCCTGGCGTTCATAAATATCGTCAGGCAGGGTCAAATATTGGGGACAGGTTTCGCCAAAGGCAACCCAGCCGCGCTCTTTAGCCTGGGCCACTTCGCGGGCGGCCTCGCCACAGGAAAGATGAAAGATGAGCGTGGGCGCGCCGGCCAGATGGGCAATCGAAAGAACCCGGTTGACCGCTTCGGCTTCGGTAATGGCCGGGCGGCTGTGGGGATGCCACTTGGCTTCAACTTTGCCTGCGGCCAACAAGCGTTTCCAGACTTCGGTAATCACCGGGTAATTTTCGGCGTGAACAACGGCCAATCCTCCGGCTTCAGCTACGGCAATCAACGCCCGGTAGAGTTCATCATCGGCCAGGTAAAAATGAGGATAAGCGGTGTAGAGTTTGAAGGTGGCGCAGCCGGCGGCATAGGCGTCGGAAACCTGGGCTAGAATCAGCGGGTCGGGGTCGAGCAGGGTCATGTGCAGTCCATAATCAATCACCACCTGCCCATCAGCTTCGGCCCGCCGCCAGCTGAGGGCTTCGACTAAATCCTGCCCTTTGCCCGGTTCGACAAAATCTATAATGCTGGTCACCCCCCCAAAAGCCGCGGCAATGGTTCCCTGCTCAAAGTTGTCGGCGGTAATAATGTCGGCAAAGGGCATTTGCAGATGAACGTGTCCATCCACCGCACCGGGGATGACATAAAGGCCGCTGGCGTCAATTTCGCGGCTACCGGCCAGGTTTTGCCCAATGGCGGCAATGGTTTCGCCTGTTACCGCAATATCGCCGGTAAAATCTTCGCCGGCGGTGATAATCCGCCCATTCTTAATAACCAGGTCATAACTCATTTTGCTGCACCTTTCCAGAATCAAGCCTATTTCTTTGCTGAATATATCACCGAATCAGGAAAAATTAAAAATTGTGGCAAACTGTTTCACCCATTCAGGGGGAACAAAAGCTTATTGCTTTAGATTATGTCTTTTGTTACAATCTTACCAGGGGAGACCATTAGATGGATTTACAAGAGGTTTTAAGCCAGGTCATCACCCGCACGAATGAGATATTTCAAGCGGAAGCTGGCTCTGTAGCATTGCTTGAACCTTCGGGCGATAAAATGGTGATTCGAGCCGCGGTTGGGGCCGGGGCTGACGCGGTGCGGGGGTTAAGCTTGCCGGCAGGAAAAGGGGTGGTTGGCTGGGTGGTCACTCACGAAAAGCCTGCCCTCATCCCCGATGTTAGCCAAGACGAGCGGTTTTATCGCAGCTTTGACGAGCGCAGCGGCTTTCGCACCCAGTCCATCATGTGCGTCCCGCTGCGCGCCAACGGGCACACCATTGGCGTGATCGAGCTGATGAATATGAATCCGGATTATCTGAGCGATAACGGGTTAAAACTGCTCAGCGTTATTGCCGACCACGCCGCTCTGGCCATTGAGAATACCCAGCTCCTGGCCGAAACCCGGCAGCGATCCGAAGAACAGGCCCTCTTGTTTGAGGCGATGGCCATCGTCACTTCTGATTTGGCCCTGGAAACCGTCCTTGATGCAGTTAGCCGGCAAATGGTTGAAGCTCTCAAAGCCGACTTGTGCCTGATTTCCCACTGGGAAAAAGAAGATGATCGGCTCTATCTCATGCAAAGTTATACCGGGCCGGGCACCCGGCGTCCGGAACAATCCGCCCGGTCTCTGGACAGAAATTCGTTGCTCTATTCGATTTTAGTTTCCCAAACCCCGGGCGTGCTTGAAGCCGGTACGCCCCAACCTGAGCAGGCAGCCTGGTTGGAAGAGCTTAAGGTACAGGCTCTTTTTCTTATTCCCTTGATTTACCGCCGGCAGACCATTGGCCTGGTGGAACTGGGGCGAGTTCAGAGTACCCAGGTACTCAGTCAAAGCGAGCTTCGCTTACTGGAAACTATGGCCGCTCAGGCCGCTGTGGCCATTGAGCACGCCCGCCTTTATCGTGAAGCGACCCGTCACCTGGCCGAAGCCAAAGTGCTACAGGAGGTCATGGTGGCAGCTGCCTCCAGTCTCGATTTCGACCGGGTTATCAGCGGGACCATGAGCGCTTTGCACCGGACGCTGGGCATCGAGCGGTTGGGTTTTTTTCTACCCGGCGAAGACGACAATATGGTAGTGGTTCATCCGGCTACCATTGGCTTTAATTTAAATGAGGGCAATCTCTCTTTTCCGGCAGAACATAGCGCGATTGGCTGGGTTTTTCGCCACGGTAGGGCGCTGTTACTGCCCAATGTGCGTGAAGCCAGCCACTATTACGAGTTAGCCCCCGATACCCAATCGGAAATCTGTGTGCCGGTATTAGTCAATGGCCAGGTAGTAGCCGTGCTCAATGCCGAAAGCCCCCGGCTCAACGCTTTTGATTACGAAGACCTGCGCCTGTTCCAGGCCATTGCGGCTGAATTAGCTGTTGCTTTGGAAAATGCCCGCCTGTTTGCCGAAATCCGGGCAGCCGAGGCTAACTACCGGGACCTTTTTGATAACGCCAATGATTTCATCTTTACCCTCGACGGCAATTTTAGAATTAGCAGCGCCAATAAAGTCGTTCTAAAAACAACGGGCTACCAACTTGACGAAATTATAGGTGCGCCGGCCACCCAGTTTATCTTACCCCAGCAAATTTCATCCCTTTATAAACTCCTCAAAATGCACCTGGCCTCAACCGAATCGCTGGCCCCTTTTGAACTATCGGTGCTGGGCAAAGATAAAACAGAGACCCTGCTTGAAGTAACGCTGCGCGTGCGGCGCGAAGGCCGCCGGCCTGTCAGTTTGCACTTCATTGCTCGTGATATTACCCATCGGCGTGAGCTGGAACAGCAGCTTCAACAAACCGAGAAATTATCGGCTATCGGCAAGCTGGTAGCCGGGGTCGCTCACGAGCTTAACAACCCGTTGACCACCATCATTGGCTATTCAAGCCTGTTGCAGCAAAGCAATCTGCCCGAAGAAACCCAGGCCGATTTGAATGTCATCTTCCGCCAAGCCCAACGCGCCCGGTTGATTGTGCGTGATTTGTTGACATTTGCCCGCCGCTTTGATTTGGAAACCAGGCCGGTTGACCTCAACGAGATTATTGGCGACAGCGTCTCCCTGGTCAAGGCCCAGCTTCAGATGAACGCGGTCCAAGTAAAAATTGACCTTGATGCTGAACTGCCGATGACCATGGCCGACCCCCATCAACTGGAACAGGTTTTTATCAATTTGATGACCAATGCGATTCATGCGCTGGCGACCAAGCCCGACCCCCGCCAGTTGGTCGTTGAGTCGAGCCATGACGACGAACATATTTTTTTGAGCTTTGCCGATAACGGGCCAGGGATTCCAGCCCAGCATCTCAGCCGGGTCTTTGACCCATTCTTTAGCACTAAAGGCGTGGGTGAAGGTACTGGTCTGGGACTATCCATCTGTTTTGGCATTATCAGCGAACATAAAGGACGCATTTGGGCCGAAAATTCGCCCAACGGGGGAGCTATCTTCACCATTCAACTGCCCATCGAAAAACCACCCCTGGCAACCCCGGCCGGTTCCCCTCCGGCGGCTACAGGCACGACGACTTTCGCCAGTCCTCTCAAAATTCTGGCCGTAGATGACGAGCCGGCTCTGCTCAATCTGCTCCGGCTCATCTTTACCCAGCGCGGTCATCAGGTTGTTACAGCACCAGATGGCCTTACTGCCATGCAAAAACTCGAAACCCAAACTTTTGATTTGATAGTGTGTGATGTTCTCATGCCCGACATCCTGGGACCGGAGCTTTATCAAACAGCCACAAAAAAATACCCGTACCTGGTTAATCGCTTCATTTTTATTACCGGCAACGTCGTTGATATGGATACGCGAATTTTTTTAGAAAAATCCGGTCTGGCCTGGCTGTCCAAACCTTTCCTACCGGCCGATATTGAGCAGTTGGTTGAACGAACAGCGGCTCGAATCCAGGATTATCAAGTAGATTTACCCCAGGCAGGTTGAGCTCTGCGCCCTCTTAAAGAGATCATGGAAAATGCCCGCCGGGCGGGGCGGGTCATCCCGGCCTTCAACATCCCCTACCGGCTGATGGTCCAACGTGATTATTTTGCGCTCACCGGCAGCCGGGATACTGTTAACCCGGTTTAGTGCCGAAGGAGGGTCAACCTGAGCACCTCCGCCAGCACGGAGCGAAGAATCTTAACCGGCAACTTTGGATTGCGACCAACGTTGGTACAGCGCCTGTATGGGCTGGCCGACATCCACCATTGTTTTGAGGCCGATGAACGGCAGCAAAAACCCGTAAGTATGAAAGGGCGCGGCGCAGACGCCGGCAAAAACGGCCAGGTACAGCAGCGCCACCCGGCCCATACTTTGTTCTAGCAGCTTTTCGGCCTGGGCCAGCGATAGCGCCCGCAGCCAGGCCACATCGCCCAGCAGGCTCAAAAGCTGAAAGGTGAGTATCCCCCCCAACCCGGAACGGAGCGCAGCCAGGTCCAACTCTGCCCGCATCACCATAAACAAAAAAACCAGCATAAACACTGCCGTCACTACGGATAAGCTTACGGTGATTAGCAGATAGCTCTTGAGCATTTCGTTGCGGTCATACAGCACCCCGTCAGGCGTTGGCCAGGCATAGCGGATGACTTGCTTGGCCGATTGCTTTCCGGTTGAAATTTCGGCCGGCGGCTTAGGCAGCGTCGCCCCAATAACCTCTTGTCGCGCCGGAGCCAGCAGACGGATACGCAGTACCACCAACAGGATACCAATCAGAGTTTCCAGCAGGTACAGCAGGATAGTGTTTTCCCAACTCCAGCCCAGGCCAAAAAAACCGACAGCCGGCACAGCATTGATGCCCAAGGCCGACAACACTTTGGTTATCACGCCTAACACTGAATGTTTAGACAAAGTTCCTCAGCTTAATTATGTCCATTCTTTGTAGTCAGAAAGTGGGTAATGGTCTGGTTGAACTCTGCCGGATTATCCCAGTTGAGGACGTGACCGGCGCGGGAGATATATTTGAGGCGGGCCTGTCTAATCCGCCACAGCATTTCATAAGTGTGGAAATGAATCCAGGGCACGTGAAAATATTGACCCAGTAAAAGCAGGGTGGGGCAGGCAAGCTGATGCAAACGCCAGCGGCTGTTAAAGGTGAGAGATGCTTGCAAGATGTTTTGAAAATTGGCCACATTCTGGAGATGCTGTTTGCCCTGAGCTTCGATATAGGTTTCCACTTGCCCGCTTAGCATGCCAAAATAGCCGGCCACTAATTTAACCCGGTCTTCCGGGCGCAGAAGTTGGTTAAAACAGGTGTGGATGATGGTGGTTAGACCTGCTTCCCAGGGAGTGGAGGAGAAGCCATAAGAGCTCTCGACCAGGATCAGCTTATTGACCCGGTCGGGGTAGCTGAGCGCTAATTCCTGGGCCACCATCCCGCCAAACGAATGGCCGCAGCAAGCGACTCGCTCTAATCCCAGCGCATCGAGCAGGGCAATCATATCACTGGCAAACAAAGCCACAGAGTAAGGGTCGGACGAAACGGACGACTCGCCGTGCCCTCGCAGATCACAAGTTATAACCCGGTGCTTTCGGGCAAAGTTGTCAATTTGGAGATGCCAGGTAGCTCTGGAGACAAAGATACCGTGAATCAGAAGTAGCGGTTCACCCTGACCATAGTCATCGTAGGCAATGGTCGTGTTGTTGAGAGGCAAGGTCGGCATGGAAAACTCCTGGTAAGCGATAGACAACGACTGGGGATGTATACTGCTCATTTTATCCGGTTTTACCGAGCCAGGCTATTTCGAGCGCAGTTCTTTTTACCTCACCACACAATAATCCGGTTGCGGTAGATTTCCAGGTAAGTTTCAGCCAGGCTGAGCGAACTGACCAGGGCGGTGGTCAACAAGGCCGTTGACATGCGCTCCATCGTGCCGGCGGTAAAAGTGTGGCCGCTCATATCAAGGGTGTTCACGATGGAGGCCAGAAAGGCAAAGATAATCAAAGGGACGGCAATCAAGAGAACGCTCTTTTTATCCTTGCGCAGCGTTTCTCGCAGCGGGCTGGGAATGACCCGCCCGCTCATGACCACATAATCATTACCCTGTTCATAAATAACCACGGCCTGATTGCTAACGTTCAACGGTCTGCCGTTTAGACGCGCATCCAGCAGCTTACGCACAATTTTCTCGGTAGACTTTTGCAGTCGAGCCAGGACAGTATTGGACAAACGGAAGGTGATTTGCCCGTTAACCAGCCGCAGGATTACAAAACGGGTATAATCGTCGGATAGATAGCCGCAAAAGATCACGTCGTCGGTTGTGGCGACGGCTGTCGCCGGCATGTGCTGGAACAGCGGCTCGCCCAATTCCTGATACTTCTGGCCTTTGGCTGTTTCATCGGCCAGGAGGCAAACATCCATCGGTTCCCAGCCAAACGAGCGCATCAGTTCGACAATTTGTTGGTTGTCGGGGTATTTGTTGTCGTGGCTCAGGGGTAAATCAACGGTGAAGACGGCGCGCATACGATCCCTCCTTGAAGATAGTAACCAACCATCAGATGTCAGCAGTCAGAAGGTTTGCGACTTTGCAACCTTGTTACTTTTCACTCATAGGCCGAAAGTCCGCAAATGCAACCTTGACTTTTACCGGGCGATTTGAGATAATAATGTTAAGTACAGCATCAACTGCTCTTTTAACAACATTGTTAAGTTTCCTGGTCACAACTTCAGCCAATCACGCTTAGGCCAGGTATATTGGGGAGAGCTATCCTTATGTCAGTCAAAGCCAAAATCAACTGCATTTATTGATTTTGGCTTTTTTATTCGCCGGGCCAAAGGCCAACCAGAGGGAGTGTGGGGTCGGTTTGACTACTTGATTGAGCTTCTGTTTCATTGAAACTATGACATTTGGAGAAAGGAGAAACCTATGAAAAAGATGGTCGTTATTATCGCCGTCCTGGTTTTGCTGCAATTGGTTTTTGTTACGGCTGCTTTTGCTGACGGCCCCTACGGGGGAGGCGGCGGCTACACCAATGATGGCTACGGCTACCAGGGTTACGGATACGGCCACTACCCCAATTACGGGTATAATTATAACTATCACCCGCAGAGTCGCTACTATTATACCGGCTACCATTATTACCCACGCCACCAATATTATCCCCGCCACCACTACAACAACTGCTGCTGCCGCTACTACAATCAGTACCAAAGCTATTCTAATTACTATCAACAACCTCATTACGCGGGGTATCAATACTAAAGGTTGCCAGATTAGCAAGGCCGCTTGAACTGACTGAGGTTTTAACCTACACTCCTTCTGGTTGGTTGCCAGCCCGGCAGTGAACAAACCGGGCACCCGGCGGGTCGAACGACCCGCCGCTTCTTTTTCCAGGTCGTCATTTTATCCACTCAGGCCGGGCTGACCCCCTTGAGCCTTGCCATAATAACTCGGTGCAACGCCAGTGATCTGCTTGAACACCCGCGAGAAATGGTGCGGGTCGGTAAAACCGACGTGAAAAGCCACCTCAACCACCGGCAGGCGCTGCTCGTTGAGCAGCCGCCGGGCCTGGTCAATGCGGCAGCGGGTGTGAAACTGTTTGGGCGACTCGCCCAGCCACTTATCAAACAGCGCCCGCAGGTGCGATTGACTCAGGCCCACCGTCGCGGCTGTTTGGGCCGCGTCAAAGGGCACAGCGTAATTCTCGCGCAAAAAGATCAGGGCGTTGCGTACTGCCTCCGGGTAGGCCGACTCCGGTATAGTAGATGCGCCGGAAATTTCCTCCACCCGCGCCATCAATTCATAAAATACGCCAATACTGCGCAGCGGATAGCCCGGTTTGCGCAAAATTAATATCTCGCGCAGTTCAATCAGCAGCGCCTCGATTTCGGCGTCGTACCCCAGACGGCGCTGCTGTACCTTTATTTCGCCTAGCACCCGCGCCCACTCGCCTTCCAGCACAAACCAGTGGTATTTCATCCCCAGGCGGCTGCTGTAGGTAAAAGCGTGGTAGGGCGGGATAATCAGCAAATCGCCGCTGGCTACAGCAACCCGACCTCCGGCCGGATATTCAAAAACGGCCTCACCGGAGAGATGATAAAAAATTTGGGTCTGGTGGGTATGCTCAAAGTTGCCGGTCAGATAATTAGGTTTGCAATGATACTCTCCGGCTTGAGCCAGGCAAAAATTCAGCTCCGGCAAAAAGTGGGGGCCGTAGCCAGTACGCCAGTAATCATAACGACGCAAGCCCAGGTTGTTGTTGGTGCCGCCGACAATGGGCCGGTTAGGCCGGGGTTTCATCATCATTTTATCCACAAAAACAATTGCTTGCTCCAAACATTTATAGTATCATTTGCATTATAATACAAATCATTTAGGGTAAACCAGTCGAGTTTGCTTTACCCATGAAAATTTTTTACCGGCGTGACGGGAGGCCGGGGGCCGACGATGAGCCATTGTCAGCCTCCCGGTCTCCCGTCCCCGGTTCCCGGTCTATCTTTGGAGGAGAGTGTTATGGCAGATGACTTCAATATAAAAGATTTATCCCTGGAAGAGCTTTACCAGCAAATGGGCGATGATCTTTACGATGGGTACCAGGAAGAAGTTGTCGAAGGCGTCGAAGAGGCCTTGAGCCGGGGTATTACTCCCTATAATGTCCTGACCGACGGGCTGGTAGCCGGGATGGATATTGTTGGCCAGGATTTCCGAGATGGGATCCTGTTTGTGCCCGAAGTACTGATGGCCGCCAATGCCATGAAAGCGGGTATGGCCGTGCTGCGCCCGCTGCTGGCCGAAACCGGCGCGCCAATTATCGGCAAAATGGTTATCGGCACGGTCAAGGGCGACATCCACGACATCGGCAAAAATCTGGTGGCGATGATGATGGAAGGAGCCGGCTTTGAAGTGATCAACATCGGCATCAATAACGACGCCGATAAATTTATGGCTGCCTACAACGAGCACAAACCCGAAATCATCGGCATGTCGGCCCTGCTGACCACGACTATGCCCTATATGAAAGTGGTGATTGACCGGCTAAAAAGCGAAGGCATTCGCCAGGATGTGATTGTCATGGTCGGCGGTGCGCCGCTCAACGAAGCCTTTGCCGAAGCCATCGAGGCCGACGCCTACTGCCGCGATGCCGCCGTCGCCGTCGAAACGGCTAAAAAACTCATCGCCATCCGGCGGGAGCGGACGCCGGTCTAAGCTATCGCAACAGCTACTTGTAGATTAACCGCACTCCCCAAAGGCGCTCCTGTAGGAGCGCCTTTTTTTATCGGCCTGGCGTAGCTCTAAAAGCCATCGCTGCTTTTAGGTTGGATCAAAATCTCCGATAATACCAATTTTGAGGGGCTGCGGCATAGCTTTGTTCCTCCTAATTTCTGAAAATACTTTTAATTTGACAATTATCTACAGGGAAAAATCTACGATATAATGGTTTAGCCAATATCAATCCCAGAGGAGTTCGATGAAAAAATTAATAAAAATTTTGTTATTATTCGCCTTCATATTGACTTCCTCACCGGCCCTGGCTCAAGAGGCAGCGACCTGCCAATCTGATGTGATTGTGCAAAGGGATGATTGGCTCTCGAAATTAGCCGACAAATTTTGGGATGATCCATCCGCTTATCCCGTCATTGCTGAGGCGACCAACGCCAAAAATGCGCTCGACCCCAGTTATGCCAGGATTGATGATGTGGATTTTATTGATGTCGGCTGGAAATTGTGTATTCCCGGTTCGCCCGCTAACATCGGTTCGACTGAAGACACCCCCGCGCCGACCATTCTTAAAGTGTGGGACATCTGGACAGCTGATGCGGAGAGTCAAGTTATCGAGACCTTCCATCGTGAATTTGAAGCTGCCCACCCCAATGTAGAGATTCGGCGCACCGTCAAAACGATGGTCAATATGCAAGCCACCGCCCGCCCGGCGTTGGGCAATCCCGATGGTCCCGATATTGCGCAGGTTAATCCCGGCCGGTCAGACTTAGCCGCTTTGGTGGCCGCCGGTCTGCTGGCCGACCTGACGCCCTATTGGCAAGAATATGGCTGGGCCAACCGCTTCCCTGCGCCGCTGGCTACCCGTAACCGCGTTTTGGATGATGGCTCGGCCTATGGCCGGGGTAACATCTACGGCCTGGCCCCCACTGCCGAATTGGTGGGCGTGTTTTACAACAAGGAAAAGTTCGCCGCTGCCGGCGTCACCGTGCCGGCTACCCTGGCTGAATTTGAAGAGGCGATGGCAACCCTCAAAGCCGCCGGGGAAATTCCGCTTATGTTCGGTAATCTGGATGGTTGGCCGGCTATCCACCTTTACAGTGAAATCCAAAATGCCTTTATCAACAATCCCGCTTATCTTGACAATTTGATCTATGGCCGCAACGAGGCCAACTTTGATGTTTCAGTCCATGAACAAGCTGCCGCCACTTATAGAGACTGGGTTGACCAGGGCTATTTTCCCCCAGATTTTAATAGTCTGGCCTACGACGAGGCCTGGCAACTATTCAATAATGAGCAGGGCGCCATGTTGTTTGGTGGAAGTTGGTTGAGCAACGATTTACTTGGCGCTAATCTCGGCTTCTTTTTGCTGCCGCCCCTGGCCAAAGGCGACGAAAAGATGACACTGGCCGGCGCTTCAGCCGCTTATGTGATTCGACAAGGTTCGGCCAACACCGAGTTGGCTGCTGAGTATATTGACTGGATGATGTCGGAGCGAGCCATGCAGTTGTGGCAGCAGGCCGGGCTGACCCCCGTTGTACCGGTTGCCTCCAGCCCCGATGAGCCAGGGCTAGAGGCGGATATAAATGCTGCCTGGAGACAACTGGTTGAGCAGGAACGGATAGGGCCTTATCTCGATTGGGCCACGCCCACCTTTTATAACACCCTGACTATCTCGTTACAAGAACTGGGCGATGGCCAGATAACCCCCACAGAGTTTGCCCAGGAACTCCGGGCTGATTATGCCGCTTTTCAGGCTCAACAATAGGGGTATGGATTTTGAATGATTTGACAACCCCGCCCCTTGATGATATAGTTTTGCCCACAATTGTTAATTTTACAGGCTGTGACGGAAACGAGTAAGCCAGTCCACGATGTTCAGCGAGTCCGGGAGGGTGTGAGCCGGACCGATCAAACTGGCCGAAAATCCTTCCCGAGCCGCTGACCGAAAGGCCATCGCCGAGTAGACTCAGCCGGAATTGTCCTCCGTTAGTGGGACACGTCTATACTGTTTAACGTTTCAACGTTAAACGTTGAACTCTGTAGGCGACTGAGCGAGCGCATGCGCTAAATTGGGTGGTACCGCGAGCAGTTTTTGAGACTCTCGTCCCATAGTTGGGATGAGAGTTTTTCATTTTGGATTTACGATTTTGGATTTACGATTAAATCACAAATCGTAAATCGTAAATCGTAAATGGAGAAACTTATGACCGAACTCTTAGCCCATACCGACGCCTATTTGCAGGAATTTGAGGCAACTGTCGTGGCAGTGAACTCGGAAGAAAACGCCATAGCCCTGGATAAAACGGCTTTTTATCCGGGTGGCGGCGGCCAGCCAAATGATGTTGGCTGGCTGAATGGGCAGGTTGTAACCAAAGTCAAGCGCCAGAGCGAGCATATCTGGCACTGGCTCGAAGGAGAACTGCCCCCCGCCGGTGCAACCGTTCACGGCCGGATTGACTGGGACCGCCGCTACAAACTGATGCGGACCCACACCGCCTTCCACATTTTGTGTGGCGTAGTCTGGCGGGATTACGGGGCGCAAGTGACGGGCGGCAATATGGATATATTGAGCGGACGCATGGATTTCGAGTTTGAAACGCTGCGGCAAGAATTGGTCAAGGAAATCGAGGAAAAGCTTAACGCCGAAGTGGCCGCGGCCCGCCCGGTGCGGGTCAAAATTCTGCCCCGCGAAGAAGCCTTTCAGATTCCCGACCTGATCCGCACCAAAATCAACTTGCTGCCCGAAGGCATAGCCGAAGTCCGCACCGTCGAAATCGAAGGGTTGGATCTACAGGCCGACGGCGGGACTCATGTCGCCAACACTCGCGAGGTAGGGACCATTCGGGTGGCGGGGTATGAGAGTAAGGGGAAGATCAACAAAAGGATAAGATTGGAGATTGGAGATTAGGGCAGTTTACCTAAAATCTCTGCAAACTGGGCTATAGAAATTAGTTGAACGCCGTGGTAATACTTCAATTGACGTAAGTGGTCGTCTTCACTAACCAGATAATCTGCTCCAGCTTCCAGAGCGCAGGCCAGAAATATATTATCAATGGGATCGGCTTCAACACGGCGGACGTTGTAAGCACCGGATAATATGTAAGTATGATCTTGTACCAGGGTTACAATCCGTTGGATTACTGCTTCAGTTAAGCTGTGATTGCGACGGACTTGAGGGTAACGCAAAACCCGCTCAAACTCCGCCAGAATGGGTGGGGTAACAAACAAGGCAAACCGCCGCTCAGCCCAAGCTCGACGCATAAATTTGGCTCGCTCGGTTTGGCTAACAGCAAGAGGGATCAGGGCATTGGTATCGCAAACCACCAACAAGGATGGAACGCTCATTTGGGGGGAGGTAAAGTAGCAGAACTATCTTTTAGCGCAGCAGCAATTTCTTCTTGTAGTGTCTCCTCAGACACATCGGAGAAGTGAGCTACGCCCAAAGCTTCTAACTCGGCAAAACCGGCCTGCCACTCCGCTTCCGAAGCAGCAGGGGTTACGGCCAAAGCATGTTGGCGACGAATTTCGCGCTCGGCCACGCTGAGTAAGCGCCGGTAGCTTTGCATAGATAGCAATGCCGCTTTTTCTTCCCCGGCATCGGTCAAGAAAATAGGGCTGTCTGTTTCTTCAACTTCGCTCACCAAGTCAACCAGCCGTTGGTGAGCCTCGGTGATGGTGACAGTGTGGGGCATAAGAAACCTCATAGTTTGTAAAGGTTTTCATTGCATCAATATCCTACCGTCTGTAGGGAAGACTGTCAAACTTAGTAGAACGCATTACTTAGTGGTCAATTGATAAATATAAAGGAAAAGACATGGGACAAGAATATAATTTTACCAATATTCGCGATCTACTAACCAAGGGCTTTAATGAACAGAAACTTCGTGATTTTTGTTTTGATGACGCTGACTTTAAGCCTGTTTATCATCAACTGACTCAAAATAGCCCCAAAACTGATATTATCACTAAACTAATGGAACATGCCGAACAAAAAATGCTATTTAAATATCTACTTACCTGGGCTGAAAAAGAAAACACTGACAGATATAAAGAACATCAACCCTACTATAATGATAGCGATACTACTACTAAAACAGTAAAAAATGAGCGTCAGGATATTCTTGGCATAAAGCAGTTAATAGATAGCCTTAATGATTTACTTGAATTATACACCAATATACAACCAAGTTATGACCAGGACACTCTTGAATGGTACGATAATAGCGTTGATCCACCAGATAATATTCCTTTGGTCACCGCAGACTACATATAATTGGCCCCAAAAACTGGACCACGAGCTAAGGTGGATTGAAGTATAATCTACCAAACTTGTGGAGGGGTAAAT
>JAKLJP010000079.1 GCA_023151115.1 Anaerolineae bacterium
TCGATCTTCTGCCAGGGCTTTTTCTACAATTTTTGCGTCATCTAATCGCTGTAACCCTTGTTCTCGTAGATGAAGCGCATCGTACCCTTGAGTACGTAAGTAAACGGCCGTACTACGGGCCAACCCCATATCAAGCAAAAACTTCATACGGCTGCTTTGGTTGGGATAAAAATAATATCATCAACCGTCCAGGCGGCATAACGTAAAGCTTGTTGAATATCTTCTGGTTCAAGATCGGGGTATTCGTCTGTGATTTCTTTGACGGTCATTCCATTAGCCACCAAATTGACAATCAATGAGACCGAAATGCGCATGCCTCTAATACATGCTTTGCCACCCAAGATTTGTGGATCAGATGTAATACGATCAAAACCGACCATCATCCCTGGACTCCTTACTATACTCAGCAGATCCAAATTTCAGGCTCCCAGCGGACAACAGTCCGTATTTTGGCCGCTGAACTGTTGTCCAGCTAGAGCAATTTTGGATCCACTGATACTCAATCATGATAAATATACCTGCTGTTTCTTATTAATTCCAAATATAGCTGTAAGGAAAAATTACCTGTTCTCTACTATCGAAACACATCCAGATGCTTGGGCCGCAACGCGTCCGAGGCTTTGGCGTGCTCGTTTAGAGTGAAAGGCAGGCCGCGCACAATCACCACCGGGCAGCCTTCGGCGGCCTGGCCCATAAGCAGGCTGGCGGCGGCGGCAATCTGGTCGGTGAAGCCGACATCGGTGTGGCGGAGGGGTTCGCCAAACAGGTCGGGCACACCGCGTAAATCCTGCACCGGAGCCAGCCCGCTGACCCCAATCGCCACCCCGACGGTGCCAAAACGCCAGGCTCGCCCGTGACTGTCAATAATCAGGGTGGGCGGGGCAGCGCCGGTCAACTCGGCCAGCCGCCGGCGGATAGCGCGGGCCGAGGCGTCGGGGTCGGCAGGCAGACGGAGCAGCACCCCCGGCTCATCGCTGACATTGGAATGATCTATCCCGGCGTTGGCGCTGATAAAGCCCAGCTTGTGCTGCACAATCAACAGGTCCTTTTGCGCCCGGATAATCTCGGCGGTGTCCCATAAAATCACTTCTACCTGCTCGGCCGGTTTGCCGGTGATTTGGGCCAGGGTCAGCGCCTCCGCCGAAGGAGTCACTTCCGACAGGCGCACAAAGCGGCCTTCGGCCTTTGAGACAATTTTTTGGGCCACAACCACAATATCGCTGTCCATCAAGGTCAGCCCGACTTTTTCACTGGCCTCACCTATCAGCGCGGCCAGGTCGTCGCCGGACCGGATGAGGGGCAGGCCGGGCAGGGGAATCAGTTGCACGCTGTCAGGCATAGATGCCCAGCCGGTCGAGGATAAAGGCGTAGGTAAAGGCCCACTCGCGCAGGTAGGCGTAGCGGTCGGAAGGGCCGCTGTGCCCGGCAGACATCTCGGTTTTGAGCAGCAGAACATTTTGGTCTGTTTTCAGGGCGCGCAGCCGGGCGACCCATTTGGCCGGTTCCCAATATTGCACCCGCGGATCGTTCAAGCCGGCGGTGACCAGCAGGTGCGGGTAGGCTTTGGCTTCGACGTTGTCGTAAGGTGAGTAGGATTTGATGTAGGCGTAATACGTCGGGTCGGCGGGGTTACCCCACTCTTCATATTCGCTGGTGGTCAGCGGGATGGAAGAATCGAGCATAGTGTTGATGGCGTCCACAAACGGCACCCCGGCCACAACCACTTTGAACAAATCCGGGCGCATGTTTGCTACTGCGCCCATCAGCAAGCCGCCGGCGCTGCGACCAAAGGCAACCAGTTTGTCGGCGGAAGTGTACTTTTCGGCTATAAGATGCTCGGCGCAGGCGATGAAATCGGTGAAGCTGTTACGCTTGTTGAGCAGCTTGCCCTGCTCGTACCAATGCCGGCCCATTTCGCCGCCGCCGCGAATGTGGGGGATGGCAAAGACAAAACCGCGCTCCAGCAGGCACAAGCGCCGCGAGCCAAAATAAGCATCCATCGAAGCTTCATACGCGCCATAGCCATGCATAAGCAAGGGGCTGCGCCCATCTTTGACCAGGCCCTTTTTATAGACCAGCGAAATCGGCACCGGGACGCCATCGGCGGCAGTGGCGAAAATCCGTTCTGACTGATACTGGGCCGGGTCATAACCCGGAACCTCTTCCTGCTTTTTGAGGTCGCGGGTGCGGTCATTCATCTCGTAATCAAAGGTCGAGGGCGGCGTGACCAGCGAGGAGTAACCAAAGCGCAATTGGGAGGTTTGGAACTCTCGATTGCCTTGCGGCCAGAGGGTATAAGCTGGCTCGTTAAAGTCAACATAGTGGCTGGTCAGGTCAGGTAGGTAGATAACCTGAATTTGGGGCAATCCCTGCTCCCGCTCAAACAAAACCAGGTGATCCTGAAAGACCAGCAGTTCATCTACTTTAACCGCCGGCCGGTGGGGAATCAACTCTCGCCACTGCGCTTTGGCCGGGTTGGCCGTGGCGACGGTCATCACCCGAAAATTTACGGCCTCGGCGTTGGTCAAAATAAAGAACTCGTCGCCGCGATGGTCTACCAGATATTCCAGGCCGTGCTGGCGGGGCTGGATAACCCGAAATTGGCCGGTGGGATCGTCGGCGGACAGGTAATGCCACTCGGATGTGACCGACTGTCGCAGATAGACCAAGATGTAGGCTTTGCTCCGGCTTTTGTGGAGAAACATGTTGTACATTTCGTCGGTTTCGTGGTAGAGCAAAACATCATCGCGGGGGCCGGTTCCGAGAGTATGGCGGTACAATTGATAGGGGCGCTTGGCCTCATCCAAAACGGTGTAGAAAAGGGTCTGGTTGTCATTGGCCCAGGCCAGGCTGTAATAGGTGTTGGGAATTTGATCGGGTAACAATTGGCCGTTAGCCAGGTCTTTCACGTACAGGGTAAAGGTTTCCGCGCCGCTGAGATCAACCGAGTAGGCCAGCAGGCGGTGATTGGGGCTAACCTGAAACACCCCAAGCTGGCAAAAATCGTGGCCTTCGGCCAGCAGGTTCTGGTCCAGCAGAATTTCTTCCGGCGCATCGAGGCTGCCCTGCTTGCGGCAGTAAATGGGATAAGCTTTGCCGGTTTCGGTGCGCTCATAGTAATAATAGTCGTCCAGCTTTTCCGGTGCGCTCTGATCCGTTTCTTTGATGTAACCCAGCAGTTCCCGGTACAACTGCTCTTGCAGTGCTTCGGTGGGCTGCATAACCGCCGCTGTGTATTTGTTTTCTGCTTCCAGGTAAGCCATCACTTCCGGGTTCGAGCGTTCCCGCAGCCAAAAATAGTTGTCGGTGCGGGTGTCGCCGTGTGTGGTTAAAACTTTCGGTTCGATTTTAGCAACAGGTGGCGTTAAATCGGTTTTCATTTTCCCTCTCGATCATGTGGTACGTGATTAAAATCATCACGCATCACGCATCACGCTCAAGGCCATAAAATTCTGAAGAACCTTTAAATTCCGGTGATTTTGATGCCCGATGCTTTGACCTTGTGCCGGATGTTGATGCCAATCAGTACAGCGGTCAAACCCTCGACGACGACGGCATTTTGCAGCGGGCCGGCGTCAATGCCGCGCATGCCGCAGGCTTCGGCCAGGGCGATGGCTTCGGCTTTGGCTTCTTTATCATCGCCGCAGACCAACACATCGCAATCAATGTGCTCGCTGTCGTCGCTCAAATGGGCCGCGCCGACATTTTGAAAGGCCGACACCACCCGCACCCCCTCGCCTAAAATGGTCTGCGCCTCCTGCCCCGCCGACCCGCCCGGCGGCACGTTCACGTGGCTAACCTTGGGCGGCTTGAGCGGCACGGTCACGTCTATCAAAATTTTGCCTTGCAAGACATCGCGGAGTTGGGTCAGGGTTGGCCCCTGGGCGCTGTAAGGCACCGTCAGCACGCAAATGTCGGCGGCTTTGGCCGCGTCTTCATTCGACATGCCGGTGAGGAGAGGCCGTCCCAGTTGTTCATTTAATTCAGCCGCTACCCGCTCGGCCTTTTCGGCCTGGCGCGAGCCAATAATGACGTTATACCGGCCCGATTTGGCCCACTGCCGAGCCAGGCCCGGCCCTTCATTACCTGTTCCACCCAGAACAGCGATAGTTTTGGTCATGGTCAAAAATACCCTCTCGAAGATGTTGGATTTTGGATTTATGATTAGCGACGTGGTGCGTAGCGCGTGGTGCGTAAAAAATTTCACACCTCACGTCTCACGCTTCACGTATCATACCTCAGATTTGGGGCTTCGGCTAATCGGCCAGAGGAGGGCGAGGGCTGGCGGAACCATCAGCAGGGGCGCCCCGATCAGATGGCCCAGAAATTGATTGTGCAGCAAAACCGGATACCAGACGCGAACGGTTTCAAAGTAAGGGATGATGAACAGCGCGGTGATCGAAAAAACGGTGGCGGCTATCAGTGGTCGCCGGTTGGGTAGGAGGAGTACCGCTAACGGCAGAAACCACAACAAATACCAGGCGTGAAACACCGGCGCAGCGAGAAGAACGTACCAGAAGAGGATGTGGAAGGAGGAGTGGAGGAGTGGAAGGTTGGAAGATTGGAAGGTTGGAAGATTACTGACTACTGACTTCTGACTACTGACTACTGGCTGACCCCCAACCCCCGACCCCTGACCCCTGACAAGAAGGGACAAATAAATCAGGGCATACAGGCCAACGAGCAGGTTGCGGGAGAAATCGAAGGCAAAGTTGACGCCCCATGTATCTTTGAGGCCGAGAACCAGCAGGGCCAGTAGGGACCTTCCGGCGCCGCTGCCGGCTTGCAGCACCGCCCAGTTGTCCCAGCCGGGCCACAGGGGAAGCAGCGGCAGGATGACCAGGATCGCTATCAGCAGGCCGTACCCACTCATAGGGATCAGTCGTTTGGGCCATTTGACTTCGTGGACAGTCAATGCCAGCAAAAAAAAGGGCACGACGAGAACCGTCACAAATTTGACCAGAATTGAGAGCGCTAGAAAAAGACAAGCCAGGAGTAGGAAGTAGGGAGTAGGAAGTAGGGAGTAGGAAGTAGGGAGTAAAAAGGCAAAGCGTAGCCCGGATGTATTCGCTGCATCCTTTTTCGGTTCCTCGCCTCTGCGCCTCTGCGCCTCTTCCAATGCCCACACTGCTGTTAGCAGAAAAAAGACCATAATTATATCGTTGTGGCCGTTTTGAACGGTTTCCAGTAAAACCAGTGGACTCCAGGCAAAAGCAATGGTGGCAGTGATGGCCCAGCGCGGTTGAATTTGCCGCATTATCCGAAAAATCAACCCGGCGCAGCCCAGGTAAGCCAGGACCGCTAGAATCTTTAGAGCAAACAGGTGACTCAAAAAACTGCCGCCGCTCAGATGAAATGCGCCCAGCGACAGCCACTCCCACAGCGGGCCGTAAGGAGAGGGCGCGTCCACCCACTCGGCGGCCAGGCCGAGCCAGGGGTCGGCGGCGGGCAGGGTTTCAGGGGCGGTGGTTAAGGGGTTGAGGCCGTAGAGCGCCCAGCCTCGGGTGCGGATGGCATAGATGAAGAGGTCAATGGCAGTGACGGGGTAAGAGAAGAGGAGGATGACTGTCAGGACGGCGCAACTGACTCCAACTAATTGACCGGAAACGGGAGACCGGAGACCGGCATCATTATAGTTCCTCTGCTCCTCTGCCCTCCGGCTCCCCTGCTCCCCTGCGGATATTGTCAGCCAGACAGCCCAAATATAGAGCCAGAACAACGCGCCCAATCCGGCTACGTAGGCGACAAAGCCGCTGATTGAGTAATTTGTAAGCTTCGTATAATCAACAGGGGGTATAGTAGTGTAGAGCCAGGGTAGGGGAAAGGGGAGGGTAAAAACCAGGAGATAAATCAATCCGCTCAGGCTGGCAATAAGAGCCAACTGAGCGGATGGGGAAGCGGTAAAATTTTTTTGCGGGGAAAGATTCTTAGCCAAAAATATCCGCCACCTGACAGGAAAAGCCGGGCAGGACGGTTTCGCCGCTCAATGTGTCTGTCTCTCGCAGGGTTTGGGCTGTGCCGTCGGGGTGGTAAACGATGACGAGCCGCTGCTGAGGATAAACGACCCAGACCAGTTGGGTCCCGGAAGCCAAATAGTCCTGCACTTTGTCCTGAATTTCCGAGGCTGTGTCGCCGGGAGAGACAATTTCCGCGGCCAGGTCGGGCGGACCATCAATATAGCCTTCGGGTAGCCCCCCCGGAGGAATTTTGTTGGCGGACAGAAAGGAAATATCCGGTCCACGTACTGTATCGGGATTAGAGGCCAATTTATAGCCGGTCTCGGTCATGACAAAGCCCAAGTGCTTTTGTTTGACAAAGCCGAGCAAAAGAAAACCGAGATTTACGGCGGCGCTGCCATGTATCCCTCCAGGTGGCGTCATTTCGATTAATTCTCCTCTCACTAATTCGAAGTGGTCGCCCCGGCTGCCCATTTGCCAGAAATCATCGGCGGTGAGCAACTCTTTAACATTTTCCATCGTTTTAGTTAAGACCATGTTTCTCTCCAATTAAACCGCCGCTAAGTCTTTAATCGTTCCTCGATCCTCCAGCGGAATATCGGCCCCGGCGCGGTCGGTGGGAATTTTGGCGGCGCGTTCGATTTTGACCCCACAAACCTTGTAATCGGGGATTTTGGCCCGCTCGTCCAGCAGGTGATGGGTCAGGGTATTGGCGGCGGCTTCGGCGAAGTGGAAGGGGATAAAGATGGTTCCCTGGGGTGAGCGCTGTGTGACCAGCAGGCGGGCGGTGATTTGCCCGCGCCGGCTGGTCACGTCCACCCAATCGCCCGTTTCCAGGCTGAGTTTGGCGGCATCGTGCGGGTGCATTTCGACTGTACATTCCGGCCAGATATTGTTCAGCGAGGAGACGCGGGTCATCGCGCCGCCGTGCCAGTGATACAGCAGCCGCCCGGTGCTGAGGATAAAGGGATACTCCTCGTCGGGCAGCTCGCTCTCGTTGGTGTACTCGACGGCAAAAAATTTGCCCCGCCCGCTGGGGAACTCTTTTTCAAACAAATAGGGCGAGCCAGGATGGTCAAGCGAAGGACAGGGCCAGTGGACGCCGCCTTCACGGTCAATCCGCTCATACGTTGCGCCGTAAAAATCGGGGGTCAGGTGGCGCATCTCATCCCAGATGTCGCCCGGATGGCGGTAACTCCAATTAGCCAACATCTGCTCGACATTCTGGCAAATGGCCCGGTCGAGGCTGTGGGCCGGGCTGTCGGCATGCTGGCCGGCGTCCTGGCAAATTTTGGCAATGGTTCGCCGGGCCACCTCGCTGACAATTTCCCAATCGGCGCGGGCCTGGCCGGGCGGGGTAACGGCCCGGCGGACGCGCTGAATCCGCCGGTCGGAGTTGGTGAAAGTGCCGTCTTTTTCGGCAAAGGAGGCGGCGGGCAGAATCACATCGGCGTAGATATTGCTCTGATTGAAGAAAATATCCTGGGCAGCGTAAAATTCCAACTGCTCCACCGCATAGCGGGCGTGGTTGAGGTCGGGCTCGCTCATCAGCGGGTCTTCACCCATCACGTACCAGCCTTTGACCTGGCCAGTCAAAATGCCGTCCACCATCTCGGTGGTGGTCAAGCCGGGGACGCCGGACAGGGGGGCGTGCCAGGCTTGCTCAAATTTGTGGCGAATATCGGGGTTGGTGACGGGCTGGTAGGCGGTGAAGACGGTCGGCATGCCGCCGGAATCGGAGCAGCCCTGGACGTTGTTCTGGCCACGCAGCGGGTTCAGCCCGGTACCGGGCCGCCCGATGTGGCCGGTCAGCAGGGCCAGGTTGATCAAGGTCAGGGCGTTGTCGGTGCCGTGGACGCTCTGGCTGATACCCATGCCCCAATAGATGGCGGCGGCGTTGGCTTTGGCATACATGCGGGCCGCCTGGCGAATATCGTCCGCCGGGACGCCGCTGAGGGCTTCGGCCCACTCCGGCGTTTTGTCTTCCAGGCTTTCGATGTATTGGGAAAAGCCTTCGGTGCGCTCGGCGATAAAGGCTTGGTTATACAATTTTTCTTTGACAATCACATGGGCCATGGCGTTGAACACGGCGGTGTCGCTGCCGGGCTGTTGGCGCAGCCAGAGGGTGGCAAAGTTGACCATTTCAGTCCGGCGCGGGTCAATCACAATCAGTTTGGCCTTATTGTGGGTCACGGCCTCTTTGAGAAAGGTGGCGATGACCGGGTGGTTGTCGGCGGTGTTGGAGCCGGTGATGATAAAACATTCCAGGCTTTTCATCTCGGCGATGGAATTGGTCATGGCGCTGGTGCTCAAGGAGAGTTGCAGCGCCTTGACGCTGCCGGCGTGGCACAGCCGGGTGCAGTGGTCCACGTTGTTGGTGCCCAGCACGGCCCGGAAATATTTTTGCAGGGTGTAGTTGTCTTCGTTGGTGGCTTTGGCGCAGACGTTGCAGGTCAGGCTGTCCGGCCCGTACTGCCAGCGCAGTTCGGTCAGCCGGTTGACCACCAAATCGAGGGCCTCGTCCCAGGTAGCCTCGCGCCAGTCATCGGGGTATTTAGCCGGGGTGCGCCGGCCGGGTTTCTGGGGCGTTTTACGAATCAAGGGGACGGTGAGCCGTTTGGGGCTATGGACAAAATCGGTGCCAAAGCGGCCCTTGACGCACAACCGGCCATAATTAGGCGCAGCGTCGAAGGGCGCGTCAATGCGGATGAGGTGATCGTTTTTGATGTTGAGCAACAATTGACAGCCTACCCCGCAAAAAGGGCAGGTGGAGCGAATGACGTTGTCGGCTTGCATGGGATATCCCCCTTAATTTTTGCTACATTTCATAATCCCACTTATACGACTGTAGGATCTTTTTATCCAAAAGCGGCAACAGCCACCGGACGCTCGACCGCAAAACTCTGACGATGCAGTTTGATCCGTTCAATCTCGTGCAACGTTTCCGCCGTGAGATAACTCTCGCCACAATAGGGGCAACTGATGACCGGAACATTCTCGATCACCAGCAAATTGGACCCCTTCCCATAACTGCGCGTCACCCGGCGAATACGCGCCCCTTCTTTCCCACAAATATCGCAAACCATTTCTTCTTCTTGCATTTTACTCAAGGTATACGGTAATAATAACCAATTTGTTCGTTGAACTTAGCTTAGTGACCACAATAACCTGTTTGCCCACCACTGTTTGACCCTGGATTAGGTATTTCCAATCGCCCATATTATGGTCTTTCTGCCGTTCTATAATCTTTCCAGTTAAAACGCCTCGCTCGACATCAAAAATGGTTAAGCCATCCTCATCCATTTCCTCTTCAGCGTGCAAGGTCATTACATATTGGCGAGTCCGAATTCTTTCCCGCATTTGTTTCAAAATGCGCTCATACACCATAAACTCCACTAAGCTGAAAATTCGGTAAGGTTTTTAAGATTGTAGCATAAGGATCTGAAATTCTATAAGAAAGCTGAAGATATTTCTTTGCTCAAGGGTAGTCTGGTTCAAGCTGTCTCTTTTTTTGGCTTTTACTGGCGACTCTTTCTACAATCTGAGATTCTATTAGTGAGCCAATTCAACCTTTTCTTTTACTCCGGTATTTGAACCACCAATTCCATACATCAGAAATAGGTGGTTTGATATAGACCCAGAAAAATCCTACTAAAAAGAAAAGTATCAATAATCCACCGAAAATCTTACCCAATAATATCTCCGTTGCATCGGGTAATATATTCTTAACAAGCTGTCCCCCCATGAGAATACCATAGCATGACAAATACAGAACACCAGCCATCAAAATTGTAGTAGCATATCCCCGCACTTTTTCTTCTAGACGTTTTTCTTCAAGATCAATCTGATTGATTTTATAGATGTTATCTATGTTTGCATATGGCTCCGGTTCATAATACTCACCTGTATAAATAAATCTAACAAAAATCTCATCTCCTGGATTGAGTAACTTAAATTCAAGAGAAACGCCGGAACCAGTTTTATTGGGTTTACCCTCTACTATTCGCTCAGGCGGTTGTACTTTGATGACTATATCTTCGGGTTTCACTACAAGTTTTGATTCTCGGGGAAATGGAAAAGTTATTGGCCCTACAACATCACCTTTATCCTCCCGAATAGATTCTGCCCCTGTATTCTTGATTTTTCCATCAATGATATAAAGATTCTCTACAGGTTCTCCTTTGTAACTAATTATAATATCACTTTTGATGCCTGCATCAATTTGAATGGGTTCAGTTTTTGACGAAATAACCTCATAGGTTAACGATTTTTTGGGTTTGCCCTTTTTAACCAGCAAAATCGAAACAACTATGGAAATAATAGCCACGGGTAGTGAAATTATGTTTGCCCAGTCAGCTAAGTCGTTTGTATCCATCGCCATAATATCAGTAGTGGTCTACCTTCGCTTTAGCCGGGTTGTGTAGGAGTGTAGTCAAATGGTTTAATTCCTCAGTATAGCTTAAACCACCACAGCTTCCCTTTCCAAAATCTCCTGCCAGAACGGGCTTATTTGTTGGCTGGCAATTTCCTGCGGGGTCCAACCCTGGGCCTGAATTGGCTCCAAGAGTCGAGCAGCAATAATCCCCAACAGTTCCAGGCGTTCTCGCCGGTTAAACCGTGCCCAATCAGATGAAATAACAATCAGATCAATATCGCTGCCTTCTTTGGCTGTGTTCCACCTTTGTGAACCATACAATAATATTTGTTCGCAGTGGATACCGGCCTGCTCCAACGCTTGCCGAAATTGTTGGATTATGGTTGTAAGTTGGGGTGTTGTTTGAGCCATTTGGCCTCACCCCCCATCCATCTGCACGATAATCGCGGTGATATTATCGTGCCCCCCGGCGCGTTTGGCAGCCTCGATCAGGGATCGGCAGGCGGCGGTGGGGTCGGGTTGGCTGCGGCTGAGGGCCAGGATTTCGTCGTCGGTGAGCATGCCGCTTAAGCCGTCGGAGCAGAGGAGCAGCCGGTCGCCGGGGTGCAGGTCAACGTGGTAGAGGCCAACGTCCATGTCTTTTTTGTCGCCGATGGTGCTGTAAATGACATTTTTCTGCTTGTGGGTGCGGGCCTCTTCGCGGGTCAACTGGCCGATTTGGACCAGCCGCTCGACCAGGGAGTGATCCACGCTGATTTGCTCGATACCGGCCTGGCTGAGGCGGTAAGCCCGGCTGTCGCCCACGTTGGCGATGTGAGCTTGGCCGTTAGCTACCAGGGCCATGACCAGGGTTGACCCCATTTTTCGTTCCTGGGTGCGATCTCCCTGATTAGCTAAAACCATTTCGTTAGCGGCGGTAACTGCCTCGGTCAGCCACTCGTCGGAAACAACGGCGTCGGTGGGGGGATGCTGCGTAAAATGCTGCTGAATGGCATTGATGGTTAGGCGGCTGGCAACCTCACCGGCGTCGTGCCCACCCATGCCGTCGGCCACCACATACAAACCGCAGGGCATGTCGGTTTCCCACATGAGCATACTATCTTCGTTGAGTTCCCGGCGCAGCCCGGTATCGCTCAGGCCGGCAATCTGCCAGCCGATGTGGGCCGGGCGCGGGCCGGAGGCAGGCAGCGTTTCAGGCTCTCGTTCGGCGCGAATGGAGCGCAAGCCGGGTTGGGTGGCAGCCAAATCCTCGTCCGTTACTTCCACCGGGGCTGATTCGACGGTATCTAGCATGGGGTCGGGGGGCGGCGGTTCCGGCGTGGCAGCGGGGGCAGTCGCCTGCGGTTTCTTCTTTTGCCGCCCCTGGGTCAAGCGAAGGGTGATGGGCAATAAGAAGGCCACGGCAATAAAGAGCAGAACGATCAAGGCCATGACCATCATCAAAAACCACCTGACCGACTCCTGGCCGGGCTGCAAAAAAGCCAACAGCAACATCCCCACCGGCAGCAGCGACAAAACAGTCCGCTCGGTGAAGTCGAGCTTGATTCGAGCAAGGCGCGACAAAATCTGGCTCAAACGATATTTCATAGTGAACCTTCCCTCTGTTTGTCAGTGTCAGGTGTCAAGTATCAGGTGTCAGTGTTTGCCCTGACCCTGACCCCCGTTAAAATACGCGTCCGCCCCAGGTTTGGCCGTAGACCCCCTCCAGGGCTGTTTCGGGGGCGGGGGTGGGGCTGGCGGCGGCAAAGGCGACGGCTTCATCCAATTCGGCTTGAATGGCCGCCTCGACGTTTTGCAGGCCGGCTTCGGTGCAGATGGCCTGTTCCAGCAGATAGCGCCGGAAGGTGATCAGCGGATCACGCTGCCGCCAGGTTTCAACCTCGGCTTTGTCACGGTACAGCATCGGGTCGCCTTCGTAATGGCCGCGCAAACGGTAAGTTTTGCCCTCGATCAGGGTGGGTCCCTGGCCGGCCCGCGCTCGTTCCACCGCCTGGCGAGTGGCTTCAAACACGGCCAGCACGTCGTTGCCGTCCACGATGACGCCAGGAAAAGCATAGCTGGCGGCCCGCTCGGCCAAATCTTTGAGCGGGGCCTGGGTGTGCTGGGGCGAGCCTTCGCCGTAGAGATTGTTTTCGCAAAAAAAGATAACCGGCAGTTTCCACAGCCCGGCCAGATTGAGCGCCTCGTGAAAAGCGCCCTCGTTGGTGGCCCCATCGCCAAAAAAGGCCAGGGCGACCCGTTTTTCCCGGCGCTGCTGAAAGGCCAGGGCCGCGCCAACGGCAATGGGAATACCGCCGGCCACAATCCCGTTGGCCCCCAGAATGCCCAGGTTAAAATCGGTCATATGCAAACTGCCGCCTTTGCCGCCGCAGTAGCCGGTGGTCCGCGCTGCCAGTTCGGCCATCATATATTTGGGCTGGCCGCCTTTGGCAATCAGGTGGCCGTGCCCACGATGGGTGCTGGTAATCACATCATCAGCGTTGAGGGCGGCGCAAGCGCCCACCGCCGTCGCTTCCTGGCCGACACAACTATGGATAAAGCCGGGAATCAGTCCGGCCCGCCGCTCGTTAATGGCCCTCAACTCAAACTCGCGGACGGTGACCATTTTGCGGTACAGCTCCACTAAAAAAGGGTGTTCGTAAGTTGGAGTTGGCATAGTTTCCTGTGAGAGAAGAAGAAGTGAGAAATAAGAAATGAGAAATAAGAAATTAGAGAGATGGAGGCTTTTGTCTATTTTTTTCTAAATTCTTATTTCTAATTTTGATTAGTTTATCACAGGCCGGGAGGGTTTGCAACACTCAAACGGCCAGCCGTTCCATCAATTCCTGCACCTGTTTGAGTTCCCACTGGGCGTTCATAGGGGCCAGCAGGTCAAAAGCTTCGTGGGCAAAATCTGCGGCTTGAGCGGGTTGTCCGTGAGCTTCATAAAAGAGGGCCAGGCCGAGTTTAGCCATGGCCACCACGCGGTGATTACCATATTTGCCATGCACATCCAGATAAGCGCGAAAGTGGTTTACCGCTTGCTCATGCTGCCCCAGGCCCAGGTCGGCAAAACCCAGCCACACTTCGGAGGAGGGATCGCGATAGGGGCTGCCGGCCAAACATTGGATGCTTTCGAGATAATAAGCTTTGGCCTGTTCATAATCGTGAATGTAGCGGGCAATATGTCCGGCGGCTTGCAAAGCGCGATGTCTGAATAACGGGTTATGGGTGCTGCTCAAGGCAATTTCCACATTATTCTGGGCTGCGGTTAGCTCCTCATCCAATTGCAAGGCTTTGTAGGCCCGGTAGGTGTGGCCTAAAGCGATAGCCTCGCGCAAATTAATCTCCTTGGCCAGTTGGATACCCTGGCTCAAATACTTTTCGGTGGTGTCGTAATCACCCCGCAACAGATAAATTGACCCCAGCCCGTGGACCAAAAACCAAACTTCGTCTTCTTTGGCCCCTAACATTTTGGCGGCAGTCAGGGCATACTCGCTGCATTTTATCCGTTTGTCAGGGTGCCCCTGATAGTAGACCGGGTGGACGATGGCTTTGGCCAGGGCTAACACCTGCTCCCAATTTTTGTGGGCATAAGCCCACTCAATGGCGATAAGCAAGTTGGGTAGCTCTTGATGGATTTCGGCGTACTGGCCGGCGGTCCAGGCGGCGAAATCCCAGAAGCCACGCCCGGCTTTTTTCTCGCTCCAGGCGGCAAAGAAATTGCAGAAATTGGTTTTCAGTTCCGCTATTTTTTGGGGACTGGCCCCGCCGTTGTTGCGCAGCGCGTGCAGCGACAAATCTACACCCAATTGATGGCGGGCAAAGATTTGGGTGAGCGGGTGCAGCCAGTAGCGCTGCTGGCTCAGGTCTAACGCTTCGCTGGCTTCCAGCAGCGACATGCCGACCAACTGCTCGATGGCTTTGAAATAGTCAAATTCCGCTACCTTTGACACGGCGGCCAGCGCGGCTCGACTGGCCGAAGAGACAAACAACGACATCGCCAGCAAGACCTGGCGGGTTTCGTCATCTAGCAATTTCCAGGCTTCGGCAAAGATGTAATCAAAAACCTCGCTGACCATCTGGCTGGCCCGGTACAGTTCATCCACCACCGTGTGGAAGGGCAGTCCTTTTTGCTTGATTAAGCCCAGCGACAGTTCGACCGCTTTGGGGTTGTTGCCGGTAGCAACGGCCAAGCGCTGTAGCGTATCATCGTCGGCTCCGGCCACCACTTCCAGGCCGATACGGTGGCTGTGGCGGCGAATCAGAGTCAGGATTTCAGCATCCTTGAGACCGTACAGGGGAATATCCCACACCCGGCGAAGCTGTTTGTAGCGGGTTGTCACCAGGGCCAGGCTGGGTTCCGGGATCTGTTCTAAAAATCTCACCAGGGCCAGGTCGGTCACGGTTTCCAGATTGTCGGCCAGCAGCAGGGTGCGGTGGCTGCGGAGCAACTTGTCTACCGCCCCCACTTTCTGTTCGGGCGGCAGTTGGGCCAGGTGCGGGTAATCGAGCACACGAGCGATAGTATCCAGCACGTGGTCCAACCGCAGGTTAAAATCGGGGTAATCGCGGGCCGAAGTCCAGACTACCGCATCGAAGGGGTGGGCAATGGTCAGGCTGGGGCCGGGCAAACAACGGTGGGCGACCTCGATAGCCAGGCTGGTTTTGCCGATACCGCCCATGCCCTCAATCGAAGCCAGCGGCCAGCGCGATGTTTCGACCCATTCCAGGACGCGGGCCACTTCGGCCTCCCGGCCGATAAATTCGCCGTAGCGGGGGGGGAGATTGTGAAAAACGCGGGGGACTTCGCGTTCGCCGGGTTGGGCTGAGGGAGCGGGAAATAGGCGGTCCAGCACTACTTCCGGCGCAGGAAAACCACCCTGAATCAGAAACCGCCGGCCCCAGGTGCGGTCCACCCGGCCATGCTGCTGGCAGTAGGCCGTCAAAAATTCCAACCGCTGCAGGTCGTTGGGAACATAGCCGCGCTTCCAACGCTGAACCGTGTGCGGCGACACACATAGGGCTTCGCCGATTTCTTCCTCGACGATGCTGACCTTTTTGCCCTGGCGATTGGCAACGCTGTCAATGCCTTCTTTTAAGAGTAATTTGAATTCGGAGTTTGTCATAGGTGTTCTTTCAAAGTAGCAGGTAGCAGGGTAGCAAGGTCGCAAGGGCATAAATTGCTACTCTGCTACCTCACCCCTTCGGGTGCGCCGAAGGGCGTGCTACCTGTTTTCGGTGACGAAAATTTTCCTGGCGACGATGTTAACGCTTTGCCTACCTTTACACTGCGTAAAGTAAACTCCCCAGGAACGCCGGTAAGCTGGGAGGGTTATTTCATGTAGATGGCGTTAGCAAACAAACTATAGAAACATCATAAAAGCGAAGCCTGGCAAAAAGTAGTAGTTTGGCTACGAAAAACCGTAAGATTTAATTTTAGTCCCATGTGGCTGAAAGAAAAAAATTTGTAGTAAATCTACAAGAATTATTAGGCTCAAGGAGTTATACTGCGGCTAAGAATAAAGAAAAGGCAAATGTTAGCTCTCGTTTATGAGCAGAAAAGAGGGAAAAATGTTTGTGTTTCTATTGGTTGTATTAGCCATTTTAATCTTTATGTTGGGCTTTAGTTTGTTGGCGGCGCATATCGTAGCCATTCATCGCATGGGGGGACGGGGGTATTAATGATTGACTTATCGGCGCGTCCCGCCAGGCAAAAGAGAGTTTTAAAGATAAAAAGGCGAGGAGTTTTATCCTCGCCTTTTTCATTCTTAGCCTTTAACGGCGGCCATTGGGAGTGACGCCCAGCAGCGTCGCTTTGATTAGTTCGCCGTTCATTCGCGAGATGAAATCCTGGCTGATTTCTTTGGGGCAGACGGCTGTACATTCACCGATGTTGGTACAGCCGCCAAAACCCTCGTTATCCATGGCCTGGACCATATTGATGACCCGCTGGTACCGTTCTACCTGGCCCTGCGGCAGCAGCGACAGGTGTGAAACTTTAGCCGCGGTGAAAAGCATGGCCGACCCATTGGGACAGGCAGCCACACAAGCGCCACACCCGATACAAGCGGCAGCATCCATGGCCCGGTCGGCGTCTTTTTTAGCCACCGGAATGGAATTAGCTTCGGGGGCGCTGCCGGTCGAGGCCGAGATAAAGCCGCCGGCCTGAATAATCCGGTCAAAAGCGCCGCGATCCACCACCAAATCTTTGAGAATGGGGAAGGGTTTGGCCCGCCAGGGTTCGATGATAATGGTATCGCCATCTTTGAAATGGCGCATATGTAACTGGCAGGTGGTGATGGCCACCTCACCGTGATTTTGGCCGTGCGCTACGCCATTAATCATCAAACTACACATGCCGCAGATACCCTCGCGGCAGTCGTGGTCAAAAGCCACCGGCTCCTGGCCCTGGGTGGTCAACTTCTCGTTGAGCAGGTCGAGCATCTCCAAAAACGAGGAGTCCGGGCTAACATCTTCGATGTCGTAATCAACCAACTGGCCCGCCGCGTTGGCCTTTTTCTGTCGCCAGATTTTGAGGTGTAGGTTCATAGGTATTATTTGCCTCCTTGGCTATCTAGCCAAGGCTAAGGCTGAGGCTGAGGCGGTGAAAAGTATCTTAGCCTTAGCCTCAGCCTTAGCCTTATTTGTAACTCCGCTGCGATAGTTTGACGTACTCAAACTCCAACGGCTCTTTGTTAAGGATGGGGGCGCTGTTATCGCCGCTAAACTGCCAGGCGGCGACGTAGGCAAAGTTTTCGTCGTCACGCCTGGCTTCGCCTTCTTCCGTTTGATATTCCTCGCGGAAGTGACCGCCGCAAGACTCGTTGCGGTGTAGGGCGTCAAGGCAGAGCAGTTCGGCCAGTTCGATGAAGTCGGCCACTCGCCCGGCCATTTCGAGGCTCTGGTTCAGGTCGTTGCTTTCGCCGGGGACGTTGATATTTTGCCAAAACTCGGCTTTGATTTCGGGCAGGCGGGCCAAAGCTTCCTTCAGGCTGGCTTCGGTCCGGCCCATGCCGCAGTTATCCCACATCACCTGGCCCAGCTCGCGGTGCAGTTCGCTGACCGTCCGCTTGCCTTTGATGCTGAGCAGGCGGTTGACCCGCTGGGCTACTTCGGCTTCCGTCTCTTTGAAGGCTGCGTGACTGGTTTCAACCTTTTCCTGCTTGGTTGAAGCCAGGTAGTTGCCCAGGGTGTAGGGCAGGATGAAGTAACCGTCGGCCAGCCCTTGCATCAGGGCGCTGGCCCCCAGCCGGTTGGCCCCGTGGTCGGAGAAGTTGGCCTCGCCGGCGACAAACAAACCGGGGATGGTGCTCATGAGGTTGTAATCTACCCACAGCCCACCCATGGTGTAATGCAGCGCCGGGTAGATACGCATAGGTATCTCATAAGCGTCTTCGCCGGTGATGCTCTTGTAGATGTCGAACAGGTTGCCGTACCGTTCCTGGATGACCTTTTTGCCCAGCCGCTTGATGGCATCGGCAAAATCCAGGTAAACCCCGTTTTTGAGCGGGCCAACCCCGTGGCCGTCGTCAACCACCCGCTTGGCCGCCCGCGAGGCGATGTCACGCGGAACCAGGTTGCCAAAAGCGGGATAGCGCTCTTCCAGATAGTAGTAGCGGTCGGCCTCGGGAATTTGGTTGGGGTTGCGGTTATCGTCCTTTTGGCGCGGCACCCAGATGCGGCCATCGTTGCGCAGCGATTCGCTCATGAGGGTTAATTTTGACTGGTGCTCGCCTGAAGGCGGAATGCAAGTGGGGTGAATTTGGGTGAAGCAGGGGTTGGCAAAAAACGCGCCGCGCTTGTAAGCCCGCCAGATGGCGGTGGCGTTGCAGCCTTTGGCGTTGGTTGAGAGATAGTAAACGTTGCTGTAGCCACCGGTCGCCAGCACCACCGCATCGCCGGCGTGAGAACGAACCTCGCCTGTGACCATATCGCGGACGACAATACCCCGCGCCCGGCCATTAACCACGACCAGATCGAGCATTTCGGTGCGGGGGTACATTTTGACTGCGCCCAGCCCAATCTGCCGTTCCAGGGCTTGATAAGCCCCCAGCAGCAACTGCTGGCCGGTCTGCCCGCGAGCGTAAAAGGTGCGCGAAACCTGCGCCCCGCCAAAGGAGCGGTTGTCGAGCAAGCCGCCATACTCACGGGCAAAGGGCACGCCCTGGGCCACGCACTGGTCAATAATGTTGACGCTAACCTGGGCCAGCCGGTAAACGTTGGCCTCGCGGGCGCGGTAATCGCCACCTTTAACGGTGTCGTAAAAGAGGCGGTAGATACTGTCGCCGTCGTTGCGGTAGTTTTTGGCGGCATTGATCCCGCCCTGGGCGGCCACGCTGTGCGCCCGGCGCGGGCTGTCTTGATAGCAGAAACATTCCACATTGTAGCCCTGCTCGGCCAGCGCCGCCGCCGCCGAGGCCCCGGCCAGGCCAGAACCGACGATAATAATATTGAATTTGCGCCGGTTGGCCGGGTTGACCAGCTTCATCTCAAAGCGATGTTTGTCCCACTTTTCCTGGATAGGGCCGCTAGGGATACCGGCGTTCAGCGTCGCCTCGGTAAATTTGGGCAGGGCGCCTACTTGAACTTCGGGTTGTGTGGTTGTTGCCATGATGAGAGTCCTCTCTCCTTATCTAACTGATGATCCCGAATATAATAGCCAGGGGGATCAGAGCAAAGCCGCCGGCGATAACAATGGCCAACACCAGGCTCAAGAGTCGCAGGGGCTGGGTATAGGTATGATTGTTTAAGCCCAGGGTTTGGAACATGCTCCAGGCCCCGTGATACAGGTGGAAGCCCAGGGCGACCATCGCCACCAGATAAAAAATGGCCGGCAAATAGAAATACGATTTGAAGCCGGCCACCAGGTTATGGTAGGCGTCATCCCAGCGAAAATCGGGGTGAACCCCCGGTACGCCCCAGGTAAAGTGCATAAGGTGCAAGATGATAAAGACAAAGAGGACCACCCCGCCCAGCCTCATATATAAGGCGGCCGGATTAGCCTGGAGTTTGACATGTTTGACATACTTGGTGGACCTGGCTCGCTCGGCATCCTGGTAAAGCGACCAGGCGGCCCAGGTGTGCAGCACCACCGCGCCAATCAGCACCAACCGGGCAATCCAGAGCAGGTGCGAGTGGCCGAAGATTGGCGCACCCAGTTCGCGCAGACCTTCGGCATAATGATTAAAATACTCCACCCCCAAAAAGGCTTTGAGATTGCCGTACATGTGCATAACCACATAGCCAATCCCAATCAAGCCAGTCACAGCCATAATCACCTTTTTGCCGATAGAAGTGCGATACAGGCTTAACACCCCCACGTTCATTACACCCATGTAAGAAACCTCCTTTGTCAATAGACCGCCGGCCACTGACCGCCGCCCGCCGAAAAAACAGCTTTAAGGTGTACGGTAAATGGCAATGGCTCCTTTAATATTAAAGAGGAACTGAGGGAACTAAGCTAACCTTACTTCCCTCAATTCCTTTAGTTCCATTCGCTCCCTTTTGAAAGATTTGTGGGATTTTTTACAAACGAATGGGCGGGATTATACATCTTTGTCAAATGAGAGGCAAACGCTTTTTGGGATTTTTGGGGAAGGGGATAAACTAAATCATCCGAATTATCTCAATTGCCTTTTTCCGCAAATAGCCCCACGTTGCCAGCAGGGTACTGACCAGCGCCGCCGTAGCCATCAGGATAAGCATATAGGGCGTTACGATTTCATCGAACGCGGCGATGGTGGGCGTCTCACTGCGGAAAGCGTTGGAGTAACGGAAAACGTAGCCCAAAATAATCCCGGCTACAATGCCGGTCAGAGTGGCGCTGAGGGTCATGACCAATGCCTCGCTGAGAAACATGCCAAACAAATGGCGGTTGGAATCGCCGATGGCTTTGAGCATAGCTATTTCGGCCCGGCGGGTGTAGACGGAAATATAGGTAACGACAAAGACGCCAAAGATTGCCAGCACAAAACTGAGCGTAGTCAGCACCAGAATAACTACCCGAATCTGCTGGGCGCTGGCAGCGGCAGTTTCGATGTCCTCCGGGGTGGAGCGCACATTGACGTTCTCTGTCAGGCCGTAGGTTTTGCGTAGGTCTGTCGCCACCTGCTTGATGGCGGCATTGCCCACCTCCTCCGGCAGCCCGGCGATGCCCACCCGCAGATTGGGCGCGGCCATCAACCGCTCGACAATGGGGTAGGTGGGGTCGTAGGGGCCTTCAAGCAGGTCGCGGGTTAGCTCACGGAAGGCGGTCTGGTTGAGAAAGAGGTCGGTCCGGCCATCTTCGGCCTCGGTGCGTTTGGAGGTGAAGCCGTCAAAGCCGGAAAAACGGCCCAGCACCCCGACAATCCGCACCACTCGCTCGTGGTCCAGCCCTTCACCCTTCAAGCGCAGCGTGTCACCCACGCCCCGTTCAAAATATTCCGACAAGCCCTGGCTGACGATGACCGCATTGGGGTCGGCTTGCACTTCGACAAAACTGGCCGGACCTCCGGCCAGCCATTCAATTCCTTCGGGATAAGTGATTTCGTTCAAATCGCCGTCTATGCCAAAAACGTGGACGCCCACGTTGCGCAAGCCGACGTCGTCGCGTACCTGGGTGTCAAAACGATAGGTCACAGCTACATTGGGACCAAGCGCGCTGTCGGCCCGGATTTCACCCAGCAGTTCGCGGGTAAAGCGGTCTTTGACCTCGGCGGTTGGAGCTTCGCGAGGTGGGCCGGGGCCGTCATCATCCTCCAGCAGCGCCGCGCCCGATTTGCGGATAACCAGCGGGGCACCGTTGCTGAGGCGGGTATCGGTTGGCGTGTTGGCCGTTTCGATGGCCAGGCTGGTAGCAAAAAAAGTCGGCAGGGTGGCGCTGATGACAATCATCAGACTGATTAGGGTGTTGCGGTTTTGGCCGCGAATGATGTTGCGCTGGGCAAAAAAGCCAATCGGGCCATTGACCAGTTTGACCAGGCTAATCAGCAGCCGTTCCATAGGCAATGTGACCGGAAAAAAGATCAGCGAGGTGCTGACAATCAACAGCAGCAGGGCGCTAAAAAAGAGCGCCGCCAGCAACCACAACACGCCAAAACTAAACGCTAACGGAAAAATAAAAAAGATCAGCGCCGGGTAGACCAGCGTCACCAGGCCGCTCCAGAAAATCTTGACGTTGACGTGGCGTTCTCGCAGCCTGGCCAGGTCATCGAGGCCCAGCCCTTCGGCCACGCCGGGATTGATAGCGTACATAATTTTGGTTCCGGCGGCACGGCGGGCGGGCGCATAGGCGCTGAAGGCCAGCATTGCTCCCGCCGTAACGATGGAGAGGAGGATGGCTTTGGCCGATGCCGGCGGCACATCGGTGATGGCGACTTGAGCCTGCTCGGCAATAAAGGACATAATGACCGTATTCGTCAAAACTTGACCCAGCACTGCGCCCAGGCCAATCCCAACAAGGCCCAGTGTAGCTACTTCAACCGCTACCAGGGTGAATAAATAAGATCGCGGCGCACCCAAAATCCGAAATAAGGCCAGGTCGCGGGTTTGCTCACGGACGTTGGTCATAACCATCGTCCGCACCAGCAGTCCCACTACGCTGAGCGAGAGAACGCCGTAAATTGAAACCAGGGCCTGAAAAAAGATGAAGGCTTCAAAGGTATCGCTGAGGATGGTGGCGCGGGGCAGGCTGTAACTGTAACTCTCACCCAAAATATCCTGGATGTTTTCGGCCAGGGCGCGGGCGCGAAAGGCGGCTGCCTGGGGGTCGTTGTCGCTGTAGATGCCTTCGTCAAAGACCACCACAATCCGCTCGGCCTGGCCAGGGATGCCGAGCCAATGGCGGGTATAATCCAGGTCAACCAGCACCCCGTCATTGCCGTTCAGGCCGGTCACGCCGCGCTGCAAGGCAATGGCGCTGACGGTTAAAGTGGTTCGGGCGTGGCGGCTGCTGACATTGGCGGCGCTCTCGATGCCCTTCTGGCGCGGCACAGACAGGGCGTAGCTGATGTCAAAGGTATCACCAGGGCGCAGGCCAAAGGTATCGGCGGTTTCTTGTAAGACCACGGCATAACCGGGCGCAAAATCGAGCGTGCCGCTGATGACCTCAAAATCGCCCATGTCGTCCACGCTGCGGTTCAAGGCCACAAATTGGGCGCTGCCGTGAATAGTTTCCGTGGTGCGTGGTGTGTGGTACGTGGGCTGTTGCCCATTGCCCGTTGGGTCTACAGTGGCCAACTGATTACTGACCTCTGATAACTCCCCCCCTTGCTCCTCTGCTCCCCTGCTCCTCGCCTCATCATCCCCTCGCACCGGTGCATCCACATCCACCACGCCTTGAATCCGGGGGACTACCTGCTTCACCTCCGGGTCGCTGGCCTGGATGGCGGGAATGACTGTCTGTTCGTCAATGAGCAGATTCGGCTCGATCTGGTTTTTGGTGATGACCAGATCATAATCGCCGGCGCTGTTGCTGATAGTGGCCACATAGAAACGCTCGTACACGTCAACGGTGGCGTTCAGCGCGACCAGTGCCCCCACCCCGACAATGAGAGCCAAAAGCATGAGGATAGTGCGGATTTTGCGCCGGTTTAGGTTTTTGAGAACGTAACGGAGAGTCATTTGGGATTTTAAATCTCGTCCCTCATGTCATCCTTCGACAAACTCACGCCCTTCGGCGCACCCGAAGGGGTGGGACAGGTTTCGAGGCTGAAAGCCGAGAAATCTCTGAGATTGTTGTCTGCAAACTCGATTCTAAAGATAAAATTGATTGGGATGGTTCAGAAATAGGTTGACACATTAACAACAGAATAGGTTTACAGGAGCCACCTCATCAGGCAAGATAAG
>JAKLJP010000007.1 GCA_023151115.1 Anaerolineae bacterium
CCTATGGATAATTTGAATTATTCAGCTTACCATAGGTTGTCTTACCTGGCAATATTTTTTAGAACTGAACGACCCTGGAGTTTCACGGAAAAAATTTTTGAATTTCTCTGCGTATCTCTGGGGAGTCTCTGTGTAACTCTGCGTTCCTTTTTGGTCACAGGTGGCTTTTCCAACTCAGGGGTGATCTGTTGCTTTTAATTCAAAATGGCTCGATCCTGACGATGGACGAGCACAATACCAGCCACACGCCGGGTTGGGTCTGGCTGGAAAATGACCGGATTGGGGCAGTCGGCCCCGGCCAGCCGCCGCTTGATTTGCTGATTCGGGCCGGGCGGGTGATTGACGCCACCCACCTGGCCGTTCTGCCGGGGCTGATCAACGCGCATACCCACCTGTCGCAAACCTTTATGCGCGGGCTGGGCGATGACAAATCGCTGCTTGACTGGCTGCGGCAGGTCATGTGGCCCCTCCAGGCAGCCATGACCGCGGCGGAGATGCGGCTGGCCGCCCTGTTGGGATTGGTGGAAAATCTGCGCTGTGGGGTGACGACGGTGGGCCAGCATCACAAAATCACCACCTCCCCGGCCCATGTGGATGCCGCCGCCGAAGCCGCCGAGATGGTCGGCCTGCGGATGCAGTTAGCGCGGGGCTGGGTTGACCGGGGCAGCGGAGCCGAAGCCCCAGAAAGCATCCTGGCCGAGATGGACCGCCTGCGCCGGCAGTGGCATGGTCAGGCGGAGGGTCGAATTACCATCGCTTTTGGCCCCATGGCCGCCTGGCGCTGCTCCGACGAAACCATGCGCCGGACGGTTGCCCTGGCCCGTGAGTGGGGGCTGCGGACGCATATTCACGTGGCCGAAGCCAGAACCGAAATTGAGCTGATGCGGCAGCGCAACGGCCTGGGCCACATCGAGTGGTTACACTTCCTGGATGCGCTTGGCCCGGACATGCAGGTGGTCCACTGCGTCTGGGTTACTGAGGCGGAAATCGAGTTGATGGCTGAGAGTGGAGCGCTGGCGGTGCATTGCCCGGTTAGCAATATGTACCTGGCGTCGGGGGCGGCGCCGCTGCGGCGGATGCTGGACTGCGGCGTCAGCGTAGCTCTCGGCACAGACGGTTCCGCCTCGCATAATTCCCAGGATTTGCTGGAAACGTTGAAAGTGGCGGCCCTGCTGGCAAAACTGAGCACCGGTGACGCCCAGGCTCTAGCGCCGTTAGAAGCGCTGCGGTTGGTCACCACCGCCAAAGCAAACTTTTTGGGACAAGATGACATGGGCCGGATTGTGGCCGGAGCCAAGGCCGACCTCACCCTGGTCAATCTGAACACAGCCCGCTCGATGCCGGTGCATCGCCCGGAAAGCGCCCTGGTTTATAACGCCAGCGGCCCAGACGCGCATACGGTCATTGTAGACGGGAAAATTTTGCTTGATGCTGGCCGGGTAACCATGCTCGATGAGGCGGCGCTGCTAGAGGAGTGCCGGCAGGCGACCCGATGCCTACTAGAACGAGTCGGAGTGGGAGAGGATAGAAGATAGAAGATAGAAGATAGAGGATAGAGGATAGAGGATAAGTTAACCTCTTTCTATCTACCATCCACTATCTTCTATCTACCATCCACTATCTACCATCTACCATCTACTATCTTCTCGATTTACGTAGGGTCTTTTTTGTCCAGCCACTCAATGGCGCTGTCGAGCAGGCTGCGCACGGCTAAGAGCTGCTCTTTTTGAGCGTTGCGCATGTGCTGTCTAAATTCGGAGGTGTCGAATTTTTTGGTCTCGCCAGGCATGCAGCCTTCAACTTTTTGCCGGAAGCCGTTGAGGCCGTCGCGCAGCCAATCTTCAAAGACAAATTCTTCAACCGGCTCGTGGTCATACTTTTTGTTTACCATAGTTTTACCCTTTGAATGGTGAACAATTTATTGAGTTCTATCAATACTATACCTTTGAGGAGGTAATTCGTCAATACCGGGAAATGGCGCATGGTTAAAACGGCCGATGTGGTGATTATTGGGGGTGGCGTTATTGGAGTTAGCATCGCTTACTTCCTGGCCCGGCGTGGTTTTGGGCGAATTGTGGTGCTGGAGCAAGAAACAATTGGGGCCGGCAGCACCGGGCGCTCGGTGGCCAGTATTGATTTGTTTTCCCATCATCCGGCCGCGGTAACTTTGCAAGCGCGGGCTTATGAAATTTTCTCGCAGTTTGAAGAGATATTTGGCGCGGAATGTGGCTTGATAACCACCGGGCTGGCGGTACTGGCCGGTCCCGAACAGGCCGCCGCTCTGAACCAGGCAGCCAAACTGGCCGAAGCCGCCGGGATAACCTGCCAGCTTTTGAGTCCTGACGAATTTGCCCGGTTGGAGCCGGCGGCGGTGGTGGATGACCTGGCCGTGGTCTATTACGCGCCCCGTGGGGGCTATGCCGATCCGATGCTGACTACCAATGCCGTCGTGGCCGCGGCTCGCCGGGCCGGGGTTGTCATCGAACAGGGATGTAAGGTTACACACTTAAGACATGCCGGGGGGCGAGTGACCGGGGTGGACACGCCAGCCGGAGCGGTGGCTGCCCCGGTGGTGGTCAGCGCCGCCGGGCCGTGGAGTAAACATCTGCTCAAACTGTTTGGCCTGGGTGACCTGGGATTGTATGCCTGTGAGCACCCGGTCATTTCCATACAGCGCCCCGCCGATTTTGGGCCGCCCCATCTGAGCATTCTCGATTTACCCAACCAAACTTATGCCCGGCCTGAAACCGGCCATTTGACCCTGGCCGGTTCGATGGATCGGAGCGTGGGCTATGAAGCTATCGAACCGGAAAATTTTCACGGGCAGGTGACTGCGGCGTACACTTTTTGGGTAGCCGAGCGGCTGGTGCAGCGTTACCCGGCGCTGGAGGCCGGCCAGTTGCGCCAGGGCTGGTCGGGCTTGATGACCATTTCGCCCGATTGGCAGCCGGTGTTGGGCGCGCTGCCCACAGTGGCGGGGCTGTACTGCGCAACCGGCTTTAGCGGGCAAGGCTTCAAAATCAGTCCGGCCGTGGGTGATTTGATGGCCGGATTAATCGCTGGCGAAACCGAAACCACGCAGTTATTGGTTCCATTTCGGCCCAGCCGTTTTGCTGAAGGTCAATCGCTGGCAACCGGTGAGTTTGGGGCGTTGGGATAAGGGGGTTCCGTTTTAACCGCCGGAGACAGGCAAGGCAAATTTAAAGTCGGAACCAACATTTGGCTGGCTTTCGACCCAAATTTTGCCTTGATGGAGTTCTACCAATTCTTTGCAGATAGCCAGCCCCAGGCCGCTGCCCCGCCGGCGCATTTCGACATTGCCGGCCTGCCTGAACCGTTCAAAGATGGTTTCCAGTTCGGCGGGGTCAATCCCCGGTCCGCTATCCCGCACGCCAATAACAACCTCACCCTGACGGGTCTGAGCGTACAAAATAACTTTACCTTGTTGGGTAAATTTGAGGGCGTTGGAGAGCAGGTTGATAATGACTTGCTGCATGCGCGTCCGATCAAACCTGAGGGCGGGCAGATTGGGTTCCAGTTCCAGCTTAAATTGAACCCCTTGAGACCAGGGCATGGCTCGACCAATCTCATAAAGCGAAAGCAGGTATGAGTGGGTATCAACCACCTCCGGATAGATGGTCAAATTTTTTGTTTCCAGTTTGATCAGATCAAAAAAATCATTGGTCAGGGTCAACGCATGGCGGGCCGAACGCTGCGCTGTTGCAACCACCATATCTTGGTCGGGCGTTAATTCTCCAAAGGTGCGTTCACTTAATTGATCGAGGGCAGTGAAGATGACCGACAGCGGCGCCCGGATATCGTGGGCAATTGTACTCGATAGTAAAGACCAAACACGATTAAACTCAACCGCTTCGGTCCAGCGATGCTCCAATTCCGCCAGAGCTTGCTGCACTTCAGCCGTGCGAGCGGTTACCTTGGCCTCCAGACTCTCATTTAGAAGGGCATTTTCAATGGCAACTGCGGCCTGATTGGCGAATAAAATCAGGGGCGATAGGGAATTTTGGGTAAATTGTCCTTGTATGGAACGATTTTCTACATAAAGCGCGCCTAGGGTGACGCCGCGGGAAATAAGGGGGACAGCCATAATGGAACGCAGCTGCAGCCGGATGACGCTGGTGGATAATTTGAAGTCAGGGTGTTCGGCGGTGTTGCGCAGAATAATGGGGCGTCCCGTGCTAATCACCTTATCCAAAACCGAATGGCTAACCTGATCGGCTGGATCGGTCAACTGGAGGCCATCTTTAGCGCGTTTGACCCGAAAATCGAGGGTATTGTCTTGATTTAACAGAATGAGATAACCACGTTCCGCCCCCGTTAACTTGATGGCTTCATCCATGGCATAATCCAGCAGTGGTTTTACCTCACGGGTTTCAGCCATATGCTGGCTGATTTCGACCATTTTCAAAAGGAGTTCTAAATTAATCGGTTCTTGGATCATAGGAGTTGCCCCGTAAGTAGTGTTCTGGTAGAGATATTTTTGAATGGTTTTATTGTACCAAACTTTTAAGAAAATTATACCCCAAAAATGGGGTATTTTCTAATACCTCTGGTAGGGCTTTTGACCCACTGCAATCAATGAGGTCCCGATGGGCAGATTGGTGAGGTGGATGAGGCCCGCCTCGACTTTGCCGACCAACGTCAAAAGGGCATTAATCGGTGGGGAGGCCGGTTCCATTTCCACTTGATACTCCTCTTCATTCAAATGATGCGAAGCAAGCCGGGGCTTTTCTCCGGCCAAACGGCGCAGCAGGATGAGGGCAGCCGCTAAGGGGAAAATAAAGAAATTGTTATATGTGACCCGCCGGATGACAAAGCCGGTTTGGGCGAGCTTTTGTTTTAACTCGGCGGCGGTGTAACGGCGGACGTGGGCGTTGATATCGTCGTTATGGCTCCACAGCCACATCAGGGCAGGAACGGTGATAATCATATAGCCGCCGGGTTTGAGCAGGCGGTAGCTGTCGGCCAGAATAGCCAGGTCATCCTGATTGTGTTCGATCACATCCAGCGCGGTCACAGCATCGAAACTGTCATCGGGGAAGGGCATGGGCCGGGTGGCGTCAAACTGGTCCACGTCATAGCCGCGCTGGTGGGCCATTTTGACCGGGCGCGGGTCAATTTCTAGCCCCTTGACCCGGCCAAAGCGGCTGAGATGGTGGATCATATTGCCTGCACCGCAGCCCACATCGAGCAGGCGAAGGTCAGTTTTTTTAGGTAAAAATTGCTTCATCACGGTGGTCAAGGCGCGGGCGCGGCTGCTGAACCACCAGTGGGAATCTTCGGGGATTTTGTGCTCCATTGATACTCACAAGGCATTTAGGTTTGCCGTATTCTACTCGATGCGGGGGGATAGGACAAAAACGCAAAACTGACGAACACCACTCTGGGCTAAACTTATACCCAAGCCGGAGTTTGCAGATAATGGCCCCGGAGATTTCTCGGCCTTCAGCCTCGAAATGATATGAGGACTGAGCAGGACAATAGTTGGTATTAAATTTGGTCTTGAATAATTCAAACCAGAAGGTTACTCATTAAACAACTCCCCCACCGAAATACCCAGATGAACCCGGCGAATCACTTCGGCCAGGAGGGGGGCGACGGAAAGTTGGGTTAATTTGGGGAAGCGTTTGTGGGGCGGCAGGGCCACGGTATTGGTGGCGACCACTTCTTTGACCGGCGCTTCTTGCAGGCGCTGCACCGCCGGACCCGAAAAAACTCCGTGCGTGACGCAGGCATAAATATCGAGCGCACCTTCTTCTTTGAGGAAAACCATAGCCTGGGCGACGGTGCCGGCGGTATCAATTTCGTCGTCAAAGATGATACAGTTTTTGCCTTTGACCTCGCCAATCACATTCAAGACCTCGGCTTTGCTGCCATCCTTTTGTTGAACCCGCCGTTTTTCGATAATGGCCAGGGGCAGATCAAGATTTTGGGCAAAATTACGCGAGCGTTTGGTTGCGCCAATGTCGCCGGAGATGACGACGGCGTTGGGGATGTGCTTTTTGCGCACGTAATCGCTCAGCAGGTAAAAAGCGGTAATTTCATCTACCTGAATATTAAAAAAACCCTGAATTTGACCGGCATGCAAATCCAGGGTTAAGAAACGGTTGGCCCCGGCGGTGCTAATCATATCAGCCACCAGGCGGGCGGTAATCGGGACGCGGGGTTGGTCTTTTTTATCGGTGCGACCGTAGCCGTAGTAAGGCACAACCGCCGTAATGCGCCCCGCCGAATCACGCTTGGCGGTATCAATCATTATCAGTAATTCCATCAAGTTATCATTCACCGAGGCCAAAACGCCGTTTTCATCGTAAGAATTGGCCACCGGCTGAATAATAAAGACATCTTTGCCGCGCACGCTGGTCTTGAGCCGGCAAAAGATATTTTGGTTGGAAAACTTAAAAACGTCGGCCGGACAGAGCGGCACGGCCAACGCCTGGCTAATTTCCTGGGCCAGTTGAGGGTTTCCATTTCCGCTAAAAAGAGCAATTTCTCCGTACATTCCAAGTTTCCTTGCGCTAAAATTCACCGATATTATAGAATGGAAAAGGCGAAACGAAAAAAGTAGCGCCTATTTTGTGGAATATAATACGCCAGAATCAACCATTCCATGCCTTAAATTTTAGCCGGCAGTACCAATGGCCCGCAGGGTCAGGCCCATCATAAACAGGCCGCCAACGGCCCAGACGAGTGAAGCGCGGCGGTCGGTGGCGCCGCGGGTATAAGCCCACAGGGCCGGAAAGAAGAGCACGCTGAGGCTGCCATACAAAAAATGGATGCCCCAACCGCCGGGCCACAAACCCAGGACCAGCAAAATAATGCCCAGGCTGGCCTGGGTTAACATCATGATTTCCCCTACAACCACCGCGCCAATAACGCTGCCATCCAGTCCCAGCCCGCGAAAATAGTTAATAAAGCTAATCAGGCTGACCAAAACCATAAATAGAGGGGCGGCGTTACCAACCCCCTTGTGCAGCCAGAGCACCGTCGCCAGGTCCATTTTACAACTCCCTCAGTGCAGCCAGCAGCCGGTCAACTTCGGCCATAGTGTTGTAATGCACCAGGCCCACCCGGACCATACCGCCCGACCCTTCCAGACCCAGACGGTCGGTGACGCTGAGGGCCAGATAGTTGCCATCCCAAACAAAGATACCGCGTTGGCCCAGATGGGCCGCAATTTGGCGCGGGGTGTAGCCGGTTTTGGTAAAAGCCACGGTCGGGCAGCGTTCCGCTAGTAGGGCCGGCTCGGTGATGCCGTAAATGGTCAGGCCGGGGATAGTTTGGAGTTCGGTTAACAAATAGGTTAAAAGCGGACGCTCGTAAGCCATAATGGCCCGCATGGCCTGTTTGAGGGCTTGCCGCCGCCCGCTGTAGGCCGCTGTTTCGGCGGCAAAAGCCTCACCGTAGCGCCGGCCCAATTCGGCCAGGTAGTTGACAGCGGCCAGGGTTCCGGCAATGCCTTCGTGATTGGCGGTGCCGGTTTCAAATTTGTAGGGCGGATTGGGGTTGGCCGGACGCACTTGATAGGGTCGTAGAGCTTGCAGCAGTTCCAGCCGGCCCCACAGCACCCCAATATGAGGTCCAAAGAATTTATAGGCCGAGCAGACCAAAAAATCGCAGCCCAACGCTTGGACATCAATGGGGCCGTGCGGGGCATAGTGGACCGCGTCAACCCAGAGCCAGGCGCCCACCTGCCGGGCCAATGAAGCGATGCGTGGGATAGGGTTGATGGTGCCGACAGCGTTGGAAGCATAAGCGGCTGCAACCAGTTTGGTTTTAGGGTTGATGAGTGAAGCCAAATGTTCCAGGTTGAGCCGGCAATCTTCAACATCAAAATCGGCCCATTTGACTTTAACTCCCTGTTCTTCCAGGGCCAGCCAGGGCGAGATGTTGGCATCGTGGTCAAGGCGGGTCACGACGATTTCATCGCCGGGGTGGAGGGTGCGGCCAATGGACCGGCCGAGATTGTAGGTCAGGGTGGTCATATTGGCCCCAAAGACAATCTCTTGAGGCGAGGGCGCATTGAGAAAGTCGGCCATGGCCTGGCGAGCCTCGGTGATGATTTCATCGCTGCGCCGGCTGGTGATAAATTGGCCGCCTTTGTTGGCGTTAGCCCGGGTCAGATAGCCGGTCATGCTGTCCAGAACGACTTGGGGCACTTGAGTGCCGCCCGGCCCGTCAAAATAAACATAGGGCTGGCCCTGGGCGTCGGTTTCCTGGAGGGCGGGAAACTGGGCGCGCAGGGGAGAGAGATCGAGTGTGGATTGGGTCATGAGGCAAAAGAGGCTCCTTTGAAAACAGCTTGTTTGTAGTAGCGACTGAAGTCGCTATAAACTTGGACGACTAAAGTCGTCACTACGAACAGATTTCATTAGTGGTGGTGTATATCTCGCTGATGAACATTCTCAAGAAGATAGCAATCGGTGATGGAAATCAGTAATCAGTCTGACTACTGACCTCTGATTACTGGCTACTGTTTTTATCAAGGGTGAGGCCATAATAAGCGGCCCCCAACAGCCCCGGATTTTCGTGCAGGATGATATAAACCGGGATATGCGAGAGCAGGCCGGCGAAGCGGCCTTTATTAACAAAAGCAGCCATAAAAGTGCCATCACGGAGCTTGGGGAGGATTTTGCGGGGGATGCCGCCGCCCAGGTAAATGCCACCAGTCGCCATGACCTTCAAAGCCAGATTACCCGCCTCCGCGCCCAGGATGGACACAAAGGTGTTGAGCGTGGCCCGGCACAGTTCACATTCATTAGCCAGGCCGGCTTGAATAATCACCGGGGTAGGATCGGAGCTTTGGGCCAGGGCTGCTCTTACTGTCGGGGCTTCTTCGTTGGGTCGAGTCTCCTTGAAATAGGCGTAAATATTAGGAATCCCCAGCCCGCCGGAGCAAACGCGCTCGTAACTGACGTGGTTGAAGCGATCAAGCAGGAAGCGCAGCAGCCCCATTTGCACCGCATTGGCCGGGCCAAAATCGGTGTGACCGCCCTCGGAGGCCATAACGTGATACCGGTCGTTGTGGTGAAAAAGAATTGCCTCGCCGAGGCCGGTGCCGGGAGCAATCACGGCTTTGTGCCCACCCAGATTGGGATCCAACTGCTCAGCGTTGAGGGGCGACAGATCGGCGGCAGACAGGTGAGGAACAGCGTAGGCGATGGACTCCAAATCGTTTAACAGTTTAACCGCCCCGAGTGAGAGTTGGAGCGTCTGGCAAAGATTGCTTTCGGTGATGTGCCAGGGTAAGTTGGTAATTTTCGACTCGCCGTTGACCACCGGCCCGGCCACCCCAAAGGCAGCCCGCTTGACCCTCACGGCGGTCTGCGCCAGAAATTCCTGGATAATAGCTTCCAGGCTGGGGTAATCGGCGCTTTTAAAAATAGCTTCTTGCTGCTGGATGGGCGTCGCATCCAATGAATAAAGGGCCAGGTGGGTTTTGGTGCCACCAATATCTCCGGCGAGTAACATACGTTTATCCTCGTTCTGAATAATGTAGCAAGGTAGCAAAGTAGGACGGCATCCCTATGCCGTCTGCTGACGCATCCCCATGCGTCAGCTACGGAAATTTTGAAATGGGTTGGGTATAACAGGTAGCAAAGCTGACCCTACTTTGTCCTCTCCTACCTGCTTTTGGCTCTGGTCATAAATTCAGTCTGGCTGTCGCGGGCTTTTTCATGTTTGTCGGGAAAAAGCTGAACGTAGCTGCCGTCGGCTTGCAGCAGCCGGGCGTTGACATTATCGGCCAGGTAGACATCGAGAATGTCAATCAACTCTTGTTTGAGGGCGGGGTCTTCAATAGGAAATAGGGTTTCGATGCGCCGGTCCAGGTTACGGGGCATGAGGTCGGCGGAGCCAAGATAGATGTCGGGGTTGCCGCCGTTGTGGAAATAATAAATGCGGGAGTGTTCCAAAAAGCGGCCAACAATGCTGGTAACGCGGATGTTCTCGCTCAGGTGGGGAATGCCGGGGCGTAGCCCGCAAATCCCCCGCGCCAGCAGGTCAATTTTTACTCCGGCCAGCGAGGCCCGATAAAGCTGGCGAATAAAGGGTGGGTCAATCAGCGAATTCATCTTAAAGATAAGCCGAGCCGGCGCGCCTTTGGTAGCCCATTTGATTTCCCGCTCAATCAAGGCGGCAAAACGCTTCCGCAGATTAAAGGGGGCGACCAGAAACTTCTGGTAATCTTCCTTGTTGGAATAGCCGGTCAGGGCGTTGAACAAATCAGAGGCATCTGCGCCAAACTCCGGTTTGCAGGTAAAAAAGCCGAGGTCGGTGTAAACATTGGCCGTAACGGCATTGTAGTTACCTGTAGAAAGGTGAACATAGCGGCGAATGCCGCCGCTTTCGCGGCGGACAACCAGGCAAATTTTGGTATGGGTTTTGAGGCTCATAAAGCCATAAACCACGTGGACCCCGGCGCGTTCCAGCATCTTGGCCCAACTTATATTGCTTTCTTCGTCAAAGCGAGCTTTTAGCTCCACCAGGGCAGAAACCTGCTTGCCGTATTCGGTAGCTTCGAGGAGGGCATCAACCACGGGCGAGTTACTACCGGCGCGGTAAAGGGTTTGTTTGATGGCTACCACTTTGGGGTCGCGGGCGGCCGCTCGCAGAAAATCAATCACCGGCACAAAGGAATCATAGGGATGGTGGAGCAGGATGTCTCCTTCGCGAATCACATCGAAAATTTGCGAGCGGCTCTCCAATTGGCGCAGCCGGGGAGGAATGATCGGGGTATAGGGTGGGTCTTTCAAATCGGGCCGGTCAATTTTAGTCAGGCTCATCAAGCCGCTCAGACCCAGTGGGCCTTTGCTTTCATAGATATCTTCGGGGCCAACATTAAGATTCTTGGCTAACAACTCGCGAATATGTTTGGGCATATCGGCGGCAACGGTAAAGCGGACCACAAAACCAAAGCGCCGCCGGCGCACCGTAGCCTCAATCGCTTCCAGCAGATCGTCGGCTTCGTTGCCTTCAATTTCCATATCAGCGTTACGGGTGATGCGAAATTGGTGATGTTCGACAATTTCATGGCCGGGAAAAAGGTCGGCCAGGTTGTGGGCAATCAAATCTTCGAGCCAGACAAAATGATAGGTACGGGAGCTGTCACCCCGCAGCCGTTTTACCGGGACCAGCCGCGGCAGGGTATTGGGGACTTTGATGCGGGCAAAGTATTCGGCTCCGGTTTCCGGGTTGCGGACCAGCACGGCCAGATTGAGGCTGAGGCTGGAGATATGGGGGAAGGGCCGGCCGGGGTCAAAAGCCAGTGGGGTTAAAACCGGAAAAATCTCGTTTTTGAAATATTCATCAATACCTTGCTGTTGGCTTTTGGCCAGCTTGGTGTAACTGTGAATATAGACGCCCACTTCGGCCAATTTAGAACGGATTTTGCGGTAGCAGCGGTGGGCTACCTTCAAATTAGCGCGCACCTTTTTACGAATAGCGGCGAGTTGTTCTCTGGGAGTTATGCCGTCCGCCGGTACATCGGTGACAGCAGCGGCTACCTGCTGCATCAGGCCGGCCACCCGCACCATAAAAAACTCATCCATATTAGAGCTATAAATAGCCAGAAATTTAGCCCGCTCGAGGAGAGGGTTGCTCTCGTCCTGGGCTTCGGCCAGAACACGCTGGTTAAACTCCAGCAGGCTTAATTCGCGGTTGATATAAACCGCCGGGTCGTGTAAATCATAGGCTGAATCTTTCGGGGCAATGGGGGCCTCAACGGTTGTTATGGTCGTAGGAATCAGTGAAACTGTTAAGGTTTCTTCCATGGTCGCCTCCAATAAATATCCGCCAAATTTCAGCTTTAGAGATGGACTACCGCATAGTACGCTAGATGAGCTAAGGAGTCAAAAACCAAAATGCCGGTCAGCGGAATAGCTAAAAAACGTCCTGCCCAACTCAAAAGCAAAGTCGGCAGGACTTTAGTGGATGTTAACCATAAATTGGGGACGAGACAAGCAGGTTATTGGGTGTAGCTTTTTACTTTCTCAATCAAATCGGTCAGGATCAAACTCTTTGAGACAAGTTCGGCGGCCCCGGCCTCCAGTGCCCGCTTGGCCTGATCTCCCTTGATATAGGCCGACAAAACTAAAATGGGGATATGTTGAGTGGCCTGATTTTGTTTCAAATGCCAGATGGCAGTAGCCCCATCCATGCCGGGCATCATCAAATCCATAATAATCAGTGCTGGTTGGTGTTCGGTACTCATTTCAACCCCTGTTTGACCATCGCTTGCTTCCAGCACCCGAAAGCCGGCGCGGGTAAGGGCCAGACGTAAAAGCATCAATTGGGTCGGCTCGTCGTCTACACAGAGAATAGTTTTCATCTTGATGAGTGCTCCCCTAAAAAATTGGTACAGCCTTGATTATAGCATTAAAAAGCAAACTCACAAGAGGGAATTTATTACTTATGGTTGACGTAAAAGAGCGGGATATAGTATAATTTCCACACAAATTCTGTAAAAGTAATGTCTTGGTACTTGTATCTGGTTGCATTTCCACGCCTGAGTGGTTATAATTAAGGGAATAAGCGTTTTTGGCGTGCCAACAGGAGAAAACTGTGATATTTGAAACGCAACGTTTAGAAGGTTCCGACCCCCCCAAAAAACCTCAAAATGTAAACAGCGACTACGACGAAAGCAAGCTGCCTCGCGGAGCTGTTTTACAAAAGCGTTACGAAATCCTCCAAGTGCTGGGTGAAGGTGGTATGGGAGCAGTTTACCTGGCTCGGGACCTGCGCTTTTCGGTAGTCCGAAAATGCGCTATCAAAGAGATGTTCAGTACAGCCCCTGACCCTCAACTGCGTAATTTAACTCGCGAGAGTTTTGAACGCGAAGCTAATCTATTGGTGCAACTGGATCACCCCGGCATCCCTAAAGTTTCTGACTTCTTTACCGAGACTGTCCGTTACTATCTGGTTATGGATTATGTTGAGGGCGAGGACCTGGAAAATGTACTGGAAAATACCCAGGGCATGCTCAAAGAGGATACCGTTCTAGATTGGGCTATCCAGATTTGCGATGTGCTGGTTTATCTGCATAACCAAACCCCACCTATTATTTTTAGAGACCTCAAGCCCTCCAATGTAATGCTGCGCAAAAACAGCAATAGGGTGGCGCTGATTGATTTTGGTATTGCCAAAGCGGTGGATGCGACTCAAAAAAAGGGGACCATGATTGGGACCGAAGGTTACTCTCCCCCGGAGCAGTACCGGGGGGTAGCCAGTCCGCGTGGTGATGTTTATGCTTTGGGGGCCACGCTGCATCACCTGTTAACCAAGCGAGACCCTCGCCTCGAACCGCCTTTTACCTTTCACGAAGAACCGGCGCGTTTATTGAACCCTTCCCTTTCAGAAGAAACCAATGCCGTTGTGATGAAGGCTTTGGAGTATGACCTGGAGAAACGGTATCAGTCGGCCCAGGCCCTGAAGGATGCCCTGATAGCTGCGCTTAAGAAAGATAAATCGCTTATTGCGCCTAACCCCAGCGCCTCAACCCAGGTTTTGCCGCCGACTGCGCCGGCTAGCCATACCAACATTCTGAGCGGCCAGCCGCCTGTGCCGCCGCAGTATCAGCCCGTCCAGCCCCCTCCTCCGGCCCAATATCCGCAATATCCCCCTCCACAGCCTTATCCGGCCCAATATCCCGCCTATCCACCCCAGTATCCGCCCGGCTATCCTCACCCCCCCATGCCCGGTATTCTGACGGGAGAGCCAGATACGGAGCTGAGTGACTCGATCTTGCCTATCTGGAAATTTAAGTGTGAAGACGAGATTCGCTCATCGCCGGTGGCTGATAAAACAACGCTTTACGTTGGCGTTTACGATAATAATCTTTATGCGCTTGATTTGAAGAGCGGCCAATTTAAATGGAAATATCCCACCGAAGGGGGGATTGCCGCCAAACCTTTTGTCTACAATGATCGGGTAATTATCGGTTCTGAAGATAGAGTAGCTTATGCTATTTCTACGGGGGGGCGGCTTATCTGGACTTGCCCCACCGAGGGACGAATCCGGTCATCGGCTCGAGTTGAATTTGAGCATGCCTTTTTTGGGTCTGATGACCACCGCCTTTATGCGGTTAATGCCCAAACGGGCCGGGTTATCTGGCGGTTTGAGTCTATGGGACCCATCCGTTCCAGCCCAACCTTGGGCGATGAACTGGTTTATGTAGGCTCCGAAGACGGCTATGTTTATGCAGTAGATCTGTCTTCGGGGACGCACCGCTGGAAATTCAGATCGAACCGGAATGTCACTTCCAGCCCGGCCCTGTTCAGAGAAATGATTATCGTTGGCTCGCAGGACTGGAATATTTATGGCCTTGATGCCAAAACGGGTTATTCTATCTGGCAGGTCAGAACCGGCCAAGCTGTTATTTCCAGCCCTATTATCTTTGATGAAATCGCCTATATTGGCTCAACCGATAAATATGTCTACGCGATTGACCTGAGAAATGGCCGGGTGCAATGGAAGTTCAACGCCGGGTCGCCGGTGGTTTCTACTCCCGCCGTAACTGATGAGGCTGTTTACTTTGGGACCATGGGTGGCGAGCTTGTAAGCATTAATCGCCGGGACCGAAAGGTGCGGTGGAGGTTCAAAACGGGCGGACCGATTCCCTCCTCACCTCTAGTGTTTGATGGTATTGTTTACATTGGTTCTACCGATCACCATCTTTATGCCTTGCCTGCTTGAGCCACTGTAATTCTGACCCTATTTTGGACCTGATACCCGATAGGATTGGAGCTTATAACGCATGAATTTCCTGCAACGCCTCTTGTCACAGCCAAAAGCTGAAACAACTCCAGCAAGACAGGCGGCGGATAAAAATTCCGGTCAAGAAACCAGTTTTACCAAAGACCTAAGCCAGCTAACACCCGGATTGCATGTAGGCAAACTTTCAGATATTGGTCAGGTCCGAGAACGCAACGAAGACTCGCTTTATGCCATTCACTCACTGTTGCAACACAATGTTGGACAGGAATGGTTTGGCTTGTTTATTGTAGCAGATGGTATGGGCGGCCACCAAAAAGGTGAAGTTGCCAGTTCGCTGGCCGTGCGTACCGCCGCCGAATGTGTCTTAAAAGATATTTATTTGTCTTACCTGACCAATAATAATCAGAGTGCGACCAACCGGCCCATCAACGAGGTATTGATAACCGCCGTAGAAAAAGCCAACACGGTAGTTCAAGAAGCTGTACCCGATGGCGGAACCACATTGACCATCGCCCTGGTGATGGGACACAGTGCCTATATTGCTCATGTGGGCGACAGTCGGGTATACTGGTTTAATCAGGGCACTTTGAAGCAAGTCACCAAAGACCATTCCCTGGTTCAACGCCTGGTAGAGTTGGGGCAGGAAACCGCCGAGGGCGCTCTCACTCATCCCCAGCGCAATGTCTTGTACCGGGCTATTGGACAGGGCACAGCCATGGAGGTGGATATTTACGTACAGCATTTGCCGCCGGGCAGTTCACTGCTACTGTGCAGCGATGGGTTGTGGGGACCGGTGAAAAATGAATTACTGCGTGAAATTATCGGCACTTCGGGCAACCCCCAAGAAGCTTGTCAGCGTTTAATTGCCGCCGCCAACAAAAACGGCGGCGAAGACAATATCACTGCGGTGATGGTTTCAATTGGTATTGAAAACTAGCTATCTTAAATTACCTTATCCTGTACTCTGGTTTTCTACAGGAAAGCAGGGAGAGCAGCCCTGATGCGAACCGATAAAAATTATTATGAAATTCTCAAAGTCGAGAGCACGGCTTCCGAAGATCAGATCCGCAAGATGTATCGGTCCCTGGTGCGGGAGTATCATCCTGACACCAGCAAAAACCCGGCGGCTGTGGAGATATTTCAAGAAGTACAGGAAGCATACGAGGTTTTAGGCGATCCGGAGCAGCGCCGCATTTATGACCGCCTGCGCGAATCGGAAGGGTTGGACAAATCTTCAGCCATCAGCTTGCGTGTCACCCTCAGCCACAAAGCGCTACTGACCAACGTCGAAGAACAAGCCTTTTACATTTTACTGGATGTTACCCCCGCCTCAGATTTACCTACGGCGCGCTTGCCCTTGAATATTTGCCTGGTGCTTGACCGCAGCACTTCCATGCAGGGCATGCGGCTACAGCAGGTTAAAGAAGGGACGCGCCAGATTATTGACCGGCTCAACCCCGACGACTCCCTGAGCCTGGTAGTATTCAGTGACCGGGCCGAGGTTATTCTGCCCAGCCAAAAAGGCGTGGATAAGGCCATGGCCAAATCTATTGCCAGCACCATCCAACCGAGCGGCGGGACCGAGATGTTACAGGGTCTTTCGGCCGGCTTGCAGGAGTTGGAGCGAAATAGAACCAAAGAGTCGGTTAACCACCTCATTTTGCTAACCGATGGCCAGACTTATGGCGACGAGGATGGCTGCTTGGAAAAAGCCGAATGGGCTGGACATCATCAAATCAGCCTCAGTACCATGGGGATTGGCTCGGATTGGAACGAAAATTTACTCGATCAAATGGCAACTTTATCAGGGGGGACTTCCGTTTATATTGATTCACCCCGCAAGGTGGTGGATGTTTTTAAAGCCACTATTCGTAACCTGAGCACAGTTGTGGCCCGCGAATTAACCATGAGCGTCAACACCTCGGGGGGTGTAACTTTGAAAGAGGCTTTCCAGGTGACGCCCCATATCCAGCGCCTTGATTTGCGGGCCGATAAAACGGTATTGGGACCATTAGGCACCGGCAGCGGCAAAACCCTGCTGATGGAGTTCCGCGTCCGCTCAGAAGCCACGCCGGGTCAAAAACGGTTGATGCGTTTAACTGTTGATGGTGATGTGCCGGGCCAGGCTAACCGCCGAAGCTGGGAGTGGGTAGACGTGGTCGGCGAATTTGTGACCGCAGTCGAAGGCAATATAGAAATTCCCCCGACCATTGTGACGGCGCTGGGCAAATTAGCCATCTTTAAAATGCAAGAAAAAGCCATGGTTGATCTGGAAAATGGGCAGATTAGCGCCGCCACCCAGAGATTGGAAACTATGGCTACACGTTTGCTCAATCTCGGTGAAACCGATCTGGCCCGCGCCGCTCTGCTTGAAGCCGGCCGGTTAGCCCGGACCGGCGATCTATCCGCCGAAGGCCGGAAGAAGATTCGGTACGGCACACGCAGCCTGTCAATTTTGCCAAAGGAGATACATCGTGATTAAGTGTCCATTTTGCGGAACAACTCACGTTGCCAATACCCTCTTTTGTAGTGAGTGTGGAACGTATTTATTAGAAGACGACCGCCGGGGTACTGACCCTCTGGGAACGGACGAAATCGGCTGGGGTGGTGAAGAAGAGGGCGAGGGGGATGCGAGCGCCTTTGTCAAAGGGACTGGACCGCTGGCTGTACGCTTGCGCATTGGCGACAACGGGCGCGAGATTGAAGCCACCCTGACCAAAGCCGTGCATCTAGGCCGGTTGGACCCGGCCAGCGATGTTTTTCCCGAAATTGATTTGACCAACGATAACGGCCTGGAAAAAGGGGTTTCGCGGCGGCACGCCCGGATTCTCAAGCGAGAAGGAACCGTCGTCGTCGAAGATTTGGGCAGTATCAACGGCACATTTATTAATGGCAAGCGCCTGGCCCCCTATTTGCCCGAAGTATTGCATAACGGCGATCAACTCCAGTTAGGCAAACTCCTCATCGAAGTTGAGATGCGTTGAACGAGATGACCAGGGACGGGAGACCGATGACCGGCTGTTTGCCTGCTCTGGCCGGTCCCCCGTCTCCCGTCTCCGGTCAATTTTTATAAGGAGATATTCATGGCTATCACCGTAATCATCCACATCATGAACGCAGATGCAATTCTGGCTGAAATCGAAGAGATACCCGACCCGACCTCAAATTTTCTCATCTGCACCAACGCTCGCGCCCGGGATGGCAAAAACCTGGTTTATATCGAGCGTGACGCTACCCGTGTGATCTTTCCATGGCACCGGATTAGCTTTGTCGAAACGCTACCCAGCGAAGAAGATCAGGTCCACGTGGAGTCTTTCTTCCGCGATTAGTCTGAATAATTTAGCATTTTGTCAGTTTACCAAAAAACCGCCGCCAAGATTTGAAGGGGGCGGTTTTTAGTTGCTATTTTGCCTGCTAGCGAGTAAGATACTACCTTTACACAAAGTTGTTCAGAAAGGTAACATCTATTTATCATGGCTACTCAACAGATTGTCCCGGTGGTATGCGCCAACTGCCGTACCCAATTTAACGCGCCTGTTGTACCGATTATTGACGGGCAAAACCCCGCTTTGAAGTCTGCCTTTTTACAAGGCCGGTTTAATGCAGTGCAATGCCCCCAGTGTGGATTTGTCAATCCACTCAACATCCCCATGTTTTACTATGATTTGGAGAAGGAGTTGGCGTTGGTGCTGTCGCCCAACAGTTTGAGTTTGAGTGGCCCGGAGCAGGATAAAATTATTGGCTCTTTGACCAACAGTGTGGTCAACAGTTTGCCGGCTGAACAGCGTAAATTTTACCTGTTGAATCCCAAGCTGTTTTTAACCTTCGATAGCATCGTCAAGGCTGTTCTGGAAGCTGATGGCATTACCGAAGAGGTTTTGGAAGCCCAAAAAGCCAAAGTGAAACTGCTGGAAGAGTTTTTACAGGTGCGTGACGAAGCCGCGCTCCAGGCCAAAGTCAAAGAACACGACGCCGAACTTGACCGGGACTTTTTTGAAATTTTGACCGCTTCGATGCAGGCCGCCCAGATGGAGGGCAATCGCGCCGGAGCGCAGGCGCTTTATGCCTTGCGCTCGATGTTGGCCCAATTAAGCAGCCAGGGCCAGCAGGCCGTCACCGAGATTGATAACAGCCTGGGCCTGGTCCACATTACCAGCCGAGAAGATTTGTTGGAAAAATTGCAAAACGCCCCCAGTGATGAAGAGTTCGAAGCCTTCATGGCCGCGGGACATCCTCTACTCGATTACGCCTTTTTCCAGCAACTGACTGCCCAGATTGACGAACTCGCCAAAGCCGGTAACGGCAAACAGGCGGACGCTCTCAAAAATTTACGCACTAAAATTTTAGATACCAAAGCCCGGCAGGAAGAAGAGAGCCGCGCCGCCCTGCAAAAATCGGTAACGCTCCTGCGCGAGATTTTACAATCCCGCGACCCACAAAAAGTGTTAGCCGACAAGCTCGATCAAATTGACGAGCCTTTCTTTGCCATTTTGTCAGCCAACATCGAGGAAGCCCGGCGGCAAAATCAAAACGAGGCGGCCCAGGCTATGGAGATGATCGGAAATATGGCGATGGCGATGCTACAAGAGAGCATGGCGAACAATGCGTGATAGGTGATAGTTTTTCACGCATCACGTATCACGGGTCTCAAACCCGGATCATCTCTACTTGTTTGAGTGTATCATCGTAAATAACATAAGCCGCCCCCGGTCCATCCTCTGGACGGCCTACACTACCCACCCCAACGAGCAAGGTATCGCCGGGGCGTAGGGTGATCAGGGGGCGGGTAAGTCTCTGGAGATAATTGTCGGCGGTGAAACGCCAGATGATTTGCCGGTGAGTATGGCCGTGAAACAGCAGCGGTATGCCGGCCCTGGTGAGCGCGCCGATGATGTCCCACAGCGGTTGACACTCAAAGTGAAGATAGGGAAAAAGCTGCGACAGCGGCACATCGTGGCGATGCGCCTGTAAATCGGCCAGAGTAGTCAGTTGGGGTGGCCAGAGCGGGGTGGCGTGCGCCAGCCAGAAGCTCGCTTCTTTACGAAGGGGCGGCAGACTCAATGCCCATTGCTGATTGTCCGCCGACAGGCGCGACCAGCCTGATACTTCCCAATTACCAAACACGGTTGGTACAGCATTGTTTCGCACCAATTCAACGCAGCCGTCAATCCCCACATCGCCCAGGCAGAAATAGCCATCCACCGCCTGCCGGCGAGCGTGGTCTAAAACCTTTGTCAGTGCTTTCGCCTCGTTGTGAACATCCGAGAAAATGGCGTAGCGCATGGACAGAGGGTAGCATAAGATGAGGGATAAGGCAAAGAGAGAATTTACTTTAATGAGGAGAAACTAAACCTTGACTAAGTACCAGCGCGTCACCGGGATGCTGGATGTGCTTTTTGACGACCAGCCCTACTGGCGCTTTATTCTTGCCAAAATTCAAGAGACAACCGATTTGTTTGGCTACCAGCGTATTGACACCCCCCTGTTGGAGCAGGCCAGCCTGTTTGTGCGCGGCGTCGGCCAGGGAACTGATATTGTCGAAAAAGAGATGTATATCTTTGAGGACCGCGATGGTGACCAATTGGCCCTTCGGCCCGAATTTACCGCCGGCATCATGCGGGCCTACGTGGAAAATGGTTTGCACACCCTGCCCACCCCGCTGCGGGTGTGGACGACCGGCCCGCTCTTTCGCCACGAACGGCAGCAGAAAGGACGCTACCGCCAGCACAACCAGTTTGATGTTGAGGTCATCGGCGAGCAGGACCCGGCGGTGGATGTCGAGGTCATCAGCCTAGCCTGGCATTTGTTCACCAGTCTGGGTTTTTACGGCCTGCGGCTGTACATTAATTCTACCGGCTGCCCGGTCTGTAAACCGGCCTACATCAAAACGCTGGTCAACTATTTTGAACCCTTTGCCGACAAATTGCCGCCCGATGACAAAATGCGGCTGCAAAAAAATCCACTGCGCATCCTCGACAGCAAAGAGCCGCTGACCCAACCGCTGCTGGAAAACGCCCCACGTATCACCGACCACCTCTGCGCCGACTGCGCCAGCCACTTTGCCCGGCTGAAAACCTACCTCGAAGCTATTGGCCGGCTCTATGTAGTGGATTATCGCATTGTGCGCGGGTTGGATTACTACACCAAAACCGTGTTTGAAATCAAAGCCGACGGCCTGGGCAGCCAGGACACGATTTGCGGCGGCGGCCGCTACGATGGCCTAATCGAAGAATTGGGCGGACGGCCCACCCCCGGTATTGGCTTTGGCTCCGGCATTGAGCGCTATGTGCTTGCCCTGCGTCACCTGGGCGTCGAGCCGCCGCCGGAGCCGCTACCCCAAGTTACCGTCTCTTATCTGGGCGAGACAGCCAAATTGGCCGCTTTGCAACTGGTCGAAACCTTGCGCAACGAGAAAATTGGGGCCATGCTCACCCCCGGCGACCGCAGTTTGAAGGCCCAGCTTAAAAGCGCCGATCGGGCCAAAGCTGCTTTTGCCGTCATCCTGGGCGAGGATGAAGTCAAGGCCGGCCAGGCCATAATGCGTGATTTGAGCAGCAGCCAACAAATGGTTGTCAATCTGGCCGATGTGCCGGGTTGGTTGAAAGACAGGTTGCAGGTAACAGGGTAGCAAGTTGCAAGGTAGCAGGGTCGCAGATAGCAAAAAACCTGCGACCCTGCGACCCTGCGACACTATTCCCCTGCTACGTTTTGAATGATGATGACAACACCTTCTGACTCTCCCCAGTTGACTTTCCACAATGTCGGCTTGCTCTATCATCCCAAGCTGGCCGAATCGCGGGTGATGGCCGCCGAGATGTTGGAATTTATCGAGGGCCTGGGGGCGTCGGCCTGGGTCAGTTCCAGTTGGGATGAAGCTGACATCAAAGAACGGATGGATGATCTTGATTTGCTCATTACTCTGGGTGGCGATGGGTCGCTGCTGCGGGCGGCCCGGATTACGGCCCACCGAGCCATTCCCATTTTGGGGATCAATATGGGTCGCCTGGGTTTTTTGGCCGAGGTACAACCTGCCGAATGGCCGGAGCGCATCCGCCAAACCCTACTGGGCGATTGCTGGATCGAAGAACGGATGCTGCTGCGGGCTGAACATTATCATGAAGATCAGGTGGTCAACACTTACGAAGCCCTCAACGAGGTGGTCATTGGCCGGGGGCAATTTGCCCGTGTTGTCCGGTTGCACACCGAGATTGACGGCGTCTTTCTAACCACTTATACCGCCGACGGCGTTATAGTGGCCACCGCCACCGGCTCGACGGCGTACGCTCTGGCGGCGGGTGGCCCCATTTTGCCCCCAGAATTAGAAAATTTTTTATTAGTACCTTTGGCGCCCCACCTGAGCCTGGAGCGAGCCATTGTCCTCTCCAAAGGTGTAACGGTTTCGGTTCAGATTTCTACCGATTACACCGCTGTGCTGACGGTGGACGGTCAATTTGAAATGGAGTTGGCCAACCAGGATAAGGTGGTCATGCGGGCCAGCCCAGCGGTGGCTAGATTTGTGCGCTTACAGGACAAAAACTATTTTTACCGCACCCTCATGCAGCGCCTCGGTTGGCCGCAAAAGAGAAAGTAAAAACGATGACTCTTGGTAATGACGACCGGGGACAGGAGACCGATGACCGGCTATTTTCTTGCTGGTCTCCTGTTCCCGGTCCCCGGTCTATTTATAATGGAGATGAGAGACTTAATGAGTGATACCTCAACTTCTGATTTAGTGCAACAAGGATTGGCTGCGGCTCGGGTGGGCGATATTGAAGATGCCCGCCGCATGCTGCAACAGGCCACACGCCAAACGCCTGACAATATAGAAGCCTGGCTGGGGTTGGCCGGTGTAGTCGAGTCGTTGGCTGAAAAAGAAGCGTGTTTCAGCAAAGTGTTAACCCTCGACCCCGACAATTATGAGGCTAAAGCAGGTCTGGCTCTGGTGCGACAGAAACAGGCCAACACGACCGAAGACCGGAGACCTTCTCCTGTTCCGGTCTCCGGTCTTCGGTCTTCGGTCGAGACTACAGTCGAACCGGCGGAGGCTGGCCTGCTCTACTGCTACCGCCACCCCGAAACCCAAACCGGCCTGCGCTGTAACCGCTGCAACAAACCCATTTGCCCCAAATGCGCCCGGCGCACCCCGGTGGGCTTTCGCTGCCCTGATTGTATCCGCGAGCAGGAGGATAAATTTTATAGTGGTGGTAACATGGATTATGTAATTGCTGCCGCCGTTGCCCTGCCCTTGTCACTGATTGCAGCCGGTTTATTTACCTTTATTTTGAGTGGAATTGGTTTTTTTGTAATTTTGATCAGTCTGTTCGTCGCCCCGGCTATGGCCGGCTTCATTGCCGAGGCCGTGCGCTGGGCCGTGGGAAAACGGCGCTCACGCTATTTGGGGCACGTCGTCGCCGGCTGTGTTATCCTGGGTACCGCCCCTTTTTTGCTTTTTATATTGTTGACCGGTAGCGTGTTCGCTCTCCTGGCTCCCGGAATTTTTTTGTTTTTAGGCGTAGCCACAGTTTTTGCCCGCTTGCGTTAAAACAGAGGCCGATACTTTTGAAGTACCGGTTTCTTGTTTTTGACAATTGGCCTATTGACTATTTAACCTGCTTCCCTCATAATCACATTAATATTTTCTAACATTTACCCTATCATTAATTATTATGGCTTCGCCGAATTTATTAGAACAACTATCGGCCTATGTACCCACGCCAGTAGCTAGGGCCATTTACCAGCAGCCCTCTGTTTTAACGGAGCCAACCGCTCGCCGCTTCCCGGCAGCGGTATTATTTACCGATATTTCCGGTTTTACCCCCCTCAGCGAACTGCTCAGCCAGGCCGGCCCTACCGGTGCTGAAGAACTGACCCACCTCATCAACCAATATTTCACCAGCATGATCGAAATTGTGCAGGCGTATCACGGCCAGGTGATCAAATTTTCCGGTGATGCGCTAACCGTTCTGTTTCCGGCCCAGGAAATTCCCATGCAGTTGGCCGTGCGCCGCGCCGGTGAGTGCGCCCTGGCCATGCAAGATAAAATGAGCGATTTTGCCAATCCTAAAACCGGACACAGCTCAGCCTCGCTCTCGATGAAGGCCGGGATCAGCGCCGGAAATGTGCTGGAATGTAATATCGGGGGGGTGGCCGGGCATTGGGAATATGTAGTGGGTGGCGACCCGCTGGCGCAAGTTGCCAGGGCTGAACATTACGCTCAGCCGGGACAAATCATCCTCAGCCCATCAGCCTGGCAAGAGGTTCAGCCTTTTTTTAAGGGACTGGCTCTTTCCAATGCCCCTGGTTTTGTCCAGTTGGGTGAAATCGTAGCCCCGCTGCCTGAGTTGCCGCCTGAGGTTCTCGATTGGAGCGAACTCGAACCCATTGAAGCTGCCATTGCCGAGAAAGCGCTGCGCAGCTATGTGCCTGATACGGTCAAAGAGCGCCTGGGTGAGCAGTCGGATTGGCTGGCCGAACTGCGGCGGATCACTGTTCTATTTGTGGGGGTGGGTGGGTTTGATTATGAAGCCGCCAATATTGCCGAGCGATTGCAAAACTTTTTGCAGGCCATTCAGGAATTGGTGCAGCGGTTTGAGGGTTCACTCAACAAAGTGGCTGTTGACGACAAAGGGACGGTACTGTTGATTCTCTTTGGCGCGCCGCCCTTCTCTCACGAAGATGATATTACCCGCGCCGTTGCCTGCGCCCTGGATTTGCAGACCGTAGCCAAACAGCAGGGATTACGCATGGCGATTGGCCTGACCGAAGGGAGTTTGTTTGCCGGGCCAGTCGGTGGACCCAGCCGGCGAGAATATACGGTTATTGGCGATACCGTCAATTTGGCGGCGCGGTTGATGCAATATGGACGAGCCGGGACAATCCTGGCTAGCCAGCGAATCAAAGAGCGGGCCAGCCAGCAGTTTATTTTTGAAAGTTTGGGTAAGATTGCGCTCAAGGGTAAAGCGGACAGGCTAACCGCCTACCTGGTCAAGGGCAAACAAGGGACCCACGAGGAATTTATCACCCGCCATTTGCTGCACGAACAACCATTAATTGGCCGCCAGGCTGAATTGGGGCAGCTACGACAGCTAACCGCTGATGTCCGCGAAGGCCAACTGCGCCTGCTGTTTATCGAGGGGGAACTGGGCCTGGGCAAAAGCCGGCTGGCTTCGGAACTGGTGCGAGAGTGGATTTCGATGGGGGGGGTAGGATATGGCAGCAAATGTATTAGCTATGGCCGCCAAATTCCTTATCAAGCCTGGCGTGAAGTGATTGCCGCCCTGTGCGATCTGACTCCCACCCTGACCCCATCCCGGCAGTTGGCCCGGCTGGCCGCCGTCATCGCCGATTTGGAAGACCCGCCCGGCCAGCCCGGCTACTGGGCCGACCGTCTGCCGCTGCTGGCCGATGTGCTGGGCCTGGAAGCGCCGGAAAACAGCTTTACCCGGAGTATTTCCGGCCACTTGCGCCGCAATAACACCTTTACTTTAATTGAAGCTCTGCTGCGTCGCAAAGCCCGGCGTCATGCCCTTTTGGTTTTGCTGGAAGATATCCAGTGGGCTGATGAGCTGTCTTTATCTCTGGTCGCCTATTTGACCAAAGCCCTGGTAGATACGCCCCTGTTGCTGGCTCTAGTCCATCGCCCGCTGGCCGCCGCCGATTGGGAACTGCTGGCCGATATCAAAACTCTACCTTATGTCCATACCATCCATCTGGAACCGCTCTCAGCCGAAGAAAGCCTGGAGTTTATCAAAATTTTGGGGGGCGACAGGCAGTTGCCAGCAGGAGTAGTCCCCCTCTTACTGAATCGAGGACAGGGGAACCCATTTTTTATTCAGGAAATTACGGGCGCAATTCTCAATGTAACCGAAAGTCAGGCCGATCAGTTAGATTTCAATCTGCCTGATACGGTGCAGGATGTTATTTTGACCCGCATTGACCGTCTGCCCGAAACAGAAAAACTCACCCTTAAAATTGCTTCGGTCATCGGCCCTAGTTTTCAACGTTCGCTTTTGTCGGCCATTCATCCGCTCCAGCAAGCTCAGTTTTGGTTGTCGTCTCAATTGGATGACCTGGAAAGTGAAAAACTGATTCGTCTGGAAGTGCCAGCCCCTCGCTGGGAATATATTTTTCATAATGTCATCACCCAGGAAGTAGTGTATGAGGGGTTGCTGCTGGCCCAGCGCCGGCAACTGCACCGGGCTGTGGGCGCGGTATTGGAAGAATTAGTCCCCGACGAAGTCGAACAGCTTGCCTTCCATTACAGCCGCAGCGATAATGGCGAAAAGGCGTTCCATTATTTGAAGATTGCCGGCGAAAAAGCGCGTCGCGAGTTTGCTAACCATGCGGCGATTAATTATTACACCGAAATCCTGACTTACCTACAGAAACGCCCCTCGACAGTCAACGGTCACAGCATCGTCTCCCCGGATTACTGGGACACGCTGATGGAGCGGGCCAAATTGTACAATTTAATCGGCCGGCGTGAAGAAGCGTTAGAAGACCTGGGCACCTTGGGGATTATGGCGGAAGCCCTTAATGATGATTATCGCCGCGCCCTGGCCGCGAAACAGTGGGCCAGTTTATATGAGGCCAGCGGCGACTATGACTCCGGTTTGGAAATGGTGGAGCGCTCGGTGCAGTTGGCCCAAAAAACGGACGCTGAAAGGCTGGTCGGCGAGGGGTACAGTCATTGGGGCAAATTGCTTTATCTGAGGGGTGAATATGAAATTGCTCAGGACTATTTACATCGGGCCTTAGCTATTGCCCAGAAGCACCAAGACAAACATGCTCAGGCCGATTGTTTGAAGAATCTGGGTATTGTCGTTCATTATCAAGCCGACTATGATGTGGCGCTTTATTTTTTCAAAGAAGCATCGGAGTTGTGGCAAGCCCTGGGTGATCAGATGGGGCTGGGCAATTGTCTCAGTTATCTGGGCCGGGTTTATTACGACATGGGCAACTATGCCGAAGCCCAAAAGTGTTATAATCAATCGCTGACGCTGCACCGCACCATTGGTGACCGGACAGGAGAGGCTTTAACACAGCGCAGTTTAGGCAAAGTGCAGCGCACACTGGGTAACTATGGGGTGGCGCTTCAACTCTTTAAAGAGGCGCTGGTAATTAACCGGGCCACCGGCGACCGCCGAGGCGAAGCCCACACCCTTTACCAATTAGGCTTTTTGTATACCCGCGTGGCTGAGTATGACACTGCCTTATCTCTTTTAGACGAAGCTCTGCTCATCTTAAGAGAAATGGACGATTTATGGGCGCTCAGCGCCGCGCTTACTTACTATGGTTGGACGCTTCATGACCAGGGTCAGCCGCGCCAGGCTAAAAAAGCCTTCGAGGAAGTGCTTAAAATCCAGCGCGAGGTGCAACAGGAAGTGCGGATGACCGAAAGTATTGCCCTGCTGGGCCGGGCTGCCCTGGCCGCAAACGATTTATCCCTGGCTGATACCTGCGCCCGCCATGCCTTCAACTCTATCATCAATCGGGGCACACAAGGTATTGAGCATCCGGCGATTGTTTATTTGACCTGCTATCAAATATTGCAAGGCCAGCAAAAATTTGAGCAAGCCCAGGAAATGCTGGCGTTGGGCCAGGCCTTCATTATGACCCAAATGGCTCAAATTGACGATCCGGCCTTACAGCAGATTTACCTCACCCACATTCCTGAAAACCGGCAAATCCGTGAACTTGCCGCGGCGCAGGAAAACAAAAAAATCTCTGCCTTGTGATGAGCCAGAGGTTTTTTATTTCTTGTCTAATCTCGTTCCCAAACTAAGTACAGCTTTGCCTTAGTTCGTGACGAAATCAAGGCGAGTAGATACCTCCACAGAAGTCATATCATTCCGACCGGAGGGAGGAATCTTCGTTATCACCGCCGAAAATGTTATAGCGAGCAAGAAGATTTCTCGCTGGCGCTCGAAATGACATCTCAGGAAACGGATACATTAAATCGTGACGAATTTATGCAATCCTGTACTAAGTTTGGGAACGAGATTCAGTTTTACAGCATTTATTTAGTTGACAAAACCGATCAACCGGCCAGCCTGGTCGGGCCGGCGCAATTTAGCCAGCGCCTCTTTTTCAATCTGGCGGATACGTTCGCGGGTCAGGCCGAAGCGCTCGGCCACATCCTGTAGCGTCAAGGGCTGCCCATCGCGCAGGCCATACCGCAGTTCGACAATCCGGCTTTCGCGGGCAGTCAGACCGGCCAAAGCCCGGCGGATTTCGCTCTCCAGCAGAGTGGAGTCAACCTGATCCTCCAGCGCCTGGGTCAAATCATTTTCCACAAAGTCGGCCAGGGTCGCCCCATCGTCGCCAACAGGTTCTTCCAGACTCAAGGTTTCCTGCCCATCTTGCAGCAACTCATGAATCTGCTCGGGGGCATCACCGGTGTGAGCAGCTAATTCTTCCAACTCTGGCACCCGGCCCAACTGTTGAGTCAATTGGCCCATGGCCTTTTTGATTTTGCCCAGATGATCCACCTTGTGGACCGGCAGGCGGATGACTCGCGTTTGCACCGCCACCGCCCGGCTGACGCTCTGGCGAATCCAGTAGCTGGCGTAGGTGCTCAAGCGCACCCCTTTGCTAACATCAAACTTATCAATAGCCCGAATCAGCCCCAACACCCCTTCCTGGGAAAGCTCGGCCAAACTGAGGCCATGGCCGGTATATTTGTTAGCAATGCTAATAACCAAGCGGCCATTGGCTTGAATCAACGTCCGTCGAGCCGCGTTACCATCTTCAACTTTGGCTTGAAGCTGCCAGCGCAGCTCCTCATCCAGGTTTTGCTCTTTCGCCAGCCGCTTGGCCGCCTTTTTGCCTTCCAGCATTTGCTTGATCAGGCGTTTTTCTTCGGCAGGCGCTACCGGAGCGGTTGCCGCAAGATCGGCAATGCTCAATCTAAATAATGCTTCTTCTGGTGCCCAAGTGGTTGCCATAACTCTCACCTCATCTCAAAAATTTTTCGTTCCGACCTACTTCTTTACTACCCCTTTAGCAACACTCTCCTCAAGGTAATGTTGCCAGCCTATTTTCCCGTCTTTTGTAGATGGCTATTGAATTTAACAGAGCCAAAATTAGAATAAGCCCTTTCAGCTTTGTCAGTTTAAGGAGTAATCTACAAAAGGTAATCGTTCAATCCGTTGATGCGCCGAGTAGGCTTCAATCATATAAACCAGAATTTGGTCTTCTTTATCCAGAGCCGCAACGGCGCCGGCAATCAACGCCCGCAGCGATGTGGCCGACAAAAGTCTTTGTTTATCGGCCAGCGGTCCCTGAAGGGCCGTGCCGGCCAGAAAAGCCAGAGCCGTTGCATCGTTGGGCAGGGTGGCGTTGGATAAATCCTCACCCGAAGCATCGGCCAAATGGTTGATATACTGCCTGACCATCGGCCGGAGTTTCTGCACCAACGTCCTCACCTCGGCGGCATCTTCGGCTTGTAGTGGAAACGGGTCAACCCGTCCCCTGAGAAAATCAGCCGCGCTGGGATAAATATCCCTAATCACAAATCGCTCTTGACCTACGGTAATCAAATTCATCCGGCCATCTTGCAGATTTTCTACTGCCGTAATCCGGGCTGTTGTTCCGACCTCATAAAGATCATCCCGAAAGAGAGCCGCCACATTGGGCGCCTGGGCCTGTTTACTTTTGGCCAGAACAACTCCAAAAGTTTGCCCGGTAGCAATACATTCTTTAATCATGTGCTTGTAACGTTCCTCAAAAATGTGGAGGGGCAACATCATCCCTGGAAAAAGAACGACATTCAAAGGAAACAAAGGAATATCGGAGTCAAATTCAAGCATCGAAAAAATTCCTTACCCTAAGCACACTTTCATAAATACTATATCGCGCTACTTTTTAGCCCTAATTAGACGCTTCCTGTATAAAAATTCTTACTTTTGCTCTCGATTTTTAAGGTCTGCCAGTATAAAGTTAACTGGGTTCTATTGTAACCTTGATAAATTAAAGGCAAGTTAAATTTGAGCTGCATTTTAGCTGATTGTCCCAAAGCTGACCTTATGCTATAATGGTAACATCTTTATGTTAGAATAGCGTTAATTTGGGAAAGAAAAGTTATGGCTGTGTCCTCTGGGGGCGAAGTTACAGTATCCCGTGTGCTGGTCGTAGATGATGATGTTGAAGTAGCCAAGTCTATTGAAGCCTCACTACGCAAGCAGTATCAGGTCTATGTGGTCTATAGCGGCATCGAAGCCATCAAAGAAGCCCGCCGCCATCGCCCCGACCTGATTGTGCTGGATGTAGTGATGCCGGGCATGGATGGTCTGGACACGTGTCGAGAGCTGCGGGCTGACCCAGCCTTGGCTGATGTGCCCATTTTATTTCTCACCGCTCTGGGCCGCCCCGAAGACCGAGTTGCAGGGCTGAGGGCCGGTGCAGACGATTACTTAACCAAACCTTTTAACCTTGATGAATTACAGCTCCGAATTTCTGCTATTTTGCGCCGGGTCAATCAAGCTCCGCTGGCCTCGCCTGTTTCTACCCTCAAAATTAAAGATTTAACGCTGGATAGGATTAGTTACCAGGTAACTACCAATAAAAAACAGGTGAAGTTAACCCCGGTTGAGTTTGATTTGCTCTGTCATTTGATGATGCACCCTAACGAAGTTTTTACCAGCGACCGTTTGCTGCAAGAAGTTTGGGATTATCCGACGGAGAGCGGCAGCCCCGACCTGGTTCGGATGCATATCAGGAACTTGAGAAATAAGATCGAGGCTGATCCCAGCAATCCAGAATTTATTATTACCATTCCTCGGCGGGGATACACCATTGCCTCGGAACCGTAGCTGGAATTAGCTCGAAAATCACCCTTCGATACGCCCACTCTCTATGATCGGGGCTACTCAGGATGATTTTCGGCTCAAGATCGCATCCTGAGTAACGCGAAACTCGTCCTGAGCAATGTCCTGAGCTTGTCGAAGGGGGTGCGATTTACAGAAATTCAGGTTAGAAAACAAAAATTCCACCTCAATGGTGAGGTGGAATTTTTTTGTTTGAACACTTGTTAGTCTAGCCAAAAAAGTTAGCCAGCTAAATCCATAATCTTTTGCTGTTCGGTCACCGGTTCTAAGGGTTTTGAGTTGCGGACAATTCGAGTAGGGCGGGTAGGCGCATTGGCTAGAGTTTTCTCAAGCTGGTAGATTTCGGCGTGAAGCGAGTCTGTTGCCTGAGAAGATACAATGTGCCATCGCCCCTGGCTGACCCAGTTGGTAAAACTAACCAACTTCTCAATAATGGTGTGCCTTTGTGCTGTGAGACTCACAGGGAAACGCATCTCCTTCCTTAAGATTTAGCAGTTGTCCCTCTTTTTGCATATTCTGTTGTCTATTCGGTTTGCACTCCTAAAAGGAAAATTTAATAAATAGGGTCATCATGTTACCTAAAATAACCAAAGTTAGCAAATTTTGGCGGCAGATAAGGCTTTTTATTCCAACGTGGTATAATTTAGGCACGAGTTACGCAGTTGGGCTGTAGCGACGGACCTTGTGCTCGTTTGTTTATGGTCGCCCACAAGGGGCTAAACTACCTTGAATTGCGCGACTCCTTTGATACAGATCAGCCGAAGTGAGATCGTTATGCTCATTATCAACGGCGCTTATGGCGAAGGAGGCGGCCAAATCCTGCGGACCTCGCTGGCCCTCTCCACCATTCTACAGCAGCCTATACGGGTTGAGAATATTCGCGCCCGACGTAAAAACTCCGGATTAGCCGCGCAGCACTTAGCCTCGGTGCGGGCTGCGGCCCTGATTTGCGAAGCCAAGGTGTCGGGCGACGCGCTTGGCTCGACCAGTCTCACCTTTGAACCGCAAAGCGATCCCATCCCCGGCTTGTACGAATTTGATGTGAGTGAGGTCCGCCAGGGAGGCAGCGCCGGCGCGGCGACGTTAGTGCTACAAACCGTCTTGCTCCCGTTAGCCCTGGCGGCCGGTCCCAGCACCGTCACCCTCAAAGGTGGAACGCATGTCCCCTGGAGTCCGCCGTTTCATTATCTGCACGATGTTTTTCTGCCCACTATTCGACCGTTAGGTTTTCAGGCCACCCTCGAATTACTGGCCTGGGGCTGGTATCCCGCCGGCCAGGGCGAAATCAGGGCGACGATTCCGGGGCGTGATAAAACCGATGCATCCGCCAAAACTGTCGAGACCATAGCCGAGATGCGGGGCGCGTTGAAGCAAATTCACGGCGTCGCGGTCGCTTCCAGCCTGCCGGCTCACATTGCGCAGCGTATCCGCAACCGGGCGGCCAATCTGCTGGACGAAGCCGGTCTGCCGCAGGCCATCGAGCCGCAGCGGGTGCGCTCGGTTTCGCCGGGAGCGGGTATATTTTTGACCGCCGAGTACGAGTCGGCCTGGGCCGGTTTTAGCGCCCTGGGTGAACCCGGCAAGCCGTCTGAGCAGGTGGCCCAGGAAGCGGTAGACGCCCTGCTGGCGTTTCATCACAGCGGGGCGCGGCTGGACGAGCATCTGGCCGACCAGCTTATTTTGCCGCTGGCTTTGTCGGGCCAATCCGCCGCCCTCTCCGTAGAAAGAGTCTCGGAACATACCAGAACCAACCTGTGGGTTGTCGAACAGTTTCTTGGGCCTGTGGCCCACATTGACCCCAACCAAAGCATTATTCAATTTACGGAAAAAGATAAAGTTACGTTATGACTGCTATACCCAAAAATCCGCGCATTTTGATTATTGATCCCACGGACAATCCCGCTTTGAAGGCCGGCTTGCAGCGCCACTATGGCATGATGGTCAACCAGCAGACCAGCGGCCGGGCGGCCCTGGAGCTACTGCGCCGGGTCAAGCCTGACTTAATTGTGCTGAACGCCCATTTGAGCGACCTGCCGGCTGCGACCCTGCTGGCCGAAATAAACGCCCAAAAATTGGCCGTGCCGATCATTTTGGTGGGCGGCAACGGTGAGACGACACGGGCCAACTTTGACGATAAAAAAATTGTCGGTTGGCTCAACCAGCCCTTTGAGCCGGTGGAGTTGGCCGCGCTCATCCAATCGGCCCTGGAGCGGCCCTGGCCCAACAGTGACCTGGTGTTGACCAAGCGGGCCGAATTGATTGAGGCCAACCAGCAACTTACCAACCGGGTGCAACAGATGCAAACGCTGGCCGAAATTGGCCAGTCGGTCACTTCGCAGCTTGAGCTGGAGGAGGTGCTGCGCCGAGTGGCCAAGGCTGCCGTCAGCCTGACCCACGCCGACGAAAGCTATTTACTGCTGGTTGACGAGGCCAGCGGCAACCTCTATCTGCGGGCCGAGGCCAATCTGGGGGAGGAAGAGGTTAAGAATTTTTGGGTCAAGGTCAGCGACTCGATTGCCGGGCAGGTCGTCCAGACCGGCGAGCCGGTGACCATTTCCAGGGACAGCAATAATTTGAAGGTGAAAACCGGGCTGGTGGTCTACGCCCTGATTAATGTGCCGGTCAAGGTGGGCCAAAAAGTGATTGGCGTGCTGGGGGTGGACAATCGCACCCAGCGCCGGACCTTTAGCCCCGAAGACCAAATGCTGCTCTCAGCCCTGGCCGATTGGGCCGCCATCGCCATTCAAAACGCCCGGCTCTACGCCGCCACCAGCAACCTGAGCCGCGATCTGGAACTGGTTAACGAGGTCAGCCGCCTGGTTTCGAGCACCCTCGATGTCGAGCAGATTCCGCGGCTGCTGGTCAAGCACACCGCCGAGATCATTGGCGCGGAGTGCGGCTCGCTGGCCCTGCTGGATAAGGAGCGGGGTGGGGTGGTGTTTCAACTGGCCTACGACGGCGAGGGGAACGAACTGACCAGTTTGCGCAATTTTATTATGCCGCTGGGCGAGGGGATTGTCGGCCTGGTGGCCCAAACCGGCCTGCCCCACATTGTCAACAACGTCCAGAGCGACCCCGGCTGGTCGCCGGTGGCCGACCGGCTGACCGGCTTTGTGACCCACAAAATCATTGCCGTGCCGCTCATCGCCGAGGGCGAGGTGGTGGGGGTGATGGAACTGCTCAACAAAAAAGAGGGCAATTTTGACCAGGGCGATTTGCAACTGCTGTCGTTGGTGGCGGCGGCCGCGGCCGGGGCGATTCAAAATGCCCGCCAGTATGATGCCCTGCAAAAAACCAACGAAGCCTTGCAACGGGCGCAGGAGCAGCGTATCGCCGCCGAGCGGTGGGCGGTGCTGGGCAAGGCCGCCGGCAGCCTGGCTCACCGGATCAACAACACCACGACCCTGGTACCGATTGCGGCGCAGCACCTACGCGAACTGCTCCAGCCGGCCGAACTGCCGCCGGAACTGCGGCAAGAAATTGAGGCCAATTTAGAGCGGATCGAGCGCAACACCCGCTACACGGTTGATCTGGCCGTGGCCTTATTACGCCGTTTTCGCCAGCACCCGGCCAAAGCGCACAACGTCAATGAGTTGATCAACCGGGCCGTTTCGCTGGTCGAGATACCCAAAAACATCAAGCTGGTCTGCCATCTTGACCCCAAGCTGCCGCCGGTAGATATCAGCGATCTGCTGGTGGATGCGCTGATTGAACTGATCAGCAATGCCCTGCGGGTGATGGAAGCCGAGGGGGGCGTGCTGCGGATTGCTTCCTTCAAAGCGGGCAGCGGCATTGCCATCCAGGTGACAGACAGCGGGCCGGGCATTGCCGCCGAAAATTTGGACCAGGTCTTTGACCTGTTTTTCACCACCTACCCCCAGGGGCTGGGTTTTGGCCTGTGGTGGGTCAAAACCTTTTTGGAACAGCAGCACGGCCAGATTACGGTCGAAAGCCGCCCCAACGAGGGGACAACCTTCACCATCACTTTGCCGGGTAGTCCGGCGTCGTTGCCTTCGGCGTAAAAATCAGGTAACATGGGAGAGGGAAGGTTGGAAGATTGGGATTGAGGCAGGCTAGTTCTTGAGGGTGACAAAGAAATATCCCTAAATTGTAAGCAAACTTTACATACCTTCGATGAAGGTGGAGTAAACATACAGGTTCTTGATAATGCAAACATTTTATGTCACTGCTCCAAATAAGCGACCAGACATCCGATTGATACAAGCATTTCTATGGGGAGACGATGAAAATATTGATAGTGAGGGTAACGCAATAAGTCCAGCTAGTAATACTTGGACTGAATTGACCCTAATACCTCGTGACAAAAGCGATGCTGGATTTGATGTTACAGAGCATAAAGTATTCCCCTTGATTTTGAAAGTGTGCTCTGAAAAAAAATATATCGCTGCACGAGTGGCCTATCTCCTTGCCTGGCATATGAAAGGCAAAGTAGCCGAGACAGAGAAAGGGCCATATAAACAACCAGAGATGATTGTTTCAGAACTGGGGCAAGATTTTGATTTAAAAGAAGCCTTTGCACGGTTTCGTAATAGTCCATTTGTAAAAGCTTCTTTGGAAAATCCATATCCTAATCTTGGCAAGAATCAGCCAGTTGTTCCCAACCCATACAATTTGATTTGGCGTGAATGGTTTTGGGTATGGACAATGCGTTTAATAAAAATTTTTCATCGAGGATGAAAAAATAACCGTATTGACAAGGTTTTGCTCATCAAAAGTATTTGCCAACAGCATTGAAGGAATATATCTAGCACCACCAGGAATCTATTGAAGAAGTCGTGCGGCGAGTTGTCCGTGAAGAGTTACAAAATGTGACGGAGTTACAAAAGGCGGTGTATAGTAACGTTCAACTATAATGATTATGGTAAAACTATCAGAGGTATTAAGATGTCAACTGAGACTCAAGCCTTAGAAAAAATTGTGGTTCAAGCCCAACAACTTTCGCCGGAGTATCGCTTGCGGCTTATTCAACGGATTACTGATACGCTCATTCTGTCTTTCCCTCGACCATCAAAGCCGCTACAGTTTGGAAAATATAAAAGCGGCAAAATGTCTACGTTAGAAGATTTTGCTATAGCTGAATGGCGACCAACAGACAAGGAACTCGATGGCGAATAAGTATGTTTTGGACACACACGCCTTGATATGGTATTTGGAAGGCAATCGGAATTTAGGCCGGCAGGCTAAAGCAGCAATGGAAGCCACCGATAGTGAAATGGTTTTGCCTCTTATTGCTTTGGCCGAGGCAACCTACCTCATTGAAAAAGGGCGTGTCGGTATTCCAACTGTATCAGATTTGCTCACCGATGTGAGTAATGATGACCGAATTGAGGTTCATCAACTTACTTGGGAAGTATTTGAGCGAAGTTTGACCCCTGAAGGGTTGCAAATTCCCGAATTACACGATAGATTTATCGTAAGCACTGGTCTCCATTTGCAGGATTTAGGCCATACAGTGGCAATACTCACGAAAGACAAATCTATTACTGATGCCAGAGTTTTACCTGTCATTTGGTAGTATTGGTGGGCAAAAAGTGGTCTAACCAGCTCATCTTGCTGACACCCAGACTCATGGTCACAACATTCTTAGAAGAAAAAAATATCGGCCACTTGCTCGAGGCCACGGTAAACTTTATTAAACTGCCCCTGACCAAAATGTGGTTGGACTACGACCCAGAAGCAGATGCGCTCTACCTTCATTTTGAAGAAAAACCGACCTCAACCCACAGCGAAATGCGAGATGACGGGATTATTCTTGATTACAGGGACGATGTTTTGGTGGGGCTAACAATTCTTGAAGCCTCCCATCGGTAAACCTGTTCGGCTTGGATTTTCAAATCGGCCACTTGATGGATAATGGTGATACGTGATGCGTGATGCGTGAAAAGTCACGTATCACGCATCACGTATCACTCGAAAATCATCGCCCCCTGTTCTTATGGGATGTTTTTGCACTGCAAATAAGAGGAACCAAAAATGCGTAAACGAGTTTTAGTTGTAGACGACGTGCCCGATTGGCGGGCGACACTGCAAGCCATTTTAAGAAATGAATTTGAGGTCAAAACGGTGGACAGCTACCAGGCCGCCATGGAGGTGGTCCGTGAGCGGTCGGCGGAGCTGGTGATAGTGGATTTGCGGCTCAGCCCGACCAACGAGGAAGACCGGCAGGGTATGGAACTGCTCCGGCAGTTGGCCGAGCACCGCATCAACGCCATCGTGCTGACTGGCTACCCGGAGAAGGACCTGCGCGAAGAAGCCGAAGAAAAGTACAAAACCTTTGCCTTTATTGACAAGAGCGCCCTGGCCGAAAATGTGCAGCGCCTGCGCGAGGTGGTCCGTGAAGCCTTTAACCTGTTGGAACTCAAGGAAAAGGCCAAAACGCGAGCCATTCAGGCCGCCAGCGCTTTGCAAACCGTCACCTTTCCCGAAGAGTTATCAAGCTGGCCGCTGCGCAAATACCGGAAAGATAAATGAGCCTCAGCTTCAACCTGGAAAGCATCATCCTGCTCCTCTTTTTGGTTGCCCCTGGCTTTCTCTTTACCCGCACCTATACCGCCTACCGTCCGCGTTACTACCGCACCCCTGATGCTTTTGAACAGGCTGTGCTGGCCGTGGTCGGCAGCGCTATTATCCACGGCACCATTTTGACCGGCATTGCCCTGGGGTTGACCGCTTTCTGGCTGGCGCGCGGCGATATGCTTTATGTGCGGGACATCGTTGGCCCGCCGATGCCGTTTTATCGCTATCCACTGCCGGTGCTGGCCTTTATCATTTTTATAGCGATTCTTTATTTGGGTATCAGTCTGATCCTGGCCCGCCGCTTTGCCACCTTTTTGGGTTTTCGCACCGCCGCCAACCGGCCGCGCTGGTGGAAATTTTTGCTGGACGAAGACCCGCCGGAACCGTTTTTGCTGTGGCACACCATCCTCCAGGTCGAGCCACTCAAACTCAATTTGATTCCGCCCCATCTCTTTGTCCAAATGCGCAACGGCGAAGTTTTTGAAGGCGACCTGCACAGTATGCGTCTGGTCGGCGATGAAGAAAATACGGTTGAATTGGCGCTGCGCAACGTCCTCCATCGTTCTGCCCCTCCTGCTGGGAAAGACAAAACCCACACCCTTGCTTCAGATTTGCAACCTCTCCCCAATCAAGTTATCCTACTGAAATCTACCGATATTTTGTGGTTAACCCGCAACGATATCCCAAGATGAGTATCAAAGTAGCCAGTAGTCAGATGTCAGATAATCTTTTCTGACACCTGACTACTGGCTACTGACTCTGACCAAGGAACGACCTTATTCATGTTTGAACTGATTTTCCTGGGAACTTCTGCTTCTGCGCCGTCCGTCCATCGCGGACTCTCGGCCAATGCGGTACTGTACAAAGAGTATCGTTTTTTGATTGACTGCGGCGAAGGCACGCAGCGCCAGATTTTGCAGAGCAGCCTCGGCTTCAAGCGGCTCAACAAAATATTGCTCACCCACGGCCACCTGGACCACATTTTGGGGCTGGGCGGCCTGGTTTCGACCTTTAGCCGGTGGGAGGCCATGGAAAAGCTGGAAATTTACGGCGGCCACTGGACCTTGGAGCGGGTCAAAGATTTGCTGTTGAAAGTGGTCCTGCGCGGCGAAAAGCTGCCCATCAAACTGGAATTTGTGCCGCTGCAGCCCGGCCTGATTATGGAAGACAGTACCTTTCAACTGAGCGCCTTTCCGGTGGTTCATCGCGGCGCGGATTGTTTTGGCTTTGTCTTTGAGGAAAAGTCGCGCCGGCCCTTTTTGAACGAGAAAGCGGAGGCGCTGGGCATTCCCTTTGGCCCGGAACGCCGCCAACTCGTCGCCGGCCAGGCCATCACCTTGTCCGATGGCCGCCACGTTCGCCCCGACGATGTGCTCGGCCCGGAAATCCCCGGCGCTAAATTGGTCTTTGTCGGCGATGCCGGGCGCACCGATAATCTGCTGGATGTCGCCCATCACGCCGACGCCCTGGTGATCGAAGCAACCTATTTAAATGAAGATGCCGAGATGGCCCGCCAATTCAGCCACCTGACCGCTGCTCAAGCGGCTCATCTGGCCCGCGAGGCCGGGGTCCAGCAGCTCTATCTAACCCACATCTCCCGCCGCTACCGCGAGCAGGACGTGCTCGACGAAGCGCGGGCCATCTTTCCCCGGACTATTGTGGCCAGGGATTTTGACCGGGTCAAGGTGGTGAAAGACAAGTAAATTATACCTGTCCAATGAGAGTAGAAATGGCCAATTTTACCCAACCGGATTTCTTTAATTTGTATCTTGAACTTCCTACGGTCGAACTTGAGTGGGAGTTTGGGGTAAGTGATTCTCTTGCCCCGGCTGATATTGAATTTCTCATCAACCCTCGCCGGCTGCGAGGCAGTGATTTCTTGATGCGCTGGGCGCAAGGGCGCTGGTCGGAAGAGATCGTGATGCGTGCCCTCGATCAAACCAGCCAGTTTGGGGTCGTTCCTTATGGACCATCTACGGTTGCGCCAGATGATCCTACCGAGTTGGAAGTATTCTTTGAGAAGATGGATGTGATCGCTCTGGAAGGTAAGCGTCCAGACCTGCTGTTGTATGATAAGCCTACTTTTGAGTGGGTAAAAGATGAGTTAGAAAGTCGCGTGGGAAGTGTTGAAAAGATGGCCGAAACGCCCTCGGTCGCATTACAAGACGTAATTGCCAAAGCGCGTTCCGCATTCGAAATTGAAAACAGTTTGTGGGTCACAGAAAAGATGCCTGGATTTGGCAAACCTTTTTCACGTTACATGCGGGGTAAAAACAAAGGGCGGTTAAAGCCAGCCGGTATTATCCCAACGATCATTGTGAAAGAAGAAGATATTCCGCGTTTGCAACAATGGGAAGCCACCTATGGCATCCCTATTTATGTGGTTCACATTTTTTATGATCGGGGATACTTTATCAAATTCAGTGATATATTAGCCTTGCTCAGTTCCGGTGAACTGGCGATGGAAACTCAGCGTTTTTCCAATCCCGATGGCACAGCCGCCACGCCTAAACAAATTGTCAAAGTCCCCTACATTTTGTGCAAGGAGTTTGGCACAGTCTCCGGGCCGCAGTTGCTACCCAAGACATTTGTGGATAAAAATGGCAAAGTGATGACCTATGTCACCTTCTCAGGCGGCCAGGTTCATTTATCTCCTAATGTTTTTGAGGAGTGGGCTGCTTGATATTCAAGGAGTTGGTTAAGCAGATAGATAGAATTGTCGAAAATTGGCTTACTCAGCCACACTGGCTCAATGAACAGGTTGTGGCCTGGGCCAATTTGCATGGTTGGGATGCTTCAGAAAAAGAATGTCAACGATTGCTGGTGCGTCAAGCCTTATTCAACTTGGTGATCCAACATCTAGTCCCTAACCCTAAGCGCGGCGCGTTTGCTGTACCCCTCGACTCGTTAGGCGTGGAAGCGCCTCAAACTCTAATAGATGTCATTCAAGACACAATTCAGAATTCTCCGGTAACTATATTCAACTTCTGGGGAGAATTTTATAATGCCCTGGTACCGCAATCGCGTCGCCGTCACCTTGGGCAGTTTTGGACAAATGAGTTGATTGCGGAATGGATGATTACTTGGCTTTTGCAATTTCGCCCGCGTTATCTGGCCGATGTTGGCTGCGGTTCGGGTAGTTTTTTACTCAAAGCGGCTGAAAGTTTAACAAGCAATAACGGTCAAACTAAACTGTATGGGAGTGATGTAAGTCCCCTGTTGTTAAATACAACGTTGGCTGCTTTTCTGAGTCGTTATGGGATTAACTCGCCACTTATGCCGACGCTGGTTGTTCAAGATTATCTTGAAAACTCACTTCTAATCGGTGCTGATGCTATAGTTTGTAATCCACCCTATACTCGACATCATCACATTGCCCCGAAATTGAAAGATAAACTTCAAGCTTTGTTCAAAACTCAATTTCGTCTCGACGTGTCGCGCCAGGGCACACTGGCGTTCTACTTTTTACTTAAATTAATTGCCGAAATGCCTGATGGCGCACAGGCCGCTGTTATTGTGCCTATGGAAACAGTGGATGCTCGCTATGGGCGAACTGCCCGGCAGATTCTATGCCAACATACGTCGCTCAATGCTATCATTCATTTTTCTCCTCAAATGAACGCCTTTCGCAAGGTGGATGTGGGCGCTTCTATTTTGTTATTTAAGAAAGGTCATCAAACAGGAAATCAAGTTCATCATCTAACCCTCGATGCCTTACCTACCACTGCTGAATTATTATCGTGCTTGAAGTTAGAGCAACCCCAAAAGTGTGATTTAACCTTTGGGTCACTTGTTATTCAGCCGCAAGAAGCATTAATGGAAACGCCCAAGTGGTTTAGTATTGCTACGCCTCCCGCCGCAGATTTGAATTGGGAAAAAAGTGGGCGAGTGGTTCGACTCAAAGAACTGGCTAAAGTAGTGCGCGGTATCGCTACCGGGGCTAATACATTTTTTGCTTTACCAACTCAGCAAGTTGAGCAACTTTCACTCCAGCCTTATGTAGTGCCGACATTACAGCGCAATCGTGAGATTCAAGATATTGTTCTTGATGAGGCTGGTTGGCAGGCTCTCTCCGATGAGGGTAAATCTGTTTGGCTACTCTATTTGAACGGCAATAACCTAAATGAGTCCCCCCAATTATGCAACTATCTGGCGCAAGGCGAGGCGGAAGGGTATCATCGGCGCAGCTTGGTCCAGACACGCCGAAAATGGTATATGATGGAACAACGCGATATCCCGGCGATTTTCTTCACTATTCTCACCCGCGGCAATCCGCGTTTTATCTTGAATCATGCCGGTGTACGTCCCTTGAATATGTTTTCGTTGATCTATCCCAACCGTTACATAGAGCAAGCCGGAGCCACAGAACTCTTATGGGCTTTCCTAAATAGCAGCTTTTCACTGTCTCGCCTCCACTCTGTCAGCCGGACGTATGGAGGCAATACTCTCAAGGTGGAACCCCGTGAGTTGGATAATCTGCCCGTGATTAATCCGCTGGCCCTACCCGGTGATATTCAGCAAAAAATTAAGGGTTGGATCAACGATTTTTATCGCCATCGGCAAACACCAGTTTTGTTAGGCCAAATTGATGCCCTGGTTGAAACTCTATTAGTGGCCGAAAGCTCGGTTGAAAGTAAATCACCGTTACCCGTACAACTGCGACTCTTACAAACAGAAGCCGACTACGATGAGTCAAATATACTCAACCCTCCGTAACGGCGCCCAACAATTCAACCTGACCCTCACCGACGCGCAACTGGCGGCCTTTGAACAGTACAGCCAGGAACTCATGGCCTGGAACCAGCGAGTCAACCTGACCAGCATCACCGCCCCGGACGAAATTGCGACTAAGCATTTTCTCGACTCGCTCTCTCTTTACCCGCTTCTGGCCGAACTGCCCTCCACCCTGGCCTTGATTGATGTGGGTACGGGCGCAGGCTTTCCCGGCCTGCCGCTCAAGCTGGTGCTACCTCAAATTCGACTGACTTTGCTGGAGTCCACCGGCAAAAAAACGGCTTTTTTGCAACACCTCATCCAAGTTTTGAATCTGACCGGCGTTTCCGTCCTCACCGCCCGCGCCGAAGAAGCGAGCCGCCGGCCTGACCAACGCGAGCGTTACGATGTGGCTACCGCCCGCGCCGTCGCGGTGCTGCCGGTGCTGGCCGAATACACCTTGCCCTTTGTCAAGCAGGGTGGGCTGGTGATTGTCCAAAAGGGCCAGCATCCGGCGGATGAAATCAAGGCGGCGGCCAATGCGCTGGGTATCCTGGGGGGGAAGGTCAGCCAGGTTTTGCCGGTCACAGTGCCGGGGCTGGACGCAGAGCGCCATCTGGTAGTGCTCCAAAAAATCAAATCAACCCCGCCGCAGTACCCTCGCCGGCCCGGTTTGCCCGCCAAAAAACCCATTTAGAAACGAGATTGGAAATTATTAACCTGAATCTCCAATCTCTAATCTCCAATAACCCTGGTTTCATCGGGTCAGAACTGCTGTTGACGATCCTTTGCATTGGCGGTATACTTCCGTCAGCGCGAATGATTTAGGGAAACACAGTGAGACTGACCCCACTAAAATTTCAGGCATATATCCTCGTTAGCTTAATTTTTATAATTGCGCTGGGTTTAAACGCCAGCCAGCCGGCCCAGGTGGAGGCTCAGGAAGATGCCGCTGAGCCTGACCCGATCATGATCGAAACCATCTTTGCCGCCATGACCCCCGCCGAGCGGGTTGGGCAGTTGTTTATGGTTTCCTTCCAGGGCAACAATGTCGCCCCCGGCTCGGAAATTGCCGAGTTGATCCAGCGTTATCGGGTGGGCGGGGTTTATATTTCGGCGGAAAATGAGAATTTTATCAATAATCAGAATACACCGGCCCAGGTTTTAGCCTTGACCAACGGCTTCCAGGCGTTGGCCCAAACAACTCCGCCGCCCTTGCCGGTGATTGAAAACAGTACCGCCACCCCCGCCGTTACCACCACACTGATCACTACGCCAGAAACTTATACCCCCATGCCTTTGTTTATTGCCGTTAACCACGAAGGCGATGGTTTTCCTTACACCCAAATCCGCAATGGCTTGACCGATGTGCCTAACCAGATGGCGCTGGGGGCCACCTGGAATCCCGAAAATGCCCGTCTGGTGGGACAGGTCGTCGGGCGGGAGCTGGCTCTGTTGGGCGTGAATATGATTCTGGGTCCCTCCCTTGATGTGCTGGACAACCCCCGCCCAGAGCAGGGCGGCTCATTGGGGACTCGCACTTTTGGCGGCCATCCTTTTTGGGTGGGCGAAATGGGCCAGGCTTACATTCGCGGCATTCACCAGGGCAGCAACGGCCAACTATTGACCATTGCTAAACACTTTCCCGGTTTTGGCAGCAGCGACCGGGCCATCAACGAGGGCCTGCCCACCATTACCAAATCACTGGATCAATTACAGTATAAAGAGCTGCCGCCCTTCTTCCGGGTAACTAATCTTGACCTCAATGACCCGGACAGTATCACTGATGGCCTGATGACCGCCCATGCCCGTTACCAGGGGTTACAGGGCAGTTTGCCCATCAGTCTGGATGCCCGCAACCTGGCCACCATTTTGGCCCTGAAAGAAATTGCGCCCTGGCGCGAGGCCGGCGGCTTAATTGTCAGCCCGCCTCTGGGTGCGCCGGCAGCCCTGGAAGGCATAGTCGGCGTTACCCAGGAGAGTTTTCCGGCCCGGCTGCTGGTGCAGAGCGCCTTTTTGGCTGGCAGCGATCTGTTATTTTTGGACAATTTTGCCTTTCGGGGTGAAGACCCGGCGGCTGAACTGGCTAACATCCAGAGCGCCATTACCTTTTTTCAAGAAAAATATATCACCGAACCTAATTTCCAGGGTGCGGTAGATAAAGCCGTGCGGCGTATCATCAAGGCCAAGCTAAAAATTTACGGCAATAACGTCCTACAAACCAGCGTTCAAATCCCTCCGGAAAATTTGAACTTGCTGGGGAATATCTCGCAAGAACTTGACCGCATCGCCCGTGAGGGAGTCACATTGATTACGCCGGTAACACTCCGGGGGCCTAACCCGCTGCCCGGCATCCCCCAGCCCGGCGACCAAATTCTTATTTTTTCCGATGACCGGCTGGGCCAGGATTGCCCCACGTGTCAAAGTTTTTCTTATATTCCCCCCACACGCCTGCAAGAGATTTTGCTCCAACTGTTTGGGCCGGATGCGACCGGCCAAATTTTGCCGGAACAGATTAACAGCCTGGGTTTTTCCTTTATAAAAAATGCGCTTAGCGGCGAGGCTACGCCTGAGAATGAACAAACCGAAGAACTGCTGCAAGAGGCCAACTGGATTATTTTTGCTATGCTCGATGTTAGCACTGAAAGCAATACCCAATCCGACGCTGTCAAAGCGCTGCTCAGAAATCGAATTGACCAGTTACGAAACAAGAATCTGGTTCTGTTTGCCTTTAATGCGCCTTATTTTCTGGACGAAACCGAGATTAGCCAGTTGACCGCCTATTACGGCTTTTACAGCAAAGGCCCGGCTTACCTGGAGGCGGCGGCCCGGCTGTTATTCCAACAGTTTGAGCCGATGGGCGCCGCCCCGGTCAGCATTCCGGCCATTGGCCCGCTTGATCTCAGCCCCGATCCCACCCAAACGATTCAACTTCAGCCGCTGCAAAAAATTGACAAGGATGGCGATCTGACCTCTCTGACCGAGCAGAGCCAACCGACCAGCGTGATAGATTTACAGGTGGGTGAGGGCATCCGCTTTCGAACCAGTGTGATTGTGGATAAAAACGGCCACCCGGTACCCGATGGGACGCTGGTAAATTTTCTGCGTTACTATCCCCTGGAAGGATTGTCGCTGGAGCCGTTGACCGCGGAGACGGTGCGAGGTATTGCCGAGATTCCCATTTTTAAAGAGCGCGATACCCCGCTCCAGGTTAAAGCTTCCAGCGAATTGGCCGTGCAATCCGTGGTATTTAATATTGGGCCGGGTATTGTCGAAACGCCAACGCCGACGGCAACATTTACCCCGTTTCCTACCGACACGCCGACCATCACCCCTACGCCTTCGGCTACCTTCGTTCCCAGCGCAACGCCTGAACCTTCGCCCACCTCTACCCCTGTGCCCCTCGTCGTAGCCCTACCGCCGCCCCGCCCGGTCAATGTGGTTGATTTAGTCTACTCATTGTTGGGCATGATTGTTATCGGGGGAATTGCCTTTACCCTGGGGAGCGACCGGCTACAACTGGAAGAACGGGTTCGCTCGGCTTTGGTTGCCATTGCCAGTGGACTGGTGGGTTATGTGGGTTATACTATTCTGGCGATGGCCGTACCGCGAACCGGCTTTTGGGGGACAATTATAGATGCCGGCGCGGCCGACCACTGGGTAACGCCGCTGGTCAGCCTTTTGTTTGCGATTATGGGAACGGTGGGTTGGTATTTGAAACCGGGCCGGGTTTTTGGAGCCAGGCGGACAGGTCAAGAAACCCCGCCGGTAGTGACTAAAACTGAGGAGGTGGTATAGAAGCCGGTCAGTCTCAACGCCTGACTTCACCCACCGGCGGATTTGACTGGCTGGAGGCAATACTCGAAAAACCAGGGGTAAAGGTAAGAACAACGGCCAGGGTTAAAAGGGCGGCAATGAGCGCCAGCAGAAGCCGGTTGCGCCAAAAGGCAAATCGCCAGCCATTGGTTACTCGCCCGCCCATGACAATGGGCGCACCGTCCAAAAGTTCCCGGCGAAACTGCTGGATATTGTCAGGCCGTTCTTCGGGATGCAGGCCCAGGGCGTGCAGAATGGCCTGCTCCGTTTGGAAGGAAACTTCCGGGTTGATGTCCCGAATGCTCAATGGGACCTGATTTTTGGTGCGGATATAGCGGGTTTTGGCGTCGGGGGGCGGCTCGTTGGTGAGCAAATGGTATAACGTAGCGCCCAATGAGTAAATATCGGCCCGGGCATCCGTGTAGCCGCTGTCGCCGCCGATTTGTTCCAGCGGTGCATATTGGATGGTAGCCCGACCTTGCAGAACGGTTACGGTTCGATTATCATCGGGATGAAGCAGCTTGACCAGGCCAAAGTCCACCAGTTTAATCGTGCCGTTGGGGGTCAATTTGATGTTTGAGGGTTTGATGTCTCGATGCAGCACCGGCGGGTCCTGGTGGTGCAGATATTCCAGAGCCGTCATCAACTGGTCGGCCCAGGTCAATACTTGTTTTTCGGGTATAAACGTTTGCTTGTGCCGGGTATGCTCGATAACCTCGCGCAGGTCCTGGCCCGGTACAAAGTCCATCACCAGGTAGTCACGGCCGTTGAAGAGGAAAAAGTCGGATACTTTGGGAAGATTGGGATGATCCAAACGAGCCAGAACGCTGGCTTCGCGGTGAAACGCCGCCTGGGATTGTTCCTGATACTCCTTGGAAGCAACCGGGTCGGGCGTCACTTCCTTAATGGCGCACAACCGTCCTTCCAGGCGCAAATCCTCGGCCCGGTAAATCGCGCCCATCCCGCCCTGACCCACCAGGTCCAAAATGCGATAGCGCGACCATAGAATGGCGCCAGGGCTTAATAATTCCGACATGTCTCTTCTTCTCCAAGGTACGCAGAGGCAGGGAGTAGGCAGTAGGGAGTAGGGGGAAGAAAATAGTAGATAGAAGATTATTTTATCCTCTATCCACTATCTCCTTCCCTTACTCCTTAGACTTATTTTACCATAATAATAGCTTAATCATATAAACGGTTTCTGTCAAAAGCCGAAAGTCTCAATATCAGCAGAGCAGCAGGGGTAGCAAAGTTTCAGATTTTGAGGGGTATTTATCTTGTCCGAAAACACCCCCGTCTACTATTTTTTAGGAGGCAGTTGTCATGTCTAACCAAGAAGTGGCCATGCTGTTGGTTCACGAAGGAAATAGCCCCAAAACGCAGTGGCCTCTGGTGAAACGGACCATGATTGTGGGCCGCGAGGCCGATAGCGATATTCAAATTGATGACCGGCAGGTGTCACGCCGCCATGCCGAAATCACCCAGACCGTCGAGGGGTACACCCTGCGCGATCTGGGCAGCAAAAACGGAACATTTTTAAACGGTGAACCCGTAACCCAAAAACCCCGGCTGATTCGCAATGGCGATGAGGTGGGCATTGCCTTGTGCGCCAAATTAACCTTTGTGGAAGATGAGGCTACCGCGCCGATCCTCCTGGATTACAAACACAAACCCTCGCTCAAAATGGATATGTCGGCCAAGCGCGTGTGGGTGATGGATAAAGAAATTACCCCACCCCTATCCTTAGCCCAATACAATTTGCTGGAACTTTTGTATAAAAATGCGGGCAATGTAGTTTCGCGGGATCAGGTCATCGCTGTAGTCTGGTCTGACGAGGAAGCCGAGGGTGTCTCCGAGCAGGCCATTGACGCCCTGGCCCGGCGCTTGCGCGAGCGGATTGCCGAAATTGACGCCGAGAATAAATACGTCGAAACGGTCAGAGGGCACGGCTTTCGGCTGAATTTGGTTTCCCGGAGTTGATTTTACATAAGTTATTGACATATTATCTGAGTTATTGTATGATGGAAAAACAACCCTTGCTCAGGAGTGATTGTGACCAAGAAACGGTCTGCTCCCAAAGCCGCCCTGGCTCAATTTATCGCCATCATTGCCCTGACCATTTCTATTTTTTTGATTGTGGATTTTGGCCGGCGGGCTGCGGCTAACTATCGCGTTCAACGGGAAGCCGAGCGGCTGAGCCAGGAAGTTGAACTGGCCCGCCAGCGCCAGGCCGACCTGCTGGCTCGGCGCAGCTATGTTGCCAGCGACCTGTACGTGGAAAAGGTCGCCCGCCATGAGCTAAAATGGGCCAGCCCCGGCGAAACCGTGCTGGTGGTTATGCCTACCCCGGAGGCCATCGCCCCGCTGATTGACCAAGTCACAGCCGAAACTGCTTCTCAGCCGATTGTCCGAACCCCGGCTCAGGCCTGGTGGCATCTTTTTGTGGGACTGTCACCCGGTCAGGCGGTCAGCCAATAAGGGAGTAAGAAGTAGGAAGTAAGGAGTAAGGAGTCTTCACGCGGGCGATACTTGTGAAAATGCTTTTCTGCGGTCAGCGGTCAGCCGTCGGCGGTCTTTTCCCAATTTCACCTTTTGTCTATTTGACACCACCCGGCTTTTGATTAAAATGTTGAACAAGATACGCTGATGTAGCTCAGTGGTTAGAGCACGAAACTCATAATTTCGGGGTCGGTGGTTCAAATCCACCCATCAGCACTGCGCGTCGCTAAGGCCAGGGGGTCGGTTAAATAACCGGCCCTTTTTTATTTTGGTGTAAAAATATGAGGCAACTTCTCATTACAGGAAGCAAGAAGTTGTTACACAGAGAAGTCACTGAGACACCCAGAGAAATTTTAGAGTTCTCTGGGTACCCTTAGCGTAACTCCGTGTTTCTTTTTAGTTCCGACTTGTCCGCGTTAAGAGTTTAAAAAACACCTAGCCCCCGATTTTTTCACCCCTATTTAGGCCCAATACTTTTCGTAGCATAGGGCCTTGTGCCCGCCCACAGTATTGTATTTAGGCCACCTCGCCGATCAAGCTCTGGGCGGCGGTCAGGACGCGGGCGGTCACTTCCCACAGTTCCCCTTCGCCTTCAAGCTCGAGCAGCAAACCGGCCTCGCGGTAATAATCTATCAGCGGCGCGGTTTGGCGGTGGAAGGTTTTAAGCCGGGCGCGAATGGTTTCCTCTTTGTCGTCGTCGCGCTGGTACAGGTATTCACCCTGGCACTTGCCAAAGGGGCAAACCTGGAAGGGGTTGTGCAATTTGTGGAACGGAACCTGGCACTCCCGGCAGATAATCCGCCCGGACAGCCGGCTGACAATCTCCTCGTCGGACACTTTGAAATAAAAAACGCTGTCAAGGCGGCGGTTCAGGCCGGTCAAAATATCGGTTAAGGCTTCGGCCTGAGAAAGGGTGCGCGGGAAGCCGTCGAGGACAAACCCGTTGGCCGTATCGGGCCGGGCCAGCCGCTCGCGGACCATTGCTTCGGTCACATCGTCGGGCACCAGTTCTCCCCGGTCCATAAACGTTTTGGCCAATTTGCCCAGCTCTGTTTCGTTTTTGAGATTCTCGCGGAAAAGGTCGCCGGTGGCAATATGGGTCAGCTTGAGCTGCTGGCACAGATGCTGCGCCTGCGTGCCCTTGCCGGAGCCGGGCGCGCCGAGCAAAACAATATCCAGGCTCTGATGGGTGATCTGCTCCGGCGAAAGGGCCGGCGTCACTTCCTTGAGGGCCTGGATTTCGATGGTCTCCTCACGGGTGGCGCGGAGAGCCTCTCGTTTGGCCAGGGCTTCCACGGTTTCGGAAAGGGTCTGGGTGACCTGCTCGATGGAGCCCTGCCCGTCAATGATAATCAACTTGCCGGTACGGTGATAATGCTCAACCACCGAGGCAATCTGGCGGTGGAAATTTTTGAGCCGGGTTTGGGTATGTTCAGAAGTATCATCCTCGCGGCGGTACAAATGCTCCCCGGCGCAGCGCTGGATGGGGCAATTGCTAAAAGGACTATATCTTTCATGAAAAGGGCGTTGGCAGCTTCGACAGGTCAGCCGACCGGGGATGCGCTCCGTTAAAATTTGCCGATCCGAAACATTGAGGTAAATAGCCGCATCGAGAGTGCGGTCCATGTTGGTTAGCAATTCGTCCAGGGCCTGGGCCTGATAGAGAGTGCGGGGAAAGCCGTCTAAAATGACGCCCTGCGTCGGCTCAACCCGGCGCAGGCGGGCTTCAACCATAGCGTCAGCCACTTCATCGGGTACCAACTCGCCCTGGTTCATATATTTTTGGGCTAACAGCCCCAGGGCTGTTTGGTTCTCCAAATCCTCTCGAAACAAATCGCCGGTAGCAATATGCTGCATCCCAAATTTGGCTGCAATTTTTTCTGCCTGCGTGCCTTTGCCCGCGCCAGAGGGGCCAATGAACACCAAATTCATGCCAGGTTCTCCTTTTATCTTGTACTCTGGATGTTCCCCCTAACCAAAACTAATTATAACAAGCCTTAAATAAAATCCGCCTTGTAGCATGGTCGGGCTAAAGGCGGATGGGCAAATTTCGTGGTTTGCTCGACTTTCTTCCCCGTTGAAGCTGGTTTGCGACTAATTGGCTCAGATTTCCTGATTTTTGAAACCAGAATGCTGGCTAATTGGCCTCGGTTGGCTCGGCGGTGGCGGCTGGCGGGGCTTCTTCGGTGCTTGAATTGGCCGGCGCCGGTGTTTCAACCGCGGGCGTCGAGGTGGGTACAGGCGGGGGCGCGGGATTATTACCCACCAAATAACTGATAGCTAGGCTCAAAATCATAACGATACTGATCACATAAATAATAATCTGCTGCCGCGACAGCTTCTTTTTGGGTGCTGCTCCGCCCGATGAGGTAGACGAACTGACGCTGGTGACGCTGTTTCTCACGGGCGAGGTAGATCTTCTTTTGGGCTTTCTTTTTTTTGAAACGGGCACGGAACTTCTCCAACCTTTCTAAAAATAATACATTAGCAGAAGGGATTATACTCGCGGCCCATTTTATTGGCAAAGCAAATTGGTTGACTCCAGGCGAGACCAGGTAGCAAAGTCGCAGGGTAGCAGGTAGCAAGGTAGCACAAACTTATGCCCTGCTACCTGTTACTTTACTACTTTGCGACCTTGCTACTCTGCCTTGCTACTTTGCCTCTGGCGAAAACTTTTCGGGAGGACTATAATACGTTTTTACTGGAGATCAGGCTATGATAAAATGGGTCGTGGGGCTGCTGGTAAGCTCAAGCCTCGTCGGACTCCTCGCTCAATGCAATCTATCCGGCGCGGTGGGCCAGAACAGCCAACCACCGCTTCCCTTTCCTCCGACCGGGCCTGTTTTACGGCTGGCCTTCCTGTCGCCCACTACCGGCGAACTGGCGACGTTTGGCCGGGCGCTGCGCAGCGGCAGCATCCTGGCTTTTGATGAGTGGAACAATCAGGGGGGGGTACTGGCCCGCCGCATCGAGTGGACCATTTATGAGGCCGATTGTGATTTCGAGGCGGCCCAGCAGGCCGTGCAGCAGGCCCTCGATGATGGCCTCGATTTTCTCATCGGCCCGCTCTGTTCCGAGGCAGCCATAGCCGCCGCCGCAGCGGTTGAGACCAAAGGAGCCTTGCTCATCGCGCCGACGGCCACCCACCCCCTGGTGACGGTAGACGGCCAGGGCCGGACGCGCCCCACCGTGTTTCGCGTTAGCACTGTTTTTCAAGCTCAGGGCGAGGCAGCCGCTCGTTTTGCGATTGAGTCGTTGAGCATACGCCGGGCAGCCCTCCTGATTGACCCGCACGACGATTACAGCGCTACCCTGGGCGAGTCCTTCGCCGCTGAATTGGCCGCGCAGGGGGGGCAAATTGTTTACCAGGGCAACTTTACCCCAGCCGATACCGACTTTACCCCGGCGCTGCAAGCGGCCGGCGCCGCCGGAGCCGAACTGCTTTATCTGCCCACCCCAATTTCAGTCGTTAACCGCATCGCCGGGCAGATGAGTCAACTGCGCCAGTCCGGCTCGCTCCGGCTGACCTTGCTGGGCAGCGATAGCTGGCACAGCGCCGACTTGGACCGGACTGCCGCCGCCGGCAGCTATTTTACCACCCATTTCTTTCTGGATGACCAGCAGCCCCCAACTCAGCAGTGGGCCGAAACTTACAAAGCTTCCTACGCCGTCGCCCCGGATACCCTGGCCTTTCTAGGTTATGAGGCGGCAACGGTCCTGCTGGAAGCGGTGCAGCAAGCCGGAACACTTGATGTTGAGTCAGTAGCCAAAACACTCGCCCAGGGTCATTTCGAGGGAGTGACCGGCCCTCTCACTTTTGACCCGCAGCATAATTCGTTCAGGCCCGTACCCGTGGTGCAAGTCAAAGATGGACAGCTCATTTTTGCCGGGTATGTCAATGCCAGTAACAAGTAGCAGGGTAGCACGCCCTTCGGCGCATCCGAAGGGGTGAGGTCGCAGGGTCGCAAAGTTACAGGAGGTTCTTTTTGGGTAATTTTCGGCGGTCGGCGGTACTATAAATGAAAATGTCATTGCAAGACCATAGGCCGAAGCAATCCCCGTCTCCGAGGTAGGGAACTGCTTCGTCTACGGCTCGCAGTGACATGAACCAAGCTATTTTCATAGGAGTCGTCACGAGCCTGACGGCACACCACCGACGCGAAGCGTGAAAATGAAGTGCAAGGCTTGTCTTGCGACTTGGCAAAGCGAGCTTTGCACTCCAGTAGTCTATTTTCAGAGGAGATCATCATGCGTCTAAACAACAAAATCGCCATCGTTACCGGCGCGGGTTCCGGGATTGGCCAGGCTATCGCCGAGTTGTTTGCCGGGGAAGGGGCGCGGGTGGTGGTGGATGATCGCTACGGTCAGCGGGCCGAAGAGACGGTCCAGCGGATCAAAAATGCCGGCGGTGCGGCCCTGGCGATCGAGGCCGATGTGTCCCAGAAAGCGGCGGTTGAGACGATGGTGGCTCAGACGTTGGCTGAGTATGGCCGGGTGGATATTCTGGTCAACAACGCTGCCGTCGGCACCGGCGACGATATTTTGCAGATTGAGGAAGTGGACTGGGACCGTGGCCTGACCATTGTTCTCAAGAGCGTCTATTTGTGCTGCAAAGCTGTACTGCCGAAGATGATCGAGCAGCGCAGCGGCGCGATTGTCAACATTGCCTCAGTCAACGGCTTGACCGGGTTGGGCGAAGAGGCTTACAGCGCGGCCAAAGCCGGGGTGATCAACCTGACCCAAAATATGGCTCTCAAGTATGGCCGCTTCAATGTGCGGGCCAATGTTATCTGCCCCGGCACCATCCAGACCCCCATCTGGCAGCCCCAACTCAAAAAAGACCCGCAGATTTTTGAGCGCCTGACTCCCTGGTATCCGCTGGGCCGGATCGGCCAGCCGGAGGACATCGCCAAAGCCGCGCTGTTCCTGGCCTCCGATGAAGCCGCCTGGATTACCGGCGTCATCCTGCCCGTAGACGGCGGCCTCATGGCCGGCAGCTACCGCATGGCCCGCGAACTGGAAGCCGCCGGGCCGGAGGAATAATCTTTATGCTGAATGAAAACCTGTGGCGTATCCGGCGTAAAAAGCGGCCTAACAACAAGTATTTCTAATTTTGACGTAACAGGACGAGTGAGGTAATGTTTCAGTATGAAGCCGAAAGTTTATCTTGAAACATCCATCATCAGCTATTTAACCTCTCGCCCCAGTCGTGACTTAATCATTGCTGCCAACCAACAAATCACCCAGGAATGGTGGCAACTCCGCCGTAGTGCCTTTGAGTTGTACATTTCTGAGTTGGTCATTCAAGAGGCTAGTGCTGGAGACAAAATTGCCGCTCAACAACGCCTACAGGCTTTAGAAGATATTCCTGAGTTAAAGTTAAGCGAGGAGATTGTGACACTGGCTGAAAGATTGGTGAAGGATGGATCATTCCCTCAAAACGCAGTTGAGGATGCGCTGCACATTGCCATTGCTACGCTAAACGGAGTAGATTATTTGCTGACCTGGAATTTCAAACATTTAGCCAATGCGACGATGCGTTACAAAATTGAGAGGGTTTGTCGGCTGTTGGGATATGAACCACCTATCATTTGTACACCCCAGGAGTTGTTGGAGGAATAAAGTATGTGGCAAGATACGATAGTAGCGGAAGTACGCAAGATAAGAGAAGCGCACGCCGCCCAATATAACTATGATTTACGAGCCATCTATGCCGCTTTGAAAAAAGCAGAAGAACAAAACCAACATCCAAAAGTCTCTTTTCCCCCCAAGCGTATTTTGAAAGAGGAAGAAGTAAAACCAGCCTTGTCTACTCAAACGACGTAAAGTTTTAGGAAAAAATAGCCTTTAGAGGTTTTCAAAACCTGGCCGAATGAATACCCAAATCGAGCAGTCTCTTGACCGCCTGGCCTTGATCAACGGCCAGGTTGTGCTGCCCCACGAAATCGTCGCCGGCAAAGCGGTAATTATTGAGGGTAGCAAAATTGTTGGAATTGACAATACTGCCACTCTCGGCAGTGACACGATGCAACTTGACGTAGGTGGGCGGCTCATCACGCCGGGATTGATTGACCTGCACACGCATGGCGCGCTCGGCCACACTTTCAACGAGCCAACGGAAGCGGCATTTGCCACCATCACCCAGGAGAACGCCCGGCGCGGCGTGACCGGTCTGTTGGCAACCACCGCCACCGCCCCGATTCCCGATTTGGTCGAGAGTCTGGCCTTTGCCCGGCAGTGGTTGAGCCAGCCGCAGCCGGGGGCGCAAATTTTCGGTGTCCATGTCGAAGGGCCATACTTCTGCCCGGCCCAGGCTGGGGCGCAGGACCCGGCCTGTATTCGTACCCCGGACGATGGCACGCCTGACCAATTGTTGGCCTATCACGATGTTATCAAAATAATGACCTTTGCCCCGGAACTGCCCGGTGCGCTAGAGTTGACGGCTCGGTTGGTAGAGTTAGGGATTGTCGCGGCGGCGGGGCATAGCTGCGCCCAAGAAGCGCAGGTCCGGGCAGCAATGGATGTTGGACTGAACCATATTATCCACATTTGGAGCGCCCAATCCACTACCATCCGCGAAGGCCCCTGGCGCAAACCCGGCTTGCTAGAAGTCTCTCTGGTTGATGAGAATTTAACGGTGGAGATGATCTGTGACAACAAGCATTTGCCGCCGACGCTGATGAAGTTAGCCTACAAATGTATCGGCCCCGACCGCTTGTGTGTTATCTCCGACGCCACCAGCGGCGCGGGTTTGCCGGAAGGCAGTCGTTTTCGCATGGGCAATTTGGAGTATGAAGTTCACAAAGGGGTGGGAATGTTGTTTGACCGGACCGCATTTGCCGGCAGCACCACTTTGCTCAATCAAATGATCCCGATTTTGACGGAAGCTGTCGGCGTTCCTCTGGTCGAGGCGGTGCGGATGGCCAGCCTGACCCCAGCCCGCATCATTGGCCTGGCGAATCGCAAAGGCAGCCTGGAGCCGGGCAAAGACGCCGACCTGGCGATCTTCAACCCCGATTTCACCGCCTGGCGCACGATGATTGGGGGGCGGTGGGTTCATGCCTCAGATTATCATTTTTGCCATCAAATCTGGTAAAACCCGGAAGGTTGGAAGATTGGAAGGCTGGTAAATATTGAGCAATCTTCCAACCTTCCAATCTTCCTGAATTATCGAGACTCAGTGGATCCAAATTTGAGGAGCCAGCACGCCCACGTGCGGCTCCATTCGGCACGTGGGCGTGCCTCACTCCTCGAAAATTGGATCTACCGAGACTATCGCTTTTGAAAATCAAAACTCATCGGTCAAGCACCACCCAAACCGCTTGAACCGGCACTGAGCCGCTGTTAATCATGCGGTGGGGCACAATGGAGTCAAAGGTAATGCTGTCGCCGGCGCGCAAAACGTAACTTTCAAAACCCAGTTCAACCGTTAACTCCCCTGCAAGGATCAGGCCAAACTCACGCCCGTTGTGACGGGACATTTTAGCGCCGGAGTTGGCCCCCACCTCGTAGCGAATTTCCATAAATTCAATATTTTCTTCGCGGCTAGGCGTCAAGCGTTCCCAGGTGACGCCGCCCATCAGTTCAATCCGTCCGCGGGCATTGCGGCAGACCACCGGCCCTTTGGAATGGTGTGGATGATCTTGAAACAGATCGCTTTCTTCAATCCGGCCTTCGGTTTGCAACGCTCGCACCGCGCTGGCCGTCATCTGGCCGACTTCAAGCGTCTCTTCAGGGTTCTCTTCGATTTCTTCGCCATCCGGGAAAAAATAGTTAGTCGGCAGGGCCAGGGCCGCGGCAATGCTATAAATTGACCTAACCGAGGGATTGGCCTTGCCGTTTTCAATCTGGCTCAACAAACTGGCGCTGACCTCGGCTTTTTCGGCCAGTTCGCGCAGGCTCATATTCTGCCGCAGGCGGGCGGTGCGAAGTTTTTCACCAATATAAATCATGGTTCATCCCCCCTGGCCACAGTTTCCGCATGAGAAGTTTCCTTGGTTCCTCCCAAATTTAACCTATTATACGTGAACTCCGATTTATCCGCAATTGTTCAATACAATTTAACGAATATCTCGTTTTTTGTCATTTTTGTTTAATAAAATTTGACAACTCTGCCACAGATAAATAAAATGCGTTCAATAAAGCTGAATTTCGAGCTGTTTCTTAAATCCCATTTTACACAATTTCATCTTGGGTGGCGCAGGCAATCTGTAGGCTTTGGCAGGTTTTGACTTTACAACGGCTGAAAGAAAGCTACAATAGTTAACCCCCTTTACTCGTCTCAACTCCCAGAAGGAGCTTGTCTATGGTGACAACTCAAATGGAAGCGTTGGATTACCGGGCTGTTGACCGGGAGCAGTGGCTGCATATCTATCAGCAAATGCTCAAGATTCGTGTTTTTGAAGAGCACGTGAATGAGCTGTACACCAGCGCCAAGATGCCCGGACTGGCCCATCTCTACATTGGTGAAGAAGCGATTGCCGTAGGCGTATGCGAGGCGCTGCGGAAAGACGACTACATCACCAGCACCCACCGTGGGCACGGCCACTGCCTGGCCAAAGGGGCGACGATGGACCGCATGTTTGCCGAACTGCTGGGCAAAGAACCGGGCTACTGCCGGGGCAAAGGCGGCTCGATGCACATCGCCGACCAGGATACCGGCAATTTGGGGGCCAATGCCATTGTCGGCGGCAGCGCCGGGATTGCTACCGGCGCGGCCATGTCGGCCAAAATGCGCGGCAGCGACCAGGTGGCTGTCTGCTTTTTTGGCGAAGGCGCGCTGGGCCAGGGGCTGCTGTACGAAACCATGAACATGGCCCAGTTGTGGAAATTCCCCGTTATCTACGTTTGCGAAAACAACCTCTACAACGAATACACCCACCACTCCGAATCAACCGCCGGCAGCATGCGGGCCAGGGCCGAGGCGTTTGGACTGCATACCGAAGAGATTGACGGCCAGGACGCCCGCCTGGTTTATTTGACGGCCCTGCGCTTGGTCGAACGCGCCCGCCGGGGCGAGGGGCCGGCCTTTCTGCTCTGCCACACCTATCGCTATCACGGCCACCACGTCGGCGATATCAACCGCGCTTATTACCGCTCCAAAGAAGAAGAGCAGTTCTGGAAAACTGAACGCGACCCACTGCAACTGCTGGCCGGTTGGCTGACCCAGGAGGGTCTGGCCGACGCCGGCATTTTCGAGGGCATTGAAAAGGAAGTTCGGACCGAAGCTGAGGCCGCGGTTCAGTTTGCCCTCAATGCGCCCTACCCCGCGCCGGAGGAGGTGACGCAGCATGTCTACGTCTAACGGCAAAAATTACTACCCCTACAACATTCCCGCCGCAGGCCGCGAACTGACCTACGGCGAGGCGGTCAAAGAAGCCCTGGCCGAAGAAATGCGGCGCGACTCGCGAGTTTTTATGATGGGCGAAGATATTGCCGAAGCCGGGACCACCTTCAAAGTTCTGGTCGGCCTGGTGGATGAGTTTGGCCCGCAGCGCGTCATTGACTCGCCCATTTCCGAGCCGGGTATCACCGGCCTGGGTGTTGGTGCGGCGATGACCGGCATGCGCCCGGTGATTGACATCATGTTTGGCGATTTTACCACCCTGACCATGGATCAAATGGTCAACCAGGCGGCCAAAATTCATTACATGTCGGGCGGCAAGCTCAACGTGCCGCTGGTGCTGCGGACGACGATGGGCGCGGGCCGGCGCTCGGCGGCGCAGCACTCCCAATCACTGCACGCCTGGCTCAGCCACATTCCCGGCCTGAAGGTCGCCGTTCCGGCCACTCCTTATGATGCTAAAGGTCTGATGAAAACGGCCATCCGCGACGATAACCCCGTGGCTATTTTTGAAGATAAGATGATGTACCGGGTCAAAGGGCCGGTGCCCGCCGAGGAGTACACCCTGCCCTTCGGTGTGGCCGACATCAAACGGCCCGGCGAAGATGTGACGATTGTAGCCACCAGCAGCATGGTTTACGTGGCGTTGGAAGCCGCCGAGATGCTGGCCGAAATCGGCCTCAGCGCCGAGGTGATTGACCCGCGCACCACTGTGCCGCTGGATAAAACCACCCTGATCGAATCGGCCAAAAAGACCAGCCGGGCCATCGTGGTGGATGAAGGCTATCAGCAATATGGCGTCACCGCCGAAATCGCCTCGGTCATTGCCGACGGCGCGTTTTACTACCTGGATGCGCCGGTCAAGCGCTTGGGGGCCATGGATGTGCCCATTCCCTTCTCGCCGGCCCTGGAAGATATAACGATACCGTCCGCTCAAAATCTGGTCGAACTGACCAAAACGTTGTGCGGAAAAAACTAAACCCATTTACGATTTTAGATTTTGGATTTACGATTTGAACCTTCCCAACCGTAAATCGTAAATCGTAAATCGTAAATTCAAAATTGTGTCAAGGAGGTTAAATTATGGCACTCAGAACCAATGGCTTGATGGGCGTTGATTGGGAGCAGCGGGTTGATTTTGAACGCTTACGGGTGGAACGGCTGGACCGGATTAAAAATCTGCTCAAACAATCAGAGTTGGGCGCACTGCTCTGCTTTGATATGAACAACATTCGCTATATTACGGCGACCACTATCGGCACCTGGGCCATGGACAAAATTGCCCGTTTCTGCCTGCTGCCCCAGAACGACGAGCCAATCAACTGGGATTTTGGTTCGGCGGCCAAGCATCACAAGCTGTACTGCCCCTGGTTGGGCGAGGAACGCTCGCGCCCCGGCATCTCTACCCTGCGCGGGGCGATGCCGCCGGGGGCCGGTCGCGCCGAAGATGTGGCCCGCAAAATCCGCATTGAGCTGGAGGAGCGCGGCCTGTTGAATGAACCCCTGGGCGTGGACGTCATCGAAATGCCGGTTCTGGTCGCCCTGCAAAAAGAGGGTATCAAGGTAGTTGACGGCCAAAAACTCATGCAGGATGCCCGTGTGATCAAAACCCAGGATGAAATTACCCTGCTCAATACAGCCTGTATGATGGTAGACGCCGCCTACGAGGAATTGTATCGCTTTATGAAGCCAGGCGTGCGTGAAAATGAGTGCGTTGGCCTGGCCAGCAAAGTGTTGTACGATATTGGCTCGGAGCACGTGGAAGGGATCAATGCCATCTCCGGCGAGCGCTGCAGCCCCCATCCCCACATTTTTAGCGACCGCTACCTGCGCCCCGGCGACCCGGCTTACTTTGATATTCTGCATGCTTACATGGGCTATCGCACCTGCTATTACCGCACCTTTGCCGTCGGCAGCGCCTCACCGGCCTTAGTGGACGCCTACAAACGCTGCCGCTATTACCTAGATGTGGCGATTGAGAGCATCAAGCCCGGCGCGACCACCGCCGATATTGCCAAGCTCTGGCCCAAAGCCGAAGAGTTCGGTTTCCCCAATGAAGAAGCCGCTTTTGCCCTGCAATATGGGCACGGGGTTGGCTTGTCTATCTGGGAAAAGCCGGTCTTCAGCCGCCTGGTTTCGCTGGAGCATCCCGAAGTCATTCAGGAGGGTATGGTTTTTGCCCTGGAAACCTTCTGGCCCTCGTCGGATGGCTGGTCGGCGGCCCGCATCGAGGAACAATTGGTGGTAACTAAAGATGGCTGTGAGGTCATCACCCGCTTCCCAGCAGAGGAACTGCTCATCGCTGGAGTACGCTACTATACCGCCACCGGTCCGCTGACCCCCACCCGCGAAATCGAAAACCACAAGAATATCCAATATGGTAACGGTGATAAACCCTGGGAAGAGGCTAGTCGCCCCGGCGGCAATCATCGGGATGCGGTTGTTGCCAGCGCCAAAAGCGAAGCTATAGGGAGTAGGTAGTAGGGAGTAAGGAGTAAGGGAGAAGATTGAAGATTGAGGATTGAAAATAGAGGATCAGTAGATCCAATTTTCGAGGAATGAGACACGCCCACGTGCCGAACACCGCCGCACGTGAGCGTGCTGGCTCCTCAAATTTGGATCCACTGAGGATAGAAGATAGTTTGCATTTTGCATCTATCTTCTATCTACCATCTTCTATCTTCTTCCCCTACTTCCTACTCCCTACTCCCTACTCCAAAGGGGGGCATCTTGGCTAAAGATGTGGTAATGCCCGCATTGGGCATGGCTCAGGAAACAGGAGTGTTGTTGCAGTGGCTTAAAGCGCCGGGTGATACGGTGGCTAAAGGTGAGCCGCTCATGGAAGTTGAAACAGATAAAGCAACGGTCGAGGTTGAAGCGCCGGCGGCGGGGGTTTTGGCCCAGGTGACGGCTCAACCCGGCGATGTGATTCCGGTCGGGCAGGTGATCGCGGTTATCCTCACGGCGGAAGAGGCGAAGCTGCGAGGACGCGAGGACACGAGGACGCGAAGCGAAGCGGGCGAGGTAGAAGCCGCCTCATCGCCTCACCGCCTCACCGCCTCATCCCCTGTGGCCGCTCGAATGGCCGCAGAACATAATTTGGATTTGAGCCAAATCAAGCCTGACGGTAGCCGTGTCCAGAAGGCCGATGTGCTGGCTTATCTCGGAACCAAAGGGAACGGTAGCCGGCAGCCGGCCCTGAGCTTGTCGAATGGGTCGGCGGTCGGCAGTCTTCAGCCTGCTTCACCCAAGGCGAGAAGGTTAGCCACAGAGCAAGGGCTTGACCTGTCCACCATCACCGGCAGCGGGCCAGATGGGGCAGTTCTGGCCGCAGATGTGGAAGAGGCGGCGCGAAGACGCGAGGAGGCGAGGCAGAAGAACTTCCAACCTTCCAACCTTCCAACCCTCCCCCTCAGCCGCATGTGGCAGGTGATGGCCCAGCGTTTGAGCGAAAGCTGGACGACCGTCCCCCATTTCTACCTGGCGGTCGAGGCCAATGCCAGCGGATTGAGCCGGTGGCGCGAACAGGTCTTGCAGCGGGCTGCGGAGAAGATTACCTTTACCGATTTACTGGTCAAGCTGGTTGCCGCGGCGCTGCGCCAGCATCCCCGTCTCAACGCCAAATGGGAAAACAATGGTATTGCGCTCAATGAAGCGGTTAATGTGGGATTGGCCGTGGCGGTAGAAGAAGGGTTGCTGGTGCCGGTTATTCACGAGGCCGACCGTCTGGGGTTGAATGATCTGGCCCGGCGGCGGCAGGAGCTGGTGGCCAAGGCCCAAAACGGCAAGTTGTCGCTCGACGAGATGAGCGGCGGAACCTTTACCATCAGTAATTTGGGCATGTACGGGGTGGATGCGTTTAACGCCATTGTCAACCCGCCCCAAGCGGCCATCCTGGCCCTGGGCCGGATTGCCGAGCGAGTCGTGCCGGTCAACGGCCAACCGGCGGTGCAGCCGATGCTGACCATGACCCTATCATGCGACCATCGCGTGGTGGACGGGGCGCGGGCAGCCCAGTTTTTGCAAACCCTGACTGCCCTGGTGGAAGACCCGCTGCGGTTGTTAGATTAGAATCGTACCAAATATAAATAAGTCAATCCGTGTTGCGTCTTGCGTAATATAAACGCAAGACGCAACACGGATTAAATAACTATTTTCCTGGACCTACCTGATTTACGGAGCAAAAGCAATGACCCAAAAAATTGGCTTTGTTGGCCTGGGCTTGATGGGCAGCCGCATGGCTATGAACTTGGTGCGGGCCGGTTATGCGGTGACGGTTTACAACCGCACCCCCGAAAAAACTAAACCACTGGCCGAGGCCGGCGCGACAGTGGCCGGTTCACTCGTGGAAGTGGCCCAAAATTCTGAGATTGTGATTACAATGGTCAGCGACTCAGCGGCGCTGCAAAGTGTGGTTTTGGGGCCGGGGGGTGTATTAGAGGGCTTGCAGCCGGACTCCGTTTTGATTGATATGAGCACGGTAGACCCCAAAGTTTCGCGGCAAATTGCCGAGGCCGTGCGGGCGAAGGGAGCGCACATGCTGGATGCGCCGGTTTCGGGCAGCACCATGATGGCCGAGCAAGGCGCGTTGAGTATTATGGTCGGCGGCGAGGAGAGCATCCACGAGCGGGTGCGGGAAGTGCTGCTCAAAATGGGCAGCCGGACGACTCACGTCGGGCCTAATGGGGCGGCGGCTTCGCTCAAACTGGCGGTCAATATTGTCATTGGGGTGACGATGCAGGTTTTGGCTGAAAGCGTTGTCTTGGCCGAGCGAGCGGGAGTAGCCCCTGAAATTGCGGTCGAGGTGTTGTCAAACAGTGCGGTTGCTTCGCCTTTGCTCAAGTATAAATCAGCTCAACTGTTGCAGCCTTTGGGAGCGACCGCTTTTACAACTAGTATGATGCAGAAAGACCTTACTATGGCCCTGCAAATGGCGCGTGAGGTGGGGGTGCCCTTACCGACTACGGCGACAGCGAATGAGATTATAACCATGGCCCGCAGCCTGGGCCTGGGTGAAAAGGATTTCGCCTCGGTTGTCACGGTTATCAAGCAGCTTTCTGGGGGAAAATGAAAGCCGCTGTTTATCACGGAAACCGTGATATCCGTATCGAGTCAGTGCCGGAGCCAGGCCAGCCGGGGCCGAATGAGGTTATATTAGAAGTTTTACGCGGCGCTGTCTGCGGTACTGACGTGACCGAATATTTGTATGGCCCTCACTTTGCCCCGCTGACTCAGCGCCACCCGGCCAGCGGACACCTCGGCCCGATGATTTTAGGTCATGAATTTGTCGGGCGGGTGATTGAAGTAGGGCCGGAAGTTGACGGTCTCACCGTAGGTCAGCGGGTAACGCCCGGCGCAGGCATGTGGTGTGGCCGGTGCGAGTGGTGTCGCAGCGGGCGGACAAATCTGTGCGCTCACTATTACACCTTAGGTTTGCACACGCACGGCGGCCTGGCCGAGTTGGTCAAAGCGCCGGCCCGGATGTGCCGGCCTGTCCCCGCAGCGTGCTCGGATGATGCGGCGGCGATGGCCCAGCCATTGGCGGTTGCGCTGCATGCAGTGCGGCGCAGCGGCGCTCAACCGGGGCAAACGGTGGCGCTGATGGGCGTTGGCGGAATTGGGGCATTTATCCTGGCGGCGGCGCGGGCACAGGGCCTCAGTCCGATTATAGCGCTTGATGTGGACGATGAGCGGCTGGCGACGGCCTCTGCTCTGGGGGCGACCTTCATCATCAACGCCCGTCGGGAAGATCCGCTCCGGCAGATTCATGAATTGACCGAAGGGGCTGGAGTCCACGTTTTTATAGAAGCTTCGGGTGCGCCGCACGGACCGCGCATGGCCCTTGAGGCGACGCGCCGGGGAGGGCAGGTGTTGCTGGTTGGACTGCAAGCCGAGCCGTGCGCTCTGGATTTGCACCAGGTGGTGCTGCGCGAGGTTAACATTGCCACCACAGTAGCCCATGTCTGTGATGTAGATTTGCCGGAATCATTGAGTATTTTAGCTACAACTCATTTAGCCTCAACAGTGCTCGATAGGGTTATTCCCTTAGAGGGACTGGTCAACGAGGGGTTATTGGCTATGTCGGAGGGACGAGCCAGAGGAAAAATTGTGGTTAATCCGCAGCAGTAATTGCTCAGTTATGTCATTTCGACCGCAGAGAGAAATCCTCTACAACCTTACTTTGTACGTGCTGCGCCCTGGGGACGCTTTGCGTCGAACTTCGGTCTCGAAACCTGTCCCACCCCTTCGGGTGCGCCGAAGGGCGTGAGCTTGTCGAATGGATGACATGAACCCGAGAAGTAAAGGAGCTAATAATGCACCATGTGACCCAGTTTCATGAGTCGGCGTTACAGCCTTTCCCATTGTATAAAGAACACAGCCAGGGCTATATACAGGCCACATTAATTGACCACATGGTGGGTTCCGTTCATACCGGCACGGCCATGTGCCAATTGGCTCCGCAGGGGGTGCTAGAGCCTCACTTTCACGCTTACGAAGAAGGATTTTATGTGTTGCAGGGCGAAGTAATCCTGAGCATTGAGGAGCAAGCCTACCACCTCAAGCCGGGCGATTTGGGGGCCATCAAAGTTGGTCAGGTTCATGCCTGGCGCAACGTGGGCAACGAGCCGGTGCGTTGGTTTCAGATGGCCGCGCCGCAGCCCAAACCGGCCGGCGGCTGGCAGGACACCTATTTTCTCAAAGAAAGGATTGCTCCGACTGAGGCCAAACCGCTCGACTTAAATGATACTGGCGGCAATTTACTCAGCCATTTTGACGTTGGGCAAATCCCCCCGCCCGGCGACCCGGCTCGCCAAACGACGGGTGCGCCGCCGGGCGTCTTTCTCAAATGGTTGATGGATGAAAAGCTGGGGGCGGTTCATCACCGGCTGCTGTTTATCGAGTACCAACCCGGCGTCAGCCTGGCCATGCACGACCACACCTTTGAGGAGTCCTATTTCATCCTGAGCGGTGAAGTCGAAGCGGTGATAGACGACAAACGCTATCTGGCCAAACCGGGCGATGTGCTGTGGACCAGCGTCGGCTGTTTCCACTCCTTTGCCAACATCGGGACCGAGCCGGTGCGCTGGCTGGAGACCTTTGCCCCTCAACCTCCCCGAGAAAATGTCTTCCGTTTTAGGGGTGAATGGGAGAAAAAGGCCCAGGAGTTGGGGGCAGCTTAGACAAGGAATGGTCGCGAACCTATGGTACGCCGGCAATAATGAAAATCGTGGGAACTCGTAGGAACTCAGGGAACTCAGCAGTAGTTCCTACGAGTTCCGATGAGGTCCCTCAGTTCCTATTTTCTAAGGAGGCTCATGTCTATCAGACACTTAGTCCGCACGGCTGACCAGGCCGCTTTTGAACTACCCATCGCCTTTGCCGCCTTGAGCAAGGGCTTCCGCCGCTGGTCCATTGTCAACGGCGAAAGCTCCGTCCATCAGGAGTTCAACATCTGCGAGCTTGAGCCGGGTGGGGCGATTGACACCCATATTCATTCTTTTGAGGAGAGCATTTATGTCCTCGAAGGCCAGCTTACCTGTGAAACCGGCGACGGCCTGTTTGCGCTCAAAGAGGGTGATTACGGCGTCTTTCTGGTGGCTGCGCCGCACGCCTTACGCAATACCGGCCCCGAGCGCACCCGCTGGGTTGAAATGCTTGCGCCGCAGCCCCGTTTGGGCAGCCAGGGCGACACCTTCCCGGTTGCGCCGCTCGGCCACAGCGGGCCAGCCCTGCCCATTGATCCCCGCGACCCCCGTACCCGCTTCTTTGGCAACATCACCCCACAGCACATGGACCCGACCAAGCAGTCTCAGGACTTGCTGGCTGTGTCGGGGAGTATGCGCACCGCGCTGTTGGTCTATACCGGCATTACCGTAAAAATGATGATTGACAGCCAATTGGGGGCATACCTGGCGACGATGTTCATGGTCCAATACGAGCCGGGGGGCGGGGTTGGAAACCACGACCACCCTTTTGAGGAAACATACATGATTCTGGCAGGGGAAGTGGATGCCTGGTTTGACGAAACGTACTACCGGCTTAAACCGGGAGATGTGGCTTGGGCGGGCGTCGGCTGTATCCACAGATTTCGCTACCCGCAGAATGAGATCGTCCGCTGGCTCGAAACATCGGCCCCTCAACCCCCGGCCCGCTATTCCTACCGCTTTGCCCGCGACTGGGACTATTTGGAAGAGGCGTTGAAGAAAGGGCCGGCATGAGACCAGGGCAACCAACCATTGAAAAATTTTTGCCAACGCTGACCGGAGACCGGGGACCGATGAGAGCGCCTCGCCTCCCCCTGGGGGACCGGCTGCTTACCATCCTTCGCCGGCCTCCCGTCCCCGGTCCCCGGTCGTATTTACAATAGAGGAGAAACCAATGGATAAACCAGGTACAGTGGTTGTCGTCGGCGGGACTTCTGAGTTTGGCAAGCGTATTGCTCAACACTACGCCGCCCAGGGCCGGCCGGTTATAGTAACCAGCCGCGATACGGCTCGCGCCCAGGCCGTTGCGCAGGAAGTTGGCGGCGAGTGTGCCGGCTTGAGCCTGGACCTGAGCAAGCCCCACAGCATTGCGCCCGCCCTGGCCGGGGTGGAGGATGTAGAGCATCTGGTGCTGGTGGCGGTGGACCGGGACGAGAACACGGTTCGCAACTACAATATTGACGGCGCGCTGAACTTGGTCACGCTGAAGCTGGTCGGCTACACCGAAGTAATTCACGTGCTTGCGCCCCGGATGCACCCGCGCGGTTCGATTGTGCTCTACGGTGGTCTGGCCAAAGACCGGCCCTATCCCGGCTCCACCACCGTCTCGACGGTGAACGGTGGCGTGATGACGATGGTTCATACGCTGGCGGTCGAACTGGCCCCGCTACGGGTGAACGCGATTCACCCCGCGATTGTGGGCGACAGCCCCTACTGGGCCAAAAAGCCCAAGGAGGTGCTCGACAAATTTCGCGCCCGGACGCCCTTGGGTGAACTGGTGACAATTGATGATGTCGTGGGTGCGACGATATTCTTGCTGGAAAACCGGGGCGTGACCGGGGTCAATCTCAGGGTTGATGGGGGGTGGATGTTGATGTGAGGCTGAGGTTTAGGCTAAGGTTAAGGGGGAGAAAACAAGGATAGCTCTGTTCTTAGCCTCAGTCTTAGCCTTGAAAATAAGCGTTGTGCAACTTTATCCATATTATTTTGACAAAGGAGGTCAACGATGTCAGGAGGAAGAACTCTCTTAAAAAATGGGTGTGTGCTGACCCTCGACCGGAGTCTGGGGAACTTTACCCAGGCCGATGTATTAATCGAAGGGACCAAAATTGCCCAGGTTGGGCCGAACCTGGCTGTATCTGATGCTGAAACCATTGATGCCTCGAATATGATTGTGATGCCGGGTTTCATTGACACCCACCGCCATCTGTGGGAAGGGATTTTGCGCAACATTGGGGTGGATGTGCCGCTCGAAGGTGAAATCAGCTATCTGGCCTTTGTGCTGAATACCCTGGCCCCGGCTTACCGTGCCCAGGATGTTTACGTCGGCAACTTGGTCAGCACGCTGGGAGCCATTGATGCCGGGATAACCACCGTTCTCGATTGGTCCCATATTCAAACCACGCCGGAGCATACCGATGGAGCCATCCGTGCTCTGCAAGAATCGGGTATGCGGGCTGTTTTTGCCTATGGCCTGCCCTGGTTTGAAGCGCCCAAACCGGAACATCCCGACTGGTTCAGACGGGCGGCCAAGCAGTATTTCTCCTCCAAAGACCAGTTGCTGACGCTGGGGCTGGCAGCTTTTGGGCCGGAATTTAACTCGCTGGAAGGCAACCAGGCTGACTGGGCGCTGGCCCGTGAGTGTGACGCTCGCATCACTGCTCACGTCGGCGTCGGTACCTTTGGCAAACACGGCAAGGTAGGCGAGGTGGGCAAGGCCGGTCTGTATGGCCCGGACACCACCTTTATCCACTGCACCACTCTGAGCGATGACGAAATTCAGATGATTGTGGATACCGGCAGCACCGTGACGTTGTCTTCGCCAGTGGAAATGATGATGGGCCATGGCATGGTCCCCACCCAGAAATTCCTGGATCGCGGCCTGCGCCCCAGCCTGAGCGTTGACGTAGAAACCAACGTCCCCAACGATATGTTCACCCAGATGCGCTCGATTATCTCGCTCCAACGCGCTTTGCTCTTTGAGCGAAAATTAGCCGGTGAGGAAAATCTGCCGGAGTTTTTGAATGCCCGCGATGTATTAGAATTCGCTACCATCGAAGGAGCGCGGGCCAACGGCCTGGACCACAAAGTGGGCACGCTGACCCCCGGCAAAGAAGCCGACATCATTATGCTCCGCACCGACCGGGTCAACGTCTTCCCCATCAACGACCCCATTGGGGCGGTGGTCTGGGGCATGGATACCGGCAATGTGGACTCGGTGTTTGTGGCCGGCAAGGCCCTCAAGCGTAACGGCCAGCTATTGGGGGTGGATTTGGACCGGGTGCGCAAAATGGCCTACGAGTCCCGTGATTATGTTGTCGCTAAGTCAGGTTTTAAACTGCCGACCATTTGAGCCGCTGCCGTCAAGGAATATTTGGAGTCCAAAAGCTGCGCTTTTGGACTCCAGACAGACAGCGATTTGGCCCACGATACTCATGAGGCGGGGACAGATTGAACCTGATTACCAAACTAAAAGGTTGCTAACAAACATTTAAGGAGGTTAATTTATGTCTGTTGAAACTCAAGCTAAAGAAGATGTCGTCACCCGCCCCTATACCGGGGCCGAATATATGGAAAGTATTCGGGATGAGCGGGAAGTGTACATCTATGGAGAGCGGGTCACAGATGTGACCACCCATCCTGCCTTTCGTAATATGGTGCGAATGGCCGCTCGCCTGTACGACGCGCTGCACGACCCGGCCCGGCAGGAGACGCTGACTGCCCCCACCGACACCGGCAATGGCGGCATTACCCATCCTTTTTACAAAGCCCCCAAAAGCGCGGATGACCTGGTCGCCTCGCGCAACGCCATTGCCGAATGGGCCAGAATTACTTACGGTTGGATGGGCCGCAGCCCCGATTATAAAGCCGCCTTTCTGGCTACGCTGGGCGGTAATGCCGAGTTTTATGACCCCTACACCGAAAACGCCCGCCGCTGGTACAAACAGTGCCAGGAAAGTGTGGCCTTTGTCAACCACGCCATTGTCAATCCGCCGGTAGACCGCAACCGCCCGCTGGACGAAGTTAAAGATGTCTACATGCACGTCGAAGAAGAGCGGGATGACGGCCTGGTGGTCAGCGGGGCCAAAGTGGTCGCCACCACCTCGATGTTGACCCATTACAACTTTATTGCCAATAACGGCGCGCTGCCCATCAAAACCAAGCCTTTTGCCTTTGTGGCTATGGTCCCGACCAATGCTAAAGGGGTCAAGCTGTTCTGCCGCACCTCCTATTCTATGGCCGCCGAGGTCATGGGCAGCCCCTTTGACTACCCGCTCTCCAGCCGCCTGGATGAAAACGATGCGATTATTGTCTTTGACAAGGTTTTTGTGCCCTGGGAAAACGTCTTTGCCTATGGCGATATTGACAAAGTGAACAACTTCTTCCCGCGCTCCGGCTTTTTGCCGCGCTTTATGTTCCACGGCTGTACCCGCCTGGCGGTCAAGCTCGACTTCCTGGCCGGCCTGATTTTGAAAGGGGTGGAGTCCACCGGCGTGGCGGAATTTCGAGGGGTGCAGGCCAATGTGGGCGAGATTTTGGCCTGGCGAAACCTGTTCTGGTCGCTCACCGAGGCCATGGCCCGCAATACTTCGCCCTGGACCAACGGCAATGTTTCGCCCAGTTTGGAAGCGGGGTTGGCCTACCGGGTTGTCTCGACCTATGCTTATTCTCGCGTCCGCGAAATTATCGAAAATATCATGGCCAGCGCCCTCATCTACCTGCCCTCTCACGCCGTAGACTTCAAAAATCCCGATATTCGGCCCTATCTGGACCAGTTTGTGCGCGGTTCCGGTAATTATCAGGCCATTGACCGGGTCAAACTGATGAAGTTGATGTGGGATGCCATCGGTACCGAATTTGGGGCGCGCCATGAACTCTATGAGCGCAACTACTTTGGCAACCACGAAAGTATCCGCTTTGAAGTGTTGATGGTGGCCGAAGCGATGGGCGCCACCCAAAAGTATAAGGGCTTTGCCGAGCAGTGCATGGCCGAGTATGACCTCGATGGCTGGACCGCGCCGGACCTGCTCAACCCGGACGACATCAACGTGGTCATGAACAAGTTTGCCAAAGACGGCCAGAACGGAAAGCATTAAGGGAGTAAGGAGTAGGGAAGAGGATAGAGGATGGTGGATGGAGGATAGACTTATCTACAATTTTCTATCTTTCCATCTTCTATCTACTATCTTCTTTTCCCCTACTACCTACTACTTACTCCGGGAGACACAATGGACGCATCCTCAGAAATCCAGATTGATCCGCGTGAGTTTCGCAACACGATGGGGCGTTTTGCCACCGGGGTAACGGTCATTACTACCGAGGTAGACGGTCAACCCCACGGTATGACGGCCAATGGGTTTATGTCTATCTCGTTGGAGCCGCCGTTGGTGCTAATTTCTGTTGGTAACAAGGCCCGCTTAAATAGTTTATTGCCCCAGAGCCGGCGTTACGGGGTCAGCATTCTGTCGGCGGAGCATGAAATTTACAGCCGCCACTTTGCCGGCCGCCCGGTCGAAGGTCTCTATATTCCGTTTGTCCGCAAAAAAGATTTGCCGGTGCTGGCCGACTCGATTGCCTGTATCGTCGCCAACGTCGTGGAGATTTTTCCGGGCGGCGACCATACGCTCTATCTGGGTCAGGTGGAATATATTGAATATCAAGATGAGCGTCCGTTGTTGTTTTACGCCGGCAAGTATCGCCAACTCGATTTAACGGCGGAAGAGAAAAAGGGCTGGGCCGACGACGCGGCCTTGCTCTTCTCCTCAATGTGGTGATTACTACTATTCACCTGGGGTCTAAAAGTAATTTCGCCGGGATTAGTACCTTATGAGCCAGATTTTTGTACAATGAGCAAGAAGTTATTACACAGAGGGACACGGAGAAGTCACAAAGTTCCACAGAGGAATTTTTATCGCTTCTCTGCGTGTCTCTGTGAAATCTCTGCGTAACTCTGTGTTCCTGTTTGGTTCTGGCTCGTCCAGGTTAGGGGATTTGGGGATAAAATAAAGTACCCCCTAATCTCCTAATCCCGGCCTGAGTAACTGCTCTAATTTAATTTTTCGGAGGAAGAGGTAAACATCATGAAAAAGACAACATTGCAAGATGCTTGGGCGCTTTCGCGGCGCGATTTTCTCAAACTTTCGGCCGGAACTGTAGCCGCGCTGTCCCTGGCCGGCTGCGCGGTCGGTGGGTCGAGTACCGGGCGAGCCATCAAAATTGGTTATGTCACGCCCAAAACCGGCCCGCTGGCGCCCTTTGGCGAGGCCGATGATTTTGTCTTGAGCCAGATGACAAAATTCTTCGAGGGCGGCATTGACGCGGCGGGGGCCAAACACCCACTGCAAATTGTGACCAAAGACAGCCAATCTGACCCCAACCGGGCAGCCGATGTGGCGGCGGACCTGATTTTGAATGACAAAGTTGATCTTATTTTGGTTTCCTCCACCCCGGAAACCACCAACCCGGTCTCCGACCAGTGCGAAGCCAACGGCATCCCCTGTATCTCCACCGTCGCCCCCTGGCAACCCTGGTTCTTCCGTAAGGAAGATGCTGCCGAAAAGGGTTACAAATGGACCTATCACTACTTCTGGGGGCTGGAAGATATTATCGGCGTGTTTTTGGATATCTGGAATTCCCTGGACACCAACAAGGTGGTCGGTGGGCTGTGGCCCAATGACGGCGACGGCCTGGCCTGGAGCAGTCCCGAAGTCGGCTTTCCGCCGGCCCTGGAAAAAGCCGGCTACACGGTGGTTGATCCGGGCCGCTACGAAAATCTCAAAGATGACTTCTCGGCTGAAATTGCCGCTTTCAAAGAAGCAGGCGTCGAAATTGTCACCGGCGTGATGATCCCACCCGACCTGGGCACTTTTCTCACCCAGGCCAGCCAGCAGGGCTTTAACCCCAAAGCCTTTACCGTGGGCAAAGCGGCGCTCTTCCCGGTGGTGGTCGAGTCCCTGCCGGACAATTTGGGCCAGGGCTTGACCACCGAAATCTGGTGGACGCCCAATCACCCCTTCAAATCTTCCTTAACCGGCCAAAGCGCCAAAGAACTGACCGACGCCTACACCGCCGCTACCAGCAAGCAGTGGACCCAACCGATTGGTTTTGCTCACTCCTTATTTGAAGTGGCCGCCGATGTCCTCAAGCGCACCACTGATATTGATAACCCCGAAGCCATCGTCGAAGCTATCAAAGCAACCAACTTGGATACCATCGTCGGCAAAATTTCCTGGAGCGGTGGCCCCTTCCCCAACGTAGCCAAAACGCCGCTGGTCGGTGGGCAGTGGCAAAAGGGGGACAAAAACCCGTTTGATCTTGTCATCGGCACTAATACAGCCGCCACCAACATCCCCACCGCCGGCTCGATTGAAGCAAAAGCGTGGCCGTGAAACGTGATGCGTGATACGTGAAAAGTCACGTATCACGCATCACGTTTCACCAAGGGAATTTTTCCCGGAGGACCCTTTCTCACCTTGACACCCATCCTTGAACTGCGCGGCGTCTCTAAATCCTTTAGGGCGCTGATGGTTTTAAACGATATCTCCTTCACCCTCAACCCGGGTGAAGCTTTGGGCGTGCTGGGGCCGAATGGGGCCGGAAAAACCACCATGCTCAACCTGATTTCGGGCGATCTGCCCGTTTCATCCGGGCAGATCGTCTTTCAAGGAGTGGACATCACCCGCATGCCAGCCGAGCGGCGCTGCCGCATGGGCATCGGGCGGACGGCCCAGATTCCGCGTCCCTTTGCCAAAATGACCGTCTTTGAAAATGTGTTGGTGGCGGCGACTTATGGGCGCGGCAAGGGGGAGCGTGACTCCTATGCTCTCTGCCGCGACATCCTGCGCCAGACGGGCCTATTCGAGAAGCAGGATGTTTTGGCCGGCAATCTGCGTATTCTGGGCCGCAAACGCCTGGAACTGGCCCGCGCCCTGGCCACCGAACCAACCTTGTTGCTGCTGGATGAAATTGCCGGCGGGCTGACCGACCACGAAGTATATGAACTGTTGGAGGTGATTGCCAATATTCGGGCCAGAGGTATCACCATTGTCTGGATCGAGCACATTGTCCATGCCCTGCTCTCCTCGGTGGATCGAATTTTGGCCATCAACTTTGGGACCAAACTGGCCGAAGGCTTGCCTCGCCAGGTCATCGAGAGTCCGGAGTTTCAGGAGATTTATTTCGGGGTGGAGAGCGTCCGCCTGGAGGGCAGCCGATGAGCGCCGTCCTGACGGTTGACAATATCGCCGTTTTTTACGATCAATTTCAGGCCCTCTTCGGGGTCAGCCTGGAGGTTGAGCAGGGCGAGACTGTAGCCATCATCGGGGCCAATGGGGCCGGTAAAACGACTCTCATGCGGGCTATCTGCGGCGCGCTGCCCCCGGCCAGCGGGCGGATTACCTACAACGGTGAGGTTATTTCGGGGCAGCCAGCCTATGCGCTCAATCAAAAAGGGATTGTTATGGTCCCGGAAGGCCGCCGGATTTTCCCCAGCCTCACCGTCGAGGAAAATCTAAAAATCGGGGCGTATCGTAATCGGCCCGGCATGTGGACCTTGCCAAAGGTTTACGAATTATTTCCCTTCCTCAAGGAGCGGGCTAAATTTGGCGGCACGGATTTATCCGGTGGGCAGCAGCAGATGCTGGCTATCGGCCGGGCGTTGATGAGCAACCCGGCGTTGTTGCTCATGGATGAGATTTCGCTGGGCCTGGCCCCGATTATCGTCAAAGAGCTGTACGAAGTGGTGGATAAAATTGCCCAATCGGGGACCACGGTGCTGCTGGTGGAGCAGGATGTCGGGCGCGGTCTCAAATCGGCCAAACGGGTCTACTGTTTGTTAGAAGGCAAGGTCAGCCTGGCCGGAAAACCCGACGAAATCAGCTCGGAGCAAATTTCGCGGGCCTATTTTGGAGTGTAGCCCATGCAAGTGGTCAATACCATTGTCCAGGGAATTTTGTTGGGCAGCCTGTATGCCCTCTTCGGCACCGGGCTGTCGCTGATTTTTGGGGTCATGCGCCTGGTCAACCTGGCCCACGGCGACTTTATTGTGCTGGCCGCCTACCTGGGGCTGCTGGCGGTGGCTTTGGGGCTGCATCCCTTGCTGAGCCTGGTGATTGTTATCCCGGTTTTGTTTATCCTGGGCGTTTTGCTCCAGCGAGGAATTTTGAACCGGGTTTTGAATGAGGGGCTGATGCCGCCCCTGGTCATTACCTTTGGCCTGTCGGTGTTAGTGCAGAATGGGTTGCAGTTGGGCTTTTCCGCCGACTCCCAGGATTTGGATGCCGGCGCTCTGGAAACGGCCAGCATACGCTTGGGTGAGGTCACACTGGGCGCTTTTCCTTTGATCACCTTTATGACCGCTATTGTCATTTTGGTTGCTTTGCAGCTTTTTCTCAACCGGACTAAACTGGGCCAGGCTTTTCGGGCTACTTCTGATGACCCGGCCACTGCCGAGCTGATGGGCATCAACAGCCGCCAAATCTATGGCTGGGCCATGGGTCTGTCGCTGGCGATTGTGGCTGTGGCCGGGGTTTTACTGGGTATTCGGACCAACTTCACACCCACCATTGGCCCGGCCCGGCTCATTTTTGCTTTTGAAACGGTTATCATCGGCGGGCTGGGCAGTATTTGGGGCACGCTGGCCGGCGGCATCATTCTGGGGCTGGCCCAAAATATCGGTGCGGCGCTTGACCCAACCTGGTTTCAACTGGCCGGGCACATCGTCACCCTGGTCGTGCTGGCAGTCAAACCGAGCGGGTTGTTTGCCCGCACGCGGGATAATTAATGGTGAATTGTGAATTGTCAATTGTGAATGAATTAATAGCCTTAAAATTTCATTCACAATTCATTATTCACAATTCACAATTCACCATTAAAAAGTGTCTATGCTAAAACAAACCACGTTTCTTGTCAAACCCACCCTCTCACCGGAACGGCGTCTGGCCCTCATCGCTGGCTTCCTCCTGATTATCGCCTTAACCTTGCCGCTCTGGGCCGATTCTGGGATTATGCGTACCCTGGTTGAATTTATCTACTTGCTGGCTCTGGCCCAGATGTGGAATCTGCTGGCCGGATACGCCGGCATGGTTTCCATTGGCCAGCAAGCCTGGATCGGCCTGGGCGGGTACGCCATGATTGTGCTGGCCGACGATGTCGGGGTCAATGTGTTTGCCGCCGTTTTTCTGGCAGGAGTGGTGGCCGCGCTGTTTGCTTTTCCGACGGCGTTGCTGGCTTTCCGGCTGCGAGCCGGTTATTTTGCCATTGGCACCTGGGTGATGGCCGAGGTATTTCGCCTGTTGGTCGCCAGCAGCACCGATTGGCTGCAAGGCGAGTCGGGCCGCACCCTGGCCGCCGCCGGGGAGTTTGGCCGGGCGGCCCGTGAAAATTGGACCTATCTGATTGCCCTGGTCATTGGCTTTGGCTCCATTGCCCTGGTCTATTTTTTGATGCGCTCCAAACTGGGGCTGGGTCTAACCGCCATCCGCGATTCGGAAGCGGCGGCGGCCAGCCTGGGCATCAATACCTACCGTCTCAAACTGATGGTCTTTCTGTTATGCGCCTTTGCCACCGGCGTGATTGGAGCCTTGATCTATCTGACCGTCCTCAACATTCGCCCCTCGGCGGCTTTCTCGGTTCAGTGGACGGCCTTTATGATCTTTATTGTCGTCATCGGCGGTATCGGCACGGTGGAAGGACCGATCATCGGCGCGATTGTCTTCTTTATTATCCGGGAATATCTTTCCGCCTTTGGGGAGTGGTCATTTATCCTGTTGGGGATTGTGGCGATTGGACTGATGCTCTTTGCGCCGCAGGGAATTTGGGGCTTGCTGCACCAACGGTTTGATTGGGAGCTCTTCCCGGTGCGACGCCGTCTGCCGCCGTAACAGGGTAGCAAAGTTGCAGGGTTGCAGAGTCGCAAAGTCGCAGGGTAACAAGAGTATAACGTTATTAATTACTGACTACTGATTACTGACTACTGACTTCTGGCCACTGATTACTGGTTGTTGTGGAGTAAACACCGATGGGTACAGTCATCGTTATTGGGGCAAGCTATGCCGGTCTGGCTGCGGCGCTGGAACTGCGCCATCGCCTGCCGGCCAGCGATACCGTGACTGTGGTCTCGGCCAATGAAAATTTTATTTTTCACCCCTCCCTCATTTGGGTAGTTCAGGGTGAGCGAGAACCGGCGGACATCTCTTTTCCCATCCGGCCGGTGCTGGAAGAAGCCGGGATTGAATTTATCTGCGCCCAGCTCGAAGCTATCCATCCGCCAGCTAAAACCGTTTCGCTCAGTTCGCAAGAGACTCTCAGTTATGATAAATTATTAATCGCTACCGGCGGCGAGTGGGAGTGGGATGCCGTGCCGGGCCTGTGGCCCAAGCCCAGAGGCCACACGGTCTCGATTCTGTCGCCCTGGGATGCTATGGCCGCCCGCAGTGAGTGGCAGGCTCTCCTGGCCCACCCTGGCCCGGTGGTTATTGGAGCTACCCTCAACGCCGGTCTGTACGGGGCTGCCTATGAATTTGCCCTTAATATGGATATTGCCCTGCGTAAAGCCGGCGTGCGCGACCAGACTTCGATCACCTTTGTGACGCCGGAACCTTTTCTGGGGCATCTGGGCCACGGCGGCCTGGGCAACTCGCGCCAAATCATCGAGGAAGCCTTCTCGAACAAGCAGATTGCGGCCATTACCGAGGCCCAAATCGAGCGGGTTGAAGCCGAGGCGGTTATCCTGGCCGGGCGACAGCAGCGGTTGCCCTCTAAATTTACCATGCTGGTTCCTCCTTTTCAGGGAATCAAGCCCGTGCGCGAAACCCCAAATTTGGGGGATGAGCGCGGCCGCATCCCGGTGGATGACTTCTATCGCAGCGCCGGTTATCCTGATATTTTTGCGGCTGGCGTTGCCATCCAGGTCAAACCGGAGTCCGGCAGCTTGCTGCCGTGTGAGCCTTTGATTACCGGCACAGTCAGCGCGGAAATGGGACGAGTTGCTGCGGCCAATATCGCGGCAGATTTGGGCCATGGTTCGCCGGTGCGCAAACCAGCCAACGCTTTGAAAGCGTTTTATGTGCTCGACTCCGGTTCGCACGGTCTGTTTATGTCGCTGGGTGCGCAACCCTGGCTCAATGTGCAGCTCAATGTGCCCGGCCCCTGGTCGCACTGGGCCAAAGTAATTGTCGAGAAGTATCAAATGTGGCAGATTCAATCGGGCAGATATTGATGAAAGGTTAGAAGGCTGGAAGGATAGGAATTTAGAGAGACGACTTTCTAATTTCGTAACTGCCAGTCCTCATGTCATTTCGAGACCGTAGGCCGACGCGAAGCGTCCCTACCGCGCTGCATCGGCCTCGGAGATTTCTCCCTTCGGTCGAAATGACATGGCTAGTAGTTACCTGATTTCTTTTTAACGATGACTCAATTCCATTACACCGCCTACGCTCAAGAAATCATTTTCGCCGCCGGCGGCCTGGTTCGCCTGGGGGAGGCCGTTGACCGTTTTCCCTGGCAGCGGTTGATGCTCTGCGCCAGCCCCTCGCTGCGAGCCAACGGCCATGTGGCCACAGTTGAAGCAGCTTTGGGAGCGCGGCTAGTCGCTACCTATGAACGGACGCAATCGCATGTGCTCGATTTTCAACTGGCTGAGGCGCTGCAACTGGCGACTGAAACCGGGATTGAGGCCGTTATCGGGTTGGGGGGCGGCAGCCCCATTGGGTTGGCTAAGGCGGTCAGTGCGGCCCTGGAAGAACAGCGCAGCGGACGTCCCGCCCGCGCCGCTTTTCCCACCGACCAACCCCTTGTCCCGGTGATTGCCATTCCGACCACCTACGCCGGTTCGGAAATGACCCCGGTCTACGGCGTCACCCACCAGACGGAGGGCACGACCCGCAAAATTACGGTCAGAGATGCCAAAATTGCGCCCAAGCTGGTTATTTATGACCCCAGTTTGACCCTCAACCTGCCGCCGAGTCTCACCGCCGGGACGGGCATCAACGCCCTGGCTCACTGTATCGAGGCGATTTATTCGACCACACGCCATCCCCTGTCTACGGCGGCGGCGTTGAACGGAATTGGGGCTATTACTCGCGCTTTGCCTCGTTGTCACCGTGACGGCAGCGACCTGGCGGCGCGCACCGAAATGCTGCTGGGGGCGCATCTGGGCGGCGTAGCCCTGGCCAGTGTAGCCATGGGTCTGCATCACGGTTTGTGCCATGTTTTAGGTGGTACGGCCGGAGTGCCGCACGGGGTAGCCAACGCCATCATCCTGCCGCACGCTATGCGCTTCAATCTGGATGCCGCCGCGCCTTTTCTAGCCCAAGTGGCCGAGGCGATGGGCGTCACCATGCCCACCCAGAGTAACAACAGTAAAGCCGAGGTCGCGATTCAGGCCGTGGAGGATTTGATTGGTCAATTAGGACTGCCTCAACGACTGCGCGAGGAGGGCGTGCTGGAAGCTGACTTGCCTCAACTGGCCCAACTGGCCCTCAAAAGCACCGCCGTCCAGCAGAACCCTAAACCCCTCACCGATGCAGCCCAGGCCGAGGCTATTTTTCGGGCGGCGTGGTGAGGGGAGGCGAGGAGGCGAGGACACGAGGATGGAGGGCAGAGGGTAGAAGATAGAGGATAGAAGATAGTGGATAGAAAATAGTCCTCGTTAACTATCTACCATCTTCCATCTACTATCTTCACTCTTCGCCTCCTCGCCTCACAATTCATCGCATCTTTATTAAAGGAGGCTAACCTATGCGTAACCTAACCGAAGAAAACATAACCGAAGCCGTGATCAATACGTTTGCCAAAACGGAAAATCCGCGAGTAAAAGAAATCTTGACCAGCCTGGTCAAACATCTGCATGCTTTTGTGCGGGAGGTAGAACTGACCGAGGCAGAGTGGCTGTACGGCATTCAGTTTCTCACCCGCGCCGGCCACATGTGCGACGACAAGCGCCAGGAGTTTATTCTGCTGTCGGATACCCTGGGGATTACCACCCTGAAGGATATTATCAATAACCGCAAACCACCGGGGGTGACGGAATACACTATTTTGGGGCCGTTTTATGTCAGCGGAGCCGAGGAGATGCCGGCGATGGCTAATATTGCCGGTAACACGCCCGGTGAGCCGGTAGTGGTGTCGGGCCGGGTGATGGACCCTTCAGGTCAACCCATTGCCAACGCCCTGCTCGATGTCTGGCAGGCCTCAGCCGAGGGCTTTTATGATGTCCAGCTTCCTGACCAGACGGAACTGAACCTGCGCGGCAAATTCCGCACCGACGCCGAGGGGCGCTACGCTTTCCGCACCATCAAACCTTCTTTTTATCCCATTCCCGGCGATGGGCCGGTCGGCCAGATGCTGCGAGCTGTTGGCCGACACCCCTACCGCCCGGCGCACATCCATTTCATTCTTTCAGCCGATGGTTACGAAGCCGTCACCACCGAACTCTTTGTCGAGGGCGATCCATACCTGGATTCGGATGCAGTGTTTGGGGTACGAGGTTCGCTGGTGGTAGACTTTGTGCATCATGATTCGGCTGAAGAGGCGGCCAAATATGGGGTTACAGCTCCATTTTATACGGTTGAGTACGATTTTGTCTTGCAGCCAATGACGGGTTAATTGAAGTTACAAGTATTTCCCTGGCCTCCAAGTGGGTGCCCGAACCGGGTTTGGACGCCAGCCAAAATCACCTATCCAATACTATCCGCACTTTAGCCGCCAAATTCATGGGGCTAAAGGGTTTTTGGATAAAAGCAGCGCCCGGCTCAAGAACGCCATGCTGGGCAATCGCTTCGTCGGTGTAGCCCGACATGAACAGGGTTTTCAAATCGGGCCGGGTGCGGACTAGCTCTTCGGCCAGGGTTTTGCCGCTAATACCGGGCATGACCACGTCGGTTAGCAGCAAATGGACGGGATCAGGACGGTGAGCCATCAGCCGCAGCGCCTCCTGCCCATTCCCGGCTTCTAGCAGGTTATAACCCAGCTTCGACAACACCTGCCGGATCAGTTCACGCACCCCCATGTTATCCTCAACCAGCAGGATTGTTTCGCTGCCGGCAGGCATCTCCCATCCAGGCTCCGGGCGAAGCGGCCGTATCATCTTCTCTTCGACGCACGGCAGGTAAATCTTGAAGGTCGTGCCAACTCCTTCTTCGGAATAGACCCAGATGTCGCCGCCGCTTTGCTTCACAATCCCAAAAACAGTGGCTAACCCCAAGCCTGTGCCCTGGCCCGGTTCTTTGGTGGTAAAGAAAGGTTCAAAGATGTGGGCCTTGACCTCCTGGCTCATGCCGTAGCCGGTATCACTAATAGCTAACAGTACATATTTACCCGGCTGAGTATTCAGATGACCGGCCACATACTTATCGTCTTTGATCACATTGGCCGTTTCGATGATCAGTTGCCCACCTCTGGGCATGGCATCGCGGGCATTGACGACAAGATTGACGATGACCTGCTCGATTTGGGTGGGATCCACTTTAACCGGCCACAACTCCGGGGTGAGGACCGTTTTTAAATCAATGTCCTCACCAATGACCCGTTGCAACATTTTGTCCATCTCGGCGACGACCATGTTGAGATTCAACACCTGCGGTTGGATAATCTGTTTCCGGCTAAAAGCTAACAGTTGGCGCACCAGGTCGGCGGCTCGCTGGCCCGACTGTAGAATCATGGCCACCATCTCTCCTAAAGGGTCGTCGGGGCGGAGTTCGTCTTGAATTAAGTACGCAAAACCATTCATGGCTGTCAGTAAATTATTAAAATCATGGGCTACACCGGCGGTCAGCCGGCCGAGGGCTTCCATCTTTTGGGCCTGGTAATACTGTTCTTCTAATTGCCGGCGTTGCTCTTCCAGACGCACCCGGGCCAATACCCCGGCCAATTGATCGGCTACACTCCACGTCAAATTGATCTCCTCGGTCGAGAAGTGATGTGTTTCAAAAGACTCCAGGCTCAAGCTGCCAATCACCTCTCCCTCAATCACCAGAGGAACGAGCAACAATGAGACGACACCATATTGGCGCAGCCAGCCCTGGATCACCTTCAGGGAGGGATCGTTTTGGATATCGTTGGTAACGAAGGATGTTTGGTGGTTGAACAGGTACTGGAACACAGGATCATCAGCCACAGGAATAGTTTGATACAAGGCTGTGCTGTCGTCCTGGCTCGAATACTCTGCCACCACCGTAGCGGTTGTTTTCTTTTGATCCAGCAGTGTGGCGGTGGCATGGGGCAACTTAAAGGCCAGGGCCAGTTCACGGCAGGCGACTTCCAGGATAGCCTCCTGGTCCTTGCTGGGGGTGGCGGCTGAAGCGGCGATGATCCGGTTGAGCAAGGCCAGTTCGCGGTTGCGGCGGCGGATTTCTTCTTCGGCTTGTTTGCGCTGGCTAATGTCGCGAATAGCCGTCACTCTGGCGATACGTCCTTTGTACGGCAGTGTCTTGGCTCGCACTTCGACGGGCAAAGTTGAGCCATCTTTACGCAAGGCCAGATGCTCGTAAGCGCCTTCATACCCCGCCGCAATATTTTTTAGCACTAATTCACGATCTGCCGGGGCTACAAAATTCATAACGTCCAGACCAATAATTTCAGCAGGTTTATAGCCGAGCATGTTAGCGAACTGCTGGTTGATATCAAGGATACGGCCCTTGTAACTAATCCCAATCCCCTCAAAGGTAGCCTCAAACAGCCAGCTAAGGTTCTCTTCACTCTTGCGCAAAACCTCCTTGCTCCATTCGCTTGTTTCCATCGTTTTGTTTCTCCCTAAATCATCGCCCATAATAAGGACCTATCCGAAAACCCGTAGGTTGGCATCCCTATGCCAGCCGATGAGGCATAGGATGCATTATCTACTAAATCATCGCCCATAATAACTACGTCTATTTCTGCTGGTAGCAGTCAGCCTTAAGAAGTTAGATACATGGTTAGGTGGAGTTCATTGCGGCCAGGCATAACCAAAGCTCTAACTTCATCCACCAGACCCTTAATCAGAAATAAGCCCCAACCGCGATGATCTGCCCGCTCCTGGCGAGCCAGATTTAGATTGGACAATGGCTGTTGGCCCTGGTCAATTATTCTTAAGGTCAGCCCGTTGCTTTCCACCAGGGCAATAATCTCTACTTTGAGTTGAACATTTAACTGATTACCGTGCTCAATCGAGTTGGTCACGGCTTCGCTGAGTGCTGTTTTGAGGTCGTCAATACGCTCGGCAGAAAAGCCCATCCGACGCGCCAAAATGGCAATGGCTGAGGCAGCCACTTTTTCGTAACCCAGCTCACTGGGCAAGGAAATTTCAATGGTTTGTTGCTTGTTCATGATCAGGTTTCCTACTTATTGGTTGTAACACGGCAGTAACTTTTCTATCGCCGAAAACAGCTCCAGCACCTCGAAACCTTTGAGTAAAGCTGCCTTGGCTCCAGCAGCTCTGGCCGCTCGTTGCTGCTCGATTGAATTCACAAATAAGAGACAGGGGGTCTGCTGTTGTTTTTGTCGTATTTGCTGCAACAACACCCAGGCCTGGTTATCCGGCAGATCTACGTCTAACATGACCAGAGCCGGGCTGTACTGGGTTAACAGTTGCATAGCCATGAAACTATGACTGGCTATACCCGCCACCTTGAGTCGAGGCATAATCTGGAGCAAAGCTTGTAAACTATTCCGAATCCGGCCTGGTTTGGCTACAATTAAAATTAAGGCTTCGTCTTCAGCCTCATCCTTTTTGGGCGTTATGGTCACTGTCTCCACCTTAACCTCGTCGGCTAAAATTTTTAATGAGCCTATCATATCATTTCTCTATCTGTAACTCATTAGCCGGAAATCAGATTTTAGCTATAACAAAAAGACCGCTTGCAAGCGGTCTTGATTATCACAAATGAGATAGAGGCTACTATAACAAATGTTATAAGATTTCGGCGCCTTTCAGGGGGAGTCGGCCAAACCTTCCTGCAATGCATACAATGTGGCTTGGGTGCGATTGGCCAGATGCAATTTGCCCAGAATATTGCTCACGTGGATGCGCACCGTTCCCTCGCTAATAACCAGTTCAGTAGCTATCTCTTGGTTGGACAACCCGCGCGCCACCAGCCGCAGCACCTCCATTTCCCGCCGGGTCAGCGGCTCCTCCGTCGGCGGCAGGTTGGCTGGCGGCTGGTTGAGTTCGCGAATCAACTTGCGAGCAATCGTGGGGTGCAGCGACGACTCGCCCCGGTAAACATCGTGGATGGCCTGGAGGACCATCTCTGGGGGTGAATCCTTCAGCAGGTAGCCCAGCGCGCCCGCTTTGATCACCGGAAATACTTTGTCATCGTCGGCAAAGCTAGTCAAGACCAGGATACGGGCGTCGGGGTTCTCTTGTTTGATTTCGACAATGGCTTCAAGCCCCCCTTTACGCGGCATCATCAAGTCAAGCAAGATAACATCCGGTTTGAGCAGCCGGGCCTTGTCCACCGCTTCTCCCCCATCCACTGCTTCCCCAATTAACTCCATGTCGCTTCTGAGGTTGATCAAAGCGCCCAATCCGCGCCGTACCACCGGATGGTCGTCGGCAATCAGCACACGAATCGGTTTTTCCTGGCTCATACTTACACCTCCAGACTAACTTTTACTTTTGTGCCTTCGCCTGGCGTGGAAAGGATCGTTAACAGCCCACCCATTTTTTCTACCCGTTCCTGCATGCTGGTCAGCCCCAGGCCCCCTTTGCCCTCTGCCGTTGGGAGGTCAAACCCGGCGCCATTATCCGTCACTTCCAGTTCAATGCGTCCGTTGCTGGCCCCAATCGAAACAGTAACAGCAGTAGCAGCGGCATGTTTCAAAGCATTGTTCAAAGCTTCCTGGGCAATGTGGTAAAGCGCTTCTTCCACCTGTCGAGGCAGATCGAGCGTAGTCTCTGCCTGCAACTCTGTCTGGACGCCGGCCCGGCGCTCGACGGCATCCAGGCGCTGCCGCAAAGCACCGATCAACCCTTCTTGGGCCAATGCCAGCGGGCGCAGTTCGTAAACCAGCAGGCGCATCTCCTTGAGGGCCTGTTGGGCAATCTGGCCCAATTCAATGAGGCAGTTATATACCTGAGTCATATCACCCAGGTTATAAGCTTCCCGCCCGACGGTGGCAAAGAGATTGACGCTGTACAACAATTGGGTCACTGAATCGTGCAAATCACGGGCCAGCCGCGCCCGCTCCTCCATCACCGCCGATTGCTCGGCCAGTTGGCGCAGCCGGGCGCTCTCTACCACCACCCCCACCTGATCGGCAATAGTGGTCAGCAGCGCTACCTCTTCCACATTAAAGTGGGGCTGTCCCTTAGCTCTGGCAACGCTTAACACACCTAACATCCGCCCTCCGGCCCGTATGGGAACACCCGCATAAGCCTGAAAGCCTATCCGCCCCGCCTCAACCGAGCGTAGGTCTAAAGCTACGTCGGGCACAATCAAAGGACCAGCCTGCTTGATGACCCAGCCCGGCAGCCCCATACCAACAGGCAGAGTTTCTAGCTGAGCCGCCAGGTCTGGCGGAAAACCCTGCTGGACGGCCTGGTGGAGCGTCTCGCCCGTTTCATTCAGTAAATGGATGCCGCCGATCTGGCTGCGCATGGCCCCCAAGACCCGTTCCAAGATCAGTTCCAGCATCATTTTCAGGTTCAGCGATTCGCTGGCAACGGCGGTCACTTCATAAAGAGCCGATAACTCGCGGGTCCGGTCGGTGACTCGCTGCTCCAATTCAGTGGTGTAATGTTGAACCTGTTCAAACAAGCGGCTGTTCTCGATAGCAATCGCCAGTTGTTCGGCCACCGACTGGGCCATGACCAGATCATCCGGGCCATACCCTTCCACCTGCCGGCAGGCCAGAAACCAGACGCCAATGACCTGTCCCTTGATCCGCAGGGGCAGGATTATAGCCGAGCGCATACCCATTGTTATGACTGGCTGATAGACGGCAAAGCGCTGCTCAGAAACAAGGTCGGCGCTCAGGAACGACTGGCCCTGCTCAACTACTATGCGAGACATTTCCAGAGTCTTAAGCGGTACCCTACTCCCCGCTGGTGGCAGGGGTTCTTCGCCCGCCGCATAACTCAGGTACAGGCTGTCTCCCTCCACCAGGTTGATACTCATAAAGTCGTAAGGCAGCAGGCGCAGGGTCTGCTGGGCGAAAGCCCGGTAAACCTGGTCAGAGTCCAGGCTGGCAGTGATGGCCCGGTCCAACTCGTGGAGTACAGCCAGGTGTTCGGCCCGCTGTTGTGTTTCGGCATAGAGGCGAGCATTTTGAATAGCAACGGCGGCCTGGTCGGCAAACGCCTGGAGATGTTCGGCATGGGCAGTCGTGAAAACTCCAGGGGTATCACTGTCGAGATTGAGAACGCCAATGACTTCTCCCTGCATACGGATAGGCACACCGATATAAGCGCGCAGCCACGGCTCATCCTTAACCACCCAGTCGGGATCAGTTTCAGTATCAGGAATTACCACAGGTTGGCCCATCTCTACCATCCGGCGCAAGGTGGGGGTGTCGGCCAGGGCGTGCTGTGACTTTAACACCGCTTCCCCTCGGCCATGTTTATCGTAGCCCTGGGCGCGGACCACATGGGTGACTCCAGATTCGATGAGCGCGATATTGACCAGCTCATGTTGGACAACCCGCCCCACATTGCTCAAGATACGATCTAGCACTTCTTCCAAATTGAGCGTGCTGTTGAGCGCCGCCGCCGTATCACGCAAGGCTTCTGCCTCTTGCCGGCGTTGCGCTTCGGCCTCAAACAGCCGAGCTTGCTGGAGGGCAATAGCCAGTTGGTCGGCTACCTCACGGACGGTGTTCATCTGCTCAGCCGAAAAAACGATTAAACTAGCCTCCCATAAATTGACAGACCCAATCAGTTCGCCGGGGGCAATTAAGGGGAAAAGCGTCCCAAAATGAGTCCCTTCAGCATACGCAGTCTCGATTATTTCTGGGGGTAAATCATCCGGCATCCTGTCTACCTGCACAGAAATCACCTGGCCTTGCCTTAACTGGCTAATTAGATTTCTATACAGCGCGAGTGGCGTACGACTGCCCATCTTCACTTTGGTCTTTGTATCAACATCTATAGCCAAAGTTAAGACCTCATTAGCGGCAAAATCTAAGACCGAGACAACAGCCCGCCGGCACGGTACGAGCTGCCGTATGTAACGCAATGCCGTCTGAGCAATCTCCTGCGGCGAGTGGGCGGACAGGATGGCTCGATCTATTTCATGCAAAACTTTCAAACGGTTGGCAAAACGATTTAAGGCTGCTTCTGCCCGCTGGCGTTCGGCAATCTCTGCGGTTAGTTGGGTGTTGATTTGCGCTTCCGTCTCGATGCGTTGGCGGAGATGAGCCGTCATCTGGTTAAAAGCAGCAGCCAGAACGGCTAATTCATCTTTAGAGGTGACGGGCGCTTCGATATCCAGGTTACCCACGGTAACAGACCGGACCGCCTGGGTAATTTGCCGAATTGGTTTAGCAATTTGGCCGGCGGCGAGCCATAACAACCCTAAACCCAGCCCGGCCAAAAGTCCCCCTATCCCAATCAACCGCCACATCAATCTAGTAGCTTCGGCGGCAATCTTCTCAGCCGGGATCAAGACATTGACCGACCAGGGCGTTTCAGTTTGGCCAAACTTTATCGGCACAAATACGGCCAACTCGCTGTCTTGGTACTCAATAAATTGTTCACCTTGCTGAATACGGGCCAAATTATTTCCTGCCTCATTACCAGGGTTCATGTCTCGAACGTTTTGGCCGATGAGCTGCGGCTGGTCGGTTACGGCGGCCAGGGTACCGTTATGGCTAACCAGGGCCAACCTGCCTGATTTATCATAAATGTCTATTTGGTTGGCTAACTGCTGTAAAAATTCCAGCCGGATATCTACCCCGACGATACCATAAAATTTGCCCTGAGCCATGACGGGTGCAACCAGGGATGTTATCAACACGTCTTCACCCTGCACCGGATAGAGATAAGGATTGATGATACATTCTTTGTTGGTGCGCTTGGGACACTGATAATAATCGCCCGCCCCCTCTACCTCGTAAGCTACCGAAGGTTCGAGTTGAATTTTTCCCTGCCTATTTCTACTCCAATAAGGAATAAAGCGCCCAGTTTGATCATGACCGGTTTGACCTATATGTTCAGTGTCTTCACCATCAAAAGTATTTGGTTCCCAAATGGTATAAATGGCCAGGAACTCCGGGTTATCCACCAGAACCTGTCTCAGCGCAGCGTTAACCTCAGCCCGGTTGAACCGAAGATGCCCCTCTTCAGTTTTGCTCGCCGCCAGAACTTGAGCCAGGGTGCGGGCCGTAGTGAGGGCAGTTTCAATTTTTGTCTGAACCACATTGGCTTGCGTTTCCGCTACGGCCAGCGCCCGGTTCTCCGCAATTTCAACCGCCGTGCGCCGCAGCGACAACGCCGCATAAGCAATAATGATGGTCGCTGTTAGCAGCAGACAGACTCCCGTCCACAAGGCGATCTTCAATTGGATTGATTTTAATTGCAGGCCAGTCGAGAGGGGATTCATTTGATGTTTCCGGCTACGTTCTGTTAGCTGCCAGATTACCCGCCCGGACAGGTCAAGGAAAATTGTCGGGAAAATCAGTAGGGAGAAGAAGAGTAGTTGTTTGCTTGGCGGCCGTGCCAAAATTTAATTGGAGTAGCTGTATGTAGTATAACACAATTGGCTAATTTTTTGGAGTCATAGGCGGAAGTAACTATTTGACAAAAACAGAAAATCGTAATATATTGAAAATAATCGAAAGTAAACTAAAATAAACAAAAGAGAAATTCCTCATGGTACTGCCCCGAGAGCTTTTTTTAGAAGAAAGACGCCAGGAAATTCTGCGCCGTGTAGAAGAAGCGGGTCGAGTCTCGGTGGGTGAACTCAGCCAGCAGTTGGGCGTATCGGAAGTAACCATTCGGGCCGATTTGCAGGCGCTGGCCGAGCAGAATTTTATCATCCGCACCCATGGCGGCGCTATTCCGGCCAACACGATGAATGAGTTGGCCCTAACCCTGCGCCGGCAGCGGCAGGTCCAGGAGAAAAGCCGCATCGGTCAGGCCGGCGCGGCTCTCGTCCACGATGGCGACGCCATCTTTCTGGACAGCAGCAGCACTGCCCTGGCCATTGTCCAGCACCTCAAACAGCACCGCCATTTGACCATTATCACCAACAGCCTGGTCATCGCCCAGGAGATGCAGGACACGCCTGGCGTCCGGGTGGTCATGTCGGGCGGTGTGCTGCAGCGCGAGACGGCTTCGCTGGTGGGGCTGGATGGGCTGGAGATGCTGCGCAAGTTCAATATTCAAAAAGGTTTTTTTGGCGCGCATGGCCTCAACCTGCCCGAAGGGTTAACCGATGTCAGCGCCGACGAAGCCGAAGTCAAACGCGCCCTGGTTGAGATATGCCGCCAAACCATTGCCATTTTGGATGCGACCAAATGGGGCCGGGTCGGTCTGGCTTCCTTCGCCCGGCCCGACCAGCTTGATACCGTCATCACCAACGCCGACGCACCCGCGGAGTTAGTCGAAGCGGTGCGGGTGGTGGGGATTGAAGTGGTGGTCGTGTAAATCTGGAACGCAAGCCGCAAGACGAAAGACGGAGTTTTCGTCTTGCGGCTAACTACTCAGCCATGTCATTTCGACCGCAGGGAGAAATCCCCGACGCCCTACTTTCATGGGTTGCGCCTTGAGGATTTCTCGACCTTCGGTCTCGAAATGACAATGAGCCTGAGCAGTAACGAATATTTTTTGAGGTAAAAATCTATGGCAACCGCAGTTGTAATGCCCAAGCAGGGCCAATCGGTGGAAAATTGTATCATTGTGGGCTGGAGGAAAGCCGTGGGGGATAATGTGTCCGTGGGCGAAATTCTGGCCGAAGTGGAAACCGATAAAGCGCTCTTGGAAATTGAAAGTCCGGCCTCTGGCGTGCTGCTGGCCCGGTTTTTTGAGGCCGGCGATGAAGTCCCGGTCTTGACCAACATCGCCGCCATCGGCCAGCCGGGTGAAGATGTTAGTAATTTTTGGGCGGCCGGGGCTAAAGAAAAGTCTGCGGCAAAAGAGGAAGTCGCGCCTGTTCCGGCTTCACCCCCGCCAGCAGCCGCGACAGCAGCTCCCCTCTCTGAATTTGTGGGCATCTCGCCACGAGCCAGAAATCTAGCGCAGCAAAAAGGGGTGGAGGTGGCGAGTCTGGCCGGCAGCGGCCCCGGTGGACGGATTATCGAGCGGGATGTTCAGGCCGCTCTGGTTAAGAAACCGGCGATGACTCCCCTGGCCCGGTCCATGGCCGCGCACGGCGGCTTTAATATTCCGCCTCACGGCTCCGGCGTAAGCGGCCGGATCATGGCCGACGATTTGCAAACTGTGGCGCAGCCGGAACCCGTCGTGCCAGTACTGCCGGTTGCTGCTCCGGTTGAAGAGGAGGTGCGGACAATTGCCGTCAAAGGCATCCGCAAGGTTATTGCCGGGCGCATGCTGGCCTCGCTGCAAACAACAGCTCAACTGACCCTCAACGCTTCCGCCGATGCCAGAGCCTTGCTGGCCTATCGCCAACGTCTGAAAGAGAGCGCCGAAGCGTTGAGCTTGCGCCAAGTTTCGATCAACGATTTGTTGTTATTAGCCCTCTCCAGGGTGCTACCCCAATACCCCGATCTTAACGCCACCTTCAGCGACGATACCATTAGCCAGTACAAAAATGTGCATCTCGGCTTTGCCGTAGACACGCCGCGTGGCCTGATGGTTCCGGTCATTCGCCGGGCCAATACCTTGAGCCTGAAAGAGATCGCCCAGGAAGCCAAACGCCTGGCCGCCGCCTGCCTGGACAGCACTATTTCCGCGGACGAGATGAACGGCGGTACCTTTACCCTGACCAACCTGGGCAGTTTTGGCATCGAAAGCTTTACCCCGGTCTTGAACCCACCTCAGGTCGCTATTTTGGGGGTGGGGAATATCAACTTGAAGCCGGTTCAGGTGGAGGGCGAAGTGCAGTTTATCCCTCACCTCGGCCTGTCGCTGACCATCAATCACCAGGTAGTGGACGGCGCGCCCGCCGCTCGCTTTTTGCAGGCATTTGCTCAGGGGGTCGCGCAGATTGAACTTTTATTGGCGCTGTGATATCTCATTACACAGAGCTTCACAGAGAATTCACAGAGGAGCGCTGAGAAGGTCAAAATTTCTCTGTGGCTCTCTGTGTTTCCTCCGGGTGTCTCTGTGACCTGAGCAGTTATAGCAATTGATTTTAAGAAACTTATAAGGATAACATCATGACCAAGCTTATCACCATTGACCCCACCGAAGTCCGGCAGCGTACGGTGCTCAAAAGCCGGGAAATTCCGATCAATGCCTACGTGTCCGACCCCAAGCAGGAGGCTGAAAAATATGGTCGGGACAATTTGGTGCGGATATACCGGGATATGGTCTATATCCGCGAATTTGAGACGATGTTGGATCGGATTAAAAAGGAAGGCGTTTATGAAGGGATTGAATATAACCACAAGGGGCCGGCCCATCTCTCAATTGGCCAGGAGTCGGCGGCGGTGGGTCAGGCCTATCACCTCACCCCCGACGACTTTATCTTTGGCTCCCACCGCAGCCACGGCGAAATTTTGGCCAAAAGCCTGTCGGCCATTGAAAAGCTGAGCGAGGCTGAACTGACCAACATTATGGAAACATACATGGGCGGGGCTGCCCTGCGGGTGGTCGAAAAGTTTAGTCCGGCCACTATCAAGGATTTAGCCATCAATTACACCCTCTACGGCACGCTGGCCGAAATTTTTGGCCGGGCCACCGGCTTTAACAAAGGGATGGGCGGCTCGATGCACGCCTTTTTCCCGCCCTTTGGGGTGATGCCCAACAACGCCATCGTCGGCGGTTCGGGCGATATTGCCGTCGGCGCGGCCCTATTCAAGCGGGTCAACCGAAGGCCGGGAATTGTAATTGCCAACATCGGCGATGCCTCGATGGGCTGTGGGCCGGTGTGGGAGGGGATGATGTTTGCGGCCATGGACCAGTACCGCACCCTCTGGCCGGAAGATATCGGCGGCAGTCCACCCATGCTCTTTAATTTTATGAACAATTTTTACGGTATGGGCGGCCAGCCCAAAGGCGAGACGATGGGCTTTGACATTTTGGCCCGCGTTGGTTTGGGGGTCAACCCGGAGGCTATGCACGCGGAACGGGTAGACGGTTACAATCCCCTGGCTGTGGCCGATGCGATTGAACGCAAGCGCAAAATTCTGGAGGCAGGCCAGGGGCCGGTCTTGCTGGATACGGTCACTTACCGCTTCTCCGGCCACTCTCCCTCCGATGCTTCCTCGTACCGCGATAAAACCGAGGTTGACCTGTGGCGGCAGCAAGATGCGATTGTTAATTACCGGCAGTATCTCCTCGATAACGGCCACGCCGATGAGGAACAGCTTGACAGTTTCACCGTTGACATTACCGACCGGCTGATCAAAGTGGTTCGGGCAGCGGTGTCGCTGGAGCTTTCGCCTCGGGTCAATACGACAGTGGACACCATCGGCCAGATGATGTTTTCCAATCAATTCAAAGACCGCCTGGCCGATGGGACGCCGGAAGTGCTGATGCCCAAGGCAGAAAGCCGCCTGAAAGTGACCCACGAGAAGTTCCGCTTTGGGCTGGATAACGGCAAACCTTTGCCCAAGCTCAAAACCCTGACCTACGCCGAGGCGCTATTTGAAGCGATGATCCACCGTTTTTACGAAGACCCGACAATGGTGGCCTACGGCGAGGAAAACCGGGATTGGGGCGGCGCGTTCAGCGTCTATCGCGGCCTGACCGAGTGCCTACCCTATCACCGCCTGTTCAACTCGCCCATCTCCGAGGGAGCGATTGTCGGCACAGCGGTTGGTTACGCCCTGTCCGGGGGCCGCGTGGTGGCCGAATTGATGTATTGTGACTTTATGGGCCGGGCGGGCGATGAAATTTTCAACCAGATGGCCAAGTGGCAGGCGATGTCGGCCAACGTGCTGCAAATGCCGCTGGTGCTGCGGGTGTCGGTTGGCTCAAAATACGGGGCGCAGCACTCGCAGGATTGGACGGCGATGGTGGCGCACGTACCGGGTTTAAAGGTGATGTTCCCGGCCACGCCCTACGACGCCAAAGGCATGCTCAACCTGGCCCTGCGCGGCACCGATCCGGTCATCTTTTTTGAAAGCCAGCGCCTCTACGCCGAGCCGGAAATTTTGGTCGAGGGCGGCGTGCCGGTGGAATATTACGAAGTCGAAATGGGCGAGCCGGCCCTGCGGCGCAGCGGCAAAGACCTGACGATGGTCACAGTTGGGGCGACTCTTTATCGCGCAATAGAAGCCGCCCAGGAATTGGAAGAAAAATACGGTTTGACCTCTGACGTGATTGACGCCCGCTTTATCAACCCGCTCAATTACGACAAAATCATCGAGTCGGTCAAAAAGACGGGCCGGGTGGTGCTGGCCTCGGACGCCTGCGAGCGGGGGTCTTTCCTGCACACGATGGCTTCCAACATCAGCCAACTGGCCTTCGATTACCTGGACGGCCCGGTGACAGTTGTCGGCGCGCGCAACTGGATCACTCCGGCGGCAGAATTGGAAGAAGCCTTCTTCCCCCAGAAAGAATGGATTATTGACACCATCCACGAGCGGTTGCTCCCTCTGCCCGGCTACCAGGTAACAACGGTTCAAACCAACGATGAGATTTTGCGGCGGAATCGGTTGGGGGTTTAACTCTAACGCTTTGTAGTTTTGGAAACCCGTTTTCTTTGTGAAAACGGGTTTCTTTCTTTAAAGCTTGTGAATTTGGCTGTTTAAAGTAGACATTGTCAGAATTAAGCCTGGCTATGTCATTTCGAGCGACGAAGGAGCGAGAAATCTCCTCGGAGTCACACTTTAGTACAAATTTGAGGGATTCCTCGCTCTGCTCCGCTTCACTCGGAATGACATGAGACCTTGATTTTAATTTCTGCTAAACTCTTGTATAATCCGTAAAAAGGTTAGTAACAGTAGGATTAGCTCATGCCAGACTCATTACCCAAAGCGCAACGTCTGTCTCTTGAAAATTTTACCGCCTTTGAAAAGGCCACCTTTGATTTTTGCCCCGGCATCAATGTGTTGATTGGCGCAAATGCGACGGGTAAATCGCATGTGATGAAGGTGATTTATACCCTGCTTAAAATACCTGAGATAGTCTACCAGCGAGAAACAACTTCTCAGTATAAAGTTGAAACTATCCATTCTAAACTTAGAGGTATTTTCCAATCCACTGTAAATGAAGTTATTCGTTATGGTAAATTAGAAGCATTTGTTGGCTTAGACTATGGAGATATGAATGTTGGACTCACTATAGAACGGGAATATAACTTTGGGTTGGAGGGTCAAGCACTACCGGAATATACTCCTATAGGAAGTATCCCTAACCCATTCTCGTTGCTTTATCTACCAGCTCAAGAGTTCCTATCAATTAACGAAGGTTTCATTGCAGCTTACAGCAAACGGGAATTGCCTTATGATGAAACATATTACGACCTCAGTATAGCTTTAAATGCCTTGCCTCTGCGTAAAGACAAACTGGCTGAGGTGCAAGACGGCATTATGTTTTTGCGAAAAATTATCGCTGGCGAACAAGCAGAAGAGAATGAGGTTGTCACCCAAGAAAACGGGCGATTTAAGTTCTCCCTGCCAGAGGGAGAGTTGGATGTCCATCTCGTGGCCGAAGGATACCGCAAAATTGCCACGCTCTATTATTTGCTGCGGAATGGCTCTCTGACCAAAGACAGCATTTTGTTGTGGGATGAACCGGAAGCGAATCTCAATCCCAAATTAGTGGTTGAAGTGGCCAAAGTGCTACAAATGTTGGCTAAGGCAGGGATGCAAATCTTCATCACCACCCACGATTATCTGCTCAGCCACGAACTTTCTTTATTAGCCGAATATCCATCAGAGAACGGCGTAGATATTAAATTCTTTGCCTTGCACAAGCCGAATAGAACAGCCGGGGTTCTGGTTGAGGCGGGCCAAACCCTGGCCGAAATTGAGCATAACCCCATCCTGGAGGAATTTGCGGCTCATTATGACCGCGAGTCGGCGTTGTTTCAGCAAACTGAGCCGGTCCAATGACGAGAATTGAGGAAGGGTTCCTGGCTTTTGACTTTGATAACCGCTGGCGCGTCTTTAAACTCGATGACCATCGTGATTATCGAGAACGGATAGGCAAACTCGAGGAGACTAAAGCTGTAGATTTTCTGGCTATTTTGGACGAAAGAGAACTATACCTGATTGAAATTAAAGATTTCCGGGGGCATCGAATTGAAAATAGGGATAGACTTTTGAGAGGAGAACTGGCCGTAGAAGTGGCGCAAAAAGTGCGTGATTCCCTGGCTTGTATGATTGGCGCTCATCATACTTCAACTCTGACCGAACATTGGGAACCTTATATCCGGTTCCTTTGCAACAGACAGGGAAGTATCAAAATTGTTTTGTGGCTGGAAGAAGACTTGCCTCCACCCCATCCTCGCTTGAGACAAAAAGCTAAAGCCTCGGTTGAAACCAATGTCTTTAAGCAAAAACTGATCTGGTTGACCTCGCGAGTACTGGTTTGCGGTAGGGATAAGGAAGGTTTACCGGGTGTGCAAGTCAGCAATTTGCCCCGGACGTAGCTCTCCGCTCTATTTGGAGACCGGTTTTCACCGAGAAAGCGGGTTTCTTTTTGGTAAAGCATGATGAATTTACCCGTCTAAAACAGCAAGCAACTCATCCGTAGACCGAATCAACGCCTCGCGCAGCGGCAGCGGGTTCAAGCCGGCCTGCTCCATGCCCAACAGCACGCCGCCGACCACCGGCGGCACAGTCAGGCGGACCAGTCGCGCTCCGGGAGCAACAGTGTGAATGGTTTGGCGCATGGTTTCGCCGATGAGCGGGCTGCCGTTGTAAAAGCTGCCGGCCAGCACCACGTCGAAATCCAGGGCCTCAAAATTCAACTGGCGAATCACCCCCATCGCCAGACTGCCCAACTCCTGCCCGGCCCAGCGAACCAACTCAAGCGCCACCAGGTCGCCTTCCGCCGCCACCTGAAAAACCACCGGCGCTCCCGCCGCCGACAGCTTATAGCGCCCCCGGCTCAACCCTTCGAGCAAATCTTCCAGGTTTTGCGCTCCGGCCCACTTGATGAAAGCCGGAGTCAGGCGCGTGGCCGGGCCGCGCCGGGTCCACTCGGCGGCTACGGCGTGGATGGCCTTGCAGACCAGTTCGTGCCCGCCGGATGCTTCACCAAAAAGGTGGCTAAAGCCGGTCATACGCCCTAGCCGCCGCTGGCGATCCCACCCCCAGCAATTGCAACTGGTCCCGGCCACAACTGCCACCCCCCAACCTTCCGCTGCCCCGGCCAGCAGCCCAATCAAGGCATCGTTGACCAGTTCCAGCGGGGTAGCGCCCAATTGAAGGGTTTGCAGTGTTTGCAAAATCGGTTCGCGCTGCGAGGGCCAGTCATACCCGGCGATGCCAAACCCCGCCCCGGCAATTTGGCGGATCGAAATTCCTGCCCCGGTGAGAGCCTGCTGCACAATCTCTTGCAGCACTCCGGCCAGGCCATCGTGACCCACGGAGTCAGGGTTGCCGGAGCCGCCCCGGCCAAACCCCAGCGCCCGGCCCGTCTCGTCGGCAATCAAAGCGTGGCTTTTGGTCGCGCCGGTATCAATTCCAAGAAAATAACGGGGCATGATAGATCTCCGGGAAAAAGCCTCATCGTTCCAGCTTCGCATCCTGAGAATAAAAGTCTGGATACAATTTGCGGATGCAATCTGGGCAAATCCCGTGGCTAAAATCTGCTTCGGAATGATCCATAATATACTCTTCTACCTGGCGCCAGTAGCCGCCATCATCTCGAATTTTTTTGCAGGAAGCGCAAATTGGCAGCAGGCCGGTCAACGTTTTTACTCGGCTGAGCGCCTCTTGAAGTTGGAGGATGATTTGCTCTTTCTCGGCTTCGGCTTTGCGACGCTCCTCCATTTCTGCTTGCAATTTTAGATAAGCTTCCTGCAAATCTTTGGTGCGCGCTACCACCAACTCTTCCAATTTTTCTCGATGCCGTAATAACTCTGCCTGGTCCTGTTTGAACTGGGTTACATCTTCGTAGATAAAAACCGCGCCGATAATTTTGTCGCCTTGCTTGATCGGTACGCCTCGGACAATAGCATAGCCATTTGTTTTCCCACCACTGGTGAAGGGAAAAAAAACCTCCTCCTCCAGTGTCTCGCCTGCCAGAACCCGTTTAAATTTTTCAACCAATCCGGCTTGAATAATACTGGGGCGAGTCCAAATATATTGGCCCAAGTAATCCGCTTTGGTGGTTTTACCCATGCCCAGATGTTTGATATGGTAAGGATTAACTTCAATGATAATCCCGTTGGCATCCACCATCTGGATCGAGATGGGGACCGTCTCAAAGATTGTTTTATACCGTTCGGCAGCCTCCCGCAGCCGCTCAAGCTCTTGTTTGAGGTCAAGATTCTGTTTTTCTAAATCTTCAATTCGTTGCCTGAGTTCGTCAGGTGTACGTTCAGAGTCCATCAAAATTCTCAATTAATTCAACTTCAAAAACCAGAATCTATGGCTCCAAATTTGAGGAGCCAGCACGCCCACGTGCGGCGGTGTTCGGCACGTGGGCGTGCCTCACTCCTCGGAAAATTGGATCTACTGAGAATGGCTTTTATCCCAAAACTGCGGTAAATAAACCCGATTTGTCCCCAGCATATCATCCAATACGGTTTGCACCCGGTCGGCGGAGGGGCCGAGGGGATGGACCAGCAGAGCCTGGTAGGCTGCCTCCCGGTCACCGTGGACGGCAGCCTCGACGGTCAGGATTTCGTAGGATTTAACTTGAGCCAGCAGCCCAAAGCAGACCGGAGGCAGCGGCTCGGCGGGCAAGGGATGAATCCCGGCGGAGTCCACCCGCGCCGGCATTTCTAGCACCCACTCTTCCGGCCAGCCGGGGACAGCGCCATTGTGCCGCACGTTGACCACGTGGGTTTCGCCCAGGTTGTTGTAATGGGCGTTGAGCAGTTGCGTCGCCACCGTCGAGTAGTAGGCCCCGCCGCGCTGCATCAAGCCTGCCGGCGGTTCGTTCCGTTCCGGCTCGGCGTACTGTTGGAGCAACTCTTCTTCAATCGCCATCACCGCCTCGGCCCGCGAGGGCGGCCACTTTTGCTGTTCGGCCAGTTTTTGCTTGGTGTAGTAGAAGTAACGCAGATAATAGTTGGGAATCATGCGCAGCGACTCGACCGTGCGCGGGTCAAAATCCGGGGCATATTCGGAACTGGGGCGGGTTTTCAGGCCGGCCAGGAAGCGGGATAACACTTGCGGCCAGATTTCTTCACCATCCAAAGTAAAGCCGCGATGCCAGGAGAGATGGTTAAGACCCAGTGTGTTCAACTCGGCCCGCGCCGGGTCAATTGGCCGGCCCTGCTCCTTTTCCAGTTCCTCCAGAATTTCCATTTTCATGTGAATCGGCGCATTGCAGACGCCCACAGCGGGCACATGGGGCGCGTAACGATTGAGCGCCTCGGTGACCAGCCCGGCCGGGTTGGTAAAGTTGACCAGCAGCGCCCCGCGAGCCAGGTCACGGATATCGGCGGCAATCTTGAGGATCACCGGGATGGTCCGCAGGGCCTTAGCCATCCCGCCGACGCCGGTGGTTTCCTGCCCAATCAGGCCGTGCCGGTGGCCCAGGTATTCGTCCTCGCGCCGGGCCTGCATCCCACCGACCCGCAGTTGGGTGGTCACGTAGCTGGCTCCGGCGACAGCTTGGCGCTGGTCGGTGGTCAGATGAACCGAAAAAGGCGCGCCCTTGGCCTCGACCATGCGTTGGGCAAAGCGGCCCACCACGTCCAACCGCTCCTGAGAAATGTCCATCAGCCACAATTCGGTCAGGGGAAAGGTAGCAATGCGCTCCAAAAAACCATTAATCAATTCAGGGGTGTAAGTGGAACCACCCCCGATGACGGCAACTTTCATAAATCCTCCAAACTTAAAGCAAAGGAACTGAGAGAACTAAAGGAACTCAGGGGAACTTTTTTTACCTAAGTTCCCTCAGTTCCATTAAATCAAACTCCAATCAAAAATTACCCCAATTGCCGCCGAACGGTCGCGCCGGAGGTTGTCGTATACTTGGGGCGCATCGAGGGGGGAGTAGCGGTGAGTCACCAAATCGGACACGCGCATGCGGCCCTGCAACAAATAGTCAAAAAACAGGGCGGCCATTTCCTGGGCGCTCCATGGATTAAAGTCCGAAGCCTCGTCGGGGCGGGCGGTGGCATGGATGCCGAGAATGGCAATCGAGTTGCTGACCACGCCCGGCCCCAAATACTGCTGGGTTGGGGTGGGCGTGTCGCCCAGCAGTACCACCCGCCCCAGCCGGCGCAACAACTGGATGGCCGGGACCAGCACCGGCGGATGGCCGGTGATGTCAAAAACCACGTCAAGCATACGACCGCCGGTAATTTTTTCAATCTCCGGGCGGGCGCTGGCGACATCCAGGGCCAGGGTGTGGGTTGCGCCGTGTACTTTGGCCGCATCCAGGCGGCTCTGCGCGGGGTCAATAGCAATGATCTTTCGCGCCCCGGCTACGGCCAGGTATTGCGTAACCAGTTGGCCGAGCATGCCCAGGCCAATCACCCCCACCGTTTCACCCAGTTGAAGCTGCGCCCGGCGCACCCCCAGTTGGGTGGTGCAGGCCAGTACCGACCAGGTGGCTTCTTCGGCGCTGACGCCTGCGGGGATGGGGTGCAGTTGCCGGGGGGGAGCTTTGAAGAACTGCTGGTGCTCAATCCAGCCGGCCACCCGGTCGCCTTCCTGCAAACCCGTCACTCCCTTGCCTACGGCGACCACCCGCGCTGCCATACTGTAACCCGGCCGAAACGGATAGTTGACCCAGGCGGCCCAATTCGTCCCCGGATCGAAAATCCCGCGCAGGCAGTAACTTTCCGTGCCAATACTGATGAGCGATTTTTCAGCAGCGCACAGCACCTCACCTGCTGCGGGGGGAGTCAGGGTTTCCTCGCGCACTTCAATCTTGTTTGGTTCAGGAAAGACGACGTAGAGCGATTTCATAGAACCTCACTGAAACCACGAATGGCGAATGGCGACTCTTCATTCCCCATCTCGTTCCCAAACTGAGTTTGGGAACGAGATGGAGAAGTACTTTTTCATTCACCATTCACCATTCACAATTTGACGACTTCCCCACTTTCGGCGCTCTGGTAGGCCGCATCTGTCACCCGCATGTTGAGCAGCCCTTCGGCTCCGCCGGGATTGGGCACCCGGCCCAATCGAACGCAGTCCAAAAAGTAGGCCATTTGGGTATCGTACATGCTTTGTGGGCAGTGCGGTTCGCGCACGGGCGGAAAGCCGGGATCAACTTTTTCGATCTCACCCTGGCCGGGGTGACGTAATAACAGCCGGGTCGGGAAAATTTGGCCGAAACCGGCGGTACCGTAGAGTTGCGTGGCGGCTTCGGGGCCATCCATGTGCGGCTGCCACCAGCCTGACTCCAGGTAGGAAACAGCGTCGTTATCCCAGTTGACGATGATCACACCCGTATCATCTACATCAAAATCGGTGTAGTGCGTGCCAATGCGGGCATAAACGCTGACCGGCTGCGGGTCGCTCAGCAGAAAACGGGCTGTATCCAGGGCGTGGATGCCCATATCGGCCAACGCGCCGCCGCCGGCAAATTTTTTTTGGGTAAACCAGCCACCCGGTCCCCAATTGACATGCACCCCGTAGCCTTTGGTGCGGATAATTCGGCCCAGGCGGCCTCGCTCATACTGCTCCTTTAACCACAGCACTTCCGGGTCAAAACGCCAGCAGTGCGCCACCATCAACAGCGCGCCCGACTCGCGGCTGGCAGCCATCATCGCCTCGGCTTCGGCGGCGTTCATGGCCATCGGCTTCTCAACCATCACGTGTACCCCAGCCTCCAGGGCAGCGATGGTTTCCGGAGCATGCAAATAGTTGGGCGTGCTGACGATGAGCGCATCTACCCCACCGTCTTGCAGCAGCGCATCCACCGCCCCATATTGACGCGGGATGCCAAACTCGGCGGCGAAGGCAGCCATAGATTCGGGCCGGTGATTGACCACAGCCACCAGTTGAGTATCCGGCTGAGCCTGGGCCGCCGCTGCGTGAATTTTGGAAATATAGCCGGTACCGGTGAAGGCGATTTTGAGGGTCATAATTGCTCCTCCATTAAAAATAACCGTCACCCCCAACCCCTCTCCCAGTGAGAGAGGGGAGGCGCGCCAGCGACGGGGTGAGGGCTTTTCATCGCTGGTGGCGCACCCCAGACCCTTGACGACGCCTAAAAAAAGCTGTTCATGTGGTTAAGCCGACGAGAGATAGGGCGGCCAAAAGAAGCCAAATCGCAATGATAACTCCAGCAGCAGTCCAATTAGTTGGTTTGCCTTGACTCAGGGTGGCCTGCGCTTGCTCCCGGCACTCCGCCATCACCCCAACCGGAATCATTTTCAAGGCCAGGGCGATACCAAGCGGGATCAGCACCAAATCATCCAGGTAGCCCAGAACCGGAATAAAATCGGGAATCAGATCAATGGGGCTGAAGGCGTAGGCAACCACAATGGCGGCAAACAGCCGGGCATACCAGGGCACACGCGGATCACAATAGGCCAGATAAAGCGCGTAGACTTCCCATTTGAGACGCTTGGCTTGTTGTTTCCAGGTCGCGAGAACAACCATCTTTCTTTAAGAGCCACTTTCGGCGAGGACACGAAAAACCTCGACAATACCGGCTTGTAGGATAATCTCGGCCTGACCATCTTTGATCACAATATTTGGTCCCGGCGCTAAAAGCGGTTGCAAGCGGCCCTGACGCGGTTGGCTAAAACGCAACCGCCCGGCGCAAACTTCAGGGCTGGTATTAATAACAAATAAGAGCGCTTCCCGGTCATTCCGTTGCACCAAGGTGACGATATGTTCGGCCGGGTCTGCTTCAACTTCAGGTAACAGGTCGTGGTATTTAACTAATTCTTTCATAGTCTGGTTCTGATTAAGGTGATTGAAGGGGGATTTACCTTCATTACTTATGCTGCGATTGATAATCTTGCAAGCCCAGAGCTCGGCTGAAACAGCGGCTTTGATCGGTTCTGCGGTGGGATTGGCTTGGTCAATAAAGTCGACGTGACCTTCAGCTATTTTAAGCACAGCCAGACGTTGCCTCTGTCCATCTTCGGTTACCTCATAAACCGGCAACAACTCGCCGTTTTCGGCCATAATTTTACCTTATTCTTCATAATACGTCCATTACCAAGCTATCGGTATTATGCCCACCCAGAGACAAAGCTAACCCTGCGCCATTTTCCCCATCGTGCCGTGATTAAGCAGATTATACGCTTTGATTCATCCGACCTGTTTTGACAGAGAAACAGAGCTATGATACTATTTCAACATTAAACCATTCAACATCAAACGGACAATGCCAACTCATTATCCAGGAAATACCCAGGAAGTTCTCGCTCTCAATACATTGATTAAACTGACTCGCGCCGCCGAGTCTATCCTGGCTCGTTTGCAGCGCCAGGGCGCCATGGCTCACCTGACCATCAGCCAATTTGGCGTGTTGGAATCGCTCTATCACCTCGGCCCTATGTGCCCCAGCGACCTATCTACCAAACTGTTGAAAAGCGGCGGTAACATTACCCTGGTCCTTGATAACCTGGAAAAACAAGGACTGGTACAGCGTGAGCGCGATACCGAAGATCGCCGCATGATTATTGTGTCACTTACCCCGGCCGGCTATGATTTGATTAGCACAATTTTCCCGGCCCATGTTGCCGCTGTTGTCGAAGAAATGAGTTATCTCACCCCCGAAGAACAACAATTATTAGGCGATCTGTGCCTAAAACTGGGTAAGCCGGAAAAAAATAAGCCGATGAAGCCGGGCATCTTTTTTGATACTTGACATCAGCCCGGTTTTCTGATGCCATTGAATTAGACGGCTAACTAAACCATTCCGGGCAAGCAGGCTTAACCTTTTGAGTGAAAAACCAACCTCTGACAGCATCAGCTATTTGCTGTTGCAAACCTGCAAAGCTCACCGCGCTCTGGCTGAAAAGTTATGGTCTGAAATTGGCTTGCATGTCGGTCAGGATATGATTTTGCGCCAATTGTGGCCGGCAGAGGGTTGTACTCAATCTGAATTAGCCGACCGGCTGTGTATCCAACCCGCGACGGTGACCAAAATGTTGCAGCGAATGGAGCAAACCCACCTGGTCGAGCGCCGGGGCGACCCTGAAGACCAGCGAATATCACGGGTTTACCTCACGGATCAGGGCCGCGCGCTGCTTGAACCTTATGAAGAAGCCTGGGCCAAGCTAGAGCATTACCTCATCGAGGGCTTGAGCCTGGAAGAGCGAGTCTTGCTGCGCCGTTTACTGCTACAGATGCGCGACAATTTGAGCAAGCAAATGTAAAATTTTTTACCCGTATAGTTAGCCGACTAAATATCAGCCGTCTAAATAAACTACGGATCTCTTCACCTTTTTTTAAATGCAGAAGAGAGAATAGTTATGAAGCACATTCTGCCCTGGTTGACTCCTTTAGCTGCAGGGGTCTAATGATTGTAACGGGGAGCGCCAGCGCATTTCATCTGTCCAGGGGCGAGACAGGTAACGCGATCTTCACGGCTGTCCTATTTGTGCTCGTCACGTTTGTGGCCTATTTGCGCTGGAAGGTAAAACCCCTCGCAGCCCGAAAAATAGCCTGAGCCTGCCCATAAGTACAGTTTACCCCTACACTTTTGAATGAGGGTAAATCTATCTTTTGGCTGATGGTTAAACGGTCTCTTTGGGTTAGACTCTCTCATGACTTTTGACTGCAAGCAAAATTCGGTCAAGTGTCGGAAGACTGAAAGAAGGAGGATTGGATGTTGGACAATGGCCCATCTTACCCTTCCAATCTTCCAATCCTTCCCATCATCTAATCAAGGAGAAATATCGTGACAAAACAGAATCATTCGACATTGCTAGAAGCTAACCCAAGCACCCTCTCCATTCCGCAGCTTCGCGCTGCGCTCAACGGGCGAGTGGTTGCGCCAGAGGATGCCGGATACGACAAAGCACGGACCGTCTTTTACGGCGGGATTGACCACCGGCCGGCGGTCATCATCCGGGCCGGGGATGCGACCGACGTGGCACGCGTTGTCTCGCTGGCGCGAGAGACTGGGCTGGAACTGTCCATCCGCAGCGGCGGTCACAGCCTTGCCGGTCACAGTATTACCAACGGCGGGATTATGCTCGACCTTTCGCCCATGCGGGCGCTGGATATTGACGTAGAGCGCCGCACGGCCTGGGCAGAGACGGGGTTGACGGCGGGTGAATACACCACTGCGGCAGGAGCCTACGGTCTGGCCACCGGGTTCGGCGACACCGGCTCGGTGGGCATCGGGGGGATCACCCTGAGCGGCGGCGTCGGCTACCTGGTCCGCAAGTACGGACTTACCATTGACGACCTCCTGGCCGCCGAGATCGTAACCGCTGACGGCCAGCTCCTGCGGGTAGATGCCGAAACGCACCCGGATCTGTTCTGGGCCATCCGCGGCGGCGGCGGCAACTTCGGCGTGGCCACCCGCTTCAAATTTCGGCTGCACCCGCTCGAAACAGTTGTGGGTGGGATGCTGCTGCTGCCGGCAACGCCCGACATCATCGCCTCGTTTGTGGCCGAGGCAGAGGCCGCGCCGGAGGAGCTTTCGATCATCGCCAACATCATGCCGGCCCCACCCATGCCCTTCGTGCCTGCCGAACACCACGGCCAGCTTATCATTATGGCCTTGATCTGCTATGCCGGCCCTGCGGACGCCGGCGAGCGCGCCCTTGCGCCGTTCCGGGCGCTGGCTACACCCATCGCCGATATGCTCCGGCCCATGCGCTACCCGGAGATCTACCCTCCCGAAGAGGAGGGCTTCCATCCGGTCGCAGTAGTGCGGACGATGTTTGTTGACGCCATCACTCGTCGTGAGGCAGAGACCATCATTGACTATATCCGCGCCGGAACTGCGCCGATGCGGGTCGCCCAACTCCGGGTATTGGGCGGAGCGATGGCCCGCGTGCCAGGCGATGCCACCGCCTTTGCCCACCGGGGGCGACGGCTCATGGTGAATGTCGCCGCGCTCTACCAGCGTCCGGATGAGGCAGTGCTGCACGAAGCCTGGGTTACTGGCTTGGCGGCGGCGCTGCGCCAGGGTGAGCCTGGTGCTTATGTCGGCTTCCTCGGCAAAGATGGTTCAGCCCGCATTCGCGAAGCCTATCCGGGACCAACCTGGGACCGGCTTGTGGCGATCAAACGCCGCTACGACCCGACCAACCTCTTCCGGCTCAACCAGAACATCCAGCCGGCGGACTAGCCGGGTACTAAAAACTAAAACGTGTTGCGTCTTGCGTCTTACGTGTTCCGTTTATTTCACGTAAGACGCAAGACGAGCATTGGATAATTATTTGGCTCATGTATAGAACAAGTGCAATTTAGCGGAGGCGGCTCCCACGCCGCCGAGGGCCGGGCGTGGGAGCCCGGCCTGCTTTGCACTAGTACTTAACATGAGCCAATTATTTTTGGAAATGCCTACCGTAAGAATGAGGATTTCTTGACTATGACCCGCCAAAGCATGCAGGCCATCCGCGTTCACCAGTATGGTGGGCCGGAACAGCTCAAACTGGAAGAGGTTCCCCGTCCTCAACCCCGGGCGGGCGAAGTGCTGATTCGAGTTCATGCCGCCGGTGTACTTCCGGCGGAGTGGAAAATGCGGCAGGGCTTCTTTAAAGATGTTTTCCCTATCTCGTTTCCCTATATCCCCGGCTCGGCGGTGGCCGGGGTGGTGGAAGAGGTTGGCCCTGGAGTGACTACATTCCAGAAAGGGCAGGCTGTTTTTGGCCGAACCACAAATGGAGCCTACGCCGAGTACACGACAACTGCGGTAGAACCTCCGGCGCTTACCCCCCAAACATTCAGCCTGCTGGCACTCAAGCCTGATGCGCTCAGTTTTGACGAAGCGGCCACGCTCTCAGGCGGAGCCACAATTGCCTGGACGGCGCTCTTTGAGGATGGCGCTCTGCAAGCCGGCCAGCGAGTCTTGATTCACGGGGCAGCCGGTGGGGTCGGTTTGTACGCGGTCCAGTTTGCCAAGTGGAAGGGGGCGCAGGTGATAGCCACCGCCTCAACCGCCAATGTGGGCTTTGTGCGTTCCCTGGGCGCGGAAACCGTCGTTGATTATACCGTCACTCCTTTTGAGCAGGCGGCACATGAGGTAGACCTGGTGTTGGACACGATAGGGGGAGAGACTCTCCAACGTTCTATGAACCTAGTCAGACCCGGCGGAACGCTGGTCTCTCTCCTGGAGCAACCGTCCCCAGAGAAGGCTCAGAAACGCGGTATTCGGGCCATGAAAAATGCAGTAACACCTACCAGCGACACGTTGCAGATGATTGCCCGGTTAATGATCGAAGGGCAGGTCAGAGCCGTGATTGGCAAAATTTTCCCCCTGCACGAAGCTCGCCAGGCCCATGAACTCAGCCAGACGGGTCATGGGCACGGACGCATTGTGCTGCATATTGCCGACTAAATAAAGGAAAGAGCTATGTTTTCCGAAGCAGAAATGAGTTATCTTAAAAGTCAACATCTGGCCCGGCTGGCCACCGTTTCCAGGGAGGGCCAGCCGACAGTGGATGCAGTCGGGTTTGAGTTTGATAGAGCGCGTTTTTATATCGGTGGCATAGCATTGCCAGCCTCACGCAAATATAAAAATGTGGCCGCCGGCAATCACAAGGTGTCGCTCATTATTGACGACCTGGTATCAGTTCAGCCCAGGCAACCGCGCCAAATCAAAGTGCATGGCCTGGCAGAAATTGTAGAGTGGGCCGGGCGATTTGGGCAACAGGAGTACATCGCCATCACCCCAACCGTATCGTGGAGCTTTGGTATCGAGGAGCGTGAAGACTTCCAGGAGGGCAAATTTACGCCGAAGAAGATTGTTTGGACAGAAGTATGAACCATACCGATCACGTCAACTTGCTGCGCAGGGGTGTACCTGCCGCCGCCGGCGTTTGGGCCGACTTCGGCTCAGGAACGGGGGCGTTTACCCTGGCCCTGGCCGAGTTGCTCGGCCCAGGCGGAGAAATCTACTCCGTGGACAAAGACCGGGGGGCGCTGCGGGCGCAGGAGCAGGCCATGCAAGCCCGGTTTCCGCAAACTACCGTCCACTACCTGGCTGCCGACTTTACCCAACCGCTCGATTTGCCCCTGCTGGCTGGCCTCGTGCTGGCCAACGCGCTCCATTTTCAGAACTATGCTGCCCAGGCTGAGGTGATCCGCCGGCTCAAAAGCTACCTGTGTCCCGGCGGGCGCTTGATTCTGGTTGAGTACAACGTGGACCGGGGCAACATGTGGGTACCGCACCCGCTCTCCTATCAAAGCTGGGCGAAACTGGCCCGCGAATGTGGCTTTACCCACACCCAACTCCTGGCGACAAAACCGAGCCGGTTTTTGCAAGAGATTTATGCCGCAGTGAGTTGGTAGATATTCATAAGGAAGGTAACGATGTCAATCCGTGGGGCGAAGGAACAGATAACGCAGGCGATTTTAACCTGGGAGGGCGTCACCGCCCATACCCATCGTTTTGGGGGAACGGAATTTCGAGTAGGGCGGCGAGAAATTGGCCACATCCACGGCGACACCCTGGTAGATATTCCCTTCCCCAAAAAAGTACGAGATGAGCTTGTCGCCGCCGGGCAGGCCGAACCCCATCACATCTTGCCGGAGAGCGGCTGGATCAGTTTTTACCTCCGCGAACCCACCGACGTCGAGCGAGCCATTGACCTTTTCCGCCAATCGCTTGAATTGGCGCTGAAACAACGGTCTAAAACTAACCCCTCGCGCTAAAATTTTTAACCTCATTTTTGACTCCCACAAGTTCCCTAACCTGGACGAGCCAGAACCAAAAAGGAACACAGAGTTGCGCAGAGATTTCACAGAGACACGCAGAGAAGCGATAAAAATTTCTCTGTGGGACTTTGTGACTTCTCCGTGTCCCTCTGTGTAATAATTTCTTGCTCACTGTACAAGAATCTGACTCATAAGGTACTAAAAACTCAAGGATAATTACGTCAGGAATTGACGTATACTTAAGATAGAATAAGCTTGTAGATCATTCAGTTAATGATCTTGAGGAAGAAGTGTATGGCAAACACAGCAACACGATTGATTACTTTAATCATGCTGCTCCAGCGCCAGCCCAACCAGACTGCGGCTCAACTGGCCCAGGAGCTTGATGTGTCGGTGCGGACGGTCCAGCGTTACATGACGATGCTGGATGAGATGGGTATTCCCATTTACGCCGAGCGCGGCCCCTACGGCGGTTATGCCCTGGTGCGCGGCTACAAAATGCCGCCCTTGATTTTCACCCCGGAAGAAGCGGTCGCCGTTTACCTGGGGACTAACTTTCTGGAACAGGTCTGGGGACGTTTGTACCAGGAGGCGGCGCGTGGGGCCTTGGCCAAGCTGGATAATGTTCTGCCCGACGAGCAGCGGCGCGAAGTCGCCTGGGCGCGTCAAACCTTGCTGGCTATGGGCATGCACTCGGCTAATCCCAATATGTCCATGCCTCACCTGGAGAAACTATGGGAGGCTATGCATGACCGGCGGCGGGTGAGCATGCTTTACCGAGGTCGGAACCAGCCGAAGCCTTTGCAGCGTAACTTTGATCCTTACGTGCTGGTGCATGGCTGGGGCTGGCAGTATTGCCTCGGCTACTGCCACCTACGTCAGGATATTCGCTCCTTCCGAGTGGATCGCATCCTGAAGCTGGAGGTATTAGCGCAGAATTTTGAAATCCCGACCAACTTTGACCTTGAAGGTTATGTGGCCTCGCAGCCTTACTTTCAACGCCGGGTGCAGGTGCGGTTGTACTTTGCTCCAGAGGCGGCGATCCAGGCTCTGGATAATCAATCTCGGTGGGATAGTCTGGAAGAGCAGCCGGATAGCTCCATCATCGTCACCTTGACCGTTCCCGATTTGGAAGTGGCGGCCAGTATTGTTATGGATTATGGCTACCGGGCCGTGGTTTTAGAACCAGCAGAGTTACGCGAACTGATCTGGGAGCGAGCCAAGGCTATTGCAGCCCGAAATGACCCAACAAATAAAACAGTGATAAAAGGAGTATAAAAATGACCAATCCACAGATTTTGCGAGGACTTACCACCGTCAGCTTTTGGGCGGCTGATCTGGAGGCAGCGAAGAAATGGTATACCGAGTTGCTGGGCCTCGCCCCCTACTTTGAACGCTCAGGGGCCGACGGCAAGCTTGCCTATATCGAGTTCCGTCTCGGCGACTACCAGCACGAACTGGGCATTATTCACAACAGCTATGCCCCCAAAGGAGCAGCAGCCGGTCCGGGAGGGGCAGTTATATACTGGCACGTTGATGATGTGGCCGCAGCGCTTGAAAAAGTAACCGCGTTGGGGGCAAAAGAGTATGAACCGCTCACGCATCGGGAAGCGGGATTCATCACGGCCTCTGCGGTTGATCCTTTTGGGAACATCCTGGGCCTCATGTACAATCCTCATTACCTGGAGATTCTAGAGGCGACCCGAAAAGCGTGACCTTCGTCTAAGCCGGTAGTCCGTAGGAGAGGAATTAATGAAAAGCCTGGACATCGCCCAACTGCGCTTATCCCATCAATATCTGGCTGGAAACCCGCTTAAAACGGCGTCAGAGGTGGTGGCCCGGCTGGGTGCTGTCCAGGCTCAAGAGTATGCCTGGGCCAAATGGGCGCTCGGCCAACGCGCCACCGGCCTGACTGATGCCGCTGTCGAGCGAGCCTTTAACGAAGGGGCCATTTTGCGTACGCATGTCATGCGGCCCACCTGGCATTTTGTCACCCCGGCTGATATCCGCTGGCTGCTGGCGCTGACAGGTCCGCGAGTTAACGCCGCGATGGCCTCCAACTATCGTAGGCTCGAATTGGACGAGGCGACCTTTGCCCGCAGCAATGCGGTGCTGGCCAAAGCCCTCCAGAGGGCGGCCAGCAGTTGACCCGCCCGGAGTTGGCCCCCATCCTACAGCAAGCCGGCATTGCTACGGCTGATTTATTACGCTTTAGCCACATTATGCTGCGGGCTGAATTAGATGCGGTGGTCTGCAGCGGCGTATTGCGCGGCAAGCAGCACACTTATGCTCTTCTGGATGAGCGAGCGCCGCAAGCCAAAACTCTGGAACGTGATGAAGCTTTGGCCGAGCTGACCAGGCGTTACTTTACCAGTCATGGACCGGCCACGCTGGCCGATTTTGGATGGTGGTCGGGGCTAACGATGGCTGACGCCAGGGCTGGCCTGGAAATGGCTAAACCCCATCTCGTTCAAGAAGTGATTGATGGCCAGACCTACTGGCTCCCTTCATCGCCATCACCTGTAAACGTTACCTCGCCTACCGTTCATTTGCTGCCAGCTTTTGACGAGTATACGGTTGCTTATAAAGATCGGCAGGCTGTCCTTGATCCGGCGTATCCTCCCCAGGCGAAAACTGACATCCTCAACCCGGCGATTGCTGTTGATGGTAAGATCGTCGGTACCTGGAAGCGCACCTTTAAAAAAGAGATGGTCATTATCACCCCCAGTCTCTTTACCCCACTTGGCCCAGCCGAGGCCCAGGCGGTGGCCGAGGCGGCGCAACGCTATGGCGCGTTTCTGGGGCTGCCGGTCACACTCGTTGATAGTACTCAATTTGAAGGTTAGGGATCATTTGACGCCTCAAGCTATTGCTCAATCCAGACTTTACCAGCAGCAAATTACTGCAACACGGTTCAAAACGCCAGGCCAGGTGGTGGCCTGGCTTGGCGCGCTTCAGGCCCAGGACTACCTGGGCGCAAAATGGTCTATCGGCTTGCGTTTGCCCGACGCCGCCGAGACCGGCATCGAGCAGGCCATTGCCGACAAAACAATTGTCCGCACCTGGCCCATGCGCGGGACGCTGCATTTTGTAGCCGCCGAAGATGTCCGTTGGCTGCTGAAGCTTCTGACGCCGCGGATTATTTCTCAAACCGCAGGCCGCTACCGGCAGCTTGAATTGGATGAGGCTACCTTTGCCCGCAGCAAGGATTTGTTTGCTCAAGCCTTGCAGGGCGGCCAGCAGTTTACCCGTGAGGAAATGCTGCAATGCCTGGAAAAGGCTAATATCTCCACAGCCGGCCAACGAGGCTACCACATACTGGTGCGCTCGGCCCAGGACGGGCTGATTTGTTTTGGGGCGCCCCAGGGCAAGCAGCAAACCTTTACCCTGCTCGATGAGTGGATACCCGCCGCCAAATCGTTGGAGCGCGAGGAGGCCCTGGCCGAGTTGGCCCAGCGCTACTTTACCGGTCACGGCCCGGCCACCATACCCGATTTTGCCTGGTGGTCAGGGCTAACTCTCACTGACGCCAGAGCCGGGCTTGAACAAGTCAAATCACAACTCAGCCAGGAAACTGTTGACGGTCAAACCTACTGGCTGTCGCCGGATATGCCGGCCATAGCCCAAGATTCGCCTACAGCTTTCCTACTGCCCGGCTTCGATGAATATCTGCTCGGCTATACCGACCGCAGCGCCGTGCTTGAGCCAATCCACACCCCCAAAATCGTTCCCGGTAACAACGGCATATTCATGCCTACCATCGTCATAAATGGCAAGGTTGCAGGCACATGGAAGCGCACTTTCAAGAAGAACACAGTGATGATAACCCTTAGCCCGTTCGGTTCATTCAGCGAAGCCCAAAACTCTGCTATCACTACCGCTGCCGAGCGTTATGGCAGGTTTGTGGGGTTATCGCCCATGATTGTTAGTTAACAGACAAAACAATCTTGAGAATTAAGATGCAATTTTCGAGGACGCGAAGCGGGCACGCCCACGTGCCGACTGCGAAGCGTGCCGCACGTGGGCGTGCTGGCTCCTCAAATTTGGATCTGAATATTGCTGCCAGGAAAAAGAGCCTCAGTTCTCGGTTGAGGCTCTTTTTGTATATAGTGGGTCAAGCAGGCATAACGAACACCTGTTCGTTTGATATTGCGAAGAGTTAAAACTATCAGTATAATCTATTCAATGGGGAAGATAGATGAACGGAAAGGGGAATAAAATGGTATCTACCGATCAAATTATGCGTGAACAACTGTTGGCAGCGCTGCGCGGCGGCCATGCCCACATGGAGTTTGACGAGGCAGTAGCCGACTTTTCCCCAAATTATATTAATGACACCCCCCCCAACGTTCCCTATACCCCCTGGCATCTGCTTGAACATCTGCGGATTGCTCAATGGGACATTCTGGAATTTATCCGCAACCCAAACCACATTTCGCCCGATTGGCCTGCCGGCTACTGGCCTGCCCCAGAAGCAGAGGCCACAGCAGCCCAATGGCAGCAAACCATCGCTGCGTTTCGAGCCGACCTCAAGGCTCTGGAAGAATTAGCCGCCAATCCGGCCACCGACCTCTTTGCTCCGCTGCCTCAGGGGTTGCCCTACACCATTTTCCGGGAGATCATGGTTGTCGCCAATCACAACTCCTACCACATCGGCGAGTTTGCTATTTTGCGACAGGTGATGAATACCTGGGCCGGCAGATAGAAGATAGTAGATGGTAGATAGAAAATAGCTGATCGCTACTGTTCTCTAGGTAAAACGGTGTGTCTCTTTCAACGTTGTTAAACCTCTGGCGCGACACCCCCAGCATTGCCGCCAACATCACCGCCTGGCGGACCTTCCCCGCCCGGCCCGGTCAATTTGTCCCTTTCCCGGCTGACCTCCACCCGGCTCTCGTCGCGGCTTTACAATCTCGCGGCATTGAAGCGATCTACACTCACCAGGCGGCGGCCTGGCAATATGTTCAGGCAGGCCGGCACCCGGTCATCGTTAGCGGCACCGCCAGCGGCAAAACTCTTTGCTACAATCTGCCTATCCTTGACCGCCTCCTCCACACCCCCGAAGCCCGCGCCCTCTATCTTTTCCCCACCAAAGCTTTGGCCCAGGATCAGGCGGAGGCGCTGCGGCAATTTACGAAAGAGGCTGAGTCTAAGGCTAAGGCTGAGGCATTGTCCCCCGGTCTCCGGTCTCCGGTCTCCGGTCCACCAGTGGCGGTCGGCAGTCGGTTGTCAGCCGTCGCCACTTACGACGGCGACACCCCCGCCTCCGCCCGCCCCGCTATCCGGCAGAACGCTCGCCTGGTCATCACCAATCCCGACATGCTCCACGCCGGCATTTTGCCCCACCACACCCGCTGGGCCGACTTTTTCCGCCGGCTTCAGTTTGTAGTTATTGACGAGATGCACGTCTATCGCGGCGTGTTTGGCTCGCATGTCGCCAACGTTTTGCGCCGTCTCAAACGAGTGGCCCGCTTTTACGGCGCAGCGCCCCAATTCATCCTCACCTCCGCCACCCTCGCCAACCCTGCCGAACTGGCCGAGCGGCTGATTGAAGAACCTATCGCCCTGGTAGATGAAGACGGCGCGGCCAGAGGCGTCAAACACTTTGTCATTTACAATCCCCCTATCGTAGATTACGACCTGGGCCTGCGCCGCAGCGCCCTGCAAGAAACCGTCCGCTTGAGTGGAGAACTGCTCAGTCACAACATCCAAACCCTCATTTTTGGTCGAGCGCGGCGCTCGGTGGAAATGATCCTGAAATATCTAAAGGATGAAGGCGGAACGCTTCGCGTGAAAGATGAAAAAGAAATTTCCGCCTTCATCCTTCATCCTTCATCCTTTGAAGTGAGGGCTTACCGCAGCGGCTACCTGCCGCGCCAGCGCCGGGAAATCGAGCGGGGGCTGCGTGAAGGCCAGGTGCGGGCCGTAGTGGCGACCACAGCCCTGGAACTGGGCATTGACATCGGCGGGCTGGACGCGGCCGTGCTGGCCGGGTATCCGGGAACTATTGCCGGAATGTGGCAGCAGGCCGGGCGGGCCGGACGCCAGCAGGAAGACTCGCTGGCGCTGCTGATTGCTTCGGCCAATCCGCTGGACCAATTTCTGGCCCATCACCCCGACTACTTTTTCGAGCGTTCGCCCGAACAGGCCCTCATCAACCCCGATAACCTGCTCATTCTGCTCCAGCACTTGCGCTGCGCCGCCTTTGAGCTACCCTTCCGACGAGGGGAAGGCTTTGGCCGGGTGGATGCGGCCCTGCTGGCCGAATTTCTGCAATTTTTGCAGACCAGCGGCGAACTGCATGCTTCGGGTGAAACTTTTTTCTGGATGGCCGACCGTTATCCCGCCGAAGACGTCTCACTGCGCAGCGCCTCACCGGCGCGGGTCTTGCTTCAGGTTGAGACGGCTGACGGCTTGACCACCATCGGCGAGGTAGACGGAGCCAGCGCCCCCTGGATGGTTCACCCGCAGGCTATCTATTTGCATGAGGGCCAGAGTTATCTGGTCGAAACACTTGACCTGGAACAAAACCTGGCCCGCCTACGCCCCTCGCAGGCTGACTATTACACTGAGCCAAAGCGCGAAACAACGGTGCAACTGGTTGCCACATCCAGTACCGCCCCTGTGCCGGGCGCAGCCAAAGCCTTTGGCGAAATCATGGTGACAACCCAGGTGGTCGGCTATCGCCAGCGGCGCTGGTTTAGCAACGAGCCGTTGGGCGAAGGCGAACTCAGCCTGCCCCCCGCCGAATTACAGACTACCGGCTACTGGCTGGCCTTGGCCGAAGCGACCGTCGAGCAGTTGCGCGTCCAGGGCCTGTGGAGCAATGATCCCAACGATTACGGCCCCAATTGGGCCGGCCAGCGCCGAGCCGCCCGCGCCCGTGATGGCTATCGCTGCCAGATGTGCGGCCTCCCGGAACGCGGGCGAGAGCATGACGTACACCATAAAATTCCTTTTCGAACCTTTACTTCTTACGAACCAGCCAACCAATTATCTAATCTAATCACCCTCTGCCGCTCCTGCCACCGTCGAGCCGAAACCGCCGTGCGGGTCCGCAGCGGGCTGGGCGGGCTGGCCTTTGCCCTCAGCCACCTGGCCCCTTTGTTTTTGATGTGCGACGCCAACGATGTGGCCGTGCATCACGATCCGCAATCGCCGCTGGCCGAGGGGCAACCGGCGGTGGTTATTTATGAAACCACGCCAGGCGGACTGGGTTTCAGCGAACGGTTGTTTGACCTGCACGCCGACCTCATGGGCCACGCCCACGGGCTGGTCGCCGCCTGCGGCTGCGCCGACGGCTGCCCTTCGTGCGTTGGCCCCGGCGGGGAGGAGGGACGCGGCGGCAAACGGGAGGCGCTGGCGATTTTGGCAGCATTGGTTTAAATTGGCAAGCACAGCCCACTTCGTCTACAATCAAGGGGAGTACCGAATTTGCACCCAAAGGAAACCCATTATCATGAACTTTGAACAAGCATTGGCTCACTTCATCCCCCAAATTGAGGCGGAGATGCGCCGGCTGATGGCTCCGCCCGCCGGAGACCTCAACCCGTTTTATGGCATGATGCACTACCATCTCGGCTGGCTGGACGAGTCGTTCAAGCCCACCAAAGTTGCCCAGGGCAAGTTGCTGCGACCCATTTTTACCTTGCTATGTTGCCGGGCCGCGGGCGGCCAGCCCGAAAAAGCATTAACAGCGGCAGCAGCAGTCGAACTGATCCACAACTTCTCCCTGGTTCACGACGACATTGAGGACAACAGCCGCACCCGGCGCGGCCGGGCCACCGTTTGGGCCATCTGGGGTGAGCCGCAGGCAATCAACGCCGGGGATGGTTTGTTTGTGCTGGCGCGGCACGCGCTGCTAAAACTGCGGGAGCAGAACATCGCGCTGCCCACCATCTTTGAGGCGATAGAGCGCCTCGACCAGACCTGCCTGGCCTTGTGCCAGGGCCAATATTTTGATATGAGCTTCGAGCAGACCTTACAGGTGGACCTGGCCGATTATCTAAAAATGATCGAAGGCAAAACGGCGGCCCTGCTGGCCTGTTCCGGCTACCTGGGCGGACTGATTGCTACGGGCGACCGGAGCCAGGCCGAACTTTTCTGGCAGTTGGGGCTGGCCCTGGGCCTGGCTTTTCAAATTCAGGATGATTTGTTGGGCATTTGGGGGCAGGAGGCCGTCACCGGCAAACCCGCCGCCGACGACCTGCGCCGCCGTAAAAAATCGCTGCCGGTCGTTTATGCCTTACAGTCTGACCAGCCCCAGGCGGCCCGTTTTAAGGAAATTTACAGCGCCACAAATCTAACTGAGAACGATGTAGCCGAGGCTGTGAGCCTTTTGGAAACAATTGGGGCCAAAGCTTATGCCGAAAGCCAGGCCAAAGCCTACGTCGAAAAGGCCAAAGCCGCCCTGCAAGCCATCAAAGCGCCGCCGGAGCAAAAGTTAAGCCTGGAAGAGATGGCGCAATTTTTGATTGAGCGGGTGCATTAGGAAGACCGCCGACGGCAGACGGCAGACCGCCGAAGTAAGGGCGGCGGTCAGGGATATTCGGATGCTCACTCTATCCGACAAACTCAAATCTCTGGGGGTCAAGCTGGGGGCGCGGGATTTGCAGCGTCCTGAGTCGCGTGAAGAGGCTTATGCCATTGAGCAGGTTGTACCGGGTCGGGTGCAGCCTACCGCGCTGGGTGATGCTTTTGTGGTTGAAACCGTTTACACCCCGGAGTACCGGCACGGCCAGGTGGGACTGCGCACGACGGCTTCGCTGCATACTATGGCCGAGTGGGCCGGTGAGCAGCGCCTGGCCGGCTGCGAGTCGCCGGGGTTGGTTTTTCTGGATACCGAAACCAGCGGGCTGGCCGGCGGCGCAGGCACTTACGCCTTTCTGATTGGCGCGGGCCGGTTTGAGGACGACCACTTTCGCCTGCTCCAATTTTTTATGCGCGATCCCACCGAGGAGCCGGCCCAACTGGCCGCGCTGACCGAATTTTTGCAACCCTGCGAGGCCCTGGTCACGTTCAACGGCAAATCGTTTGATGTGCCGCTGCTCAACAGCCGCTACACCGTCCACGGGCGGGCGACGCCGCTGACCGCGCCAGCGCACCTTGACTTGCTCCACCTGGCCCGGCGTTTGTGGCGGGATCGTCTGCCCAGCCGCGCCCTGGGCCAGTTAGAAATCCACATTCTGGGGGCCAATCGCAGCCATGAAGATGTCCCCGGTTGGCTCATCCCGCAGCTTTATTTTGACTACCTGCGCAGCGGCGACGCCCGTCCGCTCAAAGGCGTCTTTTATCACAACGCGATGGATGTGGTGGCTATGGCCGCGCTGCTGACCCACATGGCCCACCTGCTGGACGACCCTTTAAGTACCGCCCTTGAACACGGCCTGGATGTGGTCGCCCTGGCGAAATTGTTTGAAGATTTGGGCCGGCTGGAAGCGGCGGTACAATTATATGAACGGGGACTGGCTTACAGCAATCTGCCGGAAGAGAGCTACTGGGACACCCAGCGGCGCTTGGCGCTGGTCCAACGGCGGCAGGGAGACATGGCCGGGGCGCTGAACACCTGGCGGCTGGCGGCGGAAGGGCGGCAAATTTACGCCTACGTTGAGCTGGCGAAATATTATGAACATCAGGCCCGCGACTACCGCGAAGCGATTAGCTGGACTCAAGCCGCGCTCAACTTACTCAACACACCCACCTTTCCGCGCTACGAGCGCCGCCTCTGGCTGGCCGATTTGCAGCACCGGCTGGCCCGGTTGCAGCGGAAGTTAGACAGGTAGCAAGACAGGGTAGCAAGGTAGCAGGTCGCAAAGTCGCAGGGTTGAAGGTTACTACGGGCAAATTTATTGGCTACTGACATCTGACTACTGACTACTATTTTAAGGGGGATAACGTTATGGGCTTTCGTTTTCATAAAAGTATCGGTTTGGGTAAATTTCTGCGGCTGAATATCAGCAAAAGTGGCATTGGCTTTAGCGCCGGGCTGCCGGGCTTACGTATCAGCACCGGGCCGCAGGGGGCTTATTTTACGGCGGGGCTGCCGGGCACAGGGTTGAGCTACCGCAAAAAACTCAATACGGCCAGGGGAGATCGCTCGACCACTTCTGCGAAAACCAAAACCGCCGAGACAAAAACAGACGTACCCAGCCCCGGTTTTTTTGCGCCCCGGCACGAAAAAGAGCTGGCTAAGGGCCTTGAGGCGTATGAAGCCGGTCAAGCCGACGAAGCCCTGGAACATTTCCTGGCCGCCGCTGACGACGAACCTGGTGCAGCAATTCTGGCGGCCACGATCCTGGCCGAGCGCGAAGACGGCAGCGAATTTAAAGCCATCGAGCTGCTGGAAAAGGTGGTCCAGAGCGACGGCGAATTTCCGACGCCGTTGATGGAGAAATACCTGGCCGGGACCGAGATAGAAATCAATATCACCCCGCGCGTGACCGTAGCCGTGCCGGTGGACGGGTTGGCCGCCACCCTGCTGCTGGTGGAGCTGTACCAGTCCACCCGGCGTGTCCGCGAGGCTATCGCTTTGCTGGAGGAGCTGGTCGAATTGGCTGAGCAGCCGGTGCTGGTTTTATCGCTGTGCGAATTGTACGCCAGCCGGGAAATTTGGGACGGCATCATCGAGCGCGCCCAGGGGTTCGAGCCGGTGGATAATGTAACCGTGGAAATTGCCATCTACTATGGCCGGGCCATGCAGGAGAAAGGGCTGCACGATGCGGCCATCAGCGTCTTCAGCAAAGCCTTGAGCAAAAAGAAAGGCCGCCATCCGGACCTGCTCAATGAAGCGGCCTACTGGCGAGCCATTTCCTATCAAGCCCAGGGCAAACACAGCCAGGCCCGCAAAGAGTTTGAAAAACTGTACGCCGAAGCGCCCAATTTTAGGGATGTGGCCCAGCGGTTGGCCGAATTTTCGGTGAGATAATTTACTGTAGGTTTTTCGCAGCGCCGGTTTATTACATTCCCAAATAGTAGCACGATCCTCAATAGCCGACGTGGTTTTATAATTGGCAAGAGTTTGCCGACAAAATCACCTATCGTCGCCTGATTGGGAAGGGGAGCGGAATGACCGCTGACTCCCGTACCAGTGGATCATTTCCAGCGGTTGTCTATGCTGCCAAAGCATAGGGCTTGACCTCGCGTTCCAGTCGAGCTTCAAGCGCATCCGCCGTTACATCCAAATCGTAATCCATCTGCAAACCCAACCAAAATTGGGGCGACATACCAAAATACCGGCCCAGGCGCAGGGCAGTGTCAGCAGTGATGTTGCGTTTACCCAGTACGATCTCATTGATCCGGCGCGGCGGCACACCCATATCCAGGGCCAGGCGATTCTGGCTCAGGCCCATTGGCTTCAAAAATTCTTCCAGCAAAATCTCTCCGGGATGAACAGGCTTCAGTCTTAGGTCCGGCATCGTCATTTCTCCTAATGATAATCTATAATTTCCACGTTGTGCGCGTCACCTTCCTGCCATTCAAAGCAAATCCGCCACTGATCATTGATCCGAATACTGTACTGACCCAGGCGGTCGCCTTCCAGTTTTTCCAAACGATTAGCCGGAGGGATACGCAGGTCTTGCAAGATCACAGCCCGATTGAGCATTCGCAGTTTACGCAACGCTATCTGTTGAATATCGGAGGGTAACTTCTGGGAGCGCTGGCGATTGAAAATCTTTTCGGTTTCTTTGGACTTGAAAGACCGGATCACCAAGAAATTATATAACGCAATGCGTTAAACGTCAAGCGTTATATCTTAAATTCTGACCCGCACCGGCCGGCGGAAGAAAATATCGGACCGGGCGCCGGTGTTGACTTCCCGGGCCGATTTGGGCCACAGGCCGGGGATAGCCTGACCGCACTTGGGACACTGGCCCGCGTCGGTCAGGTGATAGCCCAAGATAACGTAGCCGTAACGCTCGATCAGCAGGGTTTGGCAGCCGGGGCAGTAAGTGTTCTCCCAATTGCCGACCTCGCCGGGGCGGTTGCCGGCGTAGACAAAATGCAGGCCGGCCTCGGCCCCAATCTCGGCGGCCCGGATGAGGGTGGCCGCGCTGGTGTTGTCGGGGTCGGTCATTTTGTAATCCTTGTGAAAGGCAGTCACGTGCCAGGGAATATCGGGCGACACCCCGGCGATAAAGCGGGCGGCCTCCCACAACTCCTCGTTGGAGTCGTTGAAGCCGGGAATGACCAGGGTCAGCACTTCCAGCCAGAAACCGCGCTTGTACAGTTCCTCAATCGTCCACAACACATGTTTGACCTGCCCACCTAAGGCCCGGTAATTCTTCTGCTGCATGGACTTCAAATCCACTTTGTAGCAGTCGGTGTAAGGTTTGATGAAATCTAGCGCCTCCGGGGTAGCGTTGCCGTTGGAGACAAAGCCGGTCAGCAGCCCGGCGGCTTTGGCCTGCTTGAAAATCTCCATAGACCACTCGGCGGTGATGAGCGGCTCGTTATAGCTGCTGACCACCAGCCGCGCGCCGGTGCGTTGGGCGGTTTTTATCAGGTCGGCGGGGGTGAAATGAGTCGGCATGACTCCGGCGGCAGAGTCACGCAAAGCCTGGGAAGTGACCCAATTCTGGCAGTAGCCGCAGTGAAAGTCGCAGCCGAGCATGCCAAAGGTCAAGGCGTTGCTGCCGGGCAGGGCGTGGAAATAAGGTTTTTTCTCCACCGGGTCGCTCTGCACGCCAGCGGCGTAGCCGTAAGGGACGCGCAAGACGCCACCCTCGTTGTACCGAACCTGGCAAATGCCGCGCTGGCCGGGGAAGATCAAGCAGCGATGGCCGCAGGCAAAACAGCGCAGCTTGTCGTTTTCTAATTTTTCATACAATTCACCATCGATGGTGGCCGCATCGAGAGCGTCTTGCAAGGTAATGGTTGCCATAAAAACACCTCTTTCTCACCAGATATTTTACCCTGCCGGAAAGAGGTGTCAACGGGATACGTGATGCGTGAAACGTGATGTGTGATAGGCTTTTCACGCATCACGCATCATCTGTCCTCTAACGGTATCCACTCTCGATTCTTTGGCCCAACATAAACCGACTGCGGGCGAATGATACGGTTAAGCTGCTGCTGCTCGAAGCAGTGGGCAATCCAGCCGGCCACCCGGCCAATGGCGAAGGTGGGGGTGAACAAATCGGTGGTCAAATCGAGGCCGTGTAACAGCAGCGCGGTGTAAAACTCGACGTTGGTTTGTAGGTTGCGGCCCGGTTTGTACTCGGCCAGCAGGGCGACGGCGGTTTGCTCGACCTGGCGGGAAAGTTGGTAAAGGGCCTGATGGCCGTTGCCTTGAAACATTTGGGCCGCTGCCGCCGACAAAACTTCAGCACGCGGGTCGCGCACTTTGTAAATGCGGTGGCCAAAACCCATCAGCCGCTCGCCGCGTTCCAGTTTATCCCGCAGGTAAGCTTCAGCCCGGTCTGCCTCGCCGATTTGAAACACCATATCCAGAGCGGGGCCGGGCGCGCCGCCGTGCAGCGGCCCTTTCAAAGCGCCCAACGCCCCCACCACCGCCGAAATCAGGTCCGATTGAGTGGAGATAATCACCCGCGCGGTAAAGGTCGAGGCGTTCATGCCATGATCCACCACTGTGTTGAGGTAAGTTTCCAGACCGCGCACGTGCTCAGGGCTGGGGGTCCGGCCAAAGCGCATAAACAGATAGTTGGCGGCGTGGCCCAAATCGGGCCGGGGGGCAAGGGGTTCCTCACCCTGCAACAGCCGCCCATAGGCGGCGATGATGGTGGGAAAAGAGGCCACCAGGGTCAAAGCCTGCTGCTCCGGGTCAGCCGGCCCCTGCAAGCTGAGAGTTCCGGCGGCCATCCGCAGGGCATCAATCGCAGCAACTCGCCGGGCTGCTGCCGTGCGCAGCAAATCGAGCGTGGCGGGGAGCAGGTCTCTTCGAGCGGCCAGGGCGGCGCGGAAGGACATCAATTCCTGGCCGGCGGGCAGCCGGTCGTGCCACAACAAATAAACGGTTTCTTCAAAAGTAGCCTGACCGGCCAGTTCTTCGACCGGAAAGCCGGCAATAATCAATTCGCCGGCCTGACCGTCTACGCTGCTCAGCCGGGTTTCGGCAGCAGCAACGCCTTCCAGGCCCGGCACAACCTGGGTAGATGTAAGCGTTTGACTCATTTGATACCTCCAAAAGCGGCAAAACAACTATTTTTGTGCAGAATTTCCACCTCGCGGAAGCCAACGGCCTGCAGCAGGTCAAGCTGAAACATCAGTGGGCGCGGCGTGTCTTCTTCAGCGATATAGCCAAATACCTGCTCCCGATAACTTTCATCTTTGAAGCCGGTCAGATAATCGCTGTAGCGTGCCCACATCAAGCTTTGCACCACCGGGGTAGAATGTTGGATCAGGTCAGAAATCCACAGCGAGCCACCCGGTTTGAGGGCAGTATAACAGCGGTGAAAAACCATTTCCCACTCCGAATCCTCGCGCAGATGATGAAACACGGCGGCAGCCATAATGATGTCGAATTGGGCCTCGGCGAGTTCAAGCTCTCGAATATCAGTTTGAATGGGGGTAATCCGGCCTGTTGTGGCCGGCCTGATGCGTTCGACCGCCCGCTCCAGCATGGGCCGGCTCAAATCTACCAGGGTGACATCCAGGTGGGGTAATAATTGCAGCAGTTTGAGGGTGTAGTTGCCAGCGCCGCAGCCGATGTCGAGGGCGCTGGTGGCCTGGGGACTAATCGCCGCAGCAGCCTGGGTGATCAGTTCCAGCACCAGCGGCGCATCAATGGTGGCCGATTGGCCGGTTTCTAAATTGGAAAATCGCTCCACGTCGGCGTCAAAGCGCCGCCGAATTTGGTCTACGGTGGATTTCATAACATCCTTTCGAAAAATAGAATAGTGGTCAGTCAATGTCGTTAAGTTAGTGTAGTTTAGCCCCTTGTGGGCGGGCACGAGGCCCTCTGCTACGTCCTTAACTTAATAACATTGAGTGGTCAGTAATCAGTAGTCGGTAGCCGGAATAATAGTCCCATTATAAATTAACTCATACAATGTTGTCAATATTGATTATAAAATCAATATATAGTAAAATAAAAATATCTCTCAGTAGTCAATAGATGATCACACTTCGATCTGACTACTGGCTACTAACTACTCCCTTCAGGAGGAATGAAAATGAGCCGAACTCAATATTTTACCGCTCAGCAAGCGGCCCACGAATTGGGCATCGCCTTGCCTACCTTGTATGCCTACGTCAGCCGGGGGTTGATTCGCTCCGAGGTGGCCGACAGCAGCAAGCGGACCCGGCGCTACCGGGCTGAGGATGTGCAGAAATTGAAGGAACGGCAGGCGCAGCGGCGCGACCCGGCCAAAGTGGCCGAGAGCGCCTTGCATTGGGGCGCGCCGGTGCTGGAATCGGCCATCACCCTGGTAGCAGACAACCGGTTGTACTATCGGGGTTATGATGCGCTGGAGTTGGCGTCTCGTTGTACGGTTGAGCAGGTGGCGACTTTAATCTGGACCGGGGAACTGGTCAGCGACCCGGCAGCTATGTTTGGCTCTGCCTGGAGTCCGCTGCCGCCGCGCTGTCAGGAGGTGCAGGAGCGTTTGATAGGCGTGCCAGCGATAGAAGCCTTTCAGGTTTTGTTACCGCTGGCCGCAGTGGATGATTTGGCTGCCTACGATTTACGCCCGCCGGTGGTCGCCCAAACGGGGGTACGAATCGTGCGCCTGTTGGCAACCATCGCCGCGGGCGACTCGGCTGGCGATACCCTCAGCCAGCGCCTGGGGCAGGGCTGGGCGCAAAATAGCCCCCAGACGGCCGGCTTAATCAACAGCGCCTTGATCTTGTGCGCTGACCACGAACTCAACGTCTCTTCTTTTACCGCCCGCTGCGTGGCTTCGGCCGGTTCGACGCCCTATCAGGTGGTGCAAGCGGGTCTGGCAGCTTTGCAGGGAGTCAAACATGGCCGAATGACAGACCGGGTCGAAGCGTTTTTACGCGAAGCCGGTTCGCCCACCGGCATCCCAGCCGCTATCGCCGGTTATCTGCGCCGGGGTGAGGCGATTCCCGGCTTTGGGCATCCCCTCTACCCTGGCGGTGATCCGCGCGGCCGGTTATTGCTGGACCAAACTGCCACCGCCTTCCCTAACTCCCCAGCCCTGGCTTTGACTCAGGCTGTCGCCGCGGCCGTTTTTGAACTGATGGGGGAACATCCCACCGTTGATTTTGGCCTGGTGGCGCTGGCCCAAACCCTCAATTTGCCGCCCGGTGGAGCCATCACCCTGTTTGCCCTGGGCCGAACCATCGGCTGGATTGGACATGCTATTGAGCAGTACCAGCTTGATCGGATCATCCGGCCTCGCGCTCAGTACATCGGCAAACAGCCGGTGGAGTTTTGAAAACTTAGCGTTTATATTTCCACCGACTCTCCCGGCTGCAACACCTTCACCTTTGTACTCGTCTCCGCTTCGACGCGTTTGGCCCAGGCGTTGCCATCCTGGGCAATGAGCGGCCAGGTGTTGTAATGGGTCGGCACAGCCAGTTTGGGGTTGATCAACTTGACTGCGCGTAAGGCGTCGTCCGGCCCCATGGTAAAATTATCGCCAATGGGCAGGACCAGCAAATCAATGCCTTCTTCGCCGTAGAGGCGCATGGTTTCAAAAAGGCCGGTATCGCAGGTGAGGTAAACTTTTTTGCCTGCGGCGGTAATGAGAAAGCCGGCCGGGTTGCCGCCGTCGCCGCCGTCGGGCAGGCCGGAGCCGTGGTGAGCGATGGTCAATTTAACATAGCCAAAATCATAATTGAAGCCACCGCCAATGTGATGGGCGTGGGTTTTGTCTGCGGCTACCCCCTGGCCTTGCAGCCAGTTGATAATCTCAAAATTCGAGATCACCGTCGCGCCGGTGCGTTTGGCCACGGCCACCAGATCTTCCAGGTGATCAAAATGGCCGTGCGACACCAGGATATAATCCGTCTGTACGGCGTCGGCCTTAATCGGAGCAGCCGGGTTGCTGGTAAAAAAAGGATCAACGATCAGCCGTTTACCGCCAATTTCCAGGGCGTGCGTGCCATGTCCAAGCCAGGTATATTTAATTGCCATCGTTTATCTCTCCTCACTGATAAGATAAAATATGAAATGTGATGCGTGATACGTGAGGATTTTAGGCAAAAAACCCTCACGCACCACATAACACGCACCACGTTAAGAAGTATAGCAAACAAATTTACCCCTTGTCAATTATCAGCCGGATGAGAAACCTACTTTACCCCCAAAGTATCATTTACAATTTCTCAGAGGGAGATTACGATAATTTCGTAGTCAACCCGGTCTATCATCTGGTTGACAACGTAGACATAGGCAATTCCAAGAAAAAAACATCAATTCTTGTGGTGCGTAGTGCATGGTGTATTTACGTTACGCACAACGCACCACGCACCACGTCCTTGAAGGATTTAAATCTTGGAACTGCTATAAGGTAACACTTATGAGTTTCAATTTTTTGTCTATGATCTGGCTTGGTTTATCGGCGCTGGTGATGCTCACCGGCATCTCGACCTTTTTAGGCGCTGTGGCCGTGGCCGGCTGGTGGTTGGCCCGCTGGCTGGGGCTGCTCCCGGCTCACAACCGATTGAGCTTCACGGTTGAGCGGCTTCTGGCTCACTTTCGGCAAAACAAGGCCTCGCCCCACCTGCGCAAGTGGTACACCTGGGAATTTCCCACCCGGCCCGGCCTCAGCCGCCGGCTGCCCGGCTCGCGCTTTTTCACCGAGCTGTGGGTCAACCGGCAGCGCTATATTCATTACCAAGGGCGACCCCGCCAGTTGAGTCCCAACCACTTTGACGCTTACGTAACTCTCTCGACGCCCGAAATCGAGACGCTGGCGGGCCAACTGGCGCAGTTGGGCCAGAACCAGCAGTTAAGCGCCTACGAGCAGTTGTGCAACACCCTGGCCTTTGTTCAGCAAAACATCCGCTATACCGATGACCTCTGTTTGGAGACGGGCCGGTTGATTGAGTACCCCAAGTATCCCCTGGAAACCCTGGTGGAGAAAAAGGGTGATTGTGAAGACCAATCTATTCTGGCGGCAGCCTTGCTGGCGGCGATGGGTTACGAGGTAGCCCTGCTGATCCTGCCCATTCACGTCGCCCTGGGTGTGGCCGGTTTTGATAACCGGCCCGGCAGTCGAGTGGTTCACCCGGCCAACGGCGTGCGTTATCTCTATACCGAGACGACCGCACCCAACTGGCTCCCCGGCGAAGTGCCCCTGGAATTTCGCGGCTATCTGTCCAGCGGTCAGTTTGAGGTGCTGCCGGTAAAATCAAACAATTCCCTCACCCGGCCGTGACGCATTTCCCATACATTTGTCGCCACCCGGCTGATGAAAGCCCGGTCGTGGACGACGGCCAGAATCGTGCCGGGGAACTGGTTGAGCGCCGTTTCAAACCGCTCGCGGCTGGGGATGTCGAGGTGGTTGACCGGCTCATCCAGCAGCAAAAAGTTGCAGCCCTGGGCCACCAGCAGCGCCAGCATCAGCCGCGCCCGCTCGCCGTAGCTGAGGCTGCCAACCGGAATGAAAGCATCATCCCCGGCGAAGAGAAAGAAGTGCAGAAAGCTGCGGGTTTCGGTTTGGTCCATATTGACCGCCACCGCCCGGATGGTCTCGTAGGGCGTGCTGGCCGGGTCGAGCTGTTCCTGTTCCTGGGCAAAATAGCCCAATTTGACCCCCGCGCCCAGGCGAATCTGGCCGGTTGTCGGCTCCAATTCCCCGGTGATGAGCCGCAGCAGGGTGGTTTTACCTTCGCCGTTGGGGCCGATGAGAGCGACCCGCTGACCGTGAGTCAAGGTTTGACTCACTTCGCTAAACAACCGCCGCCCATCGAAGGCCATGCCGACATTTTCCAAGCTCAACACCCGGCGTGCGCCAGCGTCATCATTGGCCAGATCCAGTTTCATTTGCCAGTGACGGTCTGGTTTAGCCACCCGCTCCTCTGACTCCAAAAGCCGTTGTAACCGTCGCTCCCGCGCCTTTGCCTTTTTAGCAACCTTCTTGGCTAGCCGACGGGTATGGTCGTTTGTGGTAGCCCGTTCGGTATTTCGGGCCTGTTCCTTCGTGCGCTGGACATCGGCCTGCAGGCGTTGGATCTCAGCTTGCTGATCCTTCCATGTTCCCCATTGCTTTTCTAACGCCCACGCTTTTGCTAAGGCATAATCGTCATAATTGCCGGTATATTCGGCCAGCCTGTGTGTCACTGGATCCAACTCCAAAATGCGCGAGACCATGTGATCCAGAAAAGTTCGGTCGTGCGAGACAATCAGGACCGTGCCGTCATAACGCTCCAGCCAACCTTCCAGCCAGATGAGAGCATCCAAATCCAGGTGGTTGGTCGGCTCGTCGAGCAAAAGCAGGCGCGGCTGCTGGATGAGCAGACCGGCCAGCCCTAGCCGGGTTTTCTGCCCACCGCTCAGTCGTTCCACCGGCAGGTCACGCGGAATATCGGCCAGGTTGAGGCCGGCCAGAATGGCTTCCAGCCGGGGTTCCAGTTCGTAGCCGCCCGCGGCCTCGAAACGGGCTTCGGCTTCGGTGTAGGCAGTGGTTGAGGCGGTCAGTTCGACAGGGGTGAGCGCGGCGGCCATCGCAGCGGCGGCCTGCTGCATCTCGGCCCAGGCCCGGCTGTGTTCGGCAGTAACGCGGGCGAGACTCTGCTGCATTGTTTCGCCCGGCTCAAACACCAACGCCTGGGTCAGATAACCGACCGACAGTCCCGGCGGGTCGAAGCGGACCTGGCCGCTGTCAGGTGACTCCAGCCCCGTGATAATCCGCAGTAGGGTTGTTTTGCCGCTGCCGTTCGGCCCCACCAGGCCCACCCGCTCACCCGAATTGACGATAAAAGAAATATCGGTCAGGATGGTCTCCGGGCCGTAACTTTTGGATATGTTTGAGATATGAAGCATAGTCGCTCCTAAATTCTTAAAAACTGCTATGAATAATTCAACTTATAGGTTAACAACAGTACCCCGCTCTGATAGGTCTTGGAGTCAACCAGGGACAAGGCTACTTTTTTGGTACTTTGCCCAAAAAGCCTGACCCCGCTGCCGTAGATGATCGGGTTAAGCTTGATTTTTAACTCGTCAATCAATTCATGCTCCAGCAGAAAAGCGGCAAAAGCACCGCCGCCACACAGGTAAATATCCGTGCCCTCACCTTGCTTTAACTGTTTGACAAAATCCAGTTGATTCTCGGCAATGATTTCAAGCTGCTGATCCGGCTCGGAGTCAAAACGGAGGGTTCTGGAGAAGATATAATTCTTCATCCAGGGATAGCCGGTCTGCCCCGGCTGGAGTCCGCCGAATTTTATACCCCATTCATAGGTGGTTCGACCCATCAGGACAGTATTGTAAGCTTTGAGGCTTTCGATATAGTCGGTTACATGCTCCCCTTCAGCCAAAAACCCTTCAATAGAGCCATCCTCGTGCGAAATATAATTGTCGAGCGTGGTGGCGACATGATAACTCAGCTTTCTCATTTTGATTTTCCTTTCGATCTCTCTAATTTTAGCCCAGCGGGAAGACCAGGGAGACCCGCTTGGGAAACAATGCCTTGAGCAGCAAGGCCGGTTCTTCGTCGGCGTAGCAATCAGGGAAGGCGTAGCACAATTCGTCCAGGGAGCGGTGGCCGAAGAGAAGCTGCAAGAAAACTAGCGGTGGAAATTCTGCGCCGTCCCAGTGGTGGTCGCTGTCGGGCGGGGACCAATGGACCGCTTCAACCAGGCGTCCCTGCTCAAAGGCCAGGCGCAGACCATCCCGGAAGAAACTGATTTTTAGTTCGCCGCTGTAGCCGCTCATCACCGAGCCGGCCAGCCGTTTTTCCAGGACCGGAGCGATGTGCCGGATAAAACCGGGCAGGTCGGCCACGCGGATATACCAGGCATACGGTTTTTGGAACGGCCCCAGTTTGGCGGCCAGGGTTTCGTAAACCGGATGCTCCAGGCCCAAAGAAAAGCGCAGGGTGGTTATTGGCTTTGGCTCAATCCCGGCCTGGGGCTGATAAGCCTGGGCTTGCATTTTCAAAGCGCGGGTTACGGTGGGGAGCACCGCGTGGAGCGAGATGCCTTCGGCCACCACGACTTCCCACACGATTAGCCGCTCATGCCAGGGATGGGCCGAAGTCGAATAATAACCGATGACCCGACCCTCAGAATCGAGAATGCAGTTAACACAAAGTTTTTGAATCGAGTCCTGGCTGTGCCCATTCAAATCGTAATGCCAGCGATTTTCGTCAATCTGGGTAGTGACCAGCCTGCCGGCACATTGGCGCTCGTAGAGTTCCATCAAAATCGGGATGTCGGCTGCGTTGGCGGGACGAATCTGGAACGGCTCAGACTCACCATCTTTCAAACCCGGCACATCTGTCAGGTTCAAGTGACGCGCTCCCCCCAGCGGCAGCGCATATTCATAGCCAAACTGGCGATAGAACCAGGCAATGCCGGTAATCCCTTGAACCTGGTGCCCCCGTGCTGCGCTCAAGGCATGAATCACTTCAAAAATAGTCCGCACCAAGCCCCGGCGGCGATAGGCCGGCTCGGTTACAACCAATTCGGGCCGCCCCACCCCAAAAGGAATATCCTCATAACGCCAGAGTTGGGGGATAAGGACGATTGAACTGACAATTTGCCCCGTATGCGTATCTTCGACGACAATAAAATCCTCGGCGGTGGTGGTGGGATGACGGCCCGACATCAGGTCTCTGGTCCAATCCGCCAATATTTGGGGCGACTCGTCCGGGTCCGCCAGGATGCGACCGTTCAAATTAGCCACAGCCTCTGTATCGGCAGAAGCGGCCCGCCGGAGAAGCAGCCCATCGCCCAGGGGACGAGGTAAACTTAAAACGTTATTTAATGAGGTCATCACAAATCTCCCAATTTTTGATAGAGTTTCTGATCAAGCCCATGTCATTTCGAGACCGAAGGTCGAGAAATCCCCAGAGCGCAAGATGTAAAGATAAGGTATCGGGGATTTCTCCCTGCGGTCGAAATGACATGGCTGAGTAATTACGTTTCAGAAGTAACAAAAAAGCCGCGAACTCTTTCGCGGCTTGGATCGGGGTGATGCTTTTGGAAAAGCAGCATCCCTGGCGGAGAAAAAAATAAAAAGCCGCGAGAGGTAGCGCGCTCGCGGCTCGATAGTTAATTCAAAGCTAACTCAGGAGTCAATAGGCGCACTACGGCAAGGCATAGGGGCAAAACCGCCTCTATTAGCCAAGATAATCGTAGCCGCCGTCATGAACATGGAATGCGCCTCTCCGTTTGAGTCAGTTATCAGTGGTTAGTAATCAGTGGCCAGTGAACAGTTAAACTGATGACTGTTCACTAGTTACTGTGCGGCCATTATACCCTGAGTTGCCGGATTTTGTCAATCATCTTTTTGTTGTATTTGGCGGTCTAGCGGTTGTACTGTACCTGCCGGCCCAGCATCCAGGTAAAAATGGTTTCGACGCCGGCAATGAGCAGGACGAAGAAGATATCTATGACAAGGGTAATGACAAAGGCAGAGAGGAGATAGGCCATCAGAGTCAAGCCGAAATTTTGCAGTTCCAGAGGCATAGTGGGGTTGAGGCCCAGCCCCAGGGCCAACCCCAGGGTCAAACCCAAATAGATGAGGACCGTTCGCCACGACTCCCGGTCAGAGGCGCTGGGCAACATCGCATTGGAAATGGCAAAAATAAGGTACAGCCAGAGCCAAACATCGGGAACAAGCAGGAGCCGGGCCACCGCTTCGATAATCTGTTCCACATCGCCACTGTTAAAAGCGGTCCCCAGCCGACCCAAGTTCAACAAACCCTGCCCAATCAACAACACTGCCAGGGTGCCAAAAATCAAGGGGGCCAGGCCAATCAAGCTGTGGCGGAAAGGGTCGCTCAGTTCCACCTGCACCGACCCCATCTGTAGTTCGCCGCCTTTTTTCATTTGCGGCCAGAGGGAAAACCGGCCGGTTTTGACCCCCAACAAAAATGCTGTGAGCCAGTGACTCAGCTCGTGCAGTAGTGTACCGGGCAAAAACAGCACCCAAAAGAGCCACATCGCCACCCGCGGGTTGCCGGTGAGCAGAAAAGCAACCCCCTGAACGTGGGCCGTTATCCAGCGTTTCAGGGGGTACATTAAGAGAAAGGATACAATGAGCCAGAAAAGAATAGACCAACCGGACATGAAAGTAAGAGAGATTGGAGATTAATTCATTCCAATCTCCAATCTCTAATCTCCGCTTTTATCCTCTAACCTTCACCAAAGCCCCTTTGACCAGGGCCACAAAACTTTCTGTTTTTAAGCTGGCCCCGCCGACCAGCGCGCCGTCAATATCGGGTTGGGACATGTAGGCTTCGACATTATCGGGCTTGACGCTGCCGCCGTACTGAATGCGGATCTGTTGGGCAACATCTTCATTATACATCTCGGCAATAGCGCCCCGAATGCTCAAGCCGATGATACTGTTGGCAGTGGCCGGGTCGGCGTTTTTGCCGGTGCCGATAGCCCAGATGGGTTCATAGGCCACGATGACTCTGGCCGCATCTTCGGCAGAGAGGCCGGCAAAGGCGGCTTTGACCTGCCCACCCACAAAGGCAGCTGTTTCGCCCGCTTCATTTTGGGCCAAATTTTCGCCAACACAGACAATCGGGATGAGGTGATGGGTCAACGCGGCTTTGATTTTTTTATTGACCCCCTCATCCGTTTCACCAAAAAATTGGCGGCGCTCGGAGTGGCCGAGAATCACATAATCACACAACCCATCCAGCATCAGCGGTGAGATTTCGCCGGTAAAGGCTCCTTGCTCCTCCCAATACATATTTTGCGCCCCCAGACCAAGCTTACTTGCAGCAATCACCCCCTCGACTGCGCCTAAAGCGGTAAAGGGTGGGCAGAGCACAATATCTACCCCGTTTATATCAACAGTAGCCTCACGAATTTCATGGGCCAACTGCACCGCCTCGGCCAGAGTCTTGTGCATCTTCCAGTTTCCGGCAATAATGGGTGTTCGCATGTTTAAAATTATCTCCTTGATTAACTTAGCGCGTAACACAGCAACAAGGTCGCAGGGTGGCAATGCGCAACCTGATTATACTACGACTTTGCGACTGGCTACTCTATTGCTATCTTACCACATTCGGGGGCGCTTGGCAATGATAAAAAAGGAGTAGGAAGTAAGGAGTAGGGAGCAGGGGAAGAAGATAGAGGATTGAAGATAGTTTCTTGCTATGCTTCTCGCCTATCTTCTATCTTCTATCTACCATCTTCTTTCCCTACCATCTTCTTTCCGCTCCCGTTTACAGGTCTGATTTCAATCTTTCAGCGGCGGAGCGGGTCATTCCGGGCACGGTCAGCAGCTCTTCAATGCTGGCTTCGCGAATGGCATCGAGCGAGCCAAATTTTTTGAGCAAGGCCCGACGGCGTTTGGGGCCGATGCCCTCAATCTCATCCAGGCTGGAATGAACCGCACTTTTGCCACGCAGATTGCGATGGTAGGTCAGGCCAAAGCGGTGAGCCTCGTCGCGGACGCGCTGGATTAGAAAAAGGGCCTGGGAATGGCGCGGCAGGATGACCGGCTCTGAAATATCGGGCAAAAAAATTTCTTCTTCCCGTTTAGCCAAACCGATAATAGCGACAGCGTCACGCAGTTCATACTCGTCCAGCACTTCCAGGGCGGCGTTGAGCTGTCCTTTGCCGCCGTCAATAATCACCAAATCGGGGATAAGCGCCCACGAATTCGCTTCTTCTAACTTCAATCCTCCATCTTCTATCTTCTGTTCACGGTAACCTTCATCCGACATACGTTTGAAGCGGCGGCGCAGCATTTCCTGCATGCTGGCAAAGTCATCCTGGCCTTTTACTGATTGAATTTTGAAGCGGCGATAATCGCTTTTGCGCGGGACGCCTTTTTGAAACACCACCATCGAGCCAACCGTGTTGGTGCCTTGCAGGGTGCTGATGTCGTAACACTCAATGCGCAAGGGCGGCTCCGGCAGGTCGAGGGCCTGCTGCAGCTCAGCCAGCCCCTCAGTTTGCTTGCTTTCGTCGGCGGCCCAGCGGGCGCGCAGGTGGGCCAGGGTTTCAGCCGCGTTTTGAGCCACCATTTCCAGGAGTTCTTTTTGCTGGCCCTGGCGCGGCACCTTGAGGGTAACATCGGCCCCGCGCTTGCTTTTTAACCAATCCCGGATTATCATGAGTTCGTCCACTTCTTCCGGCAGTATAATTTCCGGCGGGATGGTGGAGGCCTGATCATAAAATTGTTTCAGGAACGAGGTCATAATTTCGGCATTGGCCTCGTCGGCAGCACCTTCCAAGACAAAGTAGTCTCGCCCTACTAATTTTCCCCCTCGAATAAAGAAAACCTGCACACAGGCATCGCCGTTGGCGCGGGCAAAGGCGATCACGTCTTCGTCAGCGGTCTCCGCATTAACCACCTTCTGTTTTTCTACAATTTGGTCAATGGCCCGGATTTGGTCACGCAGTTGAGCGGCCCGCTCAAAATCCAGTCCAGTTGAGGCTGCTTCCATTTGGCGGCGCAAGTCGGCTATGACCGGCTCGGTGTTGCCGCCCAAAAAGTCGCACAGGTTATCAATGATCTGGCGATATTCGGCTTGGTTGACCGCGCCAATGCAGGGCGCAGCGCAGCGGCCAATGTGATAATACAGGCAGGCGCGTTCGTCTTTGCCGTCAATGATTCGGGTACAGGTTAAATAAGGGAAGATTTTGCGAACCAGGTCCAGGGTTTGGTAGGCTGCCCAGGCCGCCGTGTATGGCCCAAAATAGCGCGCCCCATCGTTGATGAGGCGGCGGGTAGTGGTTACCCGTGGAAAGGGGTCTTGCCAATGCACTTTAATGTAAGGATAGCGCTTGTCATCTTTTAAGCGCACGTTGTAGCGCGGCTGGTGTTTTTTGATGAGGGTATTTTCCAGCAGCAGCGCTTCCAATTCACTTTCGGCAATAATAAATTCAACATCGGCAATTTCTTCAACCAGCCGGCGAGTTTTAGGGCTGCTGAAGCTGGCCGATTTATGAAAGTAGGAGCGCACCCGGTTTTTTAGATTGACGGCTTTGCCAACGTAAATTACTTTGCCCTGCGCGTTTTTGTGCAGGTAAACGCCGGGCTTGCCCGGTAGATTTTTTAGGATTTGCTCGATTCTTTCTGAGACCATAGCTTAAATTTTACCACAAAGTTAGCCCAGTGGCATGTTGGTACTAATATACCATAGGCCCATTAGCCAACTTTCTTTATACTGCATGGAACTGTATTTACGCAATCTTTACACCTAAATTCCAGCCAAGTCAATCGAAACGTCATGAGGAGGTAGTTGTAGTCCTCAACGCCTTAGCCGTGGGTGCGGCTAAAAACAATGAGGCAGGCCATGAAAAAGCATATTCGCCTGGTCCTCTGGGCAACGATCTTGGGAGGGATCGCTAGCCTGTGGATTTTGGTCCATGCCCAAGCTCAAAGTAATGAGCAAGGGGGAGGACGAATTGATGCCTTTACCTTTTATATTCCTTACCTCACCGATATATTAGATGACCAATTTAATACAGGCCAATCAACCACTGATCTGACCAATGTTGATATTGAAACCATTATCTCAATTGCCGTTCAGCGAGAAGGTACCATTATTTATTATGATGAGTGGGAAGATGGTCTGGAACCTGATTTAACCAGACCCATTCAACCCACGACCAAAATATGGGGAGACGGCAGCCCTAATAATAATGGTCCTACTGAAACAGTACATGGGCTACCCAATGACGATTTATTGCGAGAGGGCACAGTTATTACCTTACGCAATATAGTGGATTTGCCTCGAGATCAGGCTGATTTTTTCTTTGATGGGAGCGATCTGCTGACTGCAATAGGGGGTCCGATTGCGGTAAGTTTGACCTTTTGGACAGCGCCACCCGGTCCCGGCATTTTGTTCGCAGACGCCTGGGAACTCTACCCTACTAATCGGTGGGGCAGAAATTACCGTATTCCCATTGGCGAGAATTTGGCCGGGAATGGCCCCAATCAACGGCTCGGTTTTGAGGTAGTCGGCTTGAATGTGCAGGCTGTTTCAAATAATACTGAAGTTCGTATTGATGCCGATGCTAACGGTGATTTTGAAACTACTGTAACTCTAAATCAGGGTGAACAGTTCAACAGGCTGGGTACAAGATCCGGTATTGGGCCGGATAGTGTCTTGGTGGGAGCCAGGGTTGAGGCTTCGGAGCCGGTGCAAGTTCACCTGTTTACAGCCTACCCCAATAGCACTTATGAAGCACGGGGTTACACCCTTGTACCATTGGACCAATGGTCAAACGATTACCTGGCCCCGCGCAGTTCTGATGGTGATTTTTGGCTTTACAATCCCGATGATGAGGAACTAGAGATTCAAGTGGAAACAACCCTTACCAATCCAACTACAATCACCATTCCGTCAAACAGTACGGTCAAGTACCCTGAAAGTGGGTTAATGGAGGCCACCGGTACCTGTTTTAGCTCTACTGATGGGCGAGCTTTCTCTGGTTTGGCTGCATTTGACGAGGCTGATGCTCAAGATTGGGGACATGTCCTGTTGCCTTTTAATCGTCTGGCAACCCAAACGCTGATCGGTTTAGGGCTGGGTAACAATAATCAACCCCCTGATAATGATCAAAATCGAATTTATGTTACCGCCGTTGAGGAAACAACCCTCACAGTGATTTACAGTAATGGCGCCAGACGCGATTTTGAGGTCTCCCCGCTAGAAGAAGTAGATATTGTTGACCCAGACAACCATGATATGACCGGCGCCTTTTTGTTTACCAGTAATGAAGTTCCCTTTGCCACCGTTTGGGGCCAGGACCAGGATGCCGACCCGGCTCTACCTTCCATTGACGCCGGAACCGGTATTGTGCCACTCCCGGCGCTGCTCTTGCAAAAAACGTTTGCCATCTCCGAAGATGTTGATTGTACCGGTTCGGTAACGGTAGGGGATAGTATCCAATTCAGACTACATTATTTTAATGAAACTGCTAACTCGGTGCGAAATATTTTTCTTTCAGATACACTGCCAGGAACTGTGGTCTATGTGCCGAATACTACGCTTTTAAACGGAGCGCCTATTCCAGACAGTGGTACAACTCCTTTCCCCTTTGATGAAGGCGGCTACCATGTGGGTGATCTGGGCGCTTTTGGCGCCGGGAGCGCTACCTTTGAGGTCCGCATCAGCGATGGCGCAAGCCCTATTGTCAATCAAGCTGAGGTTCGTTCTGAAGATTTGCCACAAAGTTCAGACTCGGTTATTGTATTTACCCCTACCCAAACGAACGCCCCGCTTTACCAAATAGATTTAAGGGTGATTGACCCGGCTGATGGCCTGGTATCAGGTGGACAGGTGGTTACATTCAGTCTAGTTGTTACCAATACCGGCAGTGAAACCATCACCTCATTTCCTTTACGCACCACCTTTGAAATACAGTATCTCACTTTTCAAAACGCAGCACCGCCGCCTGATGGAGTAGATGCGGGCCAAATTAGTTGGAATGACTTGACCAGCTCTTTTGGCGATTTAGCTCCCAGCGCTGCCATGAATTTAACGGTTAATTGGGCCGTCCTTGAAAACTTGCCCCCCACTGCTATCGCAACGAGCCTTCGGACTATCGGCTCCGGAGGAACACTTAGTGATGGCACAATTTTACCTGCTTGCAGTGATGTTGCTGTATTAAGCATTGAACCGGCTCAAATCCCAACCCCTTCACCTACCTCTACCCCCCTTCCAACCTCTACCGCCATTTCTGAACCACCTGATACTCCGACCCCACCGCCGCCTTCCACACCTGCGGGAACCCCTATTGCAGTGAATATTCCTGCGCCCACTTCTACCGTTTTTCCGGTCAACCTTTTGCCGGAGACGGGGAGACGTGAAACGCCGGGGGCTTGGGGTATGGATTGGAGTGGGCTGTTTTTTGGAGTAGCTATTGCCGTAATCTGTTGGTTTTGGCGCAACTCTCAATTACGGAATTAGTTTATTCTTAAAAATTATCCGATTTGGTTACATTGCCAGCAACTCTGTTTATTCTCCATCCCGAATCTTAAAAAAAGAATTAAGGGTTTAACTTACGGCTCTTTTGGCTTTGGTCGTTAGAGGTCAGCTCCCCTAGCTGTTCTCTGGGCAACTAGACCCAATACTTTTCAAATAAGGCCGTAGCATAGGGCCTTGTGCCCGCTCACAAGGGGCTAAACTACGTTATTTGAAAAGTATTGCGACTAGACCTGCTTTGCCGTAGTATCAGTAGATCCAATTTTTCACCGTAGCGGGCGCATCCCTAGGCGTCAGCGGGCGATTAGACCTACTTTGCCGTAACGTAGACATATTTCCATTACAAAAATATATAAATGAGGGTAACTATGCGCACAATAAACAGATTAATACTAACCTTCCTGGCCCAGATTTTGCTTTGCTGAGGCTAAACAAAACCTGGATTGACGACCTCACCTATGGATTCCCTTTGGGCCTGGCAGTCGGAATGCCACCTGATTAAAGCTGTGCTACTGTCGGGCCTTAACCTTTGGCCGCTCTGGCCAAACAAAAGAACCGTCAACTTGATTATTACTGTAGTGTAAAACCACAAGGAACAGTATCATGAAGATAAAAAGTCACCTCTACTGGATAACCGTTTTGACACTGATAGGGCTTTTGGGCGGTATAGGCTTGCTTGTTCAAAGCAAGGCCGATGAGCCAGATTCTAAACCTAACACCCAGGTATTTTTGCCGTTTGTTACAACAGGTAATAGTGCTACAAACTCCACTGACATAACATTCAAGCACATTGATATTGCCCAGAGCGCCGCCGGTGGGGGTCGAATTGATGCTTTTACCTTCTTCATTCCTTATGCCACCGAGGCCGCCGCGGCCCAGTTTAATATTGGCGCTCCCGCCACTGTAGCTCCTAACCTACCTATTTCCACCACCATCTCAATTGCCGTTAATCGGGATGGCAGTATCATTTATTATGATCAATGGGAAGATACGCTTGAGGGAGATCTCGCCTTTCCCACTCAAACGACGACTTTGGTTTGGGGAGATGGGGATCCGGCTAATAATACAACCGGCTTGCCCCCCGGAGTTCAACTCCTGGGTATACCTGCCAGCGATATTCTCACTTCTGGGACGATTATAACCCTGCGCAATACTGTCCCCTCTACACCGGCAGCACGGGGTACCCCTCCCACCATCTTTTTTGATGGGGGGGATATGTTGACCTCAACAGGAGGCGCGCTTGCTGTCAGCACCTCTTTTTGGACGGCCCCCCCCGGTCCGGGCATCTTATACACCGACGCCTGGGAATTATATCCCACCAATCGCTGGGGCACCGAATACATTACCGCTATTGGTCAGAATGTTACCAGAGATGGGCCTACCAATCGGGGCGAATTTCAGGTGGTTGGGTTGAATATTCAGGCCGTAGAGAATGATACCCTGGTAGAAATAGATTCGAATGCCGATGGCGTCTTTGATCACGGCGACAATCCTGGAGACCTTGATCTACCGGACACGACGCTGGACATGGGGGAACAACTAAGCCTGCTGAACGGTGTTTTGGCAGGTACCCACGTCCGCGCCTCGGCCCCGGTACAAGCCCATCTTTTCGCCTCCGATCCCAATAGTACCTGGGAAGCGCGGGGGTACACCCTAGTTCCGTTTGACCAATGGACCAATGATTACCTGGCGCCGCGCGCCTCCGACGGTGATTTCTGGCTTTATAACCCCAGCCTTACCAACCCTTTGACCATCACGGTCCAATCCATAACAAACACCACCACGCTTAATGTGCCGCCCAATAGCACCGTGAGATATCCTGTTGACCCTGCCCCTCCTATCTCCAATGCCGATATGAGCGGCGCGACAGGATTACGCTTTACCTCCAACGGACCGGTTTTTTATGGGATGTCAGCGCTTGATTCGGCCGATGCGCAGGATTGGGGTTATGATGTTTTGCCTGTTGCTAATCTAACCAGCCAAACATTGGTGAGTTTGGGAGTAGGCAACAATAACATCTTCTCCCAGGGTTGTCCTTCAAATATCAATGATCCGAATAATAATGGTCGCGAGATGCGCATATATGTAACCGCTCTCACGGCCACTAACCTTTTTGTAGATGTCAATAATGATGGCACCCCAGACGAGGTAGATATCACCGGGGATGGCATAGCCGACCCCTATCCAGGAGCGGGGATTGGCTATCCTCTTATACCACTTCAAGAAATGTCTATTATGGACCCAAGCGACTGTAATATGACCGGCGCCTTTTTATTTACCAGGGACAGCACACCCTTCGCCGCTGTCTGGGGCCAGGATGCCAGCGCCAGTCTTGCGCTGCCCTCCATTGACGCCGGGACCACCATTGTGCCTTTACGCTCGTTAGCTATCCAAAAAACCTTCAGCCTCTTGACCGACCTTGATTGCAGCGGCAGCATCAGCCTGGGTGATGGGGTACGCTTCCAGCTAGAGACCTTTAATGACTCGGCCACGCTTCTTAACAGCGTGATTGTTTCAGATACACTGCCGTCTGCTCTGACCTATATCCCCGATACTACTATCGAAGATGGCCAGCTAGTACCGGATAACAGTAGCGGTTCAGCCTATCCGTTGGATGGGAATGGTCTTAATACCGGCCAACTTGACCAATTTAGCAGCGGTACCCTCACCTATGATGCTACGGTCAACAATGCCGGTGCGGTTATTATCAATCAGGCCAATGCCCGTACGTCCTCTTTACCGCTACAAGCAGACGCCGTAACTATTTTTGTTCCGGTCGGCAGCCCCATCCCGCTTTTACAAATTACCCAAACCCTGATTGATCCGGTCAGCGGGCCGGTTGATCCTGGCCAGGTAGTTACCTTCAGCCTGACGATTACTAACACCGGCGGTACCACCATCACCACTTTACCTTTGGAAGAGGCTTATAACTCTAGCCATTTAACCTTCCTCAATGCGGTTCCAACCCCTGACATCACCTCCACAGGAGTGATTACCTGGGATGATTTAACTACAATCTCCGGCCCGCTTCCACCCAACACATCCTTTAGCTTAACGCTCAGTTATACAGTAAATCAAATTCCGGCCGGGACCAATAATACTGCCCTTACCTCAACCATCAGAAACGCTTTCCGGCAGAACAGCCCTGTCCCCTTAACTTGTAGTAACGAAGCCAGTCTGGCGTTTGCTGCCCCCCCTGCACCTCCTCCCCCCCCCCCTCCACCCCCCCCTCCTTCATCTCCCCCTGATGATGACGATGATGATGATGATGATGACAAAGATCCTACCCCCACTCCTACGCCTATTCCGGTAGCTGCTATCCCGGCCACGCCCGCTCCCACTATTCCGGTGGCCTTCTTGCCGGAGACAGGTCTGCGTGAGGCCGGTTTGGAAGGATGGGCTATCGCTGGTGGTCTTGGCTTGCTGATTTTGGGCGGCTTTGGTCTTGCCCTTCGCTCTCGCTACAAAGAATAGCCAGCCACAAACCTCATGGCTAAAAATAAAAATCCCCCGTTCTCTAATGAGGAATGGGGGATTTTTTGTTTTCAAGCTCTTATGAGTAACAGAGCGTTTCTCAGGCCAAAGTAGGCTCGGAAAACTCTCCAATCTACCCTAACTGATAAAAATTGCAACCCTTTGTCACCACAGTAGACTTTCGGGCAAATCAAAAAAAGTACCTTTGTGCAAAATTTTGATGACCTTTAACCCTTCCCAAACATTGTTTTTGATGCTATAATCAAAAAACTACTATCAATTTTGGCTTTGTTCTGTTCATTAAAAACCAATCTCTTTTTCTTCTGACCGTATGCAGTCCAGTGGTCGCCTCTAATTTCCCCATTTAAACTATCCATTGAAATAGTAAACTACAGGCGCCGCTGCCAGTAATGTTCTACCTCAAAATTTTCAATAAGGCTTCAACAGAGAAGGGTTGAAGCCGATGTTGTTACAATTTGGATTTTAATCTATTTCATAAATAAGTTGTAGTGAACCCTTTAGACAGGGTTACATCAGATGTCTCTCACTTACTTTGGTAAACGCACTCCGGCTTTATTAACTGTCCTGGTCATTGCCGTATTGGCGGTAGCTGGTTTACTGGGGTTAATGGGCCAACTGGCCGTTTCTGCCCCCCCTACTCCCATAACCACGCCCCTTCCTTCCGGCAATGAGGAGCCTGCCCTTCCGACTCCAACCGGATCAAGCCTGGCTGAAGCCGTTGCCACTGTCAATGACCAGATTATTACCCCAAAAGCCTGGCAACAGGCTACTCGCCTCGATGCGGTGATGAGCCAACTGGCGGCGCAGCCTATCCCCACTGCCGAAGAAACGCTTGACCGGCTGATTAACGAGATCATTGTTCTCCAAGCCGTATCCCCCCTTTTGCCGCCCCAACCGGCCTCCACTGAAGCAATTGAAGCCAGAATTCAAACCTTAGAAACAAACTGGCAAGTCACCGATGAAACAGTTATCACGGCCCTGGCTGAAGCGGGCCTGGAACGATCTGACCTGACGGCGCGCGTAGATCGCCTGCTTCAAGTTGAAGCAGCCTTAAGTCAGCTCGAAACGCAAGAAGATGACCTCACTGCCTGGCTTGCCGCTGCCCGCGCTTCTGCTGAAATTGGGCTGTACCGTTCTCTGGTGGGTGAGGAGATAGGAAAGCAAGAAGGAGATGTGGTGGCAGAAGCTGCACCCCCATCTCCCTTCCCCCCCAGCACCCCTGCTCCTCAGCCGATCTTTGCTCCGCCCCCCGAAATGGTCGTCTCGCCTTACCCCCAAAACGCCGCGCCCGATTTCACTCTCAACCAACTCGAAGGCGGCTCATTAACCTTAAGCAACCTGCGCGGCCAACCCACCCTCATCAACTTCTGGGCCACCTGGTGTCCGCCTTGCCGCCGCGAGCTGCCGGCTTTGCAAACCGCCTATGACACTTATAAGGATGAGATTGGCTTTGTCGCCGTTAACGTCAAAGAAGATCCCGCCACCGTCACTGCCTTAGTTCAAGAACTGGGGCTGACTTTCCCCATCGTGCTCGACTCCGACGGGCAGGTGAGCAACATCGCCTATGAAGTGCGCGGCCTCCCCACCAGCATATTTGTTGACGCCAATGGCGTTGTTACCGCCCGGCATATTGGCCCCCTGGACGAAGCAGCAATAGAAGGATATCTCAAGCCTCTATTAGAAATAGAGGCAGGGGAGCAGGGGAGCGGAGGTGCAGAGGGGGAGAAAGATGAAGAGTCTCCCCTGCGCCCCAGCACCCTTGCTCCCCTGCGGCCTTCCGCCCCTGAGTTTTCCCTCATCTCCGCTACCGGCGATACCATTTCCCTCCAAGACTTTCGCGGCAAGAGCAATGTTGCCCTGGTTTTCTATCGCGGTCATACCTGAGGCGTTTGCATGAGCCAACTGGGTCAGTTGGAAGCAGACCTGGCGCAATTTCGCCAGAAAAACACTGAGGTTATCGCCATCGCTGCGCAAGACCAAGCAGGAGCGCAAGCCTCGGCCAGTACCGCCCAGGTTTCCTATCCCGTTCTGGCCGACCCGGATCATCAAGTCGCGGATGCTTATGGAGTCTATAATCTGTTGGGTGATGGTGTAGCCACGCCCGCAGTATTTGTTATTAACAAATCCGGTCAAATCGCCTGGTCATACATCGGGCAAAATATTAGCGACCGGCCCAATAATCAAACCATTTTAGAAAATCTACCGGCTGATTAGGTTACACTCAACTGTAACCTACCTAAAACCCTGAACTCCGCCACCATCCATGTCCCTTTTAGGAGGAGAGGCTATGTCACACGCCTTCCGGCAAAAATTAAGCAGTTACCTTAGCTTGTTTGCGCTGCTGGTAAACTTGCTGCCACCTGCCCCCATAGCTCAAGCCTATGAAGCGGAACCGATTCCTGCCGAAGCGGCCCACCACAGCCCAACGCCTGCTCTTATTTCTGAATCTAAATCCCTGACCCCCGTTAGCAGCCGCTCCGACGCCGTTTTGCCGCGCTGGTTCAAACCGCCCACGCTGGCGCCAGTGGAACCCAGGCAAACTGCCGGTCTTACCTTGGCTCAACCTCCCGCTTTGATCCAACTGGAAGCCAACCGCCAGAGGGCAGCAATCAGTAGTCAGAGGTCAGTAGCCAGTAGCCAGAAATCAGCAATCGCTTCTCAGTTATCTTCGGCTGTTTTGCCCGGCTGGTTTCAACCTGATCCTTCGCCTGCTGCCCCGGTCTCCGGTCCCCAGCCTGCCCTGAGCTTGTCGAATGGGGCTCCGGTCATCTTGCCCGATTGGTTCAAAGTCCAAGAAGATTTCTCCCCTGCCCCTCTGCTCCCCCGCCCCCCTGCCGCCAGCCAAAGCTCCGCTTTGGACTCCAATACTCTATCCCCTGCCCCAGTCTCCGGTCCCCGGTCTCCGGTCGTTTTACCCGGCTGGTTTCAACCCGCGTCTCCCCGCCTCCTCGCCTCCTCGCCTCCTCGCTCCCTGGCCGCCCTGCCTCCCCTCCGCCCGATGGGGGCCCCGATTCCCCAGGTGCAGGTAACTGTGTCTGCGCCGGCTAATGTCAGCGCCGGGAATTTTGCCGGGGATACCTATACCATCACCGTCCGTAATGGCAGCGCTTCAACCACCGGCTTCAATTTCTTCATCACGGCCACTATCCCGGCTGCTGGCTTCACCTATGTGCCGGGCAGCGCCGTCTGGATCAGTTCGGTCAGCGGCGCCATCACTTACACCGACAGCTACACCGACCCGCTCGTCGTCTGGACGCCGAACATCACCCGCAATCTGCTTCCCGGTGAAGTCGTCACCCTGACCTTCCGCATGACCACCGACGGCAGCGCCATCTCCGGCCAGCGCCTCGACGCCAACGCTGTATATGAAAATCCGCTTGGCTCGCCCGGCAGCAACAACGGCGGGGTCAACGTCACCGTTGGACGGGGCAACCTGGTCATCAGCAAAAGCCCCACGGTGCAGGACGGCACGTTTGGCGACATTGTCACCTGGACCATTGAGGCGGCAAATACCGGTCTCGGTGATGTCTATTCGGCTACGGTCAGCGATACCATTGGCATTGGGTACACCAACGTAGATTTCAGCCAACTGAATGTGACCCCCTTTACCCTGACGGTTGGCGAGCGCCGCAGTTTTGTGGTCACGGCTACCATCAACTCCTGCAACAACCTGACCAATACCGGGCGAACCTGGTGGAGCATCGGCAACAGCGAAGGGGATGGCCTGATTACCAATCCGGCCACCGATACCGCCGATATTGCCTATCTGCTGGAAGAACCCGCTATCAGCCTGGCCGCTAACAATCTGACCTTTGCCTATTGCAGCCCCGCCCCTCAAACCGCCGTAGTGACTGTTACCAATTCGGGTGGCGCCGCGTTAAACTTTATCCTGGATAGCAATTTGGAGAGCCAACCTTTTACGGTTGGCCCGGCTCCGGGCTGGACCTATAACCCGGCTACCGGCGTTTTTTCACGCACCGACGCTGGCGGAGTCATTACTACCACACCGGTTACACTTTCCTTTGTGGTCACACCTACTTTTGATGTGTGCAACGCCCCCAGCAGCGGCAGCTTCAACTTCACTGCCAATTACCGCGATGCCTGTGGTCTCTCCTTTAACAATCCCAGCGTTGGAGTCAATTACACCTACGGCGCGGGTGAGTTGCCCACCTTTGACCTGACCAAATCCAGTTCGGTTTCGGCCACCTTTGCCGGGCAAACATCTCAATTTTTTGTAGATTTTGATATCCAAAACGTTCAAAATATCAGCGGCAATATCATCATCACCGATATTGTGCCCTCGGTTTTCACCACCACCGCGGTAACGCCCAGCGCAGGCTCCTTTGTCCGCGCGGGCAATGTCGTCACCTGGACCATCCCGGCCCCGGCCGGTCCCGGCGCGTTTACCGGCCGGCTCACCCTAACGGTGCAGGCGCTTGATGTGATTAGTGACTGCGGGACCAACTCGATTGCGACCAACACCGCTTCCGGCCAGGCCCCGGTGCGCTGCACCAGTTGTTCCCCCTTGAGCGATACGGCCCAGGCTTCGGTTATTATCCAAAATTTTGCCGGCACAGCCTTCCCCAAAGAGTTCAGCACCGACGGCCAGGTGTGCGGCCTGATTACCATGACCAACCGCTATTCTATGCCGATTAATAGTTGGACCGGGGTGGTCTTTACAGAAACGATGGGCTTCAACGATGGCGTGCCCGGCGACGACGTGCCGCCCGGCACGCTCACCTATGTGCCCGGCAGCCTGGTAGTGACGATTGACGGCGTTAACCGCACCTCAGAAGTAACCATCACCCAAACTGCGCCCCAACTGGTCTTAAATTTTGGCGGCGTGACGCTCCCCACCGGCACTCACAGCATCACCGTTGCCTACACCCTCAGTATTTTGGATGGTGTATTGGCCGGCAATCCCCAGATTTCTTTCTTCGATTGGTCTATCTTTAATGTACCGAATGCTGGCGGCAGCGGTACCTGCCAGAGCGGCGGCGCCTTCTTCCAGGGAGCGCCGATAGATTTACAGCGGGCTGATTTGCAAATTGATATTTCACCTGACAGCTTTGATAGTTGCGCCACTGTTCCGGTCATCCTGACCGTTTCCGATCCTGACCTGGCAGCCAACTCGCTGGTAGCCAATAATATTGTCGTTACCTTTAATGTCGGTTCGCCCGATTTTGGCACCATTTCCGGTTATACCTATGGCGGCGGCTTTGCCGGCAATCCGGTTACGGTGACGACCGGAACCAATATCATCACCTGGACCTTTCAAAACCCGCTCACTCAAACCGGCACAACGACCGGCACAATTAGTTTTAGTATGACCCGTAGCTGCACCGCTCCAAACCTCAGAGCCGGAGTAAGCTTTACCGACCGCTGCGGTATCGACTATGGCAACACCGACGCCAACCCCGGCACAACCACGCCGCCCAATGTGACCCTGTTTGTTACGCCTGACCAGTTTACCGTCAACGAAAACAGAGCCACCTGGCGCATTTATGCTACCAACAACGGTGCAGGTACTGCCGGGCGAACCCTTATCACCAACACCATTAGCGCCGGTTTACAATTTGTTACCTATACCACTAACCTGAGCGCCCAGGTTAACCTGCTCACCCCTGGCCCGTTCAACCCCGGCGACGATGTGGTCTGGGAAGTGCTCAACCTGGCCCCTAATCAGCAGGTTAGAATAGACGTCAGTTCCGTCAATGTGGTGGCCTGCGATCCCTTAAGCGCCAGTGTGACCCTCAGCAGCGGCTGTCTGGGCGACAGCGCCTGTCAAACCTCCCAAACCGATTCTATTAGTTTCCTGGTGCCGCCCTTTGCTGTGCGTACCTCTAACGCCCAAACCGCCGATTTGCCCTTCTGTGATACCGGCGAGGTCATTCTGACGGTCAAAAACGCTTCAGCTTCGGCCCATATTTACCAACTGGTTATCAGTCAGACAATCAGCTTCCTGGAGTATATCTCCGGCTCCGCTCGTATAACCGTTACCGATAGGAACGATGTAGTTATCGCCGGGTTGGCCAATATTCCTTTTGAGCCGGTAACTTCGACAGCAGGGACCGATACCATCCTCACCTGGCAGCTAACCAACCCCGGTATTACCCTCTCTCAAACCCAAATTTTAACCGACCGGGCGGCTGAAGACGAGATTACCATTCGCTTTCTGGTGCAGACGGATTGCAGTTTGCCCGGCAACACGGTGGTGCGCTCCCAGGCCGGCGGGCTTCACTCCTGCGGTACCTTCTTTACCAGCGTTGAAAATGCCGTAACCCTGCCCAAAGAACAACCCGACATCACTTTGACCAAACAGGGCCGCAACGTCACCCAGGGCGACCCCGCCTTTGCCGATACTGTTTTTGGCGAGCCGGGCGATGTGGTGGTCTGGCGGATTACGGCCAACAATGACACCGGCGCTTATTTTGCCCAAAATGTGCTGGTCACCGATAACCTGCCCGACAATATGAACGCTGCTGTGCCAACGGCCAGCGCCTCGGACGGCGTCGTCACCCCGACCCTGGGCCTTGTCACCTGGAACCTGGGCGATCTGCCCGCTGACGGCGTGGACCGTACCCTCTTTATCACCACCACCATTGACGCCGAAGCGACAGCCTGCCAATCCACCTCCATCAACACCGCCACGCTGATTTATGGCTGCGACAATGGCTGCACCGCCCAACCGTTGACGGCTACAGCCAGCCTGCAAAGCCGGCCCAGCCTGACCGCCCAAACCCTCGATACCACCCCGCTCAACACCTGCGGCGGCCTGATGACCGTCACCCTGACCAATGACGGCCCCCCTGCCTATGATGTCTTTGTGACCGACACCCTGCCCAGCGGCTTTGTTTACCAGGAATTTGTTTCGGCCAGCACCACCCCCAACATCTCGCCAACGGCAGGCGTAACCACAGCCGTCTTTGCCTGGACGGGCGGTATCACCCTGCCCACCGGCGTAACCACGCTGACTTTCCGGGTAGCCAACAGCAGCGCCACTGGCGCATGCGCCGTCCCGGCCAGCGGGCCAAACAATCTGACTATTTCGTATGACGACAACACCTCCTGTATCAGTACCGGCCCTTACACCACCACCAGCAATTCTTCTGTCACCGTGCAGAATCCCAACTTGGTCATAGACAAATCCCCGCTCAACCGTGTGGCCGATGTGGGCACGGTCGTCAGTTGGACCGTTACCATCACCAACAGCGGCCCCGGCGCGGCCATTGGCGTGCTCATTACCGACACCGTCGGCTCCGGCTTCACCGGCATCAGCGCCGGCAATGGCAGCGACGCCGACGAAACCAACACGCCCACCATCGCCGGGCAGGTGATTACCTGGACTCCGGCCATTACCATCGCCTCGGGCGATAGCTGGCGGGCCATTGTCACGGCTACGGTGGCCCCCGCCGGCAGCGGTGTGCCGACAAATAGTGTTCAGGCCAGCGGCAGTTGTGGGAGCGGCTGCGCTTACACCAGCGGTATCAGCGACACCGCCTTTGTCACCTTGCTGACCGAGTTTGATAAAGCGCCTTCCGTCCAGACCGGCACCATCGGCAGCCTGGTAGTCTTCACCTTCTCCACCTCGTTACCAGATATTGACGCCCTCTACCAGAATCTAACCCTGACCGATACACTGCCCACCGGTCTGGGCTATGTCTCCTCTATCCTAACCTACACCTTCGATGGCGACGGCAGCAGCGGTGGGCCGACAACGCTCATCTCGACCACGCCCACCCTCAACCCCGGCGCGCTGACTTCGGGCAATGTGGTTTGGAATTTGGGCAATCTGCCCGGTTCAGCCCTGATTAATGGGGTCATCACCGCCGTCATCCAAAGTGTTGCCACCAACACCAATGGAGTCAGCCGGACCAATAATTTACAAATGACTTACCTTGACGAAGGTCAATCCTACTTATTCACCGATACGGCGCAGGTAGACATTGTGGAGCCGCTGCTGCACCTTGGTAAGAGCTATGTGACGCCGCCGGGTTGCGCGGCCACCTTAGCCATTTCCAACTTTAACAACTTGTCTGATGCAGGTTGGTCTGAACTGGGCGCATGGACGATTACCCCCGAAGGATATTATCAAAATACCGATACAACATCTAATCGTCGGGCTTTCATAGGCGCTACCAACTGGACTGATTACAGTTTTAGCTTCATGATGCGCACCTCCGATCCAACGGGTTCAATGGGTGGATATATCCGCCAAAATAATACCGGCACAACCGACACCGGATATTTGTTCCGCTGGTCTAACACGCAGATGCAATTGGAGCTACGTAACACCGGCTCCGTTTTGAATTCGCTTCCCATCGGCTATCAGATTAATCGCTGGTATCATGTTGAAATTCGAGTAACCGGAAGTTTAATTGAGGTATTTGTAGATGGGATACGCCGCCTCTCGGCTACCGACAATACTTTTACAAATGGCAGGGTAGGTCTCCTCTCCTCCAGTCATACCCAAACTCAATTCGATGACATTCTGGTCACCCGTATGGGCCAACAAGGCTGCTTCGTCGGGGCAAATGATCTGGTTACTTATACCCTGACCATCTCCAACCAGGGCCCGCTTCCCGGTTACGATTTGGTTATTACCGACGCTATCCCCGCCGGCATGAGCCTGGTCACATACAGCCTGCAAAGCGATGACCCGGCCTCGGCTTTTACCACGACGCCCACCCCACCCGTACCCGGCGCAGCCAACCTGGTCTGGAACATCAACCAGTTGACCAATACCGTCCCCTTCAATCCGTTGGCGCACACGGCCCTGACCATCACCGTCGTTCTCAGCGTTTCCGACGGCATCACCGCTAACACCTTCCTGTCCAACCAGGCTGCCTTAGCCTACGACAATTGGCCCGGCGACAGCAGCCCCACCGTCATCAGCCGCACCTACAGTGGCGGTTCTCACTCTGCCGCCGTACAGACTGTCAATGGCGGTATCACCAAAACGACTGTTTTCAGCCCGCCGCCGACAGCCACCCTGGGCAGTCTCGTCACTTACACCCTGATTGTCCCGGTCTCGCCCATCACCGCCACGCTCTACAATGTGGTCATCACCGATCAATTGAACACACCTCGTTTCTTCATTGAGAATGTGACCACCGGCGGCGGCACAGGTGGAGCGGCCAGTTTCGACCAGGCCACCGGCCTGATTACGGCCACTTTTGCCAGCGTTCCCCACGACACCCAGGCCGTTGTCACCGTGACCGCCCGCATCTCGCATGAGTTCCCCAGCCCGGCCACGGATATTCCCGCCGGCCCCGGCCCCGATGTTGTCACCAACAGCGCAGTCATGACTCATGCAGCAGCCACGGTACTCACCACCAGCAACGTCGTCACCACCAATGTCGGTGAGCCGGTGATTGACATCGCCAAGCAGGGCGCTTTCACCGGCGACCCACAGGTGGCGATTTACACCATCACCGTTACCAACACCGGCAACAGCCCGGCCTACAGCCTGCTGATTACCGACAACCTGCCGGCCGGCATCACCCCGACGACCATTTCCAACGGCGGAGTCTATTCACCAGATAGCCAGACCATCGCCTGGACGATTGGCTTTTTGGATGTGCCGCCGCCACCGGCCAACACGTTGACCCTTACCTACACTGCCCGCCTCAGCCAGGCCATCTACAGCGGCAGCCGTTTCACCAATACGGTCGGCATCACCACCACCTCGCTCACCGATACCATCCCCGGCGTGCGTCCCTACACCGATACCGCCGTATTTACCCTCACCTGGCCGTTGGGCCGCCTGGGTGATTATGTCTGGTATGACTTCGATAACGACGGCATTCAGAACAGCAATCCCAATGAGTTCCCCATCGGCGGAGTCATCCTTGAATTGTTCGACTCGGTTGGCGGCACGCTTATTGCCACTACCACCACCTCTATCACCGGCTTTTACATCTTTGAGAACCTGCCGCTGAATGTCACCTATACCGTCCGCATTTCCGACGCCAGTTATGGGCCGGGCGGGCCGCTGCAACCCTACACCCAAACCCTGCTCACCGCTGGCGGCGCTACCACCGCGACTGACTCCAACGCCTCGATCACCGCCACTTTCGGCGGCCTGGGCTACGCCATCACCACCACCCTGACCTCGGCCTTCACCGAAGATTTGACCCTGGATTACGGCTTTGTCCGGCTGGTCGAAATCGGCAACTACGTTTGGTTTGATGTCAACAACGACGGTGTTCAAAATGACGGGCCAGGCAACGGCTTCGACGGCGTGACCGTCACTGTGACCCATCCCGATGGCCGGATATTCACCACAACCACCACCTCCGGCGGCTTCTACACCTTCACCGTGCCGGTCAGCCAGCCCTATACCATCACCGTCACCGCCGACAATTTCAATCCCGGCGGGCCGCTGGAAAGCTTCACCAATACCCTCATCAACACCGGCGGCGACGACGCCCTCGACTCCGACGGGACGCCCGGCGGCGGCGGCCTGGTCACTGTTACCCCGGCCATCACCCAGAACAATTACACCTTCGACTTCGGCTTGGTGGAGTTGGTCTCGCTGGGCAACCAGGTCTGGTTTGATGTGGATAACAACGGCATCCTGGATGGGGGCGAAGTAGGCGTGCCTGGCGTGGCGGTCGAACTGTATCAGGATACCAACGGCGACGGCCAGTACACCCCCGGCGTGGATGGCTTGATTTCGACCACCAACACCAGTTCCGGCGGCTTCTACACCTTCACCAACCTGCTGCCGTCTTTCTTCCCCACCCAAACCTATCTCGTGGTCATCACCTCGACCAATTTCACCGGCTCAGGCCCGCTGGTCAACTACCAAAACAGCGACGGCTCGGTGGACGGCAACAGCGATTTGAATGAGCGCGATCATGGCGTTGTTACCGGCACGCTGGGCGCGGGCGGTTTTGTCGCCAGCACCCCCGTCTCCCTGACCAACAACAGCGAGCCAATCAACGACGGCGACAGCGACGCCAACTCTAACCTGACCATTGACTTTGGCTTTTATCGCCTCTCGTTGGGCGACCAGGTTTGGTCCGACGACAACAACAATGGCATTATTGACGGCGCTGAAGCGGGTGTGCCTTCAGTCACCGTTATTCTGTACGACGCCACCGGCACGACCGTTCTCAGCACCACCACCACCGACGCCAACGGCTTCTACACCTTCACCAACTTGGTCTCGGCCACCTATGTCGTCGGTTTTGTCCTGCCCGGCGGCTACAGCAGCAGCACCGACATTGGTACGTCGGCCAACCCCAACAACAACGTCAACTCCGACGACAACGGCGTGGTCATCAGCGGCACGATTGTCCGCAGTAATCCGGTTGTTCTGACTCCCGGCGACAATGGAGCACAAAATCAAAATACCGTTACTACCGCCACCGGCTCTACCCATAACCCGACGGTTGACTTTGGCATCGTGCCCCTCGTTTCGCTGGGCAATCAGGTCTGGTTTGATGTGGATAACAACGGCATCCTGGATGGGGGCGAAGTAGGCGTCCCCGGCGTGGCGGTCGAACTGTATCAGGATACCAACGGCGACGGCCAGTACACCCCCGGCGTGGACGGCTTGATTTCGACCACCAACACCAGTTCCGGCGGCTTCTACACCTTCACCAACCTGCTGCCCAGTACCGTCCCGGCGGAAGCTTATCTGGTAGTGGTCACCACCACCAATTTCAGTTCCGGCGGACCGCTGTTTGAATATTACAACAGTGATGGCTCGGTCGGCGGCAACAGCGATTTGAACGAGCAGGATCATGGCGTTGTTACCGGCACGCTTGGCGCGGGCGGTTTTGTCGCCAGCACCCCAGTCTCCCTGACGGTGGGCGGCGAGCCAATCACCGACGGTGATACCAACGCCAGCAGCAACCTGACCATTGACTTCGGCTTCTATCGCCTCTCGCTGGGCGACCAGGTCTGGTTCGACAACAATAATAACGGTCTTCTGGATGGCGGCGAAACGGGCGCATCGGGCGTTACCGTCCGCCTCTACGATGCCACCGGTACAACGGTTCTCAGCAGCACCACCACCGACGCCAATGGCTTCTACACCTTCACCAACCTCTTCTCCGGTACGTACATTGTGGAAATTGTACCGCCGGCCACCTTCACCAGCAGCACCGACATCGCTTCTTCTATCAATCCCGATAACAACGTCAACAGCGATGATAACGGCGTCAACCTGACCCCCACCGGCACGATTCGCAGCAACCCGGTCACACTTGTCCCCGGCGACAACGGCGTATTGGGCAATACTCAGGTTACTATCGCCACCGGCTCGACCCACAACCCCACCGTTGACTTTGGCCTGGTGCAGATGGTCGCCATCGGCAACATTGTCTGGATTGATGACGGGGCAGGCGGCGGCACGGCCAACAACGGCATCCTTGACGGAGCCGAGGCTAGTATTGACGGCGTTGAAATCCACCTTTATCGCCAGGGTCAGACCCCCGGCGTGGATACCCCAATCCTGACTACCACCACCGCTGGCGGCGGTTTCTACCAGTTCGACAACCTCGCCCCTGGCCAATATTTCGTCCACATCCCTGCTTCTGAGTTTGGCCCAGGTCAACCCCTGATGGGTTATGTTTCCAGCAGCGGTGCAGGCAGCGACGAAACGACCGACCAGACCGGCGACGAAAACGGCATTGACAGCTTCACCCCAGGGACGACTGGCATCAGCAGCCAGGTGTACGACCTGCAACCTGACAGCGAGCAAACCGGCGAAGGCCAGCCCAACTACACCGGCATACTTGACGATGACAACGTCAACTTCACCGCCGACTTCGGCTTTGTCCAGGCCGTCGCCATCGGCAACATCATTTGGATTGACGATGGGGCAGGCGGCGGCACAGCCAACAACGGCGCTCTTGACGGAACCGAAGCGGGTGTTGACGCCGTTGAAGTCCAACTTTATCGCCAGGGTCAGACCCCCGGCGTGGATACCCCGGTCCTGACCACCACCACATCCGGCGGCGGCTTCTACCAATTCGACAACCTTGCCCCCGGCCAGTACTTCATCCACATCCCCGCTTCCGAGTTTGGGGCAGGCCAACCCTTAAATGATTATGTATCGAGCATTGGCAGCGGCACAGACGAAACCACTGACCAGACCGGCGACGAAAATGGCATTGACAGCTTCACCCCAGGGACGACTGGCATCAGCAGTCAAGTGTATGACCTGCAGCCCAACAGCGAGCAGACCGGCGAAGGCCAGCCCAACTACACCGGCATACTTGACGATGACAACGTCAACTTCACCGCCGACTTCGGCTTTGTCCAGGCCGTTGCCATCGGCAACATCGTCTGGATTGACGACGGGGCGGGCGGCGGCACAGCCAACAACGGCATCCTCGATGGAACTGAGACCGGGGTTGACGGCGTTGAAATCCGCCTCTATCGCCAGGGCCAAACCCCCGGTGTGGATACCCCGGTCTTGACCACGACCACCGCTGGCGGCGGTTTCTACCAGTTCGACAACCTCACCCCAGGCCAATATTTCATCCACATCCCTGCGTCCGAGTTTGGGGCAGGCCAACCCTTAAGCGGCTACCTCTCCTCCACCGGGGCTGGTAGTGATGAAACGACTGACCAGGATGGGGATGAAAACGGCATTGACAGCCTCGTTCCGGCCAGCACCGGCATCCGCAGCCAGGTGTATGACCTCCAGCCCAACGCCGAAGCCACCGGCGAAGGCCAGCCCAACTACACCGGCATCCTTGATGATAACAACGTCAACTTTACCGCCGACTTCGGCTTTGTCTCCTCCGAACTCGTCGCTATCGGCAATGTCGTCTGGATTGACGATGGGGCCGGCGGCGGCGCGGCCAACAACGGCGCTCTTGACGGAACCGAGGCCGGGGTTGACGCCGTTGAAGTCCAACTTTATCGCCAGGGGCAGACCCCCGGCGTGGATACCCCGGTCCTGACCACCACCACATCCGGCGGCGGCTTCTACCAATTCGACAACCTTGCCCCCGGCCAGTACTTCATCCACATCCCCGCTTCCGAGTTTGGGGCAGGCCAACCCTTAAATGATTATGTATCGAGCATTGGCAGCGGCACAGACGAAACCACTGACCAGACCGGCGACGAAAATGGCATTGATAGTCCCTCCCCCGTCACCACCGGCATCAGCAGCCAGGTCTACGACCTCCAGCCCAACAGCGAGCAGATCGGCGAAGGTCAGCCCAACTACACCGGCATTCTCGACGATGACAACGTCAACTTCACCGCCGACTTCGGCTTTGTGGAGTTGGTCGCCATCGGCAATATCGTCTGGATTGACGACGGGACGGGCGGGGGCGCGGCCAACAACGGCGCTCTTGATGGAACCGAAGCGGGCATTGACGGCGTTCAAATTCACCTGTACCGCCAGGGGCAAACGCCTGGAGTGGATGTCCCGGTGTTGATTACCACTACTGCCGGCGGCGGCTTCTACCAGTTCGATAACCTCATCCCCGGCCAATATTTCGTCCACATCCCCGCTTCGCAGTTTGTTCTGGGCCAACCGCTGCATGGCTACGCCTCCAGCACCGGCGCAGGCAACGACGAGACGACCGACCAGGCCGGCGATGAAAATGGCATTGACAGCCCCACCCCTGCCACCACCGGCATCAGCAGCCAGGTGTATGACCTCCAGCCCAACGCCGAAGCCACCGGCGAAGGCCAGCCCAACTACACCGGCATCCTTGATGATAACAACGTCAACTTTACCGCCGACTTCGGCTTCTACCCGCAGCCGGTGCTCCATCTGGACAAACGGGTTTCGCCCACCGGCACCATCAGCCCCGGCCAACGGCTCGATTATACGATTTGCTTTAGCAACAGCGGCAGACTGAACGCTACTAACGTGGTCATCACCGATTTTGTGCCATTCAACACCACCTATATTCCCGGCAGCGTCATCGCGCCTGCGCCGACAGCGGTTGAGTATCAAGACAACGGCGGCGCCTTTGTTGGGACAGAGCCAATCACCACCACCGGCCTGCGCTGGACGCTGGCTCAGTTAGCCCCGACCGAAACTGTCTGTGTTGGCTTCTCTGTTCAGGTCAACCTGACCATCAGCGATACTACCTCTGGCCTATCGGTGATGGCCTCACCATTGGGCTGGATTGTGGTGGCAGGTGATACCAGTGGGCTGGAAATCATCACCCGGACAACCCTGGCTACGCCTTCGGTCACGCCAACGCCAACGCCTACTGTGACCCCCATCCCAACCGAGACCATCACTCCGACGCCGGAAATCACCACCACTCCCGAACTGACGATCACCGTCACCCCTACCCCCGCACCAACGCCGCTCATCACCGCGACGCCAACAATAACCGTAACCGACACGCCGACTCCTATCCCGACGCCGACCCCCGAAGCAACGGCTACGCTCACTCCCACCGAGACGGCTACTATGGCCCCAACCGAGACGGCCACCGTGACCCCAACCGAAACGCTTGCGCCTACCGCTACCGCCACCTTGGAGCCAACCGCAACCGAGACAGCGACCGAGACGCCGACCGCCCTCCCCACCGAGACGCCGCCGCCCACTGTTGAGCCAACGCCGACAGCCCAGGCCATGCGGCCCTACCCGTTCCTGATTGCACTAGGTATGTTGGCGGCCCCAGCATTATACGGCCAGCCGGCCTTCCAGGAGCCAATTACACCGACCGAAACCGCCACTATCGAACCGGCGCCCTCACCGGAAGCGACGGCCACGGCTACCCTTGAGCCAATCCCAACCATCAGCCCTACCGAAACAGCGCTGCCGGAAGCAACTGCTACCGCTGTTGTTTCACCGACTGAAACACCGGTAGCAACGCCAACCGACGAGCCAACGGCTATGCCAGAAGTGACGGCAACGATGACTCCAACGTCTACTGAGGTAGTCATAACCCCGACGCCGACGGTGGAAATAACCCCTGAAATCACCGCTACCCCCAGCATAACCGCGCCCGTAGCGGCTGAGAGTTATCCGATTGTGCCGTTTGATACGGTCATCATAAATATTCCCAATACGGCTATCCTCAGCAGCGATCAAACCCCCACCCAAACGGCGGTGGTAACGAATCCGGTCATTCGGATTGTTGACCCGTTCATCACCAAGGTGGTTAATCCCAGGAACGCCAGCCCCGGCGATCAGGTCAATTTCACCATCACCGTTGAAAATCCTGCGCCGCCGTCAAACGCCAACGCCACCAATGTCATCCTGGTTGATCCTCTGCCCTACCTGGTTGATCTGGTTAGTTTTAATACTTCATCCACGCCGCCCGGCCTGGTTGACAGTGTGACCATCATCACCAATATTGTGCCGATTGCGGGCCATCCCCATGGTATTACTCAAACAGTGGCGACCACTATCACCGTCTCCATTCCGGTCTTGGGGCCAAATCAGCAGGTCGTTCTGAATCTAACCACCCGTGTCAACAATCTGGCCAGCCCGCCGCCGCAAACGATCAGAAACACGGCCTTCCTCACCTTTAACGAAGGGACCGTGCCGCCGGTGCGCGTCTCGGTCAATGTGCCGCTGCCCCCCGACACCGGGGATGACGACGACGATGATGATGATGACGACGACGCCAACATTCCACCGCCGCCCACGAGCACTCCGGCGCCCGCGCCGCCGGTTCAAGCGCCACCTGTCCCGCCGGTTAACCTGCTGCCGGAAACAGGATTACGAGCCGTGTCGAATGTTAATTCCACAGTCTTAAGCCAGGTATGGCTGGGGCTGATAGTTTTGCCTCTAGCTGGCCTTGTTTGCTGGTACTTCTGGCATTTTAACCGAAAGCGCAAATGATGTTATAATGTGACGCAATGTTATAAGACAGCTCCAAGAAATAGCTATTCAATATTCGTGTTGCGTCTTGCGTGATATAAAGCGGACGGAACACGCAAGACGCAACACGTTTTGGCTAATTTAAATCTTGGAAATGCCTAAACCCTGATCGTATCAAGACTCAGAAGGAGATTAATGCAGCGAAAACTGATTGCGCTGGTGGGAATTGTTAGCCCTTTATTTTTGGTGGGCTGCGCGGCAGTAGTTCTGTTGAGCAGCACAATTTGTTGGTTTTTGCTGGGGCCAGAGCAGCAGTCACAGATCATCCGGATTATTCCTGTGGCTCCTCTGGCGACGATGCCGGCCACCTTACCCGAAGTTGAAGAGGAAGCAGTTGCCGCCCCCCCGACCCCGGTGGAACAGGTTGCGCCGCCCGTGTCTCCGATTACGGCGGGGCCGGCCAATATTGTCGAAGAGGTGTTGGGCTTTGCTTTGCCGGCCGGCTCGGTCAACTCGGTCACGCAGGAAGGGGTGGCAACGCGGGTGGTCATCCCCAAAATTGGGGTGGACGCACCGGTGGTACTGTCGCCAATTAAAGATCAGACCTGGCAAGTGGATCACCTGGGGCAAGCGGTCGGCCATTTGGAGGGCACGGCCCCGCCCGGCTCGAACAGCAATATTGTTTTGGCGGGGCATGTCACCCTGGCCCAGGATGTGTACGGGCCATTTGCCGGTCTGGGGCAGTTAACCACTGGGGATATGGTTACGGTCTATTATGGTGATCAATCGTTCAACTATATGATAGACGGGTTACAAACGGTTGACCGCACCGCCGTTGAGGTGACTTATCCTTCGGAAACGGGCCAGATTACCCTGATTACCTGCAACAATTGGAGCAGTGAAGAGGGCCGCTATATCGAGCGGCTGATTGTCAAAGGTCATTTGGTAAAACAATAGTAACTGCTCAGCCTTCATGTCATTTCGAGGCCATAGGCCGAGAAATCCCTACAGTGCTACATCGGCCTCAGAGATTTCTCCCTTCGGTCGAAATGACATGCCTGAGTAGTACAAACAATAGTCATTAAACCCATTCGATACGCAAAAAAGCCACTGTAATGGTGGCTTTTTTGTTTGCCCAGCCAATTTTTCGGCGGCTCGTGTCCTTTAACCTGCTTTTGTCATTCCCTCTCACTCGTGCTAAACTCTGTTAGCCTATCTCTAAATTTGGATATCGAAATCACACGATGATAAAAAAACAGCAAACTCTATTGAATTATCTTTTTTTACTCACTGTTCTGATCCTACTGGCCAATGGGCTGGTTCCGTTGGCCAGGGTTATGGCGGCCCCCGCTTTGCAAGGCGAAGACCTGGCTATTATTGACGCCCCGACCAGCAACGCGGTGGTGCGCGGCCAGGTCCAAATTATCGGCAGTTCCGATCATCCTTCTTTTCAATTCTATATCATCGAATTTTCGCCGGAGCCGGTGACGGGCGACCAGTGGCAAATTATCGGCGCTACTCGCAATACGCCGGTTATCAACGGGGTGCTGGAAACCTGGGATACCACCCTGGTCCCCGACGGCAGTTATACCTTGCGTTTACGCACGGTGCGGCTGGATGGCAATTATACCGAAGCTTTTTCGCAGCAGGTGGTTGTAGCCAATACGCAGCCGCAGCCCACCGACACCCCCCTGCCCACTCAAGAAGTAGAAGGGGTTGTGCCAGCAGGTCCCCCTACAGAAACGCCAACGCCCTTGCCTCCCACCCCCACCGTTTCTATCGAGCAGCCCATTGTCGAAACCCCCACCCCGCGCCCCGTCGAGACCAGCGCCCCGCTCCAGGACCCGGATGAAGTGACCTCCTTCATTCCTACGGTCAGCGGCTTTTCTCTGACCCCGCTCCGAGATGCTTGCATTTATGGGGCCGGGGTGATGTTGGGCGTCTTTTTACTCTTTGGCTTTTTGGCCGCGCTGCGTACCTTTATTATGGGCTTTATCCAGCGCATGCGGCGGCGAAGGTAGGAGAAAAAGGAGTAAAAATAAGAAATAAAAAATAAGAGATTAGATACTGATGATACACTTTTCTAATTTCTAAATTCTTAATTTTCAAACCATGCCTGTTTCATTCCCCCTATTTGGAAAATCTTCCAAAGAAAAAGCTTCCGGTCCCGTCGAGTGGTTGATTGTGGGGTTGGGTAATCCCGGCGCAAAGTATATTGACACCCGCCACAACGCCGGCTGGCATCTGTTAGACACCATTGTTCGCGATCAGCCTGATTTCCGCTTTGACGAAAACCGTAACAAAGGTTTGATTGCGCGGGGCGAGTTGGCCGGAGTCAAGGTGGCGCTGGTGAAGCCGCAAACCTATATGAATTTGAGCGGGGAGGCGGTCGGTCCGATTGCCCGATTTTACAAGGTGCCGCCGGAGCGCATCCTGGTAGCGTTTGACGATGTGGATTTACCCACAGCCACGCTGCGGATACGGCCCAAAGGCGGCGCAGGTGGACACAAAGGTATGCTTAGTATTATTCAACATTTGGGGACTGAGGATTTTCCCCGGCTGCGGCTGGGCATTGGCCGCCCCGTAGGGCAAATGCCGGTAGAGGCTTATGTGCTCCAAAAATTTAAGCCAGATGAATGGGAAGCTATGCTTGACCTTTATCAACGGGGAGTTGAGGCTGCTAAAGCCATCTTAAAAGATGGGCTGGATAATGCGATGAACCAATTTAACGGCAAAAGTTAGCTACCCGACCAGTTTTAATTTCGTTGACCGATCATGGCCTGAATCTTTTCGGCCAGAGCCAGAGGGCTGAAAGGCTTGGTAATATAGTCGTCAGCGCCAGCGGCCTTGCCGGCTTCAATGTTGCTTTTTTGACCGCTGGCGGTCAATAAAACAATAGGGATATCTTGAGTAGAGGGGTCTTTTTTGAGATAGCGGCACACCTCCAGGCCATCCAACTCACTACCATACAACATCACATCCAGCAAAATTAGATGGGGATGTTCCTTTTGGGCCAACTGGAGGGCCTGCTGTCCATTTTCGGCCAGAAAAAGTTGATAATTATAAGTCTGAAGGGTTACTGCTACCAGTTCGCGGACTTGAGGCTGGTCATCTACTATCAGAATTTTCTTCAATTGTTAAGCTCCCTACGCCCTACTTACTTTAGATTACCCCCATCCATCCTTAAACTTGGCTTACCAACTGTCTATCCTTTTTTTTAGCGGTTGCCTGAAAAACAAGCTGAGCTACGCCGGCAACCAAGACAATATCACCCAGGCTTACCGCAGTTCGCCGCCAGGGTAAGGTTACAGGAATAATATCGGATAAAATCCACAGCTTGGTCTCGGAGCGAGGCAAGAGGATATTTTTACTGCTGCTCGGTCGAGTTTGTATAACAACCGGGCGGTCGGGGTGAACAAAGTGATATGTTTCTGGGGTTAAAGGCATCCACCCCCCATTGGCCAGCATAACCAGGGCATTGAGCGCAATGCCGAAGGCAAACAATTTTGCGCCGGGTACGTGATAGTTTAGCAAAAAAAGCAGAACCAAAGCCAGTTGTGACACGTTCAGGATAACTACCTGCCACAAGGTTTGGCCTGATACGTAAATCACCAGGGCTGATTGCAGAAAAAACAAGCCAATTATCAGCAGCATGGTTATCCAGCCGCCTCGGTAGGAAATCTGCCCCAGGGCGCTTAAATCGCGCCGGAGCAACAAGGCCAGGATGATCAAAATAATAATCGCGTAGGCCAGAACCATTAATACAGTCCTTCAAGTTTTAGTGACCCGGCCGGAGCATTATCATCCTGAGTAAAAATATCCTCGGGCCAGATAGAGCTTTGAACTCGGCTGGCCTGCTCAATAAACTGTTCGATCGTGTTTAGCTGGCTCTCCCAATAAGGCCGCCAAATTTTATCAGCCCGCTTCATCTCTTTTTTAACTAAACGGAGCAACTGCAAAGCATCGTGTTCGCTTAATTCAAGCGTAATAACACGACCATCCATACACTCCTCATACGCTAACTTTTTGGTACCCATTTTGTTCTTCTTCGGGGGTCAAAAACAACGGACGTAAACACGTCCGTTGTTTTACCATTGATGCCATATAAATTTCAAACTAAAACCGGACGTGGCAATTAGAACTGATGCGCCATCAATCTCACTTTAACCTGGCGGGCATATTCCGGCAGGGTGAGTGCCTGAACTCCTGCCAGAATTTCCGCATCTTCAGGCGGCAGATTCAATTCGGCCAGGGCAGCTTGAGGGTTGGTTAACAACCTGGCTCGAAAAGCAACGTTAGCGCTGGCTTTAATGAGCACATTTGAAATTGCCGGACGATTTGGTACAAAATTCATTATCCTGGCCCCTACGGTGAGATAGATAATTATCTGAATGAGCCATCAGCTACCATGATCATTAGGCGCAGCCCCAGCCAAGGCGGCGACGATCAGGGTACTTAAGATTAAAACAGCACGCACATTGTTGGTGTTGCTAAAAAATTGAGCCACGCTTAGTTTATATCTCTGTAACATTGTTGACACCCTTTCACTAAAAGTTTGTTTAGGATGTTTACACTATAACATTGTGACTCTTACAGTTTTCAGCAGGAATATACGAAAAACAAAAGCCCCACGCCGGAATAGCCAAAAATGACTATCGCAGAGCGCAGGGCTTTAACAGGCCGTTATAACCGATAACTAAAATTGTCAGGCTGGGGTTAACACTCTGGTGGGTCTGGTGGTCATCAACCTTTGATAAAGTTGTTGCGTTTCCGGCTCTGGAAGCGCCCCCAACTCTTCCTTAAAGGTGGCGCACAACCTCCGATAATGATTGGCTAAGTGATCGTGGAGGCCGAGACAAGCGTAGGCGCGCAAGGCCGCTCGATGTAAATCTTCTCGAAAATAATCTACGGTCAACCCTTTGCTGATAACGGTTAAAGCTTCTTGAGGCGAGCCAACCTGGAGTAGTTGCTCGCTAGCCAGGGTGACTACCTGTAAAAACCTAGCTTCACACGAAGTTCGATACGCTGTGCCCCACTCTCCTAACTCAAAGCCGGCCAAAAACTCTCCCTGGTACAAGCCAATCAACTCAAGCTGTAGCGGTAAGGCTTCTTCCGATGTGGCTTTGGCCGCTCGCTCAAATAGATTTTCAAAAGCCTGCACATCACTCCATTCCAAATAATCCATATTTACCGCATAATAATCATCACGGCGAATAATATAATCGGACGCTTCAAAAATCACATCCCGCAATCTTTTCAAGGTCTGGTGAAAAATCGTCGAGGCCCGCTCCGGCTCCAAGTCGGGCCAGATGGCGGTGCTGACATCACTCCAACGACAGCCGCCCTCCTGTCCTTCCACCAGCAGGTAGAGCAAAAACTCGGGCGCTTTGCGCATCCCGCCCCGTTGGGTAAAGCGCCGGCGCACTCCGGCAACGATGAGCAAGGGCATCCCAAAAGCAAAAACTTGCAGACTCGGTTGGGACAACTCAATTTTTGCCCTGGTTTGTTCAAGCAGCCCATAAATACTCTCGCGCACCTGAGTTGGGGTATCATCCCGATGCAAGAAATGCAGCAGCAGTTGGCGGATTTCGACCAGGGTCGAGGTTAACCCCTGCTTCAGATGGCCCAAGTCTAAAGCTAGGTGCAGCGCCTCCTGCAACTGCTCCAGGGCAGCGGTAGTTCTGGCATCGAACAGCGAGGCATAGCTCCACCAAAATCTGACTTTGGTTTGCTCCAGTACATCATTGCCCGTTAAACCTGCCAAAGCGATAGCAAAGAGATTAAAACTGGCTTTATACTCCGCCCGGCGCACATAAATTTTGGCCTGGAGCGCGCAGGCCAATCCATGCTCAAAAGCCAGGCCAGTTTCAGCCGCAATTTCTCGGGCCTGGCCGGCTAAATTAAATGCCTGGGTCAAATCATTCTGCTGATAATAACATTCACCCACCTTGACCAGATTATAAACCTCCAGGGAACGGACTGCCGCTTCTTGAGCAAAGCGGGTGGATAACTCATACTCTTTCAGCGCCTGCTGATATTCCTGGCGCTCCAAATAAACATCACCCATGCCGGCCCTGGCGAAAGCCGCCCGCCGGGCCGCCCCGATTTGCAACGCCACATCCAGGCTCTCTTGAAACTGTTTCAATGCTTCCTCATAGCGCCCCATGGCCAGAAGAGAACCCCCCAAACTATTTAAAGTATTGGCCAAATCATAGGCATTGCCCAGATTTTCCCAACTTCGCAGCGCCTGCCGGTAGTGATGTTCCGCGCCTTTAATATTTCCTTGTGAAACCAAACAAACGCCAATTTCATGATGACAGACGCCTACGCCGTACATGTCCCCCAAAGCTTGGTACAACTCCAACGCACGCCGGGTCTCTGACAAGGCCTCAGAAATATTTCCCACCACTGCCTGGGTAAATCCACGATTTTTTACCCCCCAGGCAATTACTTGATTATCTGCTTGCAAAGCCGTCAATTGATCAACACCTTTTGAAACTATCTGTAAGCTTTCATTAGCTCGGCCCATCATCCGCAAGCCGACCGATTGCCAAATCTGGGCTTCAGCCGCTCCGATCAAGTCATTCCTTTTGAGAAACTGCGCTTCGGCCCGTTGAAATAAACTAATTGCCTGTTCAGGATCCCCCAGATCATAGTTAAATATCTGTCCCCGCAACAAGAGCAGGCGGGGGTGCTGAGCTAACTCCGGGTCCGGCATTTGCACCAACCAATGATTCAGGGTTAAAGCCCGCCCGGTATCATAAAAAAACCGGCCCTGTGTTTCCAGGATAGTCGCTGCTTCGTCCCAGGCTTGCACCGCCAAGTAAAGGTTAACCGCTTCTTCAAAGTGTGAACGAGCGGCCAAAAGGTTGGCAGCGCGTCGGGAAACCTGATGATATACCCCATTTTGCTGGGCCAGTTTGTTGCGTAAAAAATCGGCAAATAGATCGTGATATTTATAGCCTTCACCCAGTTGAGCAATAAATAAATCTCGTCTAATCAACTCATCAAGCCGGGTTTGGGCATTATTTATTTGCAAAAGTTCATCACAGAACTCGGCTGTCATTTCCGGCAAAACCGAGGTAACCAGCATAAAGTGCTGTAGTTCCGGCGGCTGCTTGTCAAAAACTTCGCCGGCCAGGTAGCTATAGATAACCTCACGATCAGCGCCAAGCCGCTGCTGGAGATGGCCGATCAACTGGCCGGCGTGGATGCTTTGGGTATGTCCGGCCATTAAAATATGGGCAATATTGCCATCCGTAGAGCGAGCGATCTCTTCAGCCGTATCCAGATCAATCTGGCGACCAAAGCGTTTACGCATAACCCGCTGTAGCTCCTCGCCGGTAAAACGCAGCTCTTCCTCAGATAAACCTGAAGCTCGCTCGCTGATCAACAACTCCAAAATCTGGCCGGTTTCCAGGTTCATATCACCGCGGGCGGCCACAATCACTGTGCTGGCGGCAGGGAGTTGTTCAAGCAGCCGGTTTAGAGCCAAGCTCATCCCGGCGCTGACAGCCTTGTGGTAATCGTCAATGATGATGAGGTGCGGGCCGACGCCGGCCAATAAATCGGCAATCCGGCGAATACTGGCCTGAGTGTCGCCGCGCTGAACCAGCTTGAATAACGGCTCCGGTTGAATTTCGTGAAACCGGTCGGTGATACTATGGACAAGCAGGGTTAAAAAAGAGGTGGGGTCACGGTCGCCAGGTTCGAGCGAACACCAGCAGACCGGTAAATCGGTTGTTTGAGCAAAATCGGCCAGCAAAATAGATTTGCCGTAGCCGCCGGGCGCATAAATGGTAATAAGCCGTTGTCCTGCCTCGACAAGTTGAGTTAACAAGTTCAGCAAGCGCGGACGGCGATGGATCAAATTAAGCGCCGGTAAACGAATTCGGTCTTCAAAAGCCATTTATCTTCCCCAAACAAACCAGTTGCTAGAAACAAATGCGCCCCCATGTTTTGTTGTTTCCGATAGGGAAATACAGAACAGAGAGCGCAAATGAAGAAGGGGAGACTGATTGATACTTAAGATTGTAACCCTTTTTGAGCTTTACGCAACCGAGTAAATGGTCCTAAAATTTCTTTAATCTTGGTTTAATCTTTACTTCATTTTTTTTTAATCTTGGCAGGCTATTATAAGGGCACACTACAGTTAATCATAGTGTGAACCCTCCCTCCTAATGGAAGACCCGCGTCGTGGCAGCGCGGGTCTTCCCCTTTTAAACCCATTTATCTCCCATTTAGACGGATTAAGCCGCTCGCCTAAGAGGTGGCGCTGGTTTGAGGGCGTCCATCGGATTGGCTTGCCGGGCCGGCTGAGCAAAAGCCCGGGCGGCAAAAAGCACTAGCATGATCCAGAGCAGATCAGACAGCAGCAAATGCCAGAGTTGCAGCCAGATGGGAGCCAGCAAGACCACATTGAGCGCGCCGCTGGCAAGCTGGATAAAATACAAGACCGTAAAAATCCGGCTCATCCGCCGCGCCAGAGGGTTTGGCTGGCGGGTATTGACGACACCCATCACGACCATGATATAAGCGCCGACCGCAATGGCAATCAATGGATGCCACAGACGCAACCGCACCAGAAAATGAGCCGTAGGCAAAAACTTTTGCTGCCATCCCTCGGCCAGCGAACTGGCCGGAAACAGGGTGTCGCCCAGGGCGGTGACAGCGCCGCTGGCCCCCAAAAACAACATGGCCAGGAAAGCCAGGGCCAACGCCCAGCCCAGCTTACCTTGACTTTTGAACTGCACCGGCCGCCCCCCCGACGCCCACCAGGCAGTTAAGGTGAGGGCCGCCAACAATAGAAAGGTGTTGATCAGATGAATGGCAATCACCCAGGCCCGGGCGGCGGAGGTGTCCCCCGCCACCAACTCGAACAGCACCAGACCTGCGCCAACTAAAGCCTCTGTTACCATAAAAAACATAGAAAGCCCGGCGCCCCACCGCACTGGGTGGCCTTTGGCATAAATTCTAAAGGCCCACACCACCATCACAACAACCATCAGCAAAGCTAACCCACTGCTCAGCCGGTGTCCAAATTCAATCATTGTTTCTACTTGCGGCGCACGCGGAATCACTTCGCCATTGCACAGCGGCCAATGGCTGCCGCAGCCTGCTCCAGAACCGGAGGCGCGGACGTACGCCCCCCACAAGATGACGGCCAGGTTATAGGCTAAAACACCCCAGGTATATTTGGCAAATCGGTCTAAATTCATTAATTCAAACTCCTAACGGTTTAAAACAACCGAGCTTGATGCGGTAGTTCGGGGCTGAGGGGAGGCAGTCCAACGATAGTTTTGAAACGGTTACAGGTTCCGGGTGAAAAGCCCGCATAATCATTATTGAAAAAGCCGTAAATAGTCTGCACGTGTCCCAAATGCGGCTGAATATATTCCCACCACCAGTTCAAATCTTCAATAACGTCCAACTGCTCCCGGTCTTTTTGCTCAATGCGGCCATGCTCACCCAGCCAGCGGATATACAAAAAGTCGGTGGTCAGCCCGATTTGCTTGGGCAAATCCAGGTAATCCAGCGAAACCCAGGCCATCCGCTGCGCTTTGAGCAGCTCGGCGGTCTCAGAGATGTACCATGAAGGGTGGCGAAACTCGACGGCATAGCGCAGATCGGTGGGCAGACCGGCCAGGAAAGCCGCCAGCGTATCAAATTCGGCGGCGCTAAAACTGGGCGGCAGTTGGATCAAAATCGCGCCCAATTTGTCGCCTAACCAACGCATTGTGTCCAAGAAAGTCAGCATTGCCTGGGCGGCGCCAACCAAACGTAGATCATGAGTGATTTCGCGCGGGGTTTTGGGACAAAATTTGAAACCTGCCGGCGTCGTTTGCGCCCACTGTCGCACCCGCTCCACCGGCGGCGTGCCGTAAAACGTCGAATCTAATTCCACCGCATTAAATATCTGGCTGTAATGGGCCAGATAACTCCGTTGAGGCATCCCGGCGGGATAAAAAACACCGTCCCAATCTTTGTAACTAAAACCCACCGTACCCAAAAACCATTCAACCATTATATTAGTAGAAAGATTCTATGCCCTATCCTATAGTTTGATAGGATTATAACAAACAAAAATATTTTAGTATAATGCCGGGGCTTAACTTTAATCCTCCCCAAGAGAAAGCAAAAACGAAAAAAGGCGGGATGGATCTTCCCGCCTTTTTTATTCAGTTTTCTTAAAGGTCAGTCGGCTACAACCTCAATCTCAAAGCCCCGGTTGTTCCAGTCGCCGCGCAGATGGGCTGTTTCATAGTAGCCCCGGCCGCGCAGATGGGCCACACCCTGCCCGCTGGCTTTGAACTCTATTTTGGTCCCGACCATTTTCACGACCATTTTTTCGCCGGTAACGGTAATGGTCCCGCTATAACCTCTAAAAACTACACCGCCGCCATTTAGGTTGGTACGCTTACCTTGCCCCTCGGCGTTGATTTCTTCAGCGCCGTAGATGTAAACCGCGCCGACGCCCTGTCCTTTGATTTCAACTTGCCCGGACATGCGCAGCGTTGCGGTTCCATTGCCTTTGGCGTACAGCCAGCCTTGGCCGCGTATTGTTTCGGCGCTAGCCAGGCCGGTGAGAGTCAAGCTTAAGACGACGAGCAAACTGAAGATACTGAACAATTTGAAAAAGCGTTTCATGGGGTGTCCTCCATACGATAAAAGAGTAAATTTGATTAGTTGAACTCAGCATAACCGGAGATTGTAAGCCGGGTTTTACGAGTTTGTAAACAATTTGTAAAAAGAAAATATCTCAAGCCCGAAGCGGGGTGGCGATTTGCATAGGCTGAGAGTTCAAAAAATAAAGAGATTTAAGATTTTTCTTGCATTTTCCCTTATGTTGATGTAAACTAGGTCAATTGCAGATGTTTTTAATATGGGAATTTAGGCTGTTCTTGTGGCCCAACTCAGTTTGGACACAAGAATAAAAGTGGATTTTAGTAAGCCAGGTAGGAAACAGGATTTATTATGGCAGATAACGGACAGATTAAAGCCTTAGAAACTGTCCTGGTTAATTTAAAGAAACGTTTTGGCGAAGGCACCATTATGAAATTGGGCGAGGCTCAACACTTGCAGGTTGAGTCTATCCCGACCGGCTCGCTGGCATTGGATATTGCCCTGGGTGTGGGCGGCGTGCCCAAGGGCCGGGTCATTGAAGTTTACGGCCCGGAAAGTTCCGGCAAAACCACCTTGTGCCAGCACATCATTGCCGAAGCGCAGAAGATGGGCGGTATTGCCGCCTTTGTGGATGTGGAACACGCCCTCGATCCGGTTTATGCCCAAAAGTGCGGGGTCAATATCAACGAGTTGTACGTATCGCAACCCGACACCGGCGAGCAAGCCCTCGAAATTACCGAGGCGCTGGTTCGCTCTGGCGTTTTATCGGTTGTGGTCGTCGACTCAGTGGCGGCCCTGGTGCCGCGGGCTGAAATCGAAGGCGATATGGGCGACTCGCACATGGGCTTACAAGCCCGGCTCATGAGCCAAGCGCTGCGCAAACTGACCGGGGCGATCAAATCTACCAATACGGTGGTCATCTTTACCAACCAACTGCGCCAAAAAATTGGGGTGATGTTTGGCAACCCGGAGACCACCACCGGCGGGATGGCCCTACGCTTTTATGCCTCGGTTCGGCTCGATATCCGCCGGATCGAAGCCGTTAAAGCTGGCGGTGATGTCATTGGTAGCCGCACCCGCGTCACGGTCAAAAAGAACAAGGTTGCTCCGCCCTTCAAAGTAGCCGAGTTTGATATTATGTACAATCACGGTATTTCCAAGGTGGGTGATATTCTGGATATTGCCGTTACCGAAGAAATTATCGAAAAACGGGGCGCTTTTTTCTCTTATGGCGATACCCGCCTGGCTCAGGGCCGCGAAAACGCCAAAACCTTTTTGACTACCCATCCTAACTTAACCTTTGAAATCGAAAACAAGATCAGAGCCAAATTTGGTCTGCCGCTGCGAGACCCGTCTACCATTAATTATGGTCCTGAGGTCACAGCAGGGAGTGGGGGAACTGAAGAGACAGTTGAACAGATAGACGAATAAAATCTGTAACGTTCAATAGTTGTCACAGCTTTTGAAAATTTGATGATTTGAAACAAACGTTGGACTTTCAAGTTTAAAGGTTTCATGTGGGCCTAAAGCCCAGCCAAACATTGTTTATTGCAACCGGGAAATATAGTCGTTAATCATCATGCTCTCCTTAACTTGGCCTATCCAGAGGATTCTAGCAGATAAACTGATCCTTTTGACTAGGGCTAACTCAACCGATCAGAGTGATACGGCGCGCCGGCCTGCTTGGGCCGGGTAAGAGGAGCCTGGGATGGCTTTTATATTTTGCTTATGACCGTTTAACTGACCGCAAGTCTAACATCAGGGGGCAGTGAGGCAAAAAGTTTTTTTGCCTTCTCTCCTCTGGCAATGTTAGGCTATGCCGGTTAAGAATAATTAGCCCGATTATCTACCTGTTGCCGCCAAGATAAGTCACCCTTTGTTTCAATAATTAAATCGTCTGCTTTAAAAGCTGTGACGTGTTGCGCCACAGCTTTTTCTTTTGGGGGAGTTAGCCCATGGCCGGGACGATTACGGCCTTGCAAATTCAAAAACGGAATAAGGAGCGAGTCAACGTTTTTATAGACGGCCAATTTGCCCTGGCCTTAACCGCCATCGCCGCCGCGAGCCTGAGAAAAGGTCAACTTTTGAGCGATGCCGAGATTGAACGGCTCAAGGCTGACGACGAGTTGGACAAGGCTTATAACAGCGCCGTGCGTTACCTGGGCTACCGCCCGCGCAGCCAGGCCGAAATCGAGCGCCATCTGCACGATAAAGGCTACGCCCCCGAAGTGGCCGAGCATGTTATCGCTCGCTTGCGGCAGGAGCAGTATCTTGACGATGAGGCTTTTGCCCAATTTTGGCTGGAAAATCGCGAGCGCTTTCGCCCACGGGGACGGCAGGCGCTACGTTATGAAATGAAACAAAAGGGGTTAGACCCTGCTGTGATCGAGAATACCCTGGCCGATTTGGATGAAGATGAGTCGGCCTGGAGCGCGATAGAAGGCAAATTTTATCGCTGGAAAAGTTTAGAGGAACAAGAATTTAAGCAAAAAGTGATGGCCTTTTTAAGCCGGCGTGGCTTCAATTATGAGACTGCCAATGGAGCGGCCAACCGCGCCTGGGCCTCACTTGATCAGTCAGAATAACCCAACGAATCAGAGGAAAGTATCTCCATGGATATCTTTGTTATCCTTATTGACAGTATTATCAGTCTAGCTATCGGCGCGGCGGTAGGATATTACTACTGCCGCAATCTCAGCGGCCGAAAAATGAAAGACGCCGAGGCCCAGGCCGAGGATATTATCGCCAAGGCCGAAGCCAGAAGCAAGGAAATGGAAGTTCAAGCCAAAGAGCAAGCCCTGCGTCTGCGCAACGAGGCCGAAAAGGAAATTCAGCGTAAACGGCAGGAGATCGAGCGACAAGAGGAGCGGGTTCAAAAACGTCAGGAGAGCCTGGATGTCCGCCTGGAAAATATTGACCGCAAAGAGCGCAACCTTAACAAACGCCAGAGCCAGATTGACAAACGGGCGAATGAACTGGAAAAACTGAATGAAGAACGCCTGGCCGAGTTGGAACGGGTGTCGAGCATGACTCAGGAGGAGGCCAAGCAGGAGCTGCTCAAAGCGGTCGAAATGGATGCCCGGCAAGATATGGCCCGCGTTATCCGCCAGGTTGAAGCGGACATCAAAGAAGAAGCCGATCGCAAAGCACGGAATATCATTACCCTGGCTATGCAGCGGATTGCCTCGGAACAGGTCTCCGAAACGACAGTTTCGGCGGTACCGCTGCCCAGCGACGATATGAAGGGCCGCATTATTGGCCGCCAGGGTCGCAATATTCGCGCCTTTGAAAACGCCACCGGGGTGGATGTGATTGTGGACGACACGCCCGAAGCCATCATTTTGACCGGCTTCGACCCGGTCCGGCGCGAGGTGGCCCGGATTGCCATGAGCCAGCTCATCACCGATGGCCGCATCCACCCGGCCCGGATTGAAAAGTTGGTCGAAAAAGCCCGCGAACAGGTCAATAAGACCATTCAAGAAGAGGGCGAGCGCGCCGCCTACGAGGCCGGCGTTCACCGACTTCATCCTGATATCATCAAATTGTTAGGCCGCTTGAAATACCGGACCAGCTACGGCCAAAACCAACACGCTCACGCCATTGAGGCGTCGCGACTGGCGGTGATTATTGCCAACGAAGTCGGGGCCGACGTGAATATTTGCCGCGAGGGCGCGCTGCTGCACGACATCGGCAAGGCGGTTGACCACGAGGTTGAAGGCCCCCACGCCATTATTGGGGCAGATATTGCTAAACGCTGCGGGGTTAACCCCAAGGTCATCAACTGCATCGCCTCCCACCACCACGAAGTGGAGCAGGAGTCACTGGAAGCAGTAATTGTGGAGGTGGCCGACGCTATCTCCGGGGCCAGGCCGGGGGCACGGCGCGAAAGCCTGGAAAATTACGTCAAGCGGCTCAAGGCGCTGGAAGAGATCGCCAACGCCTTCCCCGGCGTGGAAGAGACCTTTGCCATCCAGGCCGGGCGCGAAATCCGCATTTTGGTTCGCCCCGAAGAAGTAGACGACTACGCCGCCATCAAAATGTCCAAAGATATTGCCCGCCAGGTGGAAGAAAGCCTGGAATACCCTGGCCAGATCAAAGTGACCGTTATCCGCGAGACGCGGGCGGTGGATTACGCTAAGTAAAAACGGTCTAAGCCAAAAATCAACAAACTTCGAGGAAAGGCCTCCGAGATAGCTCTATCTCGGAGGCCTTTATTTTGAAGGGTCTGCCCCAAATCTGTGGAACAGCCTTTCCACGTCTCTGATGTGGGCAGGTTTTCTAGTCCGTCCCGCTCTTCTAAAATTTAGGGCGCATCTCCTTTAAATGCTGCTGTTATGTGAAGCAAGATTATGTTAGCGGTATGGTGGTAAAAAAGTGGCATAAGACTATCCTATATACCTGACTTTCAGGTATAATAGCTAAAAAGGTAGCCTGTCACTGTCATGTCTTTTGAAATCATAAGCGAGATAACCGATATCGAAGTGATTGCAGTAGGAAGTTCTATTCACGATCTCAGCCGACTCCGTAAGCAATATGGTCGAGGAAAGATGGAGAAAGCTAAAAGGTATTGCCAGAGTACGGCTGAGGAATGGCAGAATACGCCTCGCTGAATTGCATTGGTACGAGGGGCATGGCATAGGCAAAAAGGAAATTAAGCGTAAAAGTTATTTGGACCAAGATGATGAGCCAACAAAAAACTTCTGACCCCATGTTTGCAGTGTGCATTGACAATTCAGAATATCCAGTCTCCTTAGAATTGCACAAAGTTTATCAGGTATTACCTGATGAGGATGCCGCTCTGGATGGAGGTATACGAGTGATTGATGAAAGCGGTGAGGACTATCTTTACCCGGCTGAATATTTTATCCTCGTAAAGCTGCCCAGTGCTGTAGAGCAAGCATTTCTCCAAGTCGCGTATACTACTTAACAATTCGCTGTTTCTAGCGTGAGTTGGTGGTTGAAGAGGGCGATACCCTTGTGTTTGAAGTTATTCAACCCGATGAAGCCCAAGTTCAGGCAATTAAACAGAAGAAATTAACCGAGCTTTACGGCGCTTTGCCCGCTACCCGGCCTTATCCGGGCAAAGCGGTTATTCGCAGCGAGGTTGGCGAGAATTTGGAGCAGGAGCAATTCAAGTCTCAGGACACTCAAGCATGACCCGGTTATGGCTAGGATGCCCATATCATCCTGCGTTCCCTAACGGGCGACCCTGAACCTGTGGCTCAGCGCGCTGCCCGACTGATGGCCAAAGCTGAAAATGGTGAAGTAAGCTTGTTTATCGCTCCACTGGTATTGGCTGAGGTTGTTTGGGTGCTAAAATCTTTTTATCGTTACCCCATGAGCGACATCGCCGCAACGCTTTTAGCATTTTTGGCGGCTGATGGCATCGAAACAAATGAACCTGAGTTGGTTATCCAGGCGGTCGAATTGGCCCACGACCGTAATGTAGATTTTATAGACGCCTACCTGGCGGTGCAGGTAGCAAAACAGGGCGAAACTGTCTGCACTTTTGACGAAACAGATTTCAAACGCTTGCCGGTTACCTGGTTAACCCCAGAATAACGCCGTCTTACATCCTTCCCCGCAAACTCTCGTAATAGCCGGTCAATTCTACGTACCCGTAGCCGGTGTGCGACCCTTCCACTCGCACCGCCCCTTCCCAATAAGTAAATGAGACCCGCAATTCCTGGTCGTTAATCAGCGGGGTGATATGCAGGTCAACGCCCTGGCTGGGAATGGCAAAGTTCCACTCGGCCGGGTAGACTGCGCCGCTGTGGGGACTGGTCCACGTGCTGAGGTTGGTAATTTTGATATCGTCCAACTTTAAAACCTCGGTGCTGCCATCGGGATTGATCAAAATTCCGGCGGAAACCGGCTCGGCGCTACCGTCCTCGCGGCGAATGTAATAAAAAGTCACTTCGCGCCCATCGTCCAACTGCAACGAAAACCAATCCCACCCAACCGCGCTCTCGCCCAAATCAGAAGTGCTCCACTCCCGGTCCATCCACGAGTTGCCGGTCACTCGAAATGTCCCCCGTGCGGTTGTCACTATGCCGGTCGTGCGGTTATTGGTAAGCGAGTAGTAATAGCTGGCGTTGCCCGGCTCGTCGCTCTTGGCGCTCAGGCCACGATCTCCCTGCAACGCGACGGGTTTGACCTGTTCCAAGATCAGGTCAATCCCCACGTTGCCATCGCTGGCCTTGAGCTGCACCTGACCCGGCGCAATTTCTTTGGCAAACCAATTGTCCAGCCAGACATGATAGACCGGGAAAGCCTGCGCTCCGGCCAGATTCGGGCTGGCCCGGCTGTAGCGCTCGTGAAATTCAAAAACATTGCCGCTCACATCGGTCACGGTAAAATGGGCAAAATAAATCTGGTGGGTGGCCCACTCCGAAGCTCGTTCCGGCTCACCGGGGATGATGCCCCGCCGGAAAATGGTGAACTGGTAGCCAAAACGGTGGCCCTGGGTGTCGGCCAGGTTGCCGGTGTAGTACCACCACTCGGCCCGGTAATCGGGGTGAGGGCCGTGGTCTTTGGGAAATTCAAAAGGGATGACTTCATAGACTTTGCGAAAATCCTCGCCAGTGTACTCTTCCGCCGCCAGATTTTCTACCTCGGCGCTGATTTCATCGGCGTTGAGGTTGACCTGATTGTAGCGAATGATGATAAAGCCCGAAATTAAAAGCAAAGCGATGATAGCTATAGCCAGTTTCATAGTTTATTGCTCCCCAATGAATGGCGAATAAAGAATCTGATTCGCCATTCGCTACTCCTCTCTCACCGCGACGGCAATCTGCATATTCTTCAAGCGGATCACCGGGTAAATCCCGGCCAGCAGAGCCGCCAGCAGCGCCACAACCAGGGCCAGGCCAAAAATATCAGGCGAGGTGCGCATTTGCAGCGACCAACCAAAGGAGCGCAGGTTGATAAAATGGACCAGAATGTAAGCCAGCGCCCAGCCGATGGGCATGGCCATCAGTCCGGCGGTCAGCCCCATCAGCGCCGTTTCAAGCAGGGTTTGGCCCCACAGTTGCAGCACACTCATACCGTTGGCCCGCAGCGTGCCCAGTTCGCGGGTGCGCTCCAATTGCAATGACATAATCGCGCTCAACACCCCAATAAAAGCTACCACCGTCGCCAGCAGGCGCAGGGCAGCGGTGATGGTAAAGGTCCGGTCAAAAACCTCCAGCGCGTTCTCCTTGATGCCCCGGTTGGAGGAGACGGAGAGAAAATATTTAGCGGCAAATTCATCCGTAATCTTTTGGGCCAACATATCGGCTTGAGGCGCGGCGGCGGGCGAGAGGAAGAGAGCGATATTGGAAATGGCCGTGTCGCTGGGCCAATGGGTTCGATAGGTTTGCAGCCGCATCAACACGTAACCTTTATCCGGCACGGCATAATCGTAAAAAATCCCGACCACATCAAACGGCTGCGGCCCACGCTCGGTGATGAGGGTAATGACCGAGGGCCGGTCGAGCGGCAGGCCCTGACTGCGGGCAAAAACCTCGGAGACCAGCACCCCGCCGGCCTGCCTGGCCGCCTCCAATTCCGCCGCGCTGCCCATCGCCCACAGCATCGGGCGGCGGTCCTCACGCGGCTCCGGCGACAGGCCGTGCAGCTCCACTTCCTCATAGTTCTCCGAAAAAACCACCACGTTCCGCAGCAAGCTGACCGCCTCCACCCCTTCGATGTGCCTGGCCTGCTCGATAAAATCGGGATTGATCTCACCCTCGACGCGCAGGTTTTGCCCGGCGGGGCTGATATAAATATCGGCGGCCAGGATGCTGTCCAGCCATGTCACCACCGTGTTGCGAAAGGAGTCAATCATCACACTGACGCCGATAATCACCGTGACCGCCAGCATCAGCGCCGCAATCGTCACCGAAGTCCGGCTGAGGGAGCGGACAATGTCGCGCGGGGCCATCAGCCCGATGATCCCAAACAGGCGCGGCGTGACCCGCTGGAGCAAAGCCATGAGCAGCTTGGTCAGCAGTGGGCTGAGAAATGCCGAGCCAAGCAAGATAATAAACAGCGCGGTGAAGCTGAGCGGGAGCGACCGGCTGGCCAGGTTGAGCAATCCCCAGCCCGCCAGCATCATCACCACGCTAGCCGCGGCCAGGCCGGGAATGAGCCGCTGCATGCGGGCTTCACCCAGGGAGCGTTTGAGAGCGCTGTTGGGGGGCACAGTGGTGGCTTCCAGGGCCGGGACAAAAGCAGCCAGCAGACCGGCAGCCAAGCCGGCCACCAATCCTTTGTAGAGGGTCAGCGGCGAGAGCGAGACGCTTTGCACGGTCAGCGTAAAATAAAGGTCGTTGATGGTTTGCGTGACCAGCCCGACCAGGCCGCGCCCCAGAATGACGCCGAAACCCAGGCCAATAATCGCTCCCAACGCACTCAAAACAAGCGCCTCGCCCAACACCAGGCCAAAAATCTCGCGTCGAGTGACGCCCAAACAGCGCAGCGTGCCTAGCACCGGCCGGCGCTGCACCACCGAAAAACTGATGGTGTTGTAAATCAGAAACATGCCGACAATCAAGGCCAGCAGGCTCAACGCCGACAGATTCAGCTCAAAGGCGGCGGTCATCTGGTTGAGGGTTTGGTTGCGCAGGGCAGCCTGCTGCAAACGAGCATTGACCGGCAGCCGGTCGAGGATGGGCTGCGGATCGGTTTCAGGGGGCAGGATCAGGTCAATATGGCTGAGCCTCCCAACCATGTTCAGCACTTCCTGGGCGGTGCTGATATCGGTCAGAATCAGGCCGTTGAGGGCGCGCTGGCTGAGTTCGTCGCCGGGCTGGAGCAGGCCAACCAGTTGGACGGTTTGGGTCTGGCCGCCCGCCAGTAAGGTCAGGGGGTCGCCGGGAGACAAGTTGTACTGCTGGGCCAGGGCTTGGGGAAGGAGGACGGTGTTTGGCTCGATCAGCAGGCTCAACAGGGCGTTGAAGGAAACCTCGCCGCTGTCGTTGCCCAGATAGGTGCGAAAGGGCGGCTCGGCAAAGGGGTCAATCCCCAGCAGTTGCAACGGCAGATCATCGGCATTTTTCAACAGCACCAGGCCGGTCACCACCGGAGCGATATCGGTCAAGCCCCCCTCTACCCGCAACTGCTCGTACAATGAGGTAGGCAAATCGCCGGGCGCGGCCACAATCTGGTGGGTGGCCTTGCCGGCGATACTGTCGGTGGAGAGGGCAAACGCCTGGCTGGCGCTGCCGTTGGCCAGGTCAATCGCCACAATCATGGCCACGCCCAGGGCCACCCCCAAAATAAGCAGCAAGCTTTGGATCGGGTGGCGGGTGGTATGGCGTAGGGCAAGAAGGGTGAAGGGAGAAGGTTTTGTCATAGTAGGGTAGCAAGGTCGCAGCGTAGCAAGGTCGCAGGGTGGCAAGGGAGAAGGCTTGCAACTCTACGACCCTGCGACTCTGCTACTTTGTAAGTATCAGCTCTCCGTGTTTAATACGATACACCTTATCCGCCAGGGGAATGATGTCGGGGTTATGGGTCGCCATGATCAGGGTTTTGTTGGCCTGGCGGGTCAGTTCCAGCAGTAGTTCGATGATGGTCCGGCCGGTGTCTTCGTCGAGGTTGCCGGTGGGTTCGTCGGCCAGAAGCAGGGTGGGGTTGTGAGCGATGGCCCGCAGAATAGCCACGCGCTGCTGCTCCCCGCCCGACAGGCGGTCGGGAAAGGCATCCTGACGGTGGCTCAGGCCCACCCGTTCCAACAGATTTTTTACCTCTTTTTCTTTGGCCGCCGTCACCCCGCCGTTAAGATGCATGGGCAGGGTGATGTTTTCAAAAGCGGTCAGGGTTGGGATCAGGTTGAAGAATTGAAAAATAAAGCCGATATGCTCCCGCCGAAACATAGTCCGCTGGCGCTCGCTCAGACGGTTGATGGCTGCGCCGTTGACCAGGATATCACCGCTGTCGGGCGCGTCAATGCCGCTGATCAGATTGAGCAGGGTGCTTTTGCCGGAACCGCTGTGGCCCAGTAGCAGGATAAACTCGCCGGTCTCGAAGGCGGCATTAACATTTTGCAGAATGGCCCGGCTCTGTTTGCCTTCGCTGTAACTTTTGGTCAAATTTTGGAGTTGAACAATAGGAGTCATCATCCCCCACTTTTTTGTGAAAATCAACACGATTATAGCTGATCAAGAACAACTTGTCAATGTTTTGTCAATATTTCGCCTGGGTTCCTGAAGCATGCAAAATTATATCTAAAAAGTAACTACTCAGCCATGTCATCCATTCGACAAGCTCACGCCCTTCGGCGCACCCGAAGGGGTGGGACAGGTTTCGAGCGACGTTAGGAGCGAAGAAATCCTCTACTCCGGAGTTTGTAGACAACGGCCTCAAAGATTTCTCGGCTTTTAGCCTCGAAATGACCTGAGAGATGAGTAATAACGCCCAAAAAATATGAATTTGAAGGTAAACTGATAACAATCGTTAAGCTTAATCTATTGACCTCGGTCTGAACATGTCTTACAATGAACTTAGCTCGATCTAATCCCAGAGGACTCCCAATGTCGGACAAACTTCAACAAGGACGAACCGCCGCCCGTGTGGGCGATACCGCCGAGGCCCGCCGCCTGTTCAACGAGGCTGCCCAGGAAGACCCGAACAATGCCGCCGCCTGGCTGGAATTGGCCGGCGTGGTCGAGGATTTGGCCGAAAAGAAAACTTATCTGGATCGTGTGGTGGACTTGGAGCCTGACAACGCTTCGGCCAAGGCGACGCTGGCTTTGCTGGAAAAGAAGACCGCCGACGGCGGACCCATTCGGCAGGCTCAGGGCAGGCCGCCGACCGTCGTAGATTTAGCACAAGACTTTGGCTCAACCGAGGAAGCAGACCCGTTATACTGTTACCAGCATCCTAAAGTGGAGACGAGTTTGCGCTGTAACCGCTGCAACCGGCCCATTTGCGCCAAATGCGCTCAGCGCACCCCGGTAGGGTTTCGCTGCTCGGAGTGCATATTGGCCATCGAGGATCGTTATTACAGCCAGGTGCAGGGCGACTATCTCAATCCTTACGACCATCCTCCGGCCAAACCGCTCTTTACCTACATTTTGATGGGCGCGATTGGGCTGGTCTGGCTGGCTCAGGAAGTGGCCGGCGGCTCCGAAGAGGGCCAGGTCCTGGTTAAATTTGGCGCGAATTACGGCCCGTTGATCCTGCAAGGTCAGGTCTGGCGGCTGTTTACCTCGATGTTTTTGCACATTGGGGCGCAGCATTTGATCTTTAATGTTATCGGCTTGATTGCCTTTGGCTTTGAAATGGAGCGTTTGTATGGCCGCGCCCGCTTTATTGCCGTTTATCTGCTGGCCGGCTTGTTTGGCAGCCTGGCCAGCTTTGCCCTGCGCGGCCCGATGACTTATTCGGCGGGGGCCTCGGGGGCGATTTTTGGGGTTGTGGGTATGCAGTTAGCCTTCTTTCTTTTTTACCGGCGGCGCCTGGGCGAGTTTGGCCGGCGGCAGCGCAACACCGCCCTGATTCTCATCGGGGTGAGCCTGCTGATGGGCTGCAGTGGCTTGATGCCGGCCGACAATTATGCTCACCTGGGCGGCTTTTTGGCCGGGGTTGTCCTGGGCTACCCGCTGGTTCCCCGCTACCGGATTGATTACACCAATTCACGCCGCCGTATTCAGGACCGGGCCTCGCTGCTGCGGCGCTGGTGGATGCCCGCGCTCGGCCTGGCGGCGCTGGTCAGTGGGGTCTGGCTGGCCATCTCGTTTTGGGCTGCCGGGGGCTGGTGGGGGATGCCGTTACCCGGCCAGCCGGGCGGCGGAACAATTGCCTATGGACAGACGGTCGAAGGGCGACTGGTTGGCGAAGAAGGCGATTTGTGGCAGTTTGAAGGGGAAGCCGGCCAGGTAGTGACCATTACTATGCGGAGCGATGAAATAGACGCCCAGGTTGGCTTGTTTGATCCCGATAACGAATATTTAACCGAAGATGGCGACAGCGGCGACGATGACAATGCCCGGATTGACGCCTACGTTTTGCCCGTTACCGGCACTTACACCATCTACGCCATCAGCAGCGACGGGCAGCCCGGCGCTTACTATTTGACCCTCAAGCTGGACAACTCTTTCAACCAGACCTCCTGACCTGTTTATTTGTTAACATTGCCGGTTGACATTTGGCCCTTTAAGATTGATAATTAAGCCAGAAGGTAATTGCTCAGTATGTCATTTCGACCGAAGGGAGAAATCTTCGAGGCCGATGCAGCACTGTAGGGATTTCTCGGCCTACGGCCTCGAAACCTGTCCCACCCCTTCGGGTGCGCCGAAGGGCGTGAGCCTGTCGAATGGATGACATGAGGGCTGAGCAGTTACGGATGAAATCCCTTACCAGCGATGACCGAAGACGAAACACCGGAGGCAGGGGTCAAAGACCCGGTCATCGGTCTTCCGTTCCCGGTCTACTTATGAGGAGGCACCAATGGCCAACATTGAGCCAAAGTTAGAACAGCGCTTGCAGGATATGCCCAACCGGGCTGTAGATTTGATTGTCCGCACCGACGGCGACCCCAGCCCGCACCTGGACTGGCTGGCCGCCCAGAACATCGAGGTCAGGCACGTCTTCAAACTGTCTCCGGGCGTGGCTGTATCCGCGCCGGGCCGGGATGCCTTGAAACTGCTAACCCAGAAGTGGGTGGTTTCGGTCGAGGTGGATGAAGGAGTAAGGGCTACATAGCAGAGGCGCGATGAAATAATAGAGAACCGATTATGCGTAATTAATTCCATTGCCCTTTTAAAGAAATGTGGTGCGTGGTACGTGGTACGTGGTCTGTAAACGCACTACGTACCACGCACCACGTTTTACGTTTCACCTGAACCTTTCAGGCAAAGGAGATAACTATGCCCGCGACGATTTCCCCATCTTTGCAGCAGAGAATGAATGCAGTCCCTAACGATGAGCCAATTCCGGTGATTGTGCGGCGCAAACAAGGCAGCATGTTCAGCGCCCGCGCCGCTACCCGTGGCGTGTCACCCTCGCCCGGCGAACCCAGCTTTACCTTGATCCCCGCCGAAGCCATCCGCATGACCCCCGCCGACATTGCCGCGCTGAGTCAGGCGGAGGATGTGGAGCATGTCTGGGCTGATTTGCCAGTGCATACCTGCCTCAATACCTCGGTGCCCAAAATCAGTGTGCCGAGGGTCTGGTCCGAGGCTGGGCTGCGCGGGCAGGGCATCAAAGTGGCGGTGGTTGATACCGGCCTGGACGACAGTCACCCCGATTTTGCCGGGCGGGTGATGGCCATGAAAAGTTTTGTCAGCGACAGCGCCCGCGACGACAACGGCCACGGCACCCACGTGGCCGGGACCATTGCCGGCAGCGGGGCCAAATCGGGCGGGAAATATGTTGGCGTGGCGCCTGAAGCAACGCTGTATATTGCCAAAGTGCTGCGGGCCAACGGCAGCGGCTCAATGAGTTCGGTCATGGCCGGGATCGAGTGGGCGGTGTTGGAGCAGGGGGTGCAGATTATCAATCTTTCGCTGGGCGGCAGCGGGCCGTGCGACGGCACGGATGCCCTTTCGACGTTGGTGGATGAGGCGGTCCGCCAGGCCGGGGTGGTGGTTTGCGTGGCCGCCGGCAACGAGGGGCCGGAGGAGCGAACGGTTGGATCGCCTGGCTGCGCCCGCTACGTCATCACCGTGGGCGCGATGACCGATACCGATCTGATCGCCCGCTTTTCCTCGCGCGGCCCCACCGCCGATGGCCGCACCAAGCCGGACATTGTTTTTCCCGGCGTCGGGGTGATTGCGCCCCAGGCCGCCGGAACCCGGCTGGGCACGGTGATCGAGGATGGCTATGTAGCCAGCGACGGCACCAGCATGGCCACGCCGCACGCCAGCGGGGTGGCGGCGTTACTGCTGCAAGCCAATCCCCAGCTTACCGCCGAGCAGGTTAAAAGCTTGATGCTGGCCGGCGCGGTCAGCATCGGCGCGCAGCCCAACGAGCAGGGCGTGGGCCGGGGCGACGCCTACCTGGCCTACCAGAAAGCGGTCGGTGTACTGCCCGAACCGACACCAGAACCTCAGCCAGAACCGGAGCCTCAACCTCAACCGCAGCCCCAACCTCAGCTCCAGCCGCCCGGCTGCCTGGCGAGTTTACTCGGGCGGCGGTAAGGAGGAAGTCATGTCATTCCGACCCGCTGTGCGGGTCGGAATCTTCGTGGCCACGGCCCAAAATGTTATGGGTATCAAGAGGATTTCTCGCTGGCGCTCGAAATGACAGGGGGATTATTATCTCACTTCCACCTGCTCGAACCACCAATCCAAAATCTTCCAGGAGATAAACCTGTGAGGTTTAACCCAAAAAAGCCCCGCCGTTTTGGCGGGACTTTTTTTGTTGCTTCCCTCACTTGAACCGATAATGTTTTAGATTTCCAGGGAGCGTCGGGGTGGGTCAAGTTCCACATCCCACTCACCCACCTGCTGCAACCGCTGCACATTCTCTTTCCTCACTCATATCGAAAGCCGAAGCAGATTGAAGAAACGTTTGATACGATTGTCTCGTTTGTATGCCAGCAGGCGAACCGGTTTTTCATCCGCAAGGTCATCTTTATATACCATGTATGAGCGGCGTTGCGCCTCCGCTTCGCGTTCAACCCTCACCGTCAACTGAATTAACTGGATAGTTGGTTCCATTGCCTACTTCCTTCTCTTGTTCTTATGACTAACTACCCTGCCAGTATACCAGCTTAAATTTAACTTGTAATCAGTCAAAGAGACCGTTATAGCTACAAAAAAAGGACTACCCTAAGGTGTCTTTTTTACAACATTTGATGTAGCTAATGCCTGAGTTAGGCATTTATAGACAAGCAAGGTTAGCCCTGAGCGAAGCCGAAGGGTCGAGAAATCCGCAATTACAAAAAAGTCCCGTTCAGTTCGTGCAGCGTGTATAGAACATCGCCTTCCTTCCCTGGTCGCGCAAGCCAATGGCAAGGGGTATATAGGGTTCTTTACCAGGGGACCCTTATTTTGAAACAGGGGACAGAAGGTTCAGGGGTTGGTAATTTGATAATTTTTTGGTTGTGCTGCGGTTTGTGTATGTCATTGAAACTCAGTTTCATAGGGCAATTTTTGAATTCTCGCTCGAATGGACAGCTAACAGATACGTTTGCGCTGCAGGCAATCGAATAGGCCGCCTGTGGCAACCAATCCCATCGCCTGTCAGCACCAAACGGGGTTAGGCTGCCCGATTGCATCGGCAACCATCGCTCACCACACGAAGGTGATTTACCCATGAGAGCAAGCAACACCACATCGCCCAGCGGCGCGGGTTGCTGACGGTGACACCGGCCGCCCGTCAGGGCAGTTGCCTGATGACCGTAGCCCTGAATGGCGCGGCTAACAACTCCAACAGAGGCGCGTAGACGCCGCTGGCCGCAGCCTCCTGCATATGCGCTACCCGCGCCTCGGCCGACTCCCAATCGGCAATCTCAACCAGAATGTCGGGGTTATCGAGCACCTCATAGCGCGTGCTGCCCAGGAAACCGGGCGCGCTCGGCCCATGTTTCGCCACAATGCTCTCAAGCAGACCCTTGAGCTCAGCCCGCTGGCCTGGTTTGGCCTGTAGTTCGACAATCACCTTGATGGCCATTTCAGCTTGTCCTTTCTAAAGTAATTCTTTTTTAGCGGTTTGTGTTTATCTCTTTTGTCGCCACATTCCCCAATTATGCAGCCCCCCTTTTGGGATTTCTTTGTCGGATACAACTTCAAATCCAAATCTTTGGTAAATGGGAACATTGTTTTTACTCTGCGTTTCCAAAAAGCACGGCATTTTATTCGCATCCACAATTTCTAATGCTTTTATCATTAATTTTTTGCCAACGCCCATTCCTTGTCTTTCAGGTAAGACTCCCACCGTCATTATATAGTAATGGTCAGAAGATGTTGCGGCTTTGTGCTCTTTTTCTGCAAAGTCCATAAACGCCATCAACCTTGAAAAAGAAGCCCAGCCCATCTTGAAGGGTGCAGCCAACATGCCTGATTGATACATCTTACCCATCGTCATTTTTGTCTGGTCAGGCGGCAACATCATCAGCACGCCGTCCTTCTCGGCTGTTGAAAAACATGCTCCGTATAAAGCTGCCAGACGGAAAGTGACCCTAAAAAACCAGTTAAGCTTTCCTGGTTCGTTTATCGTGTCGCCATAAATAAAATTCAGCAGGGGGTCGGTATAAAATGCCTGCTCAAGAATTTTTGAAGCCCACTCCGTGTCCTGTGTGGTTAATTCGTCCATCCCCTCAAGATTGCCCGCGTTGAAGGCGTCAGGGAAACGGCGGGCGGCGGCCTTATTGCTGTCGGTTGACATCGGTTATTCTCCTTTTATTTATGAATACAGCATTTTAACCACTTTTTTGAACTTTAGGCTGGGCAAACCTCAAACGACACTTGTCCCCGGGATCATCACTCCCCAACGGCCATCCTGGTCATCTGAGCCGTATCCGTAACGTGGTCATATTTGACCACCTTGCCGGCCGCGTTGAACTGCCAGAGGTGACCATTGTTGGGGAAAGAGTAGACCTGGCCGTGGGCCGTAGCCTCGAAAGTGATGAGCACGAAGACCTTGTCACCGCCGTCGAAGAGCGTGTGTGGTTCAAAACGAGTGATTTTTAGGGGGCCATGGACTCGAAAAACCCCACCACATTGGCCTTGCCGCGCCGTGCTTGAAGCCACGGCACGTCGGGCAGCGGCGCCGTTGTCTCCCACTCGACGGCATCGTCTAGCTTGTCGAGGATGGTGGCTACATCGCCACGTGCGAAAGCCTCGTAGATGGCCTGTACCGTTTCTGCATTGCTCATTTTGCCCTCCATGCCATTAATTTACTCGTGATACCTAACTACCTGAGTTCGACGTTTTGCCGAAAATCATCCTGAGTAGGGCGTTAGCCCGTATCGAAGGGTGATTTTCGGCTCAAATATCACATCCTGAGTAGCTCTGAGCGAAGCGAGGGGCGTATCGAAGGATGTGATTTAGAAAACTCCGAACTCAGGTCGTAGGTTGAGTTGGGCGAAGTGAAACCCAACGCAGCCCCAGGAGGGTCGGGTCTCGCGCCTCGACCCAACCTACAACTGGCTGGGGTCAGACCTTGATTTCTTTTCTACGACTACTCGGCAGCCTCAAGATGGAAGACGACCGGCTGTATGACCCCGTGCGACTCCATCGCTGCCGCCGCCTCCGGTGTTTGCATGAAGGCCATCAGACCCTCCATGTCGTGAATATTGACGGACACGGCGACCTGATTGCTTCCGTCCGCCGCAACATACGAGACGAGTTCCGTGCCGAATGGCCCAATAACCTCGACCCGCTCATCGCCCTTGGACGCCCAGTGCTTCACATCCTTGACGGTATGGGTAGCAACTATTCTTGGCATTTGTTATTCTCCTTATTTTTATGACGAATTTCTATTTGTTTGTGACTGGAAGATCTCAACCAGCCTATCTTCCCTATACCCTTTAAGACGCTCAAATCATACGCATCACCTCGCCTTCATAGCCTAAAAAGAGTCAATCGGAAACTCCAACTGCGTCACGACCAGTCGTCTGCTTCGCCCGGCAGCGATTTTACCCAGCCTGGCCCGGCGCGGGGATCAAGCTCGGCTGTTGCATCATCGCCATCTGGTCAAATAACACCAATAGTTATTAACTGTTTATATTTTTACAAGAGTCAATCTATACCAAAAACAGAATGAGAACGTAACTTTCAAAAAAGGCTGGCAGGTAAAACACGCCAGATTTGGCTTTGACTCTAATTATGAAAAAGTTCTGCTTTCATTCTGATTTCAGTATAATTTGAACCATGCCTAAATCTTTGTACCCGAAGCTAAACGGCTGTATAATTACCGGCTAACATTCATAATAAGCGAGAGAATAGGTGAGGACGCTACGCCGGTTGCCCAGAAGCGTCGCTGATCAGCGCCAACTCGGGCGTCTCTTGCAACAGGTCGGAGAGATGCCGTCGTCGCTTACGACCGGGGTCTGGCAGGCGCATCGTATCCCGCCCCGTCGTCTCCAGGAGCGGCAGGATACGGCGGATATAACGGCCGGCCGTGGTATCGCTGACCCCAAACAGACCCCCTAACGCCTCCAGGGTCGGATAGTGGCGCAACCAGACGATCGTCAGCAGGATTTGGTCTCGAGCTTCTAATTCAAAGTCAGGCCCACCCCCAACGGCGCGTTGCCGATCAGGCCGGTTGAGCCGCTTCTTCTCCGCGGCCGTATAACCTGGCCAGATAGTTTTGACCAACTCATCGAACTCGGTTAGGCCCAGGCCGGTCAGGGCCTGGAACAGGGGTTGATTTTGGCTCAGGCCATGGTATCGCAGGACCATAATATCTTTGAGCGGCAGCAGCGGCCAGCATAAGGCTCAGAAGTTAGGACAACGATAGGATGATTGCCTTTACGTGACTCAATCATCTTTTATTGTGAATGTTATCTGGTAAAATCAGGATACCAGATTTTGGTTCGATTGTCCCTGTACATCCCCTTGCACAACTGTACAAGCCAACCGATCCGGTAATTGCTGTTTAAGGGCTAGCGTTACGATGGATCTCAAAAAATTTGGAGAGCAGCTCAAAACACTCCGGCGCCAGGCCCAATTGAGCCAGCAAGAGTTCGTTGACGCTCTGGATCAACTGGCCCAGGCCGGCCCCGCTGAAGATCACCGGGTTATTGATGGCCCCCTGGTCTCGCGTTGGGAACATGGCTCGACGTATAAAGGGCGACACTGGAAACCTACCCGATCTTACATGCGCTACCTGATCCGCCTCTTTGCCGGCCAACTCGATCTGCTCACGGCTCAGCAGTGGACGGCTCAGGCCGGGTATCAATTTAGCCGGGCTGAGCTGCAAGATATCTTCTCCGGCCAGGCCGCGGTTGTAGATTGGGGCGAGACCCCCGGCCTGGGCAGCTTCTATGGCCGGGAGAGGGAACAGGAGAGCCTGGAACGCTGGCTTGTGGCCGACCGCTGTCGCCTGGTGGCCATTGTAGGGATAGGTGGGATCGGCAAAACCCTCCTGGCCACGAAGGTCGCCCGGCAGGTCAGTTCACACTTCGACACTGTGATCTGGAGGTCACTCATCAATGCGCCGCCTTTGACCAGTATGCTGCGGGGTTGGTTCCACGTCCTCTCGCAGCAACAACTCAATCGCTGGCCCGATCATCTGGCTGAGCAACTTGAGCTATTATTCGACACCTTGCGCCGGCAGCGCTGTTTATTAATCCTCGACAATGTCGAAACCATCATGCAGCAGGGTAGTCGGGCCGGCCAGTATCGCCCCGGCTATGAGGTCTATGGCCAACTGATCCAGCGCTTTGGCGACGGCGAGCATCAAAGCTGCCTGCTGTTGACCAGCCGGGAGAGACCGCAGGGCCTGGCTCGCTTAGCCAATGATAATAGTTTGATTCGTTTTCACCAGTTGGCCGGTCTGGCCGAGTCGGCCGGCCTGGCCATTTTACAGAGACAAGGACTGTCCGGCCCGGCCCACGTCCTGGAAGGGCTGGTCGAGCATTATTCCGGCCATCCGCTGGCTTTGAAGTTAATCGCCCAAACCATCCAAGAACTCTTTGCCGGCGATAGTGAGGCCTTTCTGCGGGAAGAGGCTGTCATCTTTGACGATATTCGGGATATCCTGGATCAACAGTTTGCTCGCTTATCTGCCCTGGAGCGAGATATTATGCTCTGGCTGGCGATTGAACGGGAGGCAGTTTCCCCTCAGATTTTAAGAGATAATCTGGTCAAGTCAGAGGCAGGCGGCATTTTTTTGGAGGCGCTGCGTTCGCTGCAGCGGCGGTCGTTATTGGAACAACAGGCGGCTGGCTTGACCTTGCAAAATGTGGTGCTAGAGTTTTTGACCGATTATTTAGTGGAGAATGTCTGTCGGGAAATTGAGGGATCACCAGGCAGGGGAGCAGGGGAGCAGAGGAGCAAGGGAGATGAATTTTCACCCCTGCTCCCCCGCTCCCTTGCACCCCTGCATTTGAATCGGTATGCCTTGATCAAAGCCCAGGCCAAAGAGTATGTCCGGGCCAGCCAAAGCCGGCTGATCCTTAAGCCGGTGGCGGAGCGATTGCTGGCGGCCTTGGGGCAGGCGGGGCTGGAGGCGCGGCTCAAGGCGATATTGGAGGCGCTGCGCCAGGCTGGGCCGCAGCAGCCGGGGTATGCGGCGGGCAATCTTCTTAATTTGCTGTTGCATCTGAAGATTGAGCTTCGAGGCTATGATTTTTCCGGGTTAACGATCAGGCAAGCTTACCTGGGCGGTCTGCATGCGCCTGACCTCAATTTCGCCGGCGCCCATCTGGCCGGAGCTGTGTTTACAGACACCTTTGGGCCTACTTTCTCAGTGGCCTTTAGCCCGGATGGAAAGGTATTAGCAGCGGGTACGGCTGAGGGGCAGGTTCGCTTGTGGCGGGTCACCGATGGCCAACCGCTCCTGACCTGTGAGGGTCACCTGGGGGCTGTCTGGTCAGTGGCCTTCAGTCCCGATGGCCGTCTTCTGGTCAGTGGCAGTACAGATGGGACGGTGCGCTTGTGGGATGTTAACACCGGCCAAAGCCTCAAGATGTTGGCGGGCCACACCCACCAGGTTTGGTCAGTCGCCTTCAGTCCCGATGGCCGCCTCCTGGCCAGTGGCAGTACAGATGGGACGGTGCGCTTGTGGGAGGTCTCCACCGGCCACAGCCTCAAGATGTTGGCCGGCCACACCCACCAGGTCAGGTCAGTGGCCTTCAGCCCCGATGGCCGCCTCCTGGCCAGCGGCAGTTTTGATCACACGGTGGGCTTGTGGGAGGTCTCCACCGGCCACAGCCTCAAAACGTTGGCGGGCCACACTCACCCGGTTAGGTCAGTCGCCTTCAGTCCCGATGGCCGCCTCCTGGCCAGTGGCAGTAATGACCAGACGGTGCGCTTGTGGGAGGTCCCTACCGGCCAAAACCTCAAGACGTTGTCAGACCACACCAATCAGATTTCGTCAGTGGCCTTCAGTCCCGATGGCCGCCTTCTGGCCAGTGGCAGTGAAGACCAGACGGTGCGCTTGTGGGAGGTTAACACCGGCCAAAGCCTCAAAACGTTGGCGGGCCACACCCACTGGGTTTCGTCAGTGGCCTTCAGTCCCGATGGCCGCCTCCTGGCCAGTAGCAGTAATGACCAGACGGTGCGCTTGTGGGAGGTCCCTACCGGCCAAAACCTCAAGGCGTTATCAGGCTACACCAACTGGGTTTGGTCAGTGGCCTTCAGCCCCGATGGCCGCTTTCTGGCCGGTGGCTGTTTTGATCACACGGTGGGTTTGTGGAATGTGAACACCGGCCAAAGCCTCAAGACGTTATCAGGCCACACCGACTGGGTTTCGTCAGTGGCCTTCAGCCCCGATGGCCGCCTTCTGGCCAGTGGCTGTTTTGATCATACAGCGGGCTTGTGGGACCTTCGGAACACCGGCCAAAACCTCGAGATGTTAGCGGGCCACACCAACCCGGTTTGGTCAGTCGCCTTCAGTCCCGATGGCCGTCTTCTGGCCAGTGGCAGTAATGACAAGACGGTGGGCTTGTGGGACCTTCGGCACACCGGCCACAGCCTCAAGACGTTATCAGGCCACACCCACCCGGTCAGGTCAGTGGCCTTCAGTCCCGATGGCCGCCTCCTGGCCAGCGGCAGCCAAGACCAGACGGTGCGCTTGTGGGAGGTCGCCACCGGCCAAAGCCTCAAGACGTTGGCGGGTCACACCCACCCGGTTTCGTCAGTGGTCTTCAGTCCTGATGGCCGCCTTCTGGCCAGTGGCAGTGAAGACCAGACCGTGCGCTTGTGGGAGGCCGCCACCGGTCAAGGCCTCAAGACGTTGGCCGGCCACACCCACCCGGTTTCGTCAGTGGCCTTCAGTCCCGATGGCCGCCTGCTGGCCAGTGGCGGTTTGGATCAGACGGTGCGCTTGTGGGAGGTCCCCACCGGCCAAAGCCTCAAGACGTTATCAGGCCACACCAACTGGGTTTGGTCAGTGGCCTTCAGCCCCGATGGCCGCCTTCTGGCCAGTGGCAGCGCCGATGCAACCCTCAAACTCTGGGATGTCCGGACCGGCGACTCTCTCAAAACCCTCCAGCCCCAGCGGCCCTACGAGCGGATGAACATTACCAGCGCGACCGGGTTGACGAAAGCGCAGAAGGCCGCTCTCAGAGCCTTGGGGGCAATAGAGACGCCTGCCTATTAAAAGCTCTTTGCCTTTGAAAATGGGCGGCTGTATAACCTCTTTGACAACATCGAAGAGGCCAAGGAATAGACCAAGTAAACCAGAAGTATAGTGAGGATGCTTTGCCCCGGCTACGTGCTCAACTCGGGGATGTGGCATTTGAATTGGAATGGGCGAAAGGCGTGCATATGACCACCGAACAAGTGCTTGCGCTCGCGCTGAGTTGAGTGTGAATAGGTATCCGCAGCAGCCTCAATCCGAGGAGTGAGGCATATTATGTGTTAGATGTCGAACAGAGGAGCCGCATCTGCCGCGCAAGGTGACGGTTCCTCTGCTGCCCTAAAAAGGGGCTACCCTAGCCTACTCAGCGGAATGCATCGCCGCGCGTGAGCGGACCTCGCCGGTTAAGCCAAACATATAGCCCAGGTTGCGGGGAATATTCCACCACAAGCCGGTTTGGCTGAGGCTCAAGCGTTTAAAGATATGCCCCGGCGAATAAAACTGTGTTTTGGCCCATTCGTACCCGGCTAACAAGGCCTCGGGCGTCATCTGCCGGGGGGCGTGGACCACGTGGGTCTTGCCGTTATAATGCCGCCAGTTGTCATCAATAATCCGGCCTGCGGCTTGCAGCCTAGCATAAGCGGGTGTGCCGGGGTACGGAACCATCAGGCTGATGGTGGCGTTATCCAGGCCAATTTCGCCCATAATATCCACCGTCCGGGCGAAAACATCTTTGTCATCGCCATCAAAACCAAACATAATCCCGGCCTGAATGGCAATCCCATAGGCATGCGCTTTGGCAATGAGACCTTGATAATAGTGGACCTGGTTGTGCGCTTTATTTGCCCCATCCAGGCTGGACTGGTAGATACTTTCCAACCCAACAAAAAACGCTTTGCAACCGCTTGCGGCGGCCAGGCGCAGAAACTCCTCATCACGCAGCGAAGCCAGGGTGGCCTGGCTGGTCCACCATTTTTTAAGCGGGATAAGGGCCTGGAAAAGGGCTTTGGCATAACGCGGGTTGGCCCCAATATTATCATCCCAAAAGACAACCCCTTTGTCGGCTATGGCCGCCACTTCAGCGGCCACTTCTGTCACCGGGCGGAAGCGCATGCGGTTGGCCTGGGGGTACAGGTGGGGGATGGAGCAATAATCGCAGCGGTGCGGACAGCCCCGCGTGGCGATAATCGCTCCTTTGGTGGCCCACCATTTATTCCAGCCGCCGTGTTCAATCAAATCCCGGCGGGCAAAAGGGAGTCCAGCGAGCGTGGCCGGCCTGGCGCAACGATAAATCTTCTTTTGGTCCGGCAGCACTTCAACTGTAGCCTGGGTGGCTTCATCGAGGAGATGAGAGCCAGCGGGATAATGAACTTCGTATTCGACATCCCGTAAGACAAAGGCCCACACCGTTTCCGCCTCGCCCACAACCACAATGTCCACGTGTTCAATAACCTCAGCAGGCAGCAGCGTGGCATGCGGCCCGCCCATCACCACTTTCACCCCTCGTTGTCGAAAAGCTTCGGCCAGCTCGTAGGCGTGTAGCGCGCCGGGAGTGGCGGCGGTTATTCCAACCAGGTCATAAGTACACCGAGTATCTACCGGGTGGGTAATTTCATCGGTATGGCTTACTTGCCAGTGAGCAGGCGTCAGTGCGGCCAACAAGGGCATGGTTAACTGCGGAAAGCGGATTAATTCCCGCGCTCGCGCTTGCAGGGTTAAGGGGTCTTCAGCCGTAATCAGGTGTAAGCGCATAGAGTCCTTCGTAAATAAAGACGCGATGAGGCGAATATTCGTCGCGTCACCGCGTCATCGCCTCATTTTCATTACGCCTCGCAAACCAGCCAGCTTACCCGAAGCGCCGGCGGTTTTCTAAAAACCAGGCCGCGCGGGGGGGCAGCTTCGGGGAGTTCCAACTGCAAAGCGGGCAGGCGGGCGAGCAGTTGGGCCAGGGCAACGTGAGCTTCCAGCCGGGCCAGGTGCAGCCCCAGGCAGACATGGGGACCTTGAGCAAAGGTCACATGCGAGCGTAAATTGGGCCGGAAGGGGTCAAAGGTGTCGGGGTTGGCAAACACCGCCGGGTCGCGGTTGGCGGCGGCCAGCGAAACCTGCACCAACTCGCCCACCTCAATCTGAGCTTGCCCCAACCGCACATCCTGGACTGCATAGCGGTCAACCACCGCCGCGGCCGGCTCCAAGCGCAGCGACTCTTCAATCACCGCCGGCAGCAACGAGGAATTGCGGCTGACCCGGTTGAGGATGTCGGGCTGAGTCAGCAAGAAATAGAGCGCATTGGCAATCATCCCTTCGGTGGTCTCGATGCCGCCAAAGAGCAGCACCGCCGCGTTGGACACAATTTGATCGTCAGACAGTCCACCGGCCCCGCTCGCCACGGCAGCCAGCAGGCTTGTTTCCGGCGGGCGCTTCAAAGCCGGAAGCAGGCTGTCCTTCAGCGCGGCAAAAGCCGTCCGCCCAGCCTGGTTGACCGGCTCTCCGGCGGTGACCCGCGTGACGGCGTCAACAATGGCATCATACCACCCCAGCACCGCCGCCACCGAAGCGTCCGTATTGTCCAGCCCCAGCGCGGTGATCATCGTCTTCACCGCCAGCGGGCCGGCAAACTCGCGCCGCAGTTCGGCTCGGCCCCTGGCTGCCAGACCATCAAGCAGTTCCGCCACATGCGCGGCTACCACCCCACTAAAGCGGCTCTGCACCGCCCCCTGGCGAAATGGGGCTTCAAACGGGCCGCGATGGCGCAGATGTTCACCGCCATCCAGCGACAACATGCCTGGCCCCACTACCTGGGCCGTCGAAAAGCCGGGATGATCCACCGTAAAGAGGGCAGGTTTGCGCATCACCTCGACAGCCAAATCACGCCGAGTAACCAGCCAGGCATTAAGCGCCGGCAGCCACGAAATCGGCTCGACTGCCCGCAGCCGGTGCAGTACCGGATGGACATCGTTTTCTAAATCGGCCAGGGTAAGGCTTGCGCCTACGGGAAACCGGTCAAGACGAGACATGCTGAAATTATACTCAGTGGATCCAAATTTGAGGAGCCAGCACGCCCACGTGCGGCGGTGTTCGGCACGTGGGCGTGCCTCACTCCGCGGAAATTGGATCTACTGATACTCTTTGAGCTATCAGCAAGGAAAAAGCGATGCGTGATACGTGATGCGTAAAGCGTAGAACGTAATGCGCAAATCGTAAATCCAAAATCGTAAATCGTAAATCCAAAATCGTAAATCGTAAATCCAAAATCGTAAATCGTTTAGTACTCCGCTCCCAAACTGCTCAAACTAATTTCAAACTTCGCTGCTGTATACTTTACAGTGTTAAAGGTTTCTGCCAAAAGTTGGTCCTGCCAAAATAATTGGAGATTTCTAACTTTTGTGATAAGCTAGGGTTCAACTAACCCTCAATGTAATTTGCGAAGGGATAGAACGTGTTATCAGATCCAATGATGTTATCTAGCCAGGCCATTTTTCCGGTGGGTATTGCTATTGCCTACCTGGCCCTGGGCTTGTTTATGTTATCCAGCCGCCGGCCCGACACTCCTCTTGACCGGCTTTTTCTGGCTTATCTTTTTCTGACTGTCGTCTGGATGCTTGACCTGGTGTTGATCATTAGCCAGGTTGTTTCGCCGCTGTCCGGCTTTAGCTGGGCCGACCTGGCCCCTTACATTCTGGTCCTACTGGGCGTAACCTACTGGACCTTTGCCCGCGCCTTTTTGCACCCCACCTGGCAGTCCCCCTGGGGGTGGGCTATGGGCGCACTGGGATTGGCGCTTACGGCCACGTTCCAGGCCGACTGGCTGGTTTTGCCGCCGGACCTGTTTGCCTGGAGCAATGGTTGGGTTCACCCCGGCAATATCGCTTTTGTGCTTGGCGTCGGCTGGTGGTTGGCCTATATGGTTCTGGCCGCATACGGCGGCATGGTCCTGGCTACTCACACGCCTAGCCCGGCTCATAAAAACCGCATTCAATACCTGATTATCTCCACTTTATTACTCATCGCCGGCTACGGGCTATATCTAAGCCTGCGCGACCCCTTCTGGACCATGGGTTTGATTGTTATTGGGGTGGGCGGGGCCCTGGCTACCTATACAGTCATGGTCGAAAACCTGCCCGACCTGGGTACAGGCGGCCGGCGGGTCATCGGCGTGATTATCGTTACCCTGATCACGGTGGTGGTTTACCTGTTTGGTATCTACCTGGTGCGGTCGGTTTTGGGCGACTTTCTGGCCCAAACCCTGGCCGGCTACCTGGATCGAAACCTGACCGTAGCCGTTGTTACCGCCCTGTTGCTGACAATTATCCACACCCCCATCCGGCAGGTTAGCCAGTATCTCACCAACCGGCTGTTGTTCGGCCAGCATTACGACTATCAAGATGTTATTCAGAAATATACCCAACTGATCAGCAACCGGCTTTACCTGGGCGAGTTGGCCCACCTGGCGATGAGCCACATCAACCAAGTTTTGGGCTTAAGTCGCAGCGCTCTGTTCATCCTCGAATCTGAATCGGACGAACAGTTGAATTTGCGCACCCTGCCGGCCATGGGCACCAACGGCGTGCCCAAAACCATTACCCTCAAAAAAGAGACACCCATCACCCAACGACTCATCGTCGAGCGGCGGCCGCTGGCCCAGTACACTATTGACATCTCGCAGCAGTTCAAAAGCGCGCCGGAATACGACCGTCAAACCCTGCGGGCGCTCAATTACGAGTGGTTCATCCCCATTTTGAAAAAGGAACAACTGATTGGTATTTTTGCCCTCGGTCCCAAGAAATCGGGCCGGCCTTACAGCGCCCAGGACATGCGCCTGCTCAACACCCTGGCCGACCAGACCGCACTGGCCCTGGAAAACGCCACCCTCTTTGACGGCATGCAGCGCAACCTGGCCGAGATGACACAGATGAAAAATCTGATGGCCAATGTATTTGACAGTATGGACAACGGGGTTATCACCACCGACATCCTAGGCAAAATCACCCTTTATAACCGCGCCGCCGAAGCCATTTTGGCCGTGCCCTCGGAGCAATGCGTCGGCCTGCCCTACAGCGAGGTTTTGACCGCGCTGAACAACACCATTTTCCCTAACCTCATTGCCAATGTAGCCCGGCGCGAAAATCACTACTCCGATTATGAGATTATTTCGGAGCTGCCGGGCCGGGGCCGGGTTAACCTGAGCCTCAACCTGGCCCCCTTAAAGGACGCCCAAAATCAAACCCAGGGCGTAACTATTGTAGTGGACGATGTGACCGAAACCAAGCGGCTGCGGGCCGTCCACGATATGTTCCGGCGCTACCTGTCGCCGGCGGTGGTAGACCGGCTGCCCTCTAACCCGGTTGACCTGCAACTGGGCGGGCATCGCCAGGAGATTAGTATTTTGTTCGCCGATATTCGCGGCTTTACTACCTTTAGCGAAAAGCTGCCGCCCGAAGAGCTGGTGGACACTCTCAACGAATACCTTTCGATGGCCGCCACTTCGATTTTAATGTTTGAGGGCACGCTGGATAAGTTTATGGGCGATGCGGTTATGGGCATTTTTAACGCGCCGCTGGAGCAAGCCGATCATGTGATGCGGGCCGTCCGTGCCGCCGCGACCATGCAGCGGGTTATCAGGGACTACCATCACAACATCGGCCAGGAGCGCGGTCTGACCTTTGGCATCGGCATCCATGTCGGCGAGGCGGTAGTGGGCAATGTCGGCATGTCGGACCGCATGGATTACACCGCCATCGGCGACACGGTCAACGTGGCCAAGCGCATCCAGGAAAATGCGCCGGGCGGCAAGGTGCTGCTGAGCAAAGCAGTTTACCAGATGGTCAAGGACTCGGCCAAGGCTGTTTTCTATCAGGAAATGCAACTGCGGGGCCGGGCGCAGCCGATCACGACGTATGAGTTGGTGAGTATTGATTAGGAGGGTTCATGAGCCAACGGCACGTCACGCTCATAAAAATCTTTTGCCGACGATGACCGGAGACCAAGGACCCAGCTGTTTGCTATCTTCCGGTCTTCCGCCCCCGGTCCTCGGTCGTATTTACGAAGGACATGGGAGATTAGAGACTGCGGGCGCATCGGGTCGCCGGGATAGGGGTCTTTGCTCAGGAAGATGGCATGAGCGGGCCTTCATTATCACACTGTTATCGCTTCTAGCTTAAGCTGGAAAGATACCTTAGAAGATTAGCCAGGGTATAAATCTTCCGGCCTTGTAAGTACCTTCCAGACAAGGTTTTGGCTTGGAATCAGTACACAATTAATCAGTGTGTGTTCAACAATAAAGTTTTTAACTCGCTCTGTAACTATTATGAACTGATAACCAGTAATAGTGAAAAAATCCGAACCGTCCCAAGTTTGTTCATTGACAATAACACCGTCTTGGAAAGACGAATATACCTTCAACCCACAATGCGGGCAGGCATAAATTTGGCGTATCCCAGAACGTGGGTCAGCCTCTCCACCTTTACCTGTGACCACAAGCTCCCAGAGTACGGGAGGAGCAATTAATTCTTTACCGCTCTGATCCTTCAGCTTGACCTCTACGGGTTTGACCGTGAAGCCAGTAAATTTTGCCTCTTCAAACAGGCGTAAAACTCTGTCCGTAATTAAACAATCACTATACCAAGTCCAGACAAAGTCTGCTGTCTTCCCAGAGGGTAACAAAATAACTAGATTCCCGATCCGTTCTCCAGCGCGTTGATGACTTGGATACACGGGACATTTGATTGTTTCAACGATCACCTCATTTGCCCATTCAGCACGCCCATACTCTTTATCCCAACTTGGGTCACCGTATACTAAATATTCCTCATCAAAAAATGGCTGTTGCAATTTATAAAAAATCTGCATATGACTCATGGTATACCAAAATCCTTTTTCATTTTTTCAAGTTGTTGTAATATCTCTCCAGCTGAGGGATTACGCCCCGCAAAAAATCGCTCCCATTGCTTATTCCAGCTATTGATCCAAGCTTCACCACCACCTCTACCATGAATATCCTTGTGGAAATCACGGGGCAATGGTACTACTTAATCCTCAATATCAAGTCCTGCTGCTTCGAACTTGGGTCTAAATTGTTTGGGAAGCAGGTGATGCCCCTCGACAGGAGAGACCGGTAAAGTATTTGGTAAGCTAATGCCAGAATTGGCAGGAAATGAAGTACTCAATGGAATTTGCGGCCCGAACATCGGAAACGTCCAAGTATTCGGCATCGAGTAGGGCGGTGCGCCAATTGGCCAATCAAGGCACTGCGGTTCAGCAGCCGGAAATGGCGATTGCTGGCTGTATGTTCCGGGCGGCAGAATGTTAAAGCCCGGCAAAACTTGACCCACCTCTCTTCCCGCATAAGCAATTGCCGGAACCGCCAGGGCTATCAGGGCAACGATAACCGTCCCTGCCCCAGGGGATTCATACAACTGGGAACCGCCACTTCCTCCGGTAAGGCAGTTATCAAATTCCACGACCGCCAGATTGCCCCCGCCGATACAACCCATCAACCCACTCGGATCCACCCGATTAACCGGATTCCCCTCGACATAACTGAAACCATTCATGGACTGCGGGCGCAGTGGGTCGCCTGGCCAGGGGTCTTTGCTCAGGAAGATGGCGCTGGAAGGGTCGTACCACCTGGCCCGCAAATGCAAGAGTTGAACATCATTTTCCCACCACTCGCCGGTAAAAGCGAAGGGCGGCATCGTTACCGGCTCAGTTGCGCCTGCTGGGGTGACCTGCACCTCATTTACATCCAACTGGATCGCCGGAAATTGAGTATTGGCGCTCACGTTGAGATATAACGCGACCGGCGTCTTTGTCACCGGCGTGGTGTAACTCGGATTGAAACTGCCCTGGATCGAGGGATGGTTATAGATGTAATCCGTGCTTCCATCAGCATAGTAGACGGAGAATCGCGAAGTTGTATAGGTTGGGGCTGTCATCACCGCGCTGATCGTCAGCGAACCGGGCACACCGCTGAGCCGTTTCTCGACCGTAAGCCCCGAACCGGCCACCGTGGCCGACAACCGCATCAGCCCCGGTGGATTAGACAATGTCGCCGTTCCTGACCCTGCCACAACTACATTGAGAATGTTCCACCCTTCCAAATTGGCATTGAAAGTGTTACGGAAGGAATTCGTCGCTTGCGGCTGCCCGTAGGGATCATACTCGCGCCAGCCCACGACTTCTGTCCCGCTTATGACCTGCCGCACCGAACCTAAGCCATCATTGAGCAGATACACGCGCTGGTTGGCTGAGTTCTGGGCCATCATCATTCCTGGCAGGTGCAAATACCGCGTCCCCTGGTTGGTAACGATGAGTTCCGGCAGCCCGGCGGCCCCATCCAAAGCATAATTGGTGACCGTCGCCCCAACGGTTTGCCGCACTCGGTTACCCCAGCCATCATAGGTTACTTGTAAGGCAGTATCCGCCCCCGCGCTGGAAATCAAACGATTAGCAGCGTCGTAGGCGTTGGTAATCACCCCAGTATTTGTTAAGTTGCCGTTGTTATCCCAAGTATACGTCTGTCCCGCGGCGTTGACAAGCCGGTTAGCGTCGTCATATTGATAGTTCTTTTTTAGACGGTTGCCGGCGGCATCGTAGGAATAAGCGTAGCTTTCTCCAGTGGAGTAGCCGGCGTTGGTCAAACGGGAGAGGCTGTCGTAGGTATAGACCAGGGTGCGGGTGATCCCCGCCCCAATGAGAGCGGTTGCGAAGAGGGAGGAGCCGCTGCGGTAGATAAGCGGCAGGAAAAGGGTTAGATTGGAGTCAGGGGGCAGGGATTGAGGAGCAGTCAGGGTGGCAGCCGTAGTCCCACCTTTAAGGATGAGCGGCAGGTACAAAATCGCCTGGCGGCTGTCGCTGGTCGGCGGTTCGCCACTGTTATCTGGGCCTTCTCCGATCAGGCTAAAAGGACTAAGAGAACCACTACCACCGGGTATAACCAACGTCTCGGTGACGCGCCGCCGGTTACCCGCCGCGTCCAGGGTGTATTGATAAATCGCCAAATCACCGGCGCTGCTGCTGTGGCTCAACCGGGTCAAGCGGCCGGCGGGGTCATAGAGGTAGGTTGTTGTCACTCCGTTGGGCAAATTCAAGGTCGCCAGCCGCCCGGCGGTGTTGTAGGTGTAGGTGTAGCGCCCGCCGGTCCAATCGGTGACATTTTTCAGGCGATTGACCGCATCGTAGGTGTAGCTAACCCCCTGGTTATTCGGATAGGTCAGGCCGGCGCGCGGGCCGGCCAGATGGTAGGTGTAGGTGATGGTCTGACCGGCCCCATTGGCGCTGCCGGTCAGGCGATACAACTTGTCGTAGCTGTAGCTGGTCGTGCCCGTGCCGTCTAGCATGCTGGTCACGTTGCCCATCTTGTCGTAGTTGAAGGTTACATCGGCGGTGCTGCCGGGGTAGTTGATGAACTTCACCCGGTTGGCCGGATCATAGGTATAGACGGTTACCTGGTTTTTGGCATCGGTGATAACGCTGGTGTTGCCAACGGCATCATAACTGTAACGGGCGGTCAGGGTCAACGGGTCGGTCAGGCTGATGAGGCGGTTGAGATCATCATATTGGAGATTTTGGATTTTAGAGTTTGGATTTTGGATTTGGGTCAGGTTGCCGACCGGGTCATAGCGATAGCGAGTGGTCACGTCCTGGTCGGTAACAGATGGGTTGAAACTCCCGTCCTGGTAGTTCTCGATGATGCTGGTTAGGTGGTTGAGGGTGTCGTAACCATAGCGGGTTTCCACCTGGCTCTGGCCGGGTTTGGAGGAAGGGGCCAGCACTTTTTCCAGGTTGCCGACGGCGTCATAATAATATTGGAGATTGGAGATTGGAGATTAAATTTGGGTCAGCCGGTTGAGGGTATCGTAGACATAAGTCATCGTTTCCCCGGCGTTGTTGGTGACACGGGTCAGGTTGCCAACTTCATCATAACCGTAGGTGGTGATCACATCCCGGTCCGGTTCGGCGGGGTTATACGCGCCATCGTCGTAGTTGAGCACAACCCGGCTCACCTGGCCCAACGGATTGTACTCAAAATAGGCGCGCCGGTCAAGCGGGTCGTAAATGTACTTGAGCCGCCCATTGGTATCATATTCGTACCGGGTGATCACATCCTGATCGGGCGCTTCGCCGGCCACGTGGACACCGTTGCTGTAGTTTTGGATAACCCGGCTCAATCGCCCGGCGCTGTCATACTCGTAGCGGGTTTCGACCGATTTTGGGTCAATGAAGCTGGTCAGCCGCCCGGCCCGATCATACCCGTAATCGGTGATCAAATTACACTCGGTCGCCGGGCAACTGCTGGTCAGGTAGTTCTCAGTCACGGCGCTGAGCAGGTCGCTGTTGCTGACATATTGGTAACGGGTAACGATCCCGCGAGCATTGGTGATTCTTGTCACCCGACCCAGGCTGTCGTAAGTAAAGCCGGTCTGCTGACCTAACGGGTTGGTTATTCTGATCAGGTTGCCGGTGGCGCTGTCGTAAGTGTAGGTGATGGTTTTGCCGCGCTCGTTGGTAATGTTTGTCACCTGGCCGCGGCTGTTGTAGGTGTAAACGGTGGTACCGGAGACGGTGGTGATGGTTTTGAGATTGTTGGTCAAATCGTAAGTGTAGCTCAGGGTGTTGTTGCGGGCGTCGGTGATGGAGGTCAGATTGTTACGCGCATCATAAGTAAAGCGGGTCCGGTTGCCCAGAGCATCGGTGATGGCAGTGGTCAACCCCAGGGTTGTAACGTAGGTGTAGGTAATAGGGTTGTGGCGGGCATCCATGACCTTTTTGCGGTTAAAGCCATTGTCAAAGTCATAGCTCTGGCTGCGGCCCAGGGCATCGGTTTGGCCGACCAGCAGGTTGTTTGTGCCATAGGTATCGGTCAGCACCCGGCCCATTTCGGTGACGGTGCGGGTGTTGCTGCCATAGGTAATTTGGACGATGGGCTGGCCGGCGCCATTCTGCTGGCTCGTTGCTCGCCCCTGGCTGTCAAAAAAAGTTTTTTCGACAATCCTGTTGGTGGGGTCGGTGACTATGTGCAAATAGTGGTTGCCGCTGTAGGTGTAGGTCCAGGTCATCCCCCGTGTATCCACCACCTGCGTTAAATCGCCGCTGCCGTTGTAGCTGTAAGTAACGGCCCGCCCGGTGTGATCGGTCACTCTTCTGAGCCGCCCGGCGCTGTTGTAAGCGAAATCCAGGCTGCGCCCGCTGGCAGCGTCGGTGACGCGGGTCAGCGTAATCCCGCCGGTGTAGGTCAAGTGGGTGGCGTTGCCCTGCGGGTCGAGATGATGGATCAGCCGGCCGGTGTTGGTGAAAACAAAGGTCTCCTGGCTAACTGCTGTAACCGTGTAAACGTAGCTGCTGGGGCCCGTTCCCCCGCGTATCATCGTCGCCCACACGCCGGGATAGGCTATATACGTGCCGTTGCCGTTGTCGCCAAAGCGCAGGCGGGACCCATGCGGCGCTTTGAGGATGACCACCCCGGCCTCGCCGCCGGGGTCTGTTGGGAAGGCCAGCTTGAGGTCGTAATTGTGCGTCCAGCCGTAGCCTAGCGGCTTGGAGTAAACCACTGTACCGGTGACGGGCAGGCTGTTGTAACTGCGCTCAAAGCGCAGGGGCTGGCCGACGGCGGCAATCTCAAAGTCGGTGGTCTGGTAGTTGTAGTTGCCGCTGAAGGTGTTGATGGGAAAGGGGGTGAAGTGATGCTTTGTCTCGTTGCCGCAGAAAGGGCATTCGTTAGGCGCGTAGAGGTGCTGTAACAGGTTGACCGGTTGGTAGGTAGCCGGGACAAAGCGCACGTAGTCCCAAAGCACCTCTTTTGAACCGCTGGTGAGGGTATTTCCATTCGCACTCAAACGAACATATCTGAACGAGCCTGTATTCGTAGCAGCCGCACGGGTTAGGGGTTGGGAACAGCCAAAGTTAGGGCACTGAGGAAAGCCCAAAGGAAGATCGCTCCAGGGCCAGTCGAATCCAAACTGACTTGAACCCCAGGAAACACATAGTTAAAGCCGCCATCAGCAAATGATAAACTGTGAGTTTGGGCCTCAACATTTATTCCACCCACTGTTGTTCCACTATTGAGGGTGATAATTGCTCCCAAGTCATAAATGCCCTGAATAAAATCGCCAGCGTCGCACGGTGGTCCGGGACAAGCAAAATAAATTTTAGCTCCGCCTCCTAAATTGTCTTCAGGTCCCAATACATTCTCTGGAGTTATTGACACAAACTGAGTTACTTGAGGAATAGAACTTGAGCCTACATTAACCACCGCCATCGGGTATAGCCACTGCCCTACTTGACTTTGTTTATGGGGGATAAAGGATGAGGGGAGGGTTGGCGGGTTTTCAGCGGGCTTGCTTATGGTAAGGTCTTTTTGGCCAGGGGCATTTGCCGTTGGTGAAGTTTCTATGATTTCGGCCAGTTTGGGTGTCTCGACCAAAGCTTGGCTAAACGCCGGTGTCGTGGAATGTTTGTCCGTTGCTGCGGCTGAAACTAAAGAGGATGGCGGCAACAAACTGCTCAATAAGGCAATAATCAGGACAACATTGAGCCAACGGGCGAGATGGGTGGAAAGCGTAAGCATAGGGGATCCTCCTAAGAAAAGTGGACGGTAGATGGTAGATGGTAGACAGGGGTAATACATCCCTGCTACCTTGCTACCTGCTACCTTTTCAAGGTGAAATAGAAATTGGACTAAACAAAAAACGCGCTAACCACTTTTGCCTCCTTGTTTAGAGAAACAATCGCCGTTAGCGCGTTGAGCGTCGTTAATTTTTATTTTGAGTTCAGGAAGGGAGGGAGGATGGATGGATGGATGGATGGAATGAAAGAAGAGAGGGGTAGAGAGTGGAGAGGGTTACGAGATTTGGTTAAGGTTGTGGCAGAGGGGTGGGTTTTGGTCATCCTGGTTGTCTTAATTGAGATTGCTGGTTTGACAAAACAAAACCATCTGTTACCCCTAGCACTACTTCACAAGAATTTTATTAGAATTTCATGGGAATTTGGCTGGAAGTTTGAGGAAAAGGTTAAAGAGGCTGGCAGGTAGAGATTAAGATTAATAATCTCCACGCCAAGCGTCTAATCTCCAGAAGAATAAGATGTTCTACTTGGAGATTGATCTTTACAGTTCTTAGCCCGCTCAAAATACCACTGGCCCAGCAAAGCGTGGGGCCAGACACACAAGGCCGGCGGCAGCGTGGCCCGTAATCCCCGTGCTTGCCGGGCCAGCCACTGTAGCCGCCGCTCCCGCCGATCATCCCAGGGGATATTAAAATCTGCTCGCAGCCGGGGTGGCAGCAAGCCCAACCCGGCAAAGCTAACGGCGCGGATAAGGGCTCCCGGCGGCGAACCAAAGATGGTCGCGGTCACCTCGCGGGCCGTATCGCCCACGGTCAGCGTGTCACTGTTGAACATCCTTTCCACATAAGCGGTAAAATCGGCGTAGGCCGGCGGCAACACCGGGGCCGGAATGCCCAGCATGCGGCCCAGCAACCGGCTGTCGCGGTAATAAGCTTCTTTTTCGGCCAGACTCAGCGGCCGGACAAACAAATCGTGGACCAACAGGATCGAGTCAATTAACGTCGCCAGCACCCACAGCTTGAGGTGAGGGTCGTTGGCTTGATACCCGGTTTGGGCCGCAAACGGCCCCACGCTGGTGGGCACCCCCCCCTCAACCGCCCGATGGCAGCGATAAACCCGGCCCACCGCCCGGCGGGCGGTTTCGGCACTACCAAACGTGGCATCCACCATCATAAACACCGTACGATACAACCGGCCCAGCGAGTCGCGCCGGAAGTTGCTGTGCTGAGCCACCCCCGCTGCCACCAGCGGATGGGCCAGTTCTAGCATCACCGCCCGCGCCCCTGCCAGAATTATCAACAATTCCCGGTTTACCTGCCAAAAAGCCTCATCGGGCGAAAAGTAGCCGTAAGGCGTAGAGGGTAAAGGGAGAGTTTCATTCATAGATTTGACTTTCATAAATGTCCTCCTAATCTCCCAATTCCGGCGCTAAAACGCCGGCTGAAACGGGTGGGTGGGTGGAGAGGACTGTCGGAAGATTAATCTGTCGCTGCATATCTACAGGGGCATTGTTTCTGAGTCTTTTCAGGCAGTAAAAACCATTCATCATCAGGGATAAGAGAACGGCCCCCAACCGTAAACGAAAGAGTGACCGCAAGCTTCGTTTGGCGGCATATTTGAACGAAAAAGCGGTGCGCCACAACATCCGGTGGGCTTGCAACAGTTCAGTGGGACTCATCTGCTGGGGCTGGAAGGTGACGTTATAACCATTGTAATATTCCCATCCCCGTCCCGTAAGCAGCCGGTCTTCCTGCTCCAGTTTATCGTAGAGGGGAGTCCCGCGAAAGGGGGTGAGGATACTCAAAAAGGGCACATCTACGCTAATGTCGTAAAGCTGCCGGGCCATATCCTCGATGCTGGCCGGGGTATCGCCATCAAATCCGGCGATAAAACCGGCCATCACCGCAATCCCGCGCTTGTGTACTTTCTCGATGCAGGCGCGATAGTGCTCGGCTTTGTTCTGGCGTTTGTTAGCATCCTTGAGCGACTCTTGCCCAAACGTCTCAATGCCGAAAAAAACGCCGATACAGCCGGACTGCTGCATCAAATCGAGCAGCTCTTCATCTTTGGCGATGTCCAGGCTGGCCTGGGTTAACCACCACTTTTTGAGCGGGATCATCGCCCGCAGCAGTTCTTTAACGTACTTACGGTTGGCGGTGAGATTGTCGTCCCAAAACCAGACTACTTTGCGCTGCCACCATTGGCTGAAGTTGTTGTACTCGATATCCTTGATAACCTCGACTACCGGGCGAGTGCGAAAGCCGGGATTGAGCGTCGGCACGGTGCAGAAGGAGCAGGTGAAGGGGCAGCCTCGTGTAGTTTGAATCACCCGTTTGATAAAGAAGGCGCCGGGCAGTAAATCGTAGCGAGGCGTGGGCAGGTTGAGTAAAGGCTGCGTCTGGCCTTGGTAGATGGACTTCAACACCCCTTGCTCCGCATCGGTCAGCAGTGTAGCCCAAACCGACTCCGCCTCACCGACCACCACCGCGTGGCAGTATTGCAGCGCCTCAGTTGGAGAAAAGGTTACGTGCGGGCCGCCCATCACCACGATTTTGCCTTTTTGCTTGAACAGGGCAGCCAGCCGGTAGGCTTCCGGGGCGAAACCGCTGAAGAAGGAGAGGGCAATCAAATCGGCGTCAGTATCCAAGTTGACCGGCTCTACCTGCTGATGCGTTACCTTAACCTCAAATCGAGGCGGAGTAATCGCCGCCAAATGGATGCCGGTAATCGGCGGCACAAAATTAGCTTCGTGGCCTTTCTCGTAGCGCGGCATATAAACGACGATAATTTCGATCTTCATAGAATTCCCCTTTCTTGGCTCACCGGAGTGCCTGGGATAATAAGTTAAAATAAACTACCCAGCCCGTAATCACCCCAACCACCAAAACAGCCAGCAAGATGTATTTCCCCACTTTTTGCAGATGAGCCAGGCTGATAACCGCCAGAAACAAAACCAGGAGTGACATCATCAACGCCGTAGGATGTTTGTTCATTGCTGCCTCGCTAAAAAGAATGGAGATTGGAGATTAACCATCTTTAATCTCCAACTTGACCCTATTCTAAGCCAACTAACCCGCCGCCATCCACCCCTTGAGCGCCTGATTTAAAGCACTTGAGTGCTTGACCGGCCTTTCTTTGTTTGATACGCTGGCTGAAGGATTAGCTGAGGCTTGACACGATTCCCTATCTCTGATACGTTTAATTCATTAAATTTGACAACCAATTGTCTAACAAAACATGCTCACCCTCCTCATCGTCGAAGACAACCCCAAACTCCGCACTGCGCTCAAAACTGGCCTGACGGCGACTGGCTCAGTCACCGTCAGTTATGACTGCGGCAGTGGCGAAGAAGCCCTGGCCTACTGTCTGGAAGTGGCGTCTCAGACACCCGGTGTCTTTAAAGACACCGGGTGTCTACCCGACGTTATCCTGATGGACGTGCAACTGGCCGGAAAGATGAACGGCATCGAAGCTGCCGTTGCCATCCGGCGCGAATTTCCCCGCCTGCCGGTGGTCTTTTATTCTATCCAGGACGACGACGCCTATTACCGTGATTTTCGGCGTTCCGGCATCCTCAGTCACTACGCCTATGTCCGTAAATCGAATTACTTGCTGCCTCAGATGATTGTGCCGCTGCTGCAAGACGCCGTAGCCGGGCGCAGTTTTATTGACCCCGACATCGAATCACGGGTGCAGGAGGTGCGCCATAAAGATGAGCAGTCGCCGCTGGCGCTGCTGGAACCCAACGAGCAGGCGGTGGCAAAATTGCTGGCCCAGGGCTTGAGCAACGAGCAAATCGCCGCCCGCCTGGGCTTCCGCGACAAGCGCACTATCAGCCGCACCAACGGCCAGATTTACGCCGCCTGGGGCCTGGCCGAAAGCGCCGCCGACGAAAAGATTGCCCGCACCCGCGCCGCCCTGATTCTCCACACCGGCCGGCTCATCGCCTGGAACGCCGCAGGCATCGCCCACGTCCAGAACGAGCGAGGGGAGTGGATTGTATGGGAAGGATAATCAGCAGAGGAGCAGGGGAGCAGGGGAGCAGGGGGGAATTTTTCACCTCCGCTCCCCCGCTCCCCTGCTCCCCTGCTCAAACACTATGACCGGCAACCTTCTCCTCGACTGGGCAATCATCGCCGTCTCTTTATTCAACACAGTTCTGCTGCTCTGGCTCGGCCTGACTGTAGTGCTCACCACTGACCATCGCTCCTGGGGGGTCTGGCTGGTAGGCGGCGGGCTGCTGACCAGCGGCGTTTTTTTTGTCAGCCATACCGCTATTCTGGGCTATGGCCTGCATACGCTAGGCCAGGGCTTGAACTTTTGGTGGCGCACCGGCTGGCTGCCGGTGGTTATTTCGCCGCTGGCCTGGTATGTAGCCATGCTCTGGTACGCCGGATTCTGGCAGTGGCGCATCGGCCCGGAGTCTCCCGTGCAGCTGGGCCGGCAGCGGTTCGGCTTGATTGTAGCCCTGCTGCTGGCGATGATCCTGGTCGGGCTGCTCATCTTTGCCAACCCGCTGCCCTCGTTTATCCAGGTCAGCCAGCTTCAACTTTCGACCACACCCGAAGTCGGCGGCATCCCAGTGTTGATCCTGGTTTATCCGCTCTACATTCTGCTCTGCATCGGCCTGTCGCTCGACGCGCTGCGCCATCCCGCTCCTTCGGGCCGGGTGATGGGTGATCTGGCCCGCCGCCGGGCGCGGCCCTGGCTCATCGCCGCTTCGCTCAGCCTACTGTTGGTCAGCCTGCTGGTCGGCTGGGTCATGGTCTGGGTGGTGCTCAATGCCCGGCAGGCGTTTCCACCGGGCGGCTTCTTCACCCATCTGGCGCTGACCATCGGCTGGTTTGACCTGGTGATTGACCTGCTGATTGCCTCCGCCGTGGTGTTGATGGGCCGAGCCATTGTTTCGTATGAGGTATTTACCGGCAAAACGCTGCCCCGGCGCGGCTTTTTCCGCCACTGGCGCAGTGCGGTCATCCTGGCCGCGGGCTATGGGGTGGTGGTCGGCGGAACCATTGCCATCCAACTGCGGCCCATTTACAGTTTGCTGCTGACGACCATGCTGATGGTGGCTTTCTATGCCCTGTTCAGTTGGCGCTCCTTTGTCGAGCGGGACCAGTACATCCATCAGTTGCGGCCCTTTGTAACCAGCCAGCGGCTTTACGACCACCTGCTGGCAGCCACGCCTGCCGCCGAGGAGAGTTTAGGCGAAACCGGCTCGTTTCAGGCCCTCTGCGCTGATATCCTGGGCGCACGCCTAGCCTACCTGATCCCCCTGGGCGCGTTAGCCCCCCTGGTCGGCGCTCCTCTGACCTACCCCCATAATGCTCCTCTGCCCCCCCGCCCCCCCGCTCCCCTGCTGGCCTCCCTCACCCCCCAAACCATCTGCCTCCCCCTCGACCCCCAGCATTACGGCGGCGCGCTGTGGGCTGTCCCACTGTGGAGCGAGCGCGGTCTGATCGGCCTGCTGCTGCTGGGCGAAAAGCGCGACGGCGGCCTCTACACCCAGGAGGAGATGGAAATTGCCCGCGCCAGCGGCGAGCGACTGATTGATACCAGGGCCAGCGTCGAGTTGGCCCGCCGGCTGATGGCCTTGCAGCGCCAGAGGCTGGCCCAAACCCAAATCCTTGACCAACGAACCCGCCGCGTGCTGCACGACGAAATTCTGCCCAGCCTGCATACCGCCATGCTCATGCTGACCGCCGACCACCGACCACCGACCGGCGATAATCTCCAATCCCCAATCTCCAATACCCAATACCCAGAGGGCACGATGTCTCCAATCCCCCTCCTCACCGACATTCACCACCAAATCTCCGACCTGTTGCGGGAACTGCCGGCGGCGGCAGCTTCGGAGGTGAGCCGGCTGGGGCTGGTGAACGCGCTCCGCCGGGCTGTGGCCGACGAATGGGGCCGGGCTTTTGACGGCGTCGAGTGGCATGTCGAGCCGGAAGCCGAGGCCAGAGCACAGACCATTCCAGCCTTGACCGCCGAAGTGCTCTTTTACGCCGCCCGTGAAGGGGTGCGTAACGCCGCCCGCCACGGCCGGGCCGAAGCGACTAGCCCATTACAGCTTAAAATTTGTATTTCCTGGCGCGACGGGCTGGAACTGGTCATCGAAGACAATGGGGTGGGCCTGACCGTCAACAATTCTGGGAGCGGCGGCAGTGGCCAGGGGCTGGCCCTGCACAGTACCATGATGGCCGTCATCGGGGGAACGCTGGCGCTGGAAAGCGCGCCGGGAGCCTACACACGGGTCACGCTGAGCCTGCCATCCTCGTAGATGTCGTCACAAGCTTAAGACACGCCAGCGCTGATAAAAACTCCTACGGCGGTCAGCCGTCAGCGGTCGTATTTACGAAGGGGATTGTCATTACCCCCCAAACCCGATATAATGAAAGGATAGGAGTCGCAGGGCGAGACACGCTATGCCAGAACCCGATTTACAAGCATTGCTACGAGCAGGCATTACCGCCGCCAAAGCCGGTCAGCGCGAGCAGGCCCGCCAAACACTGCTGCGGGTCATCGAGCAGGATGAGGCCAGCATCCCGGCCTGGCTCTGGCTCAGCACGGTACTTGACGACCGGGAGGAGCGCCGCATCTGCCTGGAAAACGTGCTGACCCTGGACCCGGACAACACCCATGCCCGTGCAGGCTTGCTTCGACTGGACCAGCCGGCCCAAGAGGACCGCAAACCGGAGACCCATTCGACACTCCCTGCGGTCGCAGGGCAAGCCGCAAACCGCAGCCTACCGCCTCCTGTTGATCCCCCCCTTCAAGTAGAACCAAAACCATCTGTAACTTCGTCACAACTCCGCTCTAGCCGTTATACCCGTCTACACCCCCGGCCCCCAGCCCTCCCACCCCCGCCCCCCGGAAATGGCTGTCCTTTCTGTCGCAAACCTATCTCTGCTACGGCCACCCTCTGCCCTCATTGTCAGCTTCCCTTGGTCATGAACTGCCCCGCCTGTGGCGCAGAAACCGATGTCGAGCAACCGGCCTGTCCCCGCTGCGGCCAGGCGATGGGCAACTATCGCCGCAAGGTAAGCTACTTCAGCAGCCTGGCTGCGGCTTATCAGGCCAACAACCACCCCGAAGACAGTCTCAAAGCCTGGCAAGCCGTCCAGACCCTCGAACCGGATTACCCCGACCTGCACTTTTACCTGGGGCAAGCCCAGATGGGTTTGGGGCGAGAAGACCGAGCGACGAACAGCCTACAACGCGCCCTTAAAGAAAACCCCAAGTCTACGCAGGCGCATTATGCCCTGGCCGAGATGTTACGGCTGCGAGGTGAGATTGAAGAGGCTTATCCCTACTATCTCAAAATAACCCAACTCGACCCCAAGCACGGCCTGGCCTGGCTGCGCTTAGGCCAGCTTTACGAGCAAGCGCGGCGGTCAAAGGAGGCCCTTCAGGCTTACCAACGCGCCGCTAAATTGCTTGAAACTGGCTCGATGGAGAGCCGGCAAGTTCGCCAGCAACTACACCTGCTCCAACCCGCGTTGCCGGAGGCGATGATGACCGGCTGGTCGGAGTTGATCCGCCAAATGAGCGGGCCGGTGCTGGTTGGTCTGTTCGCGGTCTTGCTTGACTCCGGCCTGCGGCCCTGGTGGATTGACTGGAGCGGCTGGCTGGGCCTGCTGCTGACCCTGCTGGGTGCATTTCTGTGGGTAAGCGGCGATAGTTTGCCCCGGAATCCGCTGATATGTGAGTTGGTAGGTCAAGAGGGACTGGCAGAAACGGACCTACGGCAGCCTCTGGCCTTCTTTGGCCTCTTTTGCTGGCTCTTTGCTTTTGCCTTAATTGTCATGCCCATTGGCCAATCCTGGCCTGAGCCGCCAACCCCATGAAGTTGATTGTCGTTATCCTGACCATTATCGCCAGTTATTTCTTTTTGCTGCCGTTAAAAGATCGCCGGCATCGCAAAAAAGGCTTCCCCTGGATGACCCTGAGTCTGGTTATCCTCAATGTGCTGATTTTTATCGGGGTTAGCCTGTTCCTGGCCCGTTATACTGAAGAAGATGGATTTATCAAGCTCTATCCTTTCCTGGAAGTACCCCAATTGATCCTCGATAGGCAAGGACTGGGCGTTTTTTCTGTTTTAAGCAGCGGCTTTCTGCACGGGGGTATTGCGCATTTAGTGGGCAATATGTTCGCCCTCTGGTTTTTTGGCCGCAAAGTAGAAGATGCCACCGGCCCGATGCGGTTTCTCTTTCTTTACCTGCTGTGTCTCTTTACCAGCAGCATCTTTGATGCGCTGACGGGCATATTTAGAGGCCAGGCGGCGTTGGCTATGCCCAGCCTGGGGGCCAGCGGCGCTATTTTTGGGATTATGACCGCCTACCTGTTTCTTTACTCCGGGGAACAGATTTTAACCTTTATTGCTGTTTGGATTATTCCCATACCTGTCCCGCTGTGGATACCCGCCTGGGTTCATATTGTGCAAAATTTGATGGTCAATGCCCTGATTGGCGAATTAGTCCAGGAAGGGTTGATCAAGACAAACGTCGGCGTTTTTGCTCACCTGGGCGGAGGTATCGGCGGACTGCTCTGTATTTTCCTCTTTGTGCATCCCGATGTGCTGGCTCAGCGGCGGTAGGTAAACGTTCGTGCCTGCTCAAAAAACAGTTGTCATCACCGGCGCATCCACTGGCATCGGCGCGGCCTGCGCTTTACATCTCGACCGCCTGGGCTGGCAGGTTTTTGCCGGGGTGCGGAAGCCTGCCGATGGCGAAGCTTTGCGCCAACAAGCCTCCGACCGGCTGACGCCCCTGCTGCTCGACGTGACCGACCCGGCGGCCATCGCGGCGGCAGCCACCGCCGTCACCGCTACGGCCGGCGAGGGTGGCCTGGCCGGGCTGGTCAATAATGCCGGGATTGCCCTGGGCGGCCCGCTGGAATTTGTGCCCATTGCCCATCTGCGGCAGCAGCTTGAGGTCAACGTGATCGGTCAAATGGCCGTGACCCAGGCTTTTTTGCCGCTGCTCCGCCGGGGGCCGGGCCGGGTGGTCAACATGGGTTCGATCAGCGGGCGGGTGGCCATGCCCTTTGTTGGCCCCTACGCCGCCTCTAAATTCGCAATGGAAGCGCTGACCGACTCGCTGCGGGTGGAACTGCGGCCCTGGGACATCCACGTTTCTATTGTGGAACCCGGCCCGATTGCCACCCCCATCTGGCAGAAGTCGCTCACTGCCGCCGACGAATTGACCCAGGCCCTGCCCCCCGCCGCCCATCAACTTTACGGCGCAGCCATTGCCAAAGCGCGAGAACGGCTTGTCGCCGCCAGTCAAGCCGGCATTCCCCCTGAAACTGTCGCCCAGGTGGTCGCCCACGCCTTAACCTCCCCCCGCCCCAAAACTCGCTACCCCATCGGCCGCGGCGTCCGGCTGGCTATCCTCTTCGCCAAGTTTTTCCCCGACCGCCTGCGTGATTGGCTGATCACCCGGTAGAAGGTAGATAGAGGATAGAAGATGGTAGATAGAAAGAACTATCTTCTATCCTCTATCTTCTATCCTCTCTCCCCGCCTTGCGCGTCCGGCGATTCACTCTATAATCGTCGGTAGATTACTAATTATGACTTTTTCTGACTACTGGTTACTGACTACTGATGACTGTTTTCAAAGGAGAAACTATGCCACAGGATACCTTCAAAGCATGGGTGGTTGACCAAAAAGACGGGCAGATGCAGGTTGAGCTGCGGGAGCTGGCGCGGGAGGCGCTGCCGGAAGGGGAGGTGCTGGTCAAGGTTGCTTATTCCACCCTCAACTACAAGGATGGCCTGGCCATGACCGGACAGGGCAAGATTATCCGCAAGTTTCCGCTGGTGCCGGGGATTGATTTTTCCGGCACCGTCGTCGAGTCGGCCTCGCCCGATTATCAACCGGGCGATAAGGTGGTGCTGACCGGCTGGGGCGTTGGCGAGAGCCATTGGGGCGGCTTTGCCCAACTGGCCCGGGTCAAGGCCGGCTGGCTGCTCCCGCTGCCAAAGGAGCTGAGCCTCAAGCAGGCCATGGGCATCGGCACCGCCGGGTTCACGGCCATGCTCTGTATCATGGCCCTCGAAGCGAAGGGTCTGACCCCCGCCGATCAACGCGAAGTGGTGGTGACCGGCGCAGCGGGCGGCGTGGGCAGTATTGCCGTGGCCATATTGGCCAATCTGGGCTATAACGTCGTCGCCTCAACCGGGCGGGCCGAACTGCACGATTACCTGCGCTGGCTGGGGGCCAAACAAATTTTAGACCGCTCGGTGCTGGCCAAGCCTGGCCGGCCGTTGGAATCGGAGCGCTGGGCCGGGGCGGTGGATACCGTCGGCGGCGACACCCTGGCCGCGCTGCTGCCGGGGATGGCCCAGGAGACCAGCATCGCTGCCTGTGGTAATGCCGGTGGCTTTAGCCTGAATACCACCGTGTTCCCCTTTATTTTGCGCGGGGTCAGCATCCTGGGCATCAATTCGGTGCTGACGCCCCAGCCCCGCCGCCTTGAAGCCTGGGCGCGGCTGGCCCGCGATCTGCCCCTGGAGGCGCTGGGGGCCATGATCCAGGAAGCGCCCCTGGCCGCCCTGCCCGAATTGAGCCAGCAAATCCTCAAGGGGCAGATCAGAGGCCGGGTGGTGATTGACGTCAATGCCTGACCTCAAATAAAAAGTCCCGCGTAAACGGCGGGACTTTTGTTTCTCTACAAACCTCAATTAAACACCTTGAACGGCCATTGCTTCAAAAGCCACTTACAATGGCTCTGTCTCAGCCAGGGTGAAGTTGAGCTTTTCAAAGCCGATGACCCGACCGAAGATGGAGGACCGGAGACCGGTCGGCTTAATCCCCGGTCTTCGGTCCCCCGTCCCCGGTCACAAACGGATTTCCCCTTTAGCTGGCGTGCTTCTCTGAAACGTTAACTAACTTACGCAGCCCGCTTCAATTCCTCTCGTACCACACGTCGTAAAGTTTCTTCTAGGGGTTCTGTTTGTTGCTTAATATATGTTTGCAAGGCATTGTTAATCAAAGTCTGATAATTGCCGCCACCCGCCGCATTAACTTGAGCGCGAAACCAGTCCAAAATGTCATTGTCCAGGCGAATGGTAATTCGCGTCTTTCCAGGCGGGGTTGGGTCAATAGCCCCACGTTTTCCTTGACTAAAATCATATTCTGCTTTCATTGGCTTGTCCCTCATAATATTGTTTGCGTTCATAAGGCGTTGCTTTGCGTGCTGAGATAATACGAATGCTTTCTCCTCGTCAAGTGTAAACCACGACAAGGATCTGTCCAAAGGCATCCATACCAATGGTGACAAATCGCTCTTCATCAGGAAAGTCGTCCTCTACTGTAATGGCGAAATCATCAGCAAAGACGGGAACTGCGTCCGCAAATTCTATGCCATGTTTGCAATGATTTGATTTAGCTTTCTTGTCATCCCATTGGTATTCCATAAATAGATTATATGCACAAACGTACACTGTAACAAATTAACAACAAGAAACCCCGCCCCCGGTCCCAACAGATTTCCCCTTTTCTCCCCGCTCGACTATAATCCCCGGCCATGAATCCTACCCCTGAAGCCCACGCCCCAGAGCGGCTGCACCCGCTGATGGCGACGCTGATTGTCTTTCTCTCCAACTTTGGCATTTTGGTGCTGGAACTGGTGGCCGGGCGCTTGACCGCGCCGATTGTCGGGGTCAGCCTTTATACCTGGACCAGCATCATCGGCATCATCCTGGCCGGGATCAGCCTGGGCAATTATCTCGGCGGCAAAATCGCTGACCGCTGGGCCAGTCTGACCGTGCTGGCCTGGCTGTTTGTGCTGTCGGCCCTGGGCAGCGCCAGCATTTTGTGGACCATTGACCTGATCAATCCCCTGCGCGAGTTGGAACTGCCCATTATCCTGGGTGTGCTGCTCATCTTTACCGCCGTGTTTTTGCTGCCCAGCACCCTGCTTGGCACCATCAGCCCGGTAGTGGTCAAATTGACCCTGGCCGACCTCAACCGCACCGGCGACATCGTCGGCAAGATTTACGCCGCCGGGGCCGCCGGGAGCATTGCCGGCACCTTTGCCACCGGCTTTTTTCTGATCAGCGCCTTTGGGACGCGCCTGCTGGTCTGGGGCGTGGCTGGGGGGCTGCTGCTCATCGGCGCGCTGATCGGCCTGAGCGCCCGCCGCCGGCTGCGCTACGGCCCGGCGCTGCTGGTGGGCCTGTTTCTGGCCCTGTCGGTGGCAGCCTGGCAGGGGGGCTGGCTGGGCAGCCGCTGCCTGCGCGAAACCGATTACTACTGCATCAAGGTACGCCCGGACGACAAAGAGCCAAACCTGCGCGTCCTGACCCTGGACCGGCTGGTCCACAGCTATGTTGACCCGGACGACCCGACCTATCTGCGCTACGGCTACGAGCGGGTCTATGCCGGCGTGGTCGAGGCGGCCTTTCCGGGCGAGGGGCCGCTTTCGGCCCTGTTCATCGGCGGGGGCGGCTATACCTTTCCGCGCTACCTGGAAGTGACCCATCCCGGCAGCCGGGTCGAGGTGATCGAGATTGATCCCGGCGTCACCGAGACGGCTTATTCCGCCCTCGGCCTGCCCGCCGACACCACCATTGTCACCTTTAATGAAGATGCCCGCCGCTTTATCGCCAATTTACCGCCCGGCCAGGGTTATGATTTGATTGTCGGCGATGCCTTCAACGACTTCTCCGTGCCCTATCACTTGACTACCCTGGAATTTGACCAACAGGTGGCCGCTCACCTGAAGCCTGACGGTCTGTACCTGGTCAATATCATTGACGGCCGGGAAGGCGCTTTTCTGCGGGCTTACGTGTCCACCTTGCAGCAGGTCTTTGCCCAGGTCTATGTCTCGCCCGTGGTGGGGCAGATCGGCCAGTTGAGCCGCCAAACCTATGTCCTGGTCGCCGCCAACCGCACCCTGCCCATCCACACCGCCCGACCTTCGCCGCTGGATGAGCAGTTTGTCACCCCGGCCGAACTGGCCGGCTACCTCCAACAAACGCCTCCGCTGATTTTAACCGACGACTATGTGCCGGTGGATAACCTGCTGGCCCCGGTTTTTGCCGACTCAGGCTTGTAGGTTAGGGACGGGCAAAGAGCGGGTGGTAATCACAAATTCGGCTACCGGCACGCCGCCGATAAGATGTTCCTGGATAATCCGTTCCAGTACTTCCGGGGTGCAGCCGCGATACCACACCCCTTCAGGGTAGACCACAGCAATGGGGCCTTGCAGGCAGATTTGCAGGCAGTTGGCCTTGGTGCGGTAAATGCCGCCAGCGCCGGTCAATTTTAGCTCTTTCAGCCGCTTTTTGAGGTATTCCCACGATTGCAGGCTGGCTTCCTTATCGGAGCATTTGGGCTTGGTCTGGTCGCAGCACAAAAAGATGTGGCGCTTAATCTGGTTAATCCCCAACGATTCGACGGTAGTAGTTAATTCATCAACCATTTCAAACTATTTCGTTTAAATTTATCACGAATAAGCCGAATGAAACGAATAGCACGAATTTTTAATAAAACTATTGGGGGTATTCGCCCATTCGTGATATTCGTGATTTATTCAACTCGCATGAACACAAACTTCAAATAGCGAAACTCCGGTAAGGCCAGCGGAGTCGGGTGGTCGGCCGGCTGGCCGCCGAGATGGAGCACCGTCGCCCGGCGGCGGGCCAGGGAAATCCCCTCTTCGCAGGCATTCAAAAAAGCTTCCAGCCCCACGTGGCTGGAACACGAGGCCGCCGCCAGCAAGCCGTCAGGCAAAGTGACCGCTGCGGCAGCGGCAATGAGCTTTTGATAAGCGGCAATCGCCTTGGGCACAGCGGCTTTGGAAGAAGCAAACGAAGGCGGATCAACCACCACCAAATCCCAAAACCTTTGACTGGCCACAGCCCCGGCCAAAAACTCAAAGGCATCGGCGGCTACAGTTTCGTGTTTGGTCGGAGGCAGTTCGTTGAGCTCCCAATTCACCTGCGCGGCGGCCAGCGCGGGCGCGGCAATGTCTACCGTTGTCACCTGGCCGGCCCCACCCAACCCGGCGTAGACCGAAAAGCCGCCGGTGTAGCCAAACAGATTCAAGACGCGCCGGCCGGCGGCCAATTCTCTGACTTTTTGGCGGTTGTCGCGCTGGTCCAGAAAGAAGCCGGTTTTCTGCCCGCGCACAATATCTACGGCAAAGCGCACCCCGTTCTCCAGAAAAACGACGGGGGCAGCCGGGATGTTTCCCACCAAACTTTTACCTTCGCTTCGACCACGCTCGCCGCGCTCGTAAACGCAGCGCAGGGCCAAAGCCTGGGCCAGCCAGCCAGCAATCCCGGCGGCATCCCAAAACCTCGCCGGACCTGCTCCGTCCAGTTGTAGCACCGCGACATCACCGTAAACATCGGCAATCAGGCCGGGCAGACCGTCGCCTTCGCCGTTGAACAGGCGGAAGCCGGTGGTGCGCCCGTCGAAAAGCATGCGCCGCAGGGCCAGGGCGCGTTCAAACCGTTTTTGCGCCCAGCGATCATTGAGCGTTTCGCCCGGCTCAGTGGTGCAAATCCGCAAGGCCAGGGGGCTGTGCGGGTCGTAAAAACCGCGTCCAATCTCGCGGCCTTTTTTGTTGTCCAGCAGCACGGCTTGAGTTCCCGGCGAAGCTGGGGGAAGCTGGCGCAACGCGTCGGCATAAACCCAGGGATGGCCGCGCTTGACGGCGCGGGTCAAATCACGGGCCAGCCGGAGTTGCAGGGGTTGGCCGGAATGAGGATGAAGAAGGGTCACGGTATTCAAGTGGTTTGTAACGCGAGGAGGCGAAGAGAGAGGATAGAGGATAGAGGATGGCGGGTGAAGGACAAGATCACCTTGAACACCTACCTGCTATCTTCTATCTACGATCTACCATCTTCTGTCTTCCCTCGCCTCATCCCAGTAACGGTTTGACCCGCTTAGCCAGTTGCAACGTCAGGCCCCAGGGGTCGCGCACAAAGGCGAGTTGATCGCCGTTGGGGGCCGTGGTGGTTTCGCCTTCGGCAGTTGCGCCGGCAGCTACCAGACGCGCGCGCGTAGCTTCGATATCATCCACGACAAAGGCGATATGCAAGGTAAATGCCTGAATACCGGCGTAATCGGGGATGGCGGCAGCAGGATTGCTGTAAAGTTCCAACACGGTTTGTCCGGCGCTGTCGGCCAGAAAGTGGATGTAGGGCGACTCGGTTGAGGAGCGCAAAATCTGCATACCTAAATGCTCGACGTACCAGCCAGCTGCTTTAACGGCATCGGGCACATTAAAGGCGACATGTTCTATTTTCATGGCTCTTCCTTTATTGCTTAATTTGGATTGACTGCTATTGAGGGCCTACTATACCTTTGTTGGCTACTGATGTCAATTCAACTCTAAAAAAGGAACCCGAAATTTGGTCAGCTTTCAGTTCGTAACGTTTCGGGTAACGTTGGCGTTATGGTGGGAGGTTAATATTGAGAACAGATCAGTAACAAATTTATGAATGGTCAACTCGACCCAAGATTCCACACATTCAAAAAGGAAAAATTATGACTCAAACCAAACAAATCACGCATCCCTCTCAAGCAGGGTATAAAGCCGAAGTCTCTATCTGGATTGACCGATCTCCTGCTGAGGTCTTTCAATTTATTGCCAATTACAACAATGATACCCGTTGGCGTCACGGGGTGGCCAGGATGAGCCAATCTCCAGTGGGGGAAACAGGCGTTGGAACTATCACCCACGAAGAGATGGAGTTCTTGGGCCGGCGCTACGTTACCATTGCCCAAATCACGGCTTTTGAACCCGATCAACGGCTGGCATGGGCCAGCATCGAGGCCACTAGCCCGGTTTCGGGCTGGCGAGTGGTGACGGCAGAAGGCGCTGGCGCTCGTTTTACCCAGGCGGTCGTAGCAGATTTACAGGGTTTCTATCGCTGGCTCTCGCCGCTGATGGTGGCAATGTTTAAAAACCAAATGAGCCGGGATATGGCAAGATTGAAACAAATATTAGAAGGGGAAAACTACTCGCTGTAGAAAAAATGAAGCTGCCAGGGGGCGGGCTTGACCACCAACTTCATTTGCCGCTCCTGGTGGAAGGTGCAGACCCCCTGGTAGTTGACCGCATGGTAGAAACGATGGGTTATAGTGCTATGGGGAGGCACTACAAACGGGCCAAAGGTGTGCATCACCTCGTCCTGATTCTCAATTACAAGAGTATCTTTGACGCCCAGGGTTAAAACGATTTCGTCCGGGATGTTAAGGGCAACCTGTCCTGCACCGACGCCGGGTGGAATCATAAAAACAACACGACGCGCCGTTTCATAGTGGGTGGCAAAAAACCAGGCCAGCAGGCTCACCAGCCCCAGCCCCAAGATTGCCCCCCACAGCACTTTCTTGTTTATCATTGATCGTAATCCAATTAGTCATTTCGGGGAAAATAATTACTCATCAATATTCGTGTTGCGTCTTACGTCTTGCGTGAGGTAAAGCAGATGGAACACGCCGCCACAGGCACGCAAGCGAGACGCAACACGTTTTGGTTAATTTAATTCTTAGAACTGCCTTAGTGGTCAGGCTCGCCATGGTCGGCGTCTGGCGAGTGGTCAGCAGGAGGCGCGGCCTCACCATGATCCATCTGCCCCATGGCCGCATCCTTAACCTCAGCCTCGATGGTCATCGGACCGGCTTTTTCAAAGGTGAGGGTCAAGCTGATCTTGTCGCCTACGGCTAACTCTTTTTGCATGTCAATCAGCATGATGTGTAAGCCGCCCGGCTTAAGCGTGACCGAGCCACCGGCTGGGATTGGAATGTTAGGCACAGGACTCATCTTCATCACATCATTCTCATCCATTTTAGTTTCGTGCAGTTCAACCGTCTTGGCCACATCCGTTTTGGCTCCAATCAGGACATCGTCACTTGCCCCCCCGTTTGTGAAGGTCATATAAACCGCGCCATTTTGGGTGGTGGCCCTGGCCGAAATATCGCTAACGGTAATACCACCTCCCTGAGATGACGAGGCAGCCGGGCCGCATTGGGCCGCCAGTGTAGCAAAAATTAACAGAATGGTTAAATATATAAAGTTTTTCATTTTAGAAACGCTCCGGTTCTGGTTATGAATTTATCTGGCTTAACAGATAGGCCAGATCGCTGCGCAGGTCTTCAGCCTCAAAGCCAAAAGGATACATGAGGAGCAAGTTTTGGTCAGCATCTACCAGGAACAGGCGGGCGCTGTGGCTAACCAGATATCCGGCAACCGAGTCGGCGGCTGTTTCTTTTTCAGCAAAAGCGCCGTAGGGTTTCATAACTTCTTTGACCTTCTCAAAGTCATCGGTCAGGCCGATAAACTTGGGATCAAACGCGGCCAGGTACCGGCTCAGCACCTCGGGGGTATCCCGCTCCGGGTCAACCGAAACAAAGATAACATGCACCCGCTCCCGCCCCTGCTCCAGTCCATTGATTGCCTGTCTGACATCGGCCATGGTCAAGGGGCAGACATCGGGGCAGTAGGTGTAACCGAAGTAAATCAAGGCAATGTCGCCTTTAACATCGCTCAGGTGAAAGGGTTGGCCTGTCGTTGCATTTAATTCAAAGTCGGGCAAAGGCGCGGCCGGTTCAAGCACCGAGCCTTTGAACTCGTAAGCGGGAGCAAAAGCCTGGCAGCCCACACCGGCTGCAACCAGGACGATCAAAATAACTGCCAGACCTAAATTTGCTTTAACTTTCATCATCAACTGCTCTTCCTGTAATGACCTTCGCGGTTGTTTCAACCTCCGAGGTTTTTGGCTAAAGAACTGTCAATACCTTTTGGTAGTCCAGCACAAGGTCGGCGAGAAGCATCTCTGGTATAGCCTCGCCGGGTTTACCGATTTTGGCTCCGGGGTGCAGTGACTCTGGCATAAGGCCAACCCCTGGATACTTTTTCTTTTAAGACCTGGGAAATATTAAACAAAGAGCGCTTGTGGGGGCTTTTCAAGAGGAGGCAGTAGAGCAGAGCACTCGGTTAAGCTATAGAGCGCGATTAAACCAAAAAGGGAGGCAGAGGGAATAAGATAGGCATGAGCTACAGTTAAAAGATAACCGCTGCTCACATTTGATTGAAAAAACTGAACCAGGTTTAGGGTAAAGCTCTCAAACGAATGAATTTTAGCGCGGGCATTGAAACGCTGAAGTTTCCAAATTCGCTTAACAGAGAGGTCAGCGTTGGCTGGAGTGGACAAAAAATGGTAGGGCGAGTCAAATAAGGCAATATTAACCACAGGCACGTCTCGGTGGGGCGAAAGAGGCGTGCTAAAGGTAAGGGGGGCTAACCCGCCCACACAGAAAATCAGCCAGCCGTAAATAAACTTTAATAGCAATCTCATTGGGACAACATCTTTTGGCTTCTTGAGCAGGAATTATCCCCTTTTTAGAGGTGGTGTCAAAAGTTATCTATCAGCATGCTGTCCCAGCGTTCGGCCAAGCCAGGCCAATCCAAAACAAGCGGTGCAGGTCAGCACAATCGCCGCGCCGGAGGAGACGCTGAAATGGTAAGAGGCATACAGCCCGACCAGCCCCGAAATCATCGCCACGACCGTGGCAATGACCATCATGCGCGGCAGCCGGTTGGTCAGCAGCGAAGCGGTGGCAGCGGGGGTGATGAGCAGAGCGTTGGTCAGCACCACCCCCACCGCCTGAATGCCCACCACCACCGTCAGAGCCAGCAAGACCAGCAGGCCGTAGCGAATAGTATCCGGCCGCAGCCCAATGACCTGGGCGTGGGTGGGGTCAAACGAAGTCAATTCCAGTTCTTTGTGAAACAGGGCCAGGATCAGCAGCACCAGCACCGCTACCCCGGCAATCAAGCCCAGGTCGGTTGCCGTGACGCCTAAAATATCACCAAAGAGGATATGGGACAGGTCGCGGAAGGACCGAACTGTACTGATCAGTAGGATGCCGAGGGCAAACATGCCGGTAAAGAGGATGCCGATAGCTGTATCCTCGCGCACCTCCTGCCGGCGCGAGAGCCAGCCAATACCCAGCGCCGTCAGCACGCCGGCCACCACCGCGCCGCCAAACAAATTCCAGCGATTGAGATAGGCCACCACCAGCCCCGGCAAAACCGTGTGCGCCAGCGCATCGCCGATAAAAGCCATGTGGCGCAAAACCACATACACCCCCAGACTGGCGCAGGTCAACCCGACCAGCAGGGCCGCCAGCAGCCCGGAGCGCATAAAGGCGTACTGCAAAGGGTCAATCAACCAGTCCATGCCAACTCCTGGCCCACCGGCAGCCCGACAAAAGCTCCCGGCGGGGGAGACACTTCCCGACCTTCACTGATATACAAAGCCCCATCAAAATCGGTTTCCAGCCGGCCCAGGTCGTGGGTAGCCACCACCGCAGTCTTGCCCTGCTGTTTCAAACCAGCCAGCACTTCGGTCACAATGGCGCGGGTTTCGGCATCCACCGCATTGAGCGGTTCGTCCAAGAGCAGCAAATCAGCCTCCTGAGCCAACGCTCGCGCCAGCAACGCTCGCTGCTGCTGGCCGCCGGAAAGCTGTCCAATCTGCCGCCCGGCCAAGTGCTCCAGACCAAGCTGGATCAAGACCTGCTTGACCAGGTGATGATCATACGCGCCGGGGCGTTTCAGCCAGCCTAGGTGAACGTAGCGCCCGGTCAGCACCAGCCGGTGGACATTGATTGGAAAGCGCCAGTCTATCTCGCTGCGCTGGGGTAGATAAGCCACCCGTGGCTGGCAGACGCCAATGGGCTGGCCGAAAATCCGCAGTTCGCCCCCTTCCACCGGCAGTAATCCGGCTGCCGCTTTAAGCAGGGTGGATTTACCGGCCCCATTCGGCCCCACCAGGGCGACTCTGGCCCCGACCGGAACTCGCAGGCTGACCCCTCGCAGAGCCGGACTGCCCGCGCTGGGATAACCGGCGCTGATATTCAACGCTTCCAGGGCCGGCGCGCCGGGGATAGGTTCCGCAAAACTGCGGGGGTTATAGGGTAAAGGAGGGTGACTCACAATGGGTCTGGTCCACTAACTTTGATTTTCAAAACTCAGGAAGAATAGAAGGCTCAGTAGATCCAATTTTCCGAGGAGTGAGGCACACCCACGTGCCGAACACCGCCGCACGTGGGCGTGCTGGCCCCTCAAATTTGGATCCACTGAGGCTGGAAGATTGGAGGTGCATAAACCAATCTTCCACTCTTCCAACCTTCCAGCCTTCCTACTGACTCAACGCCGTCGCCAACGCGGTAACGTTATAACGCATCATTTTGAGATAGGTCTCGCCCTCGCTGCCCGGCTCGCCCAGGGCGTCGGTGTACAATTGCGGCTCAAGAGTGACGCCGGCTTCAGCCGCAACCCGCTCCATCAGTTTGGGATTCGAGACGTTTTCGGTAAAAATGGCCGGAACGCCCACCGCTTTGATTTCCTCGATCAAGCTGGCCACTTCGGCGGCGGAGGGGTCGCCCGTTTCGGTAGAAATGGAACCCAGGCCGCTGCCAACCACCTCGAAACCATAACGCCGGGCCAAATAACCAAAGGTATCGTGCGAAGTGACCAGTTTACGGCGGTCTGCCGGTATTTTTTTGATCTCCTCAGCCACCCAACTATCCAATTCTTTCAACTGGCCCAGGTAAGCCTCAGCATTGGCCTGATAGCTTGGAGCGTTGGCCGGGTCTGCTTCGGCCAGGGTATCACGGATGAGTTCAACCTCGTGGATCACGTTGGTCACATCGTGCCAGACATGCGGATCGAACTCGCCATGGGCGTGCCCGTCAGCTTCGGCAGTGTGTTCATCGTGTTCTTCATGCTCACCTTCAGCGGCGTGCTCCTCATGGTCGCCGGCTTCGTCGTGCTCGGCTTCCCCTTCGGCCATAACAATGAGGTCGAGACCCTCGGTCACAACCACCCGCTGGGCGGTGGAGCCGGAAGCTGAATACAGATCATCGAGCCACGTTTCGAGTTCCAGGCCGTTCTCAAAAATCAGCTTGGCCTCAACCAGGGCAACACTGTCACCAGGGCTGGGTTCAAAGGTGTGGGTGTCCCCCCCAGGGCCAACCAGGGTGTGTAATTTAATTTTATCACCGCCCACGCTTTGCACCAAATCGCCCAGGATACTGAAGGTAGCCACCACCTTGAGTTTTTCATCCGCCGAATTCTGAGCAGACTGAGTGGCTGCTGCGCCAGCCCCACAAGCCGCCAGCCAGAGCGTGACCGTAACCAGCCCCAGGTAGATCAAAACAATTTTTCTAATTTTCATATTTCCCCCGTTTTTACTATAAAGTATCAGTGGATCCAATTTTCGAGGAGTGAGGCACGCCTACGTGCCGAACGTTGCCGCACGTGGGCGTGCTGGCCCCTCAAAAATTCTGTAGAATTTGCTCTTTAATTGAGAATATATCTCAATTAAAGAGCTAGAAATAGACTTACCCCTGCTCTTGACTTAATGAGACTTATTCTCAAATTGTAAGAGAAACGATATAATTGTCAAATGTTTAGAGTGTTTGACAACGGTTTACCTATGGCTATAATCGTCTCTGGTATGAAGACTTTTGATACTCCCCTACCCACGGTTGAACCTGCCGAAGCGCTGCCCGCGTCCCCGGCCGGCCGGTTTACCTTCAAGCCGGTTTATCGGCTGATTGTGGCGCTGGCGGTGTTGGCCCTCCTCCTCGTCATCGGGGAAAGTTCGCTGCGAAATGCAACCACCCCGCTGAGCGACCAGTTACAAACCTTTGTGACCATTTTCCTGAGCATCTTCATCGAAGCCGCGCCTTTTTTGCTGGCCGGCTCGCTGGTTTCCGGTTTTATTGAGGTGTTTGTAGATCAGAAAATGCTGGATCGCTTTACACCGCGCCAGCCGCTGTTGGCTGCGCTGGCCGGGGCGTCGCTGGGCGTGGTTTTTCCGGTGTGTGAGTGCGGGGTGGTGCCGGTGACGCGCCGTTTGTACCAAAAGGGGCTGCCCATTTCTATGGGCATTGCTTTTTTATTAGCCGCGCCGGTGATCAATCCGGTGGTGTTTGCCAGCACCTTTGCGGCCTTTGGTTGGGGGCCGATGTTGTGGGGCCGGTTTGGGTTCAGTTTTCTCATTGCGGCAGTGGTCGGTTTTCTTTTCTATCTGGCCCAACCCAAAGAGGTGCTGCTGCCGGAAACGGTCGAGGAGGTTAGCTGCCACGACCCCCATCCCGTCCAGCCGATGGGCCGGGTTCAGCGAATTTGGGAGGCTCTGGCCACCGGCGGCGATGATTTTTTGGATATGTCACGCTACTTGATCGCCGGCTCGCTGCTGGCGGCAGGGATGCAAACGCTGGTGCCCCAATCGGCGCTGCTGGCGTTGGGCGCGGGGCCGGTGGCCTCGGTGTTGGTGATGATGACCCTGGCCTTTGTGCTGTCGGTCTGCTCCACCGTAGACGCATTTCTGGGCCTGGCTTTTGTCAACACCTTCACCCCGGCTTCTATTCTGGCCTTCCTGGTTTTTGGGCCGATGGTGGATGTCAAGAGTTCGCTGATGTTTTTGGGCGTCTTTCGCCGCCGGGCCGTCCTTTACCTGATTTTATTGCCCTTGATGCTGACAATGGTTGTGGCAATTTACTTAAACCTGAATGTGAGTTGGTGAGGCGTGAGGCGATGAGGCGAGGACGCGAAAGAGGTGCGTTATGAAATCTAGTTTTAAAGCGTTGGTGTTGATTGCTCTGGGGCTTTTTTTGTACAGCCGTATCTACAACGGCACGCTGCTTTATTACATCAGCGAGCGCTTTGCCTGGCTGACTCTTTTTGCGGCGATTGGCTTTATTATCGTCGGGGCCAGCTGCCGCTATCGAGCGGCTCAAACGCATCAGCACGAGCATGATGGCGACGATGAGCATCATCATCATGACCACGCCGGTCACCAACACGGTAATTTTGGGTGGGGGGCGCTGCTGCTGGTGGCTTTGCCGGTCATTCTGGGACTGCTCATTCCGCCCAAGCCGTTGGGCGCGGCGGCGATGAGCAACCGCGAAATCAGCGTCGGCTCGGTCAACTCAGCCACCGCCCCCAAGACCACTCAAATCATCTCCCGGCCCACCACCGAGAAAAATGTCCTCGATTGGCTGATTGATTTCCGCCTGGCCCAAGACCCGGCCGCTTTTGCCGACCAGGAAGCTAAGGTGATCGGCTTTGTCTACCGCGATGAACGCTTTGGGATGGACCAATTTATGGTCAGCCGCTTTGTGTTAAGCTGCTGCGCGGCTGATGCCGCGCCGCTGGGGCTGGTGGTTAAGTGGCCGGAAACAAACAGGTTGAGCAGCGACCAGTGGGTGGAAGTGTCGGGCCGCCTCCAGCCCGGCGAGTTTGACGGCGAACCCATGCCCATCCTCATCGCCGAAAAAGTGACCTCCACCGACGTGCCGGACCAGCCGTATTTATACCCCTACTAAGCCTGCCAATGCTCAAAGAAACTCGACCGGAGACCGAAGACCGGGGACCGAGGCCACAGGAAGGCAGCACCTTGTTTAAGATGTCTGTTCCGGTCGCCGGTCGCCCGTCCCCGGTCAATTTGACCCGCTTTGACCGCGTTGCCCTGGCGCTCCTGCTGGGGCTGGTCGTTTTCACCCTGCTGTTGATTTGGCGGGGCGATCAGATTGGGGTGCAGGTCGTCTCGGTTAGCCCGGCCGACGGCGCCACTGGGGTATCTACCCGGTCACTCCTACAGGTCACATTTGACCAGAAGATTGCGCCGCTGGATTCCGGGTTTCCGCTCTCGATCACCCCGCCGGTGAGCGGCACGCTGCGCTGGCAAGAGTCTACGGTGGCATTTGTCCCCTCGCAGCCGTTGGCCCCCGATACAACCTATACCGTCAGTCTGGCCGCCGACCTCAGGAGCGAACAGGGCCGGCCGTTCAACAACGGCCTAACCTGGCAGTTTCGTACCGGCCGCCCCCGCGTGCTGTACGCGGCTCCGGACGCTCAAAACAACGACCAATTGTTTGTAATCAGCCCGGAGGGGGGCCAGCCCAGCCAGTTGACCCAGGAGAGGTTTGGGGTCTGGGATTACGCCCTCTCGCCGGGCGCGGCCACCATTATCTATGCCGCTATGCGTCAGGATGGCGGGAGCGACTTGTGGGAGGTGGCGACTGCTGGCGGCGAGGCCCGCCTCCTGCTGGCCTGTCCCGAAGCCGTGTGCAGCGGCGCGGCCTGGTCGCCCGACGGCAGCCGCCTGGTGTACGAGCGGCGCAATATGCTGGTTCCCGGCGCGGCCCCCGGCCCGCCGCGCCTGTGGTGGCTCGAACCGGCAACGGGCGAAACCGTGCCGGTTTTTGAAGACCAGCAGGCGTTGGGCTACGGCGCGCGCTGGTCGCCCGACAGCAATTGGTTGAGCTACGTCGCCCCCAGCCAGCAGGGGGTGCAGGTCTACAATATTTACGATAACCGCAGCTTTCTCATCCCCAGCCGCATGGGTGCGCTGGCGGTGTGGAGTCCGCAGGGCGACGCGCTGCTGGTGGCCGATATCCAACGACAGGAAGAAGGCTTTGCGGTGCATCTGCTGCGGGCCGACCCGACCAACGGCGAGTTAACCGATTTGAGCGGTCAAAATGCCAATGTCGAGGACGGCTCACCCATCTGGTCGCCGGATGGCGGCTGGATTGCCTTTACTCGCAAGGTCGCCGGGGCTTCGATGGGCAAACAAATCTGGCTGATGCGGCCCGACGGCAGCGAGGCCCGTTATCTGACCAATGAAACGGAAATTCATCACGGCCTGCCGGAGTGGTCGCCCGACAGCCGTTACTTGCTCTACCAACGGTATCCGCTCAAGGAGTTGGGGGCGCAGCCCGGCGTCTGGCTGCTAGATACGCAAACCGAGCGCTCCCAGGAAGTAGTTACCCCCGGCAACCGCCCCACCTGGCTGCCCTAAGTACAAACAAAAGTTTTGAAGATTTGTAGTGGCGACTTCAGTCGCTTAACAGTCTACAGACGACTAAAGTCGTCACTACGAATCCAATGCAATTTATTTGCTGTGCTTAGTTGTAAAGTCCCCACACTTTACCTTTCCCTCATAAATGCAATCATCAACCCTTTACGTATCCATGAATAGCACGTTTATCACCAAGCTCACCTGGTCTTGACCCCAACAATCTGACTTTGAATTTTATAGCTCCTTGAGTATACTGAGCGCAGCTTGGATGATGAGGCATACCCAATTGAATAACGAGCAACTGATGAGACGAGTAGCCAACGGAGATGCGGCTGCGCTTGAAACTCTGTACGAACAGTACGCCCCGGCGGTGATGGGGCTGGCCCTTAAAATGTTGGGGGACCGCCCCAGCGCGGAAGAAGTTGTCCAGGAAACGTTTTGGCGGGTCTGGCGCAACGCCGAGTCCTTTTGCGAGCAGCAGGGCGCATTTTCTAACTGGCTTTTTGGCATCACCCGTAATTTGTCCATTGACATCTGGCGGCGAGGCAAAGCGCGCCCGCAACCTATTTTTGATAATGAAGCAGAGCAGCAGCTTGAGAACAATCCCGACCCACGGGCAGATGTGAGCGAATCGGCCTGGACCACCATCAAACACGTTCAGGTGCGCCAGGCGTTGAATGTTTTACCGCCAGCGCAACGCGAGGTTGTCGAAATGGCCTTTTTTGGGGGACTGACCCGCCAAGAAATTGCCGAAAAAATGGGCGTGCCTTTGGGCACGGTTCACACCCGGGCCAGGTTAGGGCTGCAAAAGCTGCGCGAGGCGCTGGAAGCGCAAGGATTTGAAGAGTAAACCTTATGACAGAGCACCTTGAAGAACTGTTTCCCTTTTATGCTTTGGGCGTGCTATCTGCTGAAGAGAAAGCCGGCATCGAGGCTTATGTGGCTGTAAACCCGGCGGCGCAGGCCCAATTGACTGAAGCCTGCCAGACGGCGGCAGCTTTATCCTACGGGGTCAAGCCGGTTATGCCGTCGGCGCAAGTCAAAACGGCGGTGCTGGATCGCATCAACGCCGAGGTCCGCCGGTCTGCCTTATCTCCCGCTGCTCCCCCGGTAGCAGCGCCGGGTTTTTTCGAGCGGTTATGGCGCAGCCTCCAGGGAGGCGCGGTTCTGCCCGCCCTGGCGGGGTTGAGTTTGCTTGTAGCCTTATTTGCCGGCGGCTGGGCGATACTCCTGAACAACCAGATGGCGCAACTCCGGCAGCAAAATCTGGCCTTGGGGCAGCAGATAACCCAACAGAATGAAACCCTGGCTGCGTTAAGTGAACAGTTGACGCCCTTGCAGGCCGAAAACCGCCAGCTCAAAAGTGATTTAGCCGCGCAAAACGAGGCCCTGGCCGCGCTGAATGAAGCCGTAACTCCTTTGCAAACCGAGAACATTGGTCTCAAGCAGGAGTTAGCCGCCCAGGCTGAACAGTTGGCCGCCTTGCAGGGCCAGGTAACGGCTCAACCCCAACCGGAAAATACTGTCTCGGCGGAAACGGTGGCGGCGCTGGAAGCGGAACTGGCGGCGCAGCGGGAACAATTGGCGGCGTTGAACGGTCAGGTGGCTCAACTTCAAGCGATCAACAACAATCTGGGGCAGGAACTTTCAACCCAGCGGGCGGTCATGGCCGAAGTTACCTCGCCCGATGTTCAGGCCATGAAAATTTCCGGCACCGAAATCATCCCCCAGGCGCATGGACAGCTTATCGCCAATCCGGGGGAGGAGAAGGCTGTATTGATTGTGTCGGGCTTGCCGCCGCTTGAGCCGGGGCTGATCTATCAATTCTGGCTGGTCCAGGATGGTCAACTTCGACGCGCCGGTGAATTTACTGTAGACGAGTCAGGTTTAGGTCTGCTCCAGGTGATAACAGAAACACCCATCGGCGCGTATGAGGCGATGGGCATCTCCATCGAGCCGGCCAACAGCGCCGACCAGCCGCCCAACGAAATGATTATGCTCGGCAATTTCTCTTCCTAAATATGCCCCTGCTAAAGCTAAACCTCTGGCTTAATGGGCCAGAGGTTTTTTGTTGCAATACTATTTGTGCAATTTATGGAAAATTTATAGACAAAACATAGATTTTATGAATGCAAAACAGTTGGTGCTGCGTAATATAGAGTGAACTGCCAAAAGGCAGAAAAATTAACTCACAAAAGGAGAAAGAAAAATGTTTTCACCCATCAAAAAGTTTGCTGCCGTAGCGCTGGTCATGTTGCTGTTGGTTATTGGTGTGGGGCAGGTGTTGGCCGCTCCGCCGGAGCAGGCGGCTATGGACATCGTAGACACAGCAGTGGCCGATGGCCGCTTCACCACCCTGGCCACTGCCCTGACCGAAGCCGGGTTGATTGAAACCCTCAAAGGGCCGGGACTGTTCACCGTCTTTGCCCCCACCGACGATGCCTTTGCCAAGCTGCCGGCCGGTGCATTGGAAGATTTGCTGGCGGATAAGGCAGCCTTGACCGAAGTGCTGACCTACCACGTCGTCAGCGGCAAGGTGATGGCCGCGGATGTGGTCAGCCTGACCTCGGCGGACACCGTCGCCGGCATGCCCGTTTCCATCAAGGTGGATGGCGGCAATGTCTTTCTGAATGACACTTCGCAGGTGGTCATCACCGACATCGAGACCTCCAACGGCGTCATCCACGTGATTGATACCGTGCTCCTGCCCCCCGCTGAGCCAGCTCCGGCTGCTCCGCAGGCGCTGCCTGCTACCGGCGGTGAGCTTTCAACAGGTATCAGCATGTTCGCCGCTGTGCTTGGTCTGGGGCTGGTGCTGTTGATAGCCGGCCTGACCCTGCGGCTGGGCTGGAACCGCTAATTTAATATTTCTGGACGATGAAAAGGCCATTGTCCGGCGGACAATGGCCTTTTTATGCGCCCGGTAAAGCCAAAATTCAGAGGTTTTATCAAAGGTTTTGGCAAGGCGTTAACAAAACCGGCCTACGGTACAGGCTTAATTCTGCTGTTATCTCATGTAACGATCTTAAGCCAAACAAGACATTAATATGTATGGTTTGTTACATTCAAATTTTCTAAAGACAGGGAGATAAACAATTCTGATGAAGACCGAAATGGCAGTCCTACCGCTCAACGGCAACGGGAATGGTCACTATTCAACCCATTTAAAAATGGTTGACCCCAATGAGATTTATGATCCCCACTTTGAGAACCTGGTTCAGCAAATGCTGGTGCGGGTGGGCGAAAACCCTGAGCGAGAGGGGTTGCAGCGAACGCCCCTCCGGGTAGCAAAGGCCATGGATTTCCTGACCAGCGGTTACAGCATGTCTCTAGACGATGTGCTTAACGATGCCCTTTTTGAAGCCGAGAGCCAGGAATTGGTACTGGTCAAGGATATTGAGTTCTACTCTTTGTGCGAACATCACATGCTGCCTTTCTTTGGCAAGGCGCATGTAGGTTATCTGCCCAACGCCAAGATTATCGGTTTGAGCAAGATTGCCCGCCTGGTTGACCTGTTTGCCCGGCGCTTGCAGGTCCAGGAGCGGCTGACCAGTCAGGTGGCCGACACCTTACGGGAAGTTCTGGATGCGCGTGGCGTGGCCGTGGTCATCGAAGCCAGCCATTTCTGCATGATGATGCGCGGGGTGCAGAAGCAGAACAGTTCCACCGTTACCAGCGCCATGCGAGGTGTGTTTCAGGACAATGCCCAACTGCGCCAGGAGTTTATGCAATTGATTTGAGGATCAAATTCGGTAAAGGCTGGAAGGTTGGTAAAAAATACTAACCAATCTTCCAGCCTTCCATTCTTCCCTGATTACTGAGATCACCGATTTTGAACGAGACTCAGTTTATCCAGCCCCTTTTACCAGCCCTGCTCATCTTTATCGCTGCGGCGGTTGATCCAAGCCTCGCGGGCCGAGGATACGGTATCTCGCTCACCGCTTTTCATGATAATGATGATTCCCACGGCCAGCCCTGCCAGCACCAGCAGGGCTACAGCGCAGAGACTCACCATCAGAACCAAGCTGACAATCATCACCATCTCCGTCGTAAATAGACCGCCGAAGACTTTTTATCATCGGTGGTGCGCAGTACCTCGTGACGGCTCTTACCAAACCCTTGATAAAGGTTACTAACCATTATAACATGGAATGGTTATGTTGTTGCTTCGTTTCATCAAACAATCCTACCCCTTCTTAAAACGACCCAAGTCCAGGGTGAGATAGGCAAAATAGGTCTTGACAAAAATTTCTATCTATGATAAATTGTTGGCAATTCAAACTCAAAGATGTTGACCAGGAAGAGTAACCCCTCAAGCGGCGTTCAGAGAGTCGGCTGCCCGGTGTGAGGCCGGTACGAGCGCGAGTGGTGAATGGGCCTGCGAGTTGCGCCCCGAACGTGTCACCAGTAGGCCGCGCCGGAGCCTCCACCGTTATCAGGGAGACGGATATTCAAGCCCAATGCGGCTGCGTATCTACTGAGTGAAACTGGCTCCAAACCTTGTGTGTTTCACGCAAGGTTTTTCTTTTTAAGCCGGTTTAAATGGGGTGGCACCACGGGAAATCAACCTCTCGTCCCCGTCAAGTTCAATCTATTTTTGGACTCGACGGCGGCGGGAGGTTTTTTTATTTCGGCAGACAGTAGATGGTGGACAGTAGATAGGGAAAGTACTTCCCTGTCTACCGTCTACTGTCTACCGTCTACTTATACAACTGGAGGGCAGCATGTACAAACCAACCTTAGAGCAAGTGGAAGCGATGGCGGACAAGGGCAACCTGATCCCTATCCATCGCGATTTGCCGGCGGATATGGAGACGCCGGTCAGTATCTATCTCAAATTACAGGACGAAGGCTCCAGCTTCTTGCTGGAGTCGGTTTCCGGTGGTGAGCAGGTGGCCCGCTACTCCTTTATTGGGGTGCGCCCGCGCGGACTGATGACCACCTTTGGCAACGAAGTCTACATTGCCAGCGATGGTTATGGCCGCTCGGTGCCGCTGGAAAATGGGCTGGACCCACTGGAGGTCTTAAAAAGAGAAATGTCGCGCTACAAGCCGGTGCGCCTGGCCGACTTGCCCCGCTTCATCGGCGGCGCGGTGGGTTTTCTCAGCTACGATGCGGTGCGCCGCTTTGAGCGTCTGCCCGACAACAACCCCGACGAACTCCACGTGCCCGAAGCCGCTTTCATGATTGCCCACACCTTGGTGGTTTTTGACCACGCTCGCCAACGCCTGCAAGTGGTCGCTAACGCCGATTTGACCCGCGGCGATGTTCGTACCGCTTATCAGCGAGCCATTTCCCGCATTGACGAAGTGATAGCCCGCCTCAATGCGCCCCTGCCGGAAGTGCCGCCGCCCAACGATGTCAGCCACAACGGCCTGGTTTCCAACTTTACCGTAGAAGCGTACCGGGAGACGGTCAATAAGGCCAAAGAATACATCGCCGCCGGTGATATTTTCCAGGTGGTTCTCTCGCAGCGTCTGTCACGCCGGACAACGGCCCATCCCTTTGCCATCTACCGGGCGCTGCGCATGCACAACCCCTCTCCCTATATGGTTTTTATGCGGTTTCCCGGTGGGGTCGGCGGACCACCGCTGCATGTTATCTCGGCCAGCCCGGAGATGCACGTGCGGCTGGAAGAAGGCATAGCCGAACTGCGGCCCATTGCCGGGACCCGCTGGCGCGGCCTGACCGTCGAAGAGGATATTGCCCTGGCTGAAGAACTGCTTGAAGATGAAAAAGAGCGGGCCGAGCACATTATGCTGGTTGATTTGGGCCGCAACGACCTGGGCCGGGTGTGCGACTACAACACGGTGCAGGTTGAAGAGTTGATGGTGGTTGAGCGTTATTCCCACGTCATGCACATCGTTTCTGATGTACGCGGCAAACTCAAAGCGGGCTACGATGCCTTTGACCTGCTGCGGGCTACCTTCCCGGCCGGAACTGTCAGCGGCGCCCCCAAAGTGCGGGCCATGGAAATCATTGACGAGTTGGAACCGACTCGCCGGGGGATTTACGCCGGGGTCATCGGCTACATCGGCTACGACGGCACAATGGACTCCTGCATCGCCATCCGCACCGCCGTGATGCAGGGCGATACCGTCCACATTCAAGCCGGCGGCGGCATCGTCGCCGACAGCGACCCGCAGCGCGAATACGAAGAGAGCTGGAACAAAGCCAAAGCCATGGCCGAGGCAGTCAAATATGCTGAACAACAAAGATAAAACAACGGCAGGGGGGCTGGGGAGCAGGGGAGACCCTCTTCCCCTACTCCCTACTACTTACTACCTACTCCCGTTTTTAGGAGGACACTCATGATTTTACTCATTGATAATTACGACTCTTTTACCTACAATCTGGCCCAATACCTGGGCGAGTTGGGTTATAAAATTGAAGTGCGCCGCAATGATGCGATTACGCTGGATGAGATTGTGGCTATGAAACCTGACCAGATTGTAATTTCGCCGGGGCCGGGCACGCCCGATGACGCCGGCATTTCGCTGGCCTTAATCGAACGCTTTTATCGGGAAATTCCGATTTTGGGCGTCTGCCTGGGGCATCAGGCCATCGGTCAGGCTTTTGGAGGCAAAGTGGTGCGGGCCAACAAAATTATGCACGGCAAAGTCTCGCCCATCGAGCACAACGGGCAGGGCATCTTCCACAATCTGCCCAGCCCGCTGACGGCCACCCGCTACCACTCGCTGATTGTGCAGGAGCCGCTGCCCGACTGCCTGGAAATTACCGCCAGGGGCAAAGACGCCGAGGTGATGGCCCTGCGCCACAAGGAATATCCTGTAGTGGGGGTGCAGTTCCACCCGGAATCAATTTTAACCGAATACGGCCACGAGATGCTGCGCAACTTTTTACAGATCGAGGCCGGTGACTTTGGCCCGGCCAGGCCCACCACTGCGCCGGAACCGGCGGCAGCCGCCGACACCCGCCCCGCCCCCACTATCATTTTCCCCATCAAAACTGCCATCAACAAAGTGATGAACGGTGAACCGCTCAACATCGAAGAGGCCGAAGAGGTCATGTCACAGATTATGGCCGGCGAAGCCACCCCGGCCCAAATTGGGGCCTATCTCACCGCCTTGCGCATGAAGGGAGAAACGGTCGAGGAAATCACCGGCAGCGCCCGCGCCATGCGCTCGCTGGCCGCGCCGGTGCGTCCCAACACTGGGCCGGCGGATTTGGTGGACACCTGCGGCACCGGCGGCGACAGCGCCGGGACGTTCAACATCAGTACGACGGCGGCGTTTGTGGTTGCCGGAACGGGTCAAAAAGTAGCCAAACACGGCAACCGCTCGGTTAGCAGCAAAAGCGGCAGCGCCGACGTGCTGGCCGCGTTGGGCGTCAATTTGGAACTAACCCCGGCGCAGGTAGCCCAGGCGATAGACGAGGTAGGGATTGGCTTTCTGTTTGCGCCCAAGCTGCACCCGGCCATGAAACACGCCATCGGTCCACGCCGTGAGTTGGGGGTGCGGACGATTTTTAATGTGCTCGGCCCACTGACCAATCCCGCCGGGGCGCAGGCGCAGATTATCGGTGTGTACGATGAACGCTTGACCGAACCGCTGGCCCAGGTACTCGGTGAGTTGGGCAGCCGGGGGGCGTTTGTGGTGCATGGGCACGGCGGCCTGGACGAATTGACCACCACCGGCCCCAATCGGGTCAGCCGCCTACAGCAGGGCCAGGTGATCACCGAAACGCTGGACCCGCTGGACTTGGGCTTTGCCCGCGCCTCGCTGGCCGATTTGTTGGGCGGTACCGCGGAGGAAAACGCCACCATCACCCGCACTATCCTGGCCGGAGGCGAAAATGGGCCACGCCGGGACGTGGTGGTGCTCAACGCTGCTGCTGCCCTTGTTGCCGCCGGCAAAGCGGCCGACCTGCCTGCCGGTATCAAGCTGGCTAACCAGAGCCTCGACAGCGGCGCGGCTTTGGCGGTGCTGGAGAATTTTGTTGCGTTTACACAACGATTTCTAAGCCAATAAAAAAGACCGGGATTTGGGGACCGTGTTATTCTGAAGGGAGCACAGAGAGCATCCTGAGTAGTGCGGAACGAAGGGTGCGAGATGGCACGACTTCTTGACGACGCAGCACCCCCTTCGACAAGCTCAGGACACGGCTTCGATACGGTTCGCTTCGCTCACCTACTCAGGATGCTGTATCCTGAGCGAAGGCTCCCCTGAGCCAAATCGAAGGGTCGAAGGGCTGCTTAACTTCATAACATTGAATCCCCAAATCCTGGCATTTGTTGAGTCTGGAAAGAACGATGACAATATTAGACGATATCATCAAATACAAACGCCATGAAGAACTGCCCAAACAGATGCAAGCCCGCGAGCCGGCCGTCGTGCGGGCCGAGGCCGCCCTATCTCCCAAACCGAGGGATTTTGTGGCCGCCTTACGGGCGACGAACCGGGTGGCCCTGATTGGCGAGGTCAAAAAAGCATCGCCCAGCAAGGGACTGCTGCGCCACAACTTCGACCCGGTTGAACTGGCTCAAACCTACGCCACCAACGGCGCAGCCGCCATTTCGGTGCTGACCGATGCTCGATATTTTCAGGGGAAGCTGGAATATTTGAGCCAAATTCGAAAAGCGCTTGCCTCGACCGGGGACCGGAGACCGAAGACCGGAAATCTTACACCCCCTACTCCCCGCTTCGCGTCCTTACTTCCTACTCCTCTCCTCCGCAAAGACTTCATCTTTCACCCCTACCAAGTGTACGAAGCTCGCGCTGCCGGGGCCGATGCGCTGCTGTTGATTGCGGCGGTGCTCAATGATAAAGAGCTGGCCGACCTGCTGGCCTTGACCCGCGAATTAGGTTTAACGGCCTTGATTGAAGTCCATGACCGGGTCGAGTTGGAGCGGGTTTTACCCTTACAGCCCCGGCTGATTGGGGTTAACAACCGCGATTTGCGCGATTTTTCGGTGGATTTGAATCTTTGCATCGAGCTACGCCAGCACGTGCCCGCCGATATCTGCTTTGTGGCCGAAAGCGGCATCCACACGGCAGCGGATGTGGCGCTGCTGGCTAAAGAGGGCATTGACGCAATTTTGGTCGGCGAGGCGTTGGTGAAGGCGAAGGATGTGGGCAAGAAAGTGAGGGAGTTGATAAATTATGAATTGTGAATTGTGAACCTTAACCATTCACAATTGGCTATTCACAATTTCCGCCATGACCGCCGCATTGATACGCACGTTTTCCAGGTAACTTTGTTGGAGTTCAAGGTTATGAATCAGATCGGCTTTGGCTTTGACTAGATTGTACGCTTCGCGGAGCGCCCACTGCGCTTCCGGCTCATCATTGCGGGCGCGGCAGACTTGAGCGTAAATCCACCAGACATTTTGGGGTGGATACTCGCCGCTGCCGGAACTGTTTTGCAGGTGTTCAATGGCTTCGCGCAGGGATTGATAGGCCAACACGGCCTCGCCGGCAGCCAGGCTGGCTTCGCCCATTGCCGCTAGACTGGCTACATAGTTGCCGATTTCGCCCAGGTCGCGGCGCAGGCTGCAAGCCAGGTGAAAACGGCGCACCGCTTCCTCGGCCTGGCCGCGAGCCAGGTACAGGTAGCCCAGGTCGTGCAGGCAAAAAGCCGCGCCGCGCCGGTCGCCGATGGTGTTGCGCAGGGCCAGCGAGCGTTCCAAATTGTCCTGAGCCTGGCGGTAATCGCCCAAAATCGTCTGGACCTGGCCCAGGGTGTTCAGACTGATGCCCTCCCGCAAACGGTCGCCGATGGCATGACTGATGGAAAGGGCCTGCATATAGCACTGCTGCGCTTGTTCATACCGGCCCAGGCTGGCTTCCAGCAGACCCAAATTGTTGGCGCAGCCGGCCTCACCGCCGCGATCACCGCTGCTCCGGTAAATTTCCAGAGCTTGCTGGTAATCCTGGCGGGCCTGTTCGTAATCCGACATCTGGGTGTGGATGAGGCCCAGATAATTGAGACTGGTAGCTCTGAGTTGGTCGTCGTTGACTGCGCCCTCAACCGCCAGCACTTGCTGAAAGGCGGCGCGGGCTTCGGCGTAGCGGCCCTGTCGCCACTCGGTGATGCCCAGGTTGACCAGAGTTCGGGCTGCCCACAGTGGCTGCCCGCTCTGCTCAGCCAGGGCCAGGGTCTCCTGGGCAATCTCGATGGCGTCGTGATAGTCACCGAGATTAGTTGCCAGTTGCAGCCGCCGGTTGCCCGTTTCCAGTTGATGAGCCAGATCGCCTTCGGCCAGGGCCAGAGCTTTCATGCGGGTCAGGTCTTCCACCTGAGCCATGCGGTTACCCAAACGGCTGTAGGCCAGTTCCCGGCCGGCCAGCAGGTCGTACTGTACTTTAACAATTTCAAGTTCTTTAGCTACGGCCAGGGCATCGCCAAAGTAGCCGATGGCGGCTTCGTTGGCGTAGCCGTCGAGCGCTTTTTGACCGGCCAGGCGCAGGTAATGGAGAGCTTTGTCGCGCTGGTTGCTGCGGGCATAATGGTAAGCCAGCAGGTCCACAATCTCACCCTCGTTCTGGGCGTAGCGGCTCTCTAAAACCGCGCCGATGGTGGCGTGCAGTTCGCGCCGCTGCGAGTAGAGCATGGTTTCATAGGCCACTTCCTGAGTGATGACATGCTTGAAAAGAAAATCTAGCTCGCTCTCTTTGGCTTCCTGGCGGGTGAAATCTTTGGCTTGCAGGCTGGCCAGATGAGCATTGAGGGTCGTGGTCGCCGTGACCCAGGGATGGACCGCTTCCAACAGGTCACGCTGAAAAGTGCGACCAATGGCCGCTGCAACTTTGAGGGTGATTTTTTCGGCCTCCGGCAGCCGGTCAATGCGAGCCAGAACCACTTTTTGCACCGTGTCCGGTAGTTCCTGCTTATCCAAATCGCCGGTCAGCCGGCACTCACCGTTTTCGATGGTTAGCGCGCCCATGCTCAGCAGCGAATTGAGCAGTTCCTCGATGAAAAGAGGATTGCCCTGGCCTTTGCGGCCAATCAAATCGGCCAGTGGGGTGGGTAAAGATTTGACGCCCAGCTTGGTCTGGGCCAATTTCAGACCGGCTTCCGGCCCCAACTCTTCCACCTGAATGGCGGTGGTATGGGGTAAAGCCAACAAACGTTGATAAGACGAAGGGACCGGCTGGCCGAGCGGGCGATGGGCGAGCAGCAGCAAGATGGGCTGAGTGGCAATTTCGGTGGCCAGGTAGATGGCAAGTTCAAGCGAAAGCTCATCACTCCAGTGGGTATCTTCTAATAAAAGGAGAGTGGGCCGCTGCTGGGCTTCGGCCAGGGCAATCGTCCGGATAGCGGCGAAAATGTTGTCGCGGCGCAGGTTGTCGCTCAGGTTACGGGTCAGATCGGTTTCATCAGCCTCCAGGCCCAGAATATTAGCCAGGAGGGGCAGGCGCTCCAGCCAATAAGCTTCGCGCGAACTGGCGGTGTGCTGGGGACCCGTCGCCGGGGCCGAAGTTGACAAGCGGTGCAGCAGCCGGGTCAGACGCGCCAGGCGTTCTTTGACCGGCAGCCGAGAAGAAAGGCCGGCAATAGAAGAGAGAATACCGCGCCAGGGCAGGTAGGGAGTTTTGCTGCCATAGCTGACACAATCGCCGCCGTGCGATACGCCGCCGCGCTCCATCCAGCGGCGCACAATTTCGGCGGCCAGGCGGCTTTTGCCCACCCCGGCTTCGCCGTTGAGCAGCAGCACCTGGCCGGCACCGGCCCAAACCTGGTCGGCCAGGGCCTCAACAATTTTGAGTTCCTTGTCGCGCCCGGTCAATTCCTGGCTGCTGCGCAGATAGCTCATGACCAATTCTTCCTGATCCTGCTCTTTTTCGCGCAGAGCCATGAAAACGTGACGCAGTTCAGCTTTGCCCTTGAGGTGAATCTCACCCAAATCCTGGAACTCGAAGAAGCGGTCGGCCTGGCTCTGCACCGAGCGGTCTACCCAAACTTCGCCGGGGCCGGCTTTTTGCATCAGCCGGGCGGCCAGGTTGACCGTATCGCCGATGACGGTGTACTCCCGGCGCTGCGGCGCACCAAGGGGACCGGCAAACAGCGGCCCGGCGGCCAGCCCAATTCGGGCTTCCAGGCGGTGGCGAGCAGCCACTTTACCCAACGCCAGGGCGCAAGCGACGGCCCGGACCTCGTCGTCTTCGTGAAAGAAGGGAGGGGCGCCGAACAGGACCAGCAGGACGCTGCCTTTATCGCCGACGGCCAGCTTATTGACGCTGCCCTCGAAGCGGTAAATCATCTCCTGGGCGTCGCGCAAAAAGCTGCTCAGGCGCGGCCCGGCTTCGGGGTCGTGGTCATAATCCAGGCCGCTGAAGCCGACAAAACAAACAGTCATCGGCTTGAGTTCGGCCAGCATATCTTTGTAGTCGCTTTCCAAGCTGCTGGAGATAGCACCAGGGATGTAACTGCGCAGGGCTGCGGCTATCGTGGCAGTAGCAGTCTCGTCCAGGCTCGACCAGTCGGGCAGCGTTGAGGCAGTCGGGAGGGATACATCGCCTACCCGGATGAGACGATAGAAGCCAGGGACCACTTCGATCGCCTGCACCGCCTGTCCTTCAAGCAGTTTCCAGGCGGTTTCATCGGCTACAATTTCACCGGCCTGGGCATGGTTTTCGGCGTGGCTCATATTAGCAAGCGGCGCGCCGGCCAGCACATACTCCCAGCGCCCGTAAACGCCGCCGGCGTGAATCTCCAACACTTCGCCGGCGCTGAGGCCGATTTTCATTTTGAGTTCAAAATTGCCCTGTTTGCTGGAGATGGTGGCGAAGCGGGCCATAGCCGCTTGCATGGCAAAGGCGGCCTGGGCGGCCCGGCCCATAGCCTCAGCCAGGTCAGCCGCCGCGCAAGGCCAAATCAGGCTCAGGGCATCGCCGCCAAATTTGACCACCTGCCCCCCGTGCGATTCGACGGTGGTGATGAGGGCCTCAAAGACGCGGTTGAGGATAGCGGTCAATTCTTCTGCACCACGTACCCCGGCGGAGGCCAGCCCCTCGGCCAGGGGGGTAAAGCCGGAAATATCGGCAAAAACCGTGGCCGCATGGAAGCGCCGCCACTCGCCGCCCAGTTGCCGGTGCGGGTTTTGCAGTAACAGCTGCGTAACCGGCGGCGGCACATAAACACTCAGAGTTTGAAGTTGTTCAATGGTTGTCATCACAGGTAAGGTAGTGTTGCGTAGTGCGTGGTGCGTATAGAATAAACAGAACACATCCTACGAAACGACGAAAAAGATTGTTTGAATAGCTAGAATTTGCAGCGATTTTGGGGGTGAAGGGCGCAGCACAAGCGGAAGGTGGTCCCCCGGTACTATTTTAACACAAAAGTTTTTGAATTGGGTTTGAGTGGAATAAATTTTAACGTTGTTAAAAATATTAATCGCACCAGTGAGGGTATTTGTTCAATAGGACAATAGTTTAGTATGATATGTGAAGCGTGATGCGTGAAGCGTGAGGCGTAAAATGAGATGCTTGGTTACTATAGTTCTCCAGAAAAGTTTTCGTCACTGAAACAGGTAGCAAGGTAGCATGTAGCAGGCCATAAGTTTGCTACTTTGCTACCTGCTACCTTGATTGTTGGGAAGGAATTTTTCTGGACACCTATAAGAGGACAAGAATGACAAAAGTTAAAATCTGCGGGATTACCAATTTGGAAGATGCGCTCGTGGCGGTGGAGGCCGGGGCGGATTTGTTGGGTTTTATTTTTTATGAGCCAAGTCCGCGTTACGTGAAGCCGGAAACTGTGCGTGAAATAGTGTCAAGTGTCAGGTGCCAGGTGTCGAGTGTCGAGTGTCAAGTGTCAAGTGATACAGTACAAGAAGCCAAAGACCGGGATCAAACACCCTACGCACCACGCACCACGCACCACGTTGCTTTCATCGGCGTCTTTGTCAACAGCCCGCTTGACGCCGTTGCTCGCCTGCTGGATTTCTGCGGACTCGACGCCGCTCAATTGCACGGCGAAGAGCCGCCGGAGTTTGTGAGTCATTTCGCCGGCCGGGCCTTCAAAGCCCTGCGTCCCCAATCGCTGGGGGAGGCTGAGGCATCCATCGAAAAATATCTCCCCTGCTCCCCCGCCGGGCGCTCCGCGCTCGGCAGTCCCCTGCTCCCCTGCTTTCTTCTCGATGCCTATCATCCCAATCTCTACGGCGGCACCGGCCACGTGACCGATTGGGAGATGGCGGCCAGCATTGCCCGGCGGTATCCCATCATGCTGGCGGGGAGTTTGACGCCTGAAAATGTAGGCGAGGCGGTGCAGGTGGTTCAACCCTGGGGAGTGGATGTCAGCAGCGGGGTGGAGCGGGAGAAGGGGAAAAAAGACCATAATAAGGTAAGAGCGTTTGTGGAGGCGGTGCGAGCTGCTTCACCTTGAACCGATGGAGTTTAAGAAAATAGTTCGGAAAAAAGTTACACGGAGAAGCACGGAGAAGACACAGAGATTCGTTGAGATTTCTCTGTGGTTCTCTGCGACACCTCTGCGAGTCTTTGTGTTCCTGTTTACCGATTTTGTTTTTGAACCTTCATAAGTTCAAGGCTGAAAGTAAAAGCGCACTTCAATGTACTGAATTTTATCTGCGAAATCTGTGTAATCTGTGGTTTATTTTGAAGGAGTCTCAATGAACACATCCCAAATCAAAGGCAAATTCGGCCCTTACGGCGGCCAGTTTGTGCCCGAAACATTGATGCCGGCCCTGGCCGAACTTGAAGCAGCCTATGAAGCGACCCAGGCTGATCCTGAATTTCAGGCCGAATTTCAGCATTTGCTCAAAACCTACGTCGGACGGCCTACCCCGCTGACTTACGCCGGGCGGCTGACGGCGCACTTGGGGGGGGCCAAAATCTATCTCAAACGAGAGGATTTGACCCACACCGGGGCGCACAAAATCAACAATGCCCTGGGACAGGCGTTGCTGGCTAAACGTATGGGCAAACGGCGCATTGTCGCCGAAACCGGAGCCGGCCAGCACGGAGTGGGCAGCGCCACCGCCTGCGCGCTGTTGGGGTTGGAGTGCATCGTCTACATGGGCGAGGTGGATATGGCTCGCCAGCAGCCCAATGTGTTCCGCATGCGTCTGGCCGGAACCGAGGTGCGCCCAGTAAGCAGCGGCAGCCGAACCCTGAAAGACGCCATCAACGAGGCCATCCGTGATTGGGTAACAAATGTGCGGACAACCCACTATCTGCTCGGCTCGGTGCTGGGGCCGCACCCTTATCCGACGATGGTCCGTGATTTTCAAAGCGTAATTGGCCGCGAGGCCCGCGCCCAGATTTTGGAAGCGGAAGGCCGCCTGCCCGATTTGCTGCTGGCCTGCGTCGGCGGCGGGTCGAACGCGATGGGGTTATTCCACGCTTTTGTAGGAGACAAACAGGTAGATATGCTCGGCGTCGAAGCCGGCGGCAGCGGCATCGAGACGGGCAAGCATGCGGCCAGGTTTGCGCCGCCATCCCTCGCGGAAGGAGGCAGGAGCGGGGTCGAGGCGCGTTTGGGCGTCCTCCATGGCACCAAATCCTATGTGTTGCAAACGCCCGACGGCCAGATTGCCGAAACGCACTCGATTAGCGCCGGGCTGGATTATCCCTCGGTCGGGCCGGAGCATGCCTGGCTGCGCGACCAGGAACGGGCCGGCTACACCTACGCCACCGACGCAGAAGCCCTGGCGGCGGTCAAAACCCTCAGCCAGATGGAAGGGATTATCCCGGCCCTGGAGTCGGCTCATGCCATCGCCGAAGTCATCAAACGCGCCCCCACCATGTCCAGGGATAGTATTATCATCGTCAATCTGTCGGGCCGGGGCGACAAGGATTTGGATACGATTATGCGAGAGTTAGGAAAACGTGAAGCGTGAACCGTCTTGCGTCTTGCGTCTTGCGTAATCTTTAACGGAAGACGCAACACGCAAGACGAATTATTTAACTATTCTGTGAGGTATTTCTATGACCAACGAACCGGCTAAAAAACGAGTCTTCTCCGGCATCCAGCCGTCGGGGAATTTGCACATTGGCAATTATCTGGGGGCGATTAAAAACTGGGTGGCGGAGCAGCACAAATATCACAATGTTTTTTGCATTGTTGACCTGCACGCTCTGACCGTGCCGCAAGACCCGGCGGAACTGTACCAAAAAACACGCGAGGTGGCCCTGCTGTACCTGGCCTGCGGGATTGACCTGGAACACTGTGCCATTTTTGTCCAGAGCCATATTTCGGCTCACTCCGAGCTGACCTGGCTGCTCAACTGCGTCACGCCGCTTGGCTGGCTGGAGCGAATGACCCAGTACAAGGACAAAGCGGCCAAGCAGGAGAGCGTCGGGGTGGGGCTGCTGGATTATCCGGTGCTGATGGCCGCCGACATCATTTTGTATGACAGTCACTACGTGCCGGTGGGCGAAGACCAGAAGCAGCATGTGGAATTGACCCGTGATATTGCCATCCGCTTCAACAACCTGTACGGCGAGACCTTTGTCGTCCCCGATGTGCTGATTCCCAAAGCCGGGGCGCGGGTCAAAGGGCTGGACGACCCGACGGCCAAAATGAGCAAGAGCAGCGTGACGCAAGGCCATGCCCTGCGGCTGCTCGACCCACCCGATGTGCTGCGCAAATCCATCATGCGGGCCACCACCGACTCGCTGAACCGGATTGCTTTTGACCCGGAAAATCAGCCCGGCGTGTATAACCTGCTCAACATTTATCAAGCCATTACCAACAAAAGTCAGGCAGAAATCCTGGCCGAGTTCGAGGGTAAGGGCTACGGCAACCTCAAAAAGCAGGTGGCCGACGTGGTTATCGCGGCGCTGGAACCGATGCAGACCCGTTACTACGAGATGGCTAAAGACCCGGCCTACATCGAGCAGGTCCTCAAAGAAGGTGCGGATCGCGTCCGGCCCATTGCCGAGCATCGGCTGCGCGTGGCCCAGGAACGATTAGGCTTAAGAAAATAAGCTTGAAAGATAAATGACGCACACCTTTCATTGTCCCAACTGTAACGGCCCGTTGGATTACCAGGGGGATGGCCTCACCGTAGAATGTCCATTTTGCGGCAGTTCAGTCGTTGTCCCGGAGGCGCTCCGCCCCCAGGAACCTGCCTCGCTGAATAACGTAGTGATAATCACAACAGACCAGGCAGAAAAAGCGGCCCGACCAGCCGCAAAAACAGCCTCCGGGTGGATCGCGGGGTTGTTTCTGATCGGCCTACTCGGGGTGATTACCTTTTTTGTGACGCTGGGGCCGGACGGGACGCCGTTGGGAGCTTTGTTCCCGCCCACCGCCACGCCGGCGCCCTCGCCCACCCCCAGCCCCACCCCCTTTGCTCCACTCGCTTTGACGTTTGGGCAAGAGGGCAGCGGCCCCGGCTATTTTGCCGACCCGCGCACACTGGCGGTAGATACCCAGGGCCGCATCTTTGTAGGCGATTATCTGCCCGGCCGCATCCAGGCTTTTACCGCCGATGGAACCTTTCTGTGGCAGCAAACCCTGCCTACCGAAAATGACACCGTCGGCGACCTGGCCGCCGATGGGCAGGGCCAGCTTTATGCCGTAGTGGGCCGCGACATCTATGTGTATCGGGCCGATACCGGCGAGCCTGTGGCGCAATGGGCCACCGCGCCGGAGCACGTCGGTTGGTACCAGGCTATTGCCGTAACACCCAAAAATGAGGTGGTGGCCGTTCAGGAGCGCGAACTGGTTAAACTGGACCGGCAAGGCCAGTTACTGCTCCATCTCGGCGGCGTCGCCATTGATTTTCTGGACCAGGTTGGGGTGAGCAAACCGGTGGATATGGTTGACATGACCGTTGACGGCGCGGGAGACATCTACATCGCCACCTCCGATAACGCTGCCCTAAAGCTCGATGCCGAGGGCAAGGTGAAGGGGCTGATCAACGGCCCACCCCAGGCCGATGGTCTTTCCTCTATCGCCGTCGCGGGTGGGGGGCAAATTGCCTGGAGTTATGATGACACCCAGGTTATCACGGATTACACCGGCAAATATCTGGGCGCTTTCGAAACCAATTTATTTGACGATATCGAATTTAATCTACAGGGACAGTTGGTTGGCTTGAGCCGCAACCCGTCCCGCATAGAAGTTTACACCATTGGACAATAGCGAGGAAACGATGACGGGTATTGAACGGATTCGAAATGCTTTTACCACCGGCCGTCCGGCCTTTATGCCCTATTCGGTGCTGGGGTATCCGACCCGCCAGGCTGGGCTGGAAACGATCCGGGCGGTCGTTGCAGCCGGGGCCGACCTGTTGGAACTGGGCGTCCCTTTTTCCGACCCGCTGGCCGATGGGCCAACAATCCAGGCAGCGACCCAAAAGTCGCTGGAAAATGGGACGACGGTCAAGGATTGTCTGGCCCAGGTGCGAGAGCTGCGCCGGCAAGGTATTGACACTCCGGCCCTGCTGATGGGTTATATCAATCCCATCCTGGCTTACGGCCCGGAAAAATTCACAGCCGACGCGGCTGCGGCGGGGGTAGACGGCTTAATCGTGCCCGATTTGCCCCCGGAAGAAGCCGCCGAACTGGAAGCCCTCTGCGCCGAACACGGTCTGGCCCTGGTTTACCTGCTGGCCCCCACCAGCACCCCGGAACGGATCAAGACCGTGGTTAAAAAATCCCAGGGCTTCATCTATCTGGTGTCGCTCACCGGCGTGACCGGGGCGCGAAACGAACTTCCGCCCGACCTGGCCGAATTTGTGGCGCGAGTGAGAGCGCAAACCAGCCTCCCTCTGGCCGTCGGTTTTGGCATTGGCAATAGGGAGCAGGCTCGCGCCGTTGGCCGGCTGGCCGATGGGGTTATCGTCGGCAGCGCCCTGGTCAAACGCGCCGCCGAATCGCCGGAGCGAGTGCGGGAGTTGGCCGAGGAACTTCGGGCAGCTCTATAAACCGTGAACCGTGATACGTGATATGTGATGATCATATATCGAAAACCCGCACGCATCACGTATCACGCATCAATCCGCTTTTGCCCTTCCTCAATCTCATGGCATAATATCCCCCTATGTGGCGACAGTTAACCTTAGCCATACCAGTGGGATTAATTTTTGTTTTAACCGCCTGCCAGCTCGACGCCGAGCAGCGTTTTCCGCTTATCGCCTGGCAAACTGACACGCCGACGCCTACGGTTACTTTCACCCCTACCCTTACCGCTACCCCAACCCCTCCCCCCACCAACACGCCGACCCCTACCGCTACCCCCACCAACACCCCGACGCCTACCGCCACGCCGCTGCCCAGCGACCGCCTCCATACGGCTCAGCGCGCCTTTACCAACGGCGATTACGAAACCGCCCGTGCGGAATTTAGCGCGCTTTTGGCCGACCCCGGCGCTGATGCGCATGAGCGCCGGCTGGCTCTCCATTGGCGGGGCCGCAGCGAACTGCTGGCGGGTGATGCCGCCGCTGCTGTAGCCAGCCTCGCCATGTTTGTTCGGCAGTACCCCAGCGACGAATTGACCCGCGCCGCCCAATTCAATTTGGGCCTGGCTTACGAGCAGGCCGGCCAGCCAGACGAGGCTGTGCTGGCCTTGCGGGGCAGTATCATCCCCAACGACCCGGCCAACGTGTATATTTATGAACGGATAGGTGATGCGCTGCTGCGGACCAATGCCTACACCGACACCATCGCCGCCTATCAGGAAGGTATTCGGGCTACCGGCGACCTGCCTTTTCAAGTCCACCTGCGGGAGAGCATCGCTCAAGCCGAACTGGCCCGTAACAACCCGGCCGGCGCTATTGCTCAGTACGAAACCATCTTGAGTGTATCTCGAATTGAAGCCTACCGGGCCAAGATTTTGCGGCTGCTGGCCGAAGCGCATCTGGCCGCCGGCGAAACCGAAGCCGCCCAGGAACGTTACCTGGAAGCGGTCAACAATTATCCCCAGGCTCATGACAGCTACCTGGCCCTGGTCGAGCTGGTCAATGCCGGTGTGCCGGTGGATGATTTTCAGCGGGGGTTGGTTGATTATTACGCCGGGGCTTATGAACCGGCGGTGATTGCTTTTGAGCGGTATCTAAATCCGCCGGACCCCATCACCAGCACCACTGCCCTGACTTCAACCATTGAACTTACCACCTCTGTGGTAACGGTAGGACCGCCGCCCAAAGCCGCCGAAGCGCTCTGGCTGCTGGGCCTGTCGCAGCAGGGATTGGGCCGCTACAACGGAGCAATCAAGGCCTTCGAGCGTTTAATTGACGACTATCCGACCAACGCCAATTGGGGTAAAGCGTATCTGGAAATCGGCAAGGCGCTGGCCGGGCAGGATAATATCAGCCAGGCCAAAGCCGTTTTTCGGGAGTTTGCGGCCAAAAAGCCAGCCCATCCGCTGGCCGGAGAAGCGCTGTGGCGGGCGGCTCGCCTGGATTTGGATGGCGATTTGCTGGACGAAGCTTATACCCATTTGCGCCAGTTGGCCGAAAAATATCCCAGCGACGAGTACGCTGATGATGCCCTGTACTGGGCCGGCTATGCTGCTTTCAAGGCTGAAGAGTACGAGCAGGCGCTTATTCCCTGGGCCACGTTGATGGACAAATATCCCGACAGCGATTTGGCTAATTTTGGCGGCTATTGGCAGGCCAAAACGCTGCTGGTCCTGGGCCGGCAAGACGAAGCCGAGGCGGTTCTGAAACACCTCTCGACCAGTTCGCTTGATTACTACAGCTTGCGGGCGCAGGATCTGCTGGCCGGGGTGCAGCCCCACACGGTTCCATTGGCAGTGCCCGGCCCAGTCGAGTTGAGCCGCGAAAAAGCCGAAGCCGAAGCGTGGCTGGCCGAATGGTTGGACCTGACCGCCTCCGACAATCCGTCCAGCTTGAGCGCCGAAGTGCGGGCCGATCCGGCCTTCCAGCGCGGGGATGTTTTGCTGTATTTGGGCTTGCGGGCCGAAGCATTGGTTGAGTTTGAAAAAGTCAAAGATAACTGGTGGGACAACCCCCTGGCGCTGTACCAACTCTCGATTTATTTTCGGGATAAGGGCTTGGGCCGGTTGAGTATTGTCACCGCCGCCCGCTTGATTACCCTCTCGCCCGCCGGCGACCCCGAAAATGCGCCTATTTTTGTGCAGCGTTTGTTTTACCCCATTTTGTTTGACGACCTGATTTTTACCGAGGCTGAACAGCACGAGGTTGACCCGGCCCTGCTGCTGGCCATCATGCGCCAAGAAAGCCTGTTTGAGCAGTCGGCGGAGTCCATTGCCGGGGCGCGCGGCTTGATGCAGGTCATGCCGGCCACCGGCGATTACGTGGCCGAGCGGAGCGCATTTGAGCGAGTCTACCACCCCGACCAGCTCTGGCTGCCCTACATCAGCGTTAAATTTGGGGCCTGGTACATCAGCCAGCAGTTGGGTATTTTTGAGGGCAACCAATTTGCGGCGCTGGCCGCCTACAACGCCGGGCCGGGCCACGTGCTGGAGTGGGTTAAAACTTCCGATGACCTGGATATTTTTGTCGAGCGCATCCCCTTCCGCGAGTCCAGGGTTTACATCAGGAATATTTACGTTAATTTGGCGGCTTATCGCCGGTTGTACGGCCCTCCCGCGGAAGAGGCAGCGATCAACAATTAGCCCGCCAGCGCAAAAGGCTGAAAACTTTCCAACCTTCCAATCCTCCAACCTTCCAGCCCAATCCTCCAAATTATAGCCTCCAAATCTTATTGTCCTATCCCTGCCAATCATGGTATAATGAGAGTGGCGCTCTCTGTTAACCGACTCTAATCAAAAACAGCAGGATCATCCGTCGTGCTTAACTCTCTGCTTAATGCTTTTGGCAGCCCCGCCGTAACGCTGGCCTATTACCTGTTCACCTTTTTTGCCATTGAAGCGGCCCTGGTGATTGCCTGGGGCCAGTGGCAGCGCAGCGACTCGTTCCGGGCGCGCCGGCTCACCGTAGCTTTTGGCAGCATGACCCTTTTGCGGGTCGTGCTGTTTGTGCTGGCTTTTATGAGCCGCAGTTCGGTTGAGGTAGCCAATTTGTGGCTGCCGCCGTTTGAACGGGCCATGGGAGTTGCCAGTTTGGGGTTTCTGGTCTGGGGCTTTACTCCCTTTATGCGTGAAAAGGGCCTGAGCGCAACGGTACTGCTGGCCATTAATACCCTTTTTGCCTTTGTCTTTTTCTTTCTGGCCGCCGCTTTTGGGACCGGCAGCGATTTCAATCGTACGGGCTGGGACATCTTTTTTACCGGCTGGCAGCTTTTGTTAGCCATTTTTGGAGCGATCAACTGCGCCTCCAAGCTGGACGACGAGCGAGCCTATGCTCTCTCCAGTTTTGGTGCGTTGGGTCTGGGCTACCTGCTGCACTTTTTCTCCCTGTCCGGCTACCCTGCGCCGCACAACCCGGTCTGGGTGCGCCTGGTGGAAATGTTTGCCTACCCCGTTTTCGCGGTGGCGGTTTACCAGGGCGCGATCCAATCGCTGCGGGCGCGGACGCAGGAATATCAGAATTTAAGCCAGATTTCGCTGGACCAAATCAAGGGCTTGATCAGCCTGTTTGAAGCGACCCGCGAGATTACCTCTTCGCTCGACCTGTCGCACCTGCTGGATGGGGCTACCCGCAGCGTGGCCGAGGCGATTGGGGCCGATCAATGCGCCATCGCCCTGCCGGAAGACAACTCGGATGATATGTCTCAACTGCGCCTGGTTTCGATTTACAACCCCAGTCGCAAAGGCCGAGGTGAGTCGGTCAGCTTTCCCCTTAACGATCAACAGGCTATCAAACACGCCCTCAAGCGCAAATACCAGGTGCAGATTGACGAGTACCAGGATAACAACCAAATCCGGCTGCTTTTTACCTTGATGGGCGCGCACGATGTCGGCCCGCTGATTATCCAGCCGTTGCTGCAAAAAAATGAGGAGCCATTGGGAGTGCTGATTTTGGGCAACGCCAACTCCCGGCGCGTTTTTACCGCCACCGAGGCCCAACTGTGCAAAACCCTGGCCGATCAGATCGCAGTTTCGATCAACCATGCCAAAGAGTATGCGGCGGTATCGGCCAAAGCGCAGCAGCTTTCGTGGACATTGCGCAATCAGGAGTTGGAGACGGGCAAACGCCGGGCGGCCATGGAAACCGAATTGAAAAAGAGCCGCGAAGAAGTAGCCCTCTTTGCTCAACGCCTGTACGAGTACGAAAAAGCCGAAAAAGTCAACGAGGAGGCGCTGCGACAGGCTCGTGAACGGGTTGCCAAACTGGAAAAGGCCGTCGAGCGGGCCAAAGTGGAAGTTGACAAAGCCAGCCAAAAAGATAAGCAACTGGCGGCGCTTTCTGCCGAGACCGAAAGCCACAAAAAACGCCTGGCTGAGCTGGAGGCTGAACGGCAGAGCTGGCAGGAAAAAATCGAGCAACTAGAGCAAGAAACTGTGGTGACCGCTCATTTGAAGGAAGATTTGCTCGCGGCTAATGAGCGCGCCCGCAAACTGGCCCGCGCCTTAAAAAATGCGCGTACTGTTACTCAGCAAGCCGCGCCTGTTCCGGCGGCCCTTTCCGGCGCCGAGGCCAATACCCCCCTGGAAGATTTGAGCTGTGGGGTGATTATTGGCGATGCTAATTATAAGATCAATCGGGTTAACGCGGTGGCCAGCCAACTGTTGGCGCAGCCCAATAAAAAACTCCTCGGCAGCGAGTTGACTGCCATTTTTGAGGATGAACGCTGGCAAAAGGCTTTGGAGCAGGTCAAATCCAAAAATGAGCCGATGGTCTCAACCACCTTGAAGGTGGGCGATAACGTCCTGCGGGCCACCATCAGCCCGATGGCTGCTTCCGATGGTAATGGCCGTGAGGGTACGGTGACTATTCTTTACGATATTACCGCCGAAGCGGAAAGCCAGCAGGCCCGTGATGAGTTTGTCGCTTCACTATCGCAAGAGCTGCGTACCCCCATGACTTCGATCACCGGCTATACCGATTTGCTGCTGGGTGAGTCGGTGGGCATGATCGGCGAGATGCAGCGCAAGTTTTTGCAGCGCATCAAGGCCAATATCGAGCGGATGGGCAGCATGCTCAATGACCTGATTGGGGTGACGGCCATTGATGCCGGTCAACTGGAAATCCGGCCCGGCGTGGTGGATATGGCCGAGGTCATCGAGGACACGATTATTGGGGCCAGGGCGCAGCTTGAGGAAAATGAAATTACCCTGACCATGAATCTGCTGGATGACATGCCGCTGGTCGAGGCCGACCCAGACTCGGTGCGGCAAATTATGAGCAATTTACTAAGCAACGCCATCAAATCAACGCCGATGGGCAGTGTGATTGAAGTAGCAACGGCTATCGAAAACAACACAGCCGCCGCACCGGAAGATGGGCCTGCTTTTCTGAGGGTTTCGGTGCGCGACTCCGGTGGAGGGATTGCCGAAAAGGACTTGCATCGGGTTTTTGAACGCTTCTACCGGGCCGAGCGTCCACTGATCGAAGGGTTGGGTGAAACGGGGGTAGGGTTGGCGATTGTCAAATCGCTGATCGAGGCGCATGGCGGGCGCGTCTGGGTAGAAAGCGAGATCGGCGAAGGTTCTACTTTTCACTTTAGCCTGCCCATCAGCCGCCAATTTAATGATCCCTGGCAGGAGGTAGATATCCCTCCGCTGGACCTTAGCTCTGACCAGTCCGATACATTCTAAGGACGAGGTGATAAACCGTGTCTTTTCCAGGACCATCAACCAATAATGGAAGTCCGGCCTCTTCGCCGGTACAGCGCCTGTTGATTGCCATAGGGACATTAGTGGTGGTGGCGCTGACCGTTGTCGCGGCGATTCTTTTGGCCGTACGCAGCCCGGAGAGTCTAGCCACCGAAACTCCTGTGGCCACACCTACGGCAGTAGTGGTAGTTCCTTCTCTTACCCCTACCCCTTTACCTCCGGCAACGAATACAGCTACGGTTGAATCGCCTCCTTCGCCGACCTCCGTTCCGGTAGAAGCGGCAACCAATACCCCTCAACCGCCGCCGGCTACCAACACCCCTGTCCTGCCACCTTCTACGCCTTTTTTCACCCCCACGCCAATCATCGTGGTGGTTACGCCCACGCCTCTGTCTGCTACCTCGCCCGCTTCAGCGCCCGCGCCAGATGGAACGCCGGGAGCCTGCCAGGCTCCGCCCAGTTGGACAACTTACACAGTGCAGGTGGGCGACACGCTCAATGCGCTGGCCGAGCGGACCAATGTGAGCGTTTATGACCTGCAACAGGTTAACTGCTTTACCAATTTGACCGTGCAGCCGGGCCAGACCATCTATCTGCCCTTTACTCCCCCCACCCCGACCATAACCCCAACCAATACCCCCACCACGCCGACGCCGACCCCGACCTTAACCGGCACGCCTACGGCAACCCCTCGCGCGCCCGAAATATTTACGGCCGAACCCTCGGTTGACCGGACGACGATTTTTGTGGTGGGCAGAAATTTTGAAGTGGAGGAAGGCGCCTTTCGGGTTGAACTGCGGGGAGCCACCGGAGTTACCCGGCTGGCCCTGGGAGATTTAAGATCAACCACCAGTTTTGAAGCTAAACTCCCCCCGGTGGCCGAACTACCAGCCGGCAATTATGATTTACGGGTAATCAACCCGGACGGTCAATTTGATGTTTTGAGAATTTCGTTGCCGTAATTAACTAAACTTTTCGCTGTAAATAAAAAGAGACTGTCGCTGGCAGTCTCTTTTTATTGCAATGAACAAAATCTCAAGGAATGGCTTCAATGGCATCAATTTCAGGCCCGTCGCTGCCACTATCAATGGGGGAGAAAATCCGCACATATTGATATGAGCCAGACGGTGCTCCGGCGGCGGTTAATGGTGCGTCCACGTCTATGGCAATTCCGGTGTTAAGGGGGGCGGCGCCGTACAAGATTGCCATGGGAATGAGGAGGTTATCATTTTCAGGGGGGCCATAACCCGCCTGACCAATGTTTGTGTTTGCATCAAGCGTAGGATCACCCCAGTAAAAAACCTGAAACCAGGGGCCACTGGGGGTTTGTCCCACCTCGACAACTATCCAATCCATATAAATTTGCAAAGGATTTGGATTTGGTATGGGATTGGTACCTTGTACCTCGTAGTAGACCAAATCAAAATTAGCATCATCACTTCGGTTAATCGGATTTGATCCCAAATCAATAATCATGCCTGCATCACAGGCAACCCGGGCAAAAACTCCGTTGGGTGAACCTACATTCGGTTCACCAGGGGGATAAAGACCAGCGCATAGCCCCGTACCAGTATCATTGTCTATGATAGTCAATGTTGCGGTATTAACCGCACCAAGCATAGCATTTACAGGATTTGCCAGGGTTAACCCAATAAGCTCGGCAGGCTCATCAAGATTATCATCGGCAATATTGATGGAGAAAGTTTGGCTGGTACTGCCTGGCGGAAAAGTTAAGATACCACTGGCGGCGGTATAGTCGCTGCCCTCTTCGGCTGTTTGATTACCGGTAGCATAATCAACCGTTACGGTTAAAGCGGAAGCGGCACTAAGCGTGACATCTATTGGCACCGTTGTAACATCTTCCATCACGCTATAATTGTTGCTGCCAAACTGCACGGATGGAGTAGGGTCATCCTCTATAATTGTCAGAGTAGCGTTGCTTAAGCCCAATGTGGCGTTGACAGGGGTGCTGAGTTCAAGCAAAACGGTTTCATTACCTTCATTGGCTGTGGCATCATCGGTAATGGAAACATTAAATGTTTGATTGGTCTGACCAGGGCTAAAGGTGAGCGTCCCACTGATAGGCGTGTAATCACTTCCCAATGTAGCCGTGCCGCCTGCGAGAGAAGTATAATTTACGGTGACAGTCTGCCCGGAGCTGGCGCTCAATAGAACCGTAATGACTGCACTGCCCCCATTCTCGTTAATGTTGAAAGTAGCAGCGTTAAAGGCCACTATAGGTATTGGGGTAGAAGTTGGCGTGTCGGTGGCTGTGGCCGTAGCGGTAGGCGTATCGGTGGCTGTGGCGGTGTTAGTCGGGGTAGCCGTGGCCGTTGGGGGTGCAGTGGTCGGAGGCGAGGTGGGTGGCACGGTAGCAGGATTTGTCGGTGGAACTGTTGCTGGAGCTGTCGGCGGCACGGTTGGTGGAACAGTGGCAGGCACGGTTGGTGGGACCGTAGCAGGCACGGTTGGCGGTAAGAGGGTCGGCGGGGCGCTGGTTGAAGTGGCCGGAAGCGAAGTCGGCGGCGCTTCTTGTGTCGTCGTCGGGAGGGCGGGTGTTGCCGGAGCTGGAGCGGGGTTCGATGGGACTGCAGGAGTTGGCGTAGGAGTCGGGGTAGGCAATAAGGTGATGGCTGTGGGTTCAGGGGTTGGGATCGGATTGGGTAAAATGGCAATACCCAGGCCAACCGCAATAGGCGTTTGCCGGGCTAACAAAGCGGCTTCGTCATGTTCAGCCTCGGCGATAATGTCCTCGGATAGGGGGGCCAGCGCCTGGGCCGGGTCGAAGCCATAATCGGCGCTCAGCCGAGAGCGCATGCTGGCATCAACCCGGTCTCGATTGATCAACCACAAGGCGCTTTGTGACGAGCAAAAAATACAGCTAAAACTCAAAAGCAAAAACAGCAGCGCAATAATTATTTTACGCCGCTCATCTTTATCTTTTTCTTTTTGCCCAGATGGAGTTGAGGGTGCTGTTCCTGGTAACATGGTGCGCCTTTTGCCCTCATAGCTTACTTCATTTTGTAGTTTAATTCAAGAAGGCTATTAAGCCCAGGCTATCTCTATTATACTTGGATCAGGTTTGAAATTGGTTTGAATCAGCCGATCATTCGGCCTTGACATATTCCATTGGCTCTGTGGCAAACTCCTTTTCCTTTACTTTGACAATGGGCAAGGCAAAGGAGAAGGTGCTGCCCTGGTTAACTTTGCTTTCCAGCCAAATTTCGCCCTGGTGAGCCTCGATGATCGCTTTGCTGATATACAAACCTAACCCCGCGCCGCTAACCTCGAAGGTACTTTCGGCGTGAATGGCCCGGAAGAAGCGAGTAAAGAGAAAACGCTGCTGCTCGGGGGCAATGCCCACGCCGGTATCTATAAAATCCACCTGTCCCCGGCCATTTTCGCGCTTGAGTCGCACCTCGATTTGACCACCCGGCAGGGTATAATCGTGAGCATTCCTGATCAGGTTGTGAACCACGCGGGTCAAACGACTCCAATCACCCTCAACCCAAACCGGCTCATCCGGCACGTGGACGGTAAAAGCTAACCCCCGTTCCTGCATTTTCTCGGTCCACTTTTCACTTTCGGTTGTAATCAACTGTGACAGATTGACGGGTTCCTGGTCAATGCCCAGGGTGCCGGCATGAATCTGCGAAAGGTCAAGCATCTCCTGAATCAACTGGAGCAGGTCGCCCACATTTTTATCTACCGTTTCGATAAAACTCAACTGGCGATCATCCAGTTTTTCGCCCGCAGTCATGCGTAACAAATCATTATAACCTTTAATGGCTGTGAGCGGTGTGCGTAATTCGTGAGACATGCTGGTGATAAAATCATCCTTGAGTCGTTCCGATTCGACCTCGCGGGTGATGTCGCGCAGCACAACCACCGAGCCAAGCTGCTCTTTATCGGTGGTTAGCACCGGGGCAGACAGGGCGCTCAGCACTCGCTGGCCCACCTCAAAACGGCGGGTTTCGTGAAATTCAAGCCCGGTGAGATGGGTTAGCAGCGGGGATGGTTTGACCCCATGGGTTGACGAGACGGGGGAAGCATACCTGAAATCACCACCTACAGCTTCCAGGATGTTCTCGGCGGCGGGGTTCATGATCACCGTATTGCCCTCCAAATCCTGCACAATAACCCCATCGGCAATACTGCTTAAAATGGCATTGAGCTTGCTGGCTTCCTCGCGTTGGACGCGCAAAAGACGCTGCAATTCGTCGGTCATAGCGTCAAAAGTGGTGGCTAAAATACCAATTTCATCCCCCTGAGCCAGGCCGGTGCGTTGGTCCAGATTACCTCGGGCAATAGCTTGTGAGGTTTGCACCAGCTGCACAATAGGGCGGATAATCCGCTGTGAGACCGTGTAGCCAATGACCAGCACCAGTACTACACCTCCAGAAAAGGTGAGGGCCAAAAGATTGCGGCTCTGATCATTGGTTTCGGTGATGAAGTTGGTCGGCAGGGCTACCGCATAGACGCCATAAATACGATTGCGCAGAATGAAGGGGGCGTAGGCCAGCCGGTAGATTTGGCCGCGCGCCTGAATATCCTGGATTTCGGGGCCATCTGGCCCTTCCACTTCGTCGAGAAAGGTGACGCCTTCTTGCTTGATGACTTCTCGATAGCGGGCCGGCGTAAATACCCTAAAAACTTCCTGGGCTTCGGCCTCATTGGGTACCAGAGTGGAATAAATCACCTCACCTGTTTCATCAAACAGCGTTACCTCGGCCAGCGCCAGGTTTTGGACGGCATCTAATTCCTTTTTGAGGTAAGTCCCTACCAGGGCTGCCCCAATGATCCCGTCCGAGTTTTCGATAGCGCCGATGGTATAAATAATTAACTCATCCGAAGCAGGCTCCAAAGCAATTTGGATCTCTTTAGCCCCATTGTTACTATTAGCCAAAACCCGCTTGACCGGCAACCAGATTGAAAAATCGGCGCCGCTGCCGCGATAAGTTTGCGCGGGTTCATTGGGCGCATTAAATTCACGCTGTAAGCGTAAAACCTCTTTGCCCTGCGTGTCAAGCAGCACCACACTGTCAATATCTTTATAGTTGGCTATAAGGGGGGAAATAAGCTCGTCCAGGGCCGCGAAATGGCGGTTGACCAGGGCATCGGCCACCCCTTCGGTATTAGCCACCGCCCGCTGAACTTCCAGCCGATTGCGTTCTCGGTTAACAATTTCATCGCTAACCACCCGGCCGGCTTCAACCAATTGGTTTTTTAGACGATCCTCCAAAGAGCCGGCCACCAGCCGGGTAACGATAAAAACCCCTAGAACGGCTAACATAAGCGTTAGTAAAGCGTAGGGGATAATAATTTTATTTCTAATACTGGATGAAAAGTATTTCAATCCAGCTTGCAGCCAATCAGGCGAACTTTTCATGAGCCAGAAAATCCACTATTTGGCTGGTAAACCCACAAAACTGCCCTGAGGAGGGGGTATTGTGAAAAGGTCTTGGCCCTCAAAACTGTATTCATTATTGATAGCATGCCATAAACATAGTTCTAAACCAAGTTAGAAATAGGAAGCGAGATGGAAGGTAAAATATGGCCCACAACTTTCGTTGTGTTTTCAATTCTCGGCGCTGTCTGGCTTATGGTATAATACACCCTCGGAGAAAATGTGAGTTTATGTACAGCTTAGATGATACCATAGCTGCTATTGCTACGTCAATAGGCCAAAGCGGGGTAGGAATTGTTAAACTCAGCGGGCCGGAAGCCTATCCCATTGCCCACCGGCTGTTTCGCTCGGCGGTGGGGCGCACCAATTTTCAGCCCTACCGCCTCCATTATGGCCAGATTGTTGAGCCGGATTCCGGCGCTGCGGTAGACGAGGCCCTGGTTGTTTATATGCCCAAACCCCGCAGTTACACCCGGCAAGATGTTGTTGAAATTCAGGCCCACGGGGGCCTGGTACCGCTGCGGCGCATTTTCCAATTAACCCTCAGTTTGGGCGCTCGACCCGCCGAGGCCGGCGAGATGACCTTGCGGGCTTTTCTCAACGGGCGGCTGGATCTGGCTCAGGCTGAGGCCGTGCTGGATGTAATCGAGGCCAAAACCGAAGCAGCCTTGCGTGTGGCTAATGAGCAGTTGAGCGGCAGTTTATCGGCGCAAGTGGTTGGCGTGCGGCGGGCGCTGCTGGATACACTGGCCTTTTTGGAAGCAAGCATTGATTTTGTGGAAGACGAGATTCCATTTCAGGATGTGGTTGGCCCGCTGCGTCAGGTAGGCGCACAGTTGGAAAAACTGCTTCACAGCGCCGACCAGGGCTTGATCTATCGCCAGGGAGTATGGGCGGCCATTGTGGGCCGGCCCAATGTGGGCAAAAGCAGCCTGCTCAATGCCCTGCTGCGCGGCGAGCGGGCCATTGTGACCGCTATCCCCGGCACCACCCGCGACACATTGGAAGAAACAGCCAACATCGGCGGCATTCCGGTGGTGCTGGTAGATACCGCCGGCATCCGGGCTGAAACGGCGGATGAGGTCGAGCGGATTGGGGTCGAGCGCAGTCGAGCGGCCCTGGCACGGGCGGATATTGCTTTAATGGTAATTGATGGTAGTGGGAGATTGGAGATTGGAGATTGGGAGATTGAAGGGTTGGTGGGCCAGAAGCCGGCGCTGCTGGTGATCAATAAAAATGATTTGCCGGCAGCCCAACAGATCGAGCCGCCGGCAGATTTTTTGCCGGCGGCCCGGCGCATCCGCATGTCGGCCATGACCAATGAAGGGATTGAGAGCCTGGAAGCGGCTATCGTGGAGCTAGTGACGGGGGGCAGCGTTACCCTGGCCGACACGCCGCTGGTCAGCAACCCGCGCCACAAGGCCCTGCTGCAACGCGCCCTGAGCCATACTCACGCGGCGATAGAGGCTCAGAATAACGGCTTATCTCCCGATTTGGTTTCCATTGATGTCCGCGCCGCCGTAGACGCCCTCGGCGAAATCACCGGCGAGACGGCTACAGAGGACTTGCTGGATACGATTTTTAGCAAGTTTTGTATTGGGAAGTGAAAAAATCAGTTACGAGGTATTGTTTATCTCAGGTTAATGTGTTAAATTGTTTCAGGTAAAAGTATCCAACATCAATATTTACTTTGAAGCCGTTCACTTGGTGATATAACAAGTAAGGTCTGACTCAACGGTTCTACATCTTTTCTCTCAGTGTGTTCATGCCATTCGGGATGGTAAACTAATTCACCGAGAAAGCAGACAAGATAAGGAGTTTCATTTTCAAAATTGGGTTCGTGCCCGGTTGAATGAAATGGATTTCCATTATGAAGTGGGTGGAAGAAATAGCTACCCAGACTTTCGGATGGTAAGTTTGACCGAAGGTTATGAGGTCAAAGGTTTAGCTTATCCTGGTCATGAAGTCAATTATGATAGCAATAGCCAGGTTCCCTCCGGCAGCCACAATGGACGCACGATTTTTTATGTGTTTGGTCGTTACCCCGCTGTACCCGATGGTGATACGTATCCCGTTTTAGATTTGGTGATTTGTCACGGCGACTTTCTCAATGCTGATCACGAATACACTCACAAAAACAGAAGTATTAAAGGCTTTGGCAGTTATGGGGATATTATGATTCGTGACCGCAAAATGTACGTTGCGCCGACGCCTTTTGGCTTGGTTTCCGGGGTAGCCCATTTGCAAACACTTATTCTTCCCGAAGAATTTGTTGTCGAAGGTGACTTCAAGCAGGTTGGCATGTTGGTGCGTAAAGAAACGGATATGCTGATTGTTGGTTATACTTTTGATCTTCGACACAATACTTTAACGCCAGAAACAATTCCCAATCCCTTTGCCGGACGTGAACATGTTTTTCTGGCTTGGCGACTTGGTAGTGGGCCAGATGAGCCGGTTGTGATGCGCGAGTTTCCTGAGCTTAATCCTCCAACAGACGAAGATGACAGACTTGACTAATCCTGTCTCGTCCATCAATAAAGTTCGGCTTGTTGAGGCGGATACATTTCCGTTTGAGTTTCTTTCTAGCATTGCCGAGCGGGAAAGCTGGCGGAAGGAAATCTATCGCCCCATCTATCATATTCACAAATGGTGGGCTAAACGGCTTGGCTCTGTTTTTAGGGGAATTCTGCTAGGTTGTCTTCTGCCTGAAAATGCCGACTTGAGCGCGTCTTTCTATCAAAAGCATAATTTTTCGTCAACGACAGTTTTTGACCCCTTTATGGGCAGCGGCACTACCGTCGGTGAAGCGTATAAGTTGGGCTGCACTGCTTTAGGACGCGATATTAACCCGGTGGCTTGTGAAAGCGTCCGTATTGCGCTTGGCCCTCTTGACCGCCGGCAATTACAAAATGCCTTTACTTCTCTTTCCTCTACAGTAGGTCAACGTCTTCGAGAACTTTACCAGGTAGATGATGAAAGCGGGCAGCGTTGTGATGTGTTATACTTTTTTTGGGTAAAACAGATACAATGTCCCCATTGCTTTACTGGCGTAGACTTATTCCCATCTTATATTATTGCCCGTAACGCTTATCCTGATCGCAAGCCCGAAGTTCAAATTTGTTGTCCACGCTGTGGTGATATTTTTCCTGAACTAAACTCTGGCACTGAGTTCACTAAATGGGATTAGGAAGGTCACGGATAGACCATTGCTAAATGTACTGAATTCTAAAGATTTCC
>JAKLJP010000080.1 GCA_023151115.1 Anaerolineae bacterium
GAAATCTTTAGAATTCAGTACATTTAGCAATGGTCTATCCGTGACCTTCCTAATCCCATTTAGTGAACTCAGTGCCAATTGCCGCTTTCACGTCGAGGCTGAGGCCGGTCCAGCTTTCCCGGTCAATCAGCCTTAGCAGTCGTTCCAACTTGGCCAGGTCGCTGATTTTGCTCCGGGCCTGGCGAAAGATGGCGGCCACCAGCCCTGTTCCCCGGCCCAATTCGGCCAGGATATGCTGATAATGGCGGTTTAAGGCGTCTCCTCTTAAAGCAACCAGGCTGGCCCAACTCAATTCAGGGGGAATGACTCCAGCAGGATCGCGCTCACCGGCCATTTTGAGAAAGAGCAGGTAGGTCAACTGCTCCAGGTAATCGCCGTAGGAAACGCCGTCGTCACGCAGAATATGGCAGTAGTTCCAGACCCGCTGGACAAGCGTGGAGGTTTCAGACATAAGAGTGTTGATAATTGTGAACAGTCTGACATTTCATTGACCATTCACAATTGATAATTCACTATTCACAATTAATCGGGTTTTTTCACGGCATAGGTATAGCGCCGGGCCAGGGTCACGCCGGCCAGGGCCAGCAGGCCGCCGCCAAGTTGCAGCATGGTCATGGTTTCGCCCAGTAAAAGCCAGGCCGTCAGCAGGGCCAACGGGGGGGTGAGGTTAGAGTAGAGTGAGGTCCGGGTGCTGCCCAGGCGCGACACACCGAAGTTCCAGAAGAAGTAGGCCAGGGTGATGCCGAAAACAGCGGAAAAAACCAGCGATCCCCAGGCCGTCAGCGAAACGCTGCCCCATTCCAGTTGGAGCAGCGGCGGGATGGCCAGAATGACCAGCGGAATAATGCCAATCGCCGTCGTAAAACTGGTCACAGCGATGGGCGAGTAATCACGCAGCAGCCGCCGGCTGGCCAGGGTATAGAACGACCAGCACAGCGTTGCCCCCAGAATCAGCGCGTCGCCGGGCAGGGTTGTCCCGCCGAATTGAAGTTGGGCCTGATGGCTGCCCCCTAAAACAATCAAGACAATGCCGCTCAGTGAAAGCAGCACCCCCAGCCAGCCGCCGAAAGTAATCTTTTCCGTCCCGGCCAGAGTCCCAATCAGCGCCACCCAGGCCGGCACGGTGGCTAAAATAAGCGCGGCGTTATCGGCGGTAGTGCGGGCAATGCCGAAAATGAAACAAAGCTGGTACGAGGTGTTACCGAGCAACCCCAAAATGATCAGGCGGCCCAGATGGTGACGTTGAAATTTGAGCGAATAGCCCAGCGCCGGCACGAAGGCCAGCATCAGGCCGGCGGCCAGCAGCATGCGCAGGCCGTTAAAGGCCAGGGGCGGCAACTCGACCAGAGCGAACTTGACCATTGAGAAGTTGACCGCCCAAAAGATAGTGGTTAGCACCAGCAGGCTGTCGGCCCAACCAATATTTTGAGAAGATGAGGCGGAGCGCAAATTAGCCCGTCCCAAATTGGCGGTCGCCGGCATCGCCCAGACCGGGCACAATGTAGCCAATTTCGTTGAGTTTTTCGTCCACCGCGGCGATGTGAATGTCCACGTCGGGGTGGGCATCATGCAGGGTTTGGATGCCTTCCGGCGCGGCAATAATGCCCATGTATTTGATCCGCTGCGCCCCCCACTTTTTGAGAATATCCACCGTAGCCGAGGCCGAGCCGCCCGTTGCCAGCATGGGGTCGAGCACAATACAAACCTGGACCGTCGGCGAGACGGGCAGCTTGTTGTAATACTGCACCGGTTTGAGGGTGCGCTCATCACGGAACAGGCCAATGTGCCAGACTTCGCTGCCGGGCATCATCTCCCAGACCCCTTCGACCATGCCCAGACCGGCCCGCAAAACCGGCACCAGGCCAATTTGCTCTTGCAAAAAAGCCCCCGCCGCCAGTCCCATCGGTGTTTCGACGGTAGTGGAGGCGAGGGCTAAATCACGGGTAGCTTCGTAAGCTAATAAAATGGCAATTTCACGAATCAACTCGCGGAACTTTTTTGGCTTGGTAGCTTTATCCCGCAAAATGGTCAGCTTATGCTTGACCAGGGGGTGAGCAGACTCGTATACATTTCTCATTTTTGGCCTCACTCGGTTTTTAGAGTCAGCCAGCCATTGAATGGCCGACAGCTAAGCGTCCATTATAAACCGGGCAAAGGTAAATGACAAAGAGGGAGTAAGGGGAAGATAGAGGATGGAAGATAGAGGATAGTGGATAGAAAAGAACTATCTTCTATCTTCCATCTACCATCTTCTTCTCCCTTCCCCCCTACTTCTTACTCCCTACTCCCTACTTCCTTCTTCTTTTGCCACCGGGTAGGCTCGATGCTATAATATAATTGACCTCATTGTTAAACATAAGGAGGACGGCATGCACTTCGGAACTCTGGGTGGTTGGGAGTGGATTATTATCTTGGTGATTGTGATTATTGTTTTTGGCGTGGGCAAACTGCCTCAGGTGGGCGGGGCGATTGGCAAGTCTATCCGCGAATTTCGCGAAGCTTCGTCTAGCCCCAAAGAGAAAGAGGCCGGCGAGGCCCCCGATCAGGGCAAGGCCTGATCAAGTTATCCCTACGATTTTTACAGGAGTGTTCACGAGCCTGCGGTACGCCACCGATAATGAAAACGCTTTTCGGCGGTTGGCGGTCAGCCGTCGGCGGTCTATTTAAGAGGAGTAGCTTATGCGATTCGGTGGCTTGGGTGGCTGGGAGTGGATTATCGTTTTGGTGATTGTCATCATTGTGTTTGGGGTGGGCAAACTGCCCCAGGTTGGTGCAGCTTTGGGCCAATCTATCCGGGAGTTCCGCGAGGCGACTTCTAAAAAGGATGACGAACCAAAAACAGATGAATCTACCGGCGAGAGTAAAGCTTAAAACAGCTTTTTGTCTAAAAAAGCGCCGTCTGCTAACAGGCGGCGCTTTTTGTTTGCCCTCACAATTCTTTAAACACTTTGGCCAGCGAGTCGCCATATACGGCTAAATCCCACTCGCAAAAGTAACCAAAAGGGGTTTGCCAGACCTTGTAGCCGGCGCCACGTAACCGCTGTTCCAGCCCGGTAAGCAGAGCCTGAGCAAACTCAGGCGAGGCTGTTGAGCTAGAGAGGTGGGTAAAAGAGTGCAGGACAATGTTTTTCAACTGGCGCTTATTGGCCAGCCATTTGATATTTTTAACCACCTTGGTTTCCAGGCCGGGCTTGGCTTCATCTTCGGCTTCGGCGTGCAGAAAGACGATGACCGCCTCCGTCACGGTCTCAGTCACATCCTGGTCGGGCACAGTGTCGAGGGTTTTGGAGAAGGATTTCCAGTAAAACTGTTTGGCTTGAAAGAGGAGTAGTTTCATAATTGATCGGCAAACATCTCGCGGTAGTGACGATACCAATTGTTTTGAAATCGCTCATCGGGGTCGTAGCGCCGTTTGAGACGCAGAAATTCGGGAAATTGGGGATAGCAGGCTTCGACTTGGGCGCGGGTGGCGTACTTGTGATAAGTGAGAAAGTAGCTGCCCCCGCGCCGGATCGCCATATCAATCAGGCGGCGAAAGGCCGCAGCGGAATGTTCGATGCCTTCAGGGGTATGTTCGGTGTGTAGATTGAAGATGGTGCAGGCGTAAGGCTGCCTGGCCCAGGCTAAAAAGCTCTCCCCGTCCGGCTTGATCAGGCGGACAGTGCCATAAATCAGGTTGACCTGGTTGGCCCGAAAATCTTCGCTCACTTCGGCCAGAAAGCCGGGCAGGTCGGGCCGGGGGACATAAATCTCGGTGATAATTTCGCTGGCCCGATTTGCTGTGCCCAGCCGCCGATCCAGGTCGTGATGGTAGTTGTCGAGGTAGGTGCTCAACTGGTGGGTATCCGAGGCATAAATCTGGCCGGAGGTGGACAGGTAATAGCCGGCGTACTGCCGAAACGCCTCGGCCTTGTTGGCGTGGGAAAGATAGAAAAGGTTGGTCCAGTTGTCCTCGGAAAGCTCTTTCTGCGCTTCCGGCAGAGGTGCAGCGTAATCAACCGGACGATAACAGGCAAAGACGCCGCGCCGCAGAAAATCATCCGATTGTTCATCCGTCGAAAATTGAAAGTCGCCGTAGAGAAAGCCGGCCTCGAGGCGCTGCTCAAACGCCTCCAACAGTGTGTCGGCGGTGATGAGTTCTACCACCCGCTCCACTTTTTGCCGCGGGACCAGCCGCAGTGTGATCGAGTAAACCAGGCCAAACAGGCCGTAGCCGCCAATGACCAGCCGGAACAGCTCGCTGTTTTCGCGGCGGCTGCACCGATGAACCTCCCCCTGCCCGTCCACTAAGGTGAACGATTCGACATCGCTGATGATGGGCCTCATTTTTAGACCGCGCCCATGAATATTGGCCGCCAGCGACCCACCCAGGCTCAGCCGGTCGGCCCCGGTTTGTTTTTGGGCGATGCCCCACTGCTGCGGCCAGGGCGTCTCTTTTTGGGTTTCAACCAGGTAGCCAATCAATTGCGGCCATTGAATCCCGGCCTCGACTTCAATCAATCCGGCTGTTGGGTCGAAACTCAAGACGCGGTTCAGCCGGGTGGTATCTATCAGAACTGCCTCCGTGCCAAACTGCTGGCCGCCCATAGCATGCCGCCCCCCGGCGATGCAGATCGCCCGGTTCTGTTGAGCGGCCCGGCGAACGGTCTGCTGAATAGACTCCAGCGAGTCTGGGGCGACGATTTCGGCCACTTGGGTGGGGTTGAGTTGGGAATGAATATCGTTGACGATGAGGGTTGGATGAGGTGACACCGTTTAATTTCCTTGTGATGAGAGAATTTTTATCGGAAGTATAACGGTAGTTGGAAGTAGTGTCACCTATCGAAAGTAAGGGTTACTTTATCACGCTAAATATTATGTTATGTAGCCAGATCAAAAGGTAAATCACTAATGTCACGCAATCGCCGGCCCTCGATTAACATTTCGAGCATATCCAGTTGATCTATATTTTGGATTTCCTCAATTGCTTTTTTCAGTTCGGGTAAGGCAAAGTGATAAACACAATCCAGGTCTCCCGTACCCAGGGCCAGGGCAGCCAGCCGTGTTGGCAGAGGTTCAGCCGTAACCGCCACAATGTGCGGGAGATGACCTTTTCGATTTCGAATGAGATTTAAGGCTTCGGTGCGAGTGTTCTGTGATCTGTCGCTGCGGATGGTCCATTTACAGGAGATACTGGCGTGCAGAATGGGATAATGGGTATCATAATTGGCTTCCCGTAGGGGTGTGAGCGCAGCAATAGAGTCTTCCTGGTCCAATAATTTTGCCTGACGATTAATCTCTTCATCTGAAACAGCCCATCTGCCAATGACAATATCGGGTGTGACGATATAATTTCCGCCCAAGGCAGCCGAAAGTGTTTTATCTTTTTTTACTACATCTTGCACGTAAGACAAGTGCTCGTGTTGCTGAAATGGTGGAATCGCGGTTTGTATCGTGGAGTAGTACCAGTTACCAGGGCGTAAATGCTGCAAGAGACTAAATACTTGCTCAAGAAAGTTTTTTGTGGCAACTTCAAAACGATCTCTGGTAGTCTGCTCCTGGACGTTTTCATAACTTATCGAGCAGGCTAAACTTCTCACAATGCCCCATGAGATTTCTCTGCTGGCTCTATTGCTGCCATCGGCAAAATTAGGATACTCTACTTCTCCTTTTTTATCGCGTTTTATGCGGATAATTTCCTGGCAGATGTGACGATGATATTCTTGACGAAGCTCTGCAATGCTCATTGATTTTCCTAAAAGGATAGATTCATATTTCAGGATTTGTGTCTAAAAGGGGGATTTCACCGCTGTGGTGGTCACCAATATAAATATTATCAAAATGGAATCTAAGATATTTCTGGTTCAATCCATGCTCGCGCCGTAGAGTAAGCACACTACCCTTACTTGACTCCTGTTGTCTACTATTTACAAGTACTTTTAAGCTTGAAGGTTCAATGGCTAACACGCCCAAATCCATCAGACAGTGATGTGTTGGACATAAGGCGAGAATATTACTTATATGATCTGGCCCTTTGTATTTCTTCCCAAGAGGTTGAACATGGTGAGCTTCACAATACCATGTATTTTTTAGACGGGGGGAATAGGCAACCCAACCGCATATCTGGCATTTGTAGCTGTACAACTCTTTGACAATTCTACTCTGGGCAGTATCACGCACAACACGAACCACGTTACCTGTTTTTCGATTAGGTTCTGGTAGGCTATCGGGAATATAAACAGCTTCATCCACATATACTTCTTCAACATTGGGCTTTCCCCAAATTTGCTCAAAGTGATGTAATTGTTCTGTTACATCTAAGTGGTTCCTAATTTCAGTAACACCAAAATAAGCTTGCTCACCTTCAAGACGAATGTATAAATCCCACCTACCATCACGCCTGTTAGATGGCATTCGACTCAAAAGTGATTTGACTTGGCCTAGTGGGATGAAATATCGGCCCTGTGACCCACAGATAAGGACCATCCAGGAATGATCTTCATTCCATTTAAGCATTTGGTGATATTTTGTTTTTGCTAAAGAGAACCAGTAGTATCCTTTTCTTTGATAATAAGACTGACTGTTGAAAGCAACCAGTACAGCCTCCCGACCATCAATTATCAAGATATTTTCGGATGCTTCCTTGACTTCTCCAAATCGTTCCAGGAAAGTAGCCAACTCTTGGATAGCCGCTCTGCTTTCTTCAGTCCGACCAGATGATTGAATTTTCATGAAAATATCTCTCAGCCAGTTAACATACCTGTTATACCAGACCCCATCATTGGATTAAGCATTGAATAATCACTGAGGTTGGTTATTCTACGGATACACCCGCCCCAGCGTCCGCGGAAACGGATTGGTCTCGCGCACATGATGAATCCCGGCAATCCAGGCGACGGTGCGCTCGACGCCGAGGCCGAAGCCGCTGTGGGGCACGCTGCCGTAGCGGCGCAGGTCAATGTACCATTTGAAGGCTTCGGGCGGCAGTTTGTGCTGGTGGATGCGTTGCAGCAGCAAATTGGGGTCGCTGATGCGCTCGCTGCCGCCGGTGATTTCGCCGTAGCCTTCGGGGGCCAGCATGTCCACGCTTTTGCACACTTCGGGACGGCCCGGCCAGGGTTCCATGTAAAAGGCTTTGGCAATGGTTGGGAAGCCGTAGACAAAGATGGGTTTATCGAACTGTTGGGTCAGCGCAGTTTCGTGGGGGCTGCCAAAATCCTGGCCCCACTCGAGGGCAAGCAGTTCTTTTTGCTCCTCGTCGCCGGTTTCAGCCCGAATTTTGCTAATACGCTCCAGGGCCTCGTCGTAAGAAATGCGGGGAAAGGGCGGCGTGACCCGCTGCAAAGCCGTTGTATCCCGTTCCAGCACGGCCAGTTCGTTGGCCCGCTCTTCCAAACAGCGCTGGACGATATAGCTCATAAACTCCTCTTCCATCGCCATCAGACCGTCCAAGTCGCAAAAGGCCATTTCCGGCTCCAGCATCCAAAATTCGGTCATGTGGCGGCGGGTCTTGCTCTTTTCGGCCCGGAAGGTTGGCCCAAAGCAGTAGACTTTGCCAAAGGAGTAAATGTTGGCCTCGTTGTAAAGCTGGCCGGTTTGGGCCAGGTAAACCTTGTCGCCAAAGTAATCTACCTCAAACAGGGTACTGGTGCCCTCGCCTGCCGCCGGGGTGAGGATGGGCGTGGACATCTCCAGGTAGCCGTGGCTGTCCAGCCAATCGCGGCAGGCCCGCATCACCGTAGCCCGCAGGCGGAGAATGGCCCACTGCAAGCGGCTGCGAATCCAGAGGTGACGGTTTTCCAGCAGAAACTCCACCCCATGCTCTTTGGGGGTGATGGGGTACTCCTCGGCAATTTGGACTACCTGCAGGTCGGCGGCGTCAATTTCGTAACTGCCCGGCACCCCCGGGGCGCGCGGATTTTCTTTGACCACGCCGCGCACGATGAGCGATGATTCCTGGGTTAGCCGTTTGCCGGCCTCAAACACTTCGTCGGAGACGTTGCCGCGAAAGAGCACAGCTTGCATGATACCCGTGCCGTCGCGCACCTGGAGAAATTGCAATTTACCTTTATCGGTGCGGGCATAGAGCCAGCCTTGGATGGTAACTTCTTGACCCACGTACTGGGCGATATTTTGAACAGCTACAATGTTGCTCATCTGAAATCTCCTTAAATTACTGATCTTTGGGCCACTCGGCCCCATCGTAATATCGTGTGCCGCGATGGCCCTTTTTGGGAATCGGCGCAGCCAGACGCTCTCCCGGCGCTTCGACCAGAATCAAGGTGCGCGGCTGGCCCGATTCCGGGTTGATGGCCCCTTCGATCAACTGCTTGATCTTAAGCCGCCCGATCAGGTGATCGTTGAAAATGGTGTAAACGTAATCACCCACGTTGAGTTTGGATGGTTTGCCCTTCATATGAAATTCGTACTCGGTCAACGCACCGTTATACAGGGCGTTGACCGTTTCGATCCCGTCCTGAGCCGGAATGGTTTTGCTAATACCGAAGCTCATGCGTGTGTCACCTTTCTCTGCAAACGACCGCCGACAGCCGACGGCTGACCGCCGAAAAGTATAAAGACACAGTGGACCCAAATTTGAGAAGCCAGCACGCCCACGTGCGGCGGCGTTTGGCACGAAGGCGTGCCTCACTCCTCGGAAATTGAATCTACTGAGACTATTTTCTTTGGCGGTCGGCGGTCTGTCTCAAGGCAGGAAAAAGAAGCCGATGCCGATAATCAAATAAACGCCCAATAGCTGCACTCCCTCCAGCCAGTTGCTTTCACCATCCAGGGCAATCAGCGCAGCGATAAGTGAGGCGGCAAACAGGGCGATGAGTTCAAACACATTAAAGGTCAGGGTCAGCGGGTGGCCCAGGGCCAGGCTGATAAAGACCAGCAGCGGTGCGACAAACAAGGCCACCTGCAAACTGGAGCCGAGCGAAATTGCCAGCGACAGTTCCATCTTGTTCTTTAAGGCCATCTGGATAGCGACCACATGCTCGGCCACATTGCCGACCAGCGGGATGAGGATAATCCCCAGGAAGAACTCGGTGATGCCCAACTCCTCAACCACCGGCTCCACCGCGCCGACCAGAACCTCACTCAAATAGGCAATACCCACCGTAGCCGCCACCAGCACAATAACGGCTGTGCGCAGGCTCCACTTCGGCTGGTGCTGCTCGTGGGCCTCAACTAACTCATCAGTCGTGTCGGCGATTTTAAAGGAAAACACAATGCTCAAGGCATAAACCACCAGCATCACCACCGACGCGCCCAGGCTCAAATATTCCACCCCGGCGTGGTCCACCAGGTCAATGCTGTAGTTAAACAGCGACGGCACGGCCAGAGCAATCAGGGCCAGGATTAGCATGGTCGAATTGACCCCGGCCTGCCGCCGGTCAAAGGTTTGGATGCCAAACTTAAAGCCGCCCAGCAGCACACTAAAGCCCAAAATCAAAAGCAGATTGCCCAAAATAGAGCCGGTGATGGAAGCCAGAACCAACTCCAACAACCCTTCCTGAATGGCCACAATGCTGATAATCAATTCGGCGGCATTGCCCAGGGTGGCATTGAGCAGGCCGCCCAATTTAGGGCCGGTATACAAGGCCAGTTCTTCGGTCGCTTTGCCCATAAAGCCGGCCAGGGGGACGACCCCCAGCGCGGCGGTAAAAAAGATTACTATTGGCGACCAGTGGAAAATCTTGGCCAAAACGGCGATGACAGCAAACACCAACAAGATGTAGTTCAGGTATTTCACGTGTTAACTCTCCCGTTTTATGAGGTTGCGCAGCCATATAGTACACCGAAACAGCAGCTAAAGCAACCAGTTTCCAGGAAGAGCCATTGGCGCTCTTTTTAACTTTTGCCAAAAGCCCCCCGTCGGCTTTATGATAGGCTCTGTGATGGTTACTCAAGCGCGTATCGCCCCTTCGCTGCTGAGCTGGCAAAGAATGCTGCTCTTATTATACTGGCCCTGGGAACTGATTCCGGTGGTGGGCGGCTGCGCCTGGCTCTACTGGCAGACCATGCCGCCCGGCATGAGTTCGTGGATCATCGAGGGGTGGGATTCGGCGGTGCTGCAAATTACGGGCAGCACTTGGGGTGTGCCGCACTCGCCCGGTTATCCGCTTTATACCCTGCTGGCCAATATTTTTGTTAGATTGGTAGGGCTGCTGCCCGGTCTGGCTGAAACCTCGGTTGCCTGGAGGGTCACGTTTTGGTCAACCATCACCAGCCTGTTGAGCCTGATTTTTGTCTACTTTACCGTCTGGAAGCTGACCAAAGACCGAGTGGGAGCAATTTTAGCCAGCGTGGTCCTGGGAGTCAGCTTTATTTTTTGGCGCGGGGCCATCATGGCCGAGGTCTACAGCCTGAACGCCTTTATTTTTGCTTTTACTTACTGGCTGGCGCTCTACTGGGCCGACGCGCCCACCGAACGGCGGCTGATGGCGTTGGGCCTGGCGGTAGGGGCCGGCCTGGCCCATCATCGCACGGCCCTCATCCTGCTGCCAACCATTGCGTTGTGGGTGCTGCTGAAAACCTTAGCCGAAACTGACCGCGGCCGCGGCTGGGTGCTGATTTTGGGCCTGCGCTGGGTGGTATTGGCTGTCGCTGCGGCCCTGCCTCTGCTGTCGTACTTCTACCTGCCCTGGGCCGCCGCGTACCGGGTAGACCAAACCTGGCTATACGCCGACACGTCCGACTGGAATACCTTTTGGTTTGTGGTTTTGACCCGTGAGTGGTGGGGCCTGGTGGAAATTCCGACTACGCTGGTCGATTGGGGCCAGGCGCTGGAAGGGCTGTTGCGGCAGCAGGCCAGCCAGATAACGGTTTTCGGGGTACTTTTGGGGCTGGTGGGCCTGCTTCTCACCGGGCGCCGGTTGTTCCTGTTTGGCCCGCCGCTGCTGGCCTTTGTCTTTTTTGGCGCAGCCTACCACGTGGCCGATCTGGACAGCATGCTCATCCCCCTCACCCTAACCCTCTGTATTGGCCTGGGCGTGCTGGTTGGCTATAGTATCCAGTGGCTGGTGGGGGCTATTCGTATTCGAGGGGAGGCCATCAGAGATCGCTGGCTGCGAGTGACCGTCAGGGCGGTGCTGTCGCTGGGGTTGGCGGCGGGCGCTTACCTTATCTACCGGCCCCTGGCGGCGGCCAATTATGAAGAGGTCAACCTGAGCGGCGACTGGCAGGCCGAGGATTTGGTGGAAGAGATCGTCGCTATTGCCAAAGCCGGCACCCCCTTGACCATTATCGGCCAGGATAACAGCGTGCTGCCCGATTTTATTTACGCTCAGGTGGTGTTGGGCCAGCCGGTCGAGCCGCTTTCGACGACCAGGCTCAGCCGGATGCCGGAGCAGGCCAGTATTGCCCTGCTGCAAGAGCGGTTTGACAGCGGCCGGCGGGTGCTGGTAGATATTGAAACCATTGATCTAAACTTTATCCCCTGGCTGTCGGCGGCTACCAAAAGCGGCCAGATTTTCCTGGCGCCGACCGGCCACCCTTATCTGTGGGAGTTATTACCCCGGCCTATGCCCGCTGTTTTGCCCGAAAAAGAAGCCTGGACCCAGGTTCCACCCGGCCAATTTCTCGACGGCCAGGCTTCGATTATTGCCTACCACGAGCAGATCAGTCGCAAACGCACCGGCTGTTTTTTGCGCCTGACCCTCTTCTGGCGGGTCGAGCAGCCGCTTGACCAGGATTATTTTGTGGCGGTGCAGCCGCTGGGCGGCGAAACGGTGCTGGACAAAAACGACCATTTGGGCCTGATGCGCGGCTATCTGCCCACCTCGCAGATCTGGCCGGGTGAGATTGTGCGGGATGAAGTGGACATGCTCATCCGCCAGCCGGCGGCGCTGCCCGGCGTGAATTTGGTGGTCAATTTGTATCAGGTGCGAGATAACCAGTTTCCCACCTTTGGCGAAGTCACGCTGCCCATCACCGTTGACCCCAATGGCTGCAAGTAGATTAGACTTGCTCAGTTCGCACCCTTCGATACACCTGCTACCTTTGGTCGTGGCTACTCAGGATGCGAACCGGCAACGACTTCCTTGCGATGCAGCAGCCTGAGTAGGTAAGCGAAGCGAACCGTATCGAAGGGTGCTGTTTAACTTAATGACGTTGAATAGATTTTGGATTTTGGATTGATGACCGTAACCTTTGAGCAACCCGACGGTTTGTATCTTTCAACCGGCGCAACGCTGGCCCAACTGCTAGAGGATGAAACCCTGGCCGCCTTCGCCGCCGGTATGTTACACGCCGCCCTAACTACAACCTGCTACCTGCTACCTGCTACCTGTTGCATCTCTCTGGCCGAGACGTTGCATTACACCGGCGGGCCGGAAAGTTACCCGCTGCTCACCGCGCTGCTCACGCTGGATGCCGAAGTGCATGCCCAGGTAGGCGAAGATCGGCGGGTGCTGCCGCTGCCCGGCTTTTTGAGCTACCGGGCCAGCCTGCCGCCGGAACGAGCGCCCCTGGCAGCCCTGCGCCTGCCGCCGCTGAATCGGGGCGGGCGTTACCATTTTGCCGTGACCGATGGGGAAAGCTGGCTGGCTGCCCGGCTCGATTTGCACGAGACCCTGCGCGTAGCGGGCCATGTGCGCCTGGCCTTGAGCAGTCCCACCCGACCGCCGCAGCGGCTGCCAAGCATCGAAGAGCGGCTGGATCGCCAGATAATGAGCCAGGCTGTACTGGAAACGGCGCTGGCTGCCGCCACAGTGGATTTAGCCAGCCCTCTCACTCAGGTAGAACAAACAGTCCTGCTGGCAGTCTTAAACAGGTTGATCGTGTAAAAGGTCTTCTGTGTCGGCCAGCACAGCCCTGGCCCAGAGGGTGACATCAGCCTGGTAAACCTCGGCGTTGTCCAGCCGGACATCGGCAATGGTGCGCGTCCAGCTTACCCCGGCGGGCGAAAATTTTTCGCCCCGGGTCACACTCCATGTTCGGCGTCCGCTGTCTAACCTTTGATGGTTCTGCCGTCTAATCTCAGCCGGAGTTTGGCCCTGTCGCATAAATTTGACCAGCAGTTCCCTGGCCTCCAGCCAGCCTTGCCGTGAATAACCCTGGTGTTGCAGCATATAACAAATCACGGTCAGATGGTGGACCAGGCCATAGGTGGTGGGATTTTCCAATTCTTTAGCCAGGCAGAGATCAAACCGCTCCCGGCACTGTTCGCCGGTGGCAAACTCCGCCCCGCAGTCAGGGCAGCGCTGCGCCATTCAAGCTTCACCCGAGCTGGGGCCGGCCATGTCTGCGCTGATAGCCGCCAGGTACTCGGCCTCTTCGGCGAGGTGCTGCCGCAGGCTGGCGGCTGCAGGAGCGTTTTTGGCCCGTTCCAGCCAATACAGCTTGAGCGCGGCCTCGATCTCTGGCCGGTGCAATTGATAAGGGTCGGCCGCTTGCTTGTACTGTAGATAAGCGACAATAGCCTGCGCTTCTTCCCTGGTAAAAACGGACAGGCGGAAACGGGCATAATCGTAAAAGGTCATGGCTCCGTAGCGGCGAGGGTTCAGGAAAACGGTTTGGCCGGTGGTGCGCTTGAACAGCCGCGTTTTGGTTTGGTGTTCCACAGTAACATCGCTAAAGCCGTGGATTAACCCAAACAACGGCTCGGCGGTTTGCAGTTCATCCCGCAAATCGGCAATGAGGTAGGCCGGCAGAAAGAACCTCAAACCGGCTTCGGAAAAGAAGCTAAGGGCAGCATAATGGCGGTCAAGCAGGCTGGCATCAATGGCTTGCCAGTCAGTTTTCCCCTTGAAAGGCTCGATTTCCTCATACGGTTCGCATCCCTCAAAGCTGCCCTGGAGAAAATTGTCCCCCGGATATTCGTTCTGCCCAAACGCATTATGGATGGTTTGGATGGTTAGTTCGCGGTTGTTCATAGCCGCGCCCTTAAGTCCAGGTCTGTTTCATAGAATGGATCGACTGCCGGATTAGTTCTTCCAGCGTGGGCAGGTCAACATCTTTGAGGCGCTTGATATACAAGCATGACTTACCGGTGGTGTGTTTGCCCAATTTTTGCAGCAGCGGCTCATACTGCTCGAAGCCAGCCATGATGTAAAGGGTCAGGTTTTGTTTGCGGGGCGAGAAGCCGGTCAGGAAGTAATCGCCCTCCTGGCCGCTGCTGTATTTGTAATGGTAGCGGCCAAAGCCGACCATGCTGCTGCCCCACATTTTAGGTTCCTCTCCGGTGATCCGGCGCATCAGTTCCAGCACGGTGAAGCAGTCCTGGCGCTTTTGCTCATCGCTGACCTCTTGCAGAAACGCTTCTACACTTTGCCCGGTTGGTTTGGTTTTGAGTTCGGCCATAATTAATCCCCCTTTGAGAGTATATTCAATGCCTGGCTGATAAACCACTTGAGTCCGGCCCGCATCCTTTTTTCTGTAGGTGAGTCCAGCCCCCACGTGGCAATTTTAGTAATGGGGCGCAGCGCGGCGTAGAGATCCCAGTAGGGGAGATGGCTGACATCAAGCGGAGCCAGGGCTTGATACTGCCGGGTGAACTGGCGCATGGCGGCGCGGCCATAGGCCCATAAAAACTCAAGGCGGCTGTTGGCCAGGTCGGCCAGGGGGTCGCCTACGGCGGCGTCCTCCCAATCAATAATGGCCGCCAGCCGGCCTGTCTGCCACAAGATGTTCCCCGGCCAGAAATCGCCGTGCAGCAGGACCGCCTGATTGCGCGCCGGCAACGGCCAGAGTGAGTCTAATATAGCTCGGATTCGCCCTTCGTCAAATGTGGCATCAAGGGCGGCGGGGCGATCTCGCAGGATTTGGGCTACCCGGTTTTCCTGCTGGGGCAGAAAGGATAAATCCACTGCTGCGGCACTAAGTGTGTGAATCCGGGCCAGTTGCGTGGCAAGCTGCCGGGTAAGATCGGGCAGGTGAACTGGCGCGTCTTCCGGCGTGCCTTCGATGTATTCAACGATGATGACAGGGGTGGGAAATATCTGGCCGGAGGAATCGAGGTAGTAAGGCGCGGGTACAGGCAGGTGATGTGCCTGCAATAGCTGCAACAGCTTGAACCCGACGGCGGCGAGGTGCGGATTGTGAGCCAGGTCTGCCGCGCCATGCTGGCGGACCGCCAGCTTTCGGGTCTGGCCGTCGGGCTGCTCAATCTCCAGGGCTGTTACCTGGGCTGAAACGCCTCCGGCCAGCGGCCAGATCCGTCGCAGCTTGCTGTGCGGCTCCATCCGACGCAGCAATTGTTCAAACTTCGGGTCTTCGTTGGCTGTGGTCAAGGCTGCGGATCGTTTATTCCTGCGGGATAAGGCTGTAGCAATACTACCTGGCGTTTCCCTAATTGAAAATGTTCAACCCGCCGATAGTGAGCGTGACCAACCCGCTGCTTTTTATCGGCCACAATGGCGACAACCGCCCCCTCAGCTAATACCGGGATCAACCCTTCAAGCATTTGCCCTATCTGGCCCTCGGCAACAGCCGGCGACGAAGTCAAAGGTTCCCAGGCCGTTTGTTGACCATACGGCACATCGGTCATGACCATATCTACCCTCTCCTCTGGCAGATGGTCTTTAATAGCCCGCTGATCCGTGGCATTTGCCCTGAACAGGTGTGTTTTCAAGGGTCGGCGCTTGACTAACTTCAGGAGCCGATTTCTCAGGGTTTGAGCATGGCTGAGAGCCGACCGGTGTGAAGCTTTCTCATAGCGTTCGATCAGGGTTGAGAGTTCAACTATCCGGGCCTCTAACCCGGTCAGGGTCAACAAGTTCAGATTACGGGCCGCTACTTCGAGAATGTCCGGGTTAACGTCTGAGCCAATGATCCGATCTATCTCCTCCCCATGTAAATAGGCCAGGACGGTCAGATGATAGGCTCCGCCGCAGCAAGGATCATAGAGAACAGCGGGTTTTGTCAAACCCTCCGCTTTACAAATGGCCCTGCACCGTTGAAAAATCTCGCCGGCCAGCCTGACAGGCAAAGCCGGATGGCCGGGTAAGCTGTAGAAAACGCCGCCGCTGGCATAAACGGAATAATCCTGCTTTTGAGCAAACCTGTATTGCACCTGTCCCCTACCGCCAAAGTCTCAAGCTACCAGCCTCAAGAATAACAAAAAAGACGCTGGTGACAGCGTCTCTTTACTGATTCTTACTTTTGCCTGTCTCTTTTTGGTGAGACTCACCTGCCACTACCTTGACCCAGGCGACCTTTATCGTGGCGGCTAGTCCTCTTTTGTCTGAGTGCTTGATAATCTTCCGATCCATTCACTCGGGGGAAGATCGCAGATCATTAACCATTCCATTGCTTCTTCGGGTTTAGTGAATACTCCAATCCGAAGCCCCTGCTCATAATAGGAGTCCACAAATTCTTTCAGGTTCATTCTGGCCATAAGATCTTCTGGAACCACCAAAGCCCAAAATTTCCAGCCGGCATTAACTGCCCGAGGAAACCAATCGGTCATACTCCACTCGGTATCCTCCGGGGAGAGGGCCGAATTTCCCCGATCATCCGAGAGCCACTTTGAGGCTTTGTACTCTTCCAGTGTCCTGGCCCCGGCGTTTAGAATCTCGCGAAATTTCTCACCGCCGATGGGCTGGTGAAAGGTGTGATGCACGATTTGTGTGTCAGAATGATACACCAGCTCGGCATATTCATTTTTGATAATAATTATTTCGGACATCGGCCAGTCTCCTCATTGGGACAAGCGGACGTTTAAACAGCGGAATTATGGGTAGATTACCCCTCAATTATATCCCGCTACCAGAACCCTGTCAAAGCCCGTAACATGATCACGGCATCTCCTGGGTAGTGACGGGCTGATCTATGGCCCGCAATCAGGCGGCCTCCTTGCTCAATAACTCCCTCAGGCTGATAGCCTCGCGCGTAGTCAACCACAACCCTCCCTTTTTACTCCCTGACAAGCCCCAAACGGTTTTAGATTTTGGATTTACGATTGGGTTGAACCTATGAAAACCGGCAAATTAGGGCAGCGTCTAACGCCGGGTGTGGATAACAAGGGCACTCCTTGTGGATAACTAGGGAAGCGGTGGGGAAAACTCGGATTGGCCCGGAGTTGGTCGTCATTTCAACCCAGAAGCGGCAAATTTAGCCTTAACGCTTGCCCCCCTCCCCACTCTCATGTATGATATGAGAACCTTCGGAAACCCAAGAGGCAACCTTGTCAGCGGCTCTGCGTCTGGCGATGAAGTCGCCGGATTATACCATAGCGGCCTATTAATCAGGCTAAAGCCGGGTTGACCCGGCGCAGTTTGGTAGCCCTGGCATTCATGCCGGGGCGGGCAAGTTGGACGAAATAGTTTCCGAAGGCTTTCTACCTGTCTTCTCACCTTCCAATCGACAAGGTTTATGCTTACTTTCAAAAACGCTGCCGAACTTAAATCCTGGCTCACCGCCAATGGCATTGACCTCACCCGCTGGGGGACCGGCGGAGCCAAGACCGTAGAGAACCTCTGGTCTGAACTGGCCGAGGGTGAGTCGGAGCTGCATACTGGCCCGCCGCGGCGGCTGGTGCGGATTGTCAGTGTGACGATTTGCCGGGGCCGGCGGACGCTGGTGGAGGTGGGCCAGGCTTTTGGCGAAAACCAGTACCGCTACCGCGACATGCCGCCGACGGAAAAACTCAAACCGGGCGAGCAGCCGGTCGAGGCGGCCATTCGCTGTTTGCAGGAGGAGTTGGAAGTTACGGCTGACCAGGTCAGGATTATCTCCGCCGCCGCCGAGCCGGAGGAGACCATGCAGGACTCGCAGTCGTATCCCGGCCTGACCACCCACTACATTCGTTACCAGGTCGAAGCCAAAGTCGCCGGCCTGCCACGCCAATCCTTTTCTACCGTCGAGGCCGCCCACGAGGATGGCGACCCGGTCAAAAGCCATCAGTGGCGCTGGAAGCCCCTGGCGACTATTTCCTAAATTATGAGTGAATTAACCCTCCGCGTTAAACAATTCCTGGCAGCCCATACTACCCTCACCCTGGCTACCCTGGCCGAAGATGGCCGGCCCCAGGCTGCGCCCCTTTTTTATGCCGAGTTGGACGACCTGTCACTGGTCTTCATTTCTGAGCAGCGAGTGCGCCACAGCCAGAATGTAGCCCGTGATGAACGAGTGGCCGCCGCCATTTATGCCGATGGGCAGCAGTGGCAGTTCATTCGCGGGGTGCAGCTCGAAGGGCGCTGTGTCGCCCTTTCCGGCGCAGCAGCCGAGGCCGCTCGCCGCGCCTATCTGGAAAAGTATCCTTTTATTATAGAAAATCAACTATTGGCCGGTATGCTGGAGCAGATCACCTTTTACAAAATTACCCCCACCTGGCTGCGGCTGATTGATAACTCGCAGGGCTTTGGGCATAAGGAAGAGTGGAGGGCTGAGGGAACTTAGTACTTTATCAAGTAGCTTCTTTTTCTCGAAGAAATAAGAATTCAAGAAATAAGAAAACCGACCTTCTTATTTCTTATTTCTTGTTAAGCGGAGGTAACAGTTCCCTTTGTTCCTTCCGTCCTTTTAACATTCTCCCCCACTTTTCCCATTGGTTTAACAAAATACCTATGTTATAATAACGCATGCAATGGCTGATTGACGGACATAACCTCATCGGGCAGATGCCCACCCTGCGGCTGGACGACCCCAACGACGAAGCTAAGCTGGTGGAGTATCTCCGCCGTTACCGGGCGCGAACCGGCCACCGGCTGACGGTGATTTTTGACGCCGGGCCGGAGTACCGGGTGGCGGAAACCAAAAAGTCCGGCGGGGTGACAGTCCAGTTTACTCCTCATGGCCAGACCGCCGACCAGATGATTGTACGGCGGCTGCGGCAGGTGAAGAACCCGCAGGAGTGGGGCGTTGTTTCGTCAGATCGAGCCGTGCAGCAGGCCGCCCGCCAGTCCCGGGTGAGGGTACTGGCGGCCCGCGAGTTTGCTCAACAACTGCTCCAAAGCAGTCCCGCTGCGCCAGAGGATGACCGGGGCAGCCAGGTTGAGGTCAAGCTCTCGCCTGAAGAAGTTGACGATTGGCTCAAGCTCTTTAAAAAAAGTAGGGTAAACCATGAATAAACCAACCCCTCCATCAATCTCCCACGACAGCTTGGCTGCCGTTAACTCCTCTTCCTTCACCGACCTGGCTTTGGCCCACCAACGGATTACAACCCTGGAAACAGAACTGGCTCAGACCCGGCAGGAACTGGCCGAAGCCAGGCGTGAACTGCGCGAGGCTGACACTCTCAAAACCGAATTTATCGCTACGGTCAGCCACGAACTCCGTACTCCCTTAAACTCAATTATCGGCTTTGCCAAATTACTCCTCAAACAAAAGATCGGCCCGCTCAACCCGGTCCAACAAACCGATGTCTCGCTCATTTACGACAGCGCCCAACACCTGCTGGGCCTGGTCAACGATATTCTGGACCTGTCCAAAATCGAAGCGGGCAAAATCCGGCTCGACCTGGACTGGGTCAGTGTCGAGGAAATTATTGTGGGGGTCATGGCCTCGACATATATCCTGATCGAGGGCAAACCCATCGAACTCCGGGAAGAGATCGAGCCGAATTTACCCAGAGTGTATGTAGACCGCGGCCGTATCCGCCAAATTGTGATTAATATTCTATCCAATGCGGCCAAGTTTACCGATGCCGGCTGTATTACCATGCGCATCCGCCAGATTACCAAAAACGACCAGCATTTTATCTGCTTCTCGGTTAAAGATACGGGCATCGGCATTGCCCCCGAAGATATGGACAAGGTTTTTGAAGCCTTTCGCCAGATTGACAGTTCGATTGCCCGGCGGGCCGAAGGTACCGGCTTGGGCATGCCGATTAGTTATCGCTTGGTCACACTCCACGGCGGCGAATTGTGGGTTGAAAGCCAGGTAGGGCAGGGCAGCACCTTTTCATTTACCATTCCCTTGCAGCCGCCGCCTGCTCTGGCGGAACGGGGTGGTAAGTAGGGATTAAAGATTAGGCAGTTCCAGGACTTAAATTCTTCAAGGGCGTGGTGCGTAAAGTAAATTTGCCACACACCACGCACTACGTACCACGAGTGTAACAAAGTCATTTACGACTGTTAAGTAACTTCAGGCAAGTTGAGATTCATGAGCAAAACGATCCTCTATGTTGAAGACAACGCCGCTAATCGAGTGCTGGTGCGCCAGGTTTTAGAAGGCGTTGGCTATACCGTGCTCGAAGCGACCGACGGCCTCAGCGGTATCAAAGCTGCCCAGGAAGCTCAGCCCGATTTGATTTTGATGGATATTAATATCCCCGGCATGGACGGCTACGAAGCGGCCACTCGCATCAAGAGCCTGCCGGAATTAAGCGATATTCCCATTATTGCTCTCACTGCCAAAGTTATGGCCGGCGACCGTGAACGAGCGTTGGCCGCCGGCTGCAACGGCTACATTGCCAAACCCATTGACGTTGACACCCTGCCCCGGCAGGTAGCCGAATTTTTGGGGGGGCTGCGGGAGAGCATCACCGTCGAGCAGGAAAGCGCCTACCTGCGCGAGTACAACGAGCGCCTGGTTGACCGGCTGGAGAAAAAAGTGCAGGAGCTAACCAAGGCCAACGAAGCCCTGGCCCACACCGATGCCATGAAATCCCGCTTTATCAACCTGGCCGCACACGAACTGCGCACTCCGCTGGCGGCGGTGCATGGCTATCTGAGCCTGCTGACCAGTTCGGACAGTTCCTTTATGGGCCAGGCCGATGAGAAAACCTTACAAATTCTCGAAGGGGTTGTGACCGGGGTAGACCGGCTGCGGGGCATTGTGCAAGACATGCTCGATGTGACCCGGATTGAGGCCGGCACGCTGCAATTGAAACACGCCCCTATCGGTCTGTCTCTAATTTTAGACAAGATTCAGAAAGACTTCAAAAATGTAGTCACCCGGCGGCAGCAAACCCTGTTGGTGGCCGACGCTCACCACATCCCTACCTTGTGGGCCGATGGCGAACGTGTGACCCAGATTTTGCGCAATTTGGTCAGCAACGCCGTCAAATACACTCCCGATGGCGGGACCATCGAGATCAAGGTGGACCTGTTGGGCGATGATTCCGATTTTGCCCGGAACTCACTCGCGCCGCAGCCCTTTGTAAAAATAACGGTCAGCGATACCGGCGTAGGCATTGCTGCAGAAGAGCAGGATCGTATCTTTGAAAACTTTTACGAAGTCCGCGATATTGAACGGCATAGTACCAGCAAAACCGAATTTATGGGCGGCGGGACCGGCCTGGGCCTGGCTATTGCTCGCGGCGTCGCCCAGGCGCACGGCGGCTCGCTGTGGGTAGAAAGTGAGGGCCACGATCCGGTGCGCTGTCCTGGCAGTCAATTTCACCTCATTTTACCGCTGGGTGAACCGGCCAAAGATTAAATCCACGCTTTTGACATCTTATCTGGAAGACCTTATCATGGCCGCACTATCCGGGCCTGATTTTATCCATGCGAATTCAGGCCGGTTTTGGAGCCCCTGTTGAAGGTCCACTGGCTGGACAGCCTGCCCCCGGAAAAGCGAACCATTTACCTGGTTCTCCTGGGCATTATTTTGTTAACTATCCCCTGCTACTGTCTGGGGTTTTTTACCCTAAGCTCCGCTCCTCCGCTGGAAGAGGCGCTCACCCCTACCCGCTTTGTCATCACCTTACCCAGCCCTACCCCCTCGCCAGTTAACCAAACGCCCCTGCCAACTTCAGAGGATGGCCCCCCGACTGCTACGGCTACCCGCGTTATCGGTTCACCCACAGCCACCCTGGAGCCGACGCCCACCCAGTCCTTCCCGACCGTCGTCGCCAGCAAAACGCCTACACCGTTACCGCCAACGCTGACCCCCACGCCGACCGCCACCTTCTTGCCATCTGCCACCCCCACCGGCACATCTTTACCCACCAACACACCTACGGCCACCGGCACATCCACCCGGACTCCCGCTCCGACATCTACGGGCACGGCTACGCCTACCCCCACCGCTACGGGCACGCCCACCGAAACCCCTACCGAGACCGCTACAGTCGAAACGCCCACCGAAACACCTACGCCCACTGAAACCGCCACCGAAACGCCTACCGCTACCACTGAAGCCCCGGCCACTGCTGAACCGAGTCCGTAATCTAATGAGTTTTGACTGCAAGCAAAATTGGGTAATGTGTCTGGAGGACTGGGGGATTGCGCTCTGCGTGCCTTTGGCAAGGTTGGATGTCTGTTTATCCAATCCTCCAGCCTTCCAACCTTCGAGCCAAAGGCCCCCTATGGGCAGGTTATTTACCGGAAAATTAAATCTTATTAGAGCCACCTTATTTTGCCCCTATTCGATTGACTCCAGAATTTAACAGAAGTATACTACGGTGCTGCGTGGGGTGTAAGCACAAAGTATCAACCCGTTGGTGAGAAGGGAATTGCTGTGGGTGTAACTCAGCGAACTGGGATTTTAATCGGGCTGCTGTATTACTCAGTTGCCTGTCAATCTGCTGCCCCGCCAGCGCTGCCCACGCCAGAACCTGAACCTACCTACACCCTCTACCCCACTTACACCCCTTACC
>JAKLJP010000081.1 GCA_023151115.1 Anaerolineae bacterium
TTTACCCCTCCACAAGTTTGGTAGATTATACTTCAATCCACCTTAGCTCGTGGTCCAGTTTTTGGGGCCAATTATAAATATCCACCTTATTTTTCTCGATTCGTGGTCTTGACAAATGGGCCAAGTATAGTGAATAAGCAAATTGATTCTTTTCCAAAATTAAGATTTTTACTGTTTCTGCGTCAAAATCCCTATTTGAACGGTAATACTCAAAATTTGGCTGAGAAGTTGTACATCGAAGCGCCACTGGTGGAAAAATTGATCCATGATTTCCAACAGGTGGGGTTGCTCGAAGTAGGGCAGGGTAATTATTGTTATCGTTTGAGCAATGAGCCTGATTTGAAAACCTGGCTGGAAAAGCTGGCCGCCATGTTTGACCAGCCGGTTGCCCGCCAGGAACTATTGGCCAGGGTCCGAAAGCCAAGGAGAACACACTCCACTTACCCTGAAAGCCACAAAGCTTCCTCTCGAATGGAGCAAATGGTCCCTTTAAAATAAGATTGCATCCAAAATTAAAACTCCCCCGCGCTACAGCGCGGGGGAGTTTTTGTTTCCAGATGACATACCAGTATTGGACAGAATTAACTTTGTTGGGTTTGGGTTTTCACTTCTTCAGCAACCGCGCGATAGGCTTCTCCAGCTCGGTCTTCGACCTTTTTGAGCGTTTCTTTGGCCTTATCCTGAGCCTGAGAGAACAAACGGTCGCGGGCCTCACCCATGAGTTCGTCTTCTTTCTGGGTAATGGGCAGCATTAGCCCAATGGCGGCGCCGGCAGCCACGGCTACCGCCCCAACTGCCAGGGGATTCGTTTCCAGGGTATTTTGAAAGCTCTGCTTGGCCTGCTCCATCCTGTATTGAGCTTGGTGACTGAGATAATCGGTTTGTTCACTCATTTTGTGTTGGAGCTCGCCCGCTTTAGTCTGCAGGTTGCTGGCCGCTTCGCCGGCCCGATGACTCAAATCGCTGGCAGTACTTTGCAGACTGCCCACCATCTCGCCGGCCCGATGGCTGAGATCGCTGGCCATCTCGCCAGTCTTGGTTTGAATATCATCGGCTACTTCACCCACTTTGTGTTGTATATTCTGGGTCATCTCACCGGCCCGTTGCTGGACATTGCTCATATTTTCAGAGAGGGTCTCCTGGGCTTTAGCGGTGAGTGATTTTTCCTGGGGATAGTATCTTACCCGTCCTGTGTTACCGTAGTAAGGGTCGTTATAGTTTGACTCATAACCATAATGGCTCGAAGAACGAGAGCCTTCAATCAACAGCCAACCCAGCCCGATGCCAATTAAGGCCGCCGGGATAGGATTTTGTTTGACGGTTTCCATCACCTGGTAGCGCCAGGTGTCAGCTTTACGCATGGTTGTGTTTGCCATATTTTCCACCTTTCTAATAGTTGCATCTTTGACCATTTCTTTGGCTTCTTGGGTCAACCGTTCGGGCGAAAGTTTGGTTTGAATTTCATCTACCACTTCGCTCATATGAGCGCGGGTTTGTTTGATGCGCGCCCGAATAGCTTCCGGGGAATCCGACTCGTTATTCCAATCGGAGGCTTTTAGCTGAGTTGTTGTTTCAACCATTGCCCATCCTCCTTTACTGATTTAATAGTTTTTTCCGGGGCCGGGTTTAGGTTTTTCAAATCAGTGAGACCTTTTTGTAGGAGAAAATAACCCACAGCAGCTACAATCAACCCTACAATCAGGGCTGCCAGCCAGCCGGCCATAAACTCGGCCAATCCCAAGATAAGGGCAGCCAGGAGGGCTAGAAAACCGGCGTAAGCGATAAAACCCCCGGCGGCAATAAAGCCTATCCTTTGGCCCGCTTGCGAAGCCTTTTCAGACATCTCCACTTTGGCTAACCGAACCTCTTGCTGGAAGAGGGTGCTAACATCCTGAGAGAGTTCAGAGAACAGTTCTCCCAGAGAGCGTTCTGTGCGAATCATGGTTTTCACCACTTTCTAGGTTCTGCGGGCGGAAACTCATCATCTAAATCTTCTGATGATGAAGTTGAGCCGTAGCGAGACTGACCAAATTCAGTTGTTCCCACTTGATAATTGGAGGAATAATCCGGCTCATCGCTCTGTTGAAAAGTTCCATAATCGCTCCCAGGGCGATCAAATCCAATTGAGCCGCCGGGGTAATTTTCCGGGTAGCCATAATGCTGATAGCGCCGGGCTAATTCTTGCTCGCGACGGGCCATGCGCCGTTCACCGGAACTCTTGATGAAGCGGCCAACCAACAGCCCCACAACAAAGGCCCCACCCAGAAACAGTTCGGGCTGACGGCGAGCCATGTTTTCAGCGTCTTCAAGCAATTGATCTACATCTCGTTCCTGCAAATAGCCAGAGATGCGATCTACCCGGTCCGCCACCTGATCGGCATATTGGGCGACCATCCCGCTGTTTTGGTTGCGCAACTCATTGCTGGTGGTGCGAATAGCCTGAGCCACGCTGCCTAATTGTTCAACTGCCTGGTCTTTGCGTATGTTTACCGCAGATTTGGCCTGGTCTTGAGCCTGACTGGCTACTTCCTGGGCCTTTTGTTGCACTTGATCTACAGCCTGTTTAGCTACTTCTTTAGCTTGCTGAACGCCATCCTTCACCTCGGCTTCGGCGACGTTCTGGTTATGAGTGTGATGGGTCATTTTTTACTTCCTTCCTCAATCATTGAAATTTTCTTTAAAGAGTTTCTACCCCTTGGGGTAAGTTTATGAAACTGTCTGAAAAGTGGCTGAGACAGGAGTGCAAACCTTGGTTTGCCGGGCAAGGCAAGCCTTGCACTCCAACTTTTCAGACAGCCTCTATGGACCTATGAAATTACTTCTTATCATAACATTGCCCTGTGAGGTTGACTATACTCGTTTGGGTGACGCTAAAGGGTAGGTAGAGCTATTTTTTTTAATCCTGGCAGTTAACCTGGATGTTTTGTATCCCCCAAGTAGATAAGCAGGGTTATTAAGCACCTCTGCCTCCAAAAACCTCTTTAGACAATTTACCGGGCTGCCCACACCTCATCCATAGAAATAAACGGCAGGGTATCCATTAGAGTTTATCGAAAATAAAAATACCTCTCGCCAAGGCGCAAAGAACGCCAAGTTTTTAAGAGAAAACATCTTTGCGACTTTGCGTCTTGGCGTGAAAAAAGTTATTCCCAATAATGTCTATTTATATTGCCGGCTGACAAAAGCTAACTAACCCCCGGCAGTAAGTTAAAAATTGCTCTACCATTCGCTCCGCTGTAAATTTTTGAGCGTGGGTGTAGGCCCGTTTAGCCATCAGTTTGCGATAATTCGAGTCGGCCATTAACAAACTCAGCGCCACTTCCAGAGCCGGAGGATCATCGGGCGGAACGTACAGCGCGGTGTCCCCCCACACTTCGCGTAAATTGGGAATATCACCCAGGACCAGCGCGCAGTCGGCCATAGCCGCTTCTAACACTGCTAACCCAAAAGGTTCACAACGGGTTGGCAGCGCATAAATAGCCGCATGAGAGAACCAGGCCCTTCGCTTTTTAGCGCTCACCTGCCCGACGGGATTGATCCATTTTTTGCGGGTCTGCCACCAAGAGAGAAGGCAAATTGTCACAGCAACAACTTTTGGCGCTTGCCAGGGCAACGTAGCATGGGCATAACCATTTAAGTGGATCAAATGCGGCTGGACTTGTCGCTCCAGATGCAGCAACCACCGGCCGGTGGTAGAGGCATTTTTTATACCTGTCACCAGGTGGGGATTCTCAAAAACCTCCACTCGAGGCAACCGCCTGAGTTGACGACGTTGTTCCCGGCTGAGAGGGCCACTCGGCGCCGCCCAAGTTACCTGATGGCCTTTCCGGTTGAAAGCCTCAGCTAATTCCAGGCTGTAACTCCAAACTTCACTGCGAGTATCGGTGGTCATAAGAATTCTTAGAGGAGATAGAAGAGGATAGTCGGTTTTTAGAAGATGGCAGCCCATAAAATTGTTAGCCGAGCGAAAATGAACATAGCTGTTCTTGGAGTTGATAGCCCCGGCGCTTTCCATAGTGAGGCTCCTTAACAAAAGGATAAACTCGTGTCCCGAACAAAGGTGTAAAAAAGCCGGGCGAATAATTAAAAGCTACCCGGAGCATTTTTCTGTTAGACAAAGGCGGAAAAAGGGCTGCCTTTTGGAGTGGGATATTGGAAATTACTATATCACGTTCCCTTTTGATTCCCTACACTCGTATGGGTGAGCTTAATTTTCTAAGGGGAGTATTTTTGTTGCCCTTATTATTTTAGGTAGGGTAGAAAAAGTGGAGCTGAAACTCAGGAAAATTATTGGTTAGAGGATAGTGAACTATTAACCGATTGGGTGAGAAGGGAACATAAAAAATAGCCCGTATGGGTGAAGCAGAGATAGCCCTACCAGGTAGGTATAAGGACTCCTCTACCCATCCATGAGGTGAAAGTACAACTCTCCTTCCTCTCCTGAGTAGTAGAAAAGATAACTCTTTATAACTCGCTTGAACTACCCAGGTGAGTGTAGGCAAAGGAGACAGCAGAAAGATAAAATATACCTACTTTATGGAGGAGGTGTACTATGATCTCAAACTCGAACTCACGTAATTGGCCTCGCCAGATCCCATGCCCTATTATAAAAATTGGATTGGCAGCTGGTTTCTTCGTTGTTCTACTGGGGATGTCTGGACTGACCTGGCAGACTCTTACGGTTTTGGCCGCTCAAACCCCCTCAACCGAATTTGTCATCGAAGTAGTAAACGACCGGGGGGACGAACTAAGTTATCTAAACCACACAGCTAGCGGCGATATTCACGTCCCACCCAATCAGCCAGTTACCTTTAGCGTATCAAATCTTTACGGCGGAGTCGCTCCAAGCTTGGGTCATACCAACATTATTTGGGTAGAAACTGATTCTCTGGGTGTTTATGAGGGCCGGTGTACCGAATTTTGTGAAATCCAGCACGCCAGAATGTCCTTTGGCGAAGAAATCTCAAGCATGGGGCGTGAACACTTGTGCCGTCCGGCTGTTGTTCCGACTGGTTCAGAAGCGGCGGATAACTTGTAATTGTTTCTGAAATGGGTGCTAGGGAAGGGTGAGAGGTAAACGGAGAGGAAAGACGAAATGCAAGTTCGCGGCTCGATTGTAGCTAAAGCTTTTGAGGGCGTCCGTTAATCCGATTTTTTAAAACAGAAGAGGCGGACCCCAGTCCGCCCCTTCTGTGAATCCAAAACACTTCTTTAAGTTACGCGGTGATCAAAGCTGCTTCTATTCTTTTGCCGTTCAACAAATGTTGAAAGGTACTGGTCAAGATAACCCCTTCCAGGTAAGTTTGAAGCTCTTCGTCCGTACCATGCTTTACCTGGGCTTGAAATTCGTCGTAATACCAGGCCCGGGAGACCGTATCCGGCTGCTCCAGCCAAGCGCCGTAGCCATACTTGCCAATCTGCTCCAACGTGTTATCGGCGGGGATGCCGACCGCATCCAAAACTACGGCCAACAGATCAAGTTCAAAGTAACTCAAATTGATTTTGCCGGCAAATTCACGCAGTTTGCGGGCATGCTCAAAATGCAGTTTCAGCAATTTGATTAAGGTTTTCTCGTCCATTGTTTATCTCCTTTAACCTGCCGGCGGACGGCAGTCCCTCTCATTGGTTAGAATTAACATCATTGTAGTCACTGAACGAGACGAAAACGTTACGAAATGCGTGAAAAATCAACCTTCAAAAAAGTTGGTTTACCATCGGTATAATAACCTCCCAGCGAGGCAGTAACACCTGCGCTCCCAGATTGGTGGTAAAGGGAATAGTCATCTCCTGGTTGATGCTGCGGCTCTGCAACCCCTCCGGCCCGACCAGTAGCACTGCCAGCAGCATGGTTGCCAAATCCACTTCATTCAAATCGGTAGTCAGGTAGGTGCGAGCGGCGGCCCAGGCGGCGGGCAGCCGGGGCCACGCACCGGGCTGAGCCAGGCGCTTCACCAACGCCCGTAGCACTTGCTGCTGTCGCTGGCTACGCCCAAAATCGCTGTCGGTGTGGCGGGTGCGGGCATAGATCAAGGCGGTTGCGCCATCCATATGCTGGGGGCCGGCGGGAATTACGATGGTCGTATAACCGTAATCATCGGTGGGATAATTTTCGTCCACAATTGTTTCTGGTACGTCCACTTCGATGCCGCCCAGCGCGTCTACCAGGGCCACAAAGCCGGTAAAATCCACCAAGATGTAGCCGTGCAGGGTGAGACCAAAGTTGTTCTGGACAGTTTGTTTAGCCAGTTCCGGGCCGTAGCCGGGTTGGGTTAGCTCGCCAAAGTAGTGGGCGGTGTTGATTCGGTTGGAACCCTGACCGGGAATATCCACCCATAAATCACGGGGAATGGAGAGAATCGCTGCTTGGGGCTGCTGGGGGTCAAAAGCAGCCAGGATGAGGGTATCGGTGCGAACAGGGCCTGTTTCGCCGGGGCGGCGATCCTGGCCCAGGATAAGCACGTTGAGCTGCCCGCTTTGCCAGGCGGCCAGAAAGACTCCGCCAATTAACCCGGTAATAATCACAAGTGGACAAAGAAGTAGAAAACAGCCGGCCAGCCACCAGCCGGCTCGACGGCGTGGGCGCGGTGGGGGAGTCAACGGGCCGGGTTGTCGAATAACGGTGGGAGCATCGGGGTGATGGTAGCGTGGTGGGGGCGGTTGGTACATAGCTAAACCGGTCGAAATGACATACCCAGGCTTACCGGGTAACCCTTGTTGTTATTCGCTCATGGGGTGAGTGTCTTTGCGCCGCCAGTGGCGTGTTTCAATAGCTGACTGTTTGGGGGCTTCTTGAGGCTCAACCCGTTCGACCGGTATTACAAGGAAGAATTTACTGCCGGGATAGTTGATTTCGTCGTGGCCCAGGCTCTCCACCCAAACCTGACCGCCATGCGCTTCGGCTATGCCTTTGACCAGGGTCAGGCCCAGGCCGGGACCGGCGCCCTTAAATTTGGTTTTGCCGGTGCTGTGATGAAGGGTGTCATCTACCCGGAAGAACTTTTCAAAAATACGCTCGTGGTGTTCCGGGTCAATACCGATGCCCGTATCAGAGACCACTATCTCAACAGCCTGGCCCAATCCATCCCGTTCAAGCAGCCGGCCTTCAACTTTGATCATCCCGCCATCGGGAGTGTATTTTACGGCGTTGCCGATAAGGTTTTCAAAGGCTTGGACCAGGCGCGTGCCATCGGCCTCGATGGCCGGTAGTTCGTCAATGCCGCTTTTGCTAAAGGCAATCCGCCGCTGATCGAGGGTTTGAAAATAGGGGCGGCTGGCCTGCTCGATTACATCGGCCAGGGCCACCGGGCCCAGGAACAGGTTCATTTCACCAATATTGGCTTCGGTCACATCAAACATCATGTCCACCACATCCTTCATGCGCTCGCTGCCCTTGGCCACACCCTGGATAATGGTTTTAACGTAAGCCGGATCTTTTAACTCTTCTTCGGTTAAATCTAACAGCATCCGCGAGTAGCCATGAATGTGGGTGAGGGGTGTGCGCAGTTCGTGGGAGGCAATGGACAAAAAATCGGCCTTATCCTGATCCAGCCCGGCAAGTTGTTCGGTCAACTGGCCCACTTCTTGATTGATAATAGCCAACTGTTCAAACAGGCGGGCATTGTCAATGGCCGGAGCCACCCGGTCGGCCAGAGCGATCATCAACTCCAAATCTTCTTCATAATAAGCCATTCCCTGAGGACGAGGGCCAAAAGCCAGCAGGCCGATAATTTCGTGCTGCAATAGGACTCCCACGTATAATTCCATATTCAATGATTTTAGCCAGCTTCGTTCTTGCTCGGACAGTGACCGAAATTTGGGCAGCACATCAACATCATATTGGCTAAGCAGTTTGTTTCCTTCTCGTAAGTGACTTATTACCGGGCTGTCGGGGGTAAAATGGCCGGTTGTTAGTTCGGTCAGGCCCACAGATGAGAGGGGCCGCAGCGAGTAGCCAACCACATCGGCCCGTTCCCGGACAAACACGATTCCCTGCTCTATACCCAGGGTTTCGATCATAAGATTAATGACGATGTCGCCCAGCCGGTTCAAATCTAAAGCGCTGCTGATGCTCTGGCTGTAATGTTTGACCACCTGGCTCTGGTCGTAATAATTCTTGCCAAAAATAATGATGGACAAAAGTCGGTGAGAAAAACGCCATAAAGGTGGGAAAATAACAGCTAAAACTACGGCCAGAATCATGGTCCAGAATAGAACATAGAGATCATTGGAACTGGGGTTGTTACGGCTGATGATAATGGCGGTAGCCAGGCCCAGGGCAAATACCGTAGCCAGAATTGCAGTGACGCCCAGGTAAGATAGGGCGCGCCCCACCAAAAGCTTCAAATCGGGGGCATGGTAGCTGAGGGCCGTATAACCGGCTACGATGCTGCCTATGGTCAGCAAAAGCAGCCCGCCCGAATTAAAGATAGCCGGACTGACAAATAAGATCAGCCCGCTGACGCTTAACAGCGTCGTAGCAATAAGCCAGTAGCGCAGACGATTTAAGTATTGGGTGGCCTGGCGTTTTCTAAAATCCAGGGCCAGGGCAGCCACAGCTGTCACCAGGCCCACCACCCAGCCCAACCCAGCTACAACCAGCGCAATTTGGCCGGTCTGATTAATGCCTAGCCCTGTTTCGGTTAAAGCACGGCTTGCCGCATCGGCCCAGCCTTGCGGGTTGAAAACAAAAAAGGCCCACAGTAGTAAAAGTACCACCGCGCTGCTCCAATAGATGAGCAGGGTTTTGCGTTCTCGCTTGAGAAAACTGAGGGTTAATGCCCCAAAGGTTAAGATTAACGCCAGCAAAGCAAACTGGCTGGTATAATATTGGCTGATGGGCGCCAGGGTGGTAACTTGCAGTAAGCCGACCAACAGCGACAGGTTAAGAAATACACCCAGGGCCGCGTAAAGGGCCAGATGAATGTCTACACCCTCTCTGGCCCGCAGGCGCGAGACGGTGACAACTAGCAACAACCCAAAAACCAACAGAGCGAGACCGACAATGATAATTTCAGAGGCTATTGGCATAAAGGTTTTGTCCACAGGGTTAAATCGGATTAATTGTAGCACATATACCAAAAAGTTGACAATGGGAACTTCAGTGCTAAAGGCTCAACGCCACTTGAATAACACCCGTAGTGGAGTCTACCCTGACAGGATACAGCGGCAAAATATCTTCGTCAGCCGGTTCGATAGGTTCGCCGCTGCTTATATTCCACATGTAGTAATGCAGAGGGCAAATAATCATTCGTCCTTTTAATTTGCCGCGTAACAGCGATGTGCCGGCATGGGGGCAAGCCTGGGCAAACGCTACAATTTCCCGGCCAGTATTGGCGACAATTATCGCCCGCCCAAACACCTCGACCAACTTCATCCCATTTTTAGGGAGTTCGGCTATGGTGGCAACCGGCACAAACTCCCCGGCGTGTGGTGGCGACTCAGGCGCTTGATGGGTCGCTTGCGCGATGTAATAAAGCGGGTGATTGACCAGCACCTCAATCTGGCTAAAACCGGCCTGGCGCAGGTGACGGCACAACTTGCCCCGTTTGAAGCGGCGCTCAAGCTCCGGGCCAACGTCAAGCGGGCCATCCCCCTGCCACTCGATAACTATCAACCTGGCTCGTTCCGGCAGGGCCGCCAGAAGTTGGTCGAGCCACGTCGTCGCTTCCATTTCAGCCGAGAGCGCCCCTGCCAGCACGAGGCCCTGTAACTTTGGATTCATAAAATCGGCCCCCGGCAAAATTTCTTCCGACCCCAGGGCTAATTTTGCCGCAAAAGCTTCCGCTTCGGGACCCAAAATGGCCCAACGCAAATCAGGTTCGATGGGTATGGCAGTGACAAGGTTAGCCAGGTTCATTATTCTCTTTATCCAGCCCTCCAACCTTCCAATCTTCCAGCATTACCGATTTTGAAACTCAAATCTCAATCTTATTTCGGTGCATTGGTGGCAGTTCCCTGGGGCACCAAGCGAGTGACGCCCAAAATAGGCCGCCCGCTGCGTTCATAAAAAGCCGCCTCGATGGTCTCTTCCAGATTCAGTGGGCGGTACAATGCCTTGAATTGAGGACTGCGGTCAAAGATAATTTCATCGGGCGCACGCCAGAGATATAGCGTCGCCGGCTCGGCTATAAATCGTTGTAGACGAGGCGTAAGCTCTGTATCGGATTCCCACAAGTAGCCAAACACTTCGGTTGGAGTCACCCGTCCGCCGGTCAGATAGGTCGCTGGCGCGGCTAGACCCCAATCCATGGCAACTACAGGGCTGGCTGCGTGACCGTCCAGCCAGTGACTCAACTCATAAATAGCATCAGAGTGACTGCTCAACCCTCCGCTTTCCGCCAGTGCCCCGTGATAGCGAATGACACTGCTGAAGTTGGTGATAACGAGCAAGCCCAAGCCTAACAACAACGTGAAACGTGAAACGTGAAACGTGAAACGTTCCCAGCCCCCAACCCCCGACCCCCGACTTAAAAACCATCCCCCCACAGCGATGGCTACAGCGGGCCAGGGCATCAGAACGGCAAAGTGGGTGATCCACAAGGCCGAGACGGTGCCAACGCTGGCCAAAATGATCAGGCCGATGACCAAAAAAGGAAACAGAGCTATTCGAAAGGAAGCAGCGGGAGGCTTGAAATAGGCTTTGAACACCACTGCAATTAAAACCAACCCAAACCCAAACACCGGCAGGGGATTGCTGATAACTTGGCCCAGATACCAAAGGTGACTGCCATCGAGCGCCACCCAAAACTGCCGCAGCCGCTCCAGCAGATTAGGACCCACCGCCAAATTGTTGACCCCATAATAGGAGGTCGCTGCGTTTTGGGATACGTTTAAAAACGTGCCCCCCGTCTGGAGATTGTAAACAATCAATGGCCAACAGCCGGCCAGAAAAGCCGGAATTGCGATGGCGAAATCTGTTTTCCAGGGGTAGGCTGCCGGAAGCCGTTTGAGCCATTGAGAAAGATTAAGCAAAATAACGGCTCCCAGCAGGGCAGCAATCAGCCACAAAAAGAGTAATTTCGCGTATACACCAAGACCGAAAAAGAAGGCTCCGGCGGCGGTCCAGCGAACTGACCTCCCCTGGATTCGGCGCAGCCAACATAACGTCGCGGCCAAACCGATAGCAGCGGTAACAGCGGTTACAAAAATACCCTGGCGATTCCAAAAGATAAAAGTGGGATCTACCGCCAGCAGTAGGGCAGCGCTCAACCCTACCCAACGCTGGCTGGAAAGCTGTTGAGCTAACAGGTAAGTCAGGCTCAGAGTGACTGCGCCGAGCAGGATAGACATGCTTCGCAGCGCCGCCGGCGTTGGCCCCAGGAGGGCAATGAAAGGGATAGCCGCATAAGTATTGAGCGCGCCGATGTAATCCTGGGTCATCAACGGCAACAGATGGCCGCCTACGGTCAAGCCGCTGTTGCGGAAAGCCGTTACCGCCTGGCCCTGCCACAATTGCAACGCTGGTACTGCCTCAAAAGCCTCATCGTAATGCAGACCCGGCAAATCAATCTGGTAAAAACTCAGGGAGACATACAACAAAATGATGGCGCTGAAAAGGAAGAATTCTGTAAAGCGTGAGGCGTGAAGCGTAAAATGCGCTCCCCCGCCCCTCTGCCCCTCTGCCCCTCTGCCCTCTTTCCTCTCCTCGCCTCCTCGCCTCTTCATCGCCATCATTCCTGGGCTAACAGCGAAACATTAGCGACCATGGCCTCGTAAATCCAGCCGGAGGCGTAGATGGTAATTGATTTGATAAAAACGGGTTTGGCCGGACCAAGCGAGGTGAGCAGATTATCCGACTCATACGGGTACCAGATAAAGCGGGCGATGCGTTCGCTGGAGTTAAATGGCTCATCGTAAAGAATGTAATTATCCGGCTTGGGGGAGTAATAGAAGCCGTGATACCACTGGCGGTCATTGTTATCGGCGTCTTTGTAATCTAGGCGCAGCATGATCGGAAATTCGGAACCTTGCTGGCCGCCTCCCGGCAGTGATTGCCGCACCAACCGGACTTCAGCAAAAATCCGCAGCGATTGGAAATCACGCACATCCTTATTAACCTGCTGGCTTACGCCAACTTCAGTGTGGACATTATCTTGGCCTTCACTACGCAGTTCCAGCACACTGCGGTCTTGAAACGTAACTACCTGAGCGGTAGTGAGAACCCCGCCTTCGCTAAAATTTCTCTCGTAAGTTTCCCAGGAATTATTCAATGAGGCCGGCCTGAAATCACTATCTTTGAGCAAATTTTGCGCTGCTGGCAGCGGCGGCGACGGGGCTTGATCCTCCCTTACTAAGGCTCGCTCTCCTTGTTTCAACATCACCACGCTGCCATCGCTAATCACACTGGCTTGCCCCAGCCGAGTGGTTACCTGGGTTTCTGTCTCGCTGGTCTCAATTGAAAAGCTGCCCTCGTTTAGTTCAATCTGAGCCTGGGGTGTGATAAGATCAAAATTCAAAGCCGTCCGACTCAACGATGAAGTGGCCCGTACCCGTCCTTTTTGCACCTCGATTAATATCTGGGTGGGGTTTGGACTCCAACCGAAACGAGGGGTGCGGGTCTCCCTTAAAACAATGGTGGTGTCGCTGTACATGGTCAAGCTGCTGTCGTCCGAAAAGGTTAAAATGGCCTGCGAAGTGGCATCGGTGGAGATGACAAAGTTTTCTTCAACGGTCACTGTATTACCATCGGTGAGCGACGACGATAAGCCTGTGCCGGGGTCGCCAATCACCACCGTGCCTCGAACCGAAGTCGCCTCCGTCGAGAAGGTGTCGGTCGCGTTGATGATGTACCAGCGAATACTGGCCGGAATTAGCAGCGACAGCAGGCAGAAGATGCCAAAGGCGGTGAGTAAAATGATCCAGGCGGTGCGTTCGATGTTGTTTCTCATAACCAGGTCCGCTATTTTACCATGCCCTGGCCTGAACCGCACAAAACATAAACAGGGATGAATCCTCTCGCAGAAAGTAATCGGTAATCAGTGATCAGTGATCAGTGAAACTGATTACTGATCACTGATTACTGTTTCAATGGTCAACGAACCAATTTCGAGACCCTGCCCCACATTTTCAATGGCTCCCGGCTCCGGCTGATAATACAATCCCACCCGCAGTCGGTACTCGCCGGGGGAAGCGGTGGCCGGAATGGTCAGCACATGCCGGTCGCGTAGAGTTTCGCCGGGCTGCCAGTAGCGGCTGGGGTAAAAGTCGCCGCCGGGGCGCTGATCGCTCTGGCTGAGGCCCTGGCCTGCGCCGTCAATCAGGTGGACGTAGCTGCTGTAATCACGCTCAAGCGGCTCGGTAACCTGCCAGTGCAGCGTCACCGTAATGGGGCGGCCTGGGCTAATCGAGGCGGGGGAAAAATCATATCCACGCAGGCTGACGCGGGGCAGCGTCAGCTCAAGTGGATAAGCCGGCGGGGTCTGATAGGGCCTGGCCTGCCACAGTGTTCCGGCCGGGGCGAGGTCCGCCTTGATTTCCAAACCGGCCATCGGCTTGATCAGGTAGACCGGCCGCCCGGAGATCAGCGATTGATCCAACACATGGCCGATGTTGGCGTAGTCCGGTTCCGACGTAATCAGGGGAAAAAGGCCCAATAGATCGGGGCGGCGGCCTTCGACATATTGATAATACCACATCGGCATAATCTCATTGCGATCGTTGCTCAGCAAGACGGCTCCACTGGGGATAGGTTCGGCCAGAATGGCTTGCCAGCGGTCACGGGCGGCAATATTAGTGGCCTGATTAATTTCACCCAATCGGGTGACGAACAGTACCAGCGGGAATAGCAGGCCCAATCCGGTCAGAGCAATGACCATGAAATGGTAAATGCGCTGCCCCAGTCGTTTTTCCAACGCTTCGAGGCCGGGGCTGCTGTTGACCGAGCCGGTTTTGGCCCGGACAAAAGTATGAGTGATTCCATCCACCAGCCCCAACCAACCCAGCCCCAGCCACAAACAAAGCAAGAGCCAATTGGGGATAAACAGCACATACACATCGCCGATAAAATAGATCAAATTAAAGGCCAGCAAAGTGACAAAACTCAAACCGCTCAAAAGCAGCAAATCCGTTCGCCCCCGTTGCCACAGGATTATCAAGCCTAGCAGCGCCAAAATCGCTCCCACCCAGCCAACCTGCTGGCGTAACAATTGCCAGGTCAGCGCCAGCCGATCCAACCCCGCCGCCGCCGGTTGGAGTTCGCCGGTAAAAACAGTGCCCAGGATGTGGTTCCAAAATCCCCGCAGCGAATTGTCATACAGAGTCAGCGTTTGCGTTTCGCTCAAGCTCAGCGTGGCGTAAGGTGTAAACGGCGCGATGAGGGGCAGGTAAAGGTAGAGCAGCAGGGGAGTCAACAACAGGGTCGTGTAAATCAGCCAATTTCGACCGGGGACCGGGGACCGGGGACTGGGGGGTATTTCTACTCCGGTCTCCCGTCTTCGGTCCCCGGTCCACAAGAACAGCGCCAATGCCGGTAACAACAAAACCACCGTCCGGTGGTGGGTCAAACTCAAGCCAATGGTCAACGCCAGCAGCTTGCCAGGCGAGACCCTAAAGGTCTTTAAGACCTTTAGGGTCTGTACAGCCAGCCACAAAATGGCCGCCACAAACAGCGTGTGCAGCGCATAAACCTCGGCTACAATCGCCTGGCTCCAAAAGGTGTGGCTGGCGGCAAAACTGGCCGCCGAGACAGCCGCCGCCAGCACTCGGGCCGGGAAGGGAGCATCGGGCAAGGTGTGGTCTACCAATTGTCGAGCGACGGCGTAAGTCAACCTCACTGCCAGCGCCGCCAGCACCGCCGAGAGCAGATTCATCCGCCAGGCCACCTCGCCCAGCGGCAAAAGATGCGTCCACAGCCAGCCGAGCAGCACGTAAAGCGGATAGCCGGTTGGGTGGGCAATGCCGGGCAGCCAGGGCACAAATTGAAACTCACCGCCGTCGGCTTCCAGCACGGTCGGGGCCAGGGTGGAAAGATAGAGCAGGAACGCAGCCAGGGCTACTCCCAGGCCAACAAGTCGATCCAGGGTTTGCGGGTGCGCCTGTCCGGCAGACCTAAGCTTACTTACCATAAGGGCGATTATAACACGGAAGTGAGACAGTCAAAAAGAAGTTGGCCCCAGGTCGAGTCATTGGCAATGGTAACTTGGAGTCCAAAGCTTGCCCTGGCTTTTTCAAAGCAAGCTTTGGACTCCATCTCCGACCTAAATTGACCACATCCAAATAAAAAGGAGTCCACAATACTGCGGACTCCTCGATGATGAGAGCCTAATTTACCAATCGTCTCCGCTACTCGTTGTCCTCCGCCCCCGGCTGGGGTTCCGGCTCGATGCTGACGGCGGGGATGGCTTTTAGATATTCCAGCGCCTTGAGCAGTTGCGTATCCTCACTTTTGAGCAGTTCGGCCTGGGTCATATTTTCCAATTCGGGCGGGGTGGTCAGGAAAGCGCCGACCGGCAGCTCGACTTCCACATCCGGCTCGATGCCCTGCTTGCGAATCAGCCGGCCATTAGGGGTAAGCCACTGGCTGGTGCCCAGCAGCAGCCCGGAACCGTCGTCCAGTTCAAACGGCTGCAAAACCGTGCCCGTGCCAAAGGTGGTTTCGCCCAAAACCGCGCCCCGTTTATGGTCTTGAATCGCCCCGGCAAAAATCTCGGCGGCGCTGGCCGAACCACGATTGATCAGCACCACAATAGGAATATCCGTCGCAATTCCGCCCGCCTTGACCGGAAAAGTTTCGCGGTTGCCCTGGGCGTCTTCTTGCAGTAGCACATTGCCGTCTTTCAAAAACTGGCTGGTCACTTTGACCGCTTGCTCCAGCAAACCGCCCGGATTGTTGCGCACATCAATAATCAACTGCTTGGCCCCGGCAGCTTCCGCTTCCTGGACGGCCTGAATGACCTGGTCATTCAAATTGGCGCTGAATTGGGTCATGCGCACCACCGCCACCTCAGTGCCGGGAGCCATAGCCCACAGAGCCGCCGGAATCTTGATTTCAGCCCGAACCAGATCAAATTCCAGACTCTCGTTGGAGTCTGGGCGGAAAATGGCAATGGTGACTTCGGTGCCTTCTTCGCCGCGAATGCGGTCCACCACCTCATTCAGGGGTAGGGTGGTCACATCTTCGCCGTTCACTTCCAGGATGATGTCGCCGGCTCTAATGCCGGCTTTGGCCGCCGGCGAGCCGTCGAAGGGCGCGACAATGACCGGTAGGCCATTCTCCACACCCACATGCGCCCCAATGCCATAAAATTTGCCCGAAATATTGGTTTGCTGGTCGGCAACCTCTTCCGGGGTTAAAAAGCGCGTGTGGCCTTCGTCGCCCAGGGCAGTAATCAGGCCGTTGATAGCCCCGTAGGTCAGCTTTTGCGGGTCGAGCGCCTCGCGGTCAACAAAGTGGTTCTGGACAATATTCCAGACCTGCCAGAAGACCTCAAACTCTGCCGGCTGATCGGCGGCCCGCACTACTCCCGGCTTCAGAAAGTCGGAATTGGCAAAAAGCACCCCACCCCCAAACGATACCAGGGTCAGCGTCAGCAGGCAAAATACAATCAGGATAAACTTGATAAACTTATTCATTCATTTGGTTCCTTATTTTTATTTATTCCGGTTCATCATAAAATGTGAAGCGTAAAACGTAATGATTTAGGGCGAAAAACCATTACGTTTTTCGCTTTAAAACACATCTTTTTCAACTGAAATCAAACATACCCTCTTCATTTTACATCTTACGCACATCTTACGCCTGCTGGCTTAAGCTATCCTGAGAAACAGCGGAGGAGTTAGTTATGTCTCAAACCGCAGCCGATTTGCAGCGCCTGCTGAGCCGTTTGGATGGAAAAGGCTACCCGGCCTATAAAGACATCCGTGGCAGTTATGAGTTCAATTATTTTACCTTGTTCATAGACCATGTGCAAGGCGACCCCTTTGCTGCGCCCAGCCGGCTGCGGCTGCGTTTGCCTATGGCTGAGGCCGGTTTTCCACCCGATACACGCAGCCGTCCCAGCCGCCGCGTGGCCCTGCGCGACTTTCTGGCCCGCATTTTTTCTGCCCAATGCCGCGCCCTGGCCGATCGCAGCCGGGGGTCCGGCAAAAGCGGCTTGCTGGCGATGGACCGGCCAGGCCAGGAAATCCTGGATCGTTCGGCGGTCATCATCACCGACGACTATGTTGAGGCGCGTTTTGTGGCCGGTTTGCCGGCGCAGGGGCGGCGTATCCTGGGGCGACAGGCAGCCCAGATGCTCTGTGAGGATGTGCCCCGCCTGGTCGAAGCCGGCCTGAAATATGCCAGCCTCAACCGCCAGCAGTTGACCGCCCACCTCAATGCCGCCGAAGACGCCGACGCTCTGCGCGCCCAGTTGCCCGGCCTGGGCCTGGTCGCCTTTGTGGCTGACGGCAGCCGGCTGCCCCGCCGCTCCGGTGTAGATGACCGCCCGCTCCAGAGTGATAAGGTCGTGCCTTTCCGCAGCCCGACCAGTTTGCAGATTGAAGTGAGACTGCCTCACGCGGGCCGCCTGACCGGCATGGGGATACCGTCCGGCGTCACCCTGATTGTCGGCGGGGGGTATCACGGCAAAAGCACCCTGCTGGCGGCCCTGGAACGGGGCGTCTACAATCACCTCCCCGGTGATGGCCGCGAATTGGTGGTTACGGATCCTACCGCCGTTAAAATTCGGGCCGAAGATGGCCGCCGTGTGGAAGGCGTGGACTTGCGCCCTTTCATCAATAATCTGCCCAACGGTAGCGACGCCGCCGCTTTCCGCACCGACAACGCCAGCGGCAGTACCAGCCAGGCGGCTAACATCATCGAGGCGTTGGAAGTCGGGGCCAGGCTGCTGCTGCTCGACGAGGATACCTGCGCCACCAATTTGATGATCCGCGATGCCCGTATGCAAGCCCTGGTAGAAAAATCCGGTGAGCCGATTACCCCCTTTGTCGATCGGGTGCGCCAACTTTCTAACAAACTCAAGGTCAGTACTATTTTGGTGTTGGGCGGCAGTGGAGATTATTTTGATGTGGCCGATACGATTATCCGTATGGATGCCTATGTGCCGCAAGAGGTCACGGCTAAAGCCAAAACTATTGCGGCTCAATATCCCACCGGGCGTAAAGTCGAATCGGTGGGCGACTGGCCTGCGCTCAAGCCCCGCCTCCCCCTGGCCGAAAGCCTCGACCCCAGCAAAGGCCGGCGTGAGGTCAGCATCAAGGGCCGGGCGCTGCGGGCGGTGCTGTTTGGAACGGAGGAAATTGACGTGACAGCGGTCGAGCAGTTGGTGGACGAGGGCCAGGTGCGGGCCATCGGCCAGGCCCTCAACCTGGCCCGCGAGCGATTTATGGATGGCCGCCGCGATGTAGCGGAAGTGGCAGCGGCAGTCATGGCCGAAATCGCTCAACACGGCCTGGACGCCCTCGACGCCCGCCTCACCGGCGATTACGCCGCCTTCCGGCCCTACGAGTTCGCCGCCGCGCTCAACCGGCTGCGGACGCTGCGGGTGCGGTCGGGGGAGAGAGAGTCTTCATGATCTAACTCCAGTACACATGGTTTTCTCACGCTTTGTGTGCTTGTGCTATAATCGTAGAGGATTGTCAATATAATTTCCTCAAAGGATAATAAACATGCCCAAACCAGATATTAAGGGGTTGTTTTATATTACCCATGTGAATAATATAAGATCTATTCTTCGTCACGGTATTCTTTCCTATGCCCTTGTCGAAGAAAGAAAAGTTCCTTTTACGCCAATTTATGACGCTCAAATAATATCTAACCGTCGTGGGAGAACGACCCCAAGTGGTAAAAGTCTATGGGATTATGCTAATCTTTACTTTCAGCCCCGAAATCCGATGCTCTATCGCGTTATAAATGAGAAAGACAAGAAAGATATAGCTATTGTTGGGGTACGGCCTGATATATTAAAACAACCAAATACTTTTGTTTCAACAGGTAACGCTGCAAGTTTGCCTTCTGACATCTTGTCTGTTAAAGAGGGTCTCAAAGCCATTCATCAAATGTGGAAAGTAATTGATAGTGAATGGTGGAATGATACTGATGGCTCTAAGAGAAAAACTATGGCGGAATGTCTGGTACCAGAATTAATTCCACCCAGCTTAATCCAAGCAATTTATGTTGCAAATCACGCTATTGCCGAAAAGCTACGGAACGATTTACAACCCAGTGTATCCGTCATACCGGAACCACGTATGTTCTTTCAACCGACTTGGCAATCTCGTGTTACACCCAGTATGTCTCTTGTTGAAGGAGACCTGTTCTTCTCGAATATGCAAACCCTTACCGTTAGTGTTAATACTGTTGGTATTATGGGAAAAGGTCTTGCATCTCGAGCGAAGTATCAGTTCCCTGATGTCTATGTTGTCTATCAAGATGCTTGCCGAAGTAAGAAATTGCAGATGGGCAAGCCGTATCTTTATCAGAGGGAGTCTTTTGTAGATGAAGAACTCGCAGATGAGCCATCATCACTTTCTACTCCCAACTCAAACAAGTGGTTTTTACTGTTTGCTACAAAAAAACATTGGCGTGAAAATTCTGATATGGCAGGAATTGAACAAGGACTACAATGGGTCAAAGATAAATATAAAACGGAAGGTATAAAATCACTCGCTATTCCTGCCCTCGGGTGTGGGCTTGGTGGACTCGAATGGAAAGATATAGGTCCATTAATCTGTCAATATTTGGTTAATCTTGATATTCCTGTAGCTATATACCTGCCCAGAGAAAAAGAAATCCCGCGTGAATATCTGACCAATGAGTTTCTGTTAGGAAAATAATTATGGGTTCCAACCCAATTTGTTGCTTATATCAAGACTGAGCGGGCTAAATCCATGCTCCGTACCATCACCGCTATGCGTTATGTTACCCCCCTGCGCGAAGGGGGATCGCTGCCGGCCATCGTCGAGGCGGATGATGGGCAGCTTTACGTGCTCAAATTCTGTGGGGCGGGGCAAGGCTCCAAAGCCCTCATCGCCGAATTGGTGGCGGGGGAACTGGCGCGGGCGTTGGACCTACCGGTGCCGGAAATTGTTTTTGCTCATCTCGATCCGGCCCTGGGCCGCTCTGAACCCGACCCCGAAATTCAGGATTTGATCAAAGCCAGCGCCGGCCTCAACCTGGCCCTGGCCTACCTGCCCGGCGCGTTTGCCTTCGACCCGCTGCTGTATCCGCTGGGGCCGGAATTGGCCTCGGCTATTGTTTGGTTTGACAGTTATGTGACCAACGTAGACCGGACGCCTCGTAATACCAACATCCTGGTTGCGCAGGGGCAGCCCTGGCTGATTGACCATGGGGCCAGCCTCTACTTTCATCATAACTGGAACGATTACCACGCTCGCGCCCGCAGCCGTTTTCCGCAGATCAAGGAGCATGTGCTGCTGCCTTACGCCAGCAACCTGCCCGCCGCCGATGCAGCGTTGAGCACCCGTCTGACCCCGGCCGTCATTGAGAAAATCGTGGGATTGATTCCGGACAGTTGGCTGGAAGATGAAACAACTTTCGCCAGCCAGTCCGATCACCGGGCTGCCTACGCCGCCTATCTCCGCCAGCGGGTGGCTGCGCCGCGTGAATTTGTCGAGGAGGCCATCCGTGTCCGGGCCTAACTCGTATGATTATGCCGTGATCAGGGTGGTGCCGCGGGTTGAACGAGAGGAGTTCATCAATGTGGGGGTGATTCTCTTTTGCCGCTCCCGCCGTTTTTTGAAGGCGCGCATTTGCCTGGACCGGCAGCGCCTGGCCCACCTCGATCCCCAACTCGACCCGGAGGAAGTCGAGCGTCATCTGGCGCTCATTCCCTTGATCTGCGCCGGCGGGCCAGAGGCCGGCCCCATTGGCCGGCTGCCCCTGGCCGACCGTTTTCACTGGTTGGTCTCACCGCGCAGCAGCATCATCCAAACCTCGCCGGTCCATACTGGCCTCTGCACCGAGCCAGACCAGGTCTTGAACCATCTTTTGGAGACGATGGTGTGCCCGCCGAGGGAATCAAAACCGGAAAGTGAAGAGTCAGGCAGGAAACTGACCCATCTAAATGATGCGTGAAAACTTTGGCCATAAATCATCACGCATCACGTTTCACGCATCACCGGACCTCGGAAATACTACAACGTCTTAATCCCTTCACTCTCGTCAATGGATTCGGTTTCATCAAAGCCGGGAGTCATTTTCTTAAAATCTTCATCGCTCACCAGCGTTACCACTCGATAGGCTTCGGCGTAGGCCATTTCTTTGCCTTTGGCGGCGGCAGCGGCCCATTCTTTGACCATGGGTTCAGGGTCCCAATCCTTCATCTGGCTGACGTGTTTTCGAAGGGACTCGATTTTTAGATCAATCGTCTCGCTGATGTTGACAAAGGTATCGGCCTGCTCGTTCCAGGCTTGAACATAAACTTTGCGGACTTTGTGGGCGGTCAGCCCTTCCTCGGCCAGTTCCTCAAACAGGTTGGGCTGGCCCGCCGCCGGAAAAATAGCGTCTACCGCCGCGCCGGCCGCCGCCCGATGATCGGGGTGGTTGATGTAATTATCGCCGACCCACATCACCGTCGGGTCGCCGCAGATAACCACCTCCGGCTTATATCGGCGGATCTCGCGGACCAGCCGCTTGCGCAGGGCCAGGGTATTTTCCAGCATCCCATCCGGCTCACGCAAAAAGATTACCTGGCTTACGCCGACCACCTCGGCCGCTGCCAATTGCTCCGCTTCCCGGATTTCGGCGGCTCTGGCGCGGGTCATCCCCGGCTCGGCAATGCCGACATCGCCGCTGGTAATCAAGATATAAACCACCTGGCAGCCCTCTTTGACCCAGCGGGCAATCGTCCCCGCGCAAGAAAACTCGATGTCGTCGGGATGGGCTACGATCACCATCGCGCTTTGAGGAATGTAATTTACGTTGTTCAAGACAGGGTCTCCTTACGAAAATAGGTTTGTGTTGCCAAGTTCCTCGGTCACGCACCACGCACTACACACTACGTCGTAGTACGTGGTGCGTAGTGCGTGTAAGTATGATCGAGGCTGGTAGACACTCCTTATAGACAAAGCAGATAAACATCGTACAATCTTTTAGCGGGCCGGGCTCCCACGCCCGGCCAAGCGACGGCGTGG
>JAKLJP010000082.1 GCA_023151115.1 Anaerolineae bacterium
ACGCCCGGCCAAGCGACGGCGTGGGAGCCGTTGCTGCTACAATGATAGTATGACTTTTAAGTGATTTGTCTATAAGGTTTTTCTAGCGTTATTCAAACTAAAGACTGGTATGGTAAAGACGTGACCAAGCCCAGTTCGATCCCTCAAGAAACAAATGGGGTCCAGATGCCCTTTTCAGCCGAAGAATGGGCCCAAACTCTGCCAGCGATCCAAGAGTTTGTGCTGTCATTGCTGGTTCGAGTGCAAGCGTTGGAAGCAGAAGTTGCGGTTCTGCGCGAGCAACTCAATTGCAACTCCGGCAATTCCTCCCAACCACCTTCCAGTGATAGGCCTAAAAAGGCGGTCACCCCCGTCCGCCGACCGAAGAGTGAGCGCCAGTGGGGAGGCCAGCCCGGACATGCGGGCACGACCCGGAAATTGATGCCCCTGGAACAGGTTAAGGCGAGTTATGAGCTCAAACCGCTGGTCTGCCAGCAGTGTGGCGAGCCATTAACCGGAGAATATGCCGAACCGTATCTTCATCAGGTTACCGACATTCCGCCCGTGGTGGCCGAAGTGACGGAGTACCGGGTTCACCCCCTAGTGTGCGAAGGATGTGGGGCCACGACCACATCCGAGTTACCGGCCGGAGTACCGCCTAGTGCTTTTGGTCCCCGTCTGCAAGCCATGATTTCTTTGTTAAGTGGTCGTTACCATCTGAGCAAACGCGATGCGGCGAAAGTGATGACCGATTTTTTCCAGGCTGAGGTCAGCCTCGGCGCCGTGCCCACCCTGGAACAGCGCACCGGTGAGGCGATCAAGCTGCCAGTAGACAAGGCCCACGCCTACGTCAAAAAGCAGCCCGTACTCCACCTGGATGAAACCGGTTGGCGGGAAGCCAACCAAAAAGCCTGGTTATGGCTGGCGGCTACGACCCTGGTGACGGTCTTTTTCATCCGTCCCAGTCGCGGCGGCGCAGTTGCCGCTGCTCAACCTCTTACGGCAACTTTGTTGGGCTCACCTCCTCCGTGACTTTCAAGCTTTCGTTGAGCGCGGTGGCGTCTCCCAAGCCCTAGGAGAAGACCTCCTGGCCCAAGCCCGCTTGATGTTTGACTGGTGGCCGAAGGTTCGCGATGGCACTCTGCCCCGCTCGACCTTTCAAGAAAAGATGCAACCCGTGCAAGCCAAAATGGACGATTTGCTGCGCTTCGGCGCCAGCTGCGCCCATCCCAAAACCGCAGCCACCTGTCGGGACATCCTCAAACGCGAAGCCCGCCCTGTGGACCTTCGTCCATGTTGAAGGGGTCAAGCCGACCAATAACCTGGCCGAGCGGCTGATCCGGCCCGGCGTACTGTGGCGCAAGCGCAGTTTGTGTTGAGGGTATAAAGTCTCTTACCTCACCATCAAATACCCACCCATCAACAGCAGCATTGCCGCCACAACTCGCCAGCCGTCAATGGGGCGCAGAGCTACCCCAAACCAGCCAAACTGGTCAATCAACATGCCCATCACCAACTGCCCGACGATGATGAGGGTTACGGCAGTGGTTGCGCCCAGGCGGGGCAGGGTGTAGTTGAGGGTCAGATAGAGCACCAGGCCAAACGCGCCTGATCCCAGCATATACCAGGGCAAAGCACGCCAGTTTTGCATCATTTCCCCACCACGAGCAAAAAGCAGCACCCCCGACAGGATTGCCCCGCTGACATGAACAATAAAACTGCTGGCCGAACTACCTACCCGCTGGCTCATGGCCCCGGCAATTGGCCCTTGCAGACCAACGGAAACCCCGCCCAACAGACCGATAAGAGTCGTCAATACGATTTCGAGCATAGGGAGATACCTTTTCTGGGAAGATTTATATGAGTAGATGATATGTGATGCGTAATGCGTGATACGTGACTCTTTACGCATCACGCATGATCCGCCAGACCCCATCCCTGGGACCGAAAAAATTCTCTTTATGCAGCTACCCTGCGCCGCCGTCGTCGTTGGGCTTCAACGATAAACAGACTGACCAGCGTGACCACGTAGGGAACCATGCCGGTGAACTGCGACGGCATTTGCAACCCTTGCAGCCGAAACCCAATCGAGTCGGCCAGGCCGAAAAGGAGGCTGGCGGCAAAAACGCCCAGCGGGTGCGCCTGACCAAACATGACCGCGACGACGGCAATCCAGCCGCGCCCGGCGCTCATATTCTCCACAAACAGGGTCACATTGCCCAGCGAGAGCTGCGCCCCGGCCAGCCCGCACAGCGCCCCGGAGAGCAATACCGCCAGGTAGCGCAGGGCCGTCACATTGACCCCCAGCGTGGCGGCGGCTTCGGGGTGCTCGCCGACGCCGCGCATGCGCAGTCCCAGGACGTGCCGGAAAAGGAGCAACTGCATACCCAGCACCAGCAGCCAGGATAGATAAATCAGCCAACTGTGCCCCGACAGCAGCGGGCCTAAAATCGGCAGGGCTTCCAGGCCGGGTAGGTCAATTTTTCCCAACCCCTGGATGCTGGGGTCTTGAAATGCGCCTTTGACCCCAAAAATAGTCCGCAGCAAAAAGACGGTCAATCCCGCCGCCAGCAGGTTGAGAGCAATGCCCAGCACAATCATATCGCCGCGCAGGGTGATGGCAAACAGGGCAAATATCGCCGCCAGAGCCGCTCCTGCCAGAGCCGCTGCCAGCACCCCTCCGACGGCGCTGCCGGCATAATAACTGCCAACCACCGCCGCAAACGCCCCGGTCAGCATCAACCCTTCCAGGGCAATATTAAAGACGCCCACCCGCTCGCAAATCAGCCCGCCCAGCGCCGCCAGCAAAATAGGCGTCACAAAGCGAAAAGTGGAATTGAGCAGGGTCGCGTCGAAAATGTTGAGAAATTCGGTCATAGGTTTTGATAGTAGTTTAGTCTGATGCGTGTTGCGTCTTACGTCTTGCGTCTTGCGTAATCTAAACGGAAGACGCAAGACGCAACACGTTCCTTACTCTTTACTTTCCTCTGCCCCACCATCGCCAAAATGAAACCGTTGGCGGGCGGCGACCAGCAGGATAATCAGAGCTTGCAGCACCCGCGATAACTCGCGGGGGACTTCGGTGGCCCGTTCCAGGGCAAAGCCGCCGGTCTGCACCGCCGAAAAGAATAACCCGGCGACCAGCACCCCCAACGGGTTCGAGCCGGACAGAAGCGCGGTCATCAGCCCGACCCAGGCATACAGGGGCGAGGTCAGCGCGTCGTCAATGTAACGCTGATGCACCCCCAACACCTCAATCGCCCCGACGATGCCGGCCATCGCGCCGCTGGCAAACATGACTCGGTAGCCCAGGCGGCGCAGGTCTACCCCCCCATAGCGCACAAAATTGGCGTTCAGCCCGGCCATGCGCATTTCATAGCCCACCACCGTGCGATTAATCACAAACGCAGCCAACAGGGCCAACCCCAGAGTAATAAAAATACCGGCGTGCAGCCGCCCATCCTGGCTCAGCGGCGGCAAATTGACCGCTGCCGGGACCAGATAGGTTTGGGCCATACCGGAAGGGACATCGCGGAAGGGGTGGGTAGTTAGGTAGGAGGCAAAAAAGCGAGCCGGGTAGTTTAGCAGCAAGGTACTGATGAGCAGGGGCACATTAAAGCGGAACTGAAAAAAGGCGGCCAGCCAGGCATACAATCCGGCTACCAGCGCCGCCGCCAGAAAAGCGACCAGCATCAACAGCGGGGCGGGCAGCGGAACATAAATAGCCACCAGGGCCGTGGTCAGGCCGCCGAGAACCAGTTGGCCCTCGCCGCCCAGGTTGAAAAAGCCGGCCCGAAACGCTACCGCCGCCGTCAGGCCCATGCCCACAATCGGCGCGGCCCGGCTCAGGGTCGAGGAGAGATTCTGCCCCAGCACCGCCCCTTCGAGCATGGCCCAATACGCTTCCAGGGGGTTGTGCCCGGTGATGAGCATAATCAACCCACCGATGAGCACCGCACCCAGAACAGCCAGCAGGGGCGCTTGCAGCGTATTAATAATAGGTCGCATCGTGGCGGAGAAAGGGAGAGCGGCTTTTGGTTGCATCTAAATCTTCTCTAATGTAACTACACAGTCATGTCATTTCGAGCGACGAAGGAGCGAGAAATCCCTCTCAACTCGTCTGGCGAGCATAACTTTTAGGGATTTCTCGGCCTCTGGCCTCGAAATGACATGTCAACTGCGTAACTCACTTCTAATTTTCTCACCGCCGCCTGCCATCAGCAGGCCCAACCTGGCTTCCGTGGCTTCTGCCGCCGCCAACTCACCGGCAATCCGCCCCTCAAACATCACCAGAATCCGGTCGGCCAGGCTCATGATTTCGCTCAATTCCGCCGAGACCAGCAAAATGGCGTTGCCTTCGCTGCGGTAGTTGAGCAGGTGTTGATGGATAAATTCAATCGAGCCGACATCCACTCCCCGCGTGGGCTGTTCGGCAATCAGCAGTCGGCTGTGATGCGCAAATTCGCGGGCAATGACCACCTTCTGTAAGTTGCCCCCCGACAGATTGGCGGCTGGCTCGCTTGGTCTGGTGACTTTAATGGCGTATTGTCTAATCAGGCGGCCGGCGTGTTCGGCCAGACCCCTCAACGACAGCAAGCCGCGCCGTGACAAACCCGGCTGCCTTTGAAAGCCCATCAACAAATTATCGGCCACGCTGGCTGCCATCGCCAACCCAACCCGGCTGCGATCTTCCGGGATGTAGGCTTGCCCGGCTTCGCGCCGTCCGGCCACCGAAGCCAGGCTGACCTCCCGCTTTTCCAGCGTAATTCGACCCGCCGCCAGGGGACGCAGCCCGGTGATGGCCTCGATTAACTCCGTTTGCCCGTTGCCGGCCACCCCGGCGATACCGACAATTTCACCGGCCCGCACCTGAAACGAGACATCACGGACCACAGCCCGGCCGGTCTCGTCCTCAACGGCCAGATTTTCTACGGCCAGAACGGTCTCACCCACTTGGACCGGCGGCTTGTTGACCACTAACATCACCTCGCGGCCCACCATATAACGGCTGATTTCTTCGGGTGACGTTTCGGCGGTACGCAGCGTGGCCGTGACCCGCCCGCCGCGCAGCACGGTCGCCTTATCAGACAGGCTCATCACTTCGTGCAGCTTATGGGTAATAAAGATGATGGTTTTGCCCTGGCCGGCCAGACCGCGCAAGATGGTAAACAGCCCGTCCCGTTCCTGGGGAGTTAGCACGGCGGTCGGCTCGTCCAGAATCAAAATCTCGGCCTGGCGATAAAGCGTTTTCAAAATCTCGACCCGCTGGCGGACGCCCACCGGCAGTTGGCCTACTTTGGCCGCCGGGTCAACCTGCAAACTGTACTGCCGGGCAATTTCGGCCACTTTTTGCCGGGCAGTTGGCCGGTCTACAAAACCGGCGCGAGTTGGCTCGGCCCCATAGATAACATTCTCGCTCACGGTCAGCGAGGGGAAAAGCATAAAATGCTGGTGGACCATGCCCAGGCCGGCCCGGATGGCGTCGTGCGGCGAGTGAAAGGTCTGTTTCTGGCCGTGAATATAAATTTCGCCGGCGTCGGGTTGGTAGAGGCCGTACAAAATCCGCATCAACGTGGTTTTGCCGGCTCCATTTTCGCCAACCAAAGCCCGGATTTCACCCGGTTCGACGGCCAGATCAATCTGATCATTGGCCAGCACACCAGGAAAACGTTTGACAATGCTGCGCAGTTCGAGGGCGTAGGACATGGAGTAGGTAGTAGGGAGTAGGGAGTAGGGGAGAAGAACCCCCCCCTACTCCCTACTCCTTACTTCTTAAACATGGGGTCTTCGATTTTGATTTCGCCGCTGATGATCTTGTCCTGGATACCTTTGATGGTTTCGATCAGTTCGGGGTGCTTCATAATTTCGCACTGGCTGTCTTCGGGCTTGTCGGTGGTCAGCGCGACCAGACCAATCCCTTTCTCGGCCAAACCATAGGTGAGCAGGTTTTCTTTTGAGCCGGCTATAATCTTGTCCACCGATTCGACAATGGCTGTGTCTACCCGCTTAATCAGATTCTCAACGACGTGGCCGGGAGCGGAGGGGCACTGATTCACGTCCACCCCGTAGGTAAAGAAACCTTTTTCTTTGGCTGCTTCAAAGATACCAAAGTTACTGGCCGCGCCGGCGGCAAAGATGTGATCAACGCCGTCGGCGGCCATGGCTAAAGCCTGCTCTTTGGCCCGGGCCGGGTCAGAAAAGGCGCTGACGTCGCTGCCAACCCACAGGGTTGACGTTTCAATATCGGGCTTGACATATTTAGCCCCTTCGGCAAAGCTATCGGTGTAGCGATGCAGGAAGGGAATATCCAGGGCGCTGATGGCCCCGACCTTGCCGGTTTCGGTCAACGAGGCGGCAATTGCGCCGATGAGAAAGGCTGCTTCATATTCCTTGAACACGGCGCAGTGAACGTTGGCCGGAGGATTTTCGATGCACTGGTCCACAATCAGAAATTGGGTGTCGGGCGCTTCGGCGGCGACTTTGGGGATGATGTCGTTGAACTCAAAGCCGAGGACGATGACGATGTTGGCCCCGTCGTTAATGGCGGCCCGCACATTCTCCTCGCGGGTGGTTGGGTCTTCGCTTTCCAACACTTTGGTCTGCGCCCCGTGCTTGTCGCCGGCCAGTTCCAGGCCGGTTTGGCCCATAATCAAAAAGTCATTGACGCCCAGCGGGGTGGGAGAAACGTAGACAAATTTTAAGGGCTTGTCGCCTTCGGCGGGGGCGGCTGCTGCCTCGGTTGCTGCGGGGGCAGCCGGAGCAGCCGGTTGCGCACCACAGCCGACTGCTACAATTATTACAATGAGCAAGGCTAACAGTTTTACTACGTTTTTCATATCGCTTCTCCTCTTTAATAATAAACTTACACAATTGGCTAAAATCATGTCATTCCGACCGCAGGGAGGAATCTCCATTACCGCAGTAAAAATATTATGGTGAGCAGGAAGATTTCTCGCTGGCGCTCGAAATGACATGCCAGGAATCGGGCATATTCAATCGTGACAAACTTACGTAATTCCGCACCAACTTTTTACCGAACCCGCGCCGCAATCATTTCGGCAAAGTCCGGGTACTGTTTCATCAATTCGTCTCGTTGGCCCAGTTCAAAGCCGGCCCATTCAAAACCGGGGGCCATCGTCGTGCCGATCAAGGCAAAGCCGTGTTGACCTCCAGGAGCCAGACGCGTCCCCTGCCAAATATCACGTTCGACCACCTTTTGGGGGCGTTGGCCCGCCGCCAGGTCGTTACCCAGCCAAAACAGTTCGCCCGACCCGTTGGGATATAACAACAGCATTTCCAGCGGGTCGCCGTAGTAAAAGTGGTAAATCTCGTCGGTATCCAAGCGGTGCATGGCCGAGAAATCGGTGGGGGTGAGCAGGGCATAAATGGCTGTGCCCAAAACTCGCTCTTGCTCGTACCGGGCCGGCAGGGCAGCAGGGGGGGACGGTTTCGGACGAGCGGTAGGTCAGATGGAAGAAGCCACCCTCGTGGGGCAGCGGTTCGAGTTGGAGCAGATCAATTACGTCTTGAGCGGTTAGCATTTATTGATTACTGGCGAAAGTAAAAAATTCCGACGATTGGATCGTCATGCTCTATTTGGCTTATATGGAGGCTGGGAGTTGGCTGGTTTGGGGCATAACTATAAAACTGTTTTTATAAAACGCAAGTTATAAACGGGAGTTTCAGGCGGCCATGGGGTTTTATTCTGTTCTGAAAGGGTGGGGTATAATACGTTAGTGCAAGAGCTAAAACGACTTGGATTAGCTGTCTTTGTAGCTGGTTTTTATTTCGCTGGGGTCTATTTCGCCATCGCTGCGTTGCTGCCAGAATGGGCCACCCATTGCGCTTATCTGGCCTCGATGGGGGCTGTTGCTGTTTACATCATCCTGGCTCTGGCGGAAAAAGATGAGGAAGGGATGCCCGCCGGGTTGCTCTATACTCTGCCTTTCATCTGTTTCGCGGCGGGTATTGTATGGTGGATTTTGCGCTTCTTTTGGGGTTAGCTAAAGAAACGATATAGGATGGCCAGCGCCAATAGAACAATTACCCCGGAAACAACCTGGGCGCGTCGTTCTGCTTCTGTTTTGGGCTGCAATCGGCGACCCACCTGCTCAATAAAGCTGAGGGGTTTTTTTGATATTCGCATATCATTATTTTACCCCCACCGCCGGAAGGTTGTCAAAATTTTTTTGCTGATGACAGGAGATTCGCTATGTTTATCGTTCATGTGCAGGTACACGTTAAACCTGAATTTGTAGACGCTTTTCGCTTGGCCACCCTCGAAAATGCCCGCAACAGCGTGCAGGAGCCGGGCATTGCCCGCTTCGACGTGGTCCAACAGTTAGATGATCCCAACCGCTTTGTGCTGGTCGAGGTCTACCGCACCCCGGATGACCCGGCCAGGCACAAAGAAACGGCCCACTACAAAAAATGGGCCGAAACCGTCGCCCCGATGATGGCCGAGCCGCGCAGCAGCATCAAGTATGCCAACGTCTACCCAGATGAAGCAGGCTGGGGATGAAATACGACTGGGGACCGGGGACGGAAGATCGGAAGATAGTCAACAGCCGGTCCTCGGTCTTCGGCCTCCGGTCCCCAGGAGGTTGAGAATGAACTTTGAATTTGCCACAGCAACCCAGATTATTTTTGGGCCGGGTACGTTCAAGCAGGTGGGCCCGCTGGCCCGCGAGATGGGCCGGAAGGCGTTGGTCGTCGCCAGTTCAACCCAACGAGCCAACTCCTTGCTCGCTGCTTTGACGGCAAACGGCGTTGAAACAAGCCTCTTCACCGGCGCCGGTGAACCGACGATTGAACTTGTCCAGCAGGGTACGCAGCAGGCCAGAGCCGAAAAAGTCAATCTGGTTATCGGCTTTGGCGGGGGCAGCGCTCTGGACACAGCTAAGGCGGTCGCTATTCTGCTGACCAATCCCGGCGAACCGCTGGATTATCTGGAAGTGATTGGCCGGGGCCAGGTATTGAGCCAGCCCGGTGTGCCCTGTATCGCCATTCCCACCACCGCCGGCACCGGCAGCGAGGTGACGCGTAACGCAGTCTTGGGTTCGCCCGAACATCGAGTCAAGGTCAGTTTGCGCAGTCCCCACATGCTGCCCCGCTTGGCAATTGTTGACCCGGAGCTAACCTACAGTCTGCCCCCGGCCGTTACCGCCAGCACCGGCCTGGACGCGCTGACCCAAAACCTGGAACCCTTTGTTTCAAACAAAGCCAACCCGCTGACCGATGCGCTGACACGGGAGGGCATGCGCCGGGCGGCTCGTTCGCTGCGCCGGGCCTATGAGCAAGGCGACGACCCGGCGGCCCGCGAAGATATGGCCTTAGCCAGTCTTTTTGGCGGGCTGGCCCTGGCTAATGCCAAACTGGGCGTCGTTCACGGCTTTGCCAGTGTGCTGGGGGGAATGTTCCCCGCGCCGCATGGGGCAGTGTGCGCGGTCCTGCTGCCGCCGGTGATGGCGGTCAATGTGCAGGCGTTGCAAGAAAGACAGCTTGACAGCGAGTTTCTACGGCGCTATGATGAAGTGGCCCAAATCCTGACCGGCAGCCCCACAGCGACAGCCGGCGATGGCGTGGCCTGGGTTGAAGAATTAGGTCGAGCTTTGCATGTTCCCGGTCTGGGGACCTATGGCTTGACCCCGGCTGATTTCCCCACCGTCATCGAAAAAACGGCGGTTGCCAGCAGCACCCAGGGTAATCCGATTAAATTGACTTCGGCAGAGTTGCAGGAGATCCTCAATCGAGCCTTGTAACTTGGAACTTTTGAGATGAAGACGTAGAATATTAACGTAATGCGTGGTGCGTGTTCCGTTTCATTTTTACGGAACACGCACCACGCTCATCATTTAAGTGTCTTATTGCAAGAGAGGAAATCTATGTTAAAAAGTAAAGTCGCCGTTCTCCAAACGTCGCCCCGAACGGTTCTGGCCGATTATCACCAGTTGATGAATCTGGCCGGGTATCAAGATATTATCGCCAAAGATGCTGATACCGCGTTAAAAGTCAATATTTCATGGCATTTCTTTTTTCCGGGCAGTTCGACCACGCCTTGGCAGCTTGAAGGCGTCATCCGCGCACTGAAGCAGGATGGCTACAACCCTGATCTGATCCACGCCTGCCACAACCGCACCGTCGTCATTGACGCCCATTTTGGTGAAAGGGAAAATAAGCAAATTAACGTGGTTGAGGCGCATGGGCTGCGCAATATTCATTTGTATGAAGGGGAAGAGTGGATTCATATCCGTGATGCGGTGGGAGACTTGACCGATAAATTTACCTGCCTCAACGAGGTTTATCCCAAGGGCTTCCATATCCCCAAACGTTTTATCGGCGAGAACATCATCCATTTGCCCACCGTCAAAACCCATATCTTTACCACTACCACCGGCGCGATGAAAAACGCCTTTGGCGGGCTGCTGAATGAACACCGCCACTGGACCCATCCGGTTATTCACGAAACCCTGGTAGATTTGCTGATGATCCAGCAGAAAATTCACCGGGGTGTTTTTGCGGTTATGGACGGCACGTTTGCTGGCGATGGTCCCGGCCCGCGCTGTATGATGCCCTATGTCAAGAATGTCATCCTGGCCAGCGCCGACCAGGTGGCCATTGACGCAATCGCCGCCAAAATGATGGGCCTGGACCCGCTCTCGATCAAGTTTATCCGCATGGCCCACGAGTTGGGCTTAGGCTGCGGCGACCCGCGCGAAATCGAAATTGTGGGTGATCAAGAAGCGGCGGCGATGAACTGGCATTTTGATGGGCCGTTCAAAAAGATGACCTTTGCTTCACGTATGCAGCACAAGATTTATTGGGGGCCGCTCAAAAAACCCATCGAGTGGTCGCTAAAAACGGTGCTCGCTCCCTGGTCCTATGCTGCTAGCGTGGTTTATCACGATAGTTTCTGGTATCCGGTCATTGCCAAAAAGCGTATGAACCAGGTGCTTGATAGCAATTGGGGACACCTTTTCCGCAATTGGGAGAAACTGACCCCCGATGCCCAGGGCTTTCCCTCGGTTGGCACGGACCCCGCCGAAATCAAGCGCACCGGCCTGAGGGCTTTGTGGCGCTCCTTTGGTATTTTGGGGACTACCCTCAAAGAAGCCCCGGAGTTTGACGCCCGCCGCCGGCAGCAGTCGGCCCACTAAAACAGGCAAAATAAAAAAGGAGAGGCAGATCAGTGACCTGCCTCTCCTTTTTTCATTTTTTCTCATCTTGCTCCCAAACTCAGTTTGGGAACAAGATGAGAATTAAGCCATTAACGCTTCAAATGCGGGGCGTTCGATGGTTTCATATTCCAGCAGTGCTCCGGCCAGAGCTTCCAACTTACGCTGTTGGTCAAGAACAATATCTTTGGCCCGTTGATACGCTGTTTCCAGGATGTGGCGGATTTCATGGTCAATGGCCTGAGCCATTTCCTCACTGTAATTGCGAATTTCGCCCAAACTGCCCAAGTAGGGATTGCCCTGCTCTTCGCCAAAGGTGCGCAGGCCCAATTTCTGGCTAAAGCCGAAGCGAGTGACCATGGCCCGCGCCAGTTTGGTAGCCCGTTCCAGGTCGTTGGCCGCGCCGGTGGTGATCCGCTTGAAGATAATCTCCTCGGCGGCCCGACCGCCCAGCAGGCCCACAATTTCGTCCTCAAAGGCTTCGCGGCTGCGCAGGTACTTATCCCCTTCGGGTAAGGGCATGGTGTAACCTAACGCCATCCCCCGTGAGATAATGCTCACTTTATGTACCGGGTCGCTGTTTTCCAGGTTGTGCATCACCACCGCGTGGCCGGCCTCGTGGTAAGCAACCACTTTGCGCTCGTAATCGCTGAGGATTTTGCCCTGGCGTTCCGGCCCGGCAATAATTCGTTCCATCGCATCCTGAAATTCCAACCGGCCAATGCAGTTCAAATTCCGGCGGGCGGCCAGAATAGCAGCTTCGTTAACCAAATTTTCCAGGTCAGCCCCCACAAAACCGGGGGTCAATTTAGCCAGGTCGGAGATAGAAATATCGGCGGCCAGCGGCTTGCCCTTGGTATGGACTTCCAGAATGGCTTCGCGGCCCTGCACATCGGGCCGGTCCAAAATAACCTTGCGGTCAAAACGACCCGGACGCAGCAGGGCGGGGTCAAGAATATCAGGCCGGTTGGTTGAGGCCATCACAATGACGTTGGTGTCGGTGGTAAAACCGTCCATTTCAACCAGGATTTGGTTGAGGGTTTGTTCGCGCTCGTCGTTGCCGCTGCCCATGCTGGCCCCACGTTGGCGGCCTACAGCATCAATTTCATCCACAAAGACTACGGCGGGGGCTTGCTCTCTGGCTCGTTTGAACAGGTCACGCACCCGGGCGGCCCCTACGCCGACAAACATCTCAACAAACTCGGAGCCGGAAATGCTAAAGAAGGGCACGCCGGCCTCACCGGCGACGGCTTTAGCCAGGAGAGTTTTACCGGTTCCGGGAGGTCCGGCCATCAAGACACCTTTGGGGATGCGTGCGCCTAATTTGACGAATTTGGCCGGTTCCTTCAAAAATTCAATGATTTCCTGTAACTCCAATTTGGCCTGGTCGGCTCCGGCTACGTCACGGAATGTCACCTGGGGCAAAGAGGGTTTGGATTTAGCATCTTTGTCGTTGGTGTTGGAGATGACGCGTGGATTACTGCGCCCCATATTGCCAAAATTGTAACCGGAGCCGCTCTGATTCTGTGGTTGCCGTGAGTTACGGAAGATAAAGAAGGTGATCAAGCCAACAACCGCTAAGACAGATAAGATACCTGTCGGGTTGAAGTTAGTGGTTGGTTCCTCGACGATAATCGGCAGGTCTCTCAAGGCTTCACTAGGAACACCGAGGAGTTTAAGGGTTTCTACCGCGCTTATATTCGACTCTTTGCGCACTGTAATTTTGCTGCCATCGGTTTTTGTAGCGGTAAGGGTGTCGCCGCGCACCGTGAGGATTTTTACTTCACCCGCAGTTACCGCACTGACAATTTGGGGTAACGTAGCAGCCACGGAGGTTTGATTTGGCGAAGCAGATGGCTGATTTTTCGGCAAGAAGTAGTAAAGCAAAGCGACAAGGCCGACAACGGCCAGAGCAACGGCAATCCAGCGATAATGGACCGGCAGCTTGCGTTCTTTACGTTTGGAATGGTTGTCAGAATTCATGAGGCAAAATCTCCGTTAAAAATGGTTTCTCCCACAACTTTTTAGGTTTTAAGTCCTTGAAAAGGACAGAGGTAGGTGTTAAAGACACCCACCCCTGCCATAGCGGTGAAATTTATGATGTATTGTGCTGCGCAATCCTAACATACCCTAAAAATGCGTGGCGCAAAAGTAGCAAAAGTCACAAGCATTTGAGGTAAAAGGTACTCACCGGCTTTCCCTAAAGTACTTTTTTGGGGGCCACAACTATTTTAGATTGTACCCGGGAATGTGTTTGAGCTAAAGAGTACTTTTTGGTTACTGAGATGATACTTGCGCTGTTCATCACAAATTGAAAAAATAGCAGAATTATGGGGAAATTACAAACGTAGAGGATATTGCCGCCCTTCATTTATGCCACTTTGGGCAAATATAGCCCAATTTTGGGCTAAAATTTGGGAATTTGGGAGATATTCTCAACAGGGATTAAATTTGGCGCGTTTTCAGGCAGACAGTGTATAATTGCCGGTCGAAACGGGTCTATTGAAAAATTGGTCCGCAGGGAGGGTTTGCCATCGGTACAATTCAATCGCCCCGTGTGGCAGTGGCAATAATAGCATTGGGGATTGCCTTAGTGGGCTGGTACCAATTTTCACCGGCTGCGCCGGCCCCGGTTGAACCGATCCTTACTCTGCCGTCGGCTACGCCTACAGCCAGGGCAACGCTGTCAGCCAAAGTGACTGCCACCCCTGCTTTGCGTTCTACTACCACGCCCCGACCCAAGACAGCCACCGCTGTTCCCACCGCCACGCCGACCCCCGGACCGGTGGTACATGTAGTGCGCTCCGGGGAAATGCTCCTGGCCATCGCCGCCGACTACGATACCTCCGTTGAAAAAATTATGATGGTCAACGAGATTACTGACCCTACGACGATCCAGATTGGCCAGGAGTTGCTCATCCCCGTAACAGCCACCCCGACTCGCAAAGAAACACCTCGACCCACCCCCACCCTGGTTTTTCATATTATTGAGCCGGGGGATAGCCTGTTGGCTCTGGCCCTCCAATACGATACCACTGTCGAGGCGCTGGCAGCGGCCAATTGGATTAGCGATCCCAGCGGTCTGCAACTGGGCCAAAAGTTGCTGATCCCTGGCAAGGATGGTGAACTGCCGGACCCCATCTTGTGGGCGCCAACGGCAGTCCACGAGGTGGCGAGCGGCGACACTATCCTGGCGCTGGCTGAGGAATACGGCTCCAGCGTTGAGGATATTTTGGCGCTCAACCCGGCCCTGGAACCAAACGCTCTGCAAATCGGCCAGCAGGTTGCTATCCCCCTAACCCGGCAGCGACCCCGTACTGAGGGCAGCCAGTCTCCTGCGGCGGAGTTTGTGGCTGTGCCGGCGCTGACCGAAGCGGACCTGGCGGCGCTCAAAAAAGGCTCACCCAGCCTGGTCGGCCTGGAGCAAAGTATGGTCGAGCAAGTCAATGCTAAACGCCGGGCTGAGGGGCTGGCTCCCTACAGGATAGATGAGCAGTTGACCCTGATGGCCTGGGGTCAGGCCCAGGATATGGTTAAACGGGGCTATTTTAGCCACGTTACCCCCGAAGGCCGCACTCTGCGTGACCGCTTTCAGGAACGCGGCCTGGCGACTACCTGGGTGGGCGAGAATATTTACCTGAGCGTCAAGCCGGCCAATCAAGCTGTGGCGGCGGCAGTTGGCTGGTTTATGGGTGACGCGCCCCACCGCCGCAACCTACTGCATGCTAATTTCAACCGGATTGGGGTAGGCGTGGCTCAAGAGGCAAACGGCTGGTATACCTTTGTGTTGGTTTTTGCAGGAGATTGAGACCGGCGTGAAAAAGTTGAACCCCCGTGACATCATTGATCATGTGCCGGCCTATTGGTGGCGTTGGCTGGCCTTGACCCTGGCTTTAATCGGCCTGGTTGCCTGGGTCCAGTTTAACCTGTCCCCCCCGCCGCCGACCCCTATCGCCAGCATCATTCTACCCACTCGCGCTGCGTCCCATCCAACGGCAACCCTGACCGTCGAACCGTTGGATAACTTTATCGAAATCGCTATCCTGGAGATGACGCCGGCCCCTGAAGCGACAGCCACTCCCACACGCAAGCCTACCGCTACCCCCACCCCGATTTTTATGTTTCATGAGGTCCAATCGGGTGAAACGCTGATTTCGATTGCCGCAGAGTATGGCATCTCCACGGAAGCTCTATTGGCTGCCAATAATATCCGTGACCCGGCCAATTTGGAAGTGGGGCAAGATTTGCTGATCCCGCCCCAGGAAGGGCTGCGGGTTCCGGTCGTGCCGCATACCGTCACCGCCGGAGACTCATTGTTAAGTATTGCGGCCAAGTATGGCTCTAGCGTCAAAAAGATTCTGGCAGCCAACCCTCATTTGCGAGCCGATGATAAGTTGCCGGTGGGCGAAACCATTGCCGTGCCGGTGGTTTTTACCGAACCCAAGCCGGTTGCCCCGGCGCAAGGATCGGATGAGCCGGTTTATTACACTGTCGTCGAGGGCGATACGCCTTTGGCTATTGCCTATGAGTACGAGATACCGGTCGAGTTGCTGCTGGCGGCCAATGAGATTACCGACCCGACCCGGCTGCAAGTTGGCGATCAACTGCTGATTCCCCCCAGCCAGGGCTTGACCCAGGGTGTGCCGATTATCTTGTACGATTTGGCCGAAGGCGATACGTTGCTCGGCCTGGCTGCCAAATTTGGCTCCAGCGTCAAGGATATTTTGGCAGTTAATCCCGAATTGATTCCCTCTTCATTGGAAGTGGGTCAAACAGTGGCTATTCCGGTCATCTTTGCCCCGCCTCGACCCACCCCCTCACCCCAACAGCCCAGAGCAACACCCGTTCCGATGGCCCCGCCGCCCAGCCTGGTGGAAATGGAACAGCAAATGGTGGCCGGGGTCAACGCCCAGCGGGAAGCCGCCGGACTGCCGCCGTACCAGGTTGACCGGGAGATTGCGGCGATGGCCTTGAGCCATGCCCAGGATATGGTCGTCCGGGGCTACTTTGGACACGTTACCCCTGAAGGAACGACGCTGCAAGATCGCTTTTTTAAAGCGGAGATTAACGCGGCCAATGTCGGCGAGGATATCCAGCGCAACACCCGCCCGGCAAGCGAAACGGTTCAGTTTGCGCTGAACTGGTTTATGAACAGCCGCCCCCACCGGGCCAATATTTTGCATGCCCACCACAACCGCATTGGCGTGGGCATCGTCGAAGGGCCGCCGGGTTGGTATACCTATGTGCTGGTCTTTGCGGAGAGATGAGGCGTGAAGCGTGATGCGTGAAGAACATCCCTCGTAAGTCATTACGCATCACGCATCACGTTTAGAGAGAAATTTTGGTGCAAATCCTCGGTCTCGATCACATCCAACTCGCTATCCCGCCCGGCGGTGAGGCTGAAGCCCGCCAGTTTTATGGGCAAGTGTTGGGTTTAACGGAGATTCCCAAACCGGAGCCGTTGGCTTTGCGGGGCGGCTGCTGGTTTGAAGGGCCAGGCATTAGCCTGCACATGGGCATCGAGCCGGATTTCAGACCGGCCCGCAAAGCCCACCCGGCCTTCCGTGTGGCTGATTTGAGCGAAGCTCAACATGCCCTCGAAGCCACCGGAGCACCCGTTAGCCCCGATGACAGTATCCCTCATGTCCGCCGTTTTTACACCGCCGACCCTTTTGGCAACCGGATTGAGTTTATCCAGAATGGCGATTTTGTTACCCCACCTCCGGCCCTGGCTGCGACAGCAGCTTGACGATGGGCCGCAGTTCCATCCACCACTGCTCCTTGGGCCGGCGGTGAACGGTGTCGAGCAGGCGCGGCAGGTCTTCCAGGCTAAAAAACTTTACCTGCCCGGCCTGCAAACCGATGAATGACGCCGCCGGGGTTGTCTCCTCGGCCTGTTCAATCAGATATTCGATACAGCGAGCAGCCAGGCGGGTGGCTTGAATCCGGTCAAAGGGCGAGGGATCGCCGCCCTGCTGCAAGTGGCCCAGGATGGCCTGGCGCACGTCAAACAACTCTTTGCTTTCCTCTTCAAACAGCGAGCACAGGAAGCCGGTGGTATAGAGTGGGTTGGCATACTCATTGCGGATCAGCAAGGCCAGCCGCCGGCCTCGTTCAAACCCCGCCACCAACCGGGTCAAATCGACTTGCAGATCGGCCAGGCTGATGCCCTCTTCATTCAGATAAACCCGCTCCGCGCCGGTGGCCATGCCGCTCATCAGGGCCAGGTAGCCGCAGTAGCGGCCCATCACTTCAACCACAAAACAGCGCTGCGAGGCCACCGCCGACTGCTTGATTTTGTCAATCGCTTCGACAATATTATTCAAGGCCGTGTCCGCGCCGATGCTCAACTCCGAGCCGGGCAAATCGTTGTCAATCGAGGCCGGCAGGCAGACCATAGGAATATTAAAAGCCGGAAAGTTGGCCCGCCGGTTAAACAGCTCGTGGGCCGATTGATAGCCGGTCCAACCGCCGATCATCAGCAGCCCATCAATCTGGTGAGTTTCGATGCTGCGGGCAATGGCATAAAAATCGCTTCCCTCCGGCACAAAGCGGTTGGTGCCCAATTCCGCCCCACCGCGCGTGGCCCAGCCGTTGACGCTCATCCAGTCCAACTCTTTTATATCGCCGGCAATCAGCCCCTTGAAGCCATGTTGGATGCCCAGCATCTGGTGGCCGTGATCCAGCCCCAGTCGAACGGCCACCCGAACTGCCGGGTTCATCCCCGGCGCCGGCCCGCCCGAATGGATCACTGCCAGACGAAGCCGTTTGTGGCCGGGCTTAGGCGGATGCGGGGCCGCCCGGATCATGGTCCGTAAGGTGCGAAAAGCATCCTGAAAGCTGCTGCCGCGCAGCTCCATCGCCGTTTCGTAATCATTGGCCGTAATCGCCTCGTTGACCGCCTGGGTTTGGCGCACGGCGTCCATCAACGATGAGTGGACAATGCGATTGCCGCGAATCCCGATCAATTGTGGCTCTGTGTCCGCCTGCATCGTTAACAGGGTGTCCACAGCAGCATAACCCATCATCGTGCTCAGGTTGCGATCAAAGGCGCTGGGTGCGCCGCCGCGCTGGACGTGCCCCAAAATGGTCACGCGGGCATCCTCGCCCAATTTTTCCTCTAAGACCATTTGGACATACTGGCTGCTGATGGGCCGGCCCTTCCGGTCTTGCGCTCCTTCAGCCACAATAACAATGCTGTCGCGCCGGCCGCCTATGTTGCGGCCGGCTTTGAGCACTTCGCACATTTTATCTTCCCAGTTATCCACATCGGGCGGGCTTTCGGGGATCAACACCCAATCGGCCCCGCCGGCAATAGCCCCCATCAAAGCCAGGTAGCCGCACCTGCGCCCCATCACCTCCACCACAAAGGTCCGTTGGTGACTGGCGGCGGTGCTGCTCAGGGCGTCCAGCGCCTCGGTGATGCGATGCAGTGAGGTGTCAGCGCCGATGGTCATATCCGTGCCGAACATATCATTGTCAATCGAGCCAACCAGACCGACAATAGCCAGGCTGGGGTGCTGGTCGGCCACCTTCTGGGTAATTTCGCCCAGCTTGACCATTTCCGCCAGCAGCCCCGGCCACTCTCGCCGAAAGGTATCGGCCCCGGTCAAGCTGCCATCCCCGCCGACCACTACCAGCCCGTCAATTTTGCGTTTGAGCAGATTGCGCGCCGCTTGCCGCCGTCCCTCGCGGGTGCGGAAAGCGGCGCAGCGAGCCGTGCCAATAACCGTGCCGCCTTGCTGCAAGATGCTGCCCACCGAGTCCCAATTCATGGGGACAATTTGATGGCCGCCGTCAACCATCCCTTGATACCCTTCGCGGATGGCATAAACTTCTAAACCTCGCGCCAGTGCGGTGCGAACTACGGCTCTTACGGCCGCATTCATACCAGGGGCATCGCCGCCGCTGGTCAACACACCAATAGATTTTTTGGATTGTGCAGCCATTGTGATTGCTCCTTTACCTATGCTGGTAAAAAAAGACCGCCGACCGCGGACTGCCGACCGCCGATAGAGGAGGCTGCGGTCAGCCGTCGGTGGCCTGTCCTGAGCCTGCCGAAGGGATCGGCAGTCGTACAGATTTAGCCATAAAAATGTCGGGTTTGCCCCCGCCGTTGGCATCGGGCATCACGCCGACAATGACAAAGCCGAGCTTTTGGTAAAATTCGTAGGGATGGCCGCGTAGATTTTTAATTTGGGCCACATGCTCCCACACATTCGGATAGAGATTGACGCCGGCCAGGGTGGTCATCCCGATTTCATCATCCGTGCCCAGCCACAGCGTCAACGCGCCCTGTTCCCGCACCTGCGCTTCCAGATCAGCCACCAGCGCCCGCCCGATACCCTGGCCCTGGCAATCGGGCCGCACCACCAGCGGATGTAGTTCCCACACCTGCCCGTCGTATTGACGAATACCGCCGACCCACCCGAGCGCCGTCCCGGCTTCATCCACCGCCACCCGGCTGAGACGATCAGCCTGGAAAGATTCTCTTACTTCCTCTAAAGCCGACTCCATATCGGGCCATGCCTCTGGAGCTAACTCTTTAAAAGCCGTCACCAACATCGCCGCCACTTGCTGAATAAGCTCCTCATCCTCAGCCCGCAAATCTCTAATTTCCACCATTACAATCCTCCACCCTCCACTTTCTATCTTCCATCTTCCATCTTCCATCCACTATCTTCTATCTTCTATCCTCTATCCTCTATCCTCTGTCCTTGCCGTTCCACCGCCGCCCGAATGGTTTGAAAATGAATATCCACAATGTCGTCAATCTGCGGCGCGTAGCCGCCAGACATGGTGATGGCCAGCGGCAGACCTGCCGCCTGGCAGTAATCAAACACCAAGCGGTCTCGTTCGGCCAGGCCGGTTTTGGTTAAGGCCAGGCGGCCCAGCCGGTCGCCAACAAAAGGATCAGCCCCGGCCAGATAAATCGCCAGTTCGGCCTGGGCTTGGGCCAGCGCCTGCCTCAACCCTCTCTCCAGCGCGGCCAGATACGCGGCGTCGTCTGCGCCATCTTCAAGCTCAACATCCAGGTCGCTGCGCTCTTTGTGAAAAGGGAAATTTTTGGCGCCGTGGATGGAGAAGGTAAAGATGGTCGGGTCATCGGCCAGGATCGAGGCGGTGCCGTTGCCCTGATGCACGTCACAATCAATGATGACGACGCGCTGCGCCCGACCTTCGGCCTGCATAGCCCGCGCGGCTATGGCGCTGTCGTTAAAAACGCAAAAGCCCTGGCCCATGTTGCGGAAAGCGTGATGCGTGCCTCCGGCCAGATTGGCCGCAAAGCCGTCCTCCAGCGCCGCCCGGCAGGCGGCGATGGTGGCCCCGGAGGAGCGGCGGGAGCGCTCGACCATCTCCGGCGACCAGGGAAAGCCAATCCGCCGGATTTCCTGGGGAGTCAACAGACCGTGCTGCACCCGGTGCAGGTAGTCCGTGTCGTGGGCGCGGATGATTTCGACATCGCTGGCGGCAGGAGGAACGCACATATTTTCCGGGGCAATCAGGCCCGACTCGGCTACGCGCTGGCGTAATAAGGCATATTTTTGCATCGGAAAACGATGCTCTGGCGGCAGTGGCAGAACAAAGTGGTCGGTGTAAAAGACTCTCAAGGACTATTACCAGGCATGTCATTTCGACCGAAGGGAGAAATCTCTGATGCCTGTGTAGCACTGTAGGGACGCTTCGTGTCGGCCTACGGCCTCGAAATGACATGAGGGCTGAGCAGTTACAATTTATTCCCATTATGCCACAAGACGCGAGGCTACACAAAGTTATTGGCAGGGGCACCAGGAAAGTGTATAATTCTGGGCAGCAAGGAGATTGACCAACATGAAACTCTTTCTCATTCGACACGCCCAATCGTTTAACAACGCCCTGCCGCCGGAGCGCGAGCATTTTGAGCGGGTGAGTGATCCGCCGCTGACGGAACTGGGCCATCGCCAGGCCCACTTGTTGGCCGAACATCTGGCAACCGGCAAAAACCCGGAACTGTCCTCCTGGACCTCGGTTGAGGCGACGGCCAGCCACAGACGGCGCGGTTACAACATCACCAAACTCTATTGCAGCGCCATGCATCGCGCCCTGCAAACCGCTTTGCCGGTGAGCCAGGCTTTGGGGCTAACGCCCGAAATCTGGTTGGATATTCACGAACACGGCGGTATTTATCTGGATGAGGGTGAAAATAGAGAGCCGGTGGGCTACCCCGGCAAAACTCGCTCAGAAATTGCCGCCGAGTTTCCCGGCTATATCATCCCCGAACTTATTACTGAGGAAGGCTGGTGGAGCGGGGGTTGTGAGGATTGGCCGGGCTGTCACAGCCGGGCCATCAGGGTCGCTACGGCCTTGCGTGCTCAGGCAGCCAGCGAGGAACGTATTGCCCTGGTTTCGCACGGGGGCTTTATTGACGCTTTGATTAAAGCCTTGCTTTACCAGTCGCCCAGCCCGCACGTTTTTTACTACAAATTTAATACGGCCATCTCCCGCATTGATTTCCGCGAGGATGGCCGCATTGATTTTCGCTATTGGAACTGGGTAGAACACTTGCCCCAGGAATTGATTACATAACCTCAGTTCGGTTTTTTTCTCTACAAGATTAACAAGATTAACAAGATAAAACTGATCGAAACCTTGTTAATCTTGTTACACTATCTTTGCACTTTAAGAACTGAATATAGCCAATTGGGTCGTGATTTGCTCGACCGATAGGCCGGACTTGAATT
>JAKLJP010000083.1 GCA_023151115.1 Anaerolineae bacterium
TTATTTTCTTGGCGTTCTTGGCGTCTTCGCGTGAGATTTTACAGCCTGTTTAGTTCAACATCGTCTTGACGATTACAAATTTACCCAAAATTTGACAACCTCTCTTGAGGTTAGCCAGTTGACCATAATCCCCATCGGGGGTATATTGGCTGTGTTTCGATGGTTCAAAACTCAAGGTGGAGGAGCCCATGGAATTAGCCCAAATCATCAAAATGGCTCGCGGTGACGAACCGGCGGACCTGCTGCTCAAAAATGGCCGTGTCCTCAACGTCTTCACCGGCGAGATTATCCCCACCAATATTGCCATTGCTCAATCCCGTATCGTCGGCTTGGGTGATTACGAGGCTCACCAGACCGTTGATTTGGGTGGCCGCTACGTGGCTCCGGGCCTGATTGACAGCCATGTTCACATCGAAAGCGCCATGGTCCCCCCACCCGAATTTGCTCGCGCCGTCGTCCCGCGCGGTACCACTACCGTTGTCACCGACCCGCACGAAATTGCTAATGTGCTGGGTCTGGAAGGCATCCGCTACATGCTGGCTATGGCCAAGTACAACCCGCTGAGCATCTACGTTAACGCGCCCAGCTGTGTCCCCAGCACCCACATGGAAACTACCGGCGCAGCCCTGGCCTGGTACGATTTGGAGCCGCTCCAGCACGAAGCGTTTGTCATCGGCCTGGCCGAGGTGATGAATTTCCCCGGCGTGGTGGCCGGCGATGAAGGGGTGCTGGACAAACTCCGTTCCTTCCGCGATAGAGTCAAAGACGGGCACTGCCCCGGCCTGCTGGGCCGCAGCCTCAATGCTTACGTCAGCGCTGGCATCGGCAGCGACCACGAATGTACCACTGTTGAAGAAGCCCAGGAAAAACTGCGCCTGGGAATGTTTATTTTCATCCGCGAAGCCACCAACGCCCACAACCTCAAGCCCTTATTACCGCTCATCACCCCCGAAAATGCCCATCGCCTCTGTTTCTGCACCGACGACCGCCAGCCCGCCGATTTGCTGGAAGAGGGCCATATTGACTTTATGATTCGCACCGCCATCGCCGGCGGGGCGCCGCCGATGACTGCTTTCCGCATGGCCACTCTCAACCCGGCCGAATATTTCCGCCTGGACGACCGGGGGGCTATCGCGCCAGGCCGCCGGGCCGATTTGATGGTTTTTTCCGATTTGCAAGCGCCGGTAGCCGAGTTGGTTTATCGCGGCGGCCAACTGGTCGCACGGGATGGCGTGGCTCTGCCCTGGGAACGTCCCACCCGGCGCACCGTGCTGCGCAGTTCCATGAATGTGGATTGGAGCAAAGTCAACTTGCATTTGCCCGTCGAGGGCGCTCAGGTGCGGATCATCGGCGCTATCCGCGACCAGTTGATTACCGATCACTTGATTGAGCCGACGCCCCAGGCCGGCGGCCATGTGGTGGCCGACCCCAGCCGCGATATTTTGAAAATGGCCGTCATCGAGCGGCACATGGCGACCGGCCGGGTGGGTCTGGGTCTGGTGCGCGGCCTGGGCTTGCAGCGTGGGGCTATTGCCAGCACCGTCGCCCACGACCACCACAACCTGGTGGTCATTGGGGTAGACGATCAAAGTATGCTCACAGCAGCCCGCGCGTTGGCCGAGTCGCAAGGAGGGATGGCTGCCGCCGCCGGTGAGACGGTGCTGGCCCATCTGCCGCTGCCCATCGCCGGCCTCATGAGCGACCAGCCCATCGAGCAGGTGCGGGATCAGATGGATGAGATGCTCCGCGCCGCTCACCAGTTGGGATCGTCCCTGCACGACCCGTTTATGGCTATGAGTTTTCTGGCGTTGCCGGTCATCCCCTCGCTCAAGTTGACCGATCACGGCCTGGTGGATGTGGATAAGTTTCAACTGGCGCCGCTGTTTGTGTAGCGGAGAATGAAGCGATAACTCGTGAGGCGAGGAGGCGAAAGTAGAAGATAGACGATGGAGGATAGAGGATAGTTTTCTCCTATCTGCTATCTTCTATCTACTATCTTCTATCTTCAATTTTTTGGAGGTTTTATGCTTGAAACCAGCCCTTTGGGCCGACCCATCCTTCGCGTGGATGCTTATGCCAAAGCTTCGGGAGCGCATGTTTATCCCTCTGACGTTGTGTTGGATAACATGCTCTGGGTGCAGGTGCTCCGGGCGGCCCACCCGCATGCCCGTATTTTATCCATTGACACTTCCGCCGCCGAAACCCTGCCCGGCGTGGTCTGTGTGCTCACGGCCAAAGATGTGCCGGGAGAAAATCGGTTTGGCTTGCTGGTTCATGACCAGCCCGTTTTGTGCGAAGAGCGTGTCCTCTATATTGGCGACGCGGTGGCGGTGGTGGCCGCCGAAACCGACGACCTGGCCCGGCAGGCCCGCGATTTAATCCGGGTTGACTACGAAGTTCTCCCCCCGCTAACCGACCCACTCCAGGCGCTCCAGCCGGACGCGCCGCAGCTTCACCCCAAAGGCAATTTGTGCGCCGAACTTCACCTGGGCCATGGCGATGTGGCCCTCGGTTTTGCCGAGGCCGATTATATTTTTGAAAGCAGCTATCAGACCGGCCGGCAGGAGCATGCCTTTCTGGAAACCGAGGCCGGGGTGGCCTATTACGACGAGGCCGGGATTTTAACCGTTTGCGCCGGGGGACAAAACCCCTTCAAAGACCGGCAGCAGCTTGCCCTGGCCCTGAAGTTGCCGGAGGAAAAGATTCGGGTGCAGCACCCGATGATGGGCGGCGCTTTTGGCGGCAAAGAGGATATTAACGTTCAAATCCACCTGGCCCTGGTCACACAGCGTACCGGACGCCCCTGCCGACTGATGCTGGACCGCAGCGAGTCTATCGCCGCCGGAGTCAAGCGGCACCCTTTTCATGTGCGCTACAAAACCGGGGTTAAAAAAGATGGCACGCTGACGGCGATTGAAGTGACCATTCTGGCCGACACCGGCCCGTACATCACCCTCGGCCCGGCGGTCATCGGCCTGGCCGCCGAACATTGCTGCGGCCCCTATTACTTCCCTCACACCAAAATTGACGCCCAGGCTGTCTTTACCAATAACTGCAATTCTAGCGCCTTTCGCGGCTTTGGCAATCCGCAGGTGTTGGTGGGATTAGAACAGCACATGGATATGATGGCCGCGGCGGTAGGGCTGGAGCCGATTGCTTTTCGCCGCTTGAATGTCCTGCGCCCGGGACAGATGGGCGGGGCAGGTCAGACGGTTGCCCCGGCCATCAGTCTGCCCCGTGTGCTCGATGCCGCCGAACAGGGGGAACTGTATGCCCGGCGCGAGCAGTTAAAGAGCGGGGTGGGTCGCTGGAAACGGCGCGGGGTGGGTCTGGCGGCGGCCTGGCAGGGTTTCGGGCTGGGCGCGGGAGTTTTCGATGGGGCGATGGTGCGCATCGAGCTGCAAGCCGATGGGCGTTACCGGCTGCACGCCAGCAGCCCGGATATGGGCCAGGGCAACGCGACCGCTTTTGTGCAGATGGCCGCGCATGAACTGAACTGCTCCCCCGCCGATGTTGAGGTCACAATTGGCGACTCTTTAGGGCCTGACTCCGGCTCCAGCAATGCGTCGCGCACGGTTTTTGTGGTCGGCTCAGCCGTGATCAAGGCTGCGCTTGATTTACGCAGCAAAATCTTGGCTGCCGCCCAACGCCTGGAAACAAACGGAGAAACCCCGCGCTTCAACGGGCGGGCGGTGGAGGTCAACGGCCAAACCATCCCTCTGGCTGAACTGGCGGTTGAATTTGGACCGCTGGTGGGTGAGGGATATTTTCATCCACAGCAGCCCACGCCGGTGGTGGTCGGCATCCCCCACCCGGCCTACAGCTACAGCGTCCAGATGGCGCTGGTAGAAGTGGATTTGCTGACCGGCGAGATAGAAGTGTTGCAAATGGAGAATTATCTGGATGCCGGTTATGTGATTAATCCCGCCGGGGTCGAGGGTCAATCGGAGGGGGGGATAGCGCAGGGGCTGGGCTATGCCCTGTTTGAGGATATTTTATTAAACGAGGGACAGGTTTTAAATCCGCGTCTGTCCACCTATATCATCCCGTCCATCCGGGATGTGCCGGCCCAAATTAATACGGTTTTGCTGCAAGAGCCGGAGCCGATGGGGCCTTACGGGGCGCGAGGTATTTCTGAAATTTGTCTATCGCCCACAGCCGGGGCTATTCTCAACGCCATTTATGATGCAGTCGGCGTCCGCTTTGAGCGCATCCCGGTAACGCCGGAGATGATGCTGGCAGCTTTACAGCAGAAGGTAGTAATTTAGCAAGGTCCTTGCCCCGTGGGCAAAAAAATCTCACGCAAAGTCGCCAAGAACGCCAAGAATACTCAGTAGATCCAATTTTCCGAGGAGTGAGGCACGCCCACGTGCCGAACACCGCCGCACGTGGGCGTGCTGGCTCCTCAAATTTGGATCCACTGATACTTCTTTAAAAAATCTTTGCGCCTTTGCGTCTTTGCGAGCAAATTCTGTTAGGTTAACTCATGGTGATATCTCTTACAGTCAACGGCCAACCTTATGAAATAGAAGCTGATCCGCGCGCGCTGCTGCTCCACACGCTGCGCGAGGATTTGGGTTTGCGTGGAACCAAATACGGCTGCGGCGAAGGCGAATGTGGGGCATGCAGCGTCATCCTCAATGGGCGGGCGGTCAATGCCTGCCTCACCCTGACCGGCCAGGCGCACGGAGCAGAGATTTTGACGGTCGAGGGCCTCAGCCAGGATGAGCCGGGGGCGCAGGTGTTGGAAGCCTTTGCCCAAGCTGGGGCGGTTCAATGCGGCTTTTGCACCCCTGGCTTTGCCATTTCGGCGCGGGCGCTGCTGGCAGAAACCTCTGCGCCGGGTGTTGAGGAAATCCGGCGGGGTTTGAGCGGCAATTTATGCCGCTGCACCGGCTATACCAAAATTATCAAAGCTGTAGCCGAGGCGGCTCAAAATACACAGCCTTCTGTCTCGGCCAGACCGCCCAACGGACATTCTCATGCCGTCATCAACAGTCAGACCGAGTTTGCCCGTCCGGCCACGCTGGCCGAGGCTTTCGACCTGCTGAACCAACCCGAACCACGCTGGCGGGTCATCGCCGGGGGGACGGATGTGTTGGTTCAACATGAGCACAGGCTTAAATCACTCAACTTATTGGATATCGGCGGGCTGGGGGAACTGCGGCAAATCAACGAACGGGACGACCTTATCTCTATTGGCGCGTTGGTTTCCTACACGGAGCTGATTCGCTCGCCTCTGGTTCAAAAATGGGCCTGGCCGCTGGTCATGGCGGCCCGCGAAGTGGGCGGCGCGCAAATTCAAAACATGGGCACGTTGGGCGGCAATGTGGTCAATGCCTCCCCCGCCGCCGACGGTGTTCCACCTCTGTATGTCCTGGAGGCTCAGCTTGTGCTTAAGTCGGTACGGGGAGAGCGGACTCTGCCGGTAGAGGCATTTGCGCTGGGGCCGGGCAAAACCGTCATCCAGCCCGACGAACTCTTAACCGAAATCCTGGTCCCCAAACAAAAGCATACCGGGCAGGAGGTTGCCTTTTTTGAAAAAGTGGGACCGCGCCAGGCCCAGACCATTGCCAAAGCCTCGGTTGCTTTTCGGGGCTGGCTAATGGATGGCCGCCTGACCCACGTCCGGGTGGCTTTGGGAGCCGTCGCACCGACCGTCATCCCGGCTCCTCAAACTTCGGCGGCGCTCATGGCCGGTTTATTTGAAGAAGCGACCCTATTACGGGCCGGTCAAGCCGCCCACAACGAGTGCAGCCCCATTGACGATATTCGCTCGACCGCCGCCTATCGCCGCAAGTTGGTGCGCGGCCTGCTGATTCGGAATTTGTGGCCTTATTTAGAGATTAGAGATTAGAGATTGTTTAATCTCTAATCTCCTATTTCCCCCTCTTCCGGCTGCCACAGATTGATGTGGTTTCAGTCACTAGACCATTTCATATTTTAATGGTAAGATAATCATCAATTCTGAAGTTTCAACAAGATTGGGCTTTAGGCAGTAGGTCAAGGTCCAATACTTTTCAAATAAGGCCGTAGCATATTAGGAAATGCCATGTGGCAAACATATCATACTCCCCGCTCCCTGGATGAAGCGCTGCAACTCCTGGCCGAACATCAAAGCGAAGCCCGGCTGATGGCCGGCGGCACCGACCTCCTCATCGAAATTGAGCGCGGCGTGCGCTCGCCCCAGGTAATCATTGATATTTCACGCCTGCCCAACCTGGATACAATTACCCTGGATGAGCAGCAGCGTATCCACCTGGGGCCGCTGGTTACCCATAATCAGGTGGTCGCCTCAAAACTGTGTATCCACCGCGCTTTTCCGCTGGCCAAAGCCTGCTGGGAAGTCGGCGCGCCGCAGATTCGCAACCGGGGCACGGTGGCCGGGAATCTGGTTACGGCCTCGCCGGCCAACGATACCATTACCCCGCTGATGGCCCTGGAAGCCTCGGTCACGCTGCAAAGCGTCAGAGGCAGCCGCACTGTGCCGCTCAAAGAGTTCTTTTTGGGCGTCCGCAAAACCGTGTTGGAAGCGGACGAAATGCTGGTAGACATCTCTTTTCCGGCCCTGGCTAATTATCAGATTGGCACCTTTGTAAAATTGGGCTTGCGCCGGGCGCAGGCCATTTCTATTGTCAACGTGGCGGTAGTGTTAAGCATGCTGGCCGACACCGTTACCCAGGCCCGCATTACCCTGGGCAGCGTCGCCCCCACCATTGTCCGGGCCACCGACGCCGAACGGTTTTTGACCGGCAAGGTTTTGACCCGCGATGTGATGGCCCGCGCCGGGGCGCTGGCGGCGCAAACTATCAGCCCTATCAGCGATGTGCGCGGGTCAGCCGAGTACCGCCGCTATATGAGCGAAACCCTGACCCGCCATGCGCTGCAAATGCTGGCCGAAGGCACCGAGTCCGACACCCTGCCACCCAAGCCGGTCATGCTCTGGGGCAGCAGTGACGGCCATTTCCCTGCCCTGGACGGCGACGAAGCCATCCTGCACACCGAAACCGCCGACGAACCCATCGCCACGACCATCAACGGCGAATTTCGTTTTATCCACGGGGCCAATGATAAAACTTTGCTGCGTTTGCTGCGCGAGGATGCCGGCCTGATTGGAACCAAAGAAGGCTGCGCCGAAGGCGAATGCGGCGCCTGTACCGTCTTTCTCGATGGGATTGCCGTGATGAGCTGCCTGGTGCCTGCCCCCCGCGCCCACAACAGCCAGATTGTCACCCTGGAAGGGTTGGCTCAAGGCGACGAACTGCACCCGGTGCAGCAAGCTTTTATCAACGAGGGCGCGGTGCAGTGCGGCTACTGCACCCCCGGCTTTTTGATGAGCGGGGCGGCGCTTATGGCCGAACGGCAGCGGCCCACCCGCGACGAAATCAAGCAGGCCATCACCGGCAACCTGTGCCGCTGCACGGGCTACTATAAGATTTTGCAGGCCCTGGAGAAAGCATACGAGTTGTAATCTTTCTGGATGTACTCAGGTACGTAGTGCCTGGTACGTGGTGCGTAGTGTGTACCACGCACTACGCACCACGAAATGTAACTGCTCAGCCATGTCATTTCAACCGCAGGGAGAAATTCCTGCTTTTAACGTTTTCTGTGGTTCCTGCTGTTATTGGCGTCCGCACGGCGATAAATCGCCGCGCTAGTGAACCGCGCCGGATGAATCCGGCTTAAAAACTTGCTTTTAGCCCGATTTATCGGGCGCTGTTTGATAGCCCTGTGATTTATCGCGGGGCGGACGCCAGGGATTTCTCGGCCTACGGCCTCGAAATGACATGGAGGCTGAGCAGTTACCAATTATGTTAGATAGCAAAGTGTGATCTATGCCAAACAACACCATCGGCCAATCTATCAAACGGCTCGACGCCCTGGGCAAGGTAACGGGGCAGACCCTTTACCCCGGCGATCGGAGCCACGACAATGAGTTGTGGCTCAAAGTTCTGTTTGCCCGGCGGCCTCATGCCCGCATCCTCAGCATTGATACCAGCGCCGCCGAAGCATTGCCCGGAGTGATGGGTGTGCTGACGGCCAAAGATGTGCCGGTCAACCAGTACGGCTTGCAAATTCCAGATCAGCCGGTGCTGTGCGGGCCGGGGTCCAACAAAAAGGGCGGCGATGTGGTTCGCTTTGTGGGCGACCATGTGGCGGTGGTGATTGCCGAAACCGAGAAAATCGCGGCTCAGGCCCGCGACCTGATCCAGGTAGAGTATGAGGATTTGCCGGTGGTCTACGATCCGGTCTGGGCTATGTCGGGCCAGGCCCCGCAGTTGCACCCCGGTGTGCTCAACAACATCGCCGATTACAAGCGCATCCGCAAGGGCAACCCCGATGAGGTTTGGGATCAGTGCCGGGTCATTATCGAGGGGGTCTACCGCACCCCCTTTCAGGAGCATGCTTACCTCCAACCCGAAGCCGGTACAGCTTATCTTGACGACGAAGACCGGATTACGGTTCGCTGCGCCGGCCAATGGACCTGGGAAGACCAGCAGCAGATTGCCCACGCCCTGGATCTGCCGCCCGAAAAAATTCGGGTAGTTTACGACGCCATCGGCGGCGCTTTTGGCGGGCGCGAAGATATGAGCGTGCAAATTATTTTGGCCCTGGCTGTGCTGCGCATGTACGAGCGGCATGGCAACCGCCGCCCCATGAAGATCATCTGGAGCCGTGAGGAATCCATAATCGGCCACTGCAAACGTCACCCCATGCTCATCAAATCCAAATGGGGCGCTAAAAGGGACGGCACGCTCATCGCCGCCGAAATCGAAATCATTGCCGACGCCGGCGGCTACATGTACACCAGCAACAAGGTGCTGGGCAACGCCGTTTTAACTGCCACCGGCCCCTATGAATTTCCGCATGTCAAGCTGGATGCCTATGCCGTTTACACCAACAACCTGGTCAGCGGTGCGTTTCGCGGTTTTGGCGGGCCGCAAGGTCACTTTGCCGCCGAGATGCAAATGAACAAGCTGGCCGAAAAGCTGGGCAAAGACCCGGTGGAGCTGCGCCTGAAAAATATCTTGGACGAGGACAAACTCACCTCTGTCGGCACGACCATTCCCGGCGGGGTCAGTCTGGAAAAAGTCATCCGCGAGACAGCCTGGAAATCTAACTGGACCAGCCGGTTGGGGTCACGGGGCGAGAACGACCCCGATTACCCGGAGCCGCTGCCCCGGCACGTTACCGGCAAAGGCTTTGCCGCCGGCTTCAAGAATATCGGCTTTAGTTTTGGCTACCCGGAAAATAGCTGGGCCGAGGTGGAGCTGCGCGGCGGCGGCGATATAGAAGAAGCCATTGTGCGTATTGCCGGGGCGGATGTAGGCCAGGGCCATCATACGGTGATGGCTCAGATTGCCGCCGAAGCGCTGGGGGTTGAACTGGGTAAAATCAAGCTTGAAGTGTCAGATACGGCCTTTACCCAAAGTTCCGGCAGCGCCAGCGCCTCACGCTTGACCTTTATGGCCGGCAATGCAGTCAAAGAAGCGGCCGAATTTGCCCGGCGCAAATGGCAGGCCGAAGAGCGTCCCGCCGTTGCCGAAGCCACCTGGCTGGCCCCTAAAACAACTCCCCTGGATCCTGATACCGGCTATGGTGTGCCCAACTTTGCCTATGGCTACGTGGCTCAAATGGCCGAAGTGACCGTTGATACCGAAACCGGCTTTATTACCGTCAACCGGGTGGTTTGCGCCGACGATGTGGGTAAAGCCATCAACCCCGATCAGATTGTCGGCCAGATTGAAGGGGCGATTGTGCAGGCCCACGGCTACACCATTTTAGAAGATTTTCGCATGGACAAAGGCCAGGTCTTGACCCCCCATTTCAGCACCTACCTTATCCCCGGCGTGTACGACATCCCCAAGCGGGTTGACTCGATCATCGTCGAAGACCCGCACCCCAACGGCCCCTTCGGGGCGCGCGGCATGGCCGAAATGCCCTACCTGCCCTACGCCGCCGTCATCGCCTCCGCCGTTTTTGACGCCATCGGCGTCTGGTTTGACGAATTTCCGCTGACCCCAGAGCGGGTGCTGCGGGGGTTGGGCAAAGTGAGAAATCGGTGGTGAGGCGAGAAGATGAGAGCGTGTCATTAATCAGGAGTGAGCAATGGTTACGAAAATAGCTCCAGCCCCGGCTGTAAATGAGGCTGAGCCAGATTACCCACTGCCCCCCCTACCTACTTTTGACCTGGAAGTGGGTTGGCGCGAAGTTTATGATCCAGATACCGGCCAATTTAAACAAGAACCGCTAACCCTGCTGGAAATTCTCTACCCTCAAGACGAAGATGTAGGAGTAGTCACGATGCCCCAAAGTTCGCTACATGACCTATGGATTGGCTGGTTGAAGGTGATGTTGTGGAACTTTTTGGGGCAAGGCTGGCTGCTAACGCACGATGTTATCATCCATTGGGGGCGCGAGCGCGCCCCGGCCAAGTCGCCCGATCTTGCCGCCATGCCGGGAGGGCACTTACCTGCCGAAGATAACTTATCCTATCGGGTGGGCCGCCATGGACCGCTGCCCGCCTTTGTGCTGGAGATTACCTCCAAAGACACGCGCCAGGTTGATTTGCACGAGAAACCGCTGCTCTACGCCGCCGTAGGCGTCAAGGAATTTTTGATAATTGATCTGCTGACCCGCCGTCGCCAGGGCTGGCAACTCATTGGCTACCGGCTGGAAGACGGCCCATACTATGAAGAACTATTGCCTGACGCCGACGGCGGCCTGACCTTTGAAACCATCGGCCTGCGCTTTGTGGCCGTGGGCCGGGAACGCATCGAGGTTTACGATGCCCAAACCGGCGCGCGTCTGTTGACCCCGCCCGAAGCCGAAACTGCCCGCCTCAAAGCCGAAACTGCCCGCGCCGAGGCCGAAGCCCGCGCCGAGGCCGAAAAAGCCGCCCGCCTCCAGGCCGAAGCCCGCGCCGCCGAACTGGAAGCCCGTGTGCGCGAGTTGGAAGCCCGCTATGGGAAGGATGAAGGATGAGGGATGAAGGATGAAATTTTGGCTGGCGTTTAACGGCGAAACTGAATTTCGCCACGAATAGACTCAACCATCCCTTCACAATTCATCATTCACAATTCACAATTATTTGGATAAAGCCCATGCCCACCCTCCACTTTAAAGGCAAAAGCATCATCCGCGCCCATCATCTGACCCTGCCTTACCGCCAACTGACCCCCGACCCGGCCCGCTCGCTGACCGCCCGGCCCGGCCTGGCCGATAACCTGATTATTCACGGCGACAACTTATTGGCCCTCAAATCCTTGCTGCCCTCCTTTTCCGGCAAAATCAAGTGCATTTATATTGACCCGCCCTACAACACCGGCAACGAAAAATGGGTTTACAACGACGCCGTTAACAGCCCCATGCACCTGGATTGGCTGAAGCAGACCGTAGACCGCGAAGATTTGACCCGCCACGACAAGTGGCTGTGCATGATGTGGCCGCGCCTGATTTTGCTGCGCGAGCTGCTGGCCGAAGACGGGGCCATCTTCATCTCCATTGACGACAACGAGGTGCATCACCTGCGGGCGGTGATGGACGAGATTTTTGGCGAGCAGAATTTTGTGGCAACGGTGATTTGGCAGAAGAACTATTCTCCCAAGAACTCAGCCAAGTTCTTTTCGGAAGATCACGATTACGTCATAGTATATGCTAAGAGTCTGGAGGCGTGGACACTCAATCTACTTCCTCGCACAGAGGAGATGAACCAACGTTACGATAATCCCGACAATGACCCACGCGGCCCCTGGAAACCAAGTGATTTATCCGCTCGGAATCCCTATAGTCTCGGAACTTATGCTATCACTGCACCTTCAGGTAGAGTGATAGCAGGACCACCCAAAGGATCATACTGGCGTGTATCCAAAGAGAAGTTTTTGGAATTGGACAAAGATGGGCGAATTTGGTGGGGTAAAGAAGGCGACTCAGTACCCGCGATCAAGCGATTTTTATCAGAGGTAAAGGAGGGACTTGTTCCTCAAACCCTTTGGTTTTACAAAGATGTAGGTCATACCCAGGATGCAAAAAAAGAACTGCTCTCCATCATCAATTTTGAAAGTTCTGATGATGTTTTTGTCACCCCCAAACCATCCAACCTCATCAAACGCATCCTCCAAATCGCCACTGACGAGGATTCGATTGTGCTCGACTCCTTCGCCGGGAGCGGCACGACGGGGCAGGCAGTGCTGGCCCTCAACGCCGAAGATGGGGGCAATCGCAAATTCATCCTGATCGAGCAGGAAGATTACGCCGATACCTTGACCGCAGAGCGGGTGCGGCGGGTCATTGGCGGTGTGGCGGGAGCCAGAGATGAAAAACTGAAAGCGGGTTACGGCGGCTCCTTCACCTTTTTAACTTTGGGCGAGGCCCTGGAAGAAGGCGCGGCCCTCAAAGGCGACCGGCTGCCCACTTACGGCGAACTGGCCCGCTACGTCTTCTTCACCGCCACCGGCGAGCAGTTGGACGAAACGCAGGTGGATGAGTCGCGCTGGTATCTGGGCGAAAGCCGGCAGTACGAAGTCTATATGATCTATCAACCCGACGTGGCCTTTCTCAAAAACAATCCGCTCAACTTAGCCTTTGCCGATGCGCTTGGCCCCTACAAAAGTAAAACCCGGCTGGTCATTGCCTCGCACAAATACCTGGACGACGACTATCTGCGCGATTACCGGCTGGAATTTTGCCAACTGCCATTTGCCATTTATCGCTTTAGAGCGTAAATTTAAATGGAATATTTGTTCTAAAGGTAAGGAGTAAGGGGCAGGCAGTAGGAAGTAAGAGAAAGAAATATTCCCCTACTCCCTACTGCTTACTTCCTACTCCCCGGATATTGATGCAGCTCAAAGAATACCAACAAGCCGCCTTGAATATTTTGGGCGATTACCTCCGCGCCCTGAAAGAAGCGCAGGCCAAGGCCGAACAGGTTGCCAAATTGGGCCTGGATATTCCCTTTGAGTGGGATCGAGCCGCCTGGAAAAAGGGTGAGCGCGACTACATCCCGCGCAAAAACGGCCTGGGCCAGCCTGTGCCGACCGTCTGCCTGAAGGTGCCCACCGGCGGCGGCAAAACCCTGCTGGCCGTCAGGGCCATTGACGCCATCCAGACCCTCTACCGCGGCCGGCAAACCGGATTGGTCTTGTGGCTGGTCCCCACCACCCAAATTTATCGCCAAACCTTGCAGGCTTTGCGCGACCGCGCCCATCCCTACCGCCAGGCCCTCGACCTGAGCAGCGGCGGGCGCACCCTTATTTTGGAAAAAGACAGCCGCTTTTCGCCCGACGACGTGCAAACGCAGTTGGTGGTGATGCTGCTGATGCTGCCTTCGGCCAACCGCCAGAACAAAGAAACGCTGCGTCTGTTTCAGGATCAGGGCGGCTTTGAGCCGTTTTTCCCCGCGGAAGACCAACTGGCGAGTCACGTCAAGCTGCGCGAGCGTATTCCTAACCTGGACGTGTACGATCACCAAAGTATGCTCGGCGGCGTGGTCAAGTCGTCGTTGGGCAATACCTTGCGCCTGCTCAACCCGGTGATGATCGTAGACGAGGGCCATAAAGCCTACAGCGCCACCGCCCAACAAACCTTGCGCGGCTTCAATCCCTCCTTTATTTTGGAGCTTTCGGCCACACCGCCGCGGGAAAGCAATGTGCTGGTCAACATTACCGGCCAGAGCGTGCTGCGCGAGGGTATGATCAAGCTCGATCTGCATGTCCACAACAAGGCCAGCGCCGATTGGCGCGACACCGTGCTGGCGGCCTGCCGGCATCGGGCCGAACTGGAACAGATTGCCCAAACTTACCAGGCCAATCATGGGGTTTATATTCGCCCCATTGCCCTCTTTCAGGTTGAACGCACCGGGGCCAAACAGCGCCTGCCCGGCCTGATTCACGTTGAAGATGTGCGCGAGTATCTCATTACCCGGCTGAACGTGCTGCCCGAAGAAATCGCCGTCAAGAGCAGCGAACGGGACGAGATTGAAAATATTGACCTGCTCAGTCCTGATTGCCCCATCCGTTATATCATCACCAAGCAGGCCCTCCAGGAAGGCTGGGATTGCCCCTTTGCCTACATCGTCGCCATTTTGACCAACCCCGAATCAAACACCGCCATGACCCAACTCATCGGGCGGGTCTTGCGCCAGCCTTACGCCCGCAAAACCGGCCTGCCTGAACTGGACGAGAGCCACGTCTATTGCTTCAAAGCCAAAACCGGCCAATTATTGGATACCATTCGCGCCGGCTTGATCGGCGAAGGTCTGGGCGATGTGGCCGGCCGGGTGATTGCCGATGTCGAAGCCGCTCCGAGCCAGGCAGTGGTGGATGTTTCAATTCGGCCCCAATTTCAACATTACGCCGGCAAAGTTTATCTCCCCTGCTTTGTGGTGTCCGACGGCAAAGGCGGCTGGCGAGAAGTGGGCTATGAGGTTGATATTCTCAGCCGGGTAGATTGGGAGCAGGTTGACCTCAGCCCGGTGGATAGCTGGGAACTTAACCCGGCGGAAACCGGGGATAGCCATGTCAGCCTGGGGCTGGATCACCTCACCACCATCGAGCCGCTGCGGGCCAGCCTGGCGGATGAGATGCAGCTAGACCCAGTTTTTATGACCCGGCAACTGCTGGACCTGGTGCCTAATCCCTGGGTGGCCTATGAATATGTCGAGGAAACGCTGCGCCGTCTGCGAGCCAAATTCCCCGAAGCCAGGATTAAACGTGATTTGGGCTTTGTGATCGAAGAACTTAAAAAGAGGATAGCGGCCGAACAGGAGCGTTTGACCCGGCAGGTTTTTGACTCGCTGCTTCAAAGCGGCGAACTGCGTTTTTACCTGATTTCCGGCTGCGCCGGCAGCGCTATTCCAGAGCGCATCAAAGCCAAAGCCGGGGCGCGTAAACTGACGACAGCCACCGGCGATTTACCGGCCCGGACTCTGTTTGATTACTTTCTGGAAGAAGATTTCAACGAAACGGAAAAAGCGGTCGCCCTCTATCTCGACCAGCAAGCCGACATTCTGGAATGGTGGTTCAGAAATAATGTTGGGCCAAACAGTTACAGCATCCAGGGCTGGCGCAGACATCGCCCGCACCCCGACTTTTTTGCCTTACGTCAAGAACCGCCTACCATCTACGTTCTGGAAACAAAGGGAATCCACCTGGGGCACAATCCCGACACGGATTACAAAAAGCAGCTTTTTGAGTTATGCAACAAGTATAGCCAGCCTACTCCCTGGAACGACATTACTCAGGAGTTCAGCGGCCACCAGGTCAACTTTCAAATTGTTTTTGATGATGAATGGCAGCGTGTACTGAACGCGATGCTGACTTCAACTTGAATGGAACGATTTTAGACTCCGCTGCGGCGGAGTTTTTTATAAAGCCCCTACCCCTCAACCTAACTTTCGACAGGGGACTCTCAATCTCTGGCCTGCTATACTGCGGTCATCATTAAACAAGTGATCCCAAGCAGTGATAGGAGGCATAAAAGTGAACGGTATGGCTCATCAGTCGTCCCTTTTGAGTACCTTGACGATGCTGACCGGATTGATTGTCTTCATACTGGCGCTGGCGGTTGTCTTTTTTGCGATGTATATCCTGCTGCAAACAGGCCAGTCCATTCTGGGAAATATTACCTTTACCTCAATTGGCTGGCCTTATCCGTAACAAAATGAGGGGGTTCCATGAGCCAGATCAAACTACCGCAAGGGTTTCAAGCCCTGGTTGTTGCCCAAAGTTTGGGCGCGCTAAACGATAATCTGTTCAAAACTTTGCTGCAACTGTATGTACTGCAAATCATGGTAGCGGCGCACCCCGAAACCATCATCGCCCAGGCTGCCTTCATTTTCACCGTGCCGTTCATTGTCTTTGGCCCGTGGGCCGGCTATCTGGCCGATAAGTTCAACAAAACCACCCTCATTCGCCTGACCAAGGTGGCCGAAATTGCCATTTTGCTGCTGGGCGCAGCCGCTTTTATCTGGGGCAGTATTAATTTGATGTTGTTTGTCCTGTTATTACTGGCCACACAGTCAACCTTTTTTGGCCCGGCCAAAGCCGGCTTGATTCCCGAGATTTGCCCGCCGGAAACAATCAATGTGGCTAACAGCCGGATCGAAGCAACCAGTCTGGTAGCGATTATCGGCGGCATTGCCGCGACGGGTGTGCTGCTAACCTTGCACCATAACAATCCGCTGACCGTGATCTATTATGGCCTCGGCCTGGCCCTCATCGGTGCGATTAGCGCATTCCTGGTACCCCCATCCAGCCAAAAGCAAACTCCAACAGGCGAAAGTTTCCCCTGGAACCCGCTCGCCGGCCTGGTTCGAGATCTAATTTTTCTCAAACAGCGCCGCGATTTATTTTTGACCAGCCTGGCCAATGGTTACTTTTGGCTGCTCGGTCTGGTTTTTTCCAGCAATGTCATGGTCTACGGCAAAACGCACCTCGGTCTCGGCAACGACCAGAACACCTGGCTGTCGCTGCTGCCGGCTTTTATTGGGCTGGGTATCGCCGCCGGGGCCATGCTGGCCGGCCGCTGGTCAGGTAAAAAGGTTGAATGGGGACTGGTCCCCTTAGGCGGCGTAGGCATGACCATCGCCGGGATCGCTTTGTTTTTCAGCACCGGCTCTTACATAGCAACTGCTGTTATCCTGCTCCTGGCCGGCGTCAGCGGTGGACTTTTCACCATTCCGCTGTATGCTTACCTGCAATTAAAAGCAAACGTCGCGGAAAGAGGCCGGGTTTTGGCGGCAGCAGGGATTATCAATGGGCTGTGTTTGCTGCTGGGTTCCCTCTTGTATCACTTCCTGGCTGTAGAGTTGGCCCTTTCGCCCCGCTGGATTTTTCTGCTGATGGGCCTGGTCACAGCCGGGATAGTTATCTATACCTGTACTATCATTCCTCAATTTTTCATTCGCTTCCTGGGCTGGCTGCTCATCCATACCATCTATCACATCGAAATTATCGGCGTGGAGAACGTACCGGAGCGCGGCCCGGCCCTGCTGACCCCCAATCACGTCTCTTTTGTGGATGCGCTGCTCATCAGCAGCACAGTGCAGCGGTTTATCCGCTTTGTGATGATCAAAAGCATTTACAAAAGCCCGCTGCTCCGGCCCATTCTCAGCCTGATGGATGTCATTCCCATCGCGCCCTATGAGGGGCGCGAGTCGGTGTCATGGAGTTTAAATCAGGCGCGGGAGCGGCTGCAACAAGGCCGTGTGGTCTGCATCTTTCCTGAAGGCCGGCTGACCGAAGATGGCCGGATGCAGGAATTTCGGCCCGGTTTTGAGACCATTATGGCCGGCCTGGATTATCCGATCATCCCGGTTTATATGCATAATGTCTGGGGCAGCATCTTTAGTTTTGAAGGCGGCAAATATTTTTGGAAATTGCCCAAACGGTTGCCCTACCCTGTCACCATCTGTTACGGCCAGCCGCTGCCCGCCACAGCCAAAGCCACCGAAGTCGCTGCCGCAGTGCAGGCATTGGCCGAGCAGATAAAGTCTCGCACCCCCATTGAGGCCACAACAAACCTCATCAACCCTGTTTAATTGCAGCGACAAACCACACCTCGCCTCCCCGCCTCCCTATTCCTCGCCTCATCGCCCTCGACTCATCTTTGACAAAACAGGCAGAGACAGTATAATCTAGGCAGATTATTTAATGGAGTGGATGGGAAACTTACCATCCCTCCAACCTTCCAATTTTCCAATCAATAAGCCTCGGTGGTGGAATTGGCATACACAGCAGGTTGAGGGCCTGTGTCCGTACGGACGTGAGAGTTCGAGTCTCTCCCGAGGCATTTCCAACACGCCCCACTTTGGCCCAGCCCAGGTTTTTATGTGAACTGATCGAGGCGCTCGCTGTGACTCGCCCGATGCTGACTATTATGGCCTTACGTCACCGGCTGCATATTTTTGCCGATGGGCGGGTTAATGGCCCCTTGTTATAGGTGTCCAGAAAAATTCCTTCCCAACAATCAAGGTAGCAGGTAGCAAAGTAGCAAACTTATGGCCTGCTACATGCTACCTTGCTACCTGTTTCAGTGACGAAAACTTTTCTGGAGAACTATATCAACGGCGATTCTCAAAGCGTCTTCTTTAGCAAATCAATCATTAGACCAGCCACATCCTTTAAAGGTTGCATTGGACCACCACTCTGACGGCAACTATAACAGAGCGGTTGGGTACCGGCCTCATTATCTCCGAGCGCTATTAGCTCACCACAGCCGGCGCAGGGAGTTAGATTGCCGACTACCAGCCAGTCCGCTTTGTTGGCAACCAGGGTTGTTGCCGGCAATTGTAACCCGAAGCTGATCGCGTCCTCAGGACAAGCAACGGCACAAATCCTACAATCCAGACAAATAGCCGCTTTGAAAGAAATGCCAAAGCTTTCGGCATCGGCCACAAAATGCAGGGCCTCGGTGGGGCAGAAGCGGGCGCACAAACGACAGGCGGAACAGGCGTTAGCGTCAAGTTTGACAGTGGCAAAAGGGAGTTCGGTTATCTCGAGTGGCTCATCAATTGGCTCACCCAGATGAGCAAGTTGCTGGCATAACCTTTGACGCGAGGCAGGCAGATGATGGGGCAGCCGCTGGCTTACCGGCACAGGTCCAGCGGTGGTGGGTGGTGAAGCAGGATCAGAGCTTGGTTCCATGAGCCGAGACGCTTTTCCCAAGGCGCTAAAAAGACCTCGGCGAGATAGCTTGGGTTGGTTGCCTTCAAATAGCGGCTTCGGACTGGTCTCTGTTGCTAACAGATCCGGCTGGCTCAAGGGAGTATGGATAACTGAGGGGTGACCAAAAGCCTGGAGCAGGCGATTAGTTGCTGCTGCTGTTTGGGCAATGAGAGGCTGGACGTGGCCAAGGGGGCACTCATCACAAAGGGTATCGTCCAACCACAGATCGCGCTGGCCGTTATGACTGAGGTCAATGAGGTGAGAAAGCGAGAGCGAGGCCAGACAGCGTTGATGGCGAACGACTGCCGCCACCGGGGCAGCGGTCGTTGCCGGGTCAGGGTGCTGCGAACAGACCAGGGCCAGAGGAGCATCAGGCAAATTGGAGATAGTCTGAGCCAGTTTGACCTCTGGTGGGTCAGCTTGGCTAAAAACATCGGTGGGACAGTGATGCAGGCATAACCCGCAGTGAACACACACCTCAACATTGAGCCGGGGCAACAGTGGGCCGTGAGGTGAGCGTTCATTCTGGGGGTGCAGCGTAATCGCCTGGGTGGGGCAGGCGTCGGCGCAGCGATGGCAGCCGGCATCTTTGTGCCGGGCATTCAAGCATTGTTCGACTTGAAGAGAGAAGGGCTGACCCTCAAATGGGGGCAAGGGAAGCATCGCGCCGCTCAAGCTGATCCTAAGATATCATCAATCCAGGTCAAGGCGGCCATAGTGGTCGGAAATCCCAATGTGGGAATTGCCAGAAGCGCTACCTGCCGGATTTCCTCAGCGATGACGCCCAGTTCGACCAGCTTGCGGACATGGGCATGCACCGCGCCTTCTCGCTGCCCGCCAATGGCCAGGGCCAGCTTGACCAAGGCCCGGCTCTTTTCATCGAGCGGCCCGGCGGCGTGAACGGCTGCCCCAAGCTGGTCATAGGCCTGCCAGATGTCGGGATATTTCTGCTGAAAATCAAGATAAGGCTGCGGCAGTTGGCTCATTTTTGTCTCCTCAAAGGTGATTGGTTTGAATGTGGGCCAAAGGAATCTCGGTCAGGGCTAATTCAAGAAAATTGGCCGCCGGTACAGCGATTGGCTCATCCGTCTGACAGTAATACTTTGCTCCGGCGCAGGAGCGGCACAGGGTTGAGCCGTCCCGGATAACTTCCCGCTCGTTGATGATCTCCTCGCCGCACAGGTCGCAGTTGACCCGATAGCCATCTTTGCTCAATATCTTTTCCAGCGACACAGTCAAAGCCACTTCCTGGATGTCCAGCAATTCGGCTTCCGGCATTCGTTGGTAGCCGAGGAGGTAAGCTTCCCAGCGACTTTGCGCCTCTGGAGCATAATCTTTGGCCCGTTGGCGCGTGCTGGCGCTGGGCACAATCCGCACCGCCCGGCCCGTCTGCGTATCTACAAAGGTAGCGGCGACTTTACCAAAATCCAGCACGCGCATAGTCCGCCGGCCCACCCGGCAGCCGGTGGCCACAGCCAGCCCATCAATCAGGCAGCCATCGGTTTCGACGATGGTCAGGAGGCGCTTGTCAATTTGGGGCAGATCCAACCCCAACCATCGCCCGGCCGCCAGCCCCATCCGCACCCCCAAGACCTGGCGGGGGCAGAGATGCTGGTGCAAAATAGCCGACTGATAAAGCAATTCTTCAAAGGTAGGCATAGATTTATCCTCTTCCATTTTAACGAATTTGACCCTGACTGTCTAATTGGGCCAGATAGACGGGTGTGTTCAGATTTGGGGGCGAATTCGGTGGATAGCGTAGACAGACCCCCTCCCCAACCCTCCCCCGCTGCGG
>JAKLJP010000084.1 GCA_023151115.1 Anaerolineae bacterium
CCGCAGCGGGGGAGGGTTGGGGAGGGGGTCTGTCTACGCTATCCACCGAATTCGCCCCCAAATCTGAACACACCCGTTTTTCCTTTATCTACAGACAACTCGGTGGGGCAGAATTATAATCCAGTCTGGTAAATATGACAATCAGGGGAGAGGTGAAGAAAGATAGCTACTTTTTATTGACTCCCGCTTTGTTTGTGATAGCATGACATTGAAAAAGAAAGGAATAATTGATGACAATCGAAACAACGCCTGCTTACATTACCACGGTCGGTCCAGATCATACCATTGTGTTACCGGATGACATCGCTGTTGGCGCAACTGTGGCCGTGGTGTTGATGTCAAACGTGCCTGGAGATGATGAGGGGCGTCAGGCTCGCTTTGCCGCTACTTTGGCAGCCATTCGAGCGGCTTCTATAGGCGAAGGGCCGCTTCCTTCTATTGCTGATGAAGATTTAGAGGTGCTAGTAAAAAAAGCACGTCGAGAGTTAAAATCATAACTTATGCGCATCACTCTGGATACCAATCAACTGGTGAAGGCATTGATGCACCCGCCTCAATTAGCAACCTTTGTAATGGCATGGGAGTCAAGACGTTTCAGGGTTATCTGTTCACCAGCCTTGAGGCATGAGTATGATTTGGTTCTGGCTTATCCAGATATTACCCGGCTCATTTATCCAGAGTTGTTACGTACTTTTCGGAGCCATCTGGTCCATGACCTCGAAATGGTTGAATTGCCAGAAATTGCGCCAATTTGTCGTGATCCTGATGATGACAAAGTGATTGCCACTGCTGTTTATGGACAGGTGGATTATCTGGTGACAGAAGATCGTGATTTACGGGCACCGGCAGTGATCAAAGTTTTAAGTGACGCAGGCATCACTCTTATAACAATGGAGGCGTTGGTTAAGTTACTTGATGGATAAATAGTTAGGCCGGGATTAGGAGATTTGGGGATTAAATGAAGCCTTAATGTCTTTCCCCCAATCCCGGCGCGAGGATCGGTCAGGAGTTAAAGTCCAATATCACTTGGCTTCAAGTGCCGCCACGCGAGCTTCGAGGCTGGCGATCCGGTCCATCAAAGGCGTCACACCGTTGCGGCGGAGTTGGAAGGTCAAGTGCAGGCCGGTGTGGTCGGCCAGCATGCCGAGGCCGGTCACGACATCGCTGGAATATTCCGGCGCAAATAGATAAACGGTGATGCCACCCGGCTGTCCCTGCTTGACGCCGCTGCCCTGAATCTGGTCAATTTGCCCGCTGCCGGCGGTTGGGACAATGAAGGCGCGGGGAGGAGGCGGCGGAGTCCATAGAAAATCGGGGGTGAGGACATATTGATCGGCGGTGCTGTAGGAGAAAGCAACCGGAACATTGGGGATGGGAAAGCCGTTCTCGTCAACCACCAGCACAATCACCCGCTGTTCCTCAAAACTTTTGGGCTTGGTGCGGCGGATGTTGACCAGATAAAAATGGCCCTCGGCTTGCTGGCTCACCTGCCGCTGTAATCCGGCCATCCAGTCTTGCTGAATATCTGTTGGCAAAACATTCAGCGGTGCATAATTCATCATGTTGGGTTTTCCTTTCTCTGTTATAAATAAAAGATTGGCAACTACTCATCTAGCTCAAGGCTAAGGCTAAGGACGTAAGATCAATCTTAGCCTCAGCCTTAGCCTTCGCCTTTGATACCATTTTAAACCAGCTCTTTGGCTAGAGCATAAATAGCCCCGGCGTCAAAAACCTGGTTATTGGCTTCAAATAGGCGGGCAATGGCGGCGCGGTGAACCTTCATCTTGAGGCTGCCGATCCCCAGGCCGCCCAGGCACTTCTTACCGTAGCGAACTTCTCCTTTATCCATCATCTCCAAGCCACCCACGCCCAGCGGCGGGACCGTGTTGATGTCGGCCAAAATTTCCAGGGTTGGGCTGTCCTGCCACATGGCTTCCGGCAGCAGTTCGATGCCGGCCGCGCCGGCGGCAAGCACAATTTGCGCCCCCTCAAGCGCCGCCTGGGTCGAGGCGGGGTCGGATACTTGCATAGGCGTCAGCGAGACGCCAAAGCGTTGGCCCATGGCCTGGCATGCCGCTTCGGCCCGATCCAGCTTGCGCGAGGTCAGAATGACTTCCGCCCCTTCCTGAGCCAGCAACACCGCCCCCCGCTGGCCCACTGGGCCGGTCCCGGCAAACACCACCACCTTTTTGCCGGCAATGCTGCCCAGGCTGGTAATTCTGGCTACAGCGGCGGCGGCGGTAGTGTTGCAGCCATTGCTGTCCAGCATCACCGAAACCCGGAAGCCGGAGAAGAAAATCTTTTGGATCGCATCGAACAGGCTTTCGCCTTGAGCCAGATTGCTGCCGCCGACAAAAATGGCCGTATTCTGCTTATCTTTACCACCCCGGGTAAAGATAGCGCCATGCACAATACCTTCGACGTTGTCGGGGTTCATGTTGGGAAAGGTGAGAAGATGGTCAGCCCCGCCATCATAAGCGGCGACGCCATCAAACGAACTGGGAATGGGGTCGGTATCCAATTGAAACAGTAATTTCTTCATGCGGGCCTTTTCTCCTGAGATTGATTCCATTTTAACATTAGATAGAGGCAAATGCAACAGGTTTTCATAAAAATGACCGGCGCTTAATCAATTTTGGGCGCAGTTCAAGTTAGATTGACACTTTTTATCAGGTAAAACATAAAACGTAAAGCGTGATGGCTGTTTATCGGGCAAATCATTACGTTTTACCCGCAGGGCTATCAGTTTGCGTTTTACGAATGTCAATGGGATTGATCGTCAAAAATCATTAAGCCCGGTCTTGACCTTTTTCCGGCTATTCATCCAGCAGGTATACCGGCTCCTGGTAATAGCGAATCTTATTTTTATCCAGTTTATCCAGCAGTAGTTGGTGCAGCCATTCGTTCTTTTCGCTCAAGGATTGGTCAGATTTTAAGTGGCGCAGTTCGGCGTTGAGGCGGAGCACCCGGCCCGGAATGATGAAGCGGGTAATGCCGGCGGGCAGCACATGGCCCATCTGGGCAATCTGTAGAACCTGATCCACCGTAAATTCGGGAAACACCACCAGCGCGGTTAAATCGGGATATTCATGGTGCAGGCTCAGCACATCGCCGTTGAGGGTGCGCGTTACCGGGAAAGCCTTGATGTAAGCTTCGGTTAGCTGGTTCAAAGCATCGAGGCGATTAGCCCCTTGCTTTTGTTGGATGAGAAACAGTTTGCCTTCGATGGTTTGCAGGTGGCATAAACCGCCAAATTCGACCATCTCATCCAGCACCTTATCTTTGCTGGTTTCCACCAACGAGATGGTGGGCAGGGTCTTGAGCAACTTGATCAGGTCGGCCGGCTTGGCCTGGCGAATGGCGTGCAGCCAGGTTCGCAGGCCCAACTGCTCTTTGGCAGCGGCTATTTGGACCACAATGTGGGGATAATCCAACGCTTTGAGGGCCGCCGCGCGGGTCGCCCCGTCGAGCACCACGTAACGATCCCCGGCCTGAGCCACGACCGGCGGGTTCGACAGTCGGCCCTCGACCTCGAAGCGGCGGACCAGTTTTTCTACCCGGCGCTGGTCCACCTGCTCGTGGGGAAAAACTTTGTCCAGCGGGACCACCTGCAAGCCGAGCAAACTCTCACTGCGAACCTCGCGGATCAACGCGATGATTTTTTCGGCGACGGTAATGGAGGCTGCTCGCTGGGCGTCCTCGGTGCTGGCGGCAATGTGGGGGGTGGCAATGACCCGTTCGTGCTGGGCCAGGGCGTTATTAATGGCCGGCTCTTCGGCAAACACGTCCAGCGCGGCCCCGGCCAGCCGGTCTTCGTTCAAAGCCGCCAACAGCGCCGCTTCGTCCACCACCGTGCCGCGGGCGGTGTTGATCAGATAAGCCGTCGGCTTCATCACCGCCAACTGCTCGGCCCCAATGAGGTTTTTGGTTTCAGCTTTGGAGGGCACGTGCAGGGTGACAAAATCGGCCTTTTTGAGCAGTTCCAACAGGTCCATGGATTCAACCCCGGCCTCCAAATTCAACTCCGGGGTGGGCCGGCGCTGGTTGACGATGACCTTCATACCAAAGGCCTGGGCGCGGGCGGCCACCTCACGGCCAATCCGGCCAAAGCCAATAATGCCCAGGGTTTTGCCGGCCAGGCCGGTGCCCATAAATTTACTCTTTTCCCACTGGCCTTTTTTCAGGCTCAAATCGGCCCGGGGCAAGCCGCGGGCCAGGGCCAGCAGCAGGGCCATGGTATGCTCGGCCACAGCCAGGGTATTGGCGTCGGGGCAGTTGACCACTTTGATTTCGCGGTTTTGGGCGGCTACCACATCTATGTTATCCAGCCCCGCCCCCGCCCGGCCGATCACCTTCAACCGCAGCCCGTGCTCGATCACCTCCGCCGTAATCTTGGTGGCGCTGCGCGTGACCACGGCCTCGTAGTCGCCAATCACCGCCAGCAGCTCGTCTAATTTTAGACCTGTTTTTACCTCAACATCAGCATGCTCGCGCAGCATCTCGATGCCCACCTCGGCAATCGAATCACAGATCAAGACCCGGGGACGCCGGCTTTCAGACTTCATGGGCTAAAAACCTCCTTAAAACAGTAATCAGTTACTTGTTTTTATTACGGCAGAGTGGATCATAAATTCAGCAACGACTCCTATGACCTTTACCCCCAAACCCTCTGCCCCCTGATTATACTCTATTTGACCCTGTTTTGCACCTGAAACGTGTTGCGTGTGGCGTAAGATACAAGGATTTATACGGTTGAAGATAAAGAGCAGAATTTTCGGAATAAAAGAATAAAGATTCCAAAATTCTGTAGATTCTGCTCTAACCCACATCCCACAGAATCGCCGCTAGCAACCGTTCCTCACTCACGCGCCCTTGCACAGCGTGGGTCTCATTCAACACAATATGAGGCGTACTCATGACCTTATAGTGTTGAGCCAGTTCGGTCATCACTACGGCGGAGACAGCCTCGGCCTTGATTTGAGGAGTTTCAAAGGCGAACTTGTGAGCCAGGCTGACCGCCTGGGCGCAGTGGGGTCAGGTGGGGGTGGTAAAGATTTCCAGCTTCAGCGGCGTATGCAACTGCGCCAGCGCTTGCCGTGTTTGAGGCAGCAGCCCTGAGTCTCCCCGCCCACTGACGATGATGGCCGAGACCAGAGCGGCCAATTCCAGGCCCAGCGGCGCGCCGACGAACACCAGCTCCCGCCCGCTGTGACTGCGGACTACCAGCCGGTCGGCGGGCGCATTTGCTTCGGCGGCCTGGGTGGTCACAGAGAGGTGTTTGGTCAAGGCCATCAGTTCGGACAGGGCGGCCAGGGTATCCGGCTCCGGCTGCTCCAGGGCGAAATAGCTCACCGCCACCGGCTGCTTGATTTCCTTTAGTGCCTGCCGCAGCGCCTGTCCCCGATAGATTTTCAGAATTGACATTGTTTTGGATGCCAAGCTAATAAAGCAAAATGCCCGGCCTCAAAGGTATCGCCGCAATGAGGGAGCCGGGCATCGTAATCAGTCAGGATTAAAAAATTTGTATAATTCGTGGAATTCGTTGCAATAATCTTTTGAACTGCGTAACTCCTAACCTGGCCGAGCCAGAGCCAAAAAGGAACACTAAGTTACGCAGAGATTCTACAGACGCGAAGCGCGCAGAGAAGTTCTAAAAATTGCTCTGTGAAGCTCTGTGACTTCTCTGTGCTCCTCTGTGTAACAACTTCTTGCTCACCGTCAGCGACGGTTGAGGCGCGGATTGAGCGCATCCTGGAGGCCGTCGCCGAGCAAATTAAAGCCCAAGACCACCAGGGCAATAGCCACGCCGGGGATGAAGACCAGGTGCGGGGCGGTAAAAATCTGGTTGCGCTCGGCGCTGACCATCAAGCCCCATTCGGGGGTGGGCGGCTGCGCGCCTAAGCCCAGAAACGAGAGCGCGGCCACCTCGACAATGGCCGTGCCAATGCCCAGCGTTCCCTGGACAATCAACGGGGTGATCGAGTTGGGCAAGATATCCCGGAACAAAATGCGGGGCGGGGGCACACCCAGGGCGCGGTCGGCCAGGATAAAATCCTGCTCTTTGACCGACAGCACGCTGGAACGAATTACCCGCGCATAGGCCGGAATGGTCACAATGCCAATAGCAATCAGGGCATTAATCAGGCCCGGCCCCAGCACCGTCACAATGGCAATCGCCAGAATCAAAGCCGGAAAGGCCAGCAGTACGTCCATCAGGCGCATAATCACGTTATCCAGCCAGCCGCCCACAAAGCCGGCCACCGCGCCCAGCAGCGTGCCGACGACAATGGCAAATGTCACCGAGGCAAAGCCGACTTGCAGCGACAGCCGCGACCCATAAACCACCCGGCTGAAAAAATCTCGAAAGTTGGCATCTACGCCAAAGATGTGTTGGGGCCGGTCGGTGGAACAGCCCAGCAGGTGAATACAGGGGGCAGAGCGTTTTTTGATGCCTGGTTCAATCCCAATCAACTGTTGTTCAGGGTCATAGGGGGCAATCAGCGGGGCAAAGACAGCAATCAGGGTCAGGGCCAGCAAAATGAGCATCCCCACAACCGCCGAGCGTTTTTGTAGCAGATGGCGAATGGCATCTCGATAGAGACTGGTGGGTTCTTTGGTTCTAACAATCGGCGGGACGGTCAAAGGGATTGACTCGGCGGCCATGATAATTATTCCTCTCTTTTGATAGGGACGTCCTACCGACGGCTCAACTCAAACGAATACGCGGGTCAAGAAAAGCGTAAGAAATATCAACAATCAAATTGATGACTACAAAACCAACTGCCACAATCAAGGTAACGCCTTGCACAATAATATAATCACGGGCGGTAATAGCCTCAAAGAGGGTGCGGCCCAGACCGGCCAGGTTAAAAATAGTCTCGGTCAGCACCGCCCCGCTGAGCAAAGAGCCTAATTGCAGGCCCAAAATTGTGACCACCGGCAGCATGGCATTGCTCAAGCCATGCCCAAAGACCACCCCCATTTCGGCCAGCCCCTTGGCCCGGGCGGTACGGATGTAATCGAGGCTTAAAACTTCGAGTAAACTGGAACGGGTGATGCGGGCCACAATGGCCAGGGGAATAGTGCCAACGGCGATAGCCGGCAAAAGCATGTGTTTAAAGGCGTCGCCCAAAGCAGTCCAGTTGCCGGTCAGCAGCGCATTGATAAAGTTAAGATTGGCAATTAAGCTAAAAAAGAAAAACCCGGCTGATTCGGGTGATAGGTCCCAGCCCCAAACCTCGAAAAAGGGAGGGTTGGTCACCCCGGAGGTTAACCGGCCCGATGGTGGCAGTTGCAGAAAAGAGTCTTTTAAAACAAGGGCAAAGACATATTGTAGCAGCAAGCCCAACACAAAAATGGGCAGCGAAACGCCGATGTTAGCCCCCACCATGACCAGCACATCAACGGTTGAATTGTGCCAGTAAGCCGAAATAACACCGAATAAAATGCCGAGAATAGTGGCAAAAATCATGGCCGCCAGGGCCAGTTCAATGGTTACCGGCAGGCGCTCGACGATAATTTCGCTCACCGGGCGGCCAAAGCGGAAAGACACGCCCAAATCATGCTCGATGACAATTTGTTTGAAATAGATCCAAAATTGCCAGAGGATGGGTTGGTCCAGGCCATTTCGTCTTATAAATTCGTCACAAATTATATCGGTCGCTCGTTCGCCCAGCACGGCGCGGCAGGGGTCGCCGGGAAGCTTACGGGCTAGGGCAAAGGTGACAAATAAAATTCCAACCAGCACGGGGACAGCCAGCGTCACCCGGCGAGCAATATATTGAAACATCCAAATCCTCCCCTTCTCCGATGAAGTAGGCGGAATTTTACCTCACATGGTAAATGACAATATGGGTACCTCGTCATCCTAACAGCCCACTTTAGCCTCAGATGATAACCCAAACTAACCGAAATGGCAAAAGGCTGGCGTTAAAGGTCAAGTTTTATCAGCCAGAAATGGTTAAATAAGATTTACCGAAGATTAACCGGCCCTTAACCCAACCTTAAATACCTCTTAACCTCCACCTTTTAGACTCCCTGTAAACGTTAAAAAATATCACCATGCTTACCAAAAGACACAAAATTATCAAAGGCACCATTTATCTTCAGGGCCATCAGAGTAGTTTTCACAATTCGATTACGCAAGCCCTCAATGTGAGACCCAGCGAAGATCAGTTGACCTACGAGATATCTACAGACTTAATCCGAACTATGAGAAACAAGGCCTTGGTCTTTCGAGTGGATTATCTTTTGGCTCTTGATGTGCTTCAAGGAGTTGGTAAAAGATTGCTCACGGATGAACACAGATAAACACAGCTTAAAGCAAATTTTTAATCGGAATCCGTGAGCCATTTCCTTATCTTGTTGCCTATCCCGAACTGAGGTTCGTAGTGACGACTTCAGTCGTCCGGGTTGTCAGCGACTGAAGTCGCTACTACAAACAAGCTATTTTCAAAGGAGACCCGGATGAAAAAACCAGGCTCACTAAACCTGGCCCAGAGCGCTCACAATCAAATCTTCAAGAGTATCCACTCCAACCATCTCATCTATAACGCTTGTTGGGAAGACCCCCGGATTGACCGGCAACTGCTCAAGCTGGATGGTGACAGCCGCGTGGTCATGATTACCAGCGCCGGCTGCAATGCCCTGGATTATCTGCTCGACTCGCCGGCGGAAATTCACGCGGTGGATGTCAATCCACGTCAAAATGCCTTGCTCCAGCTCAAACTAAAACTCATCGAGCAGGGCAGCTTTGCCGATTTGTTTGCCGTGTTCGGCCTCGGCGCTCATCAGAACTTTAAGGCGTTATACCATACTTTACTCAAAAGATATCTGCCGGCTTATGCCAGGGAGTTTTGGGAGGCCAACCTTCACTACTTTAGCCCTTCCGGTCTGAAAAAGTCATTTTATTATTACGGCGCCGCCGGCAATGTGGCCTGGATCATTAGCCAATATTTCCGCTCCCACAAAAAGCTCAAAACGTATGTGTCCCAACTCCTCGAAGCGGAGAGTCTGGCCGAGCAAAAAGAAATTTATGCCAAAATCGAGCCTGAACTGTGGAACAGCTTCAGCCAGTGGTTGTTGAAGCACCCGGTGGTGATGGCCATGTTGGGCGTCCCCCGGCCGCAAATGCAACTGATTGATAAACAGTACCCCGGTGGTTTGAGCAGCTACATTCGGGATAATTTGCGCCGCGTCACCACCGAGGTCCTTATCCGCGATAATTACTTTTGGCGTGTCTACTTAACCGGCGCCTACACCCCCACCTGCTGCCCCAATTATCTCAAGGCAGAACATTTTGAGTTGCTCAGAGCCAATACGTTCAAAATCCAGACCTATACCAGCACCATCACCGAGTTTTTGCAGCAGCATCCCGGTCCCTACACTCATTTTGTGCTGTTGGACCACCAGGATTGGATGGCTCGTCATCATCCGCAAGCCCTCCATGAAGAGTGGCAACTTATTTTGAAGAATAGCTGCCGGGGCAGTAAAGTTCTGCTGCGCTCTGCCGGGACAGAAATCAACTACTTTCCGCCGCTGGTCAAATCTGCCGTGCGTTTCTACCCCGAAATTACGGCCAAGCTGCATCCAACCGACCGGGTTGGCACTTATGGCAGCCTTTATTGGGGCGAGATTTTGTAATATTTGGAAAGTAAACTGAGGTTTTATGGAAGAGATGAGTTCGGCCGGAGTGGTGTTAGACCAGTCAGCCCGCATGGAACGATATTATCGGCTTCACGCCAAAATTTACGATGCCACCCGCTGGAGCTTTCTCTTTGGACGAAAAACAATTATCCAACAAGTTGCGGCCATAACCCAACCGGCCAACATCCTTGAAATCGGCTGTGGGACCGGCAAAAACTTGCTCACGCTGGCCCAGACATTTCCCCAGGCAAAACTGTCCGGTCTCGACATTTCCGAGTCCATGCTCAAGGTAGCCGCAAAAAATTTGGGCGCACGGCTGGGTTCGGTTGAGTTGTTACACCGGGTCTATGATCGCCCCCTGCACCCGGCGCCGCACTTTGACCTGATTTTATGCTCCTACAGTTTATCTATGATGAACCCCGATTGGCAGAAGGTCATCCAGTACGCCAAAGCTGACCTCAATCCAGGCGGCTTCATCGCTGTCGTTGATTTTCACGACTCGGCTGTGCCACTTTTTAAACAATGGATGGGGGTTAATCATGTGCGCATGGACGGACACCTTTTGCCGGCTCTGGCCGGCGATTTTCAGCCTCAGTACCTTGCGACTCCCCCGGCTTATGGCGGGTTGTGGCAATACTTTTTGTTTGTGGGTCTAAAAAAACCACCTTCACCTGGCAAAACAGCTATGAGCTGAGGGGGGTCTCTAGCTTACACAAGCTGATCCATCCGGCGCAGCCGATCGTGAATCATGATGTCCACCCCGCTGAAAAGGTCGCTACATCTGTTTCAGGTTTAAAAGCAATACTTTTCAAATAACGTAGTTTAGCCCCTTGTGGGCGGGCGCGAGGCCCTATGCTACGGCCTTATTTGAAATGTATTGAGCTTAAAAGTATTTACAGTCGGCATTATAATGCTTTTCGTCCCAACACGATATAAAGACCGGCTAAAAACTCGGTTAACAATGACAGTAAATCTTTCACCTCAAAACTACTACAAATTTTTTAAATTTCAAGCCCCTTTTCTACTCCACGGTGACACTTTTCGCCAGATTCCTGGGCTGATCCACGTCGGCCCCGCGCCAAATGGCGGTGTGGTAGGCCAGCAATTGCAATGGGATGACCGATAGAATGGGCGTTAGCAGCGGATGAGCGGCGGGGATTTTCAGCACATGGTCGGCTTTGGCCGCTACCTCGTCATCGCCCTCGTTGATCAGGGCAATCACAATGCCTTTGCGGGCGCGCACTTGCTCAATCTGGCTGATCATCTTATCGTAGACGTGGTCCTGGGTGGCAATGCAGACCACCGGCATATTGTCATCAATCAGGGCAATCGGACCGTGCTTCATCTCGCCGGCCGGGTAGCCTTCGGCGTGGATATAGCTGATCTCCTTCAGCTTCAGCGCCCCTTCCAGGGCAATGGGGTAGTTCAGCCCCCGGCCCAAAAACAGAAAGTGCTCACAGTGCTGGTACAGCTTGGCCAGAGTGTGGTAGTCATTGTACCCTTCGGCCAGAATTTCGCCGGCCAGTTCGGGTAGGTGGGCCAGGGCGGTGGCCAGGGCAAAGCTCTCTTCCGCTCCCAGCACCCCCCGCTGCTGGCCCAGATACATGCCCAGCAAAAACAGATCGGTCAGGGTGGCGGTAAAGGCTTTGGTGCTGGCCACGCCAATCTCCGGCCCGGCTTGCATCAAAATGACGCCGTCGCTCATACGGTGGGCCATGCTGCCGTGGGCGTTTACAATGCTCCACAGCCTGGCCCCCTTACGCTGGCCTTCCTCCATCGAGGCCAGGGTGTCGGCAGTTTCACCGGATTGGGTAATGGCCAGCACCACCGTTTTGTCGTCCAGCAGCGGGTCGCGGTAGCGAAACTCTGAGGCGTAATCTACCGAGACGTGAACCTGGGCCAGCTTTTCAAGCATAAATTTACCCACCTGCCCGGCATAGGCCGAGGTGCCGCAGGCGACAATAATGATCCGCTCGATAGCTTTGGCCTCAGCCGGCGTCAGCGACAGGTGTTCCAGGTGGACCCGGCCGCTGGTAAAATCAATCCGCCCGCGGATGGTGCTCTGGATAGATTGGGGCTGCTCGTAAATCTCTTTCTGCATAAAGTGGCGGTACTGGCCTTTAACCGCGCTGATAGGGTCCCAGGTGATCTGGTGGGTTTCTTTGTGCAGCGGCTGGCCGTCGAGCCGGTAAAAGTTGACCTGCCCGGCCGTAATTACCGCCATCTCTTTATCTTCCAGGTAAACCACCCGCTGGGTGTGGTCCAGAATGGCCGGAATGTCGGAGGCCAGGTAGTTTTCGTCCTGACCCAGGCCGACAATCACCCCGCCGGCATTGCCCAGGCGCACAGTCACAATCTTATCCGGCTCCTGCTTGCTGACCACCGCAATAGCGTGCGCTCCGTGCAGTTGGCGAAAAGCGCGGCGGCAGGCCTCCACCAGGCCGTCGCCCTGGGCCAGGTATTTATCAATCAGGTGGGTAATCACTTCCGTATCGGTATCGGAAACAAAGGTGTGGCCCTCCTGCTGCAACTGGACGCGCAGGGCCATAAAATTTTCAACAATGCCGTTTTGCACAACAGCAATCACCCGGGACTCATCGGCGTGCGGGTGGGCATTGCGTTCAATCGGCGCGCCGTGGGTGGCCCAGCGGGTATGGCCGATGGCCAGATGACCGTCCAGCGGCGCTTCTCGCAGCCGATTTTCCAGGTTAACCAGTTTGCCTTCGGCCCGGCGAATGGCCAGGTCGCCGTTTACTGCCGCAATCCCGGCCGAGTCATAGCCGCGATATTCCAGCTTTTTCAGCCCTTCCAAAACGATGCGCGACGCATCCTTGCTGCCTACATAGCCGACGATACCACACATGAGCGTAAGTTCCTTTCAAGAGTTGAGATTTAAATGGATAAGGCAGTTCCAAGATTTAAATCGTCCAATGATATAACTCTCCAGAAAAATTTTCGCCGAGATTAGAGGATTTTGAAAAATAAAGGGAAAAATCCCCCCACCTCCTAATCCTGGCCCAAAATCGTTGGAAAAAACTTTTCCGGATAGCTATATAGTGCGTGGCACATTTAGGTTACGCACTACTACGAGAACTGAGGTTTTATTTCTTGGAGTTACCTAATATTCAGTTTAGAATCAATAGGGATATTGCCGCTATCTGGCATGAGCGAGGGCAGCCGGAATGACCCAACTCGGGTCACCCCCGGCAGAGCAAAGCAGCCGTCGTGGCTGGCTGATAGCTTTAAATAGACCACTGCCTTCTCTTTTGGGCCGCCGATTACTCCGCGGGTTTGTGAAAAGGCTTTAGTGTGTCCCCGGGGTTGGGGACTGGGCGGGCTGTGGCATCCCGGCAGGTCATCCGCCGATAATCTCGATAAACCTGCTCCTCGTCACCCGGCTATTGCCGGGTCAGGCGCTATTAACCCCGTCAGCTCCTTTCGTTAGATTTCGCTCAAATATCACCCTATTATCATCTTAAGAATTATAGCTTAGAAAGAAATGAGAAGAAAATAGGAAAATAGTTAGACTTCCCTGATCAGGTGTTCCAGGCGATCCAGCACGGCTTCAAGGCTCAGATGGTCCGTTTCAATGATAACCGCGTCGGCGGCGGGGATCATGGGGGAGATGGGCTTTTCCTGGTCCTGCCTGTCGCGCTCACGCATGGCGGCCAGGATTTCATCATAGTTGGCCGCTTTGCCCTGGGCGGCCATTTCACGGCAGCGCCGCCGCGCTCGTTCTTCGGCAGAAGCGTGCATAAAAACCTTTAAATCGGCCTCCGGCAGCACCACCGTGCCGATGTCTCGCCCGACCATAACAATGGAGCCGGCGGCGGCAATCCGGCGCTGTTGGGCGGTCAGCGCGGCTCGCACGCGGGGGTAAGAGGAAACCAGTGAGACATAAGTTTCCACCTCCGGGCTGCGGATGGGCCAGGTAATGTCCCGTCCGTCGGCCAGCACAGTATAAAGGCGGCCATCGTCGGGGCCATCAGGCTTCACCTCAATGGTCAAGGTTTCGGCCAGGTGCGAGACTACTTCCACGTCGGCGGGGTCAAGCCGGTGGTCAAGCACAGCCCAGGTCACGGCGCGATACATTACACCCGTATCAAAATAAAGGTAGCCCAAGCGTTGGGCCAGCAGCGCCCCCAGTGTGCTTTTACCCGAAGCCGCCGAGCCGTCAATGGCGATAGTTGAAGGTTTGGTCAAGGGTTCTCCTGAAATATGAAACATGACGCCTGACACGTGAAATTTTCTCACGCATCAGGCATCACGTTTCACGCTGTTAAAGTTTCACACTACGTTTCAACTGTTCCACTTCCACCGGGTTCAAATGCCGCCATTTGCCCGGCTTGAGGTGGCCCAGTTTAATGGGGCCAATCCGCACCCGTTCCAGCCGTTTGACCGGGTGGCCCAACGCTTTGGCCACATCACGGATCTGGCGTTTACGGCCTTCGGTCAGGATGATTTTAAGCCAGGTATTTTCGCCTTCAAGCTTCAACCGCTCCACGATGGCGGGAGCGGTGGGCCGGCCTTCGATTTCTACTTCACCACGCCGCCAACGAATCAGAGTGGCGGTGGTGGGCCGGCCGGCCACCAATACCAGGTACTCTTTTTCTACGTGCGAGCGGGGATGGGTGAGCTTTTCGGCCAAGTCGCCGTCGTTGGTCAGCAGCACCAGCCCTTCGCTGCGTAAATCCAGCCGGCCCACCGGGTAAACCCGCTCCTCCACCTCGACCAGGTCCACCACCGTCCGGCGGCCGCGGTCATCGCTGGCGGCGGTCAATACATCGCGCGGCTTGTTGAGGATCAGGTAAACCGGCTTTTCCGAAGGCCGAGGCAGGCGCTGGCCGTCTACGGCAATCACATCGCGGCGTGGATCAACCTTAAAACCGAGGACGGTCACGGTCTGGCCGTTGACCGTCACCCGGCCCTGCTGGATCAGTTCTTCGCTGGCCCGGCGCGAGGCGACCCCGGCGTGAGCCAATACTTTTTGCAGGCGTTCTTCGACTTGAGGATTATTGGCCATTCAAAGTGTCCTCTCCTCTCTAACCCGGACAAACCCCTCATGGTCAAAAGGGATTAAACCACAGAGACACAGAGGTACAGAGTTTTTAAAGCTTATTTTTCTCTGTGTCTCTATGTCTTTGTGGTAAATTTCTTGCTCAGCGGGCAAAATTTTGCCTGGTAAGTTACTCATGTCCATTGGCCCCATAGTCTGGCTGCTCTAACTCCGGCAGCTCCAGTTCCGGCAAATCTTTCAAGTCTTCCAGGCCAAAATAACGCAAAAATTCAAAGGTGGTGCCAAAGAGCGAAGGATGGCCGACGGTGTCCAGCCGGCCCACTTCTTCGACCAGGCCCTTGCTGAGCAGGGTGCGCAGCACGCCGTCGCTGTTGACGCCGCGAATAGCCTCGATTTCGGGCCGGGTGATGGGCTGGCGGTAGGCGATAATGGTCAGGGTTTCCAGGGCCGGGGTCGAGAGCCGGGCCGAAGTGGTCAGGCCCAAAAAACGCTCGATATAGTCGGTCACTTCCGGGGCGCTGACAAGCTGCACCTTTTTACCCTGGCGCTGCAAGCGGATACCGCGCTGGCGGCAGCTCTCTTTAAGCTGTTCCAGGGCCGCCTCGACCCGCTCAGGCGGGCAGACGATAACCGAGGCCAGGTGCTCTACTGTGACCGGCTCGGCGCTGACAAAAAGCAGGCCTTCGACGATAATGGTTAATTGTTGGTCGGTCAGGTGATCTGTTGTCATTGCGGCTCAATAATGCTATAATTTTGCTCGCTTTGGCAAAAGAGGAGTAATAAACACTGGTGCATCGTTTTTCTTTCCTGAAAAGTTTAGTCATTGTATTCAGTCTGCTGGTGTTGACCAGTCTGGCCTGCGGCCTGGGTGGGCAGCAGCAAGATGAAGTGACCGGCCCGCCAGGCGGCCCGATCCCGGTCAGCCAGGAAGCGGCAGACCGGTTGAAACAAAATTTTTACCAATCGCTGCAAGAGGCCACCAGCACTCACGAGGCCAGCCTGCGGATTACCAACGAGGAAATCACCTCGCTGGTAGCCAACGAGTTAAGCTCGACCGGGCAAATTCCCCTGAGCAACCCCCAGGTCTGGTTTACCGCCGGGCGCATTTACATTACCGGCGAGGTTGACACCGTAGGTCCGGTCAACTTTAACTCACTCATTGTGGCGACGGCGGTGGTGGACGAAGGCCGCATGGTGGTCAGGGTGGAAGAAGCCCAGATGGGGCCGTTTGATTTTCCTGCCTCCCTGGTGGAGTCGATGACTCAAACCGTCAACGAAGTGCTGACCGGGGTGATCGTTGACGCCGACCTGGACATTAGCCGCCTGGAAATCCTGGAAGGTGAGATGTTTGTGGTCGGCGCCCGCCGGACGTAAACGTTAAACGTTCCAACGTTTAACCGTCGAACAGCCCATTCACAAACGCTTCGGCGTCAAAGGGCATCAAATCCTCAACCTTTTCACCTACGCCGATGAAGCGAACCGGCACGCCCAGTTCTTTGCCAATAGCAAAGACCATGCCGCCTTTGGCCGTGCCGTCGAGCTTGGTTAAAACCACGCCGGTGATATTGACAACGTCTTTAAAGTGCTTGGCCTGGGCCAGGGCATTCTGGCCGGTGGTGGCATCGAGCACCAGCAAGGTTTCGTGCGGAGCGGCGTGAACTTGCTTGCGGGCAATCTCTTTTAATTTTTCCAACTCTCGCATCAGATTAAATTTGGTGTGCAGGCGGCCGGCGGTGTCAATAATCACCATGTCGGCTTTGCGGGCCAGGGCGCTTTTGATGGCGTCAAAGACTACCGCACCGGGGTCGGCGTTGGGTTGGTGGGAAATCACCTGCACTCCGGCCCGGTCGCCCCAAATTTTGAGCTGGTCAATGGCGGCGGCGCGGAAGGTATCGGCGGCGGCCAGGACCACTTTTTTACCCTGTTTCTGGTAATAGTTGGCCAATTTGGCAATGGTAGTGGTTTTGCCGGAGCCGTTAACGCCGACCACCAGGATCACGGTTAAGATTCGCTTCTGCTCTACCGCCGAAGAGGCGCTGCCATTAAGCAAAGCCTTCATCTCTTCTTTCAGAATTACCTGGGCCTGACTGGTTTGGGTAACACCCTCTTTTCTCACCCGTTCACGCACCCGTTCCACCAGGACGGTGGTGGTTTCTACGCCCACATCGGCCTGGATGAGCAGCGCTTCCAAATCGTCCCACAGATCATTGGTAATCTGGCTGGCCCCAAACAGGCCGGAAATTTGTCCAAAAACCGAATTGCGGGTGCGGGTCAAACTCTCTTTTAGCTTCGAACCAAAGTTAAACACAGCTATACCTCTTCTGCTCAGTAATGAGGTCAATTATACAATGCCTTGCGCCCTAATTCAAACCGGCTGGCGTGGGTTGGGGGGGTTGTATGTTAAGGTATTCTCTGCTATACTGAACAACATTGAGAAAGCAGAGGAGAAAATGACCACCAGCCAACCGGCGTTGCGATTTTTGCAGCAGGAAAATGTTAGGTTGCAAGAAGAGAATAGAGTTTTGCAGGCCGAAAACGGCTCGCTGCAAAGTTATCTGCGAACTATGGGGGAACTATATGCAATAGCGCAACGTCTTGAAGAGGTAGACAGCCCCCTCGATCTGCTGGATGAACTGCTTTATAAAACGATGCGTGTTATTGGGGCGGTGGATGGCTCCATTTCGCGCCTTGATCGAGCGGCCGGGGAGTTGGAGTTTGTGTTAGTGCATGGCGACATCCGTCAGGAGCTGCGCGGTTACCGGATTCAAGCCGATGCTGGGGTTGCCGGTTGGGTGGTCAGCCAGGGCGAGCCGTTGATTGTCAACAACCCGCGCCAGGACTGGCGCTTTTCTCTGGAGGTGGATCAGGAATTTAATTTTGTCACTCGCTCAATAGTCTGCGTGCCGATTATGACCCCGGCGGGGTTGGTGGGGGTGATCGAACTGCTCAACAAACCGGGTGATACCTTTACCGAAACCGATGTGGCGGTGCTGTCTATGCTGAGTGGGGTAGCGGCCAAAGTTTTGGCCGCTGGATAGGAGGAAATAATAATGGAGAACACATCGGCTTTGCGATTTTTGCAGCAGGAAAATGCCCGCTTGCAGGAGGAAAATAAAGCCTTGCGCGAAGACAGCCTGGCTTTCCGGCGTTACATGGAGGCGTTAAAGGACCTGTATGGGGCAACCCAACAAATTACTTCTGAGGAAAATCTGTTTGCCCTGCTGGACCAGATTCTTTACAATGCGCTGAGCGTGCTCAGAGCCGAAGATGGCTCATTGCTGTTGCTGGATGAAGAAACCAATGAACTGGCTTTTGTGCTGGTGCATGGGGATATCCGCAATGAACTGCGCGGCTATCGGATCAAGAGTGATACCGGCATTGCCGGCTGGGTAGCCCGCCACCGCGAGCCGCTGATTGTCAACAATCCGCGCCAGGATGGCCGCTTTTCGCTGGATATTGACGAGGAATTTAGTTTTGTCACCCGCTCCATCTTGTGTGTACCCATGATGGCCCGCGGTAAGCTCATCGGCGTGATTGAACTGCTGAACAAACGGGATGACGAATTTACCGAGGCCGACGCGACCATGTTGTTAATTCTGGGCCAGGTAGCGGCCATTGCCCTGGAAGAGATGCAAACGCGGCTTGAAGCCGAAGAGGCGCAGACAGCGGCTTAACACGCTACGCTTCAGATGTACCCACGAAACTTTAAATAACAGTAGCCTCGAAGCGCCAAAGTTGAAATACACTCTGCTCTCAGGGTGATTTGTCAATTGAAGCAATTTATGCTAAACTACGTAGCTGTCCCTGCTGTTCTCGTGATGCTCCACGCGTCTTGAGCCAACAGTACCTTGATTGGGAGCTTTTGTTTTAGAGGGGATGCGGTAGCCTTCGCCAAGGCAAGGCAACACCTTCTATCCGAGCACCCCCCTGCTTATTTAATGAGCAGGTTCAAGGACAAATGGAATGCACACGGCTCGGCGGGGCGCTCTTTTTTATAAAAACGCGACTCTGGGCACTGGGTCCATGAGATGGGACTTTACAAAATAATTGAATAAGGGTAAGTTGAAGGACTATCAACTCAAAAAGC
>JAKLJP010000085.1 GCA_023151115.1 Anaerolineae bacterium
CTGGACTGACGGATCATATTTGGACTGTTAAAGAACCACTGAAAATTGTTATTCCCCCATCACTCAACAACACTTAATAGGGGGACTATCGAATCATGGCTCTTGGATTATATCTTCAACCGGCAGGATTTTGAAACTCTTGTACATGGGGTTGAACCATTGCAACGCGCCCTGGTAAAACTCGGCGGAGGAAGAGAAAATCACCTGGTACAGTTTGCCCTCGTTGACCGCCGTGATAATCGAGCCGGCTTTGGCCGTGCCGTCGGCGGCGGTGTAGAGAAAATCAACGGTCGCGCCATCGGTCATTTGGTCAAGCTGAAACTTTTCGACGGGTCGGGTCTGAACGTCTTTATAATCTTTTTTTAACTCGTCAACGTACTTTTGAGCGGCTTTCTGGGCGGCTTCGGCGTTGTCTTTGGTCGTGGGCGCATCGGCGACGCTGGCTTCAAATACCAGGTCGGTTTCAGGCATGCCCACCGCCACCGAGGTTTCATCCTGGCGCAGAATTTCCCAATCGTCGGGGTAGAAAAAACCGAAGGTGCTGTTGAGGGGGCCGGCCAAGACCCATTCGGGCGGCTCATCGGTGGGGGGGGCGCTGGTGGCCGGCGCGGTGTCGAGGATGGTGAAGGTTTCGGCCAGGCGATGAAGCCCATCCTGCGAAACCTGCCACTGGGCTTCGGTGGCGCTGAGATACAGTACAAACACAATGGTCTCTTTTTGAGAGACCCGCACCTCGCTGATAGCCTGGCCCAGATTAGGGTCTTTGGAGGAAAATTGAGCTACTATCGAGCCGTCGGCCTGCTGTTCCTGGCTGATAGGGGCAAAATCGGCATCCTGGTCTACAAAATTTTTGGCCACAAAGGTGACCAGGTATTGGTTCAAATCCTTGTCTGAATAAACCTGGCCGGCATCGTTAAAAAAGACGCCATACCCGGCGGCATCACCCGGGTCAATAAAAACAACGCCATCGGGCCGCTCGAAAGGCTGCCAGGTTTCGGGATGACTGATGCTAAAACGCTGGCTGGAGTGGGTAAATGTACTTAAGGCTACTCCCTCGGGAATGGCGGAAGTGGGCTGAACTGTCACCGCTGAGGCAATCGTTGGGGCAGCGGTAGTATCGGGGCGAATGGGTTGAAAATCGGGCTGGTTGGGTGGCCGGCTGTCACCACAACTGGCAAGAACAAGCAGAACTATCAACGGCAAAAAGCAGAAGTAGCCGGGTTTCACAATCTATTCAGGATTGAGGATAAAACGGTAGCCTGTGCCACGAATAGTAATTAAGCGCTGCGGCCGGCTGGGGTTATCTTCAATTTTTTCGCGGATCCAGCGGATATGCACATCCAAGGTGCGGGTATCGCCCAGATAATCGGTTTCCCAGACTTCTTGCATAATGGTTTTGCGGCTCAAAACTTGGTCATGGTTGCTAACTAAAAGATAGAGCAGCTTAAACTCTTTGGGGGTTAAATTGTAGATCTTTCCCTGTCGCAGCATTTGATGCTTGTAACAATCGAGGGTCAGGCCGGGTACACGCACAAATCTGTTTTTCTGGTTAGAGGCGGCCTTTTTTAAGCCCTGGTTGAGCTGTTGGGTTTTGCCGGGGGCCACCACAATTGTCTCGAAGTTGGTATCGGCAGCCAGATTCTTATCGCCAACCACCACATAAGGCACATTCAGGTTTGTTTGATCCAGCGCCAGTTGGAAGCTGGCCAGATTAAAAAGCGCATTGGCAGAATTAAAGACAATCAAATTGGGCCACAGGGTTTTGGTGGTTTCAAGGGCCGCCTCAGGTGTGGCCGAGACAGCTACTTCATAACCCTGCTCGGTTAGATTGGCGAGCAGTGACTCGGATTGGTCGAGACTACTGTTTTCAATTAGCAAAACATGCATGGTCATGAATCCTTCCTCCCCGAGGTCCCCGGTTGGGGGAACGCTCATTATACTCGAAGCTAGTTTGTCTCGCAACAGCATTAATGACTTTTCGCGAGGTCAAATTTTAAGAAGATTTTACGTTAACGCCAATTCACTGAGGCTCGAATTTGAGGTACAGCACGCGTCGAGTGGTCGGGCGGAGGCGGGCGTGTTCGTCAGGACTATACCCACAAACCCACAAAATTTGCCCGGCGACAACCAGGAGAGGAACAAATTGACGCCACGCCGCCGGAATTTTTTTATTAATCATAAATTCATTCACCTTTTGGCGGTGTCCGCCCAAACCGAGAGGGGCAAAGATATCGCCGGGGCGGCGGGGACGCAGGACGGGCTGGGGGCCAACAATATCAGCATCCAGGTACGCTTCCCAGCGGTCAACTTGATTCAGTGGGTCAAGTTGAACCTGGTCAGGCCGCAGAAAAATGGCTCTTAGCTGCCACTTGGTATCGGGTAGAGGGGTCACGCCGGGTAGATTTAGGGCTAAGGCTTGAGCCTGCCGGAGATAGGGCTGGTCGGGTAGGGTGGAGTCAAGGGGGACATCCTCAGGCGCAATGACAAAGGTTTGATAACCCAAGGTGAGCATCAATCCTTGCGGTAGGGTTGCTTTAGCGCCCACGCTTCCTTTTTCAATCAGGTTCACGGCTGTCTCGATGTGCTCAAAATTGATGTCCCGCAGGCTGCGGCGCAAAGTTTGAACGGCGTGGCGCAAGGTTGAGCGTTTCAGGGCCAGGGGTAGTGTCCGCCAGGGGGTTAAGTCTATCTCAATTTTCTCAGCCGACTGGCTGTGGATGATTGTCTGCCAGGCCAGGGCCAACTGCTCCTGTAGAAATTCAGCTTCGGCGGCCATCACTTTGGCCGTGCGTTGCAGGATGTGGCGAATGTTTGGATTGTAGGTTTCAAGCTGGGGGATTAATTCATGGCGCAGCCGGTTGCGGAAAAAAGTGCTATCCTGATTGGAAAAATCCTGGCGAGGCTCAAGTCCGCGGGTCTGGCAGTAGGCTTCAATTTCGCGCCGTGATGTTTCCAGCAGGGGGCGAATGAGGAAAAGGGAGGATGGACGCTGCGCGTGGAAGATGGAAGATGGAAGATGGTCTTGGGGATCGAGCCGTAATTGAGCCAGATCAGTTAAAGGCAGCATGCCGCGCAGCCCGGCCAGGCCGGTTCCGCGCAGAAAATGCATGAGGACTGTTTCCACCTGGTCGTCGGCGTTGTGGCCGACGGCTATTTTGGCGGCCCCCACCTGGCGAGCCACTCGTCCCAAAAAAGCGTAGCGAAGCTGGCGGGCCGCTTCTTCCAGGGATTGCTTTCGCTGTGCGGCAACGGCGGCCACCTCAACGCTTTCGACAAAAAGGGGCAACTGGCGCTGAGCGGCTATCGTTCGCACAAAGGCTTCGTCGGTCTGCGAGTCGGCTCCGCGTAATTGATGGTTGAGGTGAGCGACGGTCAAGGTTAAATTAAAAGTGGGACACATCGTTTCCAGCACATCCAGGAGACAAAGCGAGTCGGGGCCGCCCGAAACGCCCAGCACAACGTGATCGTGAGGGGCCAGGAGGTTATTTTTTTGACAGAACTCGGTAATTTTTTGAACCAGGCTGGCAATCACTGCACCGCATCCCCGACCATGCTTTTGGTTTTGACCTGGCTGCTGGCGTTAGCCTCAACCATTTCCTGGAGATGTTTCGAGTGAGCATTGTCGAGAAAAGCTTGGCGGGTAGACTCGTCGGGCAGCGTTTCGAGGAGACGTTTTTGAATTTTTTGAGCGTAGGTGATGGCGTCTCGCGAAGCCGGAGAATTACCCGAAAGGTGATAGACATAAGATTTTTGAATTTGGATGATATATTGGCTCAAGCGGCTGTCAATCTGTTCGGCCAAATCAGAAGCGGAAATTAACGCGTCAAGCGCAGCCGCGTAGCGTTTATGGTGAATATCCAGCAGCGATTGTAACCACTGGGCGCGGACCATAAATTCCTTCATATCGCTGGCCTGGGCCAGGGTGGAAAGGCGGCTCAAACTTGCTTCGGCTTTGGCCCATTGATGGGTATCCATATAAGCTCTGACCAATTGGTAGAGCGTCATGACTTCATCGGGCACAAAATCCATGCTCTGCGCCATTTTATGAACGCTTTCCAGCTCTTGAACGGCTGCTTCAAGCTGGTCGAGATGACGATAGGCCGTGCCTAAAATCGCCTGCGCCCGCATCACGTAGAGCGGAGAGCCAAGCTCCTCGGCCAGGCGCATGCTCTCCTGGGCTTGCTGTAGTCCCGCTTCATCCAGGCCAACGGTTAAATAATAGTAACCCAACCAGGCCATGCCCAGCGCTTGCAGCGATTTCTGCCGCTGTTCATGGGCCAGGCGCAGCCCTTCTTTTAGATTTTCGCCGGCCTTATCCCACTCACCGTGGAAAAGCTGGCCAAAGGCCTGATAATATTTAATAAACGGCACCCGGTAAAAGTCGCCGGATTTGCGATGCATCTCCAGCACTTCCTCGGCGGTTTCCTGCGCCCCCCTATAATCAGCCGAAAAAGTTTGAGCCATCAACAGCGAAGCCAACGAATTCATCAAGCCGCTGCGGTAACCCAGGCGGCGGCGGGTGTTGACAATTTGTTTGTAACGATCCAGGCTGGCGCTAATCTCGCCTTGCTCCAGCATGATTTTCGCCAGACCGTCTTCCGCCTCAACTTGACGGCTTTCATCGCCCAATTTTTGGCTCAATTCGAGGGCTTCCTGGTAACATTTGACCCCCAGCTCCAATTTACCCAGGCTGTAGTAGAAATTACCCAGTTGGCTCAAGGTATCGGCTATGCCCCGTTCGTCGCCCAGGCGGCGGGCCACTGCGAGCGCTTCTTTGAAAAATTCGGCGGCCTGCGAGAAGTCATAATGGCTGGCGTGCAGCGAGCCAATTCCGTTCAATGCGCGCATCTGGGCCGAGTCGTCATCGAGTTCTTTGGCTTTGGCCAGCATGGCCTGATAATCGGCAATCGCCTGCTGTGGGACGCCCAGGCGGGTGAGAATTTTGGCTCGACCTTCATAGATCGCCAGCAGCGCCGGCTGGTCGGCCGCAGCCCCCAGTTTATCGGCCACCTCAAGCGCCTGGTTATAAAATTCAACCGCCTGCTGATTGGCAAAGGATTGAATGGCCGCCTCAGCCGCGCGCTGGAAGTAACGCAAGGCCCGCGGCCAGTTTTCACTTTTGTAATAATGATCCGCTACAATCGCGGCGTACTCTTCGCCCAACTGCCAGTAGAGGCGAGACATATGATCACCAATCTGGCCGTGAATGATTTTGCGCTGCTGGTTCAGCATACTGTTGTAAGCCGTCTCGTGGGTCAGAACGTGCTTAAAGCGATATTCAGGCTGCGTGTCGTGGCTGTGGACTTCGATCAAGTCGGCGGCTTCTAATTGGGTCAGCGCTTTTTCCACGATTTCAGCGTTACCGACGATAGGGGTCAGGACAAAGCGAGGGAAAACTCGACCGACCACAGCCGCCACCTGAAGCACTCGTTTGACCGAGTCCTCCAGCCGGTCAATACGAGCGGTCAAGACGCCTTGCAGGGTAGTGGGAATATCTATCTCGGTGACCGCGCGGGTGATCTGCCAGCGACCATCTTCGGTCGGCTGGATAACGCCTTCTTCGATTAAACTGCGCAGCAGTTCTTCTAAAAAGAGCGGGTTGCCGGCGGCGCGGTTGAGCAGCAGCGTCTCCAAACCTTTGGGGATCTGCTCAAGTTTGAGTAGATGTTTGATAACCTGGCGGCTTTCCTCGTCGGTCAGGGGCCACAGGACTATTTCTTTGTAATTATCGGCGTAATGCTGACTGCTTTGAGCTTTGATATCCCAAAAGGCGCTGTCTCGCTCCGGGCGGGTGACGCAAATCATCAAGACCGGGTTGTAAACGGTCAGGGTCAACAGGTATTGGATCAATTTGACCGAACTGGGATCGGCCCAATGCAGGTCTTCAAAGACCATAATCAAAGGGCGTTTTTTGACCAGAACTTCAACCCATTCGCCCATAGCCAGAAAAGTGCGCTGCTGCAAAAATTCCGGGTCAACGGGCAGACTGGTGGCAACTTCTTCATCGGGTTTGATTCCCAGTAGGGTCGCCAGGTAAGGAGTCACCTCGTTTTTGCGCGGGCCAAACATCTCCTCACCCATGGCCTCCAAACGCAGTTTGGTCAGGCTTTCGTCGGCATTTTCGGGCAGGTCGAGATAGGTTTTGAGAATCTCGACAAAGAGGCGGTTGGTAAAGGATTGGCGGTACGACAGGCCGCGTCCCAGCAGCCAGAGTGGTTTGGTCTTGTCATCTGCCAGGGCCTCAGCCTGTTTTCTGAACTCTCGCACCAGGCGTGACTTGCCAAGACCCGCATCCCCCGCCAAGACCACAATCCCCCCTCGATGTTCCTGCAAACGCTGATTGAAATGCAGCAGCACTTTCAAATCATCTTCACGGCCAATCACCGGGGCTTCCATACCGCTCAAGCCCCGCTGTGTCTGGCTTAAATCCTTGGCGCTCTTCAACTGGTAAATTTTAAGGGGTTCGCTTTTGCCTTTGACCGCCACCGCTTCCCGTTCTTCAAACACAAACAGGCGGCTGGTGAGGTTATAGGTAGCTTCGCTGATAAGAATTTCGCCCCGCTCCGAGACGTGTTCCAGCCGGGAGGCGACATTGACGGCATCGCCCATGACGGTGTACGAGCGGTTGCGGTCGGCCCCAATATCGCCGGCAATGACCGTGCCGGTATTGATGCCCATATGAATCCCCAATGGTTCGGGCAGCGGGCTGGGCGGGTTGCGGTTAAATTTTTCCAGGCGCTCCTGCATCGCCAGCGCCGCCCGCAGCGCCCGTTCGGGATCATCCTCGTGAGCTTTGGGCGCGCCAAAAACGGCCATAATCGCATCGCCGATGTATTTGTCAATCTGGCCGTCGAATTCGTAAATGGCCTCACTGAGTTCTTGCAAACACAGGTTAATCAGCCGGACAACCTGTTCAACCTCAGCCGGGCTTTTGGCCGCATCGTTGAGGGCGGTAAAGCCGGAAATATCGGCAAATATAATCGTCACCTGCCGGCGCTCCCCTTCGATGGGAGCGGTGATGAGTGAGGGTGTGGGGTTGTTGTCAGGGATTAATCTTTCGCCACAGTTGCCGCAAAAGGTGTGGGTGGAGGGATTTTCAAATTTGCAATTGTCGCACTTGAGGGTTTGACTCATTTTTCAAGCATGCTCGTCAGGATAGCGTACTTGTTTAAGATGATATTACATTCCTTAAAATCTGTCAACGGCACTTTTTGACTAATGACATCCTTACTGAGTTGGGGCGATATAACGAGAATATTCTTGGAAGGTTGGAAAGATTTGCCAAACTTCCAAACTTCCCTTAACCTGCGCCCCCCTACATTTGTTTGTGCAAAGCAATGATTGTGGTATAATTGCGTGGGCGTAGGCAGGCGACGAAAATAGGTGGGCCTGCCTATTGTTATGTGATTTGGAAGGAGAATTTTAAGTGGCAGGCCCTTTAGATGCGTTATTGGGGCTCTTTTCTCTTGATGTTGGCATTGATTTGGGAACAGCCAACACTCTGGTTTATGTTAGAGGCAAGGGCATTGTTATTAATGAGCCTTCGGTTGTAGCCATTGATAAAAAAACAAAGAAACCTTTGGCCATTGGCGTTGACGCCAAAGAAATGGTCGGCCGGACGCCGGCCAATATTGTGGCTATTCGTCCCCTGCGCGATGGCGTGATTTCAGAGTTTGAAATCACCGAGGCCATGCTGCGCTATTTTATTAAAAAAGTCCACGAGCAAACCCTCATTCCGACCCCTTTTTATGCGCCGCGTGTGGTCGTCGGCATTCCCAGCGGTGTGACCGAAGTTGAAAAACGGGCGGTCTACGACGCAGCCCGTAATGCCCGCGCCCGTGACGCCCAGATTATCGAAGAGCCGGTGGCGGCGGCGATTGGGGCCGGGCTGCCGATTACCGAACCGCTGGGCAGCATGGTGATTGACATCGGCGGCGGTACTACCGAGGTAGCCGTCTTCTCGCTGGGGGGAATTGTCGTCAGCCGCTCGATTCGGGTGGCCGGCGATGAGATGGACGAGGCGATTATCAATTACGCCCGCCAAAAATATAATCTGCTGATTGGTCAGCGTATGGCGGAGCGGGCCAAAATTACCATCGGGTCGGCTTATCCGCTGCCGGAGGAACAGATTATTGCCCTGCGTGGGCGCAACCTGATTACCGGCTTGCCCGACTCGGTCGAGGTGTCGAGTGTGGAAATCCGTGAGGCTTTAAGTGACTCGCTCTCGGTGATTGTGGATGCAGTCCGCGACACCCTGGATGAAACGCCACCCGAATTGATTGCCGACTTGATGGAAGGCGGAATTGCCCTGGCCGGCGGTGGGGGGCTATTGCAGGGTTTGGCCGAGCGGCTGTCGGAAGAAACCAAGATGCGGGTCTATATCGCCGACGATCCCTTGACCTGTGTGGCTCGCGGCGCGGGTCAGGTGTTAGAGAGCTACGATAAATACGCCAAAGTATTGACCTCGCTCCAACGGGGCAGCACCAACCATCGGCCGTAACAGGTGGCAAAGTAGCAAGGTAGCAAGTAGCAGGTTGTAAGTTGCAGAGTACTTTCCTGCTACCCTGTTACCTGCTACATTGAGAAGTATGACAGCAGCAAGAAATAGACCGCTTTTTATTGGCCTCATCCTGGCCCTCCTTTTTTTGGGTTTTGCCCTGGATCGGCTGGGGTACATGAGTGGGGTACGCACCTTTGTACAAACTGCGCTGGTTCCCCTCCAGGAAGCAACTACCGGGGTGGCTCAGAATGTCTCAGCTCAGTTAGAGCAAAGCCAGAGCGTGCAGCTTTTACAGGCCAGAAATGCCGAGTTGGAAGCGCTCAACAATAAGCTGATGGTGGACAATGTTCGTCTCCGCGAGTTGGAACGAGAGAATGAACTTTTGCGCCAACTGCTCAATTACACCCGCAGCAACCTCCAATTTAGTTATCAAACCACCACCGTCATTGGCCGTAGTATCGGCGTTGACCCAACCAACCTGCTCTACTTTGTGTATGTAAATGTTGGCGCGCGTGATGGCATCGCCGAAAATATGCCGGTCATCACCGACCGGGGTCTCGTCGGGCGGGTGACGGCGGTCGGTCCCAACCTGGCGCAAGTGCTGATGTTGATTGACCCGGCCAGCGCGGTCAATGCTCTCATTCAGAACAGCCGGGTCACCGGTCTGGTTCGCGGTAATATTGACGGCACGCTGATTATGGAGCGAATCCCGCAGGATGCCAAAGTTAACCCCGGCGATATTGTGCTCACCTCCGGCCTGGGCGGCAATTTCCCCGATAAACTGGTCATCGGCCAGGTGACGGAAGTGGTCAAGCGAGACCAGGATATGTTTCAAACCGCCCGTATTCGCCCCACCGTTGACTTTGGTAAGCTGGAAACAATGCTCATTATTACCTCCTTCCAGCCGGTTGATTTTGAGGCCGAAATCCTAAGAGCGCAGGAGTCGGAGAATTAAGACCCTTATTCCTCCGGCAATTTTAATTACTGCTACTCTGCTGCAATCTACACTGTCCCCTTATATCAAAATAAACGGTGTTCACCCGGATTTGGTGTTGGTGTTGGTCATTGGCTGGACAAGTTTACGGGGGCTGGGGGAAGGATTTGTGTGGGCTTTGATCGGCGGCTTGAGCCTGGATTTACTCTCCGGTGGACCCTTTGGTCTTTTCACCTTAACTACGTTGGTGGCAGAATTTATCACCAGTTTATTTCATGGGCGGCTCTTTGGCAGCAGCATCATTTTGCCCCTCAGCCTTACCTTTCCCTTGAGCATACTTTTTAACGGCCTGGCCTTGCTAATTCTAAACTTGTTGGGCCGGCCGGTCATTTGGAATGAAGCCCTCTCTTTTATCCTGGTGCCGGCGGCTCTTTTTAATACTGCGGCCATGTTGTTTGTTTTTCCTCTCCTATATTTGCTCAATCGCTGGCTGAATCCGCAACCTCTTTCATTCTAGTTTCTAAAATCCTGTTTCTATTGTATAATTTACGGCCATGACCGACTTTCAAATTCGCCTGCGTAGTTACCTCTTCCGGGGGATAGCCTTGTTCGCCTTTATGGTGTTGGCCACCCAATTGTGGAACTTGCAGGTGGTGCAGGGTGAAACTTATAAGGCGCTGGCCGACGCTAACCGCTTCCGTTTGAATCAGGTTCCGGCGGCGCGGGGTGTAGTTTATGACCGCAACGGCGAATTGCTGGTGCGCAACCGGCCCACTTACAATGTGGTCATCATTCCGGCCTACCTGCCCGAAGACCCCACCGCTGAGGCCAAGGTGTTTGCCCGCCTGTCGGAGCTGCTCGATTTGCCCATTACCACCCAGATCGAGCCGGTGGTCGGCGCGAATAATGGCTATTTTCAAGCCATTACCCATCATCAGTTCAACCGGCAACTATCCCGGCAAATTATCAATCCGCGCAGCCGCCAGTTAGCCAATGCGCCGCTGGGCCTCCGCGACGCCGCCAACCAAAACCGTGTTCTGGCCCCCTTTTTGCCGGTCACTGTTGCCACCGATGTTGATCCGGTGATTGTGGCTAAAATTGAAGAAGAGCGTATCAATCTGCCCGGCGTCTCGGTTGAAGCCTCACCCACCCGCGATTATCTCTATGGTGAACTGTTGAGCCATATCCTCGGTTACGTCGGGCCGATTCCGGCGGAACAATTTGCTGACTACGAAAGCCAAGGGTATGAACTGACCGATAGTATCGGTCTGGCCGGTCTTGAGGCGAGTTATGAAACCTGGCTGCACGGCGTTAAAGGTCTGGAAAGCATCGAGGTGGATGTGACCGGCCAGAAGATCAGGACGGTTAGCGAAAATATTCAAGTTAAGCCCGGCCATAACCTGCGTTTGACCATTGATTTGGGCTTGCAACAGGCTACTGCTGAAGCCTTGCAGGAACAGATGGATGAAGTCGGCTCTAACCAGGGCGTGGCCATTGCTATGAATCCGCAAACGGGTGAAATTTTGGCTATGGTTTCGCTGCCCAGTTTCGATAACAACAGTTTTGCCCGGGGAATTTCGGCCAGGGAACTCTCGCTTTTGAGTGAAAATCCCTGGACGCCGCTGGTCAATCACGCTATTGCCGGTTTGTATCCGCCCGGTTCTACTTTCAAGATTATTCCGGCGGCGGGGGCGCTCCAAGAACGGGCCGTTTACTCAGACACCATCTTTGTTGACGAGGGCACCCTTTACCTGCCCAATCAATTTGAGCCTGACAATCTTGACTTGGCTCAACCATTTTACTGTTGGCTGCGCACCGGCCACGGACCGGTGAATATGGTCGCGGCCCTGGCCTTTTCTTGCGACGTTTATTTCTATCAGGTTGGCGGCGGCTACTATCCCACCGAGTACGAAGGTCTGGGCCTGGAGCGGATGGGCAAATACGCCGAAATGTTCGGCCTGGGCGAGCCGACCGGCATTGATATTCCCGGCGAGGTCGGCGGGTTGGTCCCCAACCAAAAATGGAAACGGCTCAACTATGCCGAAACCTGGCTGACCGGCGACACCTACAATATGTCCATCGGTCAAGGCTTTGTGCTGGCTACGCCGCTGCAAATAGTTAACGCTTACGCGGCTATTGCCAACGGAGGGACGCTTTACCGGCCCTACCTGGTCAAAGAGATTTTGGATGCGGATGATAATGTGGTGAAAGTAAATGAGCCGCAGGTCATCCGCAAGCTCTCGATTGACCCCGAATTTATGGCGCTGATCCACGAAGGTCTGCGCGATGTTATTGCCTGGGAGGCCGGCACGGCCCACGACCAGTTTGATGTGCCGGGGATTATTGCCTCCGGCAAGACCGGCACCGCCGAGTTTTGCGACCGCTATCCCCAATGCCTTGATCGGGAGGGCCGGGTTAAAACCAGCCACGCCTGGTTTGCCTCTTATGCGCCCAGCAATAATCCAACCATTGCCACCGTTGTATTTGTCTACGGCGGTGGGGCTGCCCTCGAAGGGTCGGAGGTAGCGGTCCCGATTACCAACAAAATGTTACGCTACTACTTCAACATTCCAGAGGAAGAGGAAGAAGCCGAACCGGAAGAAGAGGAGGAGACGCTTCCGGCAATTGTACCTGAAACAACCTTCAGTGTGCGCCTGTTGGGTACCGACACCTGGAGCAGCGATAAGGCTAGCGTGTCCGGTTTTGTGCTCGATGCCGCAGGTCAGGGCGTGCCGGATGTGCTGATTGAGGTGCTGGCGAACGGTCAGGTGGTGGCTCAAATCAGGTCGGGCTTGACCGGTCAATTTGATTACACCGAACTCGACCAGAATCTGGCCTCTAGTTGGGCGCTGCGCTTGCCTGATTATGCCGGCGCGCCGTCGCTGTCGTTAGAAATTGGCAATGGCCTGCGCTATCTGGTAGAATTTAAGGCTCAACCGGCGGCGGATGCTGTAGTAGCCGAGAATTAGAAATTTTACGTCTTGCGTCTTGCGTAAAAATGGAAGACGCCGATGACCCCATTATTTTCTTGACGAGACCTTCGATGTCGAGTGACCGCATTAACATTAAAGGCACCAGCGATGGCCTGATTATCACCCTGGGGGCAGGGGCATGGCCGGGGCTGATTGACGAATTGGAGCAGCGCCTGGGCGAAAAAGCATCCTTTTTTAAAGGGGGCCGGGTGGGTCTGGCGGTTGGTTCTCGGCAGTTAACGCTCCAGGAATTGGAGCAAATGGGTCAAACCCTTAATCGCCACAATGTAACTTTGTGGGCCGTGGAGAGCGATTCGCCAGACACTCAAGAAGCCGCTGTTCAATTGGGCCTGGAAACCAGCCTGGGCCTGCCGGTTAGACCGGCGGTTGTGCCAACCCCTGCTGCGCCGGTAGGCCAGGGAGACGCGCTGTTGGTGCAGCGCACCCTCCGCTCCGGGCAGGTGGTGCATCATCCAGGGCATGTGGTGGTTATCGGCGATGTAAATCCGGGGGCGGAGATTCGAGCGGGGGGCAGTGTGGTGGTCTGGGGACGGCTGCGGGGTACGGTTCATGCCGGAACCGGCGGCGATAAAAACGCTGTGGTCTGTGCCCTGCAATTGTCGCCCACCCAGCTTCGCATCGGCGATTACATTACCCGTTCGCCCGCCGATGATACGGACCATGAGATTGTGCCGGAAATGGCCTCGGTGCAGAATGGTCAAATTGTGGCCGAGCCATGGAAGTAAGCGGATGAATGGGCGAATAGGCGAATGGCGAATGATTTATTTTCGCCATTCGCTGAGTCATATCGTAAATTGTTACTACTCAGGCTTATGTCATTTCGAGACCGAAGGTCGAGAAATCCTCAAGGCACCACACCTAAAAGTAAGGTGTTAGGGGATTTCTCTCCGCTTCGCGGGTCGAAATGACATAGCTGAGCAATTAAAAACCTAGAAATCGGGATGTGATTATGAGCGCAGTCGTTATAACCATAACTTCAGGCAAGGGTGGTGTTGGCAAAACCACAACCACCGCTAATTTGAGTACGGCTCTGGCGGCGCAGGGTAAAAAGGTTGTAGCGATTGACGCCGATATTGGCCTGCGTAACCTGGATGTGGTCATGGGCCTGGAAAACCGGATTGTCTATGACCTGGTGGATGTGGTCGAAGGGACGTGCCGGCTGCGCCAAGCTATGATTAAAGATAAGCGGCTGGAAGAATTATATCTCATCCCGGCGGCCCAATCTCGCGATAAAACCGCGGTGACGCCGGGGGATATGATTGAGGTTTGCAACCAGTTGCGGCCCGATTTTGATTTTATCCTGATTGACTCGCCGGCCGGGATAGAGCAGGGTTTTAAAAACGCAGTCGCTCCCGCCGATAAAGTGGTGATTGTGACCACGCCCGAAGTATCGGCGGTGCGCGATGCCGACCGGATTATTGGCCTGATCGAGGCGGAAGAGAAAGGTCCGGCCGATTTGATTGTCAACCGGCTGCGCCTTGACATGATCAAACGCGGCGACATGCTCAATACCGACGATGTCATGGATATTTTGGCGATTAACCTGATTGGCATTGTTCCCGACGACGAAGCGATTATTGTTTCGACCAACAAGGGCCGGCCGGTGGTCATGGAAAATGGGGCGCTGTCGGGGCAGGCCTACCGCAATATTGCCCGGCGTCTTACCGGCGAAGAAGTTCCCTTCCTGAACCTGGAAGAAGGTAACTCATTCATTAAGCGGCTTACAAAACTTTTCAAAGCGTCGTAGGGCGCGGGAGTCGGGCTTATGCATCTGCTCAATCGGCTGCTGGGTCGAGGGGAACCGTCGAGTCGGGATATTGCTAAAGATCGCCTGCGCCTGGTTTTGGTGCAGGACCGCGTCAATTTGTCTGCGGAAAAGATGAATGAGTTGAAAGACGAGTTGATTAAAGTGATTTCAAAATATGTAGAAATTGACCGGGATGGGATGGAAATTTCGCTCACCCAAAACGCCCGCCAGAGCCGTCTGACGGCTAATATTCCCGTAGTAGGAGCGCGACAGAAGTAAATGGATCGCAGAATTTGGCGGCAGTTTGACCTGGTGCTGGTCGGACTGGCCGCGTTGTTAATTTTATATGGCGTGATTATGATTTACAGCGCCAACCAAAATCAGGAAGATTTACGCGATTTATGGCAGACCCAATTGACCCGCGCCGGGATTGGTCTGGTTTTGCTGGTAATAATCGCGGCGATTGATTATCGTTGGTATGCCTCGCTTTACAAACTGCTCTATGTGGTCATGCTGGGCCTGCTGGCGACCCTGTTTATCGCTGCAGAATTAACCGCCGGCACGTTGCGCTGGCTCGATTTCCGCCTTTTTCCAGTCCAACCCAGCGAGATTGCCAAGATTGTGGTGGTGGTGGTCACGGCCAAAATTTTGGCGGACCGCGATGGGCAAATGGATAAGCTGAAGAATTTACTCTTCTCGCTGATGATTGCTATCCCACCGATTATTCTTATTTATCTGCAACCCGATTTGGGCACAACGATTATCGTGGCAGTTGTCTGGTTTATCATGGCCTTGATGGCTGGGGTGCATTGGTTCCATGTTGGGCTGTTGGGGTTGGCGGGGGTCATCGCCAGCCCGATAGTCTGGCTGACTATGGCTCAGTATCAGCGTGACCGGCTGGTGTTGTTCCTCGACCCGCAGAGCGACCCTGATGCTTATTACAATATCCAGCAGGCGCTGATTAGCATCGGCTCCGGGGGCATATTGGGCAAAGGCTTCAGCATTGGCACGCAAAACCAGCTTCACTTTTTGCGGGTCCGCCACACCGATTTTATTTTTTCAGTCATTGGCGAGGAGCTGGGACTGCTGGGTTCGCTGCTGCTGTTTACGCTCATCCTGGCTCTCATCTGGCGGATTATCCGGGCCTCCGATTTAACCGGCGATCCCTTTGGCCGGCTGATCTGCATCGGCGTGGCAGCGGTGATCTTTTTTCAGTCGTTTGTCAATTTGGGGGTCAATTTGGGGTTATTGCCGGTCACAGGGACACCCTTACCCTTCGTTAGCTATGGCGGCAGTTCTCTAATTGCCTTTTTAATTTCACTCGGGCTGGTGCAAAGCGTCTTGATGCGCCGTAAGGCTCTCGATTTCGAGGAGGTCTGATGGGTGAGTTGTCCGCTTTTGTAGAGCGCCGGTGGGGGAGTTGGGGTATTTTAATTTTAGGGGTTTGGGCACTGGTGCTGGCTTTGGTGGCATTGGCCCGACTGGTGCTTTTATCGGCTGTGGTGGGATCAGGCAATCAGGATGTAAGCCAGGGTCAAGTTTGGGTTGTTTTTATCCTCAATGCGCTTCTGGCTCTGGCATTTGCTGCCTGCGCTTATGGCTTGTGGACCCGGCGTCATTGGGGCCGAGTCCTATTTATGGTTTGTATTGCGGTCTGGGCTGTTTTTTATGTCGTAGCTTTGCTTACTTCGGGCACACTGTTAGCAAACAATGATTATACTCCGGGCAGTGTAGCTTTTAATCTGGTTCCATATCTTGGCGGGGTGATTATCTCTGTTTGGTATTTGAATTTGTCTCATATCAAAGCTCTATTTGATAACAAAGAATCAACCAATCAGTAAATGAAAATTCGCCATTCGCCTATTCGCCATTTCTTGCAGGGTAAAAAGTAATGACAACCTCTTCTGTCCCGGTGCGCGTCCGCTATGCACCCAGCCCCACCGGCGATTTTCACGTGGGGGGCGCGCGCACGGCTCTTTTTAACTATCTCTTCGCCCGCCATTACGGGGGAACATTTATTTTACGTATCGAAGATACCGACCAGAAACGTTACAACCCCGACGCGCTGACCTGGCTGCTCAATGGACTGCGCTATTTGGGTCTGGACTGGGATGAAGGCCCGCAAGTTGGCGGGGAGTACGGCCCCTATGTTCAAACCGAACGGCTGGATATTTATCAAAAATATTGCCAGCAACTGGTCGAGCAGGGTCGGGCTTACCCCTGCTTCTGTACCCCGGAACGTCTCGAAGCTGCCTCGCAGGAACGCCAGAAACAGGGACTATCGTCCGGCTATGATCGCTTCTGCCGTAATATTGACCCGGCCGAGGCCGCTCGACGTGTGGCTGTGGGTGAAAGTCACACCATCCGCCTCAAACTGCCGCTCGACGGCGAAATCACGGTTCATGACCTTATCCGGGGCGATATTACCTTCCAAAATGCCCATCTGCAAGATGCGGTCATGATGAAATCCGACGGCATTCCGACCTATCACCTGGCCAACATCGTAGATGACCACCTGATGGAGATTAGCCACGTTCTGCGCGGCGATGAGTGGGTCAACAGTCTGCCGCTGCACATCCACCTCTATAACGCCTTTGGCTGGCAGCCCCCTCATATGGCTCATTTACCGTTGATTCTCAACCCGACCGGCAAAGGCAAAATGAGCAAGCGGGAAGAGCGCGCCCCCGATGGCCGGCTGCTGCCCGTCTTTGTGCGCACCTTCGAGGAGAAAGGCTACCTGCCCGAAGCCATGGTCAATTATCTGGCCCTGCTGGGCTGGAGCTACGATGACAAAACCGAGATCATGAGCCGGGAGGAGTTGATCGAACGCTTCAGCCTGGAACGGGTCAACCCTTCCCCGGCAGCCTGGAATTACGACAAGCTTGACCACTTTAATGGCCTTTACATCCGCAATTTGCCGGTCGAAGATTTAACGGATCGGGTGCTGCCTTTTGTGACCGCTGCCGGCATCAACGCCGACCGGGAAACCATGCTCAAAATTACGCCTCTCATTCAGGAACGCTTGACCGTCCTCAGCGATGCTCCGCAATGGGTAGACTTCTTTTTTGTAGACCCACTGCCCGACTACGACCTGAACCTGCTGGTCCCGCAAAAAATGAGCTTGGCCGATGTGCCCCAAATTCTCCACTCTGCCCGCGCCATCCTGGCTCAAACTGACTTCACCCACGATGCGCTCGATCAGGCCCTTCGCGCCGAAGCGCAAACTCTGGGCATAAAACCTGGCCAGATGTTCCAGCCGATTCGGGTGGCCGTCTGCGGCAAAATGGTCGCTCCACCCCTGTTTGAAACTTTGGCCATTTTGGGCCGGGAGAAGGTCTTGCAGCGGGTGGATCGGGTGTTGGCGCGGTTTGAGAGAGCCTTGTAACTGTAGGCGCATCGCACTTTTAGTACCTATCCGAAAACCCGTAGGTTGGCATCCCTATGCCAACCAATGAGGCATCCTATACCTCATCTACAGAGGTTTTCGGATAGGCTCTTAGTAGAGTATACAATGGGGAAGACAAATAAACCCAGATGACCCAAATACTTCCCCGACCACTACCACCATATCTACAATTGCGGCGCCAGCCGCACTTCTATCTTTCTTGAGTCAGACAACTATATCTTTGTCATTCGCAAGATGAAAAAGTATAGCCGCCGCGAACTAAACCTCACCTTCATTACGTGCTGCCTGATGCCAAACCATTACAACTTATCTTTCGATAATTTTTTGACCTTAAAAACGGATTTGGATTAAATACATTGTAAAAAAAGAAAAGCAAAGATTTGAGAAAACGGGTCATCCAGCTAAGATGACCGA
>JAKLJP010000086.1 GCA_023151115.1 Anaerolineae bacterium
GCTACCTAGCCAGGGTAATTTATTTTTTAAGGTGCCAAAAGTGTCAACCTATTTCAGCCCGTAATTGAACCATCCCTCTATTGGAGAATTACTTTTGATCTACCGGCGCTTGTGGGCTGAACTCCATCAGGCCCAGGTCCTGATTGGCATCGGTTGCAATAGCCTCCGGCGCGCCGGCCCGATTGGGTACTCTAAAAAACTCCATCAGGCCCAGGTCCGCATCCACATCCGTCTCAATAGTCAGGAGCACTTCGGCCACTCTGGGCATGACCGTCGGTGTCTCAATTCCGGGGCTGAAAAACTCAAGCAAGCCGATGTCCTGATCAAGGTCAACCTCATTTTTCACCGCAGTCGAGAGTGCCTCAATACCAGGTTGCTTGCTAGCCGCTGGTTCGTCGGCTGATACGACTTGCGCGCAGACTGTAAGCACCAACAATGAGAGCGCCACTGAGCTAATTATCAGCGTAGAAACACCTTGCTGGGCTACGCTTTGTGCTTTCCCTTTTGGGCTGAATAGCTTAAAAATTGCTTTTGGGTTCATGATTTATGCTCCTTTAATCGTTTTGTATTGATGAAACAGTTGATATTTGTTAAAATTGTTGGTATCATTCAACCACAATTTGGGTTTAAAAGTAAGGACATTTGGTGACCCAAGCAGGGACCCAAAAAGTGACCCAATCAGCCCTGGGAGTTATCAGGCCGTGCCCACAGGTGGTCAGAACCTAAGATGAACAATGACCTCACTTTCGGCGAGTGGCTCAGACGCCGCCGCCGCGAGCTGGATTTAACCCGACAGGAACTGGCCCATCGCGTCGGCTGTGGGGTAACTACGCTGCGCAAAATCGAGGCGGGTGAACGCCGTCCCTCCAAAGAATTGGCCACGCTCCTGGCGACCTGTCTGGATATTACCCCGGAGGAACACGATAAATTCATCACCTTTGCCCGGACAGAACGCTATCCCGAACGGCCCCCACCCCCACCTCCTACCGCCCGACCCCCTGACCCCTCGCCTGTCCCGATTGTGACGCCCCCCTTCCGCCTTTCCTGGCCCAAGATACAGCCCCAACAGAATCAACCCCCGTCTTTGTCGTCTGTGAGCGAGAACTGGCTGAGTTAGAGACAGCATTAGCGACAGCTCGGTCGGGCAAGGGGCAAATTCTCTTCGTCATCGGCGGGGCCGGCCGGGGCAAAACTACACTGCTGCAAGAGTTTGCCCGGCGCGCCCAGCTAGGTGATCCTGAATTACTCATTGTCAGTGGTAACTGTAATGCCCACACCGGCCTGGGCGACCCCTACCTGCCCTTTCGGGAAGTCCTGAATATGTTGATGGGTGATGTGGAAGCCAAGTGGGCTGCTGGCTTGATCACGTCAGCGCATGCCCGGCGGCTGTGGGAGTTAATGCCCCTCACCGTACCAGTGCTGGTCAAGCAGGCAACTGACCTGATTGGGAGTTTTGTCCCGGTTGAACCCTTGTTGGAGCGAGCAACGACCTTTGCTCCCCCTTCCGCGCCCTGGCTGAAGCAGTTGATAATGATCGGCAGCGATCAGAACGTTGGCTTGGAACAGAAACAGATCCTGGCCCAATACATATCACTGCTCAAAACCGTGGCCGCCCAGCGTCCTTTATTGCTCATCCTGGAAGACCTGCACTGGGTTGATGCCTCGTCCAATGCGCTGCTCTTTCACTTGAGCCGGGAAGTGAGCAATAATCGTATTTTGATCGTTGGCTCGTACCGGCCGGATGAAGTTGCCTTGAGCCGGGGCAAGGTGCGTCACCCCTTGGCCGACATGATGGGCGAACTCAAGCGGCGGCACGGCGACATCTGGCTCGACCTGAGTAATCTGGCCCCGGTTGAAGGACAGCGGTTTGTGGAAGCCTATCTGGATAACCAACCAAACCGCTTGGATCGAGCGTTTCGAGCGGCCCTGTTCCAACAGACCGAGGGGCATGCCCTGTTTACGGTTGAACTGCTGCGGGAGATGCAGGAACGGGGAGATTTGCGCCAGGATGCCGAGGGCTATTGGGTGGAAGGCGAAGCGATCAAGTGGGCCAAACTGCCTGCCAAAGTAGAAGGCGTGATTGAGCAGCGCATCACTCGCTTGACCGCAGACTTACAAGCCGTCCTGGCCGTTGCCAGTGTCGAAGGCGAAACCTTTACCGCCGAGGTGGTGGCCCGTGTCCAGCAGGTGAACGAACGGGGGTTGGTGCAGCAGTTGAGCCGGGAACTGGATAAACAACACCGGCTGGTTACGGCCCAGGCGTTGGACAGGGTGGGTCAGCAGCGTCTATCCCGGTACCGCTTCCGGCACTATCTCTTCCAGCATTACCTGTACCACCACCTGGATGAGCTGGAGCGGGCCTATCTGCACGAGGCCGTTGGCCTCCTGTACGGGGAGCAGACGGAGCAAGTGGCAGTTCAGTTGGCCCGCCATTTTGAGCAGGCCGGGCTGATGGAGAAGGCGGTGCGTTATCTGCGGCAAGCGGGCGACCAGGCCCGGCGCGTCGCAGCGCCGCATGAGGCCATCCGTTTCTACCGAGCCGCCCTGGAGCGCTGGCCCGCCGCGGAACAGGTCGGGCGAGCGGAAACTCTGCGCCAATTGGGTGAGTGCTTGTGGCTGACCGGCCAGTTCCAGGAGGGTCTGGCCGTCTGTGAAGCCGGTCAGGCCCTGTTTGAGCAGCTCGGCGACCGGGTGCAAGCAGGGGCCGTGCAGCGGCTGATGGGGCGCTTGTATTGGGAGGGCGGCGACCGGGCGCTGTCGCTGCACCATTACTACCTGGCCCTGGCGATGTTGGAACAAGAGCCGGAGAGCGTCGAGTTAGCGCATGTGGTCAGCGCCATTTCCCAGATGCACATGTCGGCTAATTACCTGGATCAGGCCATTGCCTGGGGCGATCGCGCCCTGGCCCTGGCCGAGCGCCTGAGGGCGGAGGAGGTCACGATCCATGCCTTGAACAACATTGGCTCAGCTTACATGTATTCCTACCGAGACCCGGAACGGGGCCTGGCCATGTTACAAGACAGCCTGCGCCGGGCCTTGACGAAGGATCTGCCGCACGACGTCTGCCGGGCCTACGTCAATATGGGTGACGGCTTGATCTGGATGTGCCGTTATGCGGAAGCCAGAACGACTTTGGAAGAACTGCTGACTTATGCCACCCGCGTTCACGCCAGCGTAAATGTCGGCTTCGCCCTGGTGCGATTGGTTGAGCTGGATTGGCTTGGCGGGCAGTGGGCCGCAGCGCTCGCTCGCCGCCAGCGCCTATCGGAGTGGATGGAGAGCCTGCCGACCCTGACGGTGCCGCGAGTTTGGGCCAGCGCCTTACTAGGTTGGATGCACAACGACCTGGGACAGCCCCAGGCAGCGCGACAAGCGTTGGAAGATGAGCTGCCGGGAGCTAGAGGGCTGGCCGAGGTGCAAGCAACCGTACCTCACCTGGGCCAATTGGCGCGGGCTTTGGCCGGCCTGGGTCTGGAAGTGGAAGCGGCGGCCCTCATGCAGGAGTTTCTCGAAGTGATTGATCGTACGCCCGACGCTCACCCGGCGGCCAGCACCCTGCCGTTGCTTTTCGCCTGCCGGTGGTTAGCCAGCCAGCCCGGTGTGGGGGGGCTGCTGGCTGCCCGGGCCTGCTTGCGGCGGCTGGAACGGGCTTACGGTCAGGTTAGTAACCCGGAAACGGAAGCGGCTTTCCACGAGGGACGGGGGATCATCGCTCTGGCTGAGGAGAATCCCACTCAGGCTGTCGAGTCGTTTAAATACGCCGTTGCCCGGTGGCAAGCCTTGAACCGCCCCTATGACCAGCTTCGCGCCCTGCGCGGTCTTGGCCACGCCCTGGAGCAATCCGGCGACCGCCGACAGGCACGGATCGCTCTTGACGAGGCGCTCCATCTGGTCGAGATACTGGCGACTCAACTCGATGACCCCACGCTAAAAGCCTCGTTTCTTAACTCACCGTTGGTTCAGGAAATTCGGACTTACCTCATTCGCGGTAATTGACGGGGAAAAAAGCAGAAGCCCAACGAATGCTGGCCGAGGTTGTCGGTATTTAATCAGCCTACTCCAAAGCCCGCAGCACCTCTCGATCAAAGGCAGCCGGCAGACTCTCGGCGGCGGAGTAGGGACCGGGTGTGTAAGCCCGCGAGGTCAGCCCCAACTGCGATAACTCACAAACGTGCCAATCCTGGCGGTTGGTCATGTCCCAAAATTCTACGGCTCCGCTCGAATCAAAACCTGGCTGGGCCATTGCTGTTGGGTCGAACAGCCATTCGCAGCTAATCAGGGTCCGGCCCGCGCTTTGCGGCCACAATAAGTGGAACATCACATAATCGGGGTGCAGGCTGAGTAGCATGTTGGGGAAAAGGGAGTAATAATAGACCCGGCTCAAATCCTCGCCGGACACCTGGCCCAGGGGCAAGGCGCAGGTGCGGCCATCCATGGTCAGGCTGCCGGCCTCATGGTTGATATCCATAAAGCCGCCCAAATACGGCCCTTCATAAAGGTCATTCTGGCCGCTGCGATACGGGGAAAGAGCGGCCAACGCCGGGTGAATCAACGGGCAGTGGTAACACTCGGAATAATTTTCGACCAGCAGTTTCCAATTGGCGGCTACGTCGTACTCGATGCGGCGGGCTGAGCGCAGTTTGGCAATCTGCCATTGACTGAATTTACCTATGAGCGGAGCAAAGGCCTGCTCGAACGGCTCCGGCTGACGCGACAGGTTGACAAACAAAAAGCCCTCCCAGGTCGCCACCGCGGCGGTATAGAGCGGATACTGGCCCTTATCAAAACCTTCTACTTCATTCATGTGGGGTGCGCCAATCAACCGGCCATCCAGGCCGTAGGTCCAGGCGTGATAGGGGCATTGAATGGACTGCGGGAAATGACCGCTGCTGGTTGTACACATCCGCGTCCCCCGGTGCCGGCAGACATTATAGAAAGCCCGCACCTGTCCATCCTGTCCTCGCACGATAATCAAACTTTCCCGGCCCACCCCCTGGACAAAGTAATCGCCGGGGTTAGGAATCTGTTCCTCGCGCCCCACGCATAGCCAGCGTTCGTAAAAAATGCGCTCCACCTCCCGTTGAAAGACATCCTCCGCCGTGTAGTAATTACCCGGCAGCGTACTGGCTCCTCTCACCGGCGTGGAAAATTGATCCAACATGACCATCGTACCCTCCTCTGAAAATAGACTGCTGGAGTGCAAAGCTTGCTTTGCCAAGTCGCAAGGCAAGCCTTGCATGACCATCGTACCCTCCTCTGAAAATAGACTACTGGAGTGCAAAGCTTGCTTTGCCAAGTCGCAAGGCAAGCCTTGCACTCCATTTTCACGCTTCGTGTCGGTGGTGTGCCGTCAGGCTGGTGACGACTCCTTCGTAAATACGACCGAGGACCGGGGACGGAAGACCGGGAGATAGCAAACAGCCGGTTCTCGGTCTCCGGTCATCGTCGGCAAAAGATTTTCATTAGCGGTGGCGTGCCGCAGGCTCATGAACACTCCTCTTAAAATGGTTATCCGTAACCAGTCATCAGTCAAGCTGATCGCTGATAACTGGCTACTGATGCCTGAACACTGTTTGACAGAGTATATTTAGATTGGGAAAAATTGTCAAAAATATTGAAATGGCGTATCATAATATGAATTTACAGATAAATGACTTTATCCAGTTGTTTCGTGGTGCGTGGAATATTTTTACGCACCACGTTTACTCAATTTTGACAAAATCCATCCCCGCCCCTATAATCGGTTCACATTTTGTAATGTTATTTCAAATTTTGAAATTATACTAAAGATGCAGGTCAACGAACCCTACCCCGGAACGCAGGCTGTGCTACGAGCAATTGCGCTGCTCAAAGCATTTTCCGATGAACGGCCGCAGTTGGGGCTGGCCGAATTGGCCCGCGCAGTCGGTTTGAACAAAACAACCGCCTATCGACTGCTCACGGCGTTGGAGAGTCAGGGGTTAGTGGCTCGCAATCCGGCCAACGACACCTACCGGCTGGGGCCGGAAGTCATTTCGCTGGGGGGGCGGGCGCTGCGAACCAGCGATCTGCGCTCGGTCAGCCGGGCCGAACTGGAAGGATTGGCTCGCGCCACCGGCGAAGCGGCGACTCTGGAAACGCTGGTGGGTTTAGAGGTGCTGGTGCTGGATGATGTCTCCGGGGCGCATTTGGTGGGCGCAACGCAGTACATCGGCGCGCGCTGGCCAGCGCATGCCACCTCGACGGGCAAGGCGCTGCTGGCTTTTTTGCCGGAAGTAGAACTGGAAGCAATTCTGGCTGCATCGCTGGCCCAAGTAACCGCACAAACCATAACCAGCCCAGAAGCTTTACGCCGCGAACTGGCCTCCATCCGAGAACAGGGTTATGCCCGTGCGGTTGAAGAGTTAGAAATAGGTTTTTCAGCTATTGGGGCGCCCATTCGTAACCACGATGGGCAGGTGGTGGCCGCGCTCAGTCTCAACGGCCCCAGCGCCCGCCTGACTATGGAGCGGCTGGATGAGATTACCCCGCTGGTCGTCGAAGCCGCCGGCCGTGTTTCGGAGCAGTTAGGATACAAATAAATTTACGATTTGCGATTTAAGATTTACGATTAGGTTGGCTCCTCAAAATCGTAAATCGTAAATCGTAAATCTAAAATCGAGTGAGGTTTTGCCTATGCCTATCCCTACCCCCTTTCACAGCCGCACCTCGGCTCTGTGCGAGAGCTACGAATGGCGCAACTGGTCCGGCTATCTGTCGGCCGGTTTGTACGAGCCATCGCACGAGCGTGAGTATTACGCGGTGCGTAACTCAGCCGCTTTGTTTGACGTGTCACCCTTATTCAAATACGAAATCACCGGCCCCGACGCCGCCCGGCTGGTCAACCGGATTATCACCCGCGATATTAACAAGTGCGCGGTCGGCCAGGTCTATTACACGCCCTGGTGCGATGAAGCCGGCAAAGTGATTGACGACGGCACCGTTTCGCGCCTGGGCGACAACCATTTTCGGATTACCTCCGCCGACCCCAGTATGTTCTGGTTTGGCGACTGCGCCTACGGCATGGATGTGACTATCAGCGACGTTTCCAGCGAACTGGCTGCGCTGGCTTTGCAAGGCCCCAACGCCCGCAAAATCCTGAAAGAGTTTGTCAAGGGCGTAGACCTGGACAACCTGAAATATTTCCGTCTGGCCGAGGGCAAGTTCGACCGCCACCCCATCACCATCACCCGCACCGGCTACACCGGCGATTTGGGCTACGAGTTGTGGGTCTCGCCCAAACACGCCGAGCGGTTGTGGGATATGCTGATGGACAAAGGGCACGGTTACGGCATCACTCCCGCCGGGATTATCGCCCTGGATATTGTCCGGGTTGAGGCCGGGCTGCTGCTGATCGAGGTGGATTACATCTCCTCGCACAAGGCCCTGATTGAGGCTCAAAAATCATCGCCCTTTGAATTGGGCCTGGGCTGGGCGGTCGCTTTGGATAAAGGTGATTTTGTGGGCCGCCGGGCGCTGCTGGCCGAGAAAAAGAACGGTTCCAAGTGGGCCTTTGTCGGCCTGGATATTGACTGGCCCGCCCTGGAAAAACTGTATGCTGCGGTCGGTTTGACTCCCCGGCTGGCCGGGCGGACCTCGCGGGTAGCGGTGCCGGTCTACAACAAAAGCGGCAAGCAAATCGGCCAGGCGACCAGCAGCACCTTCTCGCCGATTCTCAAAAAGTACATCGCCCTGGCCACTATCGAGAGCCAATACGCGGCGCTCGGCACGCCGGTTAATATGGAAGTGACGGTCGAGTATGCCCACAAGCAGGCCCCGGCCACGGTGGTGAAGCTGCCGTTTTATGAGCCGGAGCGGAAGAAAGCATAGCGGGGGTGCAGGGGGGAAATGGAAAAAAAGCTGATACGCAGTCATCGGGAGTTGGAGGTGTATCAGATGGCTTTTGAAGCAGCGATGAAGATTTTTGAGCTATCCAAGAGCTTTCCTGCCGAGGAACGATATTCGCTAACGGATCAAATCCGGCGTTCCTCTCGCTCAGTCTGCGCTAACCTGACCGAAGCCTGGCGCAAACGCCGTTATGAAGGCGCATTTTTGATCAAGTTGAGTGACGCCGAGGCAGAGGCGGCTGAAACACAAACCTGGCTTGAGTTTGCAGTAAAATGTGGGTATTTAGCTCCAGAAATTGGGCGAGAGTTGTACCAAACCTATGACCAGATACCGGGTAAATTGGTGAATATGATCAACCATCCAACTCCTTGGTTAATTCCAAACAGGACGGGAAAATAGTAAAGTTTAGAGTGAGCGGGATCAACCTTCTCCCCAGCCCCCCTGCTCCCCCGCTCCCTTGCACTCCATCGAAAGGACACTCTGAATGGCACAAAAATACGATGCAATTATCATCGGCGGGGGCCATAACGGCCTGGTAAACGCCGCGTACTTAGCCAAAGCCGGCAAGAAAGTGCTGGTACTGGAACGCCGCCACCTGGTCGGTGGGGCGACGGTGACGGAAGAGGTTTTCCCCGGCTTCAAATTTTCGGTTTTTTCGTATGTGGTCAGTATTTTGCGGCCCGAAATCATCCGCGATTTGAATTTGCCCAAGCACGGACTGACCATCCTGCCCCTGGAAAGCACCCTGACCCCGCTGCCCAACGGCGATTATCTCTACCGTGACGGCGACCATTTCCGCACCCTGCGCGACATCGCCCGTCACTCGCCCCGCGACGCCGCCGCCTACGACGACTACGCCCGCTGGATGTACCACATGGCCAAAGCGGTCAAATATATGCTCGGCATCATCCCGCCCGACCCAACCACTCTTAACCCCAAGGATTTAGGCGGTCTGGCAGCGCTGGGTACGCACATTGCCAACCTGGGACCGGAACAAATTTATATGCTTGGCAAGCTGATGACCATGAGTTCCGCCGACTTTCTGGAGGAGTGGTTTGAAAGCGACCCGCTCAAGGCAACCATGTCGGCCAGCGGTATCATCGGCACCTATTTAGGGCCGCGCTCGCCGGGGACGGCCTATGTGTTGCTGCATCACTACATGGGCGAAATTGACGGCGCTTTCCGGGCCTGGGGCTTCCAAAAGGGCGGCACCGGCGCGATTGCCGAGACGATTGCCAGCGCGGCCCGCTCCTTCGGTGTGGAGATTCGGCTCAACGCGCCGGTCAAACAAGTTCTCATCAAAAATGGCCGGGCCACCGGGGTGGTCATGCAAAACGGCGATGAGCTGGAGGCCAAATACATTGTTTCCAGTCTCGATCCCAAACGCACTTTCCTCGATCTGCTTGAGCCGGGCCATGTGCCGGAAGAGCAACTGGCCTATATCCGCAAATTCAATATTCGCGGCTCGTCGGGCAAAGTGAATCTGGCCCTCGACGCCCTGCCCAACCTGGCCTGTATGCCCGGCGAAGGACCGCATCTGCGGGGGGCTATTTCGATCAGCCCCAGCGTTGACTACCTGGAACGGGCCTACGACGACGCCAAGTACGGTAACTTCTCGCAGAAGCCGTACATTGATATGATTATCCCATCAATGATTGACCCGGATATGGCCCCGCCCGGCAAGCACGTGATGTCCTGCTTTGTGCAGTACGCGCCGTATAAGCTGCGGGAAGGCACTTGGGAGGAAAAGCGGGAAGCCTTCGGCGATGCAGTAGTAGACACCCTATCGGAGTACATTCCCAATTTGAAGGACATCATTCTGTACCGCCAGGTGATGACGCCGTGGGATATCGAGCAGGTCACCGGTTTGTCACAGGGCAACATCTTCCAGGGCGAGTTGAGTCTATCGCAGCTCTTTTTCCTGCGCCCGGCTCCCGGCCTGGCCCAGTATCGCACCCCGATCAAAGGCTACTGGCAGTGCGGCTCCGGCACCCACCCCGGCGGCGGCATCACCGGCGCGCCGGGGCGATTGGCGGCGTTGGAGATTTTGAAGGATTGGAAGTAATTCTAACACACATGAGGTATTAGCATGAGCGGCTCTGAGAAAACTAAGCCCGAAGTTTTTATTATAGAGTCATTAACATTTGACGACGAAAAAAAATGATAGATATGAAGGCAAGATAATCTCAAATATACTCCATTTGATGGAATGAAACGTGAGGATTTATTGAAGCACTGTCGCGAACTTGCCAGGCTATTTGGAATTCCGCTAAATTACTTTGGTAGAAATAGAAGTAAGAAAAACGGGTTCACAAGGGAGAGAATCGGGCCACGAATTTAACTCATATAGCCCTTTTTTATCTAATGTTAAGTAAGTTGATACACCCAACTCAGCTTCAACTGTTTCGCCCGGTCAGCTAGACGTTTATCAGCAGTCCAGAAATCTGCGCTCAGATATTCAGCGACAGCGAGATAAGCAGCATCGTAAGCTTGAGATTGGTTGAGGCGGTCGGCCCAGGCAAAAGTGGCTTGATAGAGTTGGGGGGTAAGCGGTACAAGCTGGATGTTCAAGGCAAAAATCAGATCCAATGCTTGAGAGGCGTCATTCGGAGAGATAACTTTAGCAACAACCGTTTTGCACATCACAGTGACCACTTCATAGCCCCACAGCATAGGCGCAAAAAGTTCAGTACCGTCATCTTGCCAAACTTTCATTTGTTGAGCGGCCGGGACAGAATAAGGCAAAGCAATCGCTAAAGCAATGACAATATTGGCATCAATGACAACGCTCATCCTATGACTCTGGATTTTGGATCGAACCTAGTTGCTGTTCTCGTTCAGCTCTGGCTTCGGCCAGCAAATCACCCTGATAGATGCCGTAAGTTTGTTCAACAGTTTCGCGGATACGAGTGAGCGCCGGCAAAACATTTTGCCGAGAGGTTTGTTTCGTCGTTGGCTGTTCTTGAGCAGACTGATCTTTATGCAAAAGAAACTCGACAAAATCCAAAACTTCTTGCAGTTTATAATCAGGCAGCCGGTCAATTTGTAACAAAAGTTCTTGTTTAACGGGGGTTGGCGTGGTTAGCATGGACTCTTTCTCCCACAAGAATACGTTTTAATAATTGTATGTTCTACCTCATTGACTGTCAAGCAAAAACAGAGTGGAAACTGTTTGAGTATCCATCACATTCATTTGAAGGTTAACTAACATGAAAAATAGTCATTATGATGCCATCATCATCGGCGGAGGACACAACGGCCTGGTAACAGCCGCCTACCTGGCCAAAGCCGGCAAAAAAGTGCTGGTGCTGGAACGGCGCGACGTGCTGGGCGGCGCAGCGGCGACCGAAGAAATCTGGCCCGGTTTCAAAATCAACACCGGCGCGCCCGATGTGGGCCTGCTGCGCCCGGAGATTGTGGCCGAGTTGGGCTTGCGCCAGCACGGGCTGGAGTTCATCGAAAGTCCGGTGACGGCTTTTGCCCCGCAGCCAAGCGGTCCGGCGCTGACCCTATGGCGCGACCCCCGTGAAACCAAAGCCGAGATTGCCCGTTTCTCCCCCGCCGATGCTGAAAAGTTCCCGGCTTTTGTGCGCCTGGTCACGGCCCTGACGAGCATCCTGAACCAAATCATGACCACAACTCCACCCAATTTGGAAGAGTCTAAAGCAGGTGATTTAATCGCCTGGGCTAAATTGGGATTGAAACTCAAAGGGCTGGGCCAAAAAGAGATGATGGAGTTCATGCGCGTCCTGCCGATGACCACCCAGGAGTTTTTGGACGAGTGGTTTGAAAGTGAAGCCTTGAAGGGGCTGCTGGGGGCTGCCGGCATCAGTGGCATCATGCAGGGGCCGCAGTCGGCGGGCACGGCTTTTGTGATGCTGTACCATTATCTGGGGGCGGCGGATGGCGGCTTCAAAGCCACCCGCACAGTCCGAGGTGGAACGGGGCAGCTTGCGGCGGCCCTGGCCAGCGCCGCGCAGCGGTATGGCGCAGAAATTCGGACAGGGGCCGAGGTGAGCCAAATTTTGCTGGAGGAAAATCCCTCTACGGGGGCGACTTATGCCGGCGGGGTGGCATTAGCAAGTGGTGAAACAGTCCAGGCCAGAGCCGTCATCTCCAATGCCGACCCACGCCGGACCTTGTTTGGTCTGGTTGGCGCGCCCAACCTCGAACCCCATTTTGTGCGGCGTGTCCGCAACATCCGTTACCGAGGCTGCACAGCCAAAGTCAATTTAGCCCTGAGCGGTCTGCCGGAGTTTAGCAGCCTACCCACCGGCAATGCTCTGGAAAACAACGCCTATCTGGGCGGTCACATCATCATCAGCCCCAGCCTGGAATACCTGGAACACGCTTACGACGCCGCTAAATACGGTCGCTTCTCCGACCAGCCTTACCTGGATGTGGTCATCCCGACGGTGCTCGATCCTTCGCTGGCCCCGGCGGGGCAGCATGTGATGTCCATCACGATGCAATACGCGCCTTACAATCTGCGGGGGAGCGGAGGAGCAGAGGAGCAGGGGAGCAATCCAAAATCGGGTTGGGATGAACGACAGCGACAGGCTTTAGCGGACAAGATTATTGATACGCTGGCTCAGTACGCGCCCAACCTGAAAGACCTGATCCGTCACTGCCAGATTATCACCCCGCTGGATTGGGAGCAAGAGTACAGTCTGACCGAAGGTAATACCTTCCACGGCGAGATGACCCTGGACCAGCTTCTCTTTATGCGCCCTGTGCCCGGTTACGGTCAATATCGCACCCCGGTGGAGTGGCTTTATCTGTGCGGCGCGGGGACTCATCCCGGCGGCGGCGTCACCGGCGCGCCGGGCTATAATGCGGCGCGGGAGATTTTAAAAGATTTGAAGCGCTAAGGCTGCAAACTTTCCGGCTGCTTTTGCTCGTCTGTAAATAATCCGCAGATTACGCAGATTTTTAATTTTTTATCTGTGTAATCTGCGGATTTTTGTTTTTCTCCCTCAAACTGCCTCCCCGCGTTAGTACAACTCTAGCAAACTTCATACATAAATCTAATACTCTCCGGTTATGCTAAGAGTAGCAATTTTAGGCGGGGTTCAAGTTAGATTGACACTTTTTATCAGCTAAAACGTAAAGCGTAAGGGCTGATTGTCGGGCAAATCATTACGTTTTACGTTTTACCCGTAGGGCTATCAGTTTGCGAATGTCAATCTAACTCATCGGGTTTCTGAACCATGCCCAAGTTTAGGCATAAAGGAGAGATAGATGTATTGGAATTCATACGACCGGCCCGGTTATCATAAAATTCCGGTGCGGCGAGCGCCAGTTGGGGGAGCGTCGCCCTATTCGAGCCGGCCGGTTGAGCCGGTTGAAGCGCGACCAACCCCCTCGGCTGAACCTACTGAGCCGGCTGTGGTGGAAGAAAAATCCGTTCCCGCACCATCCACTGCCGACGAGACGGATTGGCATGCAGTGGCTTTACAGCAGCAGGCCGAGATGGATAACTTTCGCAAGCGGCAAACTCGCCGGGCCGATGAAGCGATCGTTGCGGAACGAGAACGGCTGCTGAGAGCTGTTTTACCTGTGGCTGATAACTTGAGCCGTGCCTTGAGCTATAACGATACGGCTGAAAATAACTTGCGCCAGGGGGTCGAATTGACCCAGCGCGAACTGCTGCGTTTTTTGGCGGCGGAAGGCGTGACCAAAATTGAAACCATCGGCCAACCTTTTACCCCCGAACTGCACGAAGCCCTATCGGTTGTTCCGGCCCAGGCCGAACCGAATACCATTGTGCAGGAAGTTGAAGCAGGTTACATGCTGGGTGATAAATTGTTACGCCCGGCCAAAGTGATCGTAGCAGCGTAAAGAGATTGGAGATTAGAGATTGGGGATTGAGCGACTAATCTCCAATCTCTAATCTCTGATTGCGAGGCTTTTCTATGGAATACAAGGACTATTACAAGATTTTAGGTGTGGACAAAAACGCCACTGAAAAAGAGATAAAGGCGGCCTATCGCAAACTGGCCCGCAAATACCATCCCGATGTAAACCCCAACAACCCGCAGGCCGAAGCCAGATTCAAGGAAATCAACGAGGCCAACGAGGTTTTGAGCGACCCGGAAAAGCGAGCCAAGTACGATCAACTAGGCGCCGACTGGCAGCGCTGGCAGCAGACAGGCCACAGACCGAGCGATTTCAACTGGGGGCAATATACTACCGGCCCCAGCGGTGAACGAGTTCACGTGCGTTATGCTTCACCGGAAGATTTGGAGGATTTATTTGGCGGCGGCAGCCCCTTCTCCGACTTTTTTACCAGCATTTTTGGAGGAATGGGCGGAGGCCGGGGCGGGCGCACGGGCGGTTTTGAGTACCGGCCTCAACCTCGCTCCGGGCAAGATTTTGCCCATCCGGTTGAAATCAGCCTGGCCGAAGCCTATCATGGCACAACCCGTATCCTGGAAAAAGAAGGGGGACGGCGGTTGGAGGTCAAAATTCCGGCCGGGGCCAAAACGGGAACACGGGTGCGGATGCGGGGTGAAGGCGGGGCCGGATCGGCCGGAGGGCAAGCGGGCGACCTCTATTTGGAGGTCGAAGTAAAACCTGATCCCCGCTTTGAACGCAAAGACGATGATTTATATGTGACCGTACCGGTTGATCTGTACACGGCCGTACTGGGCGGCGAAGCGCGAGTGCCGACGCTGGCGGGATCTGTCAATCTAAAAATCCCGGCCGGCTCGCAAAACGGGCAGAGTATTCGGCTGCGCGGCAAGGGTATGCCTAAATTGGGCAAAAGCGGCGAGTTTGGCGACCTGTATGCCCGGCTCGATGTGCGCCTGCCCACCAAGTTGACCCCCAAACAACGCGAACTCTTTGAGCAGCTTCGCCGCGAGAGCTAAACAGGCCAGAAAGGAATTGACAGATGACTTATAAAGCCCCATTTTCGGCTGATTTAACCACCCTTGCCCGGCGGCTTGGTCTTTCGCCGGATACGATTTATTACTGTTTGGAAGCTGAACTGGTGGAGCAGGCTCTGACCGAACCAGACCTGGCTGAACTGCGCCGGGTGCGCCGGCTGCTCGACCTGGAGGTTAACCTGGCCGGCGTTGAAATTATCTTACGCATGCGCCGGCAAATGCTGGCCATGCAGAGCCAATTGGAAGCGCTGACATCTGAAATGAGAGCTACCCAAAGCCGCTTTGAACAACAAATCCGTGAACTGGAGCGGCGGCTGGCTCACGATTTATGGTGATAGAGCTTCTTCTTGCCCTCTTGTTCCCCCGCTGCGCGTGAGTTTGGGAACAAGGGGGAAACCACTGTACAAAAGGACAGGTTTTTGGCCTGTCCTTTTTGTTTGGGCCAAAATCAGCTTATTCTCTGATGGCAAGGTTTGTTATTGCGCTTACAATCCGTTAAAATATTCTGCTATGTCAGAGCATCGAGGTATTCCATTGCCACAATCAAGCGTTGATTACAGTCGAAAATGGTATGTAATGGCTGCGGTGGGGATGAGTATTTTACTGGCCACCATTGACGGCAGTATTGTCAATGTGGCCCTGCCAACCCTGGTTCGGGAGTTAAACACAGATTTTGCCACGGTGGAATGGGTGGTGCTGGCCTATCTATTGGCCTTAGTCACCTTGCTGCCCAGCATTGGCCGGCTGGGGGATATGATCGGTAAAAAGGCCATTTACACGGCCGGTTTTGTTGTGTTTACCGCAGGCTCGGTGCTGTGCGGCCTGGCCCCGGACGTTTACTGGTTAATCGGCTTTCGGGTGCTGCAAGCCGTCGGCGCGGCCATGGTGCTGGCCCTGGGCGCGGCCATCCTGACCGAAGCCTTTCCGCCCTCCGAGCGGGGCAAGGCGTTGGGCTTGTTTGGCACGTTTGTGTCGGTGGGGGTGGTGCTGGGGCCGACCCTGGGCGGCATTCTGATTGAGAATCTCTCCTGGCACTGGATTTTCTTTGTTAACCTGCCGGTGGGAATTATTGGGGTGATCATGGCGCTGCGTTTTGTGCCGGAATTTAAACCTGTGGGCCGGCAGCAGTTTGACTTCGCCGGGGCCGTGACTCTATTTGTGAGCCTGCTGGCTTTACTGCTGGCCTTGACCCTGGGCCAGCATTTTGGCTTTAGCCAGCCGATGATTGCGCTGCTGCTTGTTGGCTCGTTGATTTTTCTGGCCCTGTTTATTTACACCGAATTACGAGTCAAACAGCCCATGATTGACCTGCGTCTGTTTCAAAACATTCTATTCAGCATCAATTTGATCACCGGTTTTATGACCTTTGTAGCGATTTCCGGCATTTTTATCCTGATCCCGTTCTACCTGGAAATTGTGCTGGGCTACACCACGCAGCAGGTGGGCTACATGCTGGCTATTGTGCCTATCGCCTTGGGCGTTACCGCTCCTATTGCCGGCTCGTTGTCAGACCGATGGGGCACCCGGCCCATGACTGTAGTCGGGCTGCTGCTGCTGCTGATTGGTTATTATGGGGCCAGTACGCTCACGGCTGAAACGGGCGTGCTGGGCTACATTTTGCGTTTACTGCCCATCGGCATTGGCATGGGCATTTTTCAATCGCCCAACAACAGCGCCATTATGGGGACCGCTCCCCGCGAACGGCTGGGGGTTGTTTCCGGCTTGCTCTCGACCACCCGCACCTTGGGCCAGACCACCGGCGTGGCTGTGTTGGGCGCCGTCTGGGCCAGCCACGTGGCCGCTTACGCCGGGGGACTGGTCGAAGGGGGCGCAACCGCCGCGCCGATGATGGCTCAATTGGCCGGGTTGCAGGATACCTTTATCATCGTCAGCGTGTTGATGGCCCTCAGTTTGGGCCTGAGCATCTGGGGACTAATCCAGGAGCGGCGAAGCGGCGTGCGCCGGAAGCCCGTCATCATCGAGCCTGATGTTAATAAAATAGAAATCTAATAGACAAATCACTTAAAAGTCATACTATCATTGTAGCAGCGACGGCTCCCACGCCGTCGCTTGGCCGGGCGT
>JAKLJP010000087.1 GCA_023151115.1 Anaerolineae bacterium
CCTCAAGATGAATTGACCATCCGGTTAATCCGGGAGAGGCCGCTGGGAGACGACCAGTAGATAGGTGGCGTGTGGAAGGGCAGCAATGTCCGCAGCTAAGCCATACTAATGGCCGAAGGCTTAATCTTTTCTCAGTGTTCGTTTTGGCATCAACCCACTCGTTCTATTCGGTCTTTAGCGTGTTACCGTTCTAAGGCTGAAGGCGGAGGGATGAAGGATGAAAATTCTTTTTCCTTTCATCCTTCATATTTCATCCTTTGAAAAAGAAGTCTTTTTGGTGATTGTAGCGGCGGGGGTACACCCGGTCCCATCCCGAACCCGGCAGTTAAGCCCGCCAGCGCCGATGGTACTTGAGGGGCGACCCTCTGGGAGAGTAGGTCATCGCCAAAAAGACTTTTTTTATTCGCCCCTTGCTATGTTTTCTACCCTGTGTTACAATAACTATTGTAATTAACCTGCTCAAACCCACCATTCTCAAATTCACCACTTGATTATAATTTATATCTTGAATCTTTTATTGCGGAGTTATGTTAGATCCTGCGAGTTTTACGCCTGTTATTATCCTTGTCGTTTTATTGATTATTCACGCTTTCTTCGCAGCGGCGAAGGAAGCTATTGTCTCAACACGAAAATCGAGACGTTTACAGCTTATTGAAGAAGGTAATTCGGCTGCAGAATTGGTGAATGCTCTAGCCGAGGATGCCACCCGCTTATTAACCACCGAGCAGTTGATCCTCAAATTTGTCGGCTTCTTCTTTATCGGCTTTGCTGCTTTTGTTTATACTTTACCCGTGGCCGAAAATTTGGGCATTTATAGTTTTACTTCCATGATTATTGTGACTGTAGTTACAGTGATCATTATCCTCATTTTTGGTGAGCTAATCCCTCGAGAAATTGCTCGTGCTTACCCGGAACCAATAGCCCTTTGGTCAATTTACCCTTTTAATCTCTTGTCATATGTAGCTGCGCCTTTGGCCCGGCTGATTACCAAAATTGGCCGGGGATTGACCGGGCGATGGGATGAGACAGGGGATTATGGTCTGGGTACGATGACAGAAGAAGATTTGCGGACTTATGTGGATGCCGGTGAGGAAGGCGGCTTGCTTAAGGAAGAAGAAAAAGAGATGATTTATTCTATCTTCGACTTGGGTGATACCTCAGCCCGGGAGATTATGGTGCCGCGGATTGATGTGGTGGCCGTTGAGGCTGACATGCCGGTGAGTGAGGCACTTGATCTTATTTTGGAGGCAGGTCATTCGCGTGTCCCTGTTTATGACGATAATATTGATAATATTATTGGGATTCTGTACGCCAAAGATTTGTTGGCCCACTGGCGGAATGGCGGCGAGCCGCGCCCGGTGCGTGGTTTGGAGCGAGAAGTTTATTATGTGCCTGAAACTAAGCCGGTAAGTGACTTGCTGCGTGAACTCCAATCCAAAAAGGTGCATATTGCTATTGTTGTAGATGAATATGGTGGCACGGCTGGCCTGGTCACAATTGAGGACATTTTGGAAGAAATTGTTGGCGAGATTCAGGATGAGTATGATGCCGAAGAGTTTTATATGGATCGAATCTCCGACGATGAGTATATCTTTAGCGCCCGGATGGATTTGGATGACGTCAATGATATTATGTCGGTAGAGTTGCCGACGGATGAGAGCGATACTTTAGGAGGGTTGGTTTATTCCATTCTGGGGCGGGTACCCGCCGTAGGTGACGCCGTGGATGTGGCCGATTTACATTTGACCGTGCTGGAGGTTGAAGGTCGCCGGATTGTAAAGGTGAAAGCACAACGGATAGAACCGGAAGAGGGAAATGGCCATAAACAGACCAACAAGGAAAAGAATGAGACAGTAGCGCCCAAAAAATCAGCCTCATTTGTAAATAATCCGCGCAATGTCACCTCCCCGTGAGCGAGTTATCCACTATCCGTATTATCTTATCACCCCCCTACAAGCCGTAGGACAGAGATGAACAATTTACAAAAAACACCTCAATGGGATAATCTGCTCAAATTGGCCATTAAAGCCAGAGAAAATTCTTATTCACCCTATTCTCATTACAAAGTTGGGGCAGCATTGCTGACGACGAGTGGTAAAACTTTTACCGGCTGCAATATTGAAAATGCCGCTTACACCCCCTCTAATTGCGCCGAGCGCACGGCTGTTTTCAAAGCTGTGTCCGAAGGAGAACAAGATTTTGCCGCTATTGCGGTCGCTACCAGCAATGGGGTGGCCCCCTGTGGGGTTTGTCGCCAGGTGATGCGCGAGTTTGCGCCAAATTTGACCATCATTTTGGGCGACATCAAGGGCAATTATCGAGTGGTCAGTCTCACCGATTTGCTGCCGGATAGCTTCGGGCCGGAAAATCTAGAGACAGACTAAATCCCCGGTTTAATAGTAGTCATGTTTATCTCTCCCTCCTTTCTTCACCCCTGATCTGGTTAATCCGCTGAATAACATCCTGAGCAAAGCGATGGAGATAGCCTTCAACGTAAGCTGTAATATTCAGGGATATATCCTCAATGAGCGGCGTTAGGTCCATGGCAAAGCTCAGCCCGGTGGACAGGTCGGTCTGGTGGGAAGCGTGGTAGGTGGCGTGAGCGCGCCGCCGGCCCATTGTGGCTAAATCATAGCGCTTGCCGCCGCTCACCTGGGAGTCGAACACTCCGACCAGGGTGGTTTGCAGGTTGTCGTGGTCTGAACAGTTGAAGACCACTTTATCCTCGTCCACCATCCAATCCAGGTCACGCCAGACCTCGCAGCCGTACAGCTTTTGTGGCCGCTCTGACTGGGGCAGGCTGCGAATGGCCTCGATGACTTTAAGGGCCACGCCGATGTGGGTTGGGTGCCTGTCGGCCAGGTTGTGGGTGTAGACGACTTCGGGCCGGGCGACTTGCAGCAGTTGGGTTATATCTTCGACCGGCTGCCCGTTGGTTCCATCTTTGACCGCACTGCTGGGGTAATCGAGCAGAATTTGGGCGGCATATTCGCCGATGACGGCGGCTTTTTGCTGTTCTTTGTTGCGGACGGCCCACATTTGCTCGTCGTTGTAATTTTGGTAGATACCGCTGCGGGGCGAGCCGCGCCCGTCGGTAACGACAACGCCGGTAAACCACCGGTCCTGGCGCTGAAAACATCGCAGGATGCCCTCAATGGCCATGATTTCCAGGTCATCCTGGTGCGCGCCCAGGGCCATGTGGGTGGTGCGGGCCAAAGCTGCTGCGATGGGGAGGCCATCGGGGATAAAAATTTGGGCAGTGCTGCGGTTGAATTTCATGGGTTCTTCCTCACACTTTTAATCACGAATGACACTAATGGACCAATAACACGAATTTTTAATGAACCCTTACCAAATTGTTCGTGAAATTCGTTAAATTTGTGTTATTCGTGATAAGAATTTAGACCTCATTCGCAAAATGTCAGGTGGCTGGATTACTGAATCGCCGGCAAGCTGGCGGCGGCGATGGATTGGCCCACCCGCCGGCTCTTTTCATCGGGTAAATGCAAGGTGATTTGCCGGGCCAGTTCTGGGAACTCGGTCGTCAAGACTTCATTGGCCCCGTCTAGCAGCAAAAGGCCACCCTGACCGGAAGTGCAGCGACCTAAAACGAGGACGTGTTTCAACTGATAAAAGTCAGCGTAGTGAGCGATGCCGTAACCCAGGTAGTAGCCCATACTTTGCCAGATTTTGGTCGCTCCAGGATGCCCTGCTTCCAGCTTTTCCTGCACCAGCTTGAGCCGGGCCGCATCGGTAATATCGCTCGGCAGGTCAATTCCCACTTTGGGGGCCAGGCGAAAGACACACTGCTGTGAGAAATAAAGCGCGCCGCAGCCTTTATCGCCCGACCATTCATCCATCGGGGCGGTGGGACTATAGTCAACCGGCGCGAAAGCTAATTCGTTGAGCCAGCCGGTAATATTGCCCTGCGGGGTTACGTAGCCTGCTGCTTCACTGGAACCCAGGGCGATACCCAGCACAGCGTTATCTTCCAGCGACATCGAGCCGGCCAGAGCGGTCACTTCGCCATCGTTGACAATCTCCAGCGGCACGCCCACTTCCTGGCGGATGCGCAGAAACATATTTCTGACTTCGTCAAATCGCTCGGCGGGGATGCCCCGAAAGAGAGAGGCGACCATTGCCCGGTTATTGATATAAACACCGGCTGAACTGCCGCCAATCGCATCCACGCGAGGCATTTTGATAGCGGCCATTTTCAAGGCGTTCATAATATGCTCATAGTGGTAGCGGGGGTCGGTTTGGTGGCGCGGCTCCCAGACAATCTCTTCGCTAAAGACTGCCTCGCCCTCCACTACCGCCGAAACCTTGAGATCAGACGCGCCCAAATCAAAGCCGATGCGGCAGCCGTCCAGGTGGCGGCCTAAAGCTTGCTCGTTTTCCCTTTCAGCCGGAACGTCGGCGGCGGCACAGGGAACCACCGTAAATGCTTGCTGATAGACGCTTTCCCCCATAAAATGAAAATCGAAAGCGCGCGGGCCATCTGGGGCATAACACTGCTTAAGATGAGCGCCGATAGAAGGCGGCCCGCCCACATAAATTTTCCAGCCGCCGCGCTGCCATAATAAAAATTTAAGGAGTCGCTCGGCATACATCAGATTAGCTTCGGCTTGGAGATGATTTTCGGCAAAAACTCGCGTTTCAAAGCGGGAAAGCGCGCTATCGGCTCGCTCTAAACCAAACACCAGCGGTACATCTGCCTGGCTTTGTGCGACAGCTTTTCTAAAGGCGCGATTAGCCAAGACAGCCGGGCAAAAATCTTTGTCGAGGGGTGGCGCTAATTTTGGTTTTACCAGTCGAAAGGTCATCCCATTACCTTTTCCAAGATTATCAAAACTTAATAAGTTAAGTTAATTTACTAAGTTGACTATAGCCTATCTGCCCCGATTTGTCAAGATTAAATTCACATAAAACGGATTTACCACCAGAAAAATATTCGTAAAATTCATTTATTCGAGCCATTCGTGATGAAAATTTTAGATTCGGCAAAAAGCTTCCAGTAGTGAATAAAATGGAGGGAAAATGAGGAGATTCTAAATCAGGCTCAGTTCGTAGGTTAAGATGAGAGCTGCGGCCCCCAGGATCACAATTTCCTGGCCCAAGCGGCTCAGGCTCACCTGGGTTTCATCGGCCAGCATGCTCATGGCCCGCTGTTTCATTTCTTGGCGGATGGGTTCCAATAGTGGTTCGCCAAAACGAGCGACCCTCCCACCAATCAGGATGGATTGAATATTTAAAGTTCCGACGAGATTGGCTACAGCCACACCCAAATAGTGGCCCACTTCGGCCATAATTTGCCGGACTTCTTCGTCGCCGGCCTCGAAGGCTTGAATAACGACATCGGTGGTGATGGCTTCAGGGCTGGGAGCAAACTGGTGAAGCAGAGAATGGGGATTTGCTTGGGCAACAGCCCTGGCCCGCTCCACGATAAAACGGCTGCTGGTCACCGTCTCCAAGCAGCCGTAATGGCCGCAACTGCACAAAGCGCCCTGTTCCACGACCCGCACGTGACCAATTTCGCCGGCCCCGGAGCCATCGCCGTAGTGCAAACGCCCGTTGAGCACAATCCCCGCGCTCACACCGCGCCCGACTTTGAGGATAATCAAATTCGGCGTCTTTCGCTCCTGGCCGAAGACGTATTCGGCAACAGCCGCCACGTGGCTGTCGTTAGCCACAAAAACGGGCAGGTTGTAACGAGTCTCCAATAAGTCTCGCAGGGGTAGGTCTTGCCAGTCAAGATTCACAGCTTTACGAACGATGCCTCGTTGGGCATCCACCAGGCCGGGCGTGCCCACGCCAATGCCCAGCAGGGGCCGGGAAACAGCTGCTATCAGCCGGTCCATTAACTGGTAGACCAATTCTAAAGCAGTTTGACCGTTACCGGGCGTGACCGGCACGCTGGCCTGATAAATTATCTGGCCGCGCAGATTGATGACCGCCCCCCGAAATTCGCTGTTAGCCAGGTCAATGCCAATTAAATGGCGCGAGTCATCCACCAATCGCAGCAGCGTTGGCGGTTTGCCGCCGGCTGATGGCCCGTACCCCGTCTCTTCAACCAGCCCTTCTTCGATCAACTCAGCCACAGTGGTCGAAACGGTCGGTGGGGTGAGGTAGGTAATGCGGGCAATATCGGCCCGGCTTACCTCACGATGATCATAGATAATTTTGAGAACAAGATTTTTATTATGAATTTTGGTTTGTTCGTGAGTGGCTTTTTGCAGGATTTTATTCATTAGACCCGTTTAGTAAGTTAATTCAATTAACTAACTATAGTAAATACTACTTTTAATGGTTTGTCAAGCTCAGCTTTCGGGGGGTGCATTTTATTCTTGAAACAGATTTAGCATTGCTGGAAGGTTGGAAGGCTGGGCAAGGCGGTAAATTCCAACCTTCCAACCTTCCAAATTACCGAAAACCATCTGGGCTAATTGTATTAGCCTTGCTCTTCCCCCCTGCCAAGAGTATAATCCCCCCCTATGAGCAACGAACGTTTGTACCGAACCGATACGATTATTTTGCGCCGGGCCGACTTTGGGGAGGCCGACCGGCTGTTGACCGTTTTTACGCCGGAGCGGGGTAAACTGCGGCTGCTGGCTAAAGGAGTTCGCAAAACGACTAGCCGCAAGGCCGGCCATGTCGAGCTGTTTATGCTGACCGATATGTTGGTGGCTCAGGGTCGCACCTGGGATATTATTTCCCAGGCCGAAATTGTCGAACCGTACCGGGATTTGCGGGAAGATTTGGAGAAGACCAGTCACGCTTACTACCTGGCCGAACTGGTTGACCGCTTCACCGAGGAGCACGACCCGAACGCGCCCCTGTTTCAACTGCTGACGCTGACCTTGGCTCACTTGAGTCATTCCGATGACCCTTTTCTGGCCCTGCGCTACTTTGAACTGCATCTGCTCAGCCTGACCGGCTTTCAGCCGCAGTTGCATTTTTGCGTGACGTGTGGCGAAGCGTTGGAGCCGGTCACCAATTTTTTCCACTTTGTGGACGGCGGCGCGCTCTGTCCCCGGCACGGCGAAGCTCGCCCCAACGCCGAACCGCTGCCACTGCCGGTGCTGAAAGTGCTGCGCTACATGCAAACTGAGCCGTGGGAAAAGGTGGCTAAGTTGCAGATCAGTCCGGCCACCCGGCAGCAGGTTGAAACCTTGCTGTTCAATTACATCACCTTTCTGCTGGAGCGCCGCTTGAAGAGTGTCGAATTTTTGCGGCAGTTGAAGCGGGAGGGTGTAAAGCGTGATACGTGAAGCGTAAAACGTTTCCCAGGATACCCTTGCGGTATAAAGCGTAAAGGTGATAGGTCAGGTTTCCTTGCAAAAAATGTTACGTTTTATCATAGGAGGGCAGAGTGGTTGCCAATCCACAAAAATTTTATAGCCCCGAAGAATATCTGGCCCTGGAAGAAATGGCGGAGTATCGCAGCGAGTATTATCGCGGCGAAATTTTTGCCATGGCTGGTGGGTCGGCCAACCATAATCGGATTGCCGGGAATATCTATCTGGAGCTACGCGAGACGCTTAAGGGTAAGCCCTGTGAAGCTTTTATTACCGATATGCGCCTGCATGTCAAGAAAAATAGCTTATACACCTACCCGGATGTGATGGTCGTTTGCGGCCGGATTGAGTACGTCAAGGGTCGAACCGATACCCTGACCAATCCCGTGGTGATTATCGAGGTTTTGTCGGACTCGACTCAAGCCTATGACCGGGGGGCAAAATTTGAACTTTACCGGGCCATTGAGAGCCTGCAAGATTACGTGCTGGTAGACCAGGGCCGCGTGCATGTGGAGTATTTTCACAAGCTGGAGGATGGCCGCTGGCTGCTGGCGGAGTTCAATGAGCTTGAGGCGGTGCTGCGGTTGGAGGGGGTGGGGGTGGAGATACCTTTGAGCCTGGTGTATCAGCGGGTGGAGTGGGAAAACTTTATACTCGGGGAGTGAGTAAATGGAATGGTCATCTTTCTTTGGCGCATTTGTAGGAGTTGTGGTTAGTTTAGGTGGTCTGATAGGTGGAATACTCATCTGGGATAAATTGACCCAATCTAAACCAGCTCCGATACAGCCTGCAAAAACTCCAAGCCTTGATGATCTCCGTGAAATTCAACTTGAACAAGATATTGTTCAACGATTTGATAAGCTGTTTCCTGGCTGGCGTATTTATAATTCTTCTCAAACAGGAACATCTAACCCTAACTCCAACCATAAACAGACAGGAATTCGATATCGCACTGATGCTGGTGAAATAGACATTTTGTGTCTAGATACGAAGAATAATGATACCTCAAGTGAAAATCCAACCATTTGAAATCCAACTGACCGACTTCTGCCAACACTGCTACATCAGTGAGTTAATCCCGTCCTTAGATTGAAAAAAATTGGTGGCTCATGTTAAGTACTAGTGCAAAGCAGGCCGGGCTCCCACGCCCGGCCCTCGGCGGCGTGGGAGCCGCCTCCGCTAAATTGCACTTGTTCTATACATGAGCCAAATTGGTAAGGAGTTACCGTTATGTTCTCCACCCTCGATAAAGTAAAACGCCTGGAGCAATACCTGGCAGTGGATAATTCAACCGTTGACCCGGTGCTCGATACAACCATTGATAAACTTCTGGCGCGAGAACAGGCGCGTATTGTGGAATTGAAAACCCGTTTGCAGGAGCAGTGCGCCTTGTTTGAACAAAATTATGCCCTCAGTTCAGAAGATTTTTACAAGCAGTATCAAGCCGGGCAAATGGGTGACGAAACCGATTATGTTGAATGGGCGGCCACAATAGAGATGTTAGCCAATCTTGATAAGAGATTGGCCCTCTTAAATATGGCTAACGAATGAACCCTGTTATCGAGCAATATTTTGACAGGATTGAAACTCGACTGCTCCAAAGCCCGACGATTGTTGCCTATCAGATAATCCGGCGAGAAGTGGCTCTGGCTGATGGTAAAATGCGTCTTAAGGCCACGTAGAGCGATGGCGGAGCAGCAGAATTATTTGAATACGTAGCTGAAACAGAGGGGCGTATTCAACCATTAAAATATAGCTTTCATTGGCAGGATGCGCAAGGGCAATTGAAACGCCGATGGGATAATGCGCCCCACTATCTGCATTTACCCAACGCACCACATCATCTTCACCTGGAAAATAATGTGGTGCAAGCCTCAAACCAAGCGCCTGACATCATTTTTGTGATTGACGAAATAGAGAAAACTTTACAATGACGAAATTTTTTCGGTGGTCGGCGGTCTGCCGTCGGCTATCGTGTTTTCAGAGGAGAAGATGTCCAAACCGCTCAATTTTCAACAAATCATCATGACCCTGGAAAAGTACTGGGCCGACCAGGGCGCAACGATCTGGCAGCCCTACCACGAAACCGTCGGGGCGGGCACGGCCAACCCCGGCACGATTCTGCGGGTGCTGGGGCCGGAGCCGTGGCTGGTGGGTTACGTCGAGCCATCCTTCCGGCCCGACGACGGCCGCTTTGGCGACAACCCCAACCGTATGCAGATGCACCATCAATATCAGGTTATTCTCAAACCTGACCCCGGCAACCCCCAAGAGCTTTACCTCAACAGCCTGTTTGCCATCGGCATCAAACGCGAAGAGCACGACATCCGTTTTGTCGAGGACAACTGGGAAAGCCCGGCCCTGGGCGCGTGGGGGTTGGGCTGGGAAGTCTGGCTGGATGGGATGGAAATCAGCCAGTATACCTATTTCCAACAGTCCGGCGGCTTTCCGCTCGACCCGGTGGCGGTGGAGCTGACCTACGGCCTGGAACGTATCGCCATGTACCTGCAAGGCGTTGAGCGGGTGTGGGATATTGACTGGGATGGCCGCCAGAGCTACGGCGATATTTTACTGCGCCAGGAAATCGAGCACTGCGAGTATGATTTCAACGTGGCCGATGTCGAGGGGTTGAAGGCGGCCTACAACTTCTACGAAGCGGAGTCGAAACGCTGTTTGCAGCATGGGCTGGTCATTCCGGCCCACGATTATGTGCTCAAATGCTCTCACACCTTCAATATTCTCGATACGCGGGGGGCCATCGGCGTGACCGAGCGGGCCGGTTACTTTGCCCGTATGCGCCGTATGTCGCACGAGGTGGCTAAAGCGTTTGTGGAGCAGCGGGAGAAGGCGGGGTTTCCGTTGTTGAAATATATGCCTGCCAGGGCGACCGCCGACCGCCGACCGATGACTGCTGAATCTCCAATCTCCAATCTCCAATCTCCTCAATCTTTCCTTTTGGAAATCGGCTCTGAGGAACTACCGTCTCACGATGTAACCGACGCGTTGGCTTATCTGCAAGAGGCTGCGCCGAAATTGTTGGCTACCCTGCGCTTGAGCTATGAAAATTTGCGGATACTGGGCACGCCGCGCCGTTTGGTCATTTTAGTGGAAGGGTTGGCCCCGCGCCAGGAGGATTTGGCAGAGGTGGTGCGCGGTCCTTCGGCCAAGGCGGCTTTTGATGCAGCAGGTAAGCCGACCAAAGCCGCCGAGGGGTTTGCCCGCAGCAAAGGAGTGGATGTGTCAACCCTGGAAGTGCGCGATATGGACGGCGGCCAGTACGTGGTGGCAACGGTACACACCGCCGGCCGGCCCACGCCGGCAGCGCTGGCTGAGAGCCTGCCGGATTTTATTCGCAGCATTAATTTTGGCAAATCTATGCGCTGGCTGGCCTCGGCCCAGGTGGGCGAGAGCGTCGCCAAAACGGTCTACAGTCGCCCGATTCGCTGGCTGGTGGCGTTGTGGGGCGATCAGGTGGTCCCGTTTGAATATGCAGGTCTAGCCAGTGGACGCCTCACGCGCGGGCTGCGCCCGGAAGGTTCGCCCGAAATTGAGCTTGCCAGCGCCGGGGCTTACCTGACGACCATGCAGACTCATCAGGTGAGGGTGGATCACGACGCCCGCCGGGCTGAAATCGAGCAGCAGCTTGGGCTGATTGCGGCCGAGGCCGGCGGGCAGGTCTCGGACGAACCGGCCTTGCTGGAAGAAGTGACCCACCTGGTCGAGCATCCGACCGCTTTTTTGGGCCACTTTGAGGAAAAGTATCTCGACCTGCCACAGCCGGTGCTGACGACGGTGATGAAAAAGCACCAGCGTTACTTCCCCATAGTCAAGACCGATGGTTCATTGCTGCCGTATTTTATCGGTGTGCGCAATGGAGGCAAGGAGTATCTCGATGTGGTGCGCCGGGGAAATGAAGGGGTACTGCGGGCCCGCTACGCCGACGCCGAATTTTTCTTTAAGGCCGATACCGAGAAGAAGCTGGAGGAGTTTTTACCGCGCCTGAATACATTGACCTTCCAGGAAAAGCTTGGCTCGATGCTGGACAAGAGCAAGCGGCTGGAGATGCTGGCCCCCCAAATTGGCGAGCGGCTGCAACTCAGCGCCGCCGACATCAAAACGGTCGAGCGGGCGGCCCGGCTGTGCAAAGCCGATTTAGCCACTCACATGGTGGTCGAATTGACCAGCTTGCAGGGCATCATGGGCTATGAATACGCCAAACGCTCCGGCGAAACCGAGGAAGTGGCCGCGGCCATTGTCGAGCATTATTATCCCCAGACCAAACTGCCGCACGAGAAGCTCAGCAAACCCGGCCTGGCGCTCAACCTGGCCAACCGGCTCGACAGTTTGTGCGGTCTGTTTGCCGTCGGCAAAGCGCCCAGCGGCTCGGCTGACCCCTTTGCTCTGCGCCGTGATGGGTTGGCCCTGGTCACTAATTTATTGGAAACCGAAACAAGTTTCAGCATCGGCGAGGGGCTGCGCTTGGCGGCGGCGCTCATGCCGGTGGAAGTTTCGGCCCAATCGTTGACCGAAACGGCGGAGTTTGTAAAGCGGCGGCTGGAAGGGGTGTTGAAAGACGAGTATGGTTTGCCCCACGACGTGGTTCAAGCGGTTCTGGCCGAGCGTGGCGACAATCCCTGGCTGGCCCTGGCCGCCGCCCGCGATTTGACCGAGGCAACCCATCGCCCCGACTGGCCGGACACCCTGAACGCCTACGCCCGCTGCGTGCGCATTGTGCGTAGCGTGGGCGAGCGTTATACCGTGCAGCCTGAGCGTTTTACCGAAGCTGCGGAAAAAGAACTTTACGCCGCCTATCAGCAGGCTCGCGCCGGCCTGTCGCCGGCCTCGACGCTGGCGGCAGTGATTGGCGCCTTGCGCGAGATGCTCATCAAGCCCATCAACACCTTTTTTGAGGCGGTGATGGTCATGGCCGAGGATGAAGCCGTGCGGCAAAATCGGCTGGCGCTGCTCCAGGATATTCGGGATTTAACGAAGGGGTACGCGGATTTTAGCGAGTTGCAGGGGTTTTAAGGCGACCACCGGCCCATTCGACACCCCCTCGGTCGCAGGGCAGGCGGCAGACCGCTGACCGCCGAAGACGATAGATAGCCGGGACGTAACTACTCAGGTATCCTGTCATTTCGACGAGCCTGCGAGGAGAAATCTTCCATGTCGGTGCTTGAATAGCCTGCGAGCGGGGAAGATTTCTCGGCCTACGGCCTCGAAATGACATGCCTGAGTAGTTACGGCGTGTCACTGAATCTGAATATCCATTTCTACGGTGGTGCTGCTGCCGTCCTCGGCGTGGACAATGGCCTGGAGGAGATACTCATCGCCAAATTCAATCGAATCCCCGTTGGGCCACTGATAATTGTTCTCCGCAAAATTCCAGACATTACAATCAGGTTCGCCGCCGCTAAAGGCGCAGTAGGCGGCGTTTTGCTCGGTTCGTTGATAAACTTCGCCGTCAGGTCCGATGATGCGCATATCAACCCGATCAATGCCTGCGCCGTCATTCACCCCATCCGTCGAAGCGAAGACCTGAAAAATCAGGGCCTCACTGACCACATCCGCATCTGAATTTGGCCCGGTCTGGACAATGTAAGCAGTCAGGTTTGAGGCTTGACCTTCCACCGCGTCTTCAATCTTGAAATCAAAATTCCAATTAGCCGAGTCACCCTCGTCTGGGGTAATGGTGATTTGAACCGAGTAGTCACCGTTAGTAATTGATTGATGTTGAAATGGCTCTGGCCAGTGGTAGTTGTGTTCGGTAAAGTTCCATACCTCGCAGGTAGGTTCGCCGCCGCCAAAAACACAGTAACCGGGCGTGCGCTCGGTGCGCTCGTGAACCGTGCCCTGGTCGCCAAGAATCTTAAAGTATACGCCGTCAATCCCGGCTCCATCGGTTTGACCCACATTTTTATCAAACGCCACCACTCGAAAAACCAGCCTATCCCGGAAAACCAGGTCGTCAAAGTTTAGCTGCCCCTGGCTGTAACCGGGGAAGACAACATAGCCATCAATGTTATCATTGCCGCCCCCTGGCGGCTCAAAGACCACAAACGACTCCGGGGTGGGAGAGGGGGTTGGAGTGGGCTGGGCCGGAATGGGTGTGAGGGTGGGGGTGGCTGTGGGCGGTGGAGGGACAGAAATCGCTGGGAGGGTGGCGGGGTCAATATTGCAGTTCACAAACTGCGGGTCGGCGCTGACCCAGCCGGTTTGGTTATCCAGTGTTTGCACCTGTACCCACTGCCCGCCGGGGTAGCCAACGGCGCTGAAGCCGATGGGAATTAAGGCTGTATCCCGAACAAGGGTGGTGACAGGCGGCTCGTAGGCCACACCCGGTCCGCGGCGCAGATTGAGGGAGGAGGCAACTACGGCGCAGGCGGGTGTGGCGGCAGTTTCAACGGTAGCAGTCGCAGTAGTGGATGGGGTATTATCGTTGGTTGGTGTGAGAGTGGGGGTATCGGTTGCCGGGCTGGGAGGAGAGGTTGGCTCAACTGAGGCTGGGGTAAGGGTTGGCGTAGCGGTGGTGGCTTCGGCGGTGAGGATGGCGGCGGCTGTTCTTTGAACGGCTACTTCGGTTGCAATCCGGTCAGGCTCAGGCGTAGGGACCAACCTGTTGCAGGCAGTTATAACTAAGGTCAGGCACAGTAAGGCGAGGCTGTAGTTTAGCAGTTGTAGGTGCATTACGGTTCCTCCTCTAAATCAAGAAGTTTCTCTGCTATTCGGTCGGCGTAGGGCCGGCAATAGGTGTCAATGATATTTTTGAGGAGGGCGTCGTAAGGGTTGCCCCCGCGGGCGGCATCGCCTTGGGCGATACACGAGGTATAAGCTCCCTGTGCCTTTTGATATAGGGGGACAACTTCAGCCTGGCGGCCCTGTTTTTCGCGCACCAGAGCCAATTGAGCGTAAGCGCCGCCCAGGGCCAAATAAGCATGACCCAGCGAGCGGTGCTGCTTGGCCGCCGCCAGCGGGTCCAAAATGGGTTCAATCTCGCGGATTGTTCCCTCAAAGTAGCCGCCGGCCTCGACGTACATGCTGGGGTTGTCCCCCTGGCTGTGCCCCAGTTTGTACAGTGTATCTCCTTTGAGAAAAGAGGCAACCGCTTTGCCAAAATGAGCCTCCAGGCTGACCAGTTCTTCGCCGGGGAGTTTGGGGGCGTATTCAAGGGCTTTATCGTACTGAGCCAGGGCCAGGTCGGCGGTTGCCAGGCGTGCTTCAAGAGGTTGCGGGGCCTGTTGGTAGTACACACTGCCCAACCCCAGGTAGGCGCGGGCATATTCCGGGTTGCTGTTTAGCGCTTTTTTAAAGTAGCTTTCGGCGGTAGTTCGCGCCGTTTCGACCGAGTCGAACACTTTTTGCGCCTGCTGGTCATCCCGGCTGAGAAAAAGAATTTCGCGGCCAATGAAATAATAGAGAATTTCTTTGCCCTCATTTTTCTCGCCCCAATCTTTGAGGGCTTGCTCGGCCTGTTGAAAGGTTTCAAGCGCCTTGAGGGTTTGCCCGGCCAAATCCCAGATAAAGCCCATGGTAAACCAGCGCAGCGCCCTGGCCCGCAGGCTGACCTCCGGCTTGAGCGAGGCAATCAAGATGGGGTCGGTGGTGTCGAGGGGAATGGGAATGGGAATGGGCGCGCCGAGTTGAAACGGGCCTTTTAACTCGTCCATCTCACCGGCCTCGCCTTGCAGCGGCTTGATATAGAATTTAGGGATAAAATTGGCCGGATTTTGACCACCCTCCAGATTGCCGTAAATGACCAGGTTGGCTTTGATGGTTTGGGCCAATCGGGCGGCGGCCTCATCATCGGCTACCAGGCCCAGTTTGACGTTTTTGGCGGCTAACTCCGGGCCGTCGTGCCACACCTGCACTTCAAACTGTTGGGGCAGGTTCTTGATCTCGTTCTGCAATTCGCTAAAAATCCAGCGACCAAGCTGCTGTCCATCCGGGGAGGGGCTGGGATTGCCGTCAGCGCCTTGTTGACCAATTTCGGCGATGGCGATATTAAAATCGCCGCTCATCTGGGAGGGGGTAGGGAGGGGGGTTGCGGTAGGGGTAGGTGTTGGCGCAACCAGGCGATAGGAGATAAAACTCAGCAGCCCCAGCATACTCAGGCTTATAACGACCAGCGGCAGCGTTGGGATGGGGATAACATTGGCGCGGTGGTAGTTGTGGTTGATGTTTAACGTATCAAGTTGTTCAAAAAGCTGCTCATCGGAAAGGTCGCCGGCCAAGCGAGACTCAACGAGCGTAATGGCGGTCTGATGGTCGTCAATTTGGTTCAGCAGTTCCAGGGGCGCATTGCCGCCAAATTTGGCCTCGCGCTCGCGGAGGGTATTCAAATCTTTGTAGAGCCGTTTGAGGTATCGTTTAAGTTTGGCTTCGCTCAACAGAATAACCTCAAGTGAATGAGCCGGGCTGGGATTAAGTATTGCTTTTGATGGTAAACAGGGGGATGGGTAAGTCCAGGGTTAGTAAAATTATAACACAGGTGGCAAGCAATTACAATGAGGTGGCTGCTATGGGTGTGTTCAGATTTGGGGGCGAATTCGGTGGATAGCGTAGACAGACCCCCTCCCCAACCCTCCCCCGCTGCGGG
>JAKLJP010000088.1 GCA_023151115.1 Anaerolineae bacterium
CCGCAGCGGGGGAGGGTTGGGGAGGGGGTCTGTCTACGCTATCCACCGAATTCGCCCCCAAATCTGAACACACCCGAAGTTTAGTCATAATCACCCAAAACTACGCACTACGCACCACGTATCACTATTGATATTTTGCTTGATTTTGCCAAAAGTAAAAGGGACGTGTATCATGGGGCACTGCGCCGGGGTGCGCTATTTTTATGTTTGTTTCAAGTGGAGTGAGAGTCATTAACGGCCAAAAACCCCCTCTTTTTTTATCAATTGTCATCCCAGCCTATAATGAAGAGTCTCGGTTGCCGCACACGCTGCCGCAAGTGGCAAAATTTGTCGAGAGTCAACCTTATAAAGCCGAGGTGCTGGTGGTTGATGATGGCAGCACCGACCGGACTGCTGAGATTGTGGAAGAGATTGCGGCCCAGTATCCTTGTGTGCGTTTGGTGCGGGCGGTTCACGGCGGCAAAGGGCACGCCGTCAAAACCGGCATGTTGCAGGCGCAGGGTGAATATGCCTTTTTGTGCGACGCCGACCTGGCTATGCCCATTACTGAACTGCCCAAATTTCTGCCGCCCTGTCAAAACGGCTATCAAGTGGCGATTGGTTCCCGTGAAGGCGAAGGGGCGGTGCGCTACAACGAGCCGGCCTATCGCCACTTGATGGGGCGAGTCTTCAATCTATTGGTTAAAGTCATGGCCGTACCCGGTTTTGAAGATACCCAGTGCGGTTTTAAATGTTTTCACTACTCTGTCACTCAAGATCTCTTTTCCCGCCAAACCATTGACGGCTTCGGCTTTGATGTCGAGGTGCTTTACATCGCGCAGAAACGGGGCTATAAAATTGTCGAAGTGCCCATCCACTGGTATTACCAGGCGGAGAGTAAAGTTCACCCCATCAAAGACACCATTCGCATGGTCAAAGACATGCTGACCGTCCGCCGGAATGACCGGCTGGACCTTTACCAAAAAAATTAAAACCGTCCTCTCTCATAATTGCCTTTCCCCGTTCTCTCTGATATAACGAAGAATACTCATTAATGGCAGTGAGGAGCTTACGCATGAATAGTAGACCCTTGTTTTGGCTGGTTGGGCTGAGCTTGCTGCTAAGTCTGTCCGCCTGCGCCGGTTCCCCTACCCCGGTGGTAAACCAGCCGACCCGGCCTATTGCGATTATTGCCGCGCCCCGGAATGATACCCCTGTGGCCGTAGGTCAGGAAGTCATCATCACCTTTACCGCAGCCGATGTCAAAGGCGTTTCTCAGGTTGAACTGTCGGTGGATGGCCAACCTATCCACGTCGAAAAGGTCAATCCTCCGGTCAACTCTTTTGCCGGGAATAAAGCCTGGACCCCGGCTCAACCGGGCAGCCATGTTATCGAGTTGCGGGCTTTTAATATTGATAACGAGCCAAGCGACCCGGCCCAGGTGTTTGTAACCGTCACCGGCGCGGGCGGCGAAACAGCCCTTCCGGCGAGCGAAACGCCCGGCCCGGCTGTCACCCCGGATGCAACCACCATTACCCTCATCCCGCCCAGCCCAACCCTGGCCGACGCAGCCACCAGCCAGCCGCCAGCGGCCAACCAGCCAAGCGTGACCACTCGCACCGGCCTGAATGTCCGCGGCGGGCCGGGCACGGATTACCCGGTCATCGGCCGGCTGACCGAAAATCAAACGCTGCTGGTTAGCGGCCGCAATGCCGAAACAACCTGGTGGCAGGTGATTTACCCGCCGGGCAGCAACGAACGCGGCTGGGTTTCGGGCGACGCCCAATTTACCGTAGCCAGCAACGTCGAAGGGGCGCCGATTGTGCCTGCGCCGCCCAAACCGACCCCCGTCCCGCCCACGGCGACGCCAACTCTGGCGTTGCCGGTTATCCAGTATTTCAAAGCCGACCGGGAGACGCTCAACCCCGGCGAAAAAGTCACCCTGAGCTGGGACCTCTCTGGAGCGAGGGAAGCCTTTTTACGGTATGATGACGTGACCGAGGGGGTGACTGCCCCCGGCAGCAAAACCCTCTCGCCGAGCAAGACGACCGTGTATACCTTGCTGGCGCGCGGCCCGGCCGGCGATACCACCGCCGAAGTGACGGTCAAAATGAACGCGGCTACCGCTACGCCGGTCCCTATCATCAGCGACGGCAAAAGCAAAATTTTGGACGGCCAGACCATTGATTTTGACCGTGGGGTCATCCAGGGCGCTGACGGCGCCGGGGCCGACTTTCACTGGGATGGGGGACAGAAAAAATTTCTGCCGCGAAATGGAGCCAGCGGCGCTTTTGTGGGCGATGTTTTTGAGGACATCAGCCTGAACGACTGCCGCTCCGTCACCTACGGCCAGCCTTTCCCCGATGTCACCACCGCCAGCCGGGTGACGGGCTGTTATCGCACCAGCGATGGCCGTTACGGCAAATTTTTTGTCTCCGAGTGGAGCCTCAGCGACGCCAGTTTGACCATGGAGTGGTTGACCTGGGATTTTAGGTAAATGAGTGGGAATGTTCAATGGCTCGTAACCGAGAACTGGTTTCAGAAAAGCGAAACTATCTGGTATTGACGGTGGCCCAGGCTAAAGAAATTGTGGATAACTGGCTGGCCGAGATAGATTTGGCAAATGTTATTAAATTGGGTTTGCCGGAAGTTGATGACCGTTACCACCTTTGGCGCGTTCCCTTGTGCGCTGAAAATGGCAGCAAGTTGGGCGAGGTAGTGATAGACGCTTACACCACGGAAATTCTGCCGGCCAAAACCACCAAGCCTGAGATACTTACGGCCCGACTGCTCAAACAAGATGAAACCAAAATCGCTGAGGCCAGAAAAGAGAAACCCCAGTATAAACTTTCTACTTTGCGGAACACCATCGGCCTGGGCGATAGTGTGGAACTTCTCCAGGAGATGCCAGCCGAAAGTGTAGATTTAATCTTTACCTCGCCGCCTTATTTCAATGCTCGTCCTGAATACTCCGAGTTTGAGGAATACGAACAGTATCTTTTTAAGATGCGGCAAGTCATTAAGCGGAGCCATCGAGTGCTTAATGAGGGCAGATTCTTTGTGATAAATGTTGCTCCGGTGCTGCTGCGCCGGGCCTCGCGGAGTGAATCATCTCGGCGCATCGCCGTGCCTTTTGATCTGCACCGGATTTTTATTGAAGAAGGCTATGATTTTATTGACGACATCATCTGGCTCAAACCCGAAGGCGCAGGCTGGGCCACGGGGCGCGGGCGACGCTTTGCTGCTGACCGGAATCCGCTGCAATATAAAGCCGTGCCTGTTACCGAGTACATTTTGGTTTATCGCAAGCAGACCGATTTATTGATTGATTGGCACATTCGCCACCACCCCGACCGAGAACTGGTTGCCGCGTCCAGGGTGGCTGATGGATATGAAAAGACCAATGTCTGGAAAATCAATCCCGCCACCGGCTCGAAACACCCAGCAGCCTTTCCCAAAGAGTTGGCCGAAAAGGTGATTACTTACTATTCTTTCAAAGGGGATGTGGTCCTGGACCCCTTTGCCGGCTCGGGTACCGTCGGCGCAGCCGCTTCTGAACTTGGGCGTCGCTTTGTCTTATTCGATAGCAACCCGATCTACATTGAATTAATACGGGAAGCCGTTATTACATGGGAAAATGTTAACTTTAATGCTATGATGTGGATAAATTGCGAACCCGTTCCACCCCCCCTCAGGCAAACTCAGATGAAGTTTGAGTTTAATAATGACAGCGATAAATGATTTGTTTCCCGAAAAAGGCAAACTCATCCTTACTGGTGGTGGTAGAGACTTCGTTGAAAAACTGGGCGTTGAAACTGCACGCCAGGTAATACTTGGGGTTTTACGCGGTGAAAATATCCGCACCCAAACTGAACCTTTAACGCGGCGGCGAGTGGCTCTAGCAACAGGAGCAATGGTGGCTCTATTTGTTCGGGGTTGGCAAGATGTAGAGGATTTCACCGATAATCTTTCTCAAATGGCGTTAGATCAGTTAAACACAACCGGCCAATCAAAAAAAGCGGTAAATTGGCCCGCTCAATGGCTTATCGGATTGACTGGAAAAGGATTTCAGAATGTATTGCGTAGCAATCCCAAAGCGCGAGAGCAATACATTCAAGATTTTGAAGCAGCGATAGAAGAAGCATCTCGCAAATGTGAAGCTGATTTTGGCTCAGTAAATATGACTTTGGGTTTTGTCGAACACAATGGGAAAGTCAGAAATTTGGATTGGCGAGATATAACAAGGCTAACCACAGCTATTGGAAGCGCAACTTTAACAATTCGGGGTTCAGAGAAGGCCACTTACGGCAAACTCTTTGAAAGATTGGTTCTCGGTTCAGTGTTAACTATCCTCGGTTTTGAGCATGTAGCTACTGCTTCAAGCCCAAAGATTGAAAAGGTTTTTTGGTTATCTGATCGTTCTGATATTCGGGAGTGCGACGCGACGGTAAGATTGCGGGCAGGTAAATTGGCGCGATTTGATATTGGCTTTATTGGCAAAGGCAATCCCGAAATCATGAAGGATAAGCTGACTCGTTATGCCAGTGAAGTTGAGCTATATGGACTGAGAAATACATCGCAAACCTTTATTATCGTTGATAGAATGCCAGAAACTGGAAAGACGGGGGAGTCTGCGGAAAAAGCTGGCAGTGAAATTGTGCAAATGAGTATGCAATTTTGGCCTCGAGAACTTGCGAGACGGATAAAAACCCGACTTGGCTATGAGGCCGAAATCTTAAATATTTCTGAAGATGAACTGGGAGATTATTTGGCGAAGAAAATCGCTTCTATCCCCATCTTGAACTTTCTCAACAAAAGTAAAATCAGTCTGGAGGAGACACTTGAGACGCCGGCCGAGCCATTTGAGGACAATTAGGGACAGCCAAATACCCACTATATCTCCCCCACCGTTTTATGGTATAATCCTCACCTGATCAAAATCTTTCCTGGGAGAAGAGGAAGCGTATGACCGAAAACATTCTTGTCTGCACCGCCTGGCCCTATGCCAACGGCGATTTGCATATCGGCCACCTGGCTGGGGCCTACCTGCCGCCCGATATTTTTGCCCGTTACCATCGCCTCAAAGGCAACAATGTGCTCATGGTCTCCGGCTCTGACTCGCACGGGACGCCCATCACCATCCGGGCCGATGCCGAGGGTGTCAGCGCCCGCGAGGTATTTGAGCGCTTTCACCTGCGTTTTTTGGAAACCTTTCAACAAATCGGTTGTACGTATGATTTGTTTACCCACACCGATACCGAAAATCACTTCCGGGTGTCGCAGGATATTTTTACGGCCTGCCTGGATAACGGCTATCTTTACCAGCAAACCGAGCAGCAGTTCTACTCGGAAACCGAAGGGCGTTTTTTGCCCGACCGTTACATCGAGGGGACCTGCCCCAACTGCGGCTATGACGGCGCACGCGGCGATCAGTGCGACAACTGCAAAAAGCTGCTCGAACCGACCGATTTGATCAATCCGCGCAGCAAAATTGATGGCTCTATCCCGGTGCTGCGCGAGACCGAGCATTTTTATCTCGACCTGCCCCGCCTGAGCGAGTTTTTGCTGGATTATTTAAACGACAATAAAACCCACTGGCGGCCCAGCGTTATCAATTTTAGTCTGCAATATGTCAAGGACGGACTGAAAGGCCGGCCTATTACCCGCGACCTCGACTGGGGCATTCCCATCCCGTTGCCCGGCTATGACGGCAAGCGAATTTATGTCTGGTTTGAAGCGGTGATTGGCTACTTCAGCGCCAGCATCGAATGGGCCAAAAATGCCGGTCAGCCGGAAGCCTGGAAAACGTGGTGGTATCAGCCGGAGTCCAAAACTTACTACTTTATCGGCAAGGATAATATTCCCTTTCATACCATCATCTGGCCCGCTGAACTCATTGCCACGGGACGACATCTGTACGAAGCAGATAAAAGTAAATTCCTCAATCTACCTTATGACGTCCCGGCCAACGAGTACCTGAGCATGGAAGGCAAAAAACTCAGCACCAGCCGCAACTGGGCCATCTGGGCCCCCGATTTGCTGGAACGGTTTGACCCCGACCCCATCCGATTCTACCTGACCGCCATCGCCCCGGAAACCCGCGATACCGATTTTACCTTTGAGGATTTTGTCCGGCGCAACAACGACGAATTGGTGGCAGCCTGGGGTAATCTGGTCAATCGGGTGCTGGGATTTGCCTACAAACGCTACGAGGGCAAGGTCCCCACACCTCAAGCCCTGGACGAAGCCGACCGCCAAATCCTGGCCGAAGTCGAAGCCGGTTTTCAGACGGTAGGCGACCTGCTGGCGGGGGTCAAATTGAAGGCGGCCCTGGAAGAAACCTTGCGGCTCACGCGGGCGACCAATGTTTATCTCGATGGCAAAGCGCCCTGGAAAACCATCAAAGATAATCCTGTCGCTGCCGGAACTTCGATTTACGTGGCCTTGCGAGTGATTGACAACCTTAAAATTTTGTTTGCACCCTTCTTGCCCCACACCTGCCAGCGCCTGCACGAATACCTGGGCTACGACGGCCAGCTTTTTGGCCGCCAGTTCACCCAATCCTTTACCGAATCGCAGCGGGAGCACGTCGCCCTGTGCTACGACGCCAGCGAAGCCATGGGCCGCTGGGAACCCAGCCAACTGGCTCCCGGCCAACCCCTGCGCGAACCCGCCGCGCTGTTCAAAAAGCTGGAGCCGGAAGTGGCCGAGCAGGAGATTGCCCGGTTATTGGGGGCCTAAACAAATTCATTGCCCCTTGAGTCTTCTCTAAAAATAGACACAGTAGATCCAATTTTCGAGGAGTGAGGCACGCCCATGTGCCGAACAGAGCCGCACGTGGGCGTGCTGGCTCCTCAAATTTGGATCCACTGAGGCTGCTGGAGTGCAAAGCTTGCTTTGCCAAGTCGCAAGGCAAGCCTTGCACTCCATTTTCATTTTCACGTTTCGCGTCGGTGGTGTGCCGTCAAGCTCGTGACGACGCCTTTGAGAAGTGGGCGTGCGAATGGTCATTCGCACGCCTTTTTTATCTCCTTGACAGCCCCTCTTTTTGTGGTATAATTCACAACAAACCGACTGGTCGGTTTATTGTGAATAACTATGGAAAGAGAAACCTCAGACAAAGCCCAAGCTACCCGCGAGCGCATTTTAGACGCGGCCATTAAAGTTTTTGCCAGCAAAGGCTACCACGAAACCAAAGTGGATGACATCGTAGCTGAGGCCGATGCCTCTAAGGGCGCGGTCTACTTTCATTTCCCCGGCAAACAGCAAATTTTTCTGGCCCTGGTAGATAAATTTGCCAATCTGCTCCAGCGGCGGCTCATCGAAGCAGTGGCGCAAGAGCCGGATGGCGTCCGGCGGGTCAACCTGGCCTTGCAAGTCTGCCTGGAAACCTTTGCCCAATATCGCAGCCTGGCCAAGATTTTACTGATCCAGGCCAGCGGCCTGGGCGCAGTGTTTGAAGAGAAACGGTTAGAGATTCACGACCGCTTTGCCCGCGTCATTCAACGCTACCTGGATGAGGCTGTCGCTGCCGGTGAGATTGCGCCTATTGATACTGAAATCGTCGCCTACGCCTGGATGGGCGCGATTAATGAAGTGGTTATTCGCTGGATCTACACTGGCCAGCCGGAACGAGAACGCTTGATTCCCGCTCTACGCACCACATTATTACGCAGTATTGGCGTCTCGCCGGAGCGAATTGAGGCGAACAGGTAGACAGTAGACGGTATACGGGGGAAAATCTCTGACTACTGATTACTGGCTACTAACTTTCTTTAGACCAACTATTCTAAGGGGTAAATATGCTGGATACCACTTTAATTGAGACACCTACCCAAACTAAAAGAGTTACCCTTTCTGCCACTATAGTTAGCTACAGCATGCCCTGCCCGCATGTTTCACTGGATCACTTTCTCAAGGAGGCGGCCGGGCGGCCCCGGATTTACTGGCAAAGCGACCACCTGCCCGTTTGTCTGGCCGGCTCCGGGATAGCTGCCGCGTTCAGCGCCGGTGGGCCTCACCGCTTCCGGGCCATTCAGCAGCAGGCCGAGCAACTGTTCAAACAGATTGTTTGGGTTGATAGAGATGTCCCAGTGGAGACCGGCCCTCGCTTATTCGGCGGCTTTGCCTTTGCCCCGCAGCCACCCGCCACGGGGCCGTGGGCGGCTTTTCCAGAGGCTATGTTTATCCTGCCGCGTTACCAGTTGACCTGTCTGGGGGAGCAGACCTGGCTGACGGTTAACCGGCGTGTTGATACGACCGATGATCCGGCCGGCCTTGCCAGGCGCGTGCGACAAGAAGCCCGGCAGGCAATTGCGGCTCTCCAGGTTGTTAACGGCCATAACCGCCCGTCAGGCCGGTCGCACCAGCAGCTACAGGTGAGCGATTTAATGAGCCAGACCACCTGGGAGGAGATGGTGGCCGCCACTACCCAACGTATCCGGCGGGGCGAGCTGGATAAAGTCGTACTGGCCCGCGCCCGGCAGGTCAACTCAACCCACCCCATTGATCCGGCTATCGTCCTGGCCCGTTTGGCCCGGCGTTATCCGGACTGCTACCGTTTTTTGTTTGAACCCAGGCCCGGTCACACCTTTTTTGGGGCTACCCCTGAACTGTTGGCCGAAGTAACCGGCTCGACCGTGCGGACGATGGCCATGGCCGGCTCTATTCGCCGCGGCCGTTCGGCGGAAGAAGATACCGCTTTGGGCCAACAATTGCGGGCCGACCCCAAAGAACGGCACGAACATGCCTTGACCGTCGAAGCCATTCGGGAGAGTCTGGAGCCGCTGGTCACGCATCTGCGTTTTCAGGCGGAGCCTGAGCTTTGCCGCTTGAGCAACATTCAACATCTGAAAACGGTGATCGAGGGCCAGTTGACCGGCCAGGGCGGGATTCTGCCGGTAGTCGAGGCATTGCATCCCACCCCGGCTGTCGGCGGGCGGCCTCGAAAAACCGCGCTGGAAATGATCGCGACCCAGGAGCCGACGCCGCGCGGCTGGTATGCTGCCCCCATTGGCTGGCTGGATCATCGGGGGAATGGCTTGTTTGCGGTAGCGCTGCGCTCGGCGGTCAGTGTGGGTCAGCAGAGTTGGCTTTTCGCTGGGGCAGGGATTGTGGCCGATTCTGTCCCCCGCAAGGAGTGGGACGAGACAGAACTAAAATTCAAACCGATGCTGGACGCGCTGGCCGAGGACAATTTGGAAGGATGAGGGATGAAGGAAGACAATTGCCTATGAGTGCGCCCAACTGCAATACTTTCCAATGGATGAATAAGGACAGTTCTCCATGACTGTGCCTAATCGTAACACACTTTGGGCCGGCATTTTTGTGGATGAGTTGAGCCGGGCCGGGTTGCGCGCCGTTTGCATTGCGCCCGGTTCCCGTTCGACCCCCCTGACCCTGGCCTTTGCCGAACACCCGAACATTACCGTTTACTCCTTGCTGGACGAGCGCGGCGCGGCTTTTTTTGCCCTGGGCCTGGCCCTGGCGAGCGAGTCCCCGGTGGCGTTGGTCTGCACTTCCGGCACGGCGGCGGCCAACTTCTACCCGGCTATTGTCGAGGCCAACTACGCCCAGGTCCCATTGTTGGTGTTAACCACCGATCGCCCCCACGAACTGCGCCACAGCGGAGCCAACCAGACCATTGATCAGGTCAAAATGTTTGGCGATCACGTGCGCTGGTTTGTGGAAGTTGCGCCGCCGGAGGCCAATCCCCCGGCCACAACCCTGCGCTCGCTGCGGAGCCTGGCCTGCCGGACGCTGGCCGCCGCGCAGGGCTTCCCACCGGGACCGGTTCACCTCAATTTTCCCTTCCGCAAACCGTTGGAGCCTACCCCCGTGCCCGGCGATGTGCCGGAGCGTCTGGCCGACGCCCCCTGGCAGAGACCCGCCGGCCAGCCGTTCACTCAGTTCAGCCGGGGCCAACTGCTGCCTTCTAGCCAGCAGACCAGGGCGCTGGCTGAGGCCATTCAAAACGCCCCGCGCGGCCTGATTCTCTGCGGCCCGCGCTGCCCCGGCGGCGAATTTCCCCAGGCCGTCACCCAACTGGCCCAGGCCGCCGGTTACCCCATCCTGGCCGATGCTTTGTCGGGCGTGCGTTTTGGCCGTCACACCGTCGAGGCAGACGGGCTAATTTTTGGCGGCTATGAAACCTTCTGGCGGCCCGGCACGCTGAACGTGGAGCCCCCTGAGTTGATGCTGCGCTTCGGGGCCATGCCCATCTCGGCTGTGCTGAACGACTATCTGGCCTCGGCCACTGACTGCCGTATCATCCAAATTAGCGGCGACGGCCTCTGGCAGGACGATGTTCAGACCACCACCGATTTTATCTGGGCCGACCCGGCTGCAGTTTGCAGCGCGGTGACAGAGCAGCTCCAGCAGGCGACCCCAGGCCCCACTTCCACCGGCTGGCTGGCAACGCTCCAACAGGCCGAACGGCAAACCTGGCAAACCTTTGCCGACTTACGCGCAGCGTCATTCTTTGAAGGGGCTATTCTGGCCGACGTGGTGGAGCTGTTACCTGAAGCCGCCTTGCTTTATGTAGCCAGCAGTCTGCCGGTGCGCCACCTCGACCAGTTTGCCCGGCCCAATGCAGCCAACCTGCGAGTGTTTGCCAATCGCGGGGCCAGCGGCATTGACGGGACCATCGCCAGCGCCCTGGGCGCAGCCGCAGCCACCGGCCAACCGCTGGCCCTGGTTATCGGTGATCTGGCCTTTTATCACGACCTGAACAGCTTGCTGGCTCTGCGGCGCTGTGGCCTCAAAGCCACGATTGTCTTGATTAACAACAATGGCGGCGGCATCTTCCATCGCCTGCCGATTGCCAAATTTGACCCACCTTTTACCGAGCTATTCGTCACGCCGCATGGTCTGGATTTTGCCCCGGCAGCCCACATGTTTGGACTGGAGTACAATCGTGCTGCTGACCGAGACACTTTCCGGCGCATCTTCACTGAGGTGATGGACGCCGCTACGCCCCACCTCATCGAAGTGCCCAGCGACGCTGTTCTCCACGAGCAAATGCGGCGGGAGATGATCCGGCGTGTGGCGAAAACAGAGGAAATTAAGGGAACTTAGGGGAACTCAAGGGAACTTAAGGTTTTAGTTCCCTCAGTTCCTATGAGTTCCTTGAGTTCCCTTTTTAGAACAGTTAAACTATGGAAGGAGAATTTGCTAAATGACCGATTGGATCGAGGTCAAAAAGTACAGTGATATTACTTACCATAAGGCCGATGGCATGGCCCGGATTGCCTTTAACCGGCCAGAGGTCCGCAACGCCTTCCGGCCCAAAACCGTCAACGAGTTGATCGAGGCTTTTGACGACGCCTGGGAAGACTCCAGCATTGGCGTGGTGTTGTTCACCGGCAACGGCCCGGCCAAAGATGGTAAGTACGCCTTTTGCTCCGGCGGCGACCAGCGTATCCGCGGCGATGCCGGCTATGTGGATGAGAAGGGCGTCCACCGGCTCAATGTGCTGCAACTACAACGGATCATCCGCACCATGCCCAAGCCGGTGATTGCCCTGGTCGCCGGTTACGCCATTGGTGGGGGACACGTGCTACACGTGATGTGTGATCTAACTATCGCCGCCGATAACGCCATCTTTGGCCAGACCGGCCCCAAAGTGGGCAGCTTTGATGGCGGTTTTGGCTCTTCTTATCTGGCCCGGATTGTCGGCCAGAAAAAGGCGCGAGAAATCTGGTATTTGTGCCGCCAGTACAATGCCGCCGAGGCCGAGCAGATGGGGCTGGTCAATAAAGTGGTGCCGGTGGACCGGCTGGAAGAAGAGGGCGTGGCCTGGGCGCAAGAGATTCTGGACAAAAGCCCGATTGCCATCCGCTGCCTCAAAGCCGCTTTTAATGCCGACTGCGACGGCCAGGCCGGTTTGCAAGAACTGGCCGGCCACGCGACCATGCTCTATTATATGTCGGAAGAAGGGCAGGAAGGCCGGGACGCCTACGTACAAAAGCGCAAACCCAATTTCCGCAAATATCCCTGGCGACCGTGAATTAATTGTAAATTGTGAATTGTCAATTGTCAATTGTGAATGGTTAATGAGTCTTTATTCATTCACAATTCACTATTCATAGTTCACCATTCACAATTTCTTATGCTTGACTGGTTAGCTTATCGCTCTCAGGCGTCACCGCAAAAAGTTGGGTTGATTTTTGGCGAGCGGCGCTGGACTTACCAGGAATTGAATGAGGCTGTGGCGCTGCTGTGCGGTCAACTGGCCGCTGCCGGGGTTCAGCCTGGACAGCATGTGGCGGTGTTGCTGTCCAACTGCCCGGAGTATGTTTACGTAACTCATGCGCTGGCTCGGTTGGGCGCAACGCTGGTCCCGCTCAATACCCGCCTCACCGGCGCTGAACTACGTTGGCAGGTGGAGCAAGCAGATTGTCGTCTGGTGCTCTGCGTCCATGAAACAGAAGCAACTGCCGCTGCTTTAAACGTTCAAACGTTCAACGTTCAAACCTTCAAACCTTCCAACCTTCCAACAGCCTGGTTAAGCCGGCCCCTGGATTTGGCAGCGGTGCAGGGTCTTATCTTCACTTCTGGAACAACCGGCCACCCCAAAGGAGCCATGCTGACCTTCTACAACCTGCTGTGGAGCGCCACTGCTTCGGCGTTCCGGCTGGGGACCCATCCCGGCGACCGCTGGTTGGCCTGTTTGCCCTTATACCATGTCGGCGGCTTGTCTATCATCTTTCGCTGCTGTTTGTACGGGGCCACGCTGGTGTTGCAGCCGGGGTTTGACCCGGCGGCGGTGAGCCGGGCGCTAGAGACCCAAGGCATCACCTTGGTATCGCTGGTGCCGACGATGCTGCATCGGCTGTTGGAGTCGCACCCATCTAGCCTGACCCATTCGCAGTTGCGGCGTCTGCTAATCGGTGGGGCGGCGCTGTCCTCGAGGTTGTTGGAATCATGTCGGGCGCTGCAATTGCCCATTGCTGCCACCTACGGTCTCACCGAAGCGGCTTCGCAGGTGGCCACAGCCTTACCGGCCGAGGTGTCCCGCAAACCGGGCAGTGTCGGCAAGCCTCTGATGTTTTCGACGGTGCGGATTGTTGACCGGCACGGCCAGGCCTTACCTCCCGGCCAGATTGGCGAGATCGTGGTGCATGGTCCAACCGTGATGGCCGGCTACTACCGGCAGCCGGAAGCTACCGCCCAAACCCTGCGCAACGGCGAACTTTACACCGGCGACCTGGGCTACCTGGATGATGAAGGCGACTTGTGGGTGGTCCAACGCCGGGCCGATCTGATTGTCAGCGGCGGCGAGAACGTTTACCCGGCTGAAGTGGAACAGGTCTTGCGAGAACATCCGGCTGTGGCCGATGCTTGCGTGGTCGGCCTGGATGATACGGAGTGGGGCCAGCGTGTCGCGGCGGTGGTGGTGCGGCGCAGTCAGGCCCAGGCCAGCGCCGCCGAGTTAATTGCTTTCTGCCGGACTCGTCTGGCCGGATACAAACAGCCCCGCCTCATCCACTTTACAGACGCGCTTCCTCAGACTGCCTCGGGCAAGGTACGGCGGGATGCGGTGCGTCAGCAGCTTGCCCTGGGTATTGACGCTGCTGACTGATCCCCAAAACTTGCTGTAAATCCCCATTTTGTTGATAATAAATATTCAAACTCCCATGCTCAGAAGTTGCAGCCAGTAGTCGCCAAGCATGAGATTGCCCGGTTGTTGGAAAGATAGAATTCATTAGGAGTATTTGTTGGAGGCGCCGATGTTAAAGCAGTTCAAAATTATCGTTGAAAAACATCCTGACACTTACATAGCTTATCCTCTTGGTTTGAAAGGGGTGGTGGTTGGGGAGGGCGAGACTTACGAAGCAGCGCTGGCTGATGTGAAATCGGCTATTCAATTCCATATTGAAACGTTTGGGAGTGAAGTTATGGAAGTTGAGCTGCTGATTTTGGAGGCATTCATTGCTGAAGCTGCTGTAACGGTCTAATGGCTAAGTTTCCTATAGATGCGCCAATTGAGAAAGTAATCAGGGCGTTAGAACAATTGGGCTTTCAACTGGCACGAGAAGGAAATCATATCTCGATGGTTCGTGAAAACTCTGATGGAACTCGAACTCCGTTAACTATACCGAACCACCGAAGGATCAACTCTACGGGCAATACTGACCCAGGCAGCTATTCCCAGAGATGAATTTCTAAAGACCTATGAGGATCAATGACCGGCCAATCCACTCAGATAAGTAATTATCTTGATGCCCTGACCTACTTTTATAGCTACGCCCACTACAACCCCGCCGATGTCTCCAACTGGAGTCTGGATCGGCTGAAAGGGTTGCTGACCCGCCTGGGCGACCCGCATAAAAAGTTTCCTTCGCTGCTGATTGCCGGCACCAAAGGCAAAGGCTCGACGGCGGCGATGGCCGAGAGTATGCTGCGGCAGGCCGGCTACAAAACCGGCCTGTACACTTCGCCGCACCTGCACTCCTTTCGGGAGCGGATTCGGCTGGGCGGCGAAGCCATAACTGAGGAGCAAGTGGTCGCCCTGGCTCGCAGCTTAAAACCCTATTTTGATGATACGCCTCACCTGACCGCCTTTGAGTTGATTACGGCGATGGCCTTTGTGGCCTTTGCCGAGGCCAATATCGAGGCCGCCATACTGGAGGTTGGCCTGGGGGGGCGGCTGGACGCAACCAATGCCGTTGATCCGGCGGTGGCGGTGATTACCTCCATCAGCTACGACCACATGCAAATTTTAGGCGACACGCTGACCCTGATTGCCCGCGAAAAAGCGGGTATCATTCGCCCCGATGCGCTGGTTATCTGCGCCCCCCAATACGATGAAGCCATGCAGATGATTGAGCAGGTCTGCGCCGATCACCGGGCGCGGCTGGTGCTGGTGGGCCGGGATTGGCAGTGGCAGCCGGGAGAATTTAATTTTGAGGGTCAATCGTTTCGAGTGTGTGAGCAGGATTATTGGCTGCCGTTGATGGGCGAGCACCAACTGGTTAATGCGGTCACGGCCATAGCTGCCGTAGCCGGTTTTGGGGAACGGACCGGTCTGGCCGTAGTCCCAGAGGCGGTGAAAAGGGGCTTGGCCGAGGTGAACTGGCTGGGACGGCTCGAACTGCTGCAACACAACCCTTTTCTCATTGTGGACAGCGCCATGAACGGCGACTCGGCAGAGAAATTGACCCTGGCGCTGCGGCATTATTTCCCGGAGCGGCCCATCACCTTTATTTTTGGCGCGTCCAGCGATCACCCGATCCGTGATATGTTAAACGCTTTACTCCCTCACGCCGCCCGCATGTTTACTGTCGCCTCCCGTCACCCTCGCGCCGAAAACGCAGAACGGTTGGCGGTTCTGGCGGCAGAACTGGGCTACCCGGTTACGCCGTTGCCCGATATGACTGCTGCTCTGGAGCGGACGCTGGCCGAGGCTGCGCCGGATGACCTAATTTGTGTTACCGGCTCCCTCTTCTTGGTGGCCGATGCCCGCGAAGCCTGGCTGCGTCGTCAAGGTTTACCGCTGCCGGCTATTGACCCGGTGGTGGTTTCATGAAGTAGCAGCGGGCCTCGCGTCCGTTTGCCACCGCCCACAAGGGGCTAGTACATCTGGGCGGAAGTAAGTCTATAGTTTGTAGTGGCGACTTCAGTCGCTTAACCCGCCCCAAACGACTAAAGTCGTTACTACGCTCTGTAGGGTCATTTACGCCGCAATGCACCAGACTACGTATATGACGAAATGATGATCGGCTCCAAAGCAATCAAATCATCAAATTCGCTGGGCCTAAGCTGCTCAAATTCCTTTTGCTGCACCTTTTTATA
>JAKLJP010000089.1 GCA_023151115.1 Anaerolineae bacterium
AATTCGCAAAGAACATGATGCCTCTGAAAAACTGGGGTCAGCCGCTTTGTTGGCTGCCATTGAACCCCTGACCGGCCCGCTTGTGTCTGGGTCGGCGTATCCCGACCTTTGAGCAGCTTGAAACCGACATCCTGGCCTTCTTTCACGACCGGGAAAGTCGTCAGGTTAAAATCAACTGGCCCTTTTCCATTCCCGCCGCTCGGCGTAAGCTCAATGCTCATTATGAAGCTGTTCATCCTGACAATGCCAAATTTAAGTTTACTTAATTTACAATGTGATTAGAGAAATTGGGCCGGAAAAGCAAACTTGAATTTCTCTTAGCCAAACGGTTGATGTGTGGCTATTGTGTACAAGATTGTGACTAATGGCACTCGATCTAAAAATAAAACCTTTTTATACTATTTCTACCTTTCTCGAATTGGTAAAGATTATGTTAGAGAATGTAACTTACCCACTTTCTAAGCCATGCCTGTAGACAAAGTAATTTAGGACTGGAGAAAAACTCATCAAAGACCCACTGACCCGCATGGTGGGAATTGAGGAATATAAAGCCGACCGAGAAAAAATTACTGCTCCACTCAAAGAGCAACTCAGCGTTACTGAGGGTTTGATTGAGCAATACAACCAAGAGTTAAATGGGCTTTTGGATAGCCTCAAGGCTTTTGAAGGCCGCTATAGTTCACGCGCCAAAACCACAATCCTCAACGATATAGAGCAAGTGGAAAAGGCTTTAGATGGGCTAGAAAATCAAAGGTCTAATCTAACCCGTCTATTGGAAGCCCAAACATTGACGGAGCAACAGGCCAACGAGATTGAAGAATATCTGACTGAAATAGTCAAGGACCTGGACGTGGTAAAACAAGATTTTGAGAACCGCCGCCGCTTAATTGAATTTCTGGACATTTGGGGCACGCTGAAAGTAGAGAACGGTCAATATGTGGTTTATGTTCAATGCCGGATTGGGAAAAACCGCTTTGATATATGTCAAACACAAAATTTTATGTTATAATTCCAGGTGAGACTTTGAGGGAGCAAAACAATGGCAGATTCTATGCTTGATCCAAAAGCGCGTTTGCGCCAGAAAATCCTGGGGTTAAAGATAAGATATGCCCGCACCGAGGCCGGCTTGACCTTGAAAGAAGTCGGCCAGGCCATCGGAACTTCGGCGGCGCTTGTCTCTGAAATCGAGTTTGGCCAGCGCGAAGTAGGGCTGCCTCAGTTGGAAGTGATGGCCTTGCTCTTTAATGTGCCGATCACTTATTTTTGGTCCGATGAGCCGGTAGAGGCAGCCGAGCGCAACCTGCCAACGGTTGAAGCCATTGCTCTACGCCAACGTATCATTGGCGTCCTGCTGCGCCAGGCTCGCACCGAAGCCGGACGCTCTCAAGATGATTTAGCCACTTTATTGAACGTGCCAGCGTCCAGGATAGCCGAGTATGAGCTGGGCGAAGCCGAAATTCCATTTTTGGAACTGGAAGCTCTGGCCAATTACCTCAACGTGCCTATTGACTATTTTATAGACCAGGGGTTGCCTTTTAACGAAACCAACGGACACATGAGCATAGATGAATTGGCTCGTTTTTCGGAACTGCCCAAAGAGGTGCGAGAATTTCTGGCCAACCCGGCCAATTTGCTCTATATCAACATCGCCATGCGTTTGAGCGACCTCTCGGCTGAGACCCTGCGCAGCCTGGCCGAAGGATTACTGGAAGTAACCTATTAAAGAATATGGTTGAAAATTTTCTCCGCGAGAACCCTCTCCCGCCTCCTGAATCGGCCAAACCTTCGGTGGTGGATGAGCTTTTTGATCTGGCCGCTACGCGCAATCTCGATACGATGCTGCGCAAAGCACTGGGCATGGTCGTCCGCATTGTCGGCGCAGAAGCCGGCTCTATTTTGCTACAAACTCAGTCCACGCACCGACTGCGAGCCGGCGCATTCCGGCAAGAAGCCTTGAGCCGGATTGATCGCTGGGAAGCCGTGATCAGCAAACACCTCCAGGATACAGTCTGGACCATCCCGGCCGCCTTGTCCAGTTTACCTCTTTCGATCTCTAACCTGGCCGGCAGTCAACTGGCCTTGGTCAATATTCCGCTGCTGCAAGATACTACCGTTATCGGCGCGTTGAGTTTGGTACTGTCGCCCGGTCACGAATTGGCCGACCCGCAGCGCAATTTATTGACCCGTATGGCCCGAGGCATTGGGCAACTGGCCTCACTGATGTCTGATCTGGAACTGGCCCAACAACGCTTGAACCAGATGGGGGTTTTTTACCAGGTGGGCCAGGCGCTGGTCACCATTTTTGACATCAATAAATTATTGTCCGATACCATGCAGTTGGCCGCCGATGTGATTGACGCGGGCGCAGCTTCGCTGATGCTGATTGACGAAGAACGCCAGGAGTTGGTTTTTGAAGTGAGTCACGGCTCGCGCAGTAAAATGCTGCGCCAGCAGCGGATTCCCCTGGATGAGGGCATTGCCGGCTGGGTGGCCCGCAACGGCTATCCGGTCATCGTTAACGATGCCCGTACCGACCCCCGTTTTAGCCATCGGGTGGACGTGCGGACCGGCTTTTTGACCCAATCCATTGCCGCAGTGCCCTTAAAAATCAAAGGGCGGATCATCGGCGTGTTGGAAGTTTTGAACAAATATTCGGGGGCCGGTTTCAATCAGGAAGATGTGCGTTTGATGAGTTCGATTGCCGCTCAGGCGGCCATTGCCCTTGAAAATGCCCGGCTTTACCAGCAGGTTCGGCAGGAACGAGACCACATTATCAAAGCGCAAGAGGATGTGCGGCGGGAATTGGCCCGCAAGCTGCACGATGGCCCGGTGCAACTGCTGTCGGCGATCAGTATGAGTCTCGATCACCTGGAACGACTCAACGAAGTCAAACCCGAAGCCGTTCACAATGAAATTAATGCGCTGCGTAACCTGGTGCGGAATGCCATGCGGGATGCCCGCAATATTCTATTTGAGCTGCGACCCATTATTTTGGAAACACAAGGGTTGGTAGCGGCGTTGGAAGAATACGTCAACCAGCTTCGCAACACTGAAAGCTTTACTGTCCACTTTAAAACTATTGAAGAGGTGGGGTACGAGCCAAAAGTCGCCGGCACCATTTTCTCCATTGTCCAGGAAGCAGTTAATAATATCAAACGTCACGCTAATGCCCGGAATGTGTGGATATTGCTTGAGCTAAAAAACAATCGTTTTCTCGTTTCGGTTCGAGACGATGGCGAAGGGTTTGATGTGGAAAAAACCGATGCGGGCTACGACCGGCGCGGTTCATTTGGCTTGCTGAATATGCGCGAGCGAGCCGAGTTGATTGAGGCGGAACTGCATATTCAATCCCGCCCGGAAGCGCCCAATCGCGGTACAACGATTCAACTGATTTTGCCGCTGCCGCCGCTCTCCAATCTCAAACCAAAGTCATAACTTAGCCTCCGCGGAGAAGGATTATTTATCATGGCTCAATTATCTGGCAAGAAAATTCAAGAACAAGGGGTTGCCCTTTTCCGCAAGGGTAAATTTGAGGCAGCTCTAGAAAAATTCAACGAGGCGCTGCAAGTTTTGGCCGACCAACCTAAACAAGCCGCTGAAATCTACAATGATTTGGGTGTCACTTACAAACAACTGGGCAATTACCCCGCCGCTCACCAGGCCCTGGATGAAGCCATGACTCGCTTCACCCAACTCCAGGACAAAAAAGGAGAAGCCCAAACCTGGGGCAATCGGGCTTCGATTTACGAGGCCGAGGGGCGGTTGGAGGAGGCGGTTGAAACCTACAAAATATCAGCCAGCATGCTCGAAGAAGTGGGCGAAAGCGAGCTGGCCATGTATGTCTGGCAAGCGGTGAGCAAACTCCGCACCAAACAGGGCCAGTATATTGCCGCTATTGGCGCTTATGAAGAGGGCATTGAAAATATGCCCGAAGGTTCGCTGAAGCGAAAAGTCCTCCAGCAAATTTTAAAACTACCCGGCAGTATGTTGGGTTTGGCCGGCTCCGGCAGCGAGCTAGACAAGGATAAATGAATATTTTTCTGGCTGAATTTCTTAAGTTGACTCAAGAAAGCTCGGTGGCAATGATAACCGGGCTTTTTGTTTCTACTGGGATAATTTAGAAATTTTTGGGAATTTTTGCGGTTAACAACTCATCTTTAGGTTGTCTCCTTGAAACAAGCCCAAAACCTTTATCCAGTTAAGCGTTTAACCAGGTGTGAATAAGTAAGCTATATTTTGGGGACAACTTGTTAATAATTAACGTATCTTTTGGGGAGAACCGGGGTTATAACTGGCAGGACAGGATGAAGTAGAAGTTGAAGCCTCTGTAAGCAAACAAGTAGGGATATGCAAAAAACTTTTTAGATAAAATTTAAAAAATCTGTCAAATTTCCTCTTCCCTTTTTTAACTTATTGTGGTATAATCACGCTGTCAGATGTAGAGGCTGGGGGGTAATGAGAGTATACCCCCTGGGAGTTGGCATTCAAACTGTGAGGAAGGGTTCTACAATGAGGATTAGAACCGAAAGAGGGTACTGTGATGCAATTGCCAACCGTTTTTCGCTCTTCTTCCAATCCATTACCACCAATGTATGCCTGGCCGCGCAAAGTTAAGCGGGCCTTACTGGCGCTGTCGGTGGCTCTCGTCGTAGTGGCCTACTTGCTGCTGGCTGGAGGCGTTATTGCGGCTCTGGCTGTTTTGGCCGAAAGAGTGAGCAATTGAGGCAAAGCTTAAAGCAAACGCTTTAATAGCTTCCCGGTAAACGCCTGATTTTTGTTGAAATTAAAAGGCGGCGCTAAAATGCGTCGCCTTTTTTAGTTGCTGTGAAAATCTACACAAAACAAGATATAGTATTATTCTTTATTTATACTACTAAATATAGGTATGCCCTGCTTAAACAGTTGATTGGGGATATTTTTGTTTGTCTTCAAGATGCAATGAGGCCAATTTTTCTTGAGAGATAGCGCCGATAGCTTGATAATTACGACGCGCCTCGTTCAGGCTAATACCGTTGGCCCCGGTGGGGTCATCGGGCATCGTTTCCTGCACCGGGTCGCTGTTCCAGCCACAGACGGGGCAAGTATCCCAAGCGCCCAGGGTTTCAAAAGTGTGATGCCCACAAACCGGGCAAGCCAGCCAACCGGGCAGGTTACCTTCAACCGTGTCCACATCAAGCCCCACCACTTCCCGCAGATGGCGGGCTAAATACTCATTGGTAGCCCCGCGAAAGGGCCGTTTCATTTTATCAATTAAAACGGGCCGGTAAATGGGATTGCCGGGCTGGAGGTCGTCGGGCGGCTGGTGGGTTTCCCATTGGACAACGGTGGTAATATTTAACTTTTCCCGCAGGCTGGGTTTGAGCGGTTCATTAAAAAACTGATAGATTAAATCGGCGGCCTCGTCACGGGTCAATTTTTTGAGGTGATACCAGGCTATTTTTTCCAGAGCTTCTTCGCGTTGCATGTCACGCTCCTGTGGAAAGGTTAAATTAATAGTAACATGCTATCGGGAAGTTGGCAATGGGTTTAAGGTCACTTTAGCCTACTCAATGATAATTTTGTCCAAGCCTGCCGCCGGTTCGGGATATTTCATCTCCAGGCTCTCCATTGTTTTGACAATTGTCTCTGAAAGGACGGCATTGCGATACCACTTTTTATCGGCCGGAACGATATACCAGGGAGCAGCTTTGGTGCTGCACTTTTCAAAAACATCTTCAAAGGCATGCATATAATCATCCCAACGGGCACGCTCGGCCAGGTCGCCGGGGTTGAACTTCCAGCGTTTGTCCGGTTCATCCAGACGAGCCTGTAAGCGTTTTTTCTGTTCTTTTTTGGAGATGTGCAGGTAAAATTTTAAAAGTGTCACGCCGCTGTCAACCAATAACTGTTCAAAGTTATTGATGTGTTGATAGCGCGTTTGCCAGACCTCTTTAGGCGCGAGATTCTTGACCCGTACAATCAGGACATCCTCATAATGAGAGCGGTTGAAGATGCCAATCATCCCTCGCCCCGGCACAGCCCGATGGACGCGCCAGAGAAAGTCGTGAGCCAACTCTTCGACGGTGGGAGCTTTGAAGCTGGTCACAGTGACCCCTTGCGGATTGACTCCCCTCATAATGCTGCGAACAGTTCCATCTTTACCGCCGGCATCCATGGCCTGCAAGACAATCAACAAGGCATGTTTGCCCTCGGCGTAAAGGACTTCCTGCAACTTGGCCATCCGCTTGATATTCTGGGCTAACGCGGCTTTGGCCTCATCTTTGGTGAGGTTAGCGACACCGGCGGGATCAATTTCGGCTAATTTGATCTTTTGACCTGGCTCTACTTTCACCAAGGGCATAAGAGTGCCTCCTATTGCACAATAACATCAAGACCGGGTTCAAAGCGAACCCAATTTCCATTTGGCCCTTGACATTCATCTTTAGTCGAAAAGCAAATGGACAGCCAGAGTTTATGATTGCCGGGCGTGGTAAAAGCTAACCCATCTTCGTGGGTAAAAGGCTTGCCCCCCTCAAGCTGGTAGTTATCCCAACTGGTCTGGAAGTTGCCGGTGTCGGGGGTAAGGCCAAGAATACCAAAGGGCTTGATTCCCCCCTCGACATTCGTAGCTTCAATTTTGACAAAAACCTTCTCACCCACAGCATAGGTATTCCTGCCGTCGCGAAAGGATATTTTGGCCAGGACGCCGTTCTGAGCTTGTGGCTCGGCGGGCGCCGCCGGGGGAGGTGGGGCTTCGGTGGGCGGCGGAGCCTCGGCTGGAGGCGGTGCGGTGGGCGCTTGGGTAGGCGGCGGCACAGGCGTAGCGGTAGGGACAGTCTCAGCCGCCGGGGGTTGGGTGGGCGGTGGGACAAGGGTATCGGTGGGTGGTGGTGGCACAGGCGTATTCGTCGGCGTCGGTGGGATGGAGATGGCGATTTCGGCTTGGATAGTGGGTGTAAAGGTAGGTAACGGGGTACGTGTCGGCGGCAGGTTGGACTCATCCTTAGATGAGGCCCGAAACGGCAGAGAGGAACAAGCTAAACTTACTAAAAGTAGAAACCCTGTTAAAAGGCTCCAGGAACGAATGGATAACGGCAATAGCAAAGTTTTTACCTCGATCACAATTTATTTGTACCAACCTGGCAGTTTAGCATGAAGCTGTTGAAGGGCCAAATTAAACAAGGTAGCAGGGTTGCAAAGTAACAGAGTAACGAGACTTAATCCCTGCGACGTTGCTCCTCTGTTACCCTGCGACTTTGCCATTCGAGGTTATTTGTGCTAAACTATTCTCATTCTGCCCCCGTAGCTCAGTGGATAGAGCAGTGGCCTCCGGAGCCATGCGCGCCTGTTCGAGTCAGGCCGGGGGTACCTCCAGCAGGCTCAGAATGAGCCAAACCTAATGATCGCAGCAAAAAATCGCTCCAGGCATAAAAGATTAGCCTGGAGCGATTTTGGTTTCGAGTAAGAGCGCTTTGATTTAGCGGCGGCGCACCCGCCTGGCCGGCGAGGTGCGGGCAAATTCGCTTTGCCGCTCCAACACCTGCGAGTCATCCTGATAAGGGGCGTTGCGCAGATATTGCCGGTGTACAGCTTTGTCTTCTAAAATTGAAATATTCAATGTGCCTGTCACCGTGCCGCCGGTAGTGCTGGCCGTGGCCTGGATGGTGTAATCGCCGGGTAGGACCACCCGGCCAAAATCATCGTAGCCGTTCCAATAGAGATTTTGCTGACCGGCCCCGCGATGGCGGCGATGCAGCAAGGTGGCCACCGTGTTTCCCCGGCTATCCTTGATTTCAACTGTAGTTCGGGCCGCTTTTGACAGATCAATCCCAAATCTCAAAAAGCGGCCTTCCTCCGGCAAACCAGGCCGAAAGGTACCGCTTTCCGCGGAGACCACCAACGCCACCGGACGGGTCAGCATGTAAGCCAAAATGAGCAGCAGCGGCAGTGAAATCAAGACCGGCACAAAGTAGGCGGACAGGGTCGGCAAATTACGCGCCACTCGGGCCAATTCCGACTCCGGCGGGGTAACTTCAAAGCGCAGGCGACGTTGGAGTTGGGTGGTGTTGCCGGCCTGATCCTGGGCCGTGACTTCCAGCAAATTGTCGCCTTTGAGCAGGTTGACCGTCGTTTGAAACTCACCCAGTGAACTAACCGTCACGCTCTGGCCGCCGACCAGCACGATAGCGCCGGGATCGGTTTTGCCGATAATTTGCACCTCAGCCTGTTGAAAAGCTGTGCCATCCTCAACATTGACCGACAGGCTGGGCGCGCTGGTTTTGCGGTGGATGATAATCTCTTGCGAGGTCACGTTGCCAACATCGTCGGTGGCTTCGATCCGCAGGATGTTATCACCTTCTTGCAGGATCACTTCCCGCTCAAATTGGCCGTCTTCGGCTACGGTCGCCTCCTGGCCGTTCACCTTGAGCGACGCACCGGCCGGTACAACCCCGGCGACCGTAATCAGATTTTCGTTGGTCCAGGAATCATTCGCCGGAGCGGCAATGGTAATTTCAGGCGGTTGAGTGACCAGAATAATTTCACGGCTAATCGTCGCCACGTTGCCGGCCGGGTCGGTGGCGGAAATTTGCAGATTGTTTGAGCCTTCAACCAACTGCCGTTTGAGGTTGAAGCGGCCCTCGGCGTCAATGGGCACAATTTTGGGGTCGCCGACCAACTGCACCACCGCGTCGGGGTCGGTCAGTCCTTCAATAGTTAAATTGGCCTCGCGCACCCGGCTGACCTCATCCAGATTAGCCACCCGGAGCGTGGGGGGGCCGGTATCTACCACCACATTCGCGCTTTGGGTTCCGGCCATGACCGTGCCTTTGGCGGTCACTTGCAGGCGGTAACGGCCATCGGCCACGACCTGATTCAGACTGTCCCGGCCATCCCAAATGGCAACATGCTGCCCCCGTGTTTGAAACTCATTCGAGGTAATCGTTTGAACCAGGCGGTTACTTTCATTAAAAACCTGAACCGTTACCTGGGCGTCTTCGTTGAGGGTATAACTAAAGTTGGTGGCATCCTGGGTTTGGTCGCCGTTGGGCGAGATAATGCTGGGTGAGGCTTCGGCGGTGATTTTGGGCGTGCGCAGCCAATCGCCGATAAAAGTAACGCCTAGCAATACGGCCACAGTCCCGACGGTGATAGCGGTGGCAATAGGGCCAAAACTCAGCCCTCTGCTGGTGGCGCGACGACGAATTCCTTGTTTTTCGGTTTCAGCCTGTTGAAATCTTGTAGCCATCGGTCTTGCCCTTTAATCAATTTCTAGTTGAATCAGGCCAGGATCATCCCGCGGGGGTTCCCACTCGGGTAATTCGCTGGTAAGTGGCACGCGAACAGGGCGGCGGGGACGGTCAAAGGCATTCAGGTCGGCAGTTTCGGCGCTTCGAGCAGACTCCGGTGAGGCGGAGCGAGTGGCGCGCCGGAACAGTTTGATCGGTCCAGATTCGGATAGCTGTTTGTCAGGCTGGTAGCGGCGCATGGCGCTAAAATCCTGTTGGGGCGCTACCGGCAACTCAAGGGTTTCTCTCAGGCTGTGGACGGTGGTTCCAACAATAATAACAACAATCAACGAGAAAAGCGGCCCGGTTGGGTCTTTAAGCGCAGCCAGGGTCGCCTCAGTCACCGCTTCATTTAACCAATAGGGCAGCCCCAAATGGGTCGCCAGCAAAATCAAGCCGCCCCCGGCAGTCAAAACCAAAATAGACCAGGGGGCGCGATATTTAACCCATTTACGCCCGGCCAATTCGCCGACAAAACCAGCCGCAACGGCCCAGCCGATGACTTGCAGCAAATTGTACAGAATCACCCCGGAAGTAGCCGCAAACGGCTCGACCAGCAGCAGTAGGGTTTGCAGCGAGTTGGCCTCGGCGAAGCGGGTCACAATGGCTTCGGCGTCGGGCGCGTGGCCGGCCAGCGCCAGCCAGTCAATATTCATGCCGGCCATCCCCCCCAAAATTTTACCCCACATCGCTGCCAGGACCCCGATCCAGGCTCCGGTGGCTCCGCCCCACCACAAGCCGGCCAGAATAGGGACCAGCCAGTGCAGATGATACTCGGCCAGGATGGGTGTGCCTAAAATGAGCACGGCTGCCCCCATATAATGCACAAAAGCGCGCTGGCTGAGGGCGCTAATCCCCAGAAAAAGCACAGCCAGGTAAAAGTTAATAATGAAGATAGGGTAAACCAGCACCGCCACAGCCACAATATAAGCCAGCAGCGGCCAGCGAATCCCCAACACCGCTATCCCCGTCCCAAGCACCAACACCCAATTGACCGGGTAGACGGCCATGTTGAGCAGCGCCAAAGTTACCACAGCCGCCAGGCCGGCAGCAGTAGCCGTGCTTTCCAGCAAAGCCTGGTAACGGCGATATAAGTTATGCGGTCCGCGAAAGGCGCGAGCAATCATACGAATCAGCGAATCAGCGAATGGCGAACAATTTTTGGACTATTCTTGTTCCCACGCAAAATGTGACGCGAAACCGAAATCCAAAATCTAAAATCCAAAATCTAAAATCCCCTCACCCCAGTTCCATTTGGCGCAAGCCGTTCCCCCGCGACGGGTAAATGGGCTGCGGCTGCGGTGGTTCTGAGGCGGGTCGAGCGTGGCTGCGTGCCCATTGGCGCAGGGCCGAAATTTTGCTTTCCATCGTCTGCGAAAGCGGAATGGTGTGCTTTAAATTTCTCAGCAAATCCTCATCGGTCAACTCGCGGCTGTCTTCAAAGGCATCATACAGTCCATCAATAATCACCTGCTCGATTTCCGCGCCACTAAAACCCTCGGCGGCCAGCGCCAGTTCGTTCAAATCATAATCCAGCGGGTCGCGGCCCCGCCGGGCCAGGTGAATGGCAAAAATCTCGCGGCGTTCCTGCACCTGGGGCAAATCCACAAAAAAGATTTCGTCAAAGCGGCCTTTGCGCAGCACTTCTGGCGGCAGGGCCGAAATATCATTGGCCGTGCCAATCACAAACACCGGCGATGTTTTCTCTTGCATCCAGGTGAGCAGGCTGCCAAACACGCGGGCCGAGGTCCCGGCATCGGACGTGCCGGAGCCGGTCGCCCCGGCCAGGCCCTTTTCAATTTCATCCAGCCACATCACACACGGCGACACACTTTCGGCCAGGCGCAGGGCGGTGCGAATATTCTGCTCCGACGAGCCGACCAATTCGCTGAAGACCCGGCCCAAATCAAGGCGCAGTAACGGCAACTGCCATTGGCTGGCTACGGCCTTGGCCAGCAAACTTTTGCCAGACCCCTGCACACCCAGCAGCAGCAGTCCCTTCGGTTCGGGCAGTCCAAAACGGCGCGCCTTTTCGGTAAAGGCCATACCCCGTTTGCGCAGCCACTGCTTCACCAGGCCCATCCCGCCGACATTGGCAAACCCCTCAACCGACTCGTAATATTCGAGCACCTGTGAGCGGCGAATCAACTGCTCTTTTTCGGCAATGATCACGCTCAAATCAAGCTGGCGGCCCATGACCAGGCTTTTGGCAAACACATTCTCAGCTTCGATGCAGGTCAGACCGCGGGCAGCATTGAGCACGCGCTCCCGCTCCTCTTCCTTCATCTTTAACTGCACCCCGGCAATCTCGCGAGCCGAGCGCACCACCCGGTCCAGCGACAATTCCAACTCATCGAGGGTGGGCAGCGAGTAATCCAGCACGGTAATATCTTTTTCCAAATCAGCCGGAAAGCGCAGCATCGGCGAGAGAATAATCAGCGTTTTGCGGCTTTCCTTGAGCTGGTTGGTAATGTCGCGTAGCCGGCGAATAATCACCGGGTGATCCGGCCCGCCCCGGTTGTCATCCAGAAAGGGGTGAAAATCTTTCAAAACAAAGATGGCCGCCTCTTGCGATTGGGCCACAAAATCCAGGGCATGGAGCGGGTCGCGGGTGGCCGGGTCTACCGGGTTGGGCTGCACCAGATCAAGCGGGGCAATGCCGTTGGTCAAGGTCCAGCCATACAACTTTTTGCGGCGGTCAATCGCCACCTGGCGCAGCATATCCTCGATGCGCCGTTCTTCCCAGGAAACAATGTAAATAATGGGGTATTTGGCGCGGGTGAGGATATTCAGTTCGTCAACACGGTGTAAGGTAGACATGTCTATTATTTTAACATAATAACATTACATAACAACTTGACTATAACATAATTAGGGTTTGTTGTCAATGAAAGCGGCAGGATGTGACTAAATTGCAGCCTTCAGGGGTGTATTTTAATTTTGGGGTAGGTTTAGCCTTGCTGGAAGATTGGAAGGCTGGAAGGCTGGATAATGGGCCAAAATCTAGTCTTCCAACCTTCCATTTGTCGTTGAGCCATAAGAGTTGAGCCAAAATTCGCCCCCCAATTGGAATGCTCCCAGCCTGCAAGGGGCAATTGACGGCAATGGCGTTATCAGCGATAATTAGGCTATTGTGGACCACCGTAAACAAACCGGCCGCCAGGGCGAAGATATAGCCGTTTCCTTTTTAACCGGCAAAGGCTACCAACTTATCGAGCGCAATTGGCGCTGCCCCGGCGGCGAACTGGATATTATTGCGGCGGACGGTGACACCCTGGTTTTTGTCGAAGTCCGCACCCGCAGCGGGCTGCGTTTTGGCCCGGCGGAAGAGAGCATCACCCCGGCCAAACAGGCCCGTTTGATCGAGTTGGCCCAAACCTACCTGCAAGAAAAAGCCGCGTCCACTCAGCGCTGGCGGATTGATGTGGTGGCGATTCAGTTGGGGCGGGGCTTGCCGCAGATCAATCATATTGAGAATGCGGTGGGATGGTAAAAATGGTCAATAATCAATGGTCAATAGTCAATGGTTAATGGTATTGAATGGGAGAAACTATTACTATGTCCACGAACAGAATTTTATTTGAACACACCTTACCCACCGGCCAGCTTGTTCGGGTGGTGCAGGGCGACCTGACTGCGGAAACGGTCGAGGCGATTGTCAATGCGGCCAATGAGTGGTTGCAGCACGGCGGCGGGGTTGCCGGGGCCATCAGGCGGCAGGGGGGTGAGACCATCCAGCGGGAAAGCGAGGCCTGGGTCAAGCAGCATGGCCCTGTGCCGACCGGCAGCGCGGCCATCACCGGAGCGGGGAATTTAGCTGCCAAGCACGTCATCCATGCAGTGGGGCCAGTATGGGGCAGCAGCAATGACGAACAAAAGCTGGCCAACGCGGTCCGCAGTGCCCTGGCTCTGGCCGACGAACATCAGATCAAAAGTATTGCCATTCCCGGCATCTCTTCAGGCATCTTTGGCGGCCCCAAGGATATTTGCGCCAGGGTTATCCTCAAAACGACCATAGATTATTTACAGCATAACCCGGCCTCCTCCCTGGAGGAAGTGCGTTTCTGCAATATTGACAACCTCACCGCAGCCACGTTTGTGGCAGAAGCCAAAAAATTGTGGGGCCAGGCTGTTTAAATTGAAACGGGTGTTTTCAACCGTGGGAGACTGGAGTCCAAAGCTTGCTTTGGCCTTTTCAAAGCAAGTTTTGGACTCCCAAAATAAGCGATGACGATCTTCAAAGCCGATCCTTTCAGCCGGACTCCTGATGCACCCCTCTATCAACAGCTTTATGCCCATCTGCGGGCGGCCATTCTCTCCGGCGAATTGAAACACGGCCTCAAACTGCCCTCAACCCGCGCCCTGGCGGATGAACTCAACGTTTCGCGCAACACTGTGCTGAACGCCTATGAACAATTGATCGCCGAGGGCTATTTGGAAACCGTCGAAGGCGGCGGCACCTTTGTGGCTCAGGAATTGCCCGACCTGCTGTTAACCACACCGGCGGCTAAAGTCGCCAGGGATGCCACACCCAGAGCATCAAGCCTATTCTTCTTCTCGGAGCAGGCAAAGTTGCAACTGGCAGAGGCCCAACGCGCCGCAGTGCTGCCGGCGTCAAGCGGCGGGCGGCCCCGCCCTTTTCGCGCCGATACGCCTGCCTTGGATGCCTTTCCCTACGAACTCTGGTCTCGGCTCATCGCCCGGCAAAGCCGACGGATGCCGGCCAGTGCCTTTACCTACCAGGATGCCGCCGGGTATCGCCCCCTGCGTGAAGCAATTGCCAGCCATGTCACCGTCTCTCGCCGGGTCCACTGTACCGCCGAACAAATCATTATTGTTTCCGGCTCGCAAGGGGCGCTCGATCTGGCCGCGCGTGTGCTGATTAATCGGGGCGACACAGTTTGGCTGGAAGACCCCGGCTATCCTGGCGCGCGGGGCGCTTTTCTGGGGGCAGGGGCACAGATTGTACCCGTGCCGGTTGATCGTGCGGGCTTGGTCCTTGAAGCTGGTCTGATCCGCGCCCCGCAAGCGCGGCTGGTCTACCTGACGCCCTCGCACCAGTTCCCCCTGGGGATGACCATGAGCTTGGCCCGGCGGCTAGCCTTGCTAGAATGGGCCAGCCAGACCGGCGCTTATCTGCTGGAAGATGACTACGACAGCGAATATCGTTTTGCCGGGCGTCCGCTGGCGGCTTTGCAAGGGCTTGACGAAGCAGGCAGGGTGATTTATATCGGCACCTTTAGCAAAGTGCTCTTTCCGGCGCTGCGCCTCGGCTATCTGATCCTGCCGCCGCCGCTGGTCGAGGCGTTTCTGACGGTGCGCCGGCTGATTGATATTCATCCCCCCCTGCTGGAACAGGCCGTCCTCACCGATTTTATCACTGAAGGCCACTTTACCCGCCATCTGCGGCGCATGCGCACCCTCTATGCCGAGCGGCGGGCTGCGTTGTTTGAAGCAGCCAAAAATCTGCCCCTGGAAATTGACTCACCCGAAGCGGGTATCCACTGCGTCGGCTGGCTACCGGATGGCATGGATGAAGTGGCGCTGGTCCGCCAGGCCGCCGCCCACGATCTTGACCTGACCCCTGTTTCTCTTTTCAGCCTTGACCCCCTGCCCCGTCGCGGGCTGCTGTTGGGCTATGGCGGTTACAGCGTACCCGAAATAAAAGCCGGCGTTCACCGTCTGGCGGCTGCGCTACATTCAAGCTAACATTCCTCTTAATTGCTCAGGCATGTCATTTCGACCGAAGGGAGAAATCCCCAATACCTTACTTTTAGCTGTTGCGCCCTGGGGATTTCGCGACCCTTCGGCTTCGCTCAGGGCAGGCTCTTCGGTCTCGAAATGACATGAGTCTGAGTAGTGACCTTCCCTCGATAAAAATCAAAGTGATACCATTGTTTGATTAAAAACTGGTTCTTGAATAAGTACCAGTTGTGCTTTATACTCGCTCCTATACTCGTGACAAGTTAAGGGTTCAAAGAAAAAGTCAAATCGGGAAAGGAGATAAATCAAGTCGAGAAATCGGTTTACGCAAAGATTTGACCACATCTAAATCTTGATTAGCCGGATCAGCAAAATAAGAAACAGGGTCGGAGGCCAAACCACGGCTGTAAGCCCGGGAAAAA
>JAKLJP010000008.1 GCA_023151115.1 Anaerolineae bacterium
GTAAACCGATTTCTCGACTTGATTTATCTCCTTTCCCGATTTGACTTTTTACTTGAACCCTTAACTTGTCACAGATGGCGGATGGCTTAATATAGCACAGAAGTTCTGGTTTGTCGCATTTTTACAATACGCCTACCCGTGTCCGTGCTATAATTATCTTACCCGGCAAGGTGCGATACACCAATGCCGGGGTAGAAAATAATGGAGGTATAATGATGACAATCGAAGCCAAAGGGACCTTTGAAATAAAAAGTTGGGATGAGAAAACCTGGGAGGGCAAATCCTGGGATGAGGTGGACGGAGCCAAGCTGACCCACGCTCGTGTGACTACCGTTTTGCGCGGCGACATCGAGGGCGAGGCAGCGGCCCAATCGCTAATGGTCTACCGCGACGACGGCACGGCCAGCTATGTGGGGCTGGAGCGTGTGGTTGGGCGTATCGGCAGCCGGTCGGGGAGTTTTGTATGGCAGAGCCAGGGTACTTTTGCCGATGGCGCAGCCCGCACAACCTGGACGGTGGTGCCGGGTTCAGGAACCGGCGACCTGGCCGGCCTGCGCGGACAGGGCAGCTACACGGCCTACCATGGCCAGCAGCCGGTTCCCTTTACCTTTGACTACGACTTTGAGTGAGGTTTAGTAATCATCTAAAATTTACTTCCCGTTTGAGTTCCTACGAGTTCCTTGAGCCGAAGGCCCCTTAAGGTAGTTCCTTGCGAACTCGTAGGAACTGGGGGGAACTTATTTTTGGACAATCTCTTAGGTGATGACCTTCAACCAGCCGCCGTCTACATAGTAGGTTGACCCGACACAATAACTGGCGCGAGGGGAGCAGAGAAAAACGAAGAAGTCAGCCAGTTCTTCCGGGCTGGCAAAACGGCCAATGGGGACGTTCTCACGGGCAATGCCATCCAGGTAAGCCTGCCAGTCGGGTGCAACCTGGCAGGCGTGGTCGGTCCAACCGGCGGTCAGGATCAGGCCGGGATTAATACAGTTGACCCGGATGTTAGCGGGGATCAACTCGTTAGCCAGACACTTGGAGAGCATGACCAGGGCGGCCTTGGTGACGTTATAAATCGGCTCGTGACCCAGCGGTTGGGTGGCGCAAATCGAGGCGTTGTTGAGGATCACCCCGCCTCCCCGCTGCCGCATCGCCGGAACCAGGGAGCGCGCGAGGCGAACGGCGGCCATGACGTGCAGTTCCCAGAAATACTGCCACTTCTCGTCCGAGGCGTCCATGATCGTTTCATTGGTGCCGGTCCCGGCGTTGTTGATCAGGATGTCGGCCCCGCCAAAGGTCTGCTCGACGGCGACTACTACCCGGCTAATATCGGCGGGCTGGGTTACATCACTCCCCAGCCCCAACGCCTCGACGCCGTACTCTTGCCGAATCAGCCGGGCTTGTTCGACGGCCGCCGTCTCGTTCCGGGCGCAGAGGACCACGTGTACCTTTTCATAAGCCAGCCCGCGAGCCACAGCCAGGCCAATTCCGGTGCTGCCGCCGGTAATCACGGCAACTTTGTCTTTGAGCCCTAAATCCATGATAGAAACCCTCCTCGGAAAGTACATAAGTAGCCAATAGTCAGTAGCCAGACTTTCTTTTCTGACTACTGATTACTGGCTACTGACTACTACTGGCTATAACCTCAATAATCTAATCAACTGATTTAACTCTTCGGGGGTAAAGGTACGTTTGATGGCTTCGGCGGCTTTTTCGGGGTCACGGGGGATGGTGATCCGTTCCGGGCGCAGGCCGGCCTCGATCAAAGCTTTATTGATGCTGATTTCGCCGGCCAGCACCGACTGGCGCAGTTGTTCCACCTGCGGGTTGTCGTCGGCGTACTTACGCAGCTTGCGCAGCCCTTCCTGGCGCGAGGTGCCGGTGGCAATATGCTTTTTGGGTTCGACAGTGTTACCGTCGGTTTCGATCTTTTTATCCAGATTAAGCGCGATCAGTTCGCCCAGGGTAAACTGGATGGTTTCATCTATCAGGTCCACCACCAGAGGGTTATCGGCCGACAAGCGGATCAGAGTAGGCACGGTAGTGCCCAAACCGGCGGGTGGAGATGTTTCGATGAACGCTTTGAAACTATCAAACCTGAAGACCTCGCCCGTTTCTTTATCAAGGTGCTCTCGCCACATGTCATTTTCAATCACTTGCCGGATTAAATCGGGGATGCTATCAAGGCCGGCAACTGCTTCGTTGATTGAACGAGACAACTGATTGACTTTGAGACTATTACGGAGCAGTGTTTCTTTTTTCATTTTATCATCCTCTGGCTCTTAATGCCGGCTGTAATGCAACACAATCCGCGTGCCCTGGCCCGGAGCGGTGTCAACCTCCAGCCGACCCCCTACACTTTCCACCCGTTCGCGCATAATCTGCAAGCCAAAACTTGAATTCTTGGCTTGATTTCCGGCTGGGTCAAAGCCTTGACCTTGATCCTCAATGCTGATGCGGATAGTTCCATTTTCCTGGCCCAGTCGAATAGTGGCCGCGTTGACCAGCGCGTGTTTGCGAATATTAATCAAGGCTTCCTGGATGGTGCGGATAAGTTGGGAGGTTGCTTCGGTTGAAAATTCAAACAGAGCCGGATCAGCTTCCCGGATGAGTTGAATATCTAAATGGTAAAAGCGGCGGTACTTATCAATATAGCGGTCCAATAGCTCCATAAAGCTCAAATCTGATAGCGCCTTAGCCCGCAGATAGAAGATTTCCTCCCGGACATCGGTGTAGGTTTCTTCTATGACCTGTTTCAACTCCTGGAGATTGGCTTTAGCCGTCTCTACCTGCCCGCTGGCTAACAGGGTATGGGTCAGCGCGCTTTTTAGATTTAAATAACCTAGAGCTTGGGCGACAGTATCGTGCAGCTCTTGGGCCAGACGGTTGCGCTCGTGCATTTCGGCCAGCAGCCGCTCAGACAGTTCGGCCTGCTTGTGCCGGGTGATATTCTGGGTGATGCCGACCGACCGCAGCGGCGCGCCACTGGTATCGTAGAGAACCAAAGCGTGTGCTCGCCAGTATTTGGTTTGATCACCTGCCTCGCGGCCCCGAAACTCCTGGGTGTAGTGGGTTGCACCCTGTTGCAAGAACTCCGCAAACTCCTGCGCCAACCGTTCGGCCTCATCAGGCGCTACAAAAAACCTACTCTGCGCCAAATCAGCCGGCAGCACCTCTGGCGCGCAATCGAGCAGACGGGCCGTGTTCTCTGACCATTTGATGGTTTGCTGCTGAAAATCACATTCCCACGAAAACATCTCGGCGGCTTCGGTAGCCAGGCGCAACCGTTCTTCCGATTCGCGCAGAGCTGCTTCAAAGCGTTGGCGCTCCGAGAGATCGTAAAAGTGGCAAACCACGCCAAAGCGGCCATCGGGCAGGGTGATCCGTTCGATCTTCCAATCATAGGCTTCGACCTCGCCAATGTCGTGGCGGCGCTCGACCGTGCTGGGCGCGTGATACGGCTCGCCTGTTGCCAGTGTGTGCCGGAAGCGGCCGATGGCTTCGCTGGCAAACGGCTCGGGCCAGATGATATGCAGCACTTCGGCAAAGTCGCGCCCGATCAGCGGGCGGACATTCTCGAATACCTTCTGCGCGCCGGCTCCGACTTGGGCCAAACGGAAATCGGCATCTACCACATAAATGCCGAATGGTGAGTTTTCCACCAGTTGGCGGAAAGTGTCGTGTGACGCGCGCAGTTGTTCTTCTGCCCGCTTACGTTCGGTGATGTCGCGGGCAATTTTCGAGGCGCCGATAATTTTGCCCGCGCTGTCTTTGATGGGTGAAATCGTCAGCGAAACATTCAGCCGCCGGCCGTCCTTTGTAACCCGCACGGTTTCAAAAGATTCGACCTGTTCGCCGGCTTTGAGCCGGGCCAGAATCTGCTCTTCTTCGGCATGAAGTTCGGGCGGAATCAAACGCAAAATCGGCTGATGGATGATTTCCTCCGCCGTATAACCAAATATCCGCTCCGCGCTTTCGTTCCAACTGGTGATAATCCCAGCCAGCGTCTTGCTCACAATCGCGTCGGTAGACGTAGAAACGATGGCCGCCAATCGCGCAATGGCTTCTTCCGCCCGTTTGCGTTCGGTGATGTCCATCACCACACCACAGCCCCAAACAGAGTCACCAGAAGGAGTTGGTCGCCCAGCCAAGGATCGAGCAGCCAGCGAAGGAGCACCGCCACCATAAGGGCAGCGACTGTTACAGCGTAGGTGCGGACTGGGCTTTGGACAATCATCTTAAATAGTTCCCTTGCTCATTGGCTAACCCACTTCAAACAGCAGAAATATTGGTGTTATTATTTTTTACAGGGTTGTTGGAAGTTGGGAGGGGTAATTTTACCCTAATTTTTGGGTACAGCCATTTGTATTTGCTCAATAAAACAATTTCTAACCAATGCTTAAGAATCGTATTATACTTGCTACATTTAAATTTGCCATATTTTTAAACATTTTTATAATAAATGCAAAAGTTTTGGAAAGTTAGAATTATCTATGCGCTCCCTTTGTCTGGCCCAATTCATTGTCTGTGCTGCTCGCAACACCTGTTGCCAGGCTTGTCTTTGTTGTTGTCAAATTCTGTCCAGTCACTCGACGGAGCGCCGGGTTTAGTCATTTTTTAGCTTCCTAACGGATTGTTACCCAAGCCCATCGAGTTGTCGGTGGGCTTTTTTTATGACCGAGGACCGGAATCATAAATGTCCGTCCCCGGTCTCCGGTCAGGATACAATCAACCTAAGTCAAAGGTCATGCTGAATGAACTCTAACACAACCCTCCGCGGCGCAGCCGATGCGCCGGTTTTACATTGTAACTGTAGCACGCGGGATCACCGGTCTCGCTGATACGGTTACCTGGGCGCTGACGCCCGCTAACTCAATCAGACCTGCTCACTTCTCTGAGACTGGTGTTCCCGCGAAGCAGAGGCTCGTAAAGCGTCGAGCGTGAAATTAAGGAATTTTCACGCCTCACGCCTCACGTATCACGCATTACGCTTTGGAACGCCGACCCTCAGGGCCGTGCGCAGGTCTTTTTTTTGCCAAAATGAAGTAGCCAGTAATCAGTCGTCAGTAGTCAGATTGCTTTTTCTGACAACTGACCTCTGATAACTGATAACTATCTTTGAGGGGGTAAGAAGATAAAACAAATGATTACCGCTCCAGATGAAAAAACTGAATTATCGTGCGGGAGGATAACGCTCTTGTCTGCCTCACCCTTTACTGCGGAAACTGATTTTAGCGAGCTTAACCGATATTTTGCGTCTCGCCCGCTGGATGAATTGCTGTCCTGGAGCCTGGCGACCTTCGGCGCTAAAGGAGCATTGATTACCAGCTTTGGGCCAACCGGCATGGTCATCCTGGACCGGCTGGCCAAGTTGTGCCCCGGCGTCAAAGTTATCACCATTGATACCGACTTTCTGTTTGAAGAAACCTACGCCCTGCGAGAGCGGGTGCAGCGGCGCTACCCCATCCAGTTGGAAATACGCAAGTCGGCCCTGACTCCAGCAGTTCAAGCTCAGGTTTACCAGCCGCAACTATGGCAGGTCAACCCGGATTTGTGCTGCCACATCCGCAAGGTTGTCCCACTGACCGAGGTTTTGGGCGGCCTCGATGCCTGGCTCACCGGCCTGCGGCGCGATCAGGCCGCCACCCGCACCGAACTGCCGCTGGTGGCCTGGGATGATAAGTACCACCTGGTTAAAATCAACCCCTTGGCCAACTGGACCCGCAGCCAGGTGTGGACCTACTTGCTGGAAAACGACGTGCCCTACAACCACTTGCACGACATGGGCTACGCCAGCATCGGCTGTACTCACTGCACCCGCCCTACTGACAGCTCGGGGGACGAACGGGCCGGCCGCTGGCAAGGCCAGAACAAAATCGAGTGTGGGATGCATTACAATATTTAACAGGTAGCAAGTAGCAAGGTAGCAAGTAGCAAGGTAGCAAGTAGCAAAAGTGATTCGCGACGACTCTACTATCTTGCGACCCTGTTACCTTGCGACTCTGCTGCCCTGCTACCTATTCAGCTAATTCGCAATTCTTGAGGTTCCATTTCGATGAAAACTTATCCGGTGAATTTGGTTTTAGAAAACAGATACGTGGTTCTGGTGGGCGCGGGCCATGAGATTGCCCGCAAGCTGCCTGACCTTTTGGAAACGGGGGCGCGGGTGCGGGTCATCGCCCCGACAGCCCACCCCACTGTGCAGCGTTATGCCGAAGCCGGTCAAATCGAGTGGCTGGAACGCTGCTACCAGCCCGGCGATCTGACCGGCGCTTTTCTGGTCATTGCCGCCACCGGCGATCAAGCCGTTCACGATGCTATCTGGGCCGAAGGTCAGGCCAACGGCCAACTGGTCAACGTGATGGATGTTATTCCGCAGTGCAACTTCCACGCTACCTCGGTGGTACGGCAGGGGCAGTTGACCATCGCCATCGGTACGGGTGGGGCTGCGCCGGCGCTGGCCGCCACGTTACGCAAGCGGTTTGAAAAGGGCTTTGGCCCCGAGTACGCCGAGTTTTTGGAATACGCCCAGGCTTTGCGGCCTATCGTGGCCCAACGACTGCCGACCTTCAAACAGCGGGCCGATTTCTGGTACGAGCTGATCGAGAGCAATGCTATCACTCTTCTCCGCAAAGGCGAGCGCGCCCTGTTCGAGGCCAAAGTTCATATGCTGCTGACCCTGTTCGAGGGCGAGGCAGTGGAGGTTTAATAAAAAATGATTAACCTAACCAATGAGGGGGTAACAATGAAAAACGGAACTGCGCCAAAATTAACCTGGAAAGACCAGTTGGCCGATAAAATGGCTCCTGGCCTGGCCGAAGAGATTGATAACTTTGAAACCCAGATGGAACTGCGCAAACAGGGCAAACTGGATGAAAAAGTGTTTGCCGAACTACGTCTTCGGCGGGGAGCGTACGGCCAGCGCTACGATAATGGCCGCCGCCACGACGGCGAAAAGTCGCAGGAAATCCCTTTCCCCCATAACAACCTGACCAAAGGGCCGGATACCAAGTGGGAAGCGCCAGGGATGCAGCGAATCAAAATTCCGTTTGGCGGCCTCACCGCGGCCCAGATGGAAACTCTGGCCGACGTGGCCGAAGAGTATTCCGACTCGATCCTGCACGTAACTACGCGCCAGGATTTTCAACTCCATTTCATCTCGCTCGATGACACCCCCGATATGCACCGTCGCCTAGCTGCAGTTGGCATTACCACCCGCGAAGCTTGCGGCAACTCGGTTCGAAATGTGACCGCCTGTCCTTTGGCCGGAGTCTGCCGCGATGAAGCCTTCGACGTGACCGGCTCGGCCAACGAATTGGCCCAATTTTTGTTGGGCCACCGCGATGTCCAGGATTTTGGCCGGAAATTTAAAACCGCCTTTTCCGGCTGCCAGGCCCATCCCTGCGGCTTGACCTCGATGCACGACCTCGGCCTGATTGCCAAAACCAGGACCGTTGACGGGGTGGAGCAGCAGGGCTTTGAAGTGTATGTCGGCGGCGGTCTTGGCTCGGTGCCGCATCTGGCTAAACTTTTCGCCGATTTTGTGCCCCTGGAAGAGCTGCTGCCGCTGTCTCAAGCTATTTCGCGTGTTTTTGCCCGCTACGGCGAGAAGAAAAACCGCAACAAAGCCCGGCTGAAATTCCTGGTCGCCCAGCTTGGGATTGACGAGTTTCGCCGTCTGGTGCTGGAGGAACGCCAGACGTTGGAGCCTGATCCCCGCTGGACTGCCTGGCTGGAGTCCCTGCCCGGCTACGAGGAATCGGCTTTGCCGCAGCCGGCTTCGGGCGAGGCGCTGGACCTGGGCGATGACTTTGAAAATTGGAAATCTACCAATATCTACCGGCAGCGCCAACCTGGTTTTGTCACCGTTACCATAGCCTTGCCTCTGGGCGATATTACCTCGCAGCAGTTGCGCTGCCTGGCCGACATCACCCGCCGCTTTACCCGCGATACCGCCCGGACAACGGTCGAACAGAATATTGTCCTGCGCTGGATTCACGAAGCCGACCTGCCAGCGCTTTATCAAGCCTTAGCTGAAATTAAGCTCAATAGCCCCGGCGCGGAGACGATTGTGGATGTGACGGCCTGCCCCGGCACCGATACCTGCAAGTTGGGCATTGCCAGTTCGCGTGGCCTGGCCGCTCAACTGCGCCAGCGCCTGGCGGCCAAAGGCTGGCAGTACGAGGAAGCGGTGCGCGATATTCGCATCAAAATTAGCGGCTGCTTCAACTCCTGCGGCCAGCATGCGGTGGCCGAAATCGGCTTTTTCGGTTCCAGCCGCAATGTTGACGGCTACCGCGTGCCCCACTTCCAACTGGTGCTGGGCGGCGAGTGGGCCAATAACGCCGCCAACTTCGGCCAATCGTTGGGGGCCATACCCTCCAAGCGTGTGCCCGAGGTGGTGGATCACCTGTTGGAAATGTATATGCAGGGCCGGCAAAAAGGCGAGCGCTTCCGCGAGTACATCACCCGCATCGGCAAAACCGAAATCAAAGCGCAGCTCAAACCCTTTACCGAAGTGCCGCCCTACCAGGTTGATTCGTCCTTCTATTCAGATTGGGCCGACGCCCGCGAGTTCAGCATTGGTGATATTGGGGTGGGCGAGTGCGCCGGCGAAGTGGTCAGCCTGACCGACTTTGGCATTGCCGCCGCCGAGGCCCTCCATTTCGACGCGCAGGTGGTGCTGGAAGGGGGCAAAGACCAGGCCAGGCTGGATAAAGCCGCCGCGCTGGCCCTGCAAGCCATGCTCAGCGGCGCGCAAGCCCTGATCAAAGTGCAAAACGTGGATATCGCCGACCAGCCCGACCGGATTGTTCAGGAATTTCGCCAGCGCTTTTACGAGACCGAACTGTTTTTTGACCCTTATGCCAAAGGCAAATTTGCCCACTATTTCTTCAACGCCTACGAGCAGCGCCACGAAACCAGAGATTTGGATGCCGTGCTGCGCCTGATCGAAGAGGCCGGCCTGTTTATCGAAGCCGCCCACGCCTGCTATACCCGGCTGTTGGAAAGCCGGCCGGCTGTTCCGGTCAATCCTTTTGCCACTTTGTTAAAAGCCAAACCCGTCAAAGCCGTTGCAGTATAAAAACCCGGAGTGCAAAAACTTAAGCTTTTGCACTCCTTTCAAATTAAAGTTGGAGATATACTCATGAACCTTGAACGTTTTTGCCTGAAATTCTTCGCCCGGCCCGGTGCGCCGGTAGATGATGCTGTTTTTATTGACATCTTTCACGACTGGATTCGGCTCAAAAAGCTGCCGGGTATTCTGCTTGACGTAGCAGATTACCGCCACGTGCCGGAAGGGCCGGGAGTGATGCTCATCACCCACGACATCAACTTTGGCATGGATTACAGCAGTGGGGCTTTTGGCCTGTTGGCCCAGCGCAAGCGAGGATCTGGCCGCAGCCATCAAGAAAATTTGCTGGAACTGGCCCAAGCCACGATCACCTTTGGGGCGCTGCTGGAGGCGGACCCCCGCCTGGCCGGTCAATTGAAGTTGGAAGGCGGGGTCTTTCACTACATCGCCAATGACCGCCTGCTGGCCCCCAATACCGAGGCCGGTTTTGCCGCCCTCCAGCCCGACCTGGCTGCGGTCGCTGCTCTGATTTATCCCGGCCAACAGGTCTCCATCACTCGTCTGCCTAACGACCCACGAGAACGGCTGACTGTGGTGATTGATGCCGGTTCATTGAATTTTTCGGTGCTGCTGGAAACGGTGGGGGCAGCGGTGTAATAAAAAAGCGGGGTCCAAAAGCACAGCTTTTGGACCCCGTACCGCTAAAGAACAATGGACACAACTCGATTCGATCGGGCTATCGCCAAAATTGATGCGGCCAATGGGCAAGACCCTCACCTTTTGCTCATTAACGGCCAGTCCCGCCCCCTGGAAGTAATCCACGCCGAGCGGCGCACCGCCTGGATTCGCCAACTGGTAGGCGATATGGCTTCAGAGGCGCTGCTGTTGGCGGCCAGGGCGCAGCACCTGCGGCGCTGGGAAATTCCCCGTGATAACTATCCGCGTGACCGGGCCGGGTATCTTAAGTGGCGTGAGGATTTGAAGCAGTTCCACGCCGAAAAAACCGCCGAGATTTTGCGGGAGGTGGGCTATGATACCGCCCTCATCGAGCGGGTCCGGGATTTGATTTTGAAAAAACGGCTGAAACTCGACCCGGAAGTGCAAGCGTTGGAAGACGCGCTTTGCCTGGTTTTTTTAGAGGAACAATTCTCTGATTTTGCCAAAAAGGAGCCGGACAAAATCGAAGGCATTGTCGCCAAAACCTGGCGCAAAATGTCGCCCCAGGGTCAGCAGTTTGCCCTGGCCCTGCCCTTGGCAGCAGAAGACCGGGTCATTATCGAGCGGGCGTTGGCTGCTTCAACCCGGTAAGTTTAGGCCGAACCCGCAAAAATTAATTCCATAGATGAACATAAATTGAGGAGTGAGGCACGCCTACGTGCCGAACGGAGCCGCATCTTGGGGTGCTGCCTCCTCAATTCGTGATTTATTGAAATTTATCTGTGTCAATCTGTGGTCATCTGTGGACGCTGATTTTTCTACTCAAACAGCCGCGTAATCTCATCGCGGGCAAAGGTGGGCAGTGGGTGTCTCCCGTTCGGTTCCACCAACCAGCAGCCCTGCTCCACCGGCTGCACCCGGCCAATCACGCTGGCGTTGATCCCGGCTCGTTCCAAATCGGCCACAATTTGAGGGGTAGCCGAAGGGTCGGCGGCGATGAGCAAACTACCCGAAGCGATGACTCCCAGAGGGTTCAACTTGAAATGTTGGCACAAGGCTACCGTTTCAGGTAAATAGGGCAGTTTTTCTTCAAAAATTTCCAGACCTACTTGTGAGGCCTGGGCCATTTCATGCAGGCCGGTCGCCACGCCGCCTTCGGTGGGATCGTGCATGGCGTGAACGCCTCCGGCGGCAACAGCAATCGTTGCATCTTTGACCACGCTGATCCCTGGTTCGGATAAAAAATTCGCATACTCATCAAGACTATTTTCATTGAAGTGAGAGAGGAGTTGAAGCCGCTTTTCTCGGGCAATGATGGCCGTTGCTTCTACAGCGATGCCTTTGGTCAAGATTAAATCATCGCCCACCCGCGCGCCGCGATTGGTGACGAGCTTATCGTGGGGCACTTCGCCCAACATCTGGCCGATCACAATCGGCCGGTCGAGGCCGTAGGTGATTTCGGTATGTCCTCCGGCCAGGGTGATCCCCAATTCAGCGCAGGCTGAACTGATTTGCTCAAAAATTCGCTCCACCAATTCCGGGGTACTTTTGTTTTCGGGCAATAATAAGGTAGCCAGAAACCAGCGCGGGGCTGCGCCGGTACAGGCGATATCATTGGCATTGATATTGACCGCGTACCAGCCAATCTCGTTGGTGGCAAAGGTGATCGGGTCGGTGGTGGCAACCAGGTAACGGTCGCCCATTTCGATGACGGCTGCATCCTCGCCCACCGCGCCGCCGATCACCAGGCGCGGATCGCTGGGCGCATATCGCTTTAACAAACGGGCCAAATCTGCTGCGGGTAACTTTCCGAGTGGATAGATGGACATAGACTGATCTCCGAGATGACGGAGGACAGGAGACAGGAGACAGGATAATAGCTGCTGTCCCCGGTCGTCCGTCTCCAGTCGTTTAAAGAACAAAGGGCCACACCTAAGTGTGACCCTTTGCCGCGCCGTAGCAATCTACCCGAGAACGGGAGGTGATGCTACGGCGCTTTGCATGCTGCTAAAATCCGACATTAGCATCACCTCCTTAAATTAGGATAGCAAGGTGGAGGTGAAAGTGTCTGTTCGACTTTTCACGGAAGATATTATGACACAAAGCCGGTGGGTTGTCAAGAGGCGATTTTGCTCAGTTGGGTCAGCGTAGGGTAGTCCAATGAGGAATAACTTTTAAGGTCAATAAGGCTAATCTGGAGTCTCCTCGATTATCTTTAGATTTTGTACCATCAATATAGCAAAGTTATCAATATAGCAAAGTTATGGGATCAAAACTCCGGCCAATAACCGGTTTGTAGACTCGTACTTGGGGGGCCAGGGTGTTCAGGGTGGTCTCAAATTTGGTTAAATCACTCAGCTCACTCAAGGGTGGAAAGTAGTTATCCCAATGATGAGGAATGACAACTTTGGGTTGGAGCCGGGCCGCCAGCCGGGCGGCCGCAGTGCTGGTGTCAGGCTTGTGTTCGACCGGCAGCAGGGCCAAATCGGGACGTAAATTACTCACTTCGGCCTGGCCCCAATCTGCACTGCTGAAATGAACAATAGATAAGCCGTCAATTTTAAAGGCGTAGGCCACTTCCTCACTGGGAGGCCAGGCCCGCACCAAATCACCCAAATGAGCCGGCATCTGTAAGTTACGAATGAGTTGGCGAACCGCCGGTAAGGAGGCGGTCTGATTGGTCCGGCTGGAAAAAGCCTGCCAACTCAGGCTGCCCACTCGCTTGGGCGTTTGGGGAATAACGTTTTCCAGGTTGTGGGCGGAGACGCCTTGCCCGATCAATCGTTGGCATACCGGCTCGACGGCGTGAACGATTGCGCCGGTTTGCCGGGCCAGGGCCGGTGTGTCCAGGGCATGATCAAAGCGCCCATCGGTCAGGAAAATCTCATCCACCGGCGCCAGGTCGGCCAGTTGAATCGGTAAAAAAGGGTAGGCCAGCGCCGGCCGGGAAAGATAGGGGTTAATCAAGAGCGTAGCGCCTTCGCCGGTATCCACTTTAAAACCGGCTGCACCTAGCCAGGTAAGCTGCAAATTTTTCCATCCTCTGAGCGGGAGTGTCAACTTCATGATAGTCAAGGTTAAAGCGATGTCAAACCGGGTGATAAGGTTAACGTTATTTGCTATTTGGAATGTAACTTGTGATAGTTCGTAAAACATAAAGCGTAATGGCTGAGTGACAGGTATAACTTTAACATGCCTCACAGGCCAGAAAACCTTTACGTTTTACGCATTATGTTTTAGCTGTGGTAAAATAACGGGCGATTGAAGGTTCATGGGTTTACTGCGACGATGACGGAGTGACGGTTGTGACAATTCGTATTCTGCCGCCCGATGTGGCGGCCAAAATAGCCGCCGGTGAGGTGGTCGAGCGGCCGGCGTCCGTGGTCAAAGAACTGGTCGAAAATGCCATTGATGCGGGGGCCAAAACCATCCGGGTAGAAATCCAGAACGGTGGTAAACGGTTGATCCAGGTTTTGGATGACGGCAGCGGCATCCCCGCCGAAGAAATTCCCCTGGCCTTTGCCCGTCACGCCACCAGCAAACTGGTCTCGGTGGATGATTTGAGCCGGGTGACAACGTTGGGGTTTCGGGGCGAAGCGCTGGCTTCGGTAGCGGCGGTGTCGCAGCTTACCCTGTTATCCCGTCCGGCCTCACAACCGGCGGCCACCCGGATTCGGTTAGAGGGAGGGCAGCAGATTACACTGGGCGCGGCCGGCTCGCCGGGCGGCACCATTATTACAGTGGAAAATCTTTTTTACAACGTCCCGGCTCGCCTAAAGTTTCTCAAAGCCGACGCTACCGAAGCGGCTCATATTCACCGCATTGTCTCGCATTATGCTCTGGCCTATCCTCACATTCGTTTTGCCCTGCAAAGTGACCAGCGTATCACCTTTCAAACCAATGGCCGGGGCGATTTGTTCGACGCTTTGGCCGCTGTTTTTGATTTGGAAACGGCCCGGCAGATGATTGCGGTGGAATACGAGGAGGAGGGGGAGGAGACGAGGACGCGAGGACGCGAGGAGATAGATGAGAAACTCATCGCCTCCTCGCTTCACGTCTCATCGCCTCCTCGCCTCTCGGTTCACGGCTACGTGGGCGCGCCGGCCCTGCACCGGGGCACGCGCGATCAGATTATCTTTTTTGTCAACAAACGCTGGATTCAGGATCGCTCTCTGAATCAAGCGGTGGTCCAGGCTTACCATACCTTTTTGCCGGTGGGTCGTTATCCGGTGGCCGTACTGAATATCGAATTGGATCCGGCCGAGGTGGATGTCAATGTTCACCCAACCAAGGCCGAGGTGAAATTTCAAGACCCGCGCGCTGTTTTTAAGGCGGTGCAAAAAGCAGTTCGTGAAGCGGTGATGGCGGCTGCGCCTGTGCCCGCTTACGGGGGACAGGCAGTGCCCACCTATCATTACAGCGGCGGCTTTGGCGACCACGCCGGCGATACTGCCCCTTGGCGGACTTCGTTTGGACCCTGGTTTAGCCAATTTGGTTTTGAGATGCAGCGCACTTTTGATAGTGAAGGCGAACGACTGCCGCTGCTTGAAGCGCCTGCCCCCCAAAGTCTGCCGCTTATGCGGGTGGTGGGTCAGATTCAACAAATGTACATTGTGGCCGAGGGGCCGGACGGCCTCTATCTCATTGACCAGCATGCCGCGCACGAGCGAATTCTGTATGAAAAATTGGCCCAGCAAAAAGCGCAAGCGGTGGTGGCTCGCCAGCAGTTGTTGGAGCCGGTGGTGGTGGAGCTGTCGCCCGGACAGGCCGCCTTGGTCGAGGCTGAACTAAAGGCTTTAAGCGAAGTGGGGTTTGAATTGGAGCCGTTTGGCGGCGCAACTTATCGGATTCGGGCGGTGCCTGACGTCCTAGGGCAGGCTAATCCCGCCCAGGCTCTGGTAGATATTTTGGCCGAAATGGCCGATGGGGTGATTCCATTGGCCCGCGAAACCCACGAAAAGATTGCCATTACCGTCTGCAAACGGGCCTCTATCAAAGGCGGGCAGATTTTATCCCCGGAAGAGATGCGCGAGTTGGTTCGCCAGTTGGAGGCCACCAGCGCCCCGCGCACCTGTCCCCATGGTCGCCCGACGATGATTCACCTGAGCGCGGCTCAGTTGGCCAAGGAATTTGGGCGGTTATAAAATTAGGGGTTCGCAGTTCAGGGTAGTTTAGCCCATGTGGGCGGGCACAAGGCCCTAAACTACGAACTCATAAAATCTAACGCGGTTCTCGCGTTGCTACCCACAGGTGGACCAGACCGCGCCATCGCTCGTGTATTTGAATGGTCAGCCCGGCTTTAGCCAGATGTTTTTGCCATGTAGCGGGGGAGAAAAAGCTGAATACCCCAGGGCCAAAGGTGGCAAAATTAAACCAGTCACGGCCATGTTCGGCAATCAGCAAGCGGCCGCCGGGTTTGAGGACGCGGGCAAATTCGGCAAAAAGGGCGTCGCGGTCGGCGCTATCCTGTAGCTCGTGCAGGCTAAAGCTGCAATAGATGACATCGGCCCAATTGTGAGGCAAAGGTAGGCTGTGAGCCTGGCCGGGCCGCTGGTAGATACGCCGTTCTGCCTGTAGGGGGGGTTCCAACGCTCGCGCCCGGCGTAAAGCGGCATCGGGCATTTTCTCGGCATTGTAAATGTCAATTAAAAAGTAGTGGCCGCCTTTAAACAGGGGCAGCAATCCCCGTGTGCCGCGTAACTTACCGCAGGTAATATCCACGATAACGTTAGCCTGGCCCACCTGCCCCAACTCGGCCAGGCGATCATATTCGTGCTGTTGACCTACATCGTAGACCAGGTAGGAGGTAAAAAGAATACTCAGGCCAAGACCCATCACCCCGGCACTGCTGACCCAAAAAAGCCAGGGCCAGGGTTCAGGGAGCAGCATGCCGGTTATCAATGTAACCAGGCTAAAAAATAAGGTTCCAGCAAAGATCGGCCAGTTATACAACAGCATCGCCACAGTGCCAGAGTAGTGACGATTGCTCAATAAATTCGGAAAAAACCGGGGTTGCGATTTAACTGTCATGGTGCATCTCTCTAGCAACTCAAAGGTAAATTCAAAACTTTCAATAATTTGTGAAAATTATGAACGGAAAGAAACAGATCAAGAAATCAACTGTTTGACCCGCAAGGCTTTGCCCATTAACTTCAAAATACTGGTCGGCGTTTGCATCTCCAAATCTTTATAAACTTCAACCCCGGTTTCAAAAAAGTCGAGCAAATTTTTAAGTTGTTCCCGCTCGTAATTGCCATCCGTAGCGGGCATCTGGTTGAGCTTGGTCACGCTTTCGCGCAGGACCTCAATCGTGGGGTCCACTTCTCGTTTTTTGCGTTCGCGAGCAATAATCCGAAACATAGTCCAGACGTCTTTTTCGGTCGTATAAAATTCGCGCCGTTCTCCTTTGATGTGAACTCGGTTGACAATGCCCCAGGCAATTAACTCGCGCAGGGCCATACTCACATTGCCCCGGCTGATTTGCAACTCGGCCATAATGTCATTGGCGCACAAAGGCTCCGGCGAGATAAACAGCAGCGCGTGTACCTGGGCCATAGTCCGGTTGATGCCCCAGAGCGACCCCATTTCACCCCAGTGTAAGATAAACTTTTCCTTAATCTCATTGAGTTCGCTCATATCCAGCCTGTTTCAAATATTCAGAAATTACTGAAACTATTGTAGCACAAGGCAGCAGGGGTGTCAACACCTTTGCGAGGCTGTTACTGTTTGAGCCGGCTGAGATACTTTTGGCGAAATTTAGCCACTTTGGGGGCAATCACCACCCGGCAATAACCCTGGCCGGGGTTGCGTTGAAAATACTCTTGGTGATACGCTTCGGCCGGGTAAAACTTGGCAAAAGGTGTTACCTCGGTCACAATCGGCGCATCCCAGATGTGGGCGGCGTTGATGTCGGCGATGACCTGCTCGGCGGTCGCCTTTTGCTCCAGACTGTGATAAAAAATGGCCGAGCGATACTGCGGGCCAACGTCTGCGCCTTGCCGGTTCAGGGTGGTTGGGTCGTGGATGGTAAAGAAAATTTCCAGAATTTCTCGAAATGAGACAACTGACGGGTCAAAGGTCACTTGAACCACTTCGGCATGGCCGGTGGTGGCACTACAGACCTGCTCGTAGGTTGGATTAATCACGTGCCCACCGGAATAGCCGGATACAACATCCTCCACACCTTGCAGTTCATCGTAAACCGCCTCCAAACACCAGAAGCAGCCGCCACCCAGGGTGGCTACTTCCCGATGAGATAAAGGATTTGTCGCTTGATTTTCGGATTGCATAGCTTAAACCTTTCTTGGTATAAATCAGTTCGCCCAAATTCATGACGCTCCAATTGACTCCAGCCTTACTCCCCACCTTCTTTCAGCCCACTTATCTCTCATTTAGCTCGTCCTAAAAATCGTAAATCTAAAATCCTTACACCCTCCGCCCGACTGCCTCGGCTAAAGTTCGCACCTGATTCATCAACTCACGGAATTGGGGCAAGGTGAGTGATTGGTCGCCGTCGGATACAGCGTGGTCGGGGTCAGGGTGGGTTTCGAGGATGAGACCATCGGCCCCGGCGGCCAGGCCGGCCAGGGTGACCGCGCCGACGTGGCGGCGCACTCCAATGGCATGACTGGGGTCGGCCACAATGGGCAGGTGAGTCAACTCTTTGAGTAGGGGAATGGCGTTGATGTCAAAGGTGTTGCGGGTATATTTGTTGTCAAAGGTGCGGATGCCCCGCTCACACAGCATCACTCGGTTGTTGCCGTGGGCCAGAATGTATTCGGCGGCCATGAGCAAATCTTCGATGGTGGCCGACATGCCCCGCTTGAGCAGCACCGGCTTGTGAGCCTGGCCGACGGCGTTGAGCAGGTCAAAATTTTGCATATTGCGCGCGCCGATTTGCAGCACATCGGCGTAAATGGCGACCAGGGCCACTTTGTTGGGCGACATGACTTCGGTTACAATCGGCAGGCCGGTGGCTTCGCGGGCTTCGGCCAGCAGCTTGAGACCATGCTCGCCCATGCCTTGAAAGCTGTAGGGCGAACTGCGCGGCTTGTAAGCGCCCCCGCGTAGAAAGGTCGCGCCCGCTTCTTTAACCGCATAGGCCGTTTCCAGCAGTTGTTCCCGGCTTTCGACGCTGCACGGCCCCGCAATAACGGCCACCTGTTCGCCGCCGATGGTCACGCCGCCGATGGTGAAGGTGGTATCCTCGCGGCGAAAGGCCCGGCTGGCCAGCTTGTACTTTTGGGTAATGGCCATCGTTTCCTTGACGCCGGGCATCTGGCCCAGGTGAAAAGGGTCGAGCGGCTGGCCTTTGCCCTGCAAGCCGATAAATGTTTCGCCCGAATCATGAGAGATGTGGGTTTGCCACCCTCTGGCTTCGACTTCAGCCACAACATTGTCTATTTCAAAGGGGGTGGCCTCGGAGTGCATGATGATAATCATGAGTCTACCTGGAAGGCGGGATGGCTGGAAGGCTGGTTTTGTTCTTCCATCTTCCAATCCTCCAACCTTCCAACCTTCCTTTCCTCTTCTAAATGGGGCGTGGTGGCCATGGGATAAGAGCCAAGCATTTTGACAAAGCCGGCCCGGCGCAGCAAGCCAAGGAGGGCCGCTTCGGCGGGTGGGTCTTGCCAGTGACCTTCAAAATCCAGGTAAAAAAGATACTGCCAGGGCCGGTTGCGGCGGGGTCGGGATTCGATTTTGGTCAGGTTGATGTTGCGCTCGGCAAATTCGCCCAGGCAGTGGTAGAGCGAGCCGGGTAAATGGCGGGCGCTGAAAATAAGCGAGGTTTTGCAGCGCTGGGCGCGGGGCGGGTCTTCGCTGCCCAGTACAAAAAAGCGGGTGTAGTTAAAGGCCGCATCCTCGATGTCCTCTTCCAGGATGTCCAGCCTGTAAATTTGGGCGGCCAGTTTGCTGGCAATCACCCCCAGGTCGGGTTCCGGGTGGGCGGCCAGGTCGCGGGCGCTGCTGGCTGTATCAGAGGCCGGGACTTCCTCCAGCTCGTAGCGGGCGATAAATTTTTCGCACTGCTGCAAGGATAACAGAGTAGATTTGACCCGCTTCAAATCGGCCAGCTTGACCCCCGGCGCGGCCATCAGCGTATGTTGGACCCGCATAATCACCTCGGCCTGAATCCGCAGGTCGCGCTCCATCAACAGTTCATAAGCGCGTGGCACCGACCCGGCCAGCGCATTTTCGACGGGCAGCAGCCCTAGGTTGGCCCGACCTCGTTCGACCGCTTCAAAAATATCTTCGAGGGTACGGCAGGGGGTGGTTTTGGTTTCTGGGCCAAAAAATTGGTAAATGGCGCTCTCGGAATAAGCGCCGGCAACGCCTTGAAAGGCTACAGTGGGCATAGACTCCTCTGGAATATTGGGAGATTAGAGATTGGAGATTATTTAATCTCCAATCTCTAATTCTCAGTTTAACACGAAGGATAGGGCGAGTCAAAGTAAAAACGACAACAGTTTGACAAAATTCCCCTTACTCCCTACTACCTACTACCGAACAAGTCAAAGTAAAAACGACAACAGTTTGACGAATCAGGGGCAATGGGTACCATGTTTTCAATAATGCGCCTTGACAGGCAGCAGTGATAACGGAGCCGGCCCATGTCCCTAGAAAAAAATGCAATTGACCTGTCTGCCTCGCCCCGCTCATCGCAGTTCCTGGTGTGGCTCAAAAATTTGAGCCTTGTTTGGGGCTTGGCTGTTCTTCTCCTGGCCTGCATCCCTGAAGAACCCCCACCTCTGCCGACCCCCACCCCTACTGCCACGCCACCCATGACCATCCCCGATAATGACAATGTCGAAGCGCTGAACGCAGCTAAAGCCGCTTTGGGGGATTTTGAGTTTGGTTTTGCCTCTTTGTTGGCAGAAGATGCGACCAGGATTGTCATCGAACCGGGGTCGTTAGGCGAAGTCGCTCGCCTGGCCTATCCGCCCCAGCCGGCCAACCCGGCAGAATGGCCGGCCGTGGACAGCTTTATTCTCTCTTACGCCATCCAGCAGTCGCTTATGCAGTCGCCCCAGGTGCAAGGGGTGGCCCTGGGCCGGTTTGGGGTGGCCGCTCCCTTGGATGATTTGCAGGACCGGGTTGACCACGTGGCCGTGTGGGCCCGCTTTGCCGATGGCAGCCAGGCCATTGTTGATTTTTCGCCGTTGGCCAGCAGTTTTGGCTCGCTGCACAGCGCCACCGAGCTGCTGACCGATGCGAGCCAGATAGAAAACCAGTTTGCCCAGTGGCGGGAGGGCGTGCCGTTGGACCTGCTCCAACCGATGAAAGTCGTGAAGAAACAGAATAACGTTTATTATCTGTTGGCGCAGGTGTTGATTACGCCTGAGCGTTATCATTTTTCGCTGCGGGCGCATCTCACCCAAACTGCTACCCCCATCCAGCCGTTACGATTGACGCGAGGAGCGGCGGCGGTGGTCGAAATCAAACGGACTGATTATGAAGCGCTGCGGAAACTACTGCTGGCCGATGGACCAACTGTCCTTAACGAGAAACCTGAACTTCTGACTCACAGCGGCGACGCCGATGCCACTATGCAAGCGGTGCTCAATGAGCAGTTGCCGCTGTTGTGGCATTTGGTGACCAAACTGGAGCATCAACTGCCCGCGCCGGATGCCACCCCCGTACCTACGATAACGCCTACCCCAACGGCCACTCGCCCGGCTTTACCCCAGGATACTTCTTGAGAACAGGAACGATCTGACAGACAAATCCAGACCCCGGCCTGGAAAAATATTCAGCCGCTCACCGCTTGTGTGAAGCGGCTGTTTTGCATACAATCTGGATTTGTTCTGCGACTCATAGCAAAAAAGGTTTCCTTTGAAACGGATAAAATTTATTTGGCGTAAATACCTTGGCAAGAAGGGAAGGTTGGAAGATTGTAAGATTGGTAAAATTCTATCCTTCCATCCTTCCATCCTTCCATCCTTCCTGGCATTAATCCTGTTGACCGGTTGCACCCTGGCTTCCCCGTTTAATCAATTGGTGGCTATGGCCGAAGATACCCCCACCGCGACGGTGGTCAAAACACTCCAGCCCACCTTTACCTCCACCCCCGTCCCTACCGATACACCGACGATTAGTCCTACCCCGACCCTCACCCCCATTCCCACCGACACGCCGACGGTCACTCCAACCCGCACCCCCCGGCCCACCCACACTCCGACCATCACCCCCACCGGCACCCCCGCCCCCCCAACCAATACGCCGCCGCCCACTCCCACGCCCATTCCGACCATGCCATTCCGTCTGGCCGAACTCTACACCCAGCCGACCGAGGCAACCATCCTCTCCATTATGACCGCCGTGCAAACAGCGGACAACGGCTGGGTTCCCGGCTTTAGGTTGGTTGGAATTGACCCAGAAGGTATTGTCACTCGTTCCGAACCCTCGGCTGACCGGGCCATTGGCAACACGCCGCCCGGTGGAGTGGTCAAAAGTGGCAATATCAAATTTGAGCCGCAGCCACGAGCCATCTATATTGCCGGGGTGTGGAACTTTTACCTGGAAAATGGCGAGGGCCAACCGGTCTCGGAAACATTTACGATTGATATGAACGTGGAGAATCGGGTCTGGTATTTCTTTCGTTTCCAGCCCAATTGAAGCCAAACCTTAAAGGTCTTAAAGACCTTTAAGGTTTTCTTGAAAGACATCTATGAAACCAACCATCGAAATTATTGAACCTGAGCTAATCGAACAAGTCTTGGTTGAGGCCAAGCAAATTCTGGCCGAAGTGGGCGTTGAAGTGATGGGCCAAATGCTGCGTGAGCGGCTGTTGGATCACGGTCTGCGGCAAGACCCGGCTAGCGGGCGGGTTCTCTTTCCGCCTGACGAAGTGGAGCGAGCCATTGCCAGCACACCGCGCTCGTTTACCCTGTACAATCGGAACGGGGAGCCACATGCGCATCTGGGCGGCGATAACGTTCACTTCGTGCCCGGCTCCAGTGGAGTCAAGGTGCTGGACCATCGCACCGGCGAGACCCGCGCCGCCACCACCGCCGACTTTATCGAATATGTTCGTCTGGCCGATGGTTTGCCGCACATCGCTTATCTGGCAACGGCCTTTTCAACCGGTGACATCGAACCCCAGGTCTCCGATGCCTGGCGGCTGTACCACTGTTTGACCAATTCGGTCAAGCCGGTGGTCTCCGGAGCCTTTACTGCCCACGGCACGCCGCGCATGGCCGCGATGATGCAGCTTTTCCGCCACGATAAAGCCGACCTCATCGCCCGTCCCATGAGCATTTTTACCATCACCCCGACCGGCATGTTCCGCTACAGCCATGACTCCTGTCAAAATCTGCTCGATTGTGTCGAGTGGGGTATTCCCATCGAAATTGTGCCGGTGACGTTGATGGGACTGATCGCGCCGGTTACAGCCGTTGGTGCGACCATTATGCACGTGGCCGATGTGTTGGCTGGGGTGACGATGGCTCAGATTGTCAAACCAGGGGCGCCGCTGTTATTTGGGGGAGCGCCGGCCGCATTTCATATGAAAACAACGGCCTCGCCTATGGCCGCGGTCGAATCGCTGCGGCTGGATGTGGCCTATGTGAAAGTGGCAAAATCGTTGGGGCTGCCCACCCAATCTTATATGGCTTTGAGTGACAGCAAGTTTGTGGACGCCCAGGGGGGCGCCGAAGCCTTTGCCAGCGCCCTGTTGGCCGCGATGGCCGGGGTTAACTCTGTTTCCGGGCCGGGTATGCTCGATTATGTACTGGTGTTCAGCCTGGAAAAATTAGTCTTTGACAATGAACTATGCGGCCAGGCCCTGCACTTTGTGCGCGACTTTAAACCGTTGGAGGATATCCCAACCGTTGAACTGGTCCACCAACTGCTGCAAAGTCAACATCTGCTGATTGCCGACCACACCCTCAAATACTGGCCGGAGGAAATGTATTTGCCCGGTCCGGCTTTTGACCGGCTCAACCGCGACAACTGGCAAAAAGCCGGCCGGCCGACGCTGCACCAGCGAACCCTGGCCGAAGTCGAGCGGGTTCTGGCGGCCTACCAACCGCTGGAAACCGACCCTCTGGCCCTGGCCGAAATGCGCCGCTTGATTCAATCCGGCCTGGTAGAAACGGATACCCTGCCGGAAATCCACCTGGCCGAGTCCAGCGCCGCTGCCGGGACGAGTAAAACCTCGTCCCGCCGCCCGCGCCCACGCCGAGAAGGCTGAGGGTGGTGGATAGGATAGAAGATAGAGAATGGCAAAAGTTAGCTTTTTCTATCTACCCTCCATCTTCCTGCCCCTTCCTCATCTCCTGTCGTAGAAACAACCCATAGGTAACGACCAAAATTGCGGCAAACGAGAACCATTGAATGGCGTAGCCCAAATGAGGCCCTTCGTCCAGGGTGGCCCCGCTGTCCGGTTGAGGTAAGGCGCCGTTTGGCGTGTCAGGAGCGGGGAGTTGTCTGATAAAAATGGATAACAGGGGATAAGGCACTTGCTCCTGGATACGCTCAATGTCCACCCGAAACCAGGCTACCAGGCGGGTCTGGCCCGCTTTAAGAGGGGGATCGAGGGGCGCCAGTGAACTGGGCCGGGTTTGAGTTTGATAGGCGATGCCTTCAATGGTAACTTCGCCGGGGAGGTCGTAGGTAGTCAAACTAGCCGGTTCGGGATCAGAGTCGTCTCTGGGAATCCAGCCCCGATCTACCAGCACGGCAGTATCGCTGCCGTTAATACGCAGCGGCGTTACCAGATGTAAGCCGGGCCGGTCGCCTAGCAATTGGTTACGGATAACGATGGCAGCGGCATTATCGAAAACGCCCGTAACCTTGACGCGGTGGAAATGAAGTTCAGCCGGGTCAACCGGCACGCCGGTGAGAGGAATAGGCGGCTGGTTCAGGGCCGCCGTAATATTTTGGTTCAAACTACGCCGTTCTTCCAGCCGCCGTAATTGCCACAACCCCAAATTGACCAGCAAAATCAGCACTACCAGAGCCGACAAATGCTTCAAGAGCCAGGAACCCGTTATCAATTTAGCCATATTAAAACATCTCATTTTATTGTGAAAAATTTAGCGGATATTATAATCCACCGGATCGGAATAACGAATTTGAAAGATGGGGAAACGTTCTTGAATGTGCCTGCTGAAAGTTGTATAATTATCAAGCTTATGGGGAGTGAGTTGGGATGGTTATCCTATATTCATTTTTGATAGCTATGGTATCATGAGTTATCAAATGTAATGAGGTCTTTCCTCTTGGTTCAATTGCTTATTATCAACTCTACGATTCAGAAACCGACATGAACGACACATCACCTACCATTCTGAGCGTTGAAGATACGATGGAAAACCGAATCTTGGTCAGGCGCATCCTTGAAAGCCAGGGCTACAAGGTAATTGATGCGGTCAATGCTTTAGAGGGCATCAAGACGGCCGTCGAAATTAAGCCTGATCTCATTCTAATGGATATCAACCTGCCTGACCTGGACGGTTTTACGGCAGTGACCCGCATCCGCAGTTTCCCTCAACTTACCACCATTCCGATTATTGCCTTAACGGCGCGTAATGTGATGGATGACCGCGACCGGGCTAAGGCTATTGGTTGCGATGCTTATCTCAACAAACCTATAGATGTTGAAGAGTTAATTACGGCAGTAGCCAAGTACCTTACCACCAAGCATAAACCGGAAGCGGCGGCGACCAAACGCGAATATTATCTGCAAGAGCAAAGCCTGACCCTGATAAGCGAGTTGGAGCGAAAAAACGCCGACCTGGAAGCGGCAAATGCCAATCTCAAGGCTGCTTATGACCGCCTGAAACACTTTGAGGAAGCCAAGAGCAACTTTATCTCGGTGGCTTCGCACGAGCTGCGCACGCCCCTCACCGTCATCCACAGTTATAATCAAATGCTGCAAATGCTGCCCAGCATCAACAATGATGAAACCGCCAAAGAATTACTGGCCGGCGTAGCCAGGGGAACGGCTCGGTTAAAGGAAATTATGGATGATATGGTCAGCGTCATCCGCATGGAAATGGCCAATAAAGACTTTAAGTTTGAGCCGGTTTCCGTTAGAAATATCATCAACACGGTTGAGGCAGCACAAGCTGCTGTGGCCGCCAGCCGGCAGATTACCCTCGAAACGGATATCGCCAGGGATTTGCCTATTATCAACGGCGATATGGACCAACTCCACTCTGCGTTGACCCGCATTGTCGGCAACGCCATTAAATACACCCCCGATGGAGGCCGGATTACCATCAGCGCCCGGCTGTTGGCTAAAACCAATGGTCAAGACCAGGCGTTTGTCCAGATTGTGGTGGCCGATACCGGCGTTGGCATTGCCCTTGACAAACAAAAGTTGATTTTTGAGAAGTTCAGCACCGCCGAAAATGTGGCGCTGCACAGCACCAGCAAAACTCAATTCATGGGGGGAGGGGCTGGCCTGGGTTTGACCATCGCTCGCGGCATCATCGAGTCGCACAATGGTCGGATCTGGGTTGAGAGTAGTGGTTACGATCCGGAGAATTTGCCCGGCAGTAAGTTTTTTATCATTCTACCGGCCCAGTAACAAAATTGAGCCATTCCAGCCTTTATCGTCTCTTTATCCCGACTTCGGTCGGGATTTTTATTTCGGCAAACTCTCCCTTCTTAAATAAGAGCTGCCAATTTCCTGAGAATGTGGGTTGGCGTTATAATATGTTTCTCTTAATAAACAATTATGTTTACTTTGCTCGGGCTTGTTCAGACTGTTTGTTCAAGGGTTAGTTTGCCCCAAATTTATTGCGGCCTTATTTTTTTACTCCTTTTAAGCGGGTTGGTGGGTTGTGTTCAGGCTACCCCGGCCACACCGGGAGCACTCTACCGTGCGGAAACTGTTGTTTTGCCCACCGGCGGCCCAACCCCTAAACCAACCCCGCCCAGCACCCGCGTTATCCCCCTCGAAGCGCTGACTCCTGCCCCCACACCAACCATTACCCCGCTGCCCGACGAAGTGCGAGCGTTGGTGGTAGATATAATTGATGGCGACACCATTACCGTAGTGATGGACGGCGACCCACCAGGGCTGACCTATACGGTGCGCTATCTGGGTATTGATGCGCCGCCGAACACTACCAGCATTCCCTGGGGGGTGGTAGCTTTTGAGATCAACCGGAAATTAACCAATGGACGGGTAGTTCGGCTGGAACGGGACCAAACCGATGTTGACAGCGAAGGTAATTTGCTGCGCTATGTTTTTTTGGATGATGCCCTGCTGAGTATTACCCTGGCCGAACAGGGATTAGTCAGGGCCAACATTGTCGAGCCGGATACACGATTTCAGGCTGAAATTCTGGAAGCGGAGGGACGGGCCAAGGCCGCTCAATTGGGCTTGTGGAGCAACCGCCCCCCCACGCCGACTCCTCGTCCGGCGGTTTCACCGACGACAGCCCTGACCGGAACCGTAACCCTGACCGTCACCACCGTCACCCCCGAAACTGTTGAGCCGGCGGAGTCCACCGCTCAACCCGAAGCAACAGAAGAAGTCGCCCCGGCCACTACTTCCGAAGCCACCGTCGAACCGGAGACCACCTCTACCGGCGAAGCGGAGGTTGAACCCACCGCTGACACCCTCACCCCTGAGCCAACCGGAGAGACAACCCCCGGCAGCGACTCCAGTGAAACGGATTTGCAAGGGCCTGATTGAAGCCCTGAACCCCTCCCCGCGTAAAATAGGATAGCGAACTCAGGCATTTCCAAAGAAAATAATTATCCGATGTTCGTCTTGCGTGTTGTGTCTTATGTGAAATAAGGCAACTCCAAGAAAATAATTACTCAATATTCGTGTTGCGTGTTGCGTCTTGCGTGAGGTAAAGCAGACGGAACACGCAAGACGCAACACGTTTTGGTTAATTTAAATCTTGGAACTGCCTTATCCCTTTCATCTGGATTTGCCAGACCAGGATACAGTTACTAAAATTCGTCCCTGTGAAGATCGTATTCATCGGCCCCTTTGGGCTGCAACCGAAGGGGACAATGAGTTCGCGGGCCTTACCCCTGGCTCAAGCCCTAGTTAAGCGGGGGCACTGCGTTACCCTGCTCATTCCGCCCTGGGACGACCCGCAGCGGGCCGGGCAAAGCTGGGTAGAAGGCGGGGTGCAGGTGGTCAATGTAGCGCTGCCGCCGCGCCTGCCGTTGCTCTTTCACATCTGGTTGACCCGCATCCTGGTGGCGCGGGCGTTGACGCTCCAACCGGACGTGGTTCACTTGTTCAAACCCAAAGCTTACGCTGGTTTGGCCCATTTGGGCTTGTGGGTATTGCGCCGCCGGCGAGGCGGCTCGCTCCGGCTGGTCGTGGACGCCGACGATTGGGAACAAGCCTGGAATGAGATCGCTTCTTATTCTGCCGTGCAAAAAAAGTTGTTTGCCTGGCAGGAAAGGTGGGGACTGCGCCAGGCCGATGCCGTCACCGTCGCCAGCCGCGCCCTGGAAAAACTGGTGGTGGCCCAACGCGGAGGCGAAACGGCACGGGTCTTTTATCTGCCCAATGGTTGCGACCCCAAAACGACCGCCGACCCATTCGACAGGCTCAGGGCAGGCCGCCGACTGCAAACCGCCAACCCTCCTTCCCCGTCTATCGTCTATCGTCTACCGTCTACCGGCATTGTGCGTGAAAAGTGGCAGCTTGGCGACGCTCCGACCATCCTGCTCTACTCTCGCTTTTGGGAATTTCGGTTGGAGCGGATTGTGGCGCTGGTGCGGGCGGTGGCGGCTCAATTGCCTCAAGCCCGCTGGCTGATGGTGGGACAAGGGCTGGCGGGAGAGGACAAGGCCCTGGCCGGCCAATTGGCCGAAGCCGGATTGATGGAGTATGTTCGTTTTACCGGCTGGCTGCCGCTTGACGAAGCACCGGCCTATTTTGCAACGGCGCAGGTGGCTGTGTATCCTTATGATGACACGCTTATCAACCGGACAAAATGTTCGGTCAAGCTGATTAGCTTGTTAGAAGCCGGAGTTCCAGTCGTGGCCGATGCCGTCGGTCAGAATGTCGAATATATCCAAAATGGCGTATCGGGCCTTTTGACGCCCGCCGAAGATGACGAGGCTATGGCTGCGGCGGTGGTAGCTTTGCTGCAAAATCATGAGCAGCAGCAAGCTTTGGGTCAGGCTGCCCGGCGCTATCTGGCCGAGAAATTCGATTGGACTTATCTTGCGCAAATCGCTGAAAGGGCGTATGGTTGACCTTGTTACAACTTGAACTTTGGCCGCGCTGGCTGCGCGATTTTCTGCCGCTGGTTGTCTGGATGGCCGTTATTTTTTTGCTCTCGGCGCAGCCCACCCTGATCAAGATTGAGGACGAAGCCGGCGAAAAGCTTGTTTACAAAACGGCGCACATGCTCGCTTATGCCGGGTTGGCCTGGTTGTGGTGGCGAGCACTCGCACCCCAGCGACAGGTAAGCTGGCGTGATTTATTGTTGGCCTTTGGGTTGGCAACACTTTACGGCGTAACCGATGAAATTCACCAGCGTTTTGTGCCAGGCCGGCATGGCCGCCTGGCTGATGTATTTTTTGACGCAGCAGGAGCCTGGGCCATGATCCTGCTCATCCGGCAGGTCAAGTGGTTGCGTACCTGGCCCGACTCCCTGTTAACCCGGTTCAGCACGGCTGAAGCGAAAAGTCTAACCGGGCGATAGTCGTAGGGTATCAGGCAACTATTCTGCAAAGTGTCTGACTACTGACTATTTCACTACTGTTTTGAAGGAGAGATAAACTTGCGATGATACCGCTCACACCGGAGCAAAGAGATTACAAGGAAAGAACGCTCAACCAACTTATGGTTAACCTGCCCCTGCTTGAGGCCAAATTGGCGCGGGAAACTCAACGCCATGTGGCGGTGACGCTGCACGAACACCTTGAAGCCATTGAGTCCCACATCGTCAGGCTGCAACAAGAGCTGACCCACGAGGTTTTGCTGGAGCCGGTCGCCGACGACTTATGCCGCCAGGCCGCCAGCGCCCTGACCAAACAGAAGTTGTTTATGGCTAAACGCTACATTGCCAAGCTGGAAGCCATTGAGCCGTTTTACCCGGAGATAAGCCGATTGAAACAAGAGGCCGAGACAGGCCAGGTGAGCCGGCGAACTCGCGCTTTAAGCCAGAGTGAGCCACTGCCAACCGCTGCTGCCGCCCATGTGCCGCTGTTAGCCGCCGGAGGCGCTCCCGGTCCAGCCGCACCGAATGGTCCGCGAGCTGCGCTACCGTCAGGGGGCAGGCTGCGACAGAAAGAGACCAGCGGCTGGCGGCAGTATTTTCAATTTCATATTGTGGCCAGTTGCCTGGTGATTCTGCTGCTGGCCTGCGTGATGGCCGGTGTAGGCGGAATGAATGTGCTGCGCTGGCTGATTGAAGGATCGTGAGGCAAAGAGGCGAGGACGCGAGAAGAATTCATCTCCTCGCGTCCTCGCCTCACTTTTCCTCGCCTCATCCCCTCAGGAAACCTCGGTTAACCCGGTCAACTCGGCCCACTCTGCCTCGCTCAGTTCGGGCATGCGCTCATTGGGGTGGATGAGCAAATCGCCAAAGATTTCAGGTTGTTCCACGCGAATAACACGCCGTTTGATCAGTTCCAGCACCGCCAGGAGGGTCACAATCACCTCGATTCGACTGCGACTGCGGGCCAGTAATTCCTGAAAGCTGACGGTCCGATTGGCCATTAACTCTTGCCGGATATGGACCATCTGCTGGCCGATAGTCACAATTTGCGGCGAAATAACCTCGTCCACCACCGGATCGGGTGGTTTGATCGCCAGGGCAGTCCGGGCGGCTTGCAGCAAGTCCGCCAGGCTGATTTCACCGGGGATGAGCTTTGGCTCGATTTTGAGGGGTGGAGCCAAGCGCACAAAATTGCGCCGGCCGGCCGCCTCAACCTCGTGCAGGTGGGCCGCAATCCGTTTATACTGCTTGTAGGCCAATAATTGGCGGGCTAATTCGTCGCCTACATCCTCTTCCGCCTCGTCGAGCATGCTGGCCGGGGGACGCGGTAGCAGCGCCTCGGATTTGATCAAAATCAACTTAGCCGCGACCACCAAAAAATCGGTCAGTTCGTCCGGGTCAACCTCTCGCAAAATATCCAGATAGGCCAAATATTGATCGGTGACATACGCCAGCGAAATCTTGGTGATGTCCAGTTCTTCCTGCTCGATCAGGTTGAGCAGCAAATCGAGCGGCCCTTGAAAGTCGGGCAGGTCTACATTGTAGGGGGTGGGGGGGGCTTCGGTAAATTTATTGGTATCCATCTTTTATCGTCATCGAAGTAATATTTTAGGGCGCTCACTTCCACGACCACACGGCCAGCGTCCCTTCGCCCACTTGCAGTGGCTCCGCTTCGCCGGCAGTATCCAACACCCAGAGGGTATTTTTGTCCTCTTCCTCTTTCGCCACCACAAAGTAACGGCTGTCGGGTGACCAAAATGTAAGCGATTGATGATATTGATCAAAGAAGGTCCGGCTACGGCCAAAATAATAACAAACAACCTCCCCGTTTTTTTGACCCGCCCGTTTGAACCCATGCTGTCCCCCTTGTTAACGTGTTCAGCGATTAACCTTCAACTTCTAACGCTCAGCCCATTCATAAAAACAGAGCAAAGTGCTGCCGTATTTGCGTTCATCGTAGAGGGCCAGGTTTTGCAGAGCGACCGCTTCATACTCGACGGGGTGAATCTGGACGAGCACCGCCCCGTCGGGCAGCAGCCACCGCTCAAGCTGGCGGTCGAGGGTTTGCAGCGTTTTGAGCCAGAGCTGCTGGTATTGAGGGGGGGCAATGTAGATCAGATCGTAGGGCTGGGCCGGGGGCTGCTCCAGAAAAGAGAAAACGTCGGCCCGCTTGACCAACGCTCGCTCGGCTAGGCCGGTGGTGCGTAAGTTTTCGCCAATGATCCGGGTCGCGGTCTGACTCTTTTCGATAAAGGTGACGTGGGCCGCGCCCCGGCTCAACGCTTCGATGCCGACCGCGCCGGTGCCGCTGAACAAATCCAGGACCCGCGCCTCGATAATCCAATTGCCCAAAATACTGAACAACGCTTCTTTGGTCCGGTCGGTGATGGGGCGAGTGGCCTCACTGGGCACAGCTTTGAGCTTTCTACCTTTGGCAGTACCGGCAATAACACGCATGGCGATTTTGGATAAGAAGAAAGGCTAAATGAGGGAGCGGACGAAGCGGCTTGTCCCCAAAAACTTGAGAAAAGTATACCACGATTTGGAGCGGTGTGATAATCACTGGTGCGTGGTGCGTAGTGCGTGGTTTGTTAACTTACGCACCACGCACTACGCACCACGTTTAAAATAGGCCCACGACGCGGCCCGTCTCAAAATCAATATCCACCTTCATAAAGGCGGGGACAGAATTCAAGCCGGGCATCGTCCGCATCGTGCCGACCAGGGGATAAATAAAGCCGGCCCCGGCGCTGGCCCGCACCTCGCGGATGGGTAGAGTAAAGCCTCTGGGCCGGCCTTTCCAGCCCGCTTCGTGCGAAATACTCAGGTGGGTTTTAGCCATACAAATGGGGAGATGGCTCAGACCCGCCTGCTCAAAATTCTTGATCTGCTGGTTGGCCGCGGCCTCATAGCTGACCCCATCGGCCCCGTAGATGTCTTTGGCAATCTTTTCGATTTTCTGCTTGATGCTCCATTCCAGCGGATAGAGGAACTGGAAGTTGCTGGGCTTCTCGCAAGCGGCGACCACCGCCTCGGCCAGCTCGGCCGCGCCGGCCCCGCCTTTGGCCCAGTGCTCGGCCAGGATAGCTTGTTCGGCTCCCGCCTGAGTCGCCAGCTTCTTGAGCAGGGCTACCTCGGTGTCGGTGTCGGTGGGGAAGCGGTTGATGGCGACCACCGCCGGAATGCCGAATTTTTGCACGTTTTCGACGTGGGCGGCCAGATTTTCGATGCCTTTTTCCAGCAGTTCCAGATTTTCTTCGGTGTAAGCTTTATCCAGGGCGCGGCCGGCAACCACTGCCGGACCGCCGCCGTGCATCTTCAAGGCCCGCACGGTAGTGACCAGCACCACCGCATTGGGGATTAGCCCGGAGTAGCGGCACTTGATGTTGAAGAATTTCTCCATGCCGATGTCGGCCCCAAAGCCAGACTCGGTTACAACGTAATCGGCCAATTTCAGGGCAATTTGGTCGGCGATGATGGAGCTGTTGCCATGAGCGATGTTGGCAAACGGCCCGGCGTGAACAAAGGCCGGCTGGCCTTCGAGGGTTTGCATCAGGTTGGGCATGATGGCGTCTTTCATCAGCACCGTCACCGCTCCGGCCACACCCAAATCCTCGGCGGTGACCGGCTTGCCGCTGCGGTCGAGGGCTACAATCATCCGCCCAAAGCGGTCGCGCATATCCCTCAGGCTGGTGGTCAGGGCCAAAATGGCCATAATCTCCGAGGCGACGGTAATATCAAAGCCGCTCTGGCGAGGAATGCCGTCCAGGCTGCCACCCAACCCAATCACCACATTGCGCAGCGCCCGGTCGTTGACATCCAGCACCCGGTTCCACTGGATGTTGTAGGGGTCAATGTTGAGCCGTTTCAGCCCCAGCTTGGCTAATTCTTCATCGCTCTGGCGGCTTTCGTGGTACATACGCGAGTCCAGCGCGGCGGCCACCAGGTTATGAGCGGCAGTGATGGCGTGCAGGTCGCCGGTCAGATGGAGATTGAACTCCTCCATGGGGATGATTTGACTGTAGCCACCGCCGGCTGCGCCGCCCTTGATGCCAAAGGTCGGTCCCTGGCTGGGCTGGCGGATGCAGGTCATCGCCCGTTTGCCGATGTAACCCAGGCCCTGAGTCAGGCCGACGGTGGTCGTGCTTTTGCCTTCGCCCAGGGGAGTGGGGGTGATGGCGGTCACATCTACGTATTTGCCCTGGGGCCGGTCTTTGAACTTTTCCAGCACATCGAGGTGGACTTTGGCCTTGTATTTGCCGTATAAATCCAAATCATCTTCGCTCAGGCCGAGGCTGGCAGCAATTTCCAGAATGGGTTTAACCGTTGCGGCTTGGGCGATTTCCAGATCGCTGGGAATGGACATGGGGTTTCTCCTTTGAAAAAATGTAATCGTGATACGTGATGCGTGATTTTTATTCTTCACGCATCACGTATCACGCATCAGCCTATAGTTTACTTTTTACTAACTCATACACTTCATTCGCCAGCGCCTCGTGCCCGGCCAGAAGTTGGTCCAGTTCGGCCCGGTGTTGGGCCACAAAAACTTCATCTTTGATTGCGCCCAGGTTGATGAGCACATTGAGGGCGGCAGCTTTAAGGCCCGCCTGGGCGCACAGCACAGCCACCCCGGCATCGCTGACCACATTGGGATTGCCCATTTCGGCGGTGGGGCGGCACAGGTCAATCACTTCGGCGCAGGCGCGGGCGGCCGCCAGGGGTACGAGGGTGGCATTTTTCGACGCTTCTTGAATGGCGGCGGTGCGGGCGGCTTTTTCTTCATCGCTGTTTTTGGGCAGGCGGTAGGCGGCCATAACCGTATCAAAGGCGGCCACGTCGTCTTCGATCATTTGGGTCAACCGCGCCCGCAGCAGTTCCGCCTGGCGCAGAATTTCCTGCATGCGGCCTTCGACCTGGGCAAATTTCTCTTTGCCGATGGTCAGGTTGCAGACCATACTGACCAGCGCCGCGCCCATGGCCCCGGACAGGGCCGCCGCGCCCCCTCCGCCGGGGGTCGGCGCTGCGCTGGCGAGTTCATCGAGAAAGGTGTGAAGGGTTGGGTCATTCGACATTGAATCAAAAACCTCCGTTTATCATAAAAAAACCCGCATCCCAGGTTTGAGAGCGAGCTTTATCATTGAAAAAATGATGCCAGGTGACTCATAAGCTGCGCTGCTATTATAAGCCACATCATACCCCAATCGTGAGGCGTAAGCAATTATTTTGATGGATAAAACGCCGGTAATAGTAGACGGATTACTCCATCAAAAACTTCAAGGCAGCGTTTCAATTGCGTCTACATCGTTGATGGATAATCCCCACAGCGCCCCATCGAAAGAAAGCGCCGATGAAAACGTGCAAGCCGTATCATTACCTAAATTCGCAGGGATGCAGACGAACACGCCTTCATCTTCACCGGAAATACCCGTTACGGCAAAGCTGCCGAGTGTGGTTAGATAAATTGATCCGCTGGTGCTGACGCCTAATCCATCCACATTCTCGTCGGTGGTATCTGCCAACCCTACATCAGAGCCATCAAAGTAGATAGCCCAACTGCCGCTGGTATTCTCTCCGTAAGCAGTGGGCGTGAAGATAAGCACATCTTCATCCTCAGCCGAGAGACCGGATACCGAGACGCCCCCGGTTGTGGAAAGCAGCAATTGACCATCGGGTAAGAGGTCTATCCCATCCACGTCTTCGCCGTCTAGGGTTAAGTCAACATCAGAACCGTCAAAGAACCAACTGAAGTCACCCGCTGTCGTGTCGCCCAGCGAAGTGGCGTCGAATTGGAGAATGTCCGAATCATCTACGACCCCCAGGCTCAGGGTGATCGGATCGTTGAAGGACATCAGGATCGTATCGGCGTCAACCAGGGTCAGCGCATCAAGGTCTACACTGCTTAAGCCTACATCGGAGCCGTCAAAAACCATGACAAAATCGGTTCCCTCGAAGCGCAAGATGTCTTCATTGCTGACATTGGCTACTGTACCAACGGTATACGCGCCGCCATTGCTCAACGAAAGATAGATGGGTTCGTGGGTAAAGGTCAGATTAAGCACCGGGTCGGGGCGAGGTGTAGGCGTTTCCTTGACCAGCACAATGCCGGGCGTGGGCGAGGGCAGGGGTGAGTCAAAGGTGGGTTTGCCGGTCGCCGGTTCTGTCCCCCACCCTTTCACGATAATCAGGCCGAAAATCAAGAGCGCAGCCACTAAAAGCAACTCCAGCCCGCCAAAAAGGGATGATAACAAGCTGTTAATTTGAGAGAATTGAGTGTTGTTTGGTTTCATTGTTTATTTCCCACGAGATTAAGGAACGGCCCCTTTTAAGATGATCGGTAAATATTCCTTTTCCACATGCTCAAGCACAAAGGCGGTAATATTAACAGGTACGCTATCATTGCAAGCGGCAGGGTTAGAGCCGGTAATCGTAAAAGTAAGCTGGCCCGTGTAAGTGCCTAACCCGCCCGGTTTGGTGATGGTTAAAACGACGGTGCGATCATCCGTCCCTGAGGTGGGGGAGACGGTCATCCAGTTTTGACCATTAGCAGTGCTGACGGTTGCTTGCCATTGCAAAGTGCCACCTCCCTCATTTGTCACATACAAGTTGGCTATATGGGTTTGGCTGGGTGAGTCTAACTCAAAGAAGGTAGCGTAGCCCTGGGTCACATTACTGATGGATAAGAAGGGAAGTACTTTCAATTTTGTATAGGTGGTTTTCCATGAGCTTTCATCACCGTTTGGCCCAAGCTGGCCCCGGACTTGAAATTGATACTCACGCCGGTTCTTATTGCAATCAACACTGTCATAGACGCTGGTAAATTGGACATTGTCAAGTTCCTCTTTCCAGCCAATGGCGTTCCAGGGCGTGGCGCTATGGAACTCCCGGCTGCGATACCTGAAATCAAAATAATCAGCACCATTTACAGAATTCCAACTAAAGCCAAATCTTTGTCCGTACCTGCGCCAAACCTCGGTGGTAAACACCGCCGGAGGATGATTGATGTTGACTTCGGGTTCGCCGCCCATGCCGCCCGGATCAACTACAACTTCTATGTCCTGAGTGGGCCAATGGTTAGTCCCCTGCAAACCGCTCAACCAGCGCCCATCAATTTGAACATCTAGGCGCAATTTATAGTTACCGGGCGGCGTCCCATTCGGAATTTTCAGACTCACATTGGATATCCAGGCATAATTGCCGCGAGTTAAAGCACCGCTATTAGCCTGGCATAGACCGTATTTCTGGATAGCAAAAGCCACAGCGCTGCTATTGCTGGCATTATACAGATGATAACTCAAATAGGTGCGATGCCCCGCCTGAGGGCAACTTCCACCAGGGTACACGGGGATGACCGGCCAATCAGAATTGCCGCTATTTTGGAAATAAACGGCCAAATCGGTGATTGACTCGCCTGGACGCATATACAGCGTCCCCGGTAGGCCCGGCACTTCCAGAATATTGAAACGATAATCATCCGGCGGGTCAGGGCTGAGGCCGATAAAGTTAATGCCGGTGTAGTAGTGAGCCAAAATTTGCTGAGCCGTGTCCCAGCGGACGGTCCACTCTGTTCCTTGCCCCGGATATTCACTGGTTCGTCCCGCACCCCATCGTCCGGCTGCTTTTTGGCCCATTCCGCCTAATTCGTGATTAGGATTATCAGAGCCTTCCGCCCGACTGATAGGATCATACACGCTTTTGAGATAAGATGTAGTCCCTTGATCTGTCCAAACATCAGTTTTGTCAGAGAAATAAGCAGCAATGGGATCAGTGCCACCCGGTAGGCTAAGATATACCTGTCCTGCGACTGCTTGATCTATGGTTGTTTTGCCCGTCGCCGAAAGCACATTATAACTGTAGGGAATATACACTTGGCGCTGGTTAGAATTATTTAATGCGCCATAAAGGTTGATTTGATAATAGGCGTAGGTTCGAGCAGCAATTGCTTGCGCTCTAACCGATGAAGCAGCATGGCTAGAATCTAATTCATTGGGAACAACATTGTAAAGGTAGCCTTGTTGAACATTATTGATAGAATGACTTTCTATTCCAATAGTCGGTGTACTGTTAGAACCAAAAGGATATACCCCTGGTATTGACCCGTCTCCACCTGCTCTATATACACAACCATATCTTGTATCGTTTGACTGACATGGGCTAGAGGTTGTTCCACCACCAGGATAATTTAAGGCATACATCTGTAACGTCACCTGAGTGGGCGGAGTATAATTCAATGGGGAGAAAGCCATTGCCATATCCGACCAAAGGAAAATTGAAATTACTATGAAGATAGGTACCAAGAAGAAAAAAGATGTCCGGAGTTCGTTTTTTAACATTTGTAGATCCCTTGTTCAAGTTTTTATTGTGGAAGAACATCGACTTGGTATAAGGAGTACTCAGACTTATTAAGATATTCAACTAGAATTTTCTTACCATCTGGTGCCCAGCTTAAGCTTCCTTTATACCCAATCAACCCTTCGACTGGAATAGGAATCGGAGCTGTTTCGGAGGGTTTTACTACATCAGTAATATACAAGCCTATAGTTTCTACTCCGTCTCGATAATCAATTACAGGAAGAAATAAGAGATGTCTGCTATTTGGTGCCCAAGCCATCTCCGTTACAAAATTAAATTTATCAGTACCTATTTGGTAAAATTTATTCTCTGGCCACTCCAAAATATATAAGTGGCTATAGTCTACGGGAGGCATTCCTTCTGTTACTAGTAGCGCAATTTTTCGCCCGTCGGGGCTCCATCTTGCAAGCCAAACCCATTTGTTTTGTCCAAAATCTATAAGGTGTGATTTGTTGTTTGTTGTGTCAATAAGCTGCAACATTTTTTCAGGGTTGTTATAATACACAATCCAGTCACCCATTGGACTTCGAGCAACGTTCTCATTCTGTTCCGGTTTGCTCTCACTTAAATAAGCAGGTATAGGCTGGATATTTGCGCTTACTTTTGTGTCAGACAGGATTACGATATCTGAATTTCGTTTTAAGACCCCTACATTGTTTTTATCTAGTGGAATGAGAGGAGGAACAACATCAGACGCAATTTTTTCTATCTGTCCATCTCCCTTGCCTACCCACAAATTCTGTTGATTTGTTTTAAGATCGAGAGAAAGATATGCGACTCCATTTTCCTCGGGTAACCAAACAGGTTGATATATATTGCCTGGTTCGTTTACTCGAGCATATTCTTTTATGGTTCCATTTTTTACATTTACGGTTCTCAAACTCACTGGTCCTTTGAGTAATATTTCTTCCGAGCTATTGGGAAGCCATTCCACTATTTCATTCTGACCAGTTGAATTGCGAGTAACTGGAATTTCTTGAGGCGGCTCAAACACAAAGCCCATAATAGACTTATCCGACAGTGGCTCAAAGGTGGGTGTTGGGCTAGGACTGGCAGCCGGGGTGGGGGTGGGAAAGGTGGTGATAATGACCGGGATCACTTCCGACGTAGCCGTTGGGCTGATCGTGGCAGCTACAACAGGCGTGGGCGTCTCCTTGGCGGCCTGGAAGGCCGGTGCCGGGGTTGTGACCGGTGCGCCTTGTTTTGTGGGCGATTGAACCCCTCTCTGGCTAAAAAACAACGCTAAGATCAACCCCAAAACCAGCAGCCCTAAGAGGGTCAAGATATGGCTAAAAAAGTTTTTGAGTTTCTTTATCAGGGTCTGTTTCATCAATTTGCTCCTACTTTTTCAAAATGAGCGGCAAAACCATCCGCCGCGTTTCGCCCAACACCGTCCACAGGGTAGGCCAATGATCCGGGTTGGCCGCAATGGTATTGCTGATCGGGTCAACCACACTGCTGGGTTCTTTAAGCCACTGTTGGCCGTTCCAATAGTACAGCGCAATGGTGTCTTCAATGGCCGGCCCTTTTTCGGCATCGGTATACCGTATCAAGAAAGCAAAAGTTTGGCCGGGGGCGAGTTGGGTCGGTTGGCCGGTAGCGGCAGAAACGGCGCTGACTTCAAAGGTGTGGCCCAGCCCTACCCGTTCTCCCACTGCTTGATCTTGCCAGAGATGGCGATAGGTCAGCGTGACCGTCTCGGTAAACGCGCCATTGGAAAAGATGAGATGGGTATCTTCTCCGGCTGATAGTAAGACGCCGCCGCGGGGGCGAATATTGCCGCTTATCTTATGCCGTATAAGCCGCAAAATAAGGAGGCCATCCTCCCGACCGGCTACATAGACATAATTGTTTTGCACAGCCAACTCGTCAGCCCAGGGGTGAAGATTATTATTGTAAAGACCAACCTCAACAGGCTGATTAGAACGCGAGACATCCACGATATGCAAAACCCCCTGCGTCAGGAGATAGGCGTAATTTCCTTGTAAGGTGATGTGGCTGGTGGTGCCCAGGTTTAGCGAGCCAAGCAGTTTGGGGCGAGCGGGCTTTGACACATCAATAATTGAGAGGCCGCCCCAGCCAAAGAAAAACGCATCGGCCAGGTAGACGGTATGCCCCTGTACCATCACATCGTCACTCCAGCTTACCAAGCCGGGGTGAGAACCTACCTCAAGGGGGTTATTGGGATTGGAGGTATCAAACACGCGCAAGCCACCCTCACCGGCGATATAGGTCATATTTCCGCTCACCGCTACGCCAGAAATGCGCTGTTCAGGGTGGTACCAGCCAATCCCTCTGGGAGCGGTGATGTTAGAGAAGTCAACAAGATGCAGCCCCTCGTCAAGATTGGTCACATAAGCTACATTTTCCAGGACAGCCAAATCGGTTATATCATCAATGGACAAATTACAGCCAAAGCAAGAACCTATCTCTGTAGGAGTAGTGGGGTTAGCGACATCAACAAAAGACAACCAGTTTCCGCTGGCAATATAAGCAACATTCTTATCAACGACCAGGGTATTTACAAACCCTAAGTTAGCAAAACCGACTTCCTGAGGAAATGCCGGGTTAGAGATGTCTACCAGGCGCAAGCCATCATAGGCCCCTATGTAAGCTATATTTCCAACTACCGTTACATCTGAAGCCCCCCAGGGATTGTCAACCGTTCCACCTATTTGACCGGCCAATTCAACGGTTGGCGGCGGCAAGCGGGTAGCTGAGAGATTGTTTTCTATTTCTCTATCCGGTTCTTGGGCTAAAACGTCGTATCCGCCCCAGATTAGCCCTAAACCGGCTAAAAGGGTCAGCCCATAGAGACGTAAGAGGCTCAATATCATCACACATCTATTCCAGCAACAGTCTTTTGAAGTTGGCATCATTATTCTAAAGCGAGGTGATATCTTTACGCTAGTGACAAATATCACAATCTTTCTTGGAGTTTGGTTAGAAATTATAGGGATTTGGTTAGAATTGTGCCTTAAAAAAAGCAGGGAGACAACAAACGGAGGTATTTCAGTCAGGCGCGAGTCTGGCTTTTGGTTCAAACTTTGAAGAATTAACAAATTAAAAAAGCCAACCTAACGGTCGGCTCTTTTATTATCGTCCTAAAAATTATCTGTGTCCATCTGTGGACCCCAACCTCTACTCCAAAAAATCCCGCAATCTCCGGCTGCGGCGGGGATGGCGCAGTTTGCTCAACGCTTTGGCCTCGATCTGGCGGATGCGCTCGCGGGTGACGCCAAATTTCTGGCCGACTTCTTCCAGGGTATAGGCCCGGCCATCCTGCAAGCCAAAACGCAGTTGCAGTACCCGGCACTCGCGGGCGCTGAGCGAGGCAAGTACATCGTTGACCCGCTCGCACAACAGCTTGCGAATGGCCGAGTCGTTGGGCAGCAAATGGTTCTCGTCCTCGATAAAATCGCCCAGGGTGCTGTCCATATCCTCGCCCACTTCCATTTCCAGGGAGAGAGGATATTGGGCCGCCTGGCGAATCCGCTCCAGCAGGCGCACGCTAATGCCCATTTCGACGGCAATTTCTTCTTCGGACGGCTCGTGACCGTTTTTCTGTACCAACTCGCGGGATACCCGCGAAAGCTGAGTGATCCGCTCGCCCATATGCACCGGCACCCGGATGGTCCGGCCCTGGTCGGACAGGGCGCGGCTGACCGCCTGGCGAATCCACCAGGTGGCATAGGTGCTGAACTTGAAACCGCGCTGGTACTCAAACTTCTCTACCGCCCGGATCAGGCCAATATTACCCTCCTGGATCAAATCCATAAAGGAGACGCCGTGGCCGATGTACTTCTTGGCAATGCTGACCACCAGGCGAAAATTGGCTTCGATCAGTTTGCGTCGGGCCTCTTTGCCGCGCCGAACCTCGCTGCGCAACCGCTCGCGCGAGTAGCCATTGGCCTGACTGTGTGCCTGGGCCAGCCGGATCAGCGCCTTTTTGCCCCGTTCGATGGCTTTGGCTAGTTGGACTTCTTCTTCGGCGCTTAAAAGCGGAATGCGGCTGATTTCCTTCAGATACAGGGCGATGGAGTCGTCTACATCAAAATCCGTATCTGTGTCATCAGCCGCATAAAATAACAAATCTTCAGGTTCTTCTATTTTGTCGTCGGGGTCTAGGGGGGGACTATCGTCTTCCAGGGTAAAATAAAAAGTCTCTGACTGGTCGGGATCATCTTTGCCGCTATACCCGTCAAAAAAATGACCCTGATCTAAAAAATCCTGGTCTTCGTGCTGATAAAGTTGACCAAACCGCCCTGGGGAACTGGTGTAAGAAGTATGATTTGGAAACATGGTGAACACCTTCCTCCTAATACTTGAAGACTTTTAACCCAGTCTGACCACATTCGTTGTGACGCTTCATGTGGACGATTTTAAAATCGCCCCTCAACCGAGTCTAAACCCCAACTTTTACCAAAAATTATTTAATTTCTAAAAATAGTGGGGTTGATCAATATTCCACCCAAAATGACGTGTGGCAGCGTATCGGTACTACGTTTTAGACTCGGTAAGGGGTTGCTTTTAAAGAGCAGCATTTACCCAACATGGACGAACACAATAATATGTCAAGTAGTATAGCATACTTTATCTTGAGATGCAATAGGCTTTAGGCCAAGTTAAGATTAAAAATACCATCATTTTAACAAATTTAGCGGCCAAATTTGGTTAAAAAGAGTGTTTTGCGACTTTAGGGCAAGCAACTGGGGGCACATTGCACATAAGATTGGTAAATGGTATAATTTTTTGGCGAAATTTTGTTTTTATGACGATTTTGACGGTGGCCCTGTCTAGTTGATGAAAATGGTAAAAACCCTTGTTGTAGATGATGATCCCATGACCTGTAGTTTGCTGGAAACAATTCTGCAAATGGAGAATTATCAAACGGCCTCGGTAACGGGTTTTAATGATATTATTGCTCTTTTAGATAAAGAACAGCCCCATATTTTAATTCTGGATTTTCACCTGGGGCCTGCTGAAACCCTGGAGCAAGTCCCTCTCATCCGGGCTAACCCTACCTGGCAGTATCTGCCGGTGGTGATGACCTCGGCTATAGACCGGCGACAGGATTGCCTACAGGCGGGCGCCGATGAGTTCATCCTCAAGCCGTTTAATTGGCAGGACATGCTAAACACCGTCAACAAGATTCGAGATAATTTAAAAATTTGAGGAGGTGAGATCTCATCATTTAATCATTACTGAGAGGGTTTTCGTTGTGGATCTATTTTTAGGCGTTAGCGGACAATCTATTTAAGGTAAAAAGTAACCTATTTTCGAGCAGCGCTTTTTACCGTGTTATTATTATTAGTCCTGGGCCGGTCACCAAAAAATTCATAGTTCTATCCATCCTATTTTCGTGCCCCGCGAAGTGCGCGATTATTTCTCGATGTTGCCGCGTTTATTATTTTTTGGGCTGAGATGTTTTTTATCACCCGGGAAGATTTTTTGCTGGTGACATCCCTGGATGAACCGCCTGTTCGCCTGCCGCCCCGAAACCCTCGTTTTTTTAACTTTCCTATCAGATTACTTCATGACAAGACGAGGTTAACTATCGTGACCCGAAAACGTCGAAATAACCGCGATAAACTTAATTGGTATCGCGTTGATTTGCATTTGCACACGCCTGGTTCAAACGATTACCTGGAACCTGGCGTCAGTTATTTGGACATTCTCAAAAGAGCCGAACAGTGCGGCCTGGATATAATTGCTTTTACCGACCATAATACGGTCGCCGGTTTGCGGGCGCTGCGCAAAGAAGTCGAAGACCTGATGCTATTGGAACAACTTGAGCGCATCCGGCCCGATGAACAACAGCGCTTGAATGAATATCGCCGTTTGGCCGAAAAAATATTATTACTGCCTGGCTTTGAGCTGACCGCCACCCTGGGCTTTCACGTTTTGGGTATTTTCCCGCCCGAGACCAGCGCCCGCGAATTGGACCATATTTTGCTCAACCTGCGCGTTCCTGCTGACCGCCTGGACGAAGGCTCCACCGAAGTGGGAGCGACAGTGGATGTTTTGACCGCCTACCGTATTATCCACGAGGCCGGCGGCCTGGTGATTGCCGCGCATGCCAATTCGGCGCATGGGGTGGCTATGCAAGGCTTTGACTTTGGCGGTCAAACCAAAATTGCCTACACTCAAGACCCTCACTTGCACGCCCTGGAAGTGACCGATTTGGAGGTGAAACGCCGGCGGACAACGGCCAGTTTTTTCAACGGCTCCAAGCCCGAATATCCTCGCCGTATGCACTGCATTCAGGGGTCCGACGCCCACCGGCTCCACCGCGACCCCAACGACAAAAATCGCCTGGGTGTGGGTGATCGGGTCACAGAGGTGGCCCTGCCGGAACCTACCTTTGCCGCGCTCAAAGAGTTGTTCCAGGATAACGACTTTTCCCGTACCCGTCCCTTCCGCCCCAAGCAGGCTCCTTTTGACCACATCGCCGCGGCTCGGCAGGTGGGGGCCAATATCGTCCAATCCTTCCACGAGTCGTTGGCCCAGCGGGGCGGCCATCTGCACGAGGTGTTGTGCGATATTTGCGCCTTTGCCAATACCAACGGCGGCACCATTTTTGTGGGTGTGTCTAATAATGCCCAGAACCCGGTAGCCGGTATCGCCAAACCCCAGGAAGCAGTTGAGACCATTCGCAATGAAGTTGAAAAGAAAATCACCCCGCCGCTGGATGTTGGTATTGACATCCACGAAACTCAGGGTAAAAAGGTGCTGCAAATCACTGTGCCGGTAGGTAATGATCCGCCTTATGTAATTGATGAAAACAAGATTTATATCCGAGATGAAAGCGACAGCAACCTGGCTGTCCGCGATGAAATTGTGGCCCTGGTCAAGCGCAGTTTGCAGACAAAGCCGGAGCAGTTTGCCAGCGCCGACAACCTGCCGAGCGAGGTGATAATCGAGCCGGTTCACCAGAATGGAACCTCACCCGAACCTAAAACCGGGGTTGAAATTATTTCGGTGGAAGAACGCAAAGGTAAAAATTATTACACCCTGCGTGATTTACGAAACGGCAACATTGTTCATAATGTCACCCGGCAGTCGGCCCGCAAATTGTGGCAGTATGCCTTGACCGAACACGAAACCCATACGGTGGATGCCAGTAAAATTGAGTGGCAGGGCGACATTGGCTTATGGAAAAAGTACAAGCGGGGCGGCCAGGTTCGTTTTGACCTGCTCCAGCGTGATCCCGACAATCTGCTGCGGATTTACTACGGCGTCACCGAAGATGGGATTCATGGCCCGTGGCAAAAATTGATAGATACCGGCGAGGTTCAGGCGTAAGGTGCAGCCCAAAGTTGGTGTTTTAACCATTAGTGATCGGGGTGCAGCCGGCCTGTACGAAGACAAAAGTGGTCCGGTTATCTGCCAGATAGTCACCGAGCGTCTGGGGGCGGTGGTTGAGCGAACCGCGCTGGTGGCCGATGAAATCGAGCAAATCAAAACTATTTTGCTGGAGTGGGTTGACCAGGAAAGGTTGGACTTAATTTTGACCACCGGCGGCACCGGCTTTGCCCCACGCGACGTCACCCCCGAGGCCACCCGGCTGGTCATTCAAAAAGAAACGCCTGGTTTGATTTTTGCCATGCTGCGCGACAGCCTGGCCGTGACTCCGCACGCTATGCTCTCTCGGATGGTCGCCGGTATCCGGGGCCGAACCTTGATTGTCAATCTACCGGGCAGCCCCAAGGCAGTCCGGGAAAATTTGGAGACCATTTTGCCGGCTCTGCCCCACGCCCTGGAATTGCTCAAAGATGATCCCCAGGCGCAGCAGAACCACGAGGTGAAAGGATAAAGGGCTATATGAGCCAAGATTGTATTTTTTGTAAAATCGCCGCCGGCCAGATTGGCGGTCCGCCATTGTTTCAGGATGAGCATGTGACCGCTTTTCGGGATATTAATCCTCAAGCGCCGCTGCATGTGCTGCTTATTCCTAACAAACATATTGTTTCGCTCAATGAGGCCAACGCCGAAGATCAGGCGCTGTTAGGGCACCTCATGCTGACTGCGGCTAAATTGGCTCAGGCCGAAGGGGTGGCCAATGGAGGGTATCGCCTGGTAACAAACACCGGCCCGAATGGAGGGCAATCGGTGTTTCACCTGCATCTGCATCTGCTGGCCGGGCGGCGGCTCACCTGGCCGCCGGGATAATTTATATTCTCAGGAAATTAGCTCAAAAATCACCCTTCGATACGGGCTAACGCCCTACTCAGGATGATTTTCCTTTTGCAAACGCATCCTGAGTAGCTCTGAGCGAAGCGAAGGGTATATCGAAGGGTGCGATTTAGAAAACTCCGAATATATGGGAGATGGGAACTAACTTATGAGTCTCAAAGACCAGTTAAATGAAGATTTAAAGAGTGCCATGAAGAGTGGCGAAAAAATTCGCACCGAAACCTTACGCTCTTTGAAATCGGCCATTAAGTATGCTGAGATTCAAGCCGGCAACGAACTGGATGATAACGGCGTGTTGGGTGTAGTCAGGCAGCAGGCCAAACAGCGCCGCGACTCGATAGCCGAGTTTGAAAAGGGAAATCGCGCTGATCTGATTGAAAAAGAGGCAGCCGAGTTGGCTGTGCTGGAAAAATATCTACCGGCCCAACTGCCCGAAGCTGAAATCGAGGCGAGGGCCAGGGCCGTTATTGCCGCGCTGGGGGTAACGGATGCCAAAGGCACGGGTCAGGTCATGAAGCAACTCATGGCCGAGCTTAAAGGCCAGGCTGATGGCAGCTTGATTAATCAGGTTGTTCGCCGCTTGTTAGCCTAAGCTGTCCAGCGAGAATTGTATGCTACAACGAACCGGAGAAATCAGGAGTGGCGGGGTGCGTTTAACCTCTATCCGCCAGATTATGCGGGCAATTTTGATTGCCCTCATTTTTGCCAGCGCCGGCAGCCTGATCCTGATTTATCAATTTGTGCCGACCGAGGTAGTCAAGCTGGAATTGGGTGATGTCGTGCCCAAAGACATCGTCGCGCCGCGCCAGGTTGTCTATACCAGCACCATTGAGACCGAGGCGGCCCGTGACCGCGCCCGTAGTTTGGTCTCAACCGTCTACAGCCCTCCTGACCCCAAAGTAGCCCGGCAGCAAGTAGAGAGACTGCGCAAAATATTTGATTTTTTGGACTCCGTGCGGGCCGACGCTTATGGTTCGCTGGCCGAGAAATCAGAATGGATTGCCGCCATTCCCGATGTGAACCTCTCTGACCTGGTAGTGGACCAAATCCTGATTATGAATGACACGGATTGGGCCGAAACACGCCAGGAAGCCCTGGCCGTGCTCGACGAGGCCATGCGGGCCGAAATTCGAGAGAACCAAGTTGCCTCGACCCGCCGCCAACTGCCCACCAAGGTGGCTTTGGATACCCCGGATAACCAGTCAAGCGTCATTGTGGCTTTGACCGAGGATTTGATTTTGCCCAATACCTTCCCCGACGAAGCCCGCACTGAAGCCGAGCGCCAAGCCGCCGCCAATAGTATCCCCCCTGTTCAGGCGACGATTGAGCAAAATGAGCTGGTTATTTCGGCGGGCCGGATTGTTGGCCCCAAAGATTTGGAACGGCTGCAAGCCCTCAATGCCACCCAGCCGGAGTTTAGCTGGATTGAGAATTTTGCCACGCCTGCCGTTCTTGTTCTGCTAACCACTATCGTGATCAGCTTTTACCTGGCCCGCTACGCCCCGCGTATTTTGGCCGATGACCGGCGGTTGATGCTGCTGGCATTTCTACTGCTGGCTTTTATTGCCATTGCCAAACTTATGATCCCGGATCGCGGCTATATTGCCTACTTCTATCCCATTGCGGCCCTGACAATGATGGTGGTGGTGCTCATTAATACCCAGATTGTCTTTATTTTAACCACGGTGCTGGCGCTTTTGGCCGGTTATATTGCCACCGATGTGCCGGCGGCTATTGTGATTTACTTGATTCTGAGCGGCTGGACGGGGGCTTTGGCCATTGGTAAAGATCAGCGGGTCAATGCGCTGTTGGCGGCGGGGGTCTATGTGGGCATTATTAATGTGGGCGTTATCTTTGCGCTGAATATGTCTCGCTCATCAGACTTTACCAATTTGGGCATCTTGCTACTGGTGGGGTTGCTCAACGGTATTTTTTCGGCGGGGCTGGCCGCCATTGGTTTGTCGGTTATTGGCAATTTGGTCGGCATTACCACTTCAATCCAGCTTTTAGACCTGGGCCGCCCGACGCATCCCCTGTTGCGTCAATTATTGCTCAAAGCGCCGGGGACCTATCACCACAGCCTGATGGTCAGCAACTTGGGTGAACAGGCCGCAGAACGAATTAACGCCAATGCCTTGCTGGTGCGGGTCATGGCTTATTATCATGATGTGGGCAAGATGCAGCGGCCTTATTTCTTTATCGAAAACCAACCAGAGGGCATTAACGTCCACGAAAAACTTGACCCTCAAATTAGCGCCCAAATCATCATCAGCCACGTTAAAGATGGTCTGGATTTGGCTCAAAAATACCGGCTGCCCCGCGCCATCAAAGACGGCATTGGGCAGCATCATGGCACTAGCCTGGTCAAATATTTCTATTATCAGGCCGTTGAAGTTGCCAAAGAAAAGGATTTGCAAGTAGATCCGCTTGACTTTTTATATCCGGGGCCAAAACCCCAAACCAAAGAGAACGGTATTTTAATGCTGGCCGACGTGTCGGAGTCAACCGTACGGGCTTTGAAGCCGAGTTCGGCTGAAGAAATTGACGAAATTGTGCAAAAGGTCATTGCCGATAAACTGAATACGGGCCAACTTGACGACTGTGAGCTAACCGTCGCCGATTTATATCATATTCGCAGCGCTTTTGTAGATATTCTGCAAGGCGTTCACCACCCCCGCATCAAATACCCGGAGCAGGTCAAATTAGAAGGTCAGGCCGAGTCTGAGGCAGCCGCCAAGGGGAGTCCGCCGGCAGAGGCGCCAACTCCAGCCCGACCCCGGCCCAGCTTATCTCTTGACCCGTCGCCTCGCCCGGCCACTCTGATTCGACGGGAGTAGACGGCCGATGGAAATCTTTTTTCAAATAGACGAACCTTTTCAAACCCTGGTCGAGCCTGAACCCTTAGAAAAAGCGGTTCAGTGGACCCTCCATTCTTTCGACAAAAGTTCTGCCTCAAGTGTCAACTCGGTAACGATAGTGATTACCGATAATGACACGATGCAGCAGCTCAACGCCCAATACCGGGGAATTGACGCACCCACCGATGTCTTATCCTTTGAAAATACTCCTGACCCTGACTTCCCCGAATTAGATGAAATAGAGGCGGGACATTTGGGTGATATTATTATTGCTTACCCTGTGGCCGAAGCTCAGGCGATGGCTGCTGGCCACACCCCGCAAAATGAAGTGATTTTATTGGCCGTACACGGGTTACTGCACTTACTTGGCTTTGACCATGATACCTCTGAAAATAAAGAAAAAATGTGGCAAAGCCAACGCCAGATTATGGTTGAGCTTGGGTTGGGACACATCCAGCCGACAGAAAGTTGAAGGTTAACGATGATGGTTCGCAAAATAAATCGTCTTGAAAGTTTTCAATGCGCCTTTGCTGGAATTTGGTATACCCTCCGCACCCAGCGTAACGCCCAGATTCACCTTTCGATTGCCACCATCATCGTTATTCTGGGTTTCATGCTCAACCTAAATTTGCGAGATTGGGCCGTTTTGGCCTTAACTACCGGTTTTGTCCTGGCCGCCGAAATGCTGAACACCGTTGCCGAGGCCGCTATGGATTACGCCACCAACGATTTTCACCCCCAGGTCAAAGTGGTCAAAGATGTGGCCGCCGGGGCAGTTTTAACGGCGGCTATTACCGCTGTGATTGTGGGCCTGCTTATTTTGGGGCCGCCTTTACTAAAATGGGTCAGCATTTTTACGGCGTAAACTCCTGAAATTTGTGGGGTAACTTGCTAAAAAAACGAGTCTCGCTATAATTCTGCGTGGGCCTCTAGCTCAACTGGCAGAGCAACTGACTCTTAATCAGTGGGTTCCGAGTTCGAGTCTCGGGAGGCTCATGTGCAGAAGTTGGCCTTTGTTTTTTTCCGCAAAACTCCTGACGTCCTCGCCAAAGGCCCACTTTAGTAGAAGTCGGGCGGCTACGCTCCGCGTCACCCGGCAAAATTGGATGGTAAAGAACAAATCACGCTTTCACGTGGAAAAGAAATCCACGAGGGGGGGCAGTAGCCCGCTCTCCAAAGGGAAGAACCCGTGAGGGCTGCGTTACTGCCTCCCATCCTGGACTCCTCTGGTCACATCTGACCGTTTAACTCAATACGAAATCCTCCGCTTCGGCGGTGTGATTAGTCCCCCTCTCGACGATCTTGGCGGACTGGCGAGAAGGGGAGCAATTCCGATTGGCTGATAAATTCCATCAGCCTAAAATCAGACGCCTTCACCTTTTTGGGGTGGGGGCGTTTGTTTTTAGGTTGATGGAACGCTCTTTAGCTCAAGCAAATGAGTCCCCAATTCCTCTAATTTGGTGATATCGCTTGGCAACCCCAACGCATATGCAGCTAAAGCACCCATCATTACTGTGTCATTCTTTTTGGCAAATTCGGATGCCAACTTTTGAAGCGCTTCAGTCCCTATGGTGGTTTTGCCGTTGTAATACCGCCACAACGTAGAGCCACGTAACCCCAGTTTGTTGGCGTACTCCTCGTCGGACATTTTTCCTTGACGCTGCTTGAGCAATTCCATCAATTCGGTCATATTCACGTGGCCTCCTTTCTTGAAAACTCTAATACATAATAACACAGTCTTTGCAAGGTGGCAATACTTCTGAGTAAAATTTAAGGTTTACCCCCTTGTAATTGTCATAGACTTGTGTTAAGATGGTTCTTGCAAGTATGCAATGCCTTTGCACAAAGGAAATAATCTTAGCCAAGGAAGCTCTCATGAAACTATTAACCCTCTCCCTCGACCCGGCGATGCTGGTCGAGATCATCCAGCAGTTGGAGGATTACCGCGAGGTTTTACTCCTCTCCGTCATCGCTGCCAACAAAACCGGGCAGGCGAAGGATAAAAAGTATTGGGACCTCCTGCGCAAAGCGGCTCGCAATCGCCAACTGGCCCAGGCGCTGGTGGAACCCCTGCGGCAGCCTCACACCTTGAAAGACAAAAATATCCCCCCGGAACTCATTCAAAAATTACAGGAGAAACTTCAATGAAACGTGTCATCGCCTTTTACGTAATGGCCACGGAAGTCCCCGGCGGCTTCCTGGTCTGCCAGAATGACAAGGCTTTAGACCTGCCCCCGTATAGCGACCCTCTCGACGCCTGGGCCAAGGTCGTTAGCCTGGCCGGACCCCGCGCCCCCCGCAGCACCCTGCCCCTCTGGGTCAATCCTCCCGACGGCGAAAAAGAACGTTCATGCTATCTCAAGGTCGAAATCATCAGCGACCGCTGTCACTGCGGCCACATTCACGGCGACCACGCCGGCGGCAAAAACGCCTGTTTTCACGGCTGCGGCTGCCTGAAATTCGTCTCCGAATCTGACCCCAAGCCGGAGGCGAAAAATGCCGAAACAAGATAGAATCAAACATCAAGAACTCATCATCGCCAATTGGCTGACCATCGCCGCGGCAGCCTGGGACGGCTACGTCAAGGCCGGTCGGGGCGCGATAGCCATTTATGTGGACCTGCCCCCTGAAGAAATAGCGCAAATTACCCCAGAGATGATGTCAGAGCTATCCCGGCCGGTGAAGCTGCCCGGCGACCTGCCGATGGTCTTTTTCCCCGACAAATTTGCCCGCAAGATTTGGGGCAAAGGCGGCTGGCCGCTACCGGACCTGAAACGGATGGTGCTGGGCTACATCCCGGCCCAGCAGGTCGTGGTCATCTTTCTGTACAAGGACGGCCACGTGGACAGCTACCGGATCACCCTGCCGGATGACCCACCGCCGCCAGTGGCATACAGAATGACGAAAGGAAGGTTGAACTAATGGTTGCTATCTATTTTTCCCGCAATGCCGCCTTGAACGCGGTCCTGGTCAACCAGAACTTTACCGAGTTCGAGGACAAGCGCCGCTACTACACCTATGAGGGCGCGCTGATCATCTGCCGCAATGACCTGGTGCTGCCCGATCTACAGAACTGCACCGTAGGGAAAAAGCCCGGCGGCTGATCTGGTCGAGGGGCCTATTAGTTCTATGTGGTACGATGTAAGGAAGAAAAAGCCATGACCAAATGCTGCAACCGTAAGCACCCGAAAGAGCAGCCGGTCGAGGCCGAGTTCGTGCTGACAGATCGCCATGGCAAGCACCATTTTCTGTGCGATTTGTGCGCGACCATCCTCGACAGCCTGGGCAATTGTGACACCTTCATCGAGGAGATCGGCGAGTGGGAATCTCAGCAGATGACCCTGGAGGAATGGATTCAGGAGCAGGCCGAGATCGCGCCGATTATTACTACGACCGCTTTATGGATACTTGAGAAAGGACACCCATGACCGATACTGAAGAAATCACCACCACAACTGAATTAACCTTAACCGTGGTCGAGGATATGACCGAAACCGAGGCCCGGCTCCTGGTCGAAGAAATCAAGCAGGACATCTCGGCGGTTGGGGCGAAGCTCTTGGAACTGTACGAGCGCCAAGGCTGGCGTGCCCTGGGCTACAACTCCTGGCGCGAGTGCGTTACGGCTGAGTTTGAGTTTGGCCAATCGCACGTCTACCGGCTGCTCGACTTCGCCCGCATCGAGCGTAACCTTTCCCCAATTGGGGAAAACGGCTACCCCCTGCCGGCCGGTGAATCGGTCGCCCGGCCGCTGGCCACCCTTGAGGACGCTGAACTACAGCGGCAAGTGTGGCAGCAGGCGGTTGACACCGCCCCCGAAGGTCGGGTCACGGCCCGCCACGTTCAGACCATCGTGGACGAAGTGCGCGGCAATGCCCGCCCCACCCGGGTCCGCTGCCGCTACTGGCTCTGCTCCGGCGATGCCAACCGCGAAAATGGCTTTACTGTCCCGACCGACACCCTGACCTGCACCCGCTGCGGCGCAGTCCACGAGCCGGGCATGGTCGGCCACCATCTCGCTCCCGGCGAGGAGGAACGCCTTAACGCCATCCATCAGGCTCGGGCGGCGGCCGCCCGCCAGGCGACGACCATCGAGGAATCGAGCGAGTTCACCTGTCCCCGCTGCGGCCAGCGGAGCGTCCGCGTCAACGGCCACGTCGTGTGCCTCAACGAAGCCTGCGGCGCGACCTGGGACACGCGGACCGCCTACGCCGATGAAATCGAGGCGCTGGACCTGGAACTTCACGCCCGCCGGGCCGAACTGAAAGGCGAGGCAGTGACCATCATCAACCGGCTGCCGGCCGAGGCCCTGGAGATTTTTGCCGGGCTGCTGGCCGATATTCGTCACAACTATCTGGCGGCGTCAGATGCCCCTGACGCCATTATCCCCGGTCTATAACCTGAAAGGAGATTTATGACCATCCACCAAGAAGCCAACCTGATTTTATCCAGCCGCGACCTGGCCCGCGGCGCTCGTTACGCCAACTACGACGAACTGGGGCTGCTGCCGGTACCGGCCTCAACTGAAACCTGGCATCCGGTCCCTTACCAAACCCTGGTCACGCTGGCCAAGGAAGTCCTGGGCAACACCCTGCCGGGCGACTACGAATTGATTGACGAGGGCTACGTGTTGGCCCAAAGCGGCAACCAGCTTTTTGGCGCGCTGACTTACAAAAGCACCCAGCTCAACCTGCCGTTCGCGGCCGGCCTGCGCGGCTCGTACAACCAGACGCTCTCCGAGGCGATCTGTCTCGGCGGTCGAGTGACTGTCTGCTCCAACCTGATGTTTTCGGGCTTGCTGCGGGTCGTTCGCAAGAGCACCAAGAATGTCATTGCCAATTTGCAGGACATGCTCTATGATGCGGCCCGCCAGGCCACCGGCCAGCACATCCAGATGGTGGGCGATGTCGAAAAGCTCTACCGGGCCAGCCTGACCGACCGCCGGGCCTTTGAGATCATGGGCCGGGCTTATGGCGCGGGCCTCGTCGGCGAGCGGCAGCTTCCGGTGGTCAAGAAGGAGTGGCTAACGCCTTCTTTCGCCGACTTCAGCGGTCGCAACCAGTGGAGCCTCTACAACGCCTTTACCCACGCCCTGAAAACGACCCACCCCTCGGAGGTCATGAACCGGCTGGTAGACCTGCACAACTTCTTTATGGAGTAGGCGATGCAGCCCATCAAAGCGCGAATTTCCCAGGAAATTAACGTCGCGGCCGTCCCCACCATTGCGGTGGGGACGGAGTTTACTGTCAGCCTGATCAAGCCCGTGGAGGGGTGGTCCCGCTGCGAAGGTTTGCCGGTCTACGTGGTCTGGAATTTCGAGTACGAGCTGCTCGAAAGACCGCGCCACCAATGCACCAATCCCCGCTGCGGAGCCCTGTTCACCCTGGCGAGCGGTGACTGCTGCCCGGTCTGCACCTATCCTATCAAGGAGGTTCCACATGGAAACCACAATGGCTAAGCCTGTTATCACCGATGCCTGGACCCTGGCCGTCATCGGCTGCGAGACTGAAGGCATCACGCTCGATGCCTGCCTCATCTTTGTTCCACCTGGAACTGACATGGCCGAAGCGGTTCGGATCGGCGGCGAGGCCGGCATTCCACATCCCTACCTGCGCGCCGCCCTGGTGCTGGGGCCTGAGTTTGATCCCGGCGATATCCAGGTAGACGTAATGCACCCCTACGTTGGCTAAATAAACCAAAACCGCCCGCGTCCAGCATTACCCTGGGCGCGGGCGGCCAGCCAGAAAACATTTTTCTAAATAGTCAGCCCCCAGTTTCTCGATTTAGGCAGTCGGGCTTTTTTAGGAAAAATTTTGATAGGACTTGGTAATAAAAAGCGGCTGATTAACCTGGGTAAATTTTTTATGAATTAAACGGGACAAGGTTCTCCTCTTCCCCTCATTCGAACAGGAGCAGCTAATAAATCCTGAATGTTATACTCCATAAAGTGACCTACAAGCTGCCTCATATTCGTTGTAGGAAGATAAGCCCTTCAGTTTTAGATAAATATTACGACGTCGTCTAGCAACGGCACCCGAATTAGGATTTAAGAATGACCTCATATCTTCATCCATGCTTTTCAATACTTCGTATTCTGCCATCAGATTTCTTGTTTGTTCGACTACATCCTGATGAGCTGCTTGAGAGGGATCAAAAGGAGGCGTTACTCCAAAAGGTAATTTGTGGACATGTCTTCTTCCAAACGCTCCTTGGGGTTGGAAATCTTGTATGATTGAATTAATAGCTTCACTGTTTAACAAGCCAGACAGATAAATTGCTTCCTCTTCTGTACTAACTTTTGCCCAATAGAGAGTTTGATCCACTATCAACTTATCTACATCAAACTTATACATCGGGGCAAACGCGCTGCAAACCTTTCCACCACCAGCACCAGTTACTACCAAATATCCACCTGGCGTTATTACTTGTTGTGTAAGTTTTCCTAAGGTATCAATTAATGCCATCAATGTTTCCAATTTTCCACTTGGATCTACTGCCTGGGACATTTGTCTAAAGGCATTCTGCACCGCTGCACCTCCTGTGATTAATTCAACAGGCGATACGCCGACCCAAATATGGAAATCATCCTTTTGTATCGGCAGTAGTGCTTTTTGTGGTGAGGCTAGCTCAAAAGGGGTGAGCAAATTTGAGGTCAAAACATCAAAGAGAAATTTATTTGGGATAATTCGAGGTGAGAGACTGAAGTCTTTATGTTTTTTTGCATCCCTTACAGAGAATGCCAAAGGACTAGAAATGGGGTCAATGGATTTTATCATGCTTAAAGTCGGATTATTAGTAGGGGTCACCTCGAAGAAGAACAGTTTACGTGGCATTATATCTGCTCCCTCCCTAAAAGTTGCAGGATTGTAAAATCCAGTCGTAGTATCTGAAGGTTCTTTTTCACTCCATGCGGTACGCTTGCCTTGTACATGTCTATAAAAAATTAAGGGGTATAGACCTGTTTTCTCCACTAATTGACCAGGAATAGGGTCTGTGCTGTTAGTATCAGGAATTGACTTTTTTCCATACAGGATAATAGCCTTATTCTTAAAGACCCCCTCCTGTACCCGCCAGATTTCTTGTAAATCAAATGCAATTGGTTGAGTAGCTGAAACAAAAGCATTGGTCCTAAAGGGGTTATGATGATGTCCATTTAATACAGTTTCTGGAGTAATACAGCCAATTAATGCATTAGGAGACAAGTATTGGTCTACAGCGTGCAACAAGAAAATTGTCGCAAGCTCAACATGAAGATGGGATGAGCCAGGAGGTTTTATCGCAAAATCTTCTGCCTTTTCCTTTAAAACAAATTGATAAGGATTATTCGCAACTTTACTGAGTGCGAGCCAGGGAGGATTGGAAACAAGTCCGTTAAATTGACCGGCAACAAGCCCTGGTCTATAACTGTTTCGCAAGATATAAGCCCATATGCCGTTTCGTCCATCTCTATCTAGCAACTCAACTTTTCTGGTAAATTCCTCAAAGAAATTTACAATTTCATCCTTTTGTTCGGGAGATACACCTTCATCAACTAAGTGTAGAATAGAATCAACCACATCGCTCAAAGCCCTGTCAGTTAATTCAAAATTAGGCAAATTCTTAGCATTCGTTACTATCCTGTAGCTGCTCTCTATGAGAGCATCAAAAAAGGGTTGAAAACGAGGTGACACCAAATACTGGGGAAGATGAATAGAATGCTCTGCTATTCTCAGTATAAAATGGTCTTGCTCTTTTTCCTCTTTTCCCACACTGTTTGAAAGTGGAGAAATGGCGAATAGCGAATCAGCATGATATATAGGAAGAGAAATAGAGGTGACACCAAAAGGCTTAAGCCAATCTATTGCTGTAAGTATCCAGTTAATCCTTGATAAGATTACTGCCAGTGGATCAATATCAAAGCCGGTGATAGCTTGCGAAAGCAGCTGTAATTTTTGATCGATTGGTAATTCTGGATGAGCTGACTCAATACGTTGTTTGGCGATTTTAATTGTCTCAACTATCATTGAGCCTGATCCACAACACATATCTACTAATTGTAGCGGTTGGTCGTCAGGGAACTGGTTAATTACATGATTCACCAGATAACGGGAAAGCCAGCTAGGTGTCCATTCCTGCCCCAAAAGTAGTCTTTGAGAACGATTAGCTAACTGTGCCATCATCCTACCAAACAGATCTTCGTCCGGTTTATCCTTAAAGTTATATGCTTGTAAGTCGGCCTGAATCTTCTGGGCTATGGGTATAAGTTTATCCAAGTAGGGATTTTCGTTCAGCCAGCCAAAATAATCGTACTCAACAAAATTCCGCAAGCCTAGATTTTCAAAATATTCTCCCCGCAAAATGCTTTTTAATTCTTCTTCATTACTCAGCAAAGCCTTCTGCTCTATAAAATTCGCACAAATTAATTTGGCTAGAGTCAAGATATAGAATTCATCAACATAAGTCGTTAAGTCGAAGGTATCTGAATGACCTTCCTCCCGCAAGTAACTTACAAAGCTGCACCAAAGTTCGGATATCAATTCTCCATACTTTGGATTAGCACTAAAAGCGTCACTCACAGTGGATGACAATCCACGAATGTGTGACTGGCAGAAATCACTTTCAAACCCTAAATCCTGAGCTATTGATAAAGCAGTCACAGGTCGAGACCCAAGTCTTCCCAAGTATCTATTGAGAAATCTGATTAATTCCCTAGCTGCTACATCATCGGCTTTTGAGACATCTATCTTTTCAATTTCACGAAGTAAAATATTTTCCCGTGAGAAATTCTTTTCCGGCAATGAACTCAAATCTATTTCATAAGCTATCCATCTTACAGTATCGGACAAAACCCCTATCACTAAATCAGGCTTATTTCCTGCATTCAGAAGAGAAGCGCAATAGTCTTTTACTTGGTTGTATCCCGCCTCAAACTTACTGGTTACTATCAGATTAGCTTCGTATTCAATTGCAGTTAAATCAATCAGATTGTCAACAAATCCTGTAGTTACCTTTTCCCTTTTAGTTACTTTGACCGCCGCTTCACCCCCATGAATATGCCTCTCTACCCAGCTTGGAACATCAGGAAAGATATTCCTTAAGTAAGAAGTAAAACTATCTCTTATTACTTGCTCATTCTTACCCTGTGAAATCAAACGATTGCTTGCTTCAATACTTTGCTTGGCGACGTTAATATTTGCCTCTTGATCTTTCATCTAGTTTTGGCTCTCCTGTGCAATTGGATAAGTTTTATTTTTCGCAACTCTTCCAACTTTTCTAGTGAATTTTTTTCACCAATCAAAGCCTGAATAATAAAGATATCTATCTTTCTTAAGATATCATCAAAGTCCTTCTTCGCTTCAGCCAAGTTCTGACCGAATATTGATAAAGTTGATAATTGGTCTAACGTAAAAATCGGAATCGGTATTTTGCGTAAATGTGTAGCCTCGAGCTTAAGAGCCCCACCACCCATTACAGTCGCCATCTCTTCCATAGCAGCAATACACCAACTGCTATTTAAAATTGCGAGTAAAGTGTATTTATTAAATTCAGGAAAACTATTTGTTTTCCAAATAGTAGAAAAGTTAGCGTCAATCAATATCTCTTCTTCGGGATTGAGTAGTGTCCGAGGGTACAAATTATTAACTCGCGGCACAAATAAATCTGGTGAATGTCGCCGAGTAAATGGGGGTAACATATACCAGAAACGGGGCAGTACATCTAGTTTTTCAAGGTCCCTCCCTCGCACGTTAGGCTTAACTGCTGACAAATCAGGAATATATTGAGGATCATTCTTTGTACCTATATTTGTCTTGGCAGCCACTTTTACAAGCGTGCTCAAACCTTCTGGCAAGACACTATAAATCGGGTCTCCAAAAAGATTTGTTTTACCAATACTTTGTATATCTTCTAGCAAGGCATAGTTTTGAAGGGCTAAAACTCCACCCCCCAGTTTATTTTTCTCTATCGTATAATTGTTACCAAGTTCTGATTGCTTTCTCAGGACTGGTCGCAAACAATCTTCGGGAACACTGATTTCATCAATACCAAAAATGCTATTGGGTTTTACAAGCCAACCATCTTCTGTCTTTTCTTTTATATCAACATAAAAAAATTTGTTCGCACCTGTTCTAAGTCCCTGACTTACCTGAATGCCAAATCGTTCCAAAGTATAAAACTTAGTTGGTTTATCTTCTAACCATTTAGTAAGATAATAAGGAACTAAGGCTTCATTCTGTCCCGAATTTGACGAATAAACTTTGACATTTTCTAGTAAATTTAACCAAGCATTCCCATTTGTTTTGATTCTTAGATCAGTAGCTTTTTTTCTTAACAGCACTTTTCTTACTTTAATCAAGTTGCTATTAAGGTTTTTCTCCTTTTGTAAGGCATCTACAAAAGCCTTCTCCGGCTCTTCCAGGTCAGGAAATAGATTTCCAACTATGCTCTTATTGTTGACAACCTCAGGTGAAATGATTAATTGTAAAAATTCTTCATTCGTCCATGCAAAAGTAGAGTCCAAACGATCTATTCTTTTTGCAACCAGCAAGGTGGTTTTAACCTGTGCATCACTGAACCAAGTAGCATGAGCGTCTTCAACCACGTACTCAATTTTAAACCAACGAAGAAGCAAATATTGAATTATTTGGGCGTAATCCCGACTCAACCAGGTTTCAGGAACTACCATTGCTATTCTGCCATTGATCTTCGTGAGCATAGCGCAGAGTATCCAAGCGGGTACAGCAAGATCAGATAAACCTGAATAACTGGAGATAATCTGAGCAAAGAGTCTTTTATCCTCTTTGTCTAATGTAGGGAAAATCTGAATGCTCTTTAGGAGGTTGTTCCGTATTTCCAGAGCAGTGGGTATGGCAAAATCAGCTAGTCTTTTTCGGGAAAGTTCCTGATACCGAATATACGGGGGGTTTGTAATAACCAAATCAAATGCTTTACAGGGGAGTCTCGTCAAAAGATCTACATCAAAAGCATTCCCTTGAAAAAGCAGTAATTTCTCTTTTGATATACCTTCGCCAAATCGAGACGACACACGAAAATGAATAAGTGGATCTATCTCTATGCCTAGGAGCAAATCTTTTCGTAAAGGGTAGGAAGAACATGCAGCAAGCATGTCACCGATTCCACACATAGGATCAATGACCGTGTTTGCATCTTCATAATTGGCAAGATGTGCTAAGAGAGTAGCGAGGGGCAAGCCGGTAAAGTATTGTCCTAGAATTTTTTTTCGGGAACTATTTAACGGCAATCCCATTGGAAAATAATTAGACTATTAGTTGAAGATTTCTCTTCTTACTATATCAATATGTTTATAGAAGGTTTCAGCATTCATTGAAACAGGAATTCCTTTTTCAAGACACTCAGCAATATATCTTGAATAAAGCCGTTCAGGGTTTCTTTCCTCAGACTCCTTACTGGTTTCGGAAGCCCTCAAAAGCAGATTCTGGATAATCTGTTCCTTAGTAATGGAAATCCGTCCATTTTGTGTATTCTTGGCTTTTGAGAGAAGTAATAAAGGGTCTCCCTTAACTATGATACTCGATGTAACTTGTTTAAAGCTCCCTTGTATCTTGTCTAGTACACTAGAAGTTTCAACCGAAAAACAGGCCGATGTATAAGCATCCATTAATGCCTTCCATACTGCTGCCTCAGCCGAATGAAAAACTAGAGTCACCTTACCATCATCCTTTAAAACTCTATTCATTTCAAAAAATACTGAACGCATAAGATTTCCATAATCTTCAACAGTCTTGCCTTGGGCTTTGCTGATAACTATCTCATCTGCTTGGTCTGTCATTTTACCTAACCAAGCTTCATTAATTTGGTTTATTTCGGCGTAAGGGATATAGCCCCCAAATGGGGGATCTGTAAAAATATAATTAATAGACCTATCAGGTATTTTTAATTTGGTACTGCTACCATTTATAACTTTTACTTTACTTTGGCTACTTTTAACTAATTCAAAGGCGTTTTTAAAGGTAGTAAGTTTTCTCCTTAATCCCTCAATTATATTTTTCTCAACAGGCAAACTGCTTATATAAAGCACACCAGATTGAGCTCCGGTAAGAATAAAATCGGTCTTGCCATTCTTAACTACCACTCTGGACATTAGGGTAGAGTGTGAAGCATTGTAACTTAATATGAGTAGGGCTATCGAGTCCCTAATCGTTATTGGCAACTCACGTATTTTTTCCCAAAGCTTTCCAAGTACAAGTAGATTACGTTTAGTGTAAAAATGATGTATGTGGCTTATACCCTGGTGATAACCTTTTCTATAAAGATCACCCCATTTAACTCTTTGAACAGGAATACTATCAGATAAAGCAGTATTGACTACGCGCTCAAATACAGAATAATCTTGCTCTTCTACTAATCGGCTCCAAGTCTTCTTACCCGTTCGTCCATATATTTTGATTGGAATCCGCTTCTTTTTTAAGATTTCTTTCCCCAACAAGGGATCGAAGTGCTTTTCAATGGAACGTTCAACCTCATTGATACCAACTACACAATCGCAATATGGACAAGTGAAATCAGAACTCAATCCTAATGGCTCCTCTTGGACTGCAACCTCCCAAAAAGAACTTTCTTTATTACAATTTGGACAGATTAGTATATCTGACCAAATCACATATCTGATTGTTCCTTTATTCCCATTTTCATCATAAACGCTGTAAATATCCTCTAATTCATTCTCCACTCGATTGAGAAGTCTTATTACCTCATCCTCAAAAATCTCAGGATCAGGGGGATTACACATAACCTGCGCAACAAATGAACCAAGGGGACTTAATTCATAAAGAATTGCGTTCCTTGCACCCCATTTAGGGGTTACTCCTAACTGCCCTGCTATTTGCTTCATGTTGTCTGTGGGGTTGTCACAAAGTAAAGTTGCTAGACCTGTAGTGCCACTACCTGCAAATGGATCAAGTATTAAATCTCCTGGTGAAGTGTGACAGGCAATGTAGATTGCAATTGCTTCTGGAGAAATTTTTGTGGGGTAAGGAAAGCTATTAAATAGTGCCCCAGTCCTTTTTGAAGGCAAAGGGTTAGAGTATAGCTGCATATATTTATTGTCTTTCAATTTCTATTTACTGGTTACTGGGAGTAGCTAAGAATAATTGGGAGCGCTGGTTGAAACACCCCTTGCTCTTTTTCGCGGCATTCCCTATAGAAAAACGTACAAAATGCCAGTTACCAAGACAGTTTTTAATGCCGTAGATGTGGCTATCAAAACAAAAGCGCCGCCCTTTGACCAGGCGGCGCAAATATGCTACCATGCACGATACAAACCGGCTGGTGCCACAATCACCTGATCCGGGCTAAAGCCCCGCTTGCACCGGGGCTTTTTCGTTGCCAGAGTATAACACAGCTTCATTGGATTGACAATCAAGCTGATGAGAGTCAGTCCATTTTAAATGATAGCACAGGTGTTCTGTTTTGTAAAGATAGAGAGAGCCAATCCCCTTAACTCCCCGCTAACTCGGCCAGCGCCGCTGCCAGCTCAGCCTCTAATCCCTCGCCGACCTGGGCCAGCTTTATTTTCTCCAAAGCCTTGCGCCGTTTATAGACGATCATCCCGAAGCCCTGCTGCATCTGGCCCCACTTTGTTTCTTGCATGGCAAGAAGTTGGGTCGGGGTCAACCCCGGCGCGGAGGTTTCGCTGTAAGCCTGCGCCTCCATGTGGGTGACGATGAAGCGCTGCGGGTCTACCGTCTCCGGCTTGCCGAGCGTATTCCACTCCAACAGCCGAAAGGCGATATTGCTGATCATAGCCACATAGAACAGCTCAGGCTCGATGATTTTCATAGCCACGACCATCGCATTGGCCCATTTGTTGACCTCGGCTTCGGCCTCGGTTTTGAGCTTCGCGCCCCAGGCGGCCAGGTATTCCGGCCCGGCGGCATAAGCATCCAGTTCGGCAAAAGTCGGTTGTTCATGCCCTGGTACATTCCACAGTAAGAAATAGTGGCGCTCATGGCCCTCATCGTCAAGGGACTTGGCGACTTCAAAGTTAGTTCCAGGTTCAAAGTTCCCCCTGGCTTCGGGATATTTTGCTTTGATGATGTCTGCGTAACCTGGCATTTAAGCCTCCAGAGAAAGTAGACCAAACACGCCGGGGAAGTTGGTCGTGGTGATGTAGCCTCCGGCTTGAATAAATCCCCATAGCTCCACATATTCACCGCTGGCCAACCAGATAAACCCACTGATGTTCTGAGCGGCATTACCCATGTCGCTCGGTTTTCTGACGTTTTGCTGCAACAAGACGGTGCTGCCGCCCTTGAGGATACGAATAATAAACTGGTTGTTGTTGGCCGTTACATCGAAGTTCAGCATCCCGTAGACGATGTGCCAGCCGGTTCGAGCGGCGGTTAACCTTGTTGAGCCATTCCAAAGATTAGCAGTAGACCAGAGTGAACTAGAGAAGGGTATTGCGGTATGCGTGGCTGCGGCCAGGTTGTAGTCAGATGTTCGCTGCACAACTTGACCCGTTGCCTTGAGGTCAGCAGCAGCGTAGCCGCCCAGGTTATCCACTCGACATTCCGCGTGGAAATTGTCCCCACTGTAGCCCCGCAGCCACCACTGCGAGCCGGTCCAGTGAGTTTGAACACTATAGTTGGAGTCATTATCACGCCGGTAGAGCCGGGTCACACCGGGCCGGTTGGTAGAGATTTTGTCTACCTTGTTGGCGTCCGCGACAACGGACAGTTCGCCAAAGGCTGCGCCATCATCAGTGTAGAGGAAGCGGTTGAGGGCCAGGTCAAAATGGATCCGCCGCGTCGGGCCGGCGATGATCGGGCCGTCGAGCGACTTGGCCACGTCGGCGACTTCGGCGTGAGCCGGTGAGCCGGCCGTGAAGTTGATAAAGCGCCCGTTGGTTTGGTTCGACAGCAAGCCCACATTGCCGCCACTGCCAAGCTCGGTGTCCTGAACGGTGATTCTCATGCCGGCCGCCTGCATCAAGTTGCCTTCGGTGGTCGAGGCAAACACCTTGATCCGCCCGCCGTCGCTGTCGTATTCGCGGAAGTCCGCGCCGATCCAGACCGGCGTGGCCGTGTTGCCGGAGATGAACGGCGTCAGCGTCCCCGTTCCCAAAACGGTGCGTATGCCATTGACCCACTTGACCAGGGTCACGGTGTCGGCCACATTGTCAGCCTCCACCGCGTACATGGTCCACTGGCCGGGGGTGGTGTTCTTGATATAGAAAGCCAGGCCCGACTTGCCATTGTACTTGTGCTGGATGCCGGCCTGAATCGTCCCCTTCCAGATGTCTACCGTCCCGCTGGGCTTGTGGGCCAGATACCAGGCAGTCGGTGAAGTAATGTGATTGATCTGCCCCAGCGAGAACGGTTTGCCTGGCTCGCCGCTGCGGTTGCCGGTGTAGATGTGCCACTGGCCGACATCACTGCCGGTCGAGGCGGCAAACTCCCAGGCTTTGCCCACGTCGCTGGTCCGGTTGGGATCATCGGGGTGAGCCTTGACGATTCTCAAATCGTCCACGTCCACGTAGGGCGAGCCGGTGGCTGTGTTGAACTGCGCCCGGAGGGTCAGGTTGCCGATGTAGGACCAGGCAACCGGGTCGCCCCAGGGCGTAAACTCCGACTTCTTGGCCCTGAGATAGTTCCAGCCGGTGACAAAACCGCTGTTCCATTGCTTCTTTAGCCCGCCATCGGCGCCGACATCAAACGAAAGTTCGACATAGGTCAGGGTGGTCGCATCGCTGACGTAGACCGCCATCATCACATAGTCGTCGTTGCCAAAGCGGCCATCCTGGGAGTAATCCCAACCGCCCGTGGGATGGAAGTAGTAGGCGACGTTCATGTTGCCTAAACCCGCCTGGGAAACCAGATGCAGCGAGACATCACCATCCACCAGGGTTGTCGAACTGCGCGGGGCCGGGGTGGTTTTGAACCAATCGCTCCACCAGGCATCACTACCGCTGTTGGCGTGAAAATCGTGGATTAGCAGCCAGTGGAGGGTTTCAAGCGGGGTGATGGTTGAACCGCCGTAGCCGTCGAACTTGTCCTGAATGGTCTGATCCGGCGCGCCGGCCGTGATCGGTCGCCCGGCAATCCAGGCGGTTGGCGTGCCGGCGTTGCCGGCCCAATCGTAGGGCGTCAAGCGGAAGTATTTAATCACCCCGCTGGCCTGGTCTACCACTTGTGGAAAAGCGGCAAACAGGGCGCGGTCATTGATAACGGCTGCCCCGCCGCCCGAGCTGTCATCGGCCCGCTCGACAACGTAGTGGCTGAAGCCTACGGCCTCATGGGAGGTATCGCTGCTGGCCAGGCTGAGGATCACCGATAAGTCCCCGCCGCTGACGTTCAGCGTGGGCTGCGGGGGCGGGTTGGAGTCGGTCATCCAGGCGGTCCAGCCGGCGTCACTGCCGTCAAAGCCGATAGCCCGGACCCTGAACCAACTGACCCCGCTTTCAGCCAGGGTCGGCGTGGTCAGGGCTACGCCCTGCCACTTCATCGCCGCGCCGCTCCCGCTGCTGTCGGCTGCGCCCTGGACTTCATAACGCAGCACATTAGGCACAGCGCCCCAGGTGATGACAAAGCCGCCTAACTCGGCCATTTGCGCCAGGGGAGAGCCGGGGATGGCCGGGGTTGGGTCATACGCCTGGCCGGTCCAGACGATGGCCGATTTATTCAGCCCTGAGTAATCTACCGCCTGCACCCCAAACCAATCGCCCTCACTCGTGTAAGGGGCGATGAGTTCCAGCTTGTTGGTCCGGCCCACTTCAATGGCGCCGGCGTCGCTGGCCAAGGTATTGCGGAAAACAATAAACTCCTCGACATCCGAGGGGGCGGGGTGACTCCACTTGAGATGGTGGCCATCGGCCTGGAAAGTGTCGCCGGCCCAGGCCGGGTCAGCCGGCGGCGTTTCGTCGCTGACCCAGTTGCTCACGTCCCCTTCCAGCAGCCCGTTGCAAGCCTGGACCGCGAAATAGCGGAAGGGTTCCTCGATGGCGTTATAGGTCGCCGTGTAGCTCAGGGTGATCGAGGGCAGGGTCGCCAGCAGCTCCGGCGCGTCGCCGTCGGGCGTGTTGTTGGTGTAGACCAGGTATTTGGTCGCATTGGGAACGGCCGGCCAGGTGATGACCCAGCCGCCCGCCGTAGCCTTGACCCTGACCGTCGGTTTGCTGGGCATCTTCATACCCAGGCCGGCGTAGTTGACACTCTCCGGATCGGCGAACTGCTCGAAATAAGCCTCGACCGTGACCTTGCTGACGGTGTGACCCAGCCGGACCGGATAGCCTGGCCGTAAATCTTCGGCTTTAATGCCATCGCTTAAGGCCACGTCGCGGATAATGGTCCGCGAGCCGATGGGCTTGACGTTGACCGTGTTGACAAAAACCTGGGTGATAATCGCGTCGTAAGGAAACGCGGCATCAGCCCGCATGATTTCTTCGAGATTTTCAAGGATAGTTGGTTGAGCCATAGCGTGAACGATTGGTAAAAAGACTGGTTCAGCCCCTCCGCACGGCGAGGCTGCGTCCTGAGCTTGTCGAAGGGCTGCTGCTTGAGGCAGGAGCGCCGCAAGGTTGAACTGCGTAAACAAAACGACGATAGTTAAAAAAGCTGAAACTGGGCGTAACATTGGGTTATTCTCCTTTGAGTATGAGGGTTTTTGGGTTGAAAGTAAAGGGGTTGGGGGTCAGGGGTTGGGGGTTGGGAACAGATTCCCCAATTGGGGAAAATCTATCACCTAACCCCTAACCCCTATCACCCGCTAGATAATGACCGAACGGCGGGTGGAAATGGTGCTGCCGGCCTGCGGGTCATCCTGGTCCATCTGGAAGGTGTGACTCACGTCATCCACCAGGTAATGACCGGCGATATTCTGCTCATCGACAAAGATTTCGATTTTATCTTCCGGCTGCACCCGGTAGTCGGGCAGCCCTTCAAAGGTAGCTTGCACCTGGTCCTCGGCGGCGCGGATCGCAATGTTGCGCGCCTCGCGGTAGCAAAATTCGCGGTGGAAGATGTCGGGAAAAGAAGCCTGCATGAAGCGTCGGCCCAGCTTCAGCAGGACCTCGCTGGCGTAGACCGCCCAGGTGTAAGCGCCGTCCACGCGGACGATGGAGAAAAAGCGGTCGGACAGCCTGACGGCTGACTGGGTGAGGGTGTCCTGGAAGGTTGGCCCGGTATCGTGGGTTTCAAAGTAGCTTAGCTTGAGCGCCCCGTTCGGTTGAAACACGCCTTTGAGGGCGCGCTTGCCGAGCATGGACTTGATCGCGTCAAAGATGGTCTGGTTGACCTCCAGGGTAGAGTTTTCCAGCACCTCGTACAGCTCCGGCACGTAAATTTGGGTAAAGGTGGCGCTGGCCCCCACCGCATATAGACCGAAGTAAAGCCCGCCCTCGGTGCTGTCCCTGAAATGGCCGGCGTAATTGCCGGCGATCCACATCGAGTAGATGTTGCCGCGGACGGTGACGTGGATCGGCAGCGGCCAGGTGTTGTGCAGGTAGAGCGGGAAAGGTGAGTATTCCCGTTCGGTCGTGACTTCCTGGCCGCTGGCGTTGTAAACCCGCTTGACCAGGTAGGAAGTCACAGTCCCGCCTGCACCCGGCAGTCCCCCATTCACCACCAGGCCCAGCCGGACGTGGGCGCCGGAGAGCGGTGCAGCCTGGTTGACCGCCCGGCAGATGACTCCGCCCTCGCCGCCCATCGCCGAAAGCGACATCTTGAAGTCAATGGTCAGGTTCTCCACCGGGGGCGCGTAGGCTCGAATCGTGCCTGAGCCGGTCATGGGACCGGCCTCGTTGACCAGGCTTCTAAACTCAGTGGGGGTAAAACCCTGCCAGCAGCGCCGGCGCAGCACTTCTTCCATCGGTCTATCCATCACCGCATCGGTCGCCTTGATGTCCCAAAAATCAACGTAATTATCGTATTTGGGGATCAGCACCCGCCCGGTCGGGTTCTTGCTGGTCCCGTAAGCGTAGTAGTAATCGTCCCACTGGATGCCGGCGTGGCCGCGCCCGCCGAAGCCGAAGCGGCCTGCGCCAAAGCGCCCGGCTTTGTAGCTAAAGGCAAAGCGCCATTGGCTTTTGGGTTGGCCATCCCGCTGGGTCGGGCGGTAGAAACAATAGATCACCCCACCCAGGACGGTCATTTTCAAATCAGCCGGGTAGCCCGGCGTCAGGCCGGTAGCGTCAATCCCGCCGGCGACAACCTTGTGAATCCACTTGCTGTTTTTGGCCCAATTAGGGTCAGAATCGTCGTAGTCCGACTCGACCAGGTAGAGCTTGTTGTAGCCCAGGCTGTAAGGGTAGAAGTCGCAGCGGTCGAAGTTCTCCTTCTTCCAGGTATCATCTGTGTGTGAACTGGCGCTGAACGGCTTGGAGCGGCCAATCCATTCCGGTGGGACTTGATCGTTGCTGTTGTAGGTCGTGTTAGCTGCCGTTGACGCCTCCCAAACAAAGGCGAATTTTTTACCCATCTCGGCAGCGTGGCACATCAGATAAGCCGCGCAGGCCATTTGTTTAGGCTGGTTCACGACGGAGCCGCCATAGCTGTTCAAACGCCATTGCAGCGAGTTGATCATGGTGTTGGATCGGACGACGGTGATATAGAGGTGCTGGTTGCGCCGGTCCCAAAAATGAAAGTCGCCGAAGTTACCCACGTCGCCAAAGCGGACGGTGGCCTCGATTGAGCCGTCCACCATTGGGCTAAGGTCGGTCCAGGCCGCGTCATTCCACCACGTTCCCTTGTGCTGCGGGCGCTGGTCCAGGACCATGCCCGGATAGCCCTTGCCCTGGTCGCCGCCGGTGTTGGCGTAAGGGAAGCTCTTGAGGCGGTAGGCCAGCCGCCCGTTCAGGCTGCTGTAAATCCCGCTGAACTCACTGAACTTGGCCGGCCATTCCAGCTTGACCGTCTCCCAATAGCCCTTGTGGCTGCCGATGTGGATGATCGGATCGGTGGGTTCGATGACGAGCGTGTTTTGGGGCAGAATCTCGCTCAACTCCTCGCTGCGCGGGTCGAGCAGCCCCTTCTCGGCCCTGGCCGCAACTTTGGCCCGGTGCGTTTCTTGCTCCAGGCTAAAGGAGGGCGTAATCAGGTCCACTCGGCCCTGCCCGATCTGGGTCAGTTCTTCCGGCGTGCCGGCGTAGACTTTGACCAGGTGGCCGGCTCCAAGCGGGCTGTCCTCCTGAAACAAAATACTGGCATCGGCCACGTCCAGGTCCACGTCCATGCCGTAGCGGTTGTTGGCTGTCACCTTCCAGCCGTCGCAGTACAGTTCCAGGTCGGTTGGGCTGGGCACGGTGCAAAGCAGCGCCGCCGGGGGCGACTGGTAAACCGCCCGCCAGCCCAGGGCGTAGATGAATTTCTGGCCGGCGTGGTTGAGGGCCACCAGCGAGGCGCATGTCAGGTCGCCGGGATCGCCCAGGTACTCGTATTGGGTCAACGCCTTGCCGGTCGCATCAAAGACCGCATAAACGACTTCGCGCACCCGCGGCAGGCTCAGCGAGGCTTCCAGTTGATCGTAGTCGGAGGGTTCGACGTATCTACTCCAGACCAACACATTTTTGCCATCTATCTTGGAGCCGCGGGCGAACACGGCATAGTCCAGGCGCTCGCCCACGTAATCGGAGATATCCGTCTCGACGCCGCGCTCCCACTGGCCGTTGCTCCGGTCGTAAATGTAGGTCAGGATGCCCTGGTTGTGCGTGTCGTAGCCATACCTGCGCCAGAAAGTGAAGCCGGCGCTAACCACCACCCGGTTATCGCCCAGGTCGTTGGCGGCCAGACCGCCGCAGGGCCGTTTGCCCCATTGGGCGATGATCTTCTGCGCCGAGGCCGCGCCCCACTCGTTGGGAGCAGCACCGTAGGTGAGCTGGCTGTCGCGCACCAGGGCCGCCTCGTGCTGGTAGGTGAAGGGAAAAGCCGGCCAGTCAGTCCAGGCCGAGCCGGTCCAGCTTAGGCGGTGGATGGTCGAGCCGTAGATAGGTTTGTGCCATGATGCCTGGCTGGCTTCGATCAATTCCGTCCGGAGGACAAAAACCTCGTTCCATGCGCAACTGGCGATCTGCATCGAGGCCATGCTGTAGGTGTCGGTTCCCAGGCTGGCGACTAAGGTTGTGCCGGTGACCAGCCCGCCGCTGGTGTTATAATCGCGGTAATAGAGGTTGCCGTTGGTATGGCAGAAAAAGACCCTGAAAAATGAGCCGGACCAGGCTGCGGCAATCGAGCCGCCGTTGGAGGCCGGGATAGATTCGACGTTGTTGTACCAGGCCGGGCGCATCAGGCCGCCCTGGCCGGTGTGGGCCCACTTGGACTCCCAAGTGGTCGGGTCATCCAGGTCGGTCCCTTTGATCACGGCGATGTAAAGCACCCCGTCAAAAGGGTCACTCCACGAGCCGGAGCGGGCGCGGAACAGCACATCCTCCCCACTCCCATTGGCGTTTGCCGCCTCACAGGCGGCATGGCCGTGGGCGTACTGCTCGTATTTGTTGGCTGACAGGCCGGAGATTTTAGGCGTCCATTCCGGCAGCCAGCGCTCGACTGTCGCTTTCGAGGCGTGCCGGCGGGACAATGACCCCATTTCAGTGGTCAGGGTGGGGGAGAGGGTGATGCTCATCCGTACACTTTGACCATATTAACCGGCACGAAGAAAATGCCGTAGCACTCACCCAGGACATTGGCCCCAACGCGCGGGCGCGGGATGACCGGCTTGAGGATGCCGGCGGTGTGAGTCGTGATCCCATCATGCTCGACGTACTCGACGGCAGCTTTATTCGCTGCAGCCAGGAGATCGGCAAAGGTTCCCCAGGTAGCGTCAGGGAAAGGGGTTGAGATAAAGACGCGGAGCATTAAGCTCCACTCGCGGGGCAGGCGCTCGCCGCCCCCGTCGTCGGGCCGGGTGAAGTCTTGAATGATCGTCTTTCCGCTCAGCCCGACACCGTACCGCTTCTGCCGTTTCCAGACGGGTTTCCACGAGGAATCGTCCAAGTCCGAGACTTTGTACTTTTTGCCGTCGAGGGTGATGTAATCCATACCCCCACTGTAGCAAAGAAGTGGTTGAAAATTAAGGGTTCCCCAAGAGCGCTTCGCCTCCCCTTGGGGGATTGGGGAAAGCCTATTCCTCTATCCAGTGGATAGTTCTTTTCCAGAGCCACAATACCAGCGGCCGGAGTGGGCTGGGCCACCGCGTCAGCCGCCGGCCCTGCTTGGCCAGCCATGCCGCCATCTGGCGTTTAGTGGGTCGTCTCATCGTTGCTCTCCCCTAGCGATAGACCGACTGGAAATTGCTTTGATGTAAGAATCCAGCCTTCTTTAACCGCTCTGCGTCAATTAAAATCGTCCCGCCGCCTTCCTGAAGCTGGGCCAGAATCGCGGCCTGGAAAGTTACCATCTCGGCTAAAAGATTGACCATCTCGGCGCTGCCGGTTTCTGCCTGCCCGCGCACCACCAAGGCCCCGCCCTGCGGCACCACGTACTCGCCGCGGTGGACGATGCCGGCCACTTCGCTCGGATCGCCGTCGCCGGTGTAGCCGCCCTGGGCAAACGGTTTGATGATCGGCGCGCCCACGTAAGGCGTTGGGGCCGGCGGGTTGTTCATTTGCGAGCCGTAGATGGAAAAGTCGCCGCCGCTGCTGGACATCCTGGCCAGGGCCTCCGCCGCACGTTCCATATCGTCGGCCAGCTTGCCAGCAGAGGTCGCCATATCGGACAGTTCCGGTTTGGCTTTCTTGGCCGCATCGTAGCCCATCGCCTGGTAGAAGGAATAGAAATAACTGGCGCTGGTCGTCTCTCGCTGCAAGCCGAGGATTTTTTCATCTTCAGCCGCACGCTGCCGGGCCAGGGCCAGGTCATCTAAAGCCCACTGGTATTTGGTTTCATTGATCTGGGTTTCCAGGGCGTGCTGCTTGTCTTGCAGGGCCATGCCGTCGTTGAACTGCTGTACCGTCAGGGCGTTTTGCTCCTGCTGAAGCGCGATCTGCTCCTCCAGGGAAGCCCGCCGCACCTCACGGTAGCTTTCGGCCATCGCCTGCTGCTGCTGCCAATACTCGCGTCCTAGTTCCATCTGCTGGCGCTGAAGCTCGTTCATCTCCTCGAAGCGCCGCCGGTTCTCGGCTAAATCTTCTTTGGCCCAATTGTACTGCGTGGTGTTGCGCGCATCCTCCCGGTCGAACTCGGTCTGCTTCCGTTCGTCCATGATGCTGGCCCGCTCGATCTGCCGCCGGATGTCCATGCGCTCGCGGCCATTTGAGGCGTAGCGCAGGGCGCGCTGGAGGTCCTCCATCTGCCAGCCAGCCTGGATATTATAGCTTTCCCGGTTCCACGCGGAATCTTCAAGCTGCCAACTGCGCTGCACGTCCATCCGGACTTCTTGTTTATTGAAATCCTTGATCTGCCATTCGCGCTGAAGCTCAAAGATTTTTTTATTGAGGGCATACTGCTTTTCGTAATACGCGGACTGGACCCGGCTCTGCCGCTCCTCCCACTCAATCGCCTGGCGCTGCTGGCGGATGTTGAACTCGAAGAATTTCTGCTGCATGGCGAAGTCGTCGAGCGAGGATTGCCGCCGGAAATCCCAAAACTCTTTTTCCAAATCCAGCTTCTGTCGCTGCCAGCCAAGCTCAACTTCCTGGCGGCCGCCCTGCCACTGGAAGCCGTTAGGCCCAAGGGTCATCGTCCCCAGCTCGCGGGCGTTATCCTCGGCCCGCCGCCGGTCCTCGATGGCCCACAGCGCCGTTTGATTCTTCGGCATCCAGGGCTGGGCCTGGTCCATCAGGGCCATTTCGGGGTGGCCGGAAGCGTAGGCCGCGGCGGACCAGGTGTACTGGTTCTCCATCTTGCGCTGGCTCATCGCCCCGCTAATCACCTTGCTTGCTTTGTCCAGGCTCATGCCATCGGCCAGCAAGTCGTAAACCTTCTGGCTGATATCCTGGCGCTGCTGGGGAGTGAAGTTCATGGCGTCGGCGTAGTTCTGGGCCAGGGCCGCCGCCTGGTAACGCTGCTGGCGCTCAAAGAGCGAGCCTTGATTGACCCACTCGCTCATCATGCGCGCGCCCTCGGTCCCCGGCGCATAGCCCGACACATCAATAGCTTTCTGGCGGAAGGCGCTGCGCTGGGACATCGAGACGCCGGAGGTGTAGGAGTCGGCGATCTCCTGGGCTAATTTCTCAGCGACGCCGGCCCCACCTTCAATTTGGGCTTTGGTCAGGCCCTGGTCCTCGGCGGCCATCTGCACCATCTGAGCCAGCTCTGCCCGGTCGAAGGGCAGTTGATCGGTGCTCACCCCCAACTGCTTGGCGACTTCGTTCTCCATCTTGGTCACCCAAACCGGGATAGGTTCGGTCACCGCCCCGGTGTACTTGCCCACAGCGGTCCCCATTGCCTCAGCCTTGTCCTGGTTCCAGACATCCCAGCCCATATAACCGGCCAGGCCGGTTTTGTCAGCCGCGGCGCGGAGAATCCAACTGTTGGCCGGGTTGAACATGCCGCCCCACTGGTCGCCGGTGTAGCCGGCCGACTCGTAGGCGGCCACGGTCAGGTGCTTGGAGAGCGGCTGGGCCGCCCAATCCAGGCCCATAAAATTACCGCCGGCGTTCTGACTGGCCAGATACTCGTTGATGCCCAGGCCCAGGCCCAAGCCCAGGCCACCGGCCACGACCCCGCCGCCGGTCCCTAAAGCCGCGAGCGTGGTTGCGCCCAGGCCCGGCCCACCGCCCGGCATAAAGTAAGGCGCGGCTTTGACCCCCAGCGCCGGCAGGAGTTTGCCAATCGCGTTCACCGCCGGCCCGCCGACCATCTTGGCCCCCATCAGCGCGGTCAAGCCGGAGGTCAGATCAAACCCGGCCGCGCCCAGGAAACTGCCCGCGCCTTCATTCTGGCCTAAAAAGCCGGTCAGCCCTTTCCAGAGGCCCATCGTGATCGAGTTGTCCACCCCCTGCCCAAAGGCAGACGAAGCCCGGCTCATATTGGCCTGGCTGGCCATCGCCGAAAGGACGCTCTGCGGCATCGTCCCCGCCCCTAAAGCATAGTTGGCCTGGCCGAGCGCGGCCTGTTGGCCTAAATATTGATCACGCATCTGGAGCATGGGCATAAAGGCCATGTACTGCATCTGCTGGATGTTTTGAAATTCCCAGAACAGCCGCTGCGGGGCGTAACCCTGCGCCAGTTCGTTCCAGGCTTGCTGGCCGTAAGTCTGCGGGCGCTTGTTCAGGCCGGTGATTGAGCGGCCCTGCGGTTCGTGGATCAGGTCGGATAATGTCTGCTTTTCAAAGCCCAGTCGGCCCAACTCTTTGGCCTGCGCTTTAATTTCATCGCGGATCGCGGCTCGCTCGGCTTTAACAGCGGCAATGTCGCTTTCCTTAGCCTGGCGCTGCGGGCCGGAGAGATTGACTTTTTCACTTTCCAGCTCCTTCTCTTTGGCGGCCAGGGCGCTGTAGGTCTGCTTGCGCTCCTTCAAATCCTCACGGATGGCAGTGGTCTGCTGGCTGAGGGTTTCGACATGCTCTTTGATGTGCGGGGTCAGCGCCCCGATCTGGTCCTTCAGCTCGCCAATGTGAGTGTTGAGCGGGTCAAGCTGGTCCCACAGGCGCTGCGCCGTTCCCAGGTCGCCTCGCTGGAGGGCTTCGTCATACTGCCGCTTGAGCGGCACGGCCGCCTCGTAAGCGGATTGGCGCTGGCTGGACAGGAAACTGACCTCGGCTGCGTCGTCGAAAAGCTGAGGGTTGCCCCTGAAGGCGTCACCGCGGCCGGCCTCGGCGGCCGCGTACCAGGCTTTGATGTCGCTCAGGCGCTCGTCAATCTGACCCATCCGCAGCATCTGCCGCTCGGCCTGGCGGGATTCTTTGACCAACCCCGGATCGCGCCCGGCAATCTGGGCCGCCCAGGCCAGCGGGCTGTCTGCAATCATCTGGCGGGGTAATCGGGCGCCGCGCCGCCCGGCCAGTTCGCGCTCGGCGTAAATGGGGAAGATGTCTTGAATGTAGCCCTTGACCTTACCTGCCGCCGCCACGTCCGCGCCGGTCGGTTTGGTCATCTGCTCCTGAAGCTGGGCCAGCTCTCGCGATTCATCTTCGGTCAGGGGGTCGCCCTCGCGGTACTGGAAATTATCAAATTTGCCTTGCAGTTGGTCATAACGCAGCACCCGCTGCGCCCGGCTGTACTGCCCTTCCAGGCGATGATAGGTCTTACCCGCCGCCTTGATCACCTGGGCCGTCTCCCCGCTCACATCGGCCAGGGTCGCCCCGTTTAAGTTGAGTTCTTCAATCGTATCGGCGTAGGTCGCCAGTTTCTCGGCCAGGGTCTTATACATCTCGACCGTTTGCGGATTGAAGGGCTGAGCGTAGGCGGTGATTTCTTTTCCTCTCTGCTCCCCTGCCCCTCTGCTCCCCTGCTCTCCTGCGTCCTGGGGTGGTTGGCCGCCGTTTCCACCTCCGCCTCCTGCACCCCCGATCAGTCGGGCCAAATTACCCTGAGCCATGTCGGATAAAGCAATGGCAGGGATGGTCGAGGCGGGTCTGTTGCCGTTCCAATAGCCCTCCCAGCCGGGGATGGCGTTATAGACGTTGCCGTAGTTGGCGTGAGAGAAGGATTTGGCGGCCAGTTGGCTGTTCAACTCTTTCATATACCCGGCCAGGGCTGCTTTGTAGGCCCCAGGGTCGCCGCTGGCCTGCTGCTGAAGCTGCTTCTTAATCGCCGGGCTGATTTGCTGCGGGTTCACCCCCAGCGGCTGAAGATCGGCGGATAAGCCATATTCAGCCAGTAAATTATTCCACGCAGAAAAATCCCGCGCTGCCGGATTGGGTCCCAGCGCCAGGGCCATCAGTTCGGTGGCTCGACCGCCCATACTCGAAGCCATCAACCCCGGCAGCCCATTTTGCGGCGGGTTAGCCGCCAGCCGCTGGATATCGGCCTCGATCTGCTGCCTGACAATGCCCCTGGCGGCCTCTACATTGCCCGTAAAGCGGCCTCCGGAGAGTTCGTAGGCTACTTGCCGGATCGCCGTCTCAAAATCGTTCTGAGGGGCGTTGGCGTAAGCCTCATAGTCAATCAGGCCGCCCTTAGCCATGAAGAAGGGTTCTGAGCTTTCTGGTGCACCAGATCCGAGCGAATCCTCGTCAAAGACCTTCAGCCCGCCGCCTAAATCGCGGGTTTTGTCTTCGGGGACCACATACTCGCGCCCGGCCTCGCCGGCGACGACATCACGCCCGCCTTCGGTCTTACCCAGTCGGGTCGCTCGATTCAGCACCCCGCCCTCGGCAAAGAGCATCGGCTCGTTATAGCCCTCGCGCTCCCAGCGCTCCCGCTTCAGCCGGCGGGCTTCTTCGTGGCCGAGTTCGGCCTGCCGCCACATTTCTTCTTCCTGGGCGGTGTAAGGGATTTTGCCGGCGACATAGTTTTCAAAGTCCGGCCCGATCTGGCTGGAACCGTTTAAGCCGCTGGCTTCCTTGTACTGGTCAAAGAGCCGGGACAGGCCGCCGAGCAGATTCTTTTTGCGGGTGTGTTTTTCGCGGACGCGCGGCCCGGTGACCGGGCTGTTCGCCAGTTCTTCGAGAGTGGGGACGTAGCTCTCGATCTCGTCCTCGCCGCGCTCCCTGGCGTTGATCGCCATCTGGTCGCGGATGGCCTCATAGTCTTTGTACCAGTCTTTGAGCAGGCCGTTGCTGCGCGGGATGTTGGGGTCAAGGTTGCGCCAGTTGCCCTTGTCGTCCAGGCCGTAGCCGGTCATGTGCTTCTGCAGGAGCTGGCCCACTTCATCGTAGAAAGCGCCCCGCTTACGCTCATCCCAGCGGGTATACATCGCCCCGGCGCCCTTGTTCTTGCTGCCTGGCTCCATAAGGGACCAGAAGTTGAGCTTGCCGTCAGGCTGGCGAATATCGTCGGCGTACTTGTCTCGGAACTCCTGCCAATCGGCCTTGAACTCATCCGAGCCAACCCCCTTACCAAAGTTGAACATCTGGTTCTGCATGATGTTGACGTACTCGCGCAGGTCGCTCTTGAACTTGTTGTTTTCTTCCAGCTTTGCTCGCAGCTCGGGGTCTTTCATGCCCACCTGGAGCTTACGCTGGATGCGGCCAGCCTGCTTGATCGCGTTACGGACCGCGTAGCCGCGCATCATCTGGGCCAGCGGGCTGTCGCCGGTGGCGATGCGCTCCAGTATTTTCCGCTGATCATCGGTCACGGTCAGGTTCTGAATAGATTTGCTGTCGAGCTGTTCCCAGGCCGGCATATCCCAGTTGCTGACAATTTTGGTCCCGACCTCCAGGGAGCCGGTAGATTTCGTGACGAAGGCGGCCATCTGCTCTTTGGTCATTTGGGCCTGGACGCCCTCGCGGTCGCCGGTCAGGCGTTTCAGGATCGCCAAAAGCCCGGCCGCGCCAAACTGGCCCTGATTTTCAAAGAGCAGTTCTTTGCCAGGCATCTTCTGCTTCTTGAAACTGTAGTAGGTCCCACGCTCGCCGTCGCCACGCTTGTTGGAAGGCTGGAAGGAGCCGGTATAGGCGTTGAAGGTGGTGAAGAAGTAAAATAGGTCATCTTCCGGCGAGCCGGGTTGGTAGTTCTTTTTATCGAGCGGGTTCTGGTACATCCAGCCGCCATACTGCGACACGGCTTTTTTGGCTTCCGGATTCTGGGTCAGGTTGATCCCGACGCGGATCGGAACGTTGTACGCCTGGCCAATCTGTCGGGCGTTGAGTTGGTATTCGGCCAGGGTCTCCCCGGTCCACTCCTTCAGGCTGTGCCTCTTGCCATCGAGCAGCACTTTATCGCCCTGGCTCGGATCAAAGCCCAGCAGGTTGCGCCGGGCCTGCTCCGCCGAGACATTGAGCTTTTCTATCGCATTGTCATACTCTCCAGCCGCGTGTACCTTGGCCCCGGCCGTGATCGCCTCCGGACTGGACGGTTTCAAGCCAAAGGCGTTGACCAGCTCGCCGCCGAGCATTTTCTTGAGCACCATATAGACCTGGCTCTGGTCGGAGTCGTTGTCGCCGCCCTGTCGCTGGACATAGTGAGGATGGAAGATGTTAGGGTGGCCGGTGGTCGGGATGTCCAGCCCGGCGTCCCTGAGAAGGTCCGGCGTGACCATATTCAAGATAGATTCAGTCTGAGCCACCGGATCGCTGGCCGGGTTGCGAATTGCGCTGAATAGAAGCTGCCCCTGGCGGGAGAGCTTGTTGAGGTAGGCCCGGTTGGCCCTGGTCCGGCGAAGCCCGGTCATATAGAAAATATCGTCCCAGCTCTTGGCCATCGCATTGCGCGGCAGGGCATAGTCCGAGGCGTGGACGTGGGTCTGGAAGCTGGTCGAACTGCTCCCAAACCACTTTTTACGCGCACCGGCAGACAGCAGCAGCTCCTGCTGGTCCTTGATCGTCTCTTTCATCTTGTCCGGCAGCCAGGACCCGACGCCCATGAGCTTCCTGGGATCGTCAGATTTGTAGGCTTCCCACACCCGCTTGAGATAATAATTGGCCGCGCTTTCGAGCTTGCTTAGTTTTTCATTGGTTTCTTCCTCGGTGAAGCCAAAGCGCTCCAGCAGGCCGGGGTTGGCCATAAACGCCTGGTCCTTACTGTTGCCGATGCGATAGAGGTAGGAGTCCGTGCCGTGCAAATCGTCATAGTAGGCCCGGATCGCCTGGGCGCCGGCCTCGCTCTTGAATTTGGCAAAGGCTCGTTTCTGGTCGCTGTCGTAATCCTTTTCAGTCAGGCCGCGCATGCTTTCGGGCAGGATTTCGGCCAGCTTCTGCTCGTACAGGGCATCCACCGCGCCGCGCACGTCCTGGTTGCCGCTCAAATCCTTGAGCAAATCCACGACCGGGCTGCCGATCTCGTCATAGCCTGGCTTGGTGTTGAGCATGTACATCTCAAAGAGGGTGTTGTAGATGTCCCGGCCTTCGTAGCCCAGCTCGCGCAGGTGCTCGCCCAGGCCGGCGTGGTTGAACTCGACGTTGCGCAGAATCTCGTTGGACAGGCTGCCCCGCTTGAGGTTGGTCACGTCGGTGATGTAGCGGGCGCGCACCGGCGCAGCGTAGCCGGTGGCGATCAAATCGGCCTTATACATCGTCTCCGCGCCCTCGAATAAGGGTGGCACTTCCTCGACCTTGCCATCCTTGATAATCCCGGCTTTCAGGTAATTTTCCAGGGTGTCTTTATCAAAGACCCGGCCGGGCAGGATCTCGGTGCGCCGGTTGCGCTCCTGGTAAAGCTGCCACACTTTAGCCAGGGCCTCGACATCCTCCATTGAGCCGGTGCGGGTCGGGGCCGGCTTATCGCCGTGGACCTCCTTCCACAGCCCTTCAAATTCCTCCCGCGGCAGGGCATTGAGCATCGAGATATTGGCGACAACGCTATCAGAGGGCTTATTCATAATCAGGTCGTAATCCAGGCCCATCTGCTCGCGGATATGTTTATCTTGGGCCAGGTTCTTCCAGCCCTCTAATTTCATCGCCGAAATCACATTCGGCCGGTTGCCAAAGTAACCCTTGAGACGAAGCGCCTTGACCGGATCGCCGCGCTCGTTGATGGTATCCATGATCTCGTAGCCAGTGATGACGCCGGACTCGTTGTTGCCCAGGAAATCCTTTTTGAAGCCGTTGGGCGAGGACACTTTGCTGTCCCCTTGCTTGAGCAGGCGCGGCCGGAATTTACCGTCAGGCCCCAGCAGTTTGGCCGCCTTGAGCACTTCCTCCTCAGAGTAGTTGGGGTCAAAGCGCAGTTCATACCGCTCCGGATTCTGCTCAAATGAGCCAAAGACCCACGGGGCATAGTTGGTGTCTTTCCACATCTGGCCTTCGGGAATGATCCCGCCCCGGTCCAGAATAAACGCCTTAGCCACGTGGGCCAGCTCCGGCTCGGTCGCTCGCTGGCCCAAAATGTGCTGCGGCACTTCGGGGTAGGCGATGCCCAGCGCCGGGCCGGCCTGCCAGTATTTGCGGGTCAGCGACAGCTCATCACGCTTGACCTGCTTGCCCATCCCCTTCTGGCTGCCCCATTGGTATTCCTGGTCGAAGCCGCCGCCAGTGGCCTGGCTGTAAGCGATGTTGCCGGCGATGTAATTCCGCGCTTCGAGGGGGTAGATCGTGCCTTTGCTGACGATGGGCGTGTGCGGGTAAGCGTCCCCGGCCAGCTCCGGCGGGTAAGCCCACTGGCCAGTCTTGGGGTCTTTGATAATACCCTCTGAATGTTCCTCGCGGAACTGCCCGGCGAAGGACTGGCGAGTGAAGTCGCCGGCGCTGATCTGCCGCCACACATTTTTATTGCGCGGGTCGCGCTTGGCGTTCACGTCCAGGGCATCTATCACGTTGAGCGGCCCAAAGGCGTTACCTTGCGGGGTTAAAGGGGCGTTTTTCGGCCCCGGAGCGTACTCCGGATCGTCATCCCACGTTGGCGGTGGCGGGGGTGCGCTTTCGCTCAGGTCGGGGGCATAGCCGCTGTCGTCGTAATAATCATCCAGCGGGGCGTCGTTATAATAGTCCGGCATGTCGGGAACGTAGCCCTCATCATACGGGGCTGCCTGGGCCTTGTTTTTCCGGTTGGCCTCCCAGGCTTTACGCGCTTCGGTGTTGCGGGCCATCTCCAGTACCGCATTATGCAGGCGCTGCGATAGCGGCTCCTGCTGGCCCTGGTGGGTCAGGCGATAGCCGCCGCCGCTTTTGCCGGTTTTACTGACCAAGGGGACGCCGTTAGGCGTGGCGGTCAGCCGGAAGGGCTGGCCCACATAAGCCTCGCCCTGCTTGACCCTGACCACGTACCGGCCGCCCAAGGGGTCCGTCTCGAAAAAGGTTTTCAGCTCATAGCCCTGCTCGCCCAGCGACTTTTGCAAATCGGTCAGTACATTGTTGATCGAGGCGCTGTTGCGGTTGGTGTCGCGCTGGTAAGTCGGCTGCTCAAAAACGTCGGCCGGGAAAGGCCGGCGGCCTGCTTTTTGTCGGATGCCGTACTGCACCGCCGGGTCGGCCCCGTATCGCTGCACGTGGCCGCGGGCGAAGGTCATACGCGCTTCGGCCTCGGAGAGGCCCAGCTTTTCCCCAATTTGGGAAAAACTCAGGCCCCGGCGCTGCAAGCGGAGCGCCTCCTCGCGCTGGTAGATGCTGCGGACCATCTCCGGATTCAGGCCCAACGCGCCAGCCAATCGGGGCAGGGGAACGCCGCTTTTGATGAGCTGGTGGATCTGGCGGGGACTGTTGCCGCTGCGCTCGTAAGCGCGAGCCATCTGGAGCGGAGTCAACTCCTGCACCTCGACCGTTTCCGGCGCGGGCTGGCTATCCAGCAGCGAGCGCATTTGCCGGCGGTTGACTGTCATTTGCTCCGGGCCAGGCAGGCTTGGGGGCGGGGAGTCGTCGTCGGTTTCAAGCCATTTTTTGAGAGAAGGCATAATCTAAACCCCTAAAAGTTTGGCTTCCTGAACGCCCTGAACTAAGGTAAAATCAATAAGTCCCCACAGGGGAGAAAGGAGGCCGTTATGGACCTCGAAGAAGTCTATCGTCTTTTTCGCTTACAAGGCCGTAAAAGCATTACCGGCAAACAGGTGTACCTTTACATTGACGGGCAGGAAAGCTTTTATGGCACTTTGCTCGACGCTCCCGTTCATCCGGATGAGTCTGCCCGCTTACGGCCGGATGCCTTGTGGCAGGTGATAAATGACCTACTTAAACCCTCGCAGCGTGTCTTTTTCCGCAGCAGCCACGTGGTCAGCATCGAGCCGCCTAAACGGGGCGAGCTGGGCGTATACCGGATTACCTTAACCCGCGCCGATGATCCCGATGGGGCCTACGCTGCTTATCAGCAAAGGCAAGCAGATATCGAGGCGGAATTAGCCGCCTGGGAGGCCGGCGGTGGTCATGGGCCTCATCCCGCTTTCTGACCGTGCTCTTTATCTCAGCAAACCATAAAAAAGGCTGAAACGCCATAGAATCGAAAGTGAGTTTAGATAAAAAAGCCCTCCATCCGGAGGGCTTAGCTTTTGGGTTTATAGGCCTTGATCGGCCAGCGCCAGCCGGGAATCTCTAGCCGGTGGGTCTCATCCTTCTGGGCGATCCAGGTGACCACGCGGCAGAAGTTGGGCCGCCCGGGCTGGAGGTGCAGCCGGGCGGTATAGTAGCCGCGATAAAATTCAACCACCAGCAGTCGGGCGGCGGCTCGGCCTTGCTTCAGGGCCAGCCAAACCGTGTAGAGGTTGGTCAGGATCAGGAGCAGGATAATCATTATTAAGTGATTTTCAACTTTAAGTTGTGACATTTTTAGCAATGCCAAGAATATCAATAAAACGGTCAAAAGCTAAAACACGAAGGAAGTTCATGAGGACCGTGCATTTTTGATGCAGGGAGGCATAAGCTTTAGACCGCATCAACTTGTCCCGCATCACCCGCCATAGCCGTTCAATGCCATTGAGATTAGGAGAATAAGTAGGCAACGGGACAAATTCAATCCGGTCTTGATGAGCTTTAAGGAAATCAGTGGTGGCGGCGGAACGATGAGCGGGAGCATTATCCCCAACCACAAAGATAAAGTAATCGGGAAAAGTGTCCATCAAATGCTCCAGATGAAAACAGAATTGACAGGAGGCTTTCTGGTCATAAATTTCATACAGCCCTTCCCCGGTAAAAGGGTTGGTTGAGCCAAATAAGTAACACACTTCATCCAGACCGGGTCCCTCGACCTTAAGTTGGTGGCCTTGGAGGTGTAGCCCTTTGGTTTTGAGATCAGGACACAAATGAATATCGGTTTCATCCATCATGACTAGCATTGCTTTTTGGGGGACAAGTCCCTCTTGCTCGACATAAAAACGGCTATCAGCTTGGCTCAGGGTAGCGGTCACGGCTTTTTTTTCAACTCTTCCACCCGTTGGCGTTTGACTTGATAGTCCGGGTCGGGTGAGGTGATGGACAGTTTGGCTCGACCTGAGGTAAAGCCCACCCGGCGCAGATGGTTCCAAATCGTACTGATGGTCACTTTGAGCTGGAGATAAATCTCAAGGTATTGCTGGATCAAGGCATAGGTCCAATTTTGGTCAGGCGTCTCCAATCTCTCAAATGAACTGGGCGGTTGGGACAAAATATCTTCCCAATAGGCTTTGTCGTACGCTTTGAGCTTTTCTTCCGGTTTGCCGCGAGGTTTTCGTTGGAGACCTTCAAACCCGTCGGCCTGAAACTTTTTGATCACACTTCTAACGGTGTTGGCATGTAAGCCTAATAAGGCACTAATTTGGGAAACACTTTTCCCTTGATGCGAAAATTCGATGATTTTCAAATCCAGATAGATCAAAGTATTTTGGCTTTTGGCACGTTTTAGACGTTCTGCTAATTCTTTTAACTCGGTTTCGTTTAGTTTTACCCTTAACACGACAGATCACCTTTGCTTTTTTAGCAAAGATAACCTTTAACCTGTTTTTTGACAAGTTGGTTTTGAAAACTACTTAACACATTCTCGCTCATCACATTTCACTTCCCGGCATTCATCTTGTCGAACATCTCTTGCTCTCGGCGGTTGATCTCGGCCCGCTGACGCTCCTCGGCGGCAAGATGGGCCGCTTCATCCTCGATGATCCTGAAGCATAGCAGCAGGATGTGCGGCTGCTCCATCAGGCTGCCGGGGTAGGGCAGACAGTGACGCCGCTCACACTCATAGTACAGGATCACCTCATACGGGACCGGCAGGCCCTTGCGCGCCTCCGGATCGGTGGTGCGCTCCAGGGCCTTCACCTGGTCCCTAAATTCTTTCAGCTTTTGGTTAAATTCCGCGTGGATAACTACGCCGCCACGCCGGCAGTTCCTTCCCCCAAGGTCAGAGCTTCGTCGTCGGCGTTCTCATCTTCGCCGCCAAAGCCCCAAGTCGGGTTGACCCGCAGGCAGGCCCCGTAGATCGTTTCAGCCCATTCGGACCAGAGCCGGCCCCACTTGGTTAAAAATTCCTCAAAGGTCTTTTCTTTGCCGCTAAAGACCGGGCGGCCATTTTCGTCGGTGATGTTGCAGCTTGTCATCGTCAAATAGACATCCACGGCCATCCGTTTGCCAAAGGGGGTGAGTTGGAACTCCTCGCGGTACTGGTCGCCGCCGTCCTGGTCCTTTTCCCACATCCGTTTGATGGGCCGGGCCAGGTACTCCTGCCGGCGCAGATTGGTAGCCTCGGTGGCCTGTTTGAACTTGACGACGATGGGATCGTCGCTTTCGACCTGTCGCTCAGCGTAGCGGGAGTCTACGGTTAAACTGAACTCTTTTTCGGTCGGGGTGATTAACTTGGGCATTGGGCAAAATCCTTTCAAGATTTAAAATTCCCCAATTGGGGAAAAAATAAGGCGACAAAGCAGGTCGCTTTGTCGCCTTATCAAACCATGAAAGGATTTGAAAATTAACGACTTTTTTTCTTTTGCTCCACCAGCCGGACATACTCGGCTGCACTGACCAGGCGATACCCGCGCCAGCGCAACCACAGATTCACGTAAATCCGGTGATAGAACTTAATCAGCCACACCACCCCCTTCGACAAGCTCAGGATGTACCGCTTAAACAGTCGGGATGACATAAGCGGCCACTTCGTTGTCGAGGATGAACTGGAAGTAATCTTCCGGATCGCCGCTGTCGGCTTCGATGGCGGTGCCAACGAGCTGGAGCTGGATCAGTTCATCGCCGGCCAGTTGAGGCGGCCCCTGCATGCGCCAGCGCACATTCGGCGCGACCACCTGGAGCCGCCAGGGGAAGTCAATCGTGCCGGGATCAATATTGCAGGGCGATTCGACGGTCAGGGTCGTGGTTTTGTAGCTCAAGCAGGGATTGACCACAGCGCTGGTCAGGCTGCCCCCATTGTAGGCGTAGCGGTACAGTTCGGCGTCGCGCCATTTGTAAGTGGCCTCGAAGGTCAGCGTCCGCATCTTGGGCGTGAAATCCTCGGCGTAGTAGCTGTTGATGACCGCTTCCTCGTCGGGCGAGGTGGTGTTGTTTTGCAGCGTGACCCGAGCATTGGTCAAGGGCAGCGGCTGGCCGCTGTTTAAGTCAGCGATGGTTAGCCCGCCGGCTTTCATGGGCATCGGCACACTGTCGAAATCTTCGGCCACGTCAGCCCAGGTCCAGCCGCTGGCCGGCGCGCCGGTCGTGGTCAGTCTTGGTTCGCGGCCCTGGATCGACAGTTCGGCCTGGACCGGCTGGCCAGGAGCCAGGGACATCGAGAGGGCGCTGATGATGCAATCAATGCCCATGTCGCCGATGGCGGCTGCCGCATTAGCGCCGGGGATGTAACGCCGGGCTTGGACGAAAGGCAGGAACTTGGAGCCGCCCGCAGCCGCGAGGGCCTGGCTGAAGGTGTGGCGGTTGACGCCGACGCCGGGGGTGTCTACCACGGAGGCCGCAGCCCCGCAGGCGGCCAGCAGAATCCAGCCAAAATCACCTTCTAAGCGGGGTTGCAGGCTGACCGAGCCGCCGTAACCGGCGCTGGACAGGTACAGGCCGGTCGGGTTGTTGTTGCCACCCATTTCGGGCCGGCTCATCTGCTCGTTGATGATCGGGCCAAGGTTCGCGGCCAGTGTTTTGTAGCGGTAAAAGGTGCTGGCCGCGCCACCCTTGAGACCGTTGACTTGAAGGCCGAGACCAAAAATCCCGGCTTGACTGGTGATGGACATAAGTTAAGACTCCTTTTCGTTATTGAGTTGATCTTGATCGGGTCGGGTGGGGGCCGACTCTAAAGGCTGAGGGATGAAGGATGAAGGCTGAAATTCCTTCTTTCCTTCCGCCTTCATCCTTCCGCCTTCATCCTTTCTTTTGGTGCAGCCGCAATCCTCTTTGACAGGTGCGGGTGGGCTGATAAATTGATCGGCGAAAAAGGCCAGCCAGCTGTAGCTTTCCCGGTTGAGCCGGTTGGCGAAAGCCTGGTTACGCTCATGCATGGCCCTGAGCTTGGCCGGTTGAGCTTCTAAGTTAGTCAGGACCGCGCGCCAGGCCGCCGGATCGTTGGGCAGGAGCTGCACCCCGGTGGCCGCGTCCAGTTCCCAGTAGCCAGGCGCATTAGAGGCCAGGATCGCCGTGTTACCGGCCATAAGGGACAGCGGCAGCGTCGTCGAATTGAGCGCGCCGGGCAGGCTGGGCAGGAGCAAGATGTCGCACATGGCGGCAAACTCGCCAAAATTCTGCTTGACCTCACCTTCGATGCCGGGTAGCGCTTCGCCGTAAACTACCAGCTCCCGGTCCAAGCTTTTAAGCAGCTTCAGGGCGTAATGGTTGTTCAGCATCATCTCGCCGGTGTGGTTGAGCAGGCCGACTGTAAAAGGATGAGGGATGAAGGATGAAGGATGAAAATTTTCTTCTGTCATCCTTCCGCCTTCATCCTTCATCCTTCCGAAGGGCAGGGCCATAACAATTGCCCTGGGCAAAATCTGCTTAACGACGCCCGCCAGCGGCTGGCTGTCGGTCACGATCAGGCTGGCCCCTTCCAGGGCCTCGCGGACACATTCCGTCCGGCGGTGATAGATGCGGGTCGCGTTGGTCACATCGCGGGTTAAATCCACCAAGTCAAAAGGTTCGGGTTCCTGGGGATCGAAGGCCACGCGGCGGCCGCTCAGTTGTTGGTACAGAATGGACCGAATATGGGTTTCCATAATGCTTCATATCCCCCTGGGGGATCAGCCCTCCATGTAGGCTTCAAATTGCAGCCACATCTTGCCCCGATAGAAGGTTTCACCTTCCGAGCCAGCGGGGGTCAGCCGGCGCTTCTTGACACAGTTCTGTGCGCGGACCAGGTGGCAGCCGAAATCATCGCCGCGTTGCAGCTTGCCAAACGGCCCGTTCGGGACCAGGCCGGCCTCGAAGATGGCCCGCTGGATGCGATCCAGCATAATTCGGCTCGATTCAAAGGCCACTTTACGGTTAATCCCCAGCTCGTTGTAGAACAGGGTAAAGAAGATCGTAAAGCGGAGATTAAAGTAGTGGCCGCCGCCCAGCTCAAGCATTGACTTATTGGCGGTGGTATTAAACTGGCGGCCCGGCTCGGTGATCTCCTCGTCGGCCCAGCCGTCCGGGTCGTCGGGGTCATTCGGGCAGATGTAGCAGGACAGGCCGCTGTCGGCGAAATCCTCGCTCTTGGGGCCGATCTCGACCAGGCGCAGCCGGGTCGGGTCGTTTTTCTTTAGCCCCTTTTGCTGCTCGTTGATGATATCCACGACGGTTTGCATCAAGTTGATGCTGAGATTGTTCATAAGCCAGGGAGTAGGAAGTAGGGAGTAGGGATTAAGGGTTTCTTCCCTCCCTACTTCCTACTCCTTACTCCATACTCCTTATTTCCTGAAGTCCGCGTCATCGTCACTGTGCATGGCGATGATGCTGTTAAAGCGTTCTTCCAGCCACTTGGCCACCGGCAGAAACGGGCTTTGCTGCGGGTTGCCGGCGTCCTGCTTGCCGATGAATTTGCGGTATCTGGCATCGGCGGCCATTTCGCGGGTGATGGCTTGCATGGCGGTATAGATGGCGCAGGCTTCGTCGGCCCAGACCGGGACCTCCACCTTGGAGTCATTATTCTTGATCGCCGGGTAGTAAGCGTCGTAGGCCAAAAGCCAGGTCTGCGGCCTGGCGCCCAGGAGGATCATTTTACCCTCATAGATGGCGTAGCCCAGGGCAGCCGGGTTATAAAATTTTTCTTCGATGGCCAGGCGCGGAAGCTGCTGCTTGTTCGGCAGGACCACCAGGCGCGGCCGGTAGAAATCTTCCGGCAGGATCACCTGCACCTCGTCGGTCCCGCTTTTGTTATCCTCGGCGGTATAAACCAGGTGCTTGTGCAGCGGCTTCATGGTGGACAGCCTGATCTGGGCATTGTTCCACCAGGTTCGCAGGTCATCGGGATCGTACCGGCGGGTCTTGTCAGACCCGGCCGGTACTTCATCCTTCAGCAGCGCGGTGATGATCGGTTCGACCTCTTTCCAACGTCTCATCGGGGGTTGGGAGCCGGGGGTTGGGGGTCGGGAAGAAAATCCCTGACCCCTGGCCCCTGGCCCCTGTCACCTTTCTTACGGATTCACTCCCACGCCCCAGCGCGGCGAGCGGCCGGCAGAGAACATCGTCCGGAACACTTCGGGCCGGAACACTTGCTGTTGATAGTAACCGTCCCAGGCGAAGCGCCAGATGGCTTGCAGGTCGTCAATGGCACTTGGCTCAACAAAGTTGATCGGTTCGGCCACGGCGTTGATGACGCCTTCGGGGCCGGCAATGTAGGTCGAGGGGTGAATGTGCTCGGCCTTGGTTACAAACGAACCTTGGGGGAACTCGTAGAACAGCGGTTTGTCCAGCTTGATGCGGCTGTTGGCGGCATCCACTTCGACGATCCGGCGCAGTTTGGCCGTGCCTTCGCGGTAGTCCACACCATTCAGGACGCCTTTGCCATCGGCCGGGGCCTGGGCAAAGCGGCGGGTGTGGATGGTGACCATATCGTTTACCTTGAAGTCGGTGATCACGCCGGTCCCCAGGCCGCTCAGTTCAATGTAGTTCTTGACGCCGGAGCTGACCGGCTGGCCGACCTGGTACACGCCGTCCACCAGTTGATCGGTCGCGCCGTCGGCAGCGTTGTACGCCTCGGCGGTCGCCATCTGGACGACGATGGTCCCGCAGTTCCACAGGACGTTGCGGCGGGCGGCGATGAAGCGGACGTTATCGAAGCTGCCTACTTCATAGCGCAGGGCCATTTCGGGATTGGCGTATTTGACCACATCAATCCACTGGCCGCCGATGGCGCGGACCTGCTCGATGATTTCTCTGATCACGCTGGGCGTCGTCACGCACAAGAGCGTCCCGACCGAATTACCGAGGGGGCTGGAAGCCATTGGCACATCTTCGTAGGTTAAATCCATCCAGATGTCGCGGTTCTCAACCAGGTTGTAGATGCCCTTGTTGGTCGCCTGGCTGATCTGGCCGAAGTTGGCGACATTCGTTGGGTCGGAGAAATGAACGCGCGGGCCGGACAGGTAAGCATTGCGGCTCTGGATGTCCAGGTTGATGGTGACCGACTGGCCCAGCATGGTCCGCGCCATCGGGATCAGGCCGGCCTGACCCCGGTAGAGGTAGGCTTGCACGGCTGAATCATACTTATGTGCCGTGACCTTATCGCCATAGTGCTGGAAGCGAATGGACTGGCTAAAGGCGTCGGTGTAGTTGGATTTCAACCAGATTTGGCGCATCCCGATGGGTTCAATCCCGCCGGGTTCCATATCAAACACACCTTTGACGGTCATGCTCTCCGGGATCGAGCCGTTGCTATTGCGCATCACCACTGTAGTGGCCACCAGGGCGCGGTACAGGCTGTTGGTGCGATAGCGTTCTTGCAGGGCCATTTGAATGGCCGGATTTTTGAGCGACTCCCACTTGTACCACATATTGTCGGAGTACGCTCCTGGCCCGGTCGAGGCATCGAGTGCGTTCGACAGGCCAAACGGATTGGTTAAACTGGTAGGCATTGAAGTTTGCTCCTTGTAAAAAAATAAAGATGGGTTTGGCCCTTACACCCCTTCAGGTGCGCCGAAGCGTCGCGGGCAGGTTTGTGGGAGCAAACTTTGAAAGGATGAAGGCGGAAGGATGAAGGATGAAATTATTTCTTTCCTTCCGCCTTCATCCTTCATCCCTCATCCTTAATTCTGCTGCCTGGCATTTTCGCCAAACTGCGCGCCTACGATCACCTCATAAAGCGCGGCCCGGCGGCTCATAGATTCCGAGTCGGTCGCGTTGAGCAGGCTCTGGTACTCGGCAAAGGCCACTTTCGGGTCGGTCGGCAGGCTGCCGCCCGGTTTACTGCCGGCGACGTTCCCGGCCGGGTTGGTCCCGCCGGCGCGATAGGCGTCTAAGGTCTGGTTGGCCTGGGCCTGGAACGTGCCGGCCAGCCGGTCGAGAATCTGCTTTTGCTTTTCAACATCAGGGTCGGTTTTTATCCCGTCAATGATGCCGATCAGGTTGTGATACTTCTGTTCGGCGGCGATGAGCTTGAACAGGCCCAGTTCTTGCTCCAGGCTGGTTTTGTCTCCGCTCAGCGCCGAATGAGCTTGGTTGAGCTGGTCAAATTTGGTGGTCCAGTTGGTCAGTTCGCCGGTTTGGGTCTGGATGGTCTGCTGCGCGGCGGCCAGTTGGGCCTCCAGGTCAGTCACTTTGCTGGTAAGCTGGCCGTTGGCCGTTTTAAAGGCGCCGGTCGCGCCTTCCAGTTCCTTGATTTTGTTGTCGCGCTCGGTTAGCGCGGCTTTGGCCTGTTCAAGCTGGGCGGTGAGCTGGGTCAGCTTCTCGGTCAGTTGGGACAGGTCGGGGGTGTTGTTGTTATCGGACATTGGGTGAATATCTCCTATTTTAATGTTTTGGCATTTTCTTGGGCATTTTTTTAGGCATTTGGCCCTTCATGGGCCTTGCCTTTCATCGGTATATCGCTGCTTGATGATTGTTTTTGGTCTTTCTTCTTTTTGCTAATGGGGTTTTGCTTACTTGCCGCCATTTTTCATTCTCCCGCCCTTCGCCTGGGCATTATTGGTTTTGTCTTTAGGTTTAGCCTTGTCGCGCTGGATATCGAGCTTGTTTTTAAACTCGGCCTGCTGCATCGAGCAATCCATATCCTTGTCGGCCTGTTCGTCGCCCATCTCGGCCTGCTGTTCGGCCATCTCCATCTGCCGCTCCTGCGCCTTTTGCTGGTCGGCTTCGATGCGCTCCATCTCCTCGGCCAGTTCGTCGGCCCCATCCATGCGGCGGATCGCCGTTTCCTGGCTGATGGTCGGAATGTTACCGGACAGGCGCTGCACCATTTCGCTGACTAGCTCCGTCCGGTCCTGTGGCAGCATCGGCGGCCAGTGGGTTTTATGACCGACCAGAATGGCCTCAATCGCTTCGGGCGAGGCGGCAAAGCCGATGCTCTCCACCGCGTTCAGATTCTGGCCAATGGCTCGCTTGGAGAGGGCCATGACGTAGGTCAGATACCCGATCTGCTTGAGCGCCAGCGAAGCGTTGAGCCGGTAGTGCGCCCCGACATTCGTCGCCGGCCACATCATATAGTGAAGCGTTAACGCGCTGCGCACACTGGCATCGGTCCGGCCGTAGCCCACATTGGGCATGTTGGTGTGCTCGCGGATCAACTCCGGCAGTTTGTCAGCCACCAGGGCAATCATGGCCTCGGACAAATCCGCGCCTTCCAGCCGGCCAATTTCCGGCTCGATGCCGCTGCCGGGCTGGCCCATCCCCAAATCAATCCAGGCGTTGCGGGCTTGGTCGAACCCGGCCGCGCCTTTCGGCCGGCCTTTGACCCACGGCTGCTGGTGCATAGCGTCGGCCAAGCCTTCGTTGAGGTGCGCCAGGTTGTTGTTGAGTTCCTTCATCCCGCCCACGAGTCCGGGGACCAGGCTCTCTCCTTCAAACTCGCCCACTCTGAGGCGGGGGGCGTAGACGTAGGGGATGACCTTCACCCCTAGCACCGGATCAAGGAAAGGATTCGGGCCGCCCATTTTGGCTCCATCCGGCCAACTGCCAATTTCGCCGTCTACGGTAATCTCGTATTCGTTCTCGTCCCAATGTTCCTTGATCGTGCAAAATTCCCGCTCGGCATCTTTGAAAGGCGATGGAGTGACCCTATAGCGGGCGATGGCCGTTGGCCGGGGGACCTGGTGAATGACATCAATCGCCACCAGGCGGTTGTAGTCATTGCCATCCCAGACCGGGAAGCAGGCGCGCGGGTCCACGCTGAAGTACCTGATCGGCCAGCGTTTACGGGTCGGCGTCCAGGCAACGTTCCAGTACATGCCGCCAAAAATTTGCTGAAAGAGGGCTTGCTCCAGCAGCAGCGTGTCGCCGCTGTTGAGGTGCCACATCATGTTGAGGTCGCGGGTGATTTCCTCACCCAGCGCCTTATCTACTCCGTAGGCGTTGGAGATGCCAAAGCGGACAATCCGATCCGTAAACTGGCCGAGTAACAAAGCCGCGTGATTGATCACCGCCGGGCGGACGATGTTTAGCTTCAGGGGATAGATATCCAGCCCACCCGATTTCCGGTTGAGGCTGTAGCCTTTATAGTGCGCCCACCAGGAGTTATAATTGCCGTGAGTCTCACTCCAGTAGCCGTTGGGATGCTCCTCGGGAGCCAGCCTCAAGGGATGGTCGGCAAACAGTTCCAGGGGGACGACCTGGGTGTTGTAATCAATCGCGTGTGCCATACCCCAAGCATAAAGAAAAAGAATTTGAAAAACCATACTTTTCCAGGTGGAAGGAGAAATCTCAATGAAAGAAGCACTCATCTTAGGCTGTTCCGACCGTAAAAAAGGCTTCTCTGGCCCGGCCTGCCTCGTCTACGATGGCCCGCTGTGGAAAATCGTCAGAAATTCCCTGCCGCGGGTGGACTTATTTTGTCTGAGCGCCCTCCACGGGCTGATTCCCGCTGACCGGCGCATTGAACCTTACGATCTGCGCCTGGCGCAAAGCACGCTGACGATTCCCCAATTGGGGAATCAATGGATTGAGTTGGGGCTGAACAGCTACGTCAATATCTATACCTGCATGGGACAGGATTACGCCGCCCTTCTGGGCAAAGCCGCCGCTCACTACAGCCGGAGCGAGCGGATTTTTCGCATCGGCGAACCGGGCGACGGCATCGGCCAGTTGGGTCAAAAGCTGCGGACCTGGTGCCGGCGCAAGCAGGGCGATGTCCCTAATTGGATTGCGCTATGCCTGAACGATGGGAACTAATCCCGCCGCCGCAGACGCGAAAGCGCACCAAAGACAGCCAGGTGAGCTACAGCAACCTGACGGGGTGGGTCAATGCTTGGTACGGAATTAAGAACCGCAAGGCCGCCAGTGACAAGTACACTGTCGAAGAAAACCACCTGAAAGGACTCCCGCCCACCTACATCACCGCCTGCACCAACCTCAAGGTGCTGCGCGAAGCAGCCGAAATTATCAAAGAAAATCGCCCTCCTCGTGGCCAGCGGGGAGGGCATTTTACTACCCAAATCCTGGTCGAATTGAACAATCAAATCGCCCGGGTCAAACAGGAGAAAGGAATATGATTGACCAGAAATATCGGGACGAACGGGCCAACCTGGCCCTCATGTGGGGTTGCAACTTTATCCAGTTTACCGTTCTGCTGCTGATCCAGGCCAAGGACGGCCAAATCGAATATGACGACCCTGACTATCACGCCCTGACCGGCCAGCCGGGGCAGACCCTGCGAGCGATGGTCGAACGCGGTTGGCTCTACGGCCCCGACCGCAAGGAGAAGCCACGCGCCCGGCCCTGGAGTATCTCACCGGCGGGCCGGAGGCTGCTGCATAATATCAAGATCGGCCTGCGTCCGCCGGATAAGCTGAGTCCTACTCAGTATCAGGCCCTGCTTCGCTGTGACAGAGGCCAGCCCAGCGGCGTAAGGGTGGGCACGCTGACCACCCTGGTTAGGTGGGGCTATATTTACGGTGCTGGGGCCGGTCCAGGCCAGGCCGGCCGGCTGACCCCGCTGGGGCAGGAGGCTTACCAGGAACTCCTGATCTGGGAAGCCAGAAATGAGGAGGCCGCGAACCGGGCGGGGTCATGAAAACCCTGTATTTGATCCTCTGCCCCTCGCTTCAGGAAATCTATGTTATCATCGCTGAGACAGATGAAGCAGCATGGCAGGTAGTCAAAGACAACTGGTGCGCTTGGCCGGGCCAGGAGCATTTCAAGCTCAGAAAATACGAACTGGGGCTGCGCTGCATCGGCAAGGAAGATATGGGGCCGGAGCTGCTGACCACGCTCGACCTGGATGGCATTGTCTATCGTGAAGAATACGAGCAGGAGGCTTAAATGAATGTTGCCCCGCTGGCTGGAGTACCAATGCAACCTCGACGATTTAGACGACCTTATGGGCGGCAGCGATCCAACGGTCAGCGCCGACTACTTAGAGTGGTCGTACTTCACCCAGGAAGGGTGGGCCGACCCGGACACCGATCCGGAGGCGTGGGCCTTAGACATTATCGCCGCAAATCCTGGCCTGTGGGTCGCGGAACTGTGCCGTATCAAGCACGATCTCGCCAGCACCCCGGCCAATATCGCCTACTGCGGCCTGTGCGCCGAGTACGCCAATCCACGCAAGCGCCGCCGGGCGGCCCGGTTAGGGCCATCCCTACCGGGGTTCGAGTCTGGGCAGTACCAGCTTCACCCACCCTGTAGCAGCCAGGCTCTCACCTGGCTCAGAAAACTCACCTACCGCCTCGAAAGAGGCGGTTTTTTATTACGCAAACGCGAGCGCATCCCCGATCACCACCAGCCGAGGGGCTGGGATTGGGGAACGCGCCTATACCCCTTCCAGGAGCAACAAAAATGATCCCTATTTCAACACTCGCCCCCCTTCGGGTAATGATACAGTCGCGGAAAACAGGGCTGTGACGACCGAGGATCTGCCGTTCAGCGATCCCCCCGAAGGGGAGCAGAGCTGGCCACCGGAGGGAGCGCCGGTCAAGAGGTTTTCCCCAATTGGGGAAAAATCGCCCTAAATTCGATTCGCATATTAATTTACTTATCAGCAGGGGAGGGCCGTCCAAACTCCGTTTTGTTACCTAGATTATCTACGTAGGTTCATATTACGGGACTTATCGGAACCAAAACGGGGCGAGGCCCGGCGCTCCCCTACCGGAGTGAGCTATGTCTGAATTTGCTCCCCTGTACAGCAGCGGGGACGCAATTTATTTCCGCTACGTCCCTTACGACTACATCAACCCCCACACTGGCGAGTTGATCGTCCAGACGCCGGAGATCCCGGCGACGATCCTCAGTATCGCCCACAACTTCAGCCACGAGATTGAGATTGGCCCGGGCTGCTATCTGCCGCGGGTGCTGCGCACGGATTGGGTGGGGTTTTTCTACTTCGTTCAAATTGACCAGGAGGAGGCGGCCCTGGGCGGCCTGGACCTGCGCTATCCCGACTGGAAAGACAAGCAAGAGGTCATCCACCAGGGCGCGCCACTCAGCTCCGAGGTCATCAAGGAAAATCAAATCACGAATGGAAGGATTGCTTTTTAATGGCTACACCCGACGATATCTACAGTCTTGAAGTTCCCACCGAAGGGTGGGCTTTTTTACGCAATGGCTTTATCAATTGGCTGACCAAAATCACCTTGGTGACATCGCCCTCGGCCGGCGCCGGCACGGTCGTCGAAATCCACGTGCATCACCAGCGCGGCCGGGCCACCGGCCACATCACCGTTCAGGCCAGCGCCTTCGAGTCCCTGGTCATCCAGTGGCTCAAGCGGCGTGGCTACCAGGTGCTCAAACCGGAAGGCATCAAGGTGGAGCTGCGCAACCTGCTGCAAAGCTGCTACGACCTGCTGGAATGTCCCCAGTTCATTGACGACGATCCAGAGTGGCGTGAGGCGGCGGTGAATGAAATCGCGGCCTACCTGGCCGATCATCCCGTCACTGGCTACTGTCCGGCGCACAGCGGCGAGGTTTCCGGCGAGGATGAGCTAACTAGCCTGGCCGATCACGGCAAATGTATCGCCTGTCATAAAGCCTGGCAGCTCAAGGACGCGCCCAACTTCAGGGCCTGGATCAACGAACTGCTGAGCGACTCGACACTCAAACCGTGCCAGGAAGTGCGGATTTATATCTCCGACGACCTGGTGGACGGCTGCTACACGCTGGACCTGGAGTCGGACCCCAACACCATCGCCGCCACCTGGTTCACCGACACTTTCCACAAGGAACAAGCCCAGGTGCTGGCCGACGAACTGGACGAAGTTCTGGCCGAGATGGGTTTTGATGTCCTGCTAGACTGGCCGGAGCTACTCCCAGACGAAGGCGCACACAGCGAGGAGAATAGCAAAGGTGAGTAAAGTCATCATGGGATAAGCAGACCTGCGGTGCGGGGCGTTAGCACCTGGCTGCGCACATCACGCGCCGAGGACATCTGCACCGGCGTGTCCGGCTGGTGTTCCTCGGCGTAATCTTCCCACTGGTACATTCTCAGAAAGTAGGCGGCCATCATCAGCACAGCTACGATGTCTTGGGGCAGCTTGTTATCTTCAGCCAGTTTGTAGGTCAAGAGTTGTCCCCGTATCCCCTGGATGTAAGGCCAGCGGATTAACTGCCGCTCGACCAGGCGCATGGCCGCAACGAGCATCCCTTTTTTATCCCCACTGAAGTTCATCCCGGTAGCGGCGATTCCCCGGTCCAGCAGCACCTGCTCATTCCAAAGTTTCTGCGTCCCGGTGCTGTCTATGAGCGAGTCCAGCGGCCGGTACTTGCGGTAAGCGTACTCGTAAGCTGCCAAAAAGTTGTCGTAGGCGCCATGGCCGTAAACCCACTTAAAATAGACCAAGGTAGCCCTTTTCTTGGGGAAGTCGGTAATGTCCAGCACCCAGATCACGCCGGCATTGCGCCGGGGCGGGTTGTCTGAACCAGGATCGCCGATGAGCAGATAGTTGCGCCCCTTTCTGGCCTCGCTGGGCATCTCCCAGTGGACACAGCCTGCACCGGGATTCTCCTCATAAGCCCAATCGGGCGTAGGAACTTCCTTCTCTAACAGATGGTACTGAGCGTGCCGATTGAGACTCCAATCTTCGCAGGCTGAAACGGAATTGACGTGAAAATGCTCCCCGCTGCCTTCCGGCTTCTTCCCTTCTAACATCATCTCCCACTGGTCTTTAGGAATGACCAGCTTGAACGAATCAATGTCCTCTTTAGAGAGGTTATCCTCGCTCTTGATGACCATCGAGAGGAAATACTCCGGCTGTTCAAACATCCGATCCATTCTCTCCCACAGCCAGGGCGGGGCGACTTCGTAGTTGGCCGTGATGCAGGACAGCCGGCGCTGCCGGGGCCGCTCGCGGCCGTTCTTCATACTGACTGTGCCACGCAAGCGGGAGATGAGCATCGTCAGCAGCCACGAGCCGTCAATCAACACCCCGCACTCGTCCACATTGGCCGCGTCCAGACTAACCCCTTGAATCCGCTCGGCGTCATCAGCGGCGCTCATAAACCAGAGGGTTGATTCGCCGATGCCGTTGTGCTTCAAAATGATCCGAGGATAGGGCCGCTCAGCGTACTTGTAGATGAACTTCTCAAAGGGCTTATCCGCCGCTTCGGCCAGGATGGCCCGATATTGCAGGGTTGATTGCCAGGCAGTAGGGGCCACGTTCATATACTCGTAGCCGGGGGTCATGGCAGCAAACGCCGCATAGGATAGGCCCGCACCCACTGTTTTGCCGCTGCCCACACCCCCGACGCACGTTAACTGGGTCTGCCGGGCGTGGTGCCAGTAGAACTGCCATTCCCGCAGCTCACGCCCGCCAAAGTAGTATTTGATAAACCAGTTGATCCCGATGCCATCGGCGGGATTACAGGCGCGTTTGAAGATTTCGATGTCAGCGGGAGTCAACTGGTAAGGTCGAGCCATAGTCGGGTGTTGGGGGTCAGGTGTTGGGGGTTAGGTATCAGGTGATGGGATTCCCCAATTGGGGAAAATCCAACACCCAACCCCTATCACCCATCCCCCTGCCTTTCACAGATAAAAGCGCTGCCGGTCGGGTTTCAGGCCAGTGGTGGCGGCCAGATAGCTGAAGGTGGCTACTTCTTTGTCCTTCTTCCACTGGACGAGTTGGCTGATCAGTTGATAGGCCAGGGTATCGGCCAACTGGCCCCAGCGGGCCGGACCCACCCCCAGGACCTCGTTAGGGTCGTAATGACCTTCAAACTGCAGCAGTTCCTGGTGGTAGGTCCCATCTTTGCGATAGGAGGCCAGCACCACCAGGCTGCAAGCGCACTCATTGCATTCCAGGGAGATCAAAGCCGGGACCTGGGCATCGAGGCAGAGCCGGCCGCGAGCGGCCAGTTCTAGCCCGCCAAACAGGCGCAGTGTGGCGTAGTGACACGCCTGTTCAGTCAGCAGTTGCAGGTAGCTCTGCAAGGTGCGGGAAACGTTTTGCCTAGGCACTCTTGGCTGCCTTCTTCTTGGCTGAGGCGGGTGCAGCCGGTTCGGTTTCGGTTGCCACGCCGATGATCGGCTGGCCGTACTTCTCCGGATTCACTTCGGCCAGCTTGACCAGCAGTTCGGCCCGTTTCGCATCTAGCGGGCGCAGTGCATCCTTGACCCGGGCCAGTTCGGCCAGCAGTACCAGCTCAGGGCTATCGCCCATAAAAATCGTGCCATCGGCCATGCGGTCGCCGGGCTTCAGTCGGGGCCGCTCTTTGGTGGGATCGCCCTGCGGCCCCCACATCGTTTGGTCAGAGTAAAAAGGCAGCATTATCTATCCCCCCAAACGACAAATTCCACTTTGCCGGTTCGCGTGTCGTCTTTGCTGATTTTGATGGTCTGCATCTCGGCCTGGGCAATCGCCATATTGCCCTCGGCCATCTGGATCGGCGTGGCCGCGCCATCAATGACCAGCTCCAGGTTAATCTCGCTCTGGAGGGCAATGCCGCGAATGGTCGAAAGGCCCACCACAAACGGGTCCACAATGGCCGGAGTGGTCACGTTGGTCCCCTTCACACATAGGGTGAAACTGCTGGACCCCGCATCCAGCCAGTAATCGCCTTCCACCTTGCCGGTGATCTCGTAGCTAGAGATAAATTCCCGGTCCACGACGGTCGCGCCGCCGTCCACAATCTTGATCGTTGATGCAACTTCAACAGTGATAGCCATAAAGCAGTTCCTTTCGTGAATAGGGAGTAGGCAGTAGGGAGTAAGAAGTAAGGGTTTTCCCCCCTACTCCCTACTGCCTACTTCCTACTCCTGTTTTTTTACCACTCTAAGCCAAAAATTTTTGAAAATTAAGGAGATACCTATGTCAAAACAATCTATTCCCACCTGGCTCAAACGCAATAGCGGTTGGGGCGGCCCTTACGAAAAACTCGTCGAGGCGGCGCTCCACCACGCCCAAAACGGCGAGCACCCCCACATCGCCTTTGAAGGCACCACCCTGGAGATGGTCACGGCTGTCTACATCGAACACACCAAGAAAGCCGGTGCGCTCGATGGGCTGCATCTGACCTGGCGCCACGTGGCCGACAAAATGGCGAAGTCGCTCGACCTTCAGCCGGATGACGTGCTGTTGATCCCCGGCTTTGGCCTGGGCGCGCTGTACGACGCGGCCCGGCGCATCCAGCCCGAGTTACGCATCGTCAGCGTCGAGTGTCAGAACTGGCTGGTCCAGATCGCCGAGGCCGTCGGTATCTCGCTCATCAAGGGGGATTTTCTGGGCGGCGTCAGCCTGCCGCTAAAGGTCAATAAGGTTCTGTGCAACCCGCCGATGGGCCGGTTGTGGGGTTATAACAAGGTCGAGGCCGACTTCCTGGCCGCCATTGCCCGCTACACTGTCCCCGGCGATTTGGTAGCCATCCTACTGCCGGGCGAGCCGGGCTACTGGTGGGAGAAGCTGCCTAATGCCCACAAACCACTGAGAGACCTGTACGAAATTCAGGAGGAGGAGCTGGTGGCCAATCCGGCCGCGCCCAAGTCCATCACCTGCACCCGCTATCTACTGGAGCGGATCTGATGGGCATCAAGGACAGCAACGATTTCGCGGCCCGTGTCAAGTACGCGGCCGCCTACATTTCCGACTGGCCGGGTTACGGCACGCGCGGCTTTGATGATTGCTTTGAAATGTTTGATGGGGATGCCGTGGCCGTAGCCATCTATCGCCGCTCGCTCAAGAACGAGCGCCTGGCGGCTAATATCTGGAAGGCGCTCGCCCAAGACTCGATAATGGGCCAGGTTGAGAAATACAAAGATGTTCCCACCCGCAAACTGCCGGAGCTGGCTGCCAGGCTGCGTCAAAAGGCGCACGAAAGGATTTATGGGCCGGGGGGAGTGTTGGGGCCGTCACCGGAGAGCTAGGAAAGCGAAGCCGAAACCGGCAAAGACTACGCCGACATGACCGAGGCAGAGCTGGGCCAGGTCAAGGGCCGCTTTCGGGCCGGAGACGAAGAAACCGAGTACAACAATCTACTCGACGCGATCAACCGGGTGGAAGAGATAGCCGAGGAAACCCAGCGCGAGGTTTGGGTGCGGGAATGGAATGGCGTGGATTGGGACGAAATTTGGGAAGTAGACGGGAGGATTGGTGTATGATCCTCTGGAACTAGAAGATCTGCCCAAGAGGATTAACCCTTTCCCCAATTGGGGAAAGAAAGGAGCGTACCGCTATGGACTGGCTCATAGACTGGCTGCGGGCCAAGCTCAACCCACAAGCCCCGAATATGGTCTGGTGTGAAGTCTGCCAGGCCCACCACGCACCCCCTGCCTGCTCGGAGTAAGAGAGAGCGTAGGCCCCTGGTGTTTTCCAGCACCCCCCAAAAATTTTGGGCAAGCTCCGAAGGAAAAATTCAACCCCCGGAGTGTGAGCCGCTAACGGGTAACGTGCAATTCTCAATTTAGGAACTACCCCCCGGTGAGGTTTTTCTTATTAACCCTGCTAGGGGGGATACCCCTCCCCCCTGACGTTGGGTTATGGTGAAACTTTTCTTATTAACGCTTACCCACGAAAGGACTTTACCCAATGGCTACTCAGAAACCCCAAAACGAAATCGTCGTCGCGCTGACCAAAGACCGTAATGATTGCATCATTGTGACCCTGTTCGATGTTCACGGTGATGCAATGAAAGCGAAGGTTGCCGAAACCGGCTTTGAAGGCACGAAGTTTGCCGGCAAAGAAGCCATCAAACGCTCCGGCGCTATCGTCCAGTTGATGAAGAAACTGAACGTTGCCAAGAAGCACTTCATCGCCAACGGACACAACTATTGGTCCTGCACCATCGAAGGCTTAGCCTGAGCCGAATCAAAAGCAAAGCTTGCTCGCAAGAGCAGGCTTGCTTTTTTTTTGGCCCTTATCGCGTGCCAAAATGTGCCATTTCGTGCCACCAGGGGGTGGATGGTGGAGCGTCGGCGGAGAGCGAGATTGATTTTTTTTCACGCCTTTGGGTGAGAGGGTGTCACTTTTCCCGGCGTTTGCTCGCATCCGATGTGACCAAATGCGTCCTTGTGCTCTCTCTCCCTCTCTCTATGGTGATTGTATCCCTTCGCGCTTCGCGCACCCTTTAGGGGTGTGGAACAATCGAGGCTTTTTCCCCAATTGGGGAATGATGAGGTTCTTCTTATGTGGCCTCTCTCTGGCCTCTACGGGCCACTTCGTCTTTATCAACCTTACGTTCTCTATGAAAGGATTTATCTGATGTCTGAACAACGTGCTTTTTGTTTTACTCACCCTGACTTCACAGGGGTTGAGTCTATCGGCTGGTATCGGGAAGCCTTGACCTTTGCTGTTGTCGTGAAATTTAATGATGGCGTCGAGGTCAAAGGCTCGCTCTCCGGTGTTGGTTTTCAAACGCTCTATAACCACGCTGAGATAGCTCGTATTCCCTGGATAGAGCTTTGCCCTTACTGCAAGGCCCGGCTCGCATCGCTGGACTACCGATGGCGATGTTATCACGATCTGCCGTGACTGTGCCGAAGTAGAGGAGTTTTAATCGCCTTTCCTACCCACACTCATTTTCCACGTGGAAATGGGTGTGGGTAGATGTTTTCTTATTCATAAGCCGCTCCATTCGGGGTGGCTTTTGTATTTTACGAAAGGAATCCTCCAATGACCCGCAAAACCAAATACTACCCAACTGATCTCCGCGACCTCCCTGGGGACAACTTCGCTTTCGTCAAGAAGGCATTGACCGATCCGACCCTCATCGCTCTCCGCCTGGCCGCCCTGCCTGCGCCCCAAGCTGAGGTTCCTCCTGAGCTTGTCGAAGGGCCTGAATCTAATCCCAACGCCTTAGTAGCAATGCTTGGGCTTAGCCCTGAGCAAGCCAAGCACCTCGAAGGCGTAGACCGCATCAACTTCTGGCGCAATGGCACGCTGCACCTACAGGCTAATCGCGGCAGCCGAGGTATCAAGCTGGCTTGCCCTACAGCCGTTATCACCGATGCTGACCTGATAATGCTGTTCCTCTCCTGGGGCTGGCGGCAACTTGGCGACAAGCTCTACTTCAAGGCTAACGAGTCCTCCCTGGTCCGGCTCTAATCCCCATAGCCCCAAGGCTCCTCGCTCCGAGGGGTCTTGGGGTGAGTAGGTTTTTTCTTATTTTTAATCATTTTCACTTACGAAAGGACACTCTCATGAAACCCCAAGACCTTCTCAAATCCATACTCTCCTCCCTGCCCCTGCCCAAATCCATCAAGATGTGGACCTGTGGCAACTGTGGCGCGACCAACAGCGACATCGTTCATAGCTACTGCCAGTTTTGCGGACAATAAGCGATGGCCCTCACATTAATCCGCCCTGGTGAGAAGCTGGTCTACTCCACGCGCTGGGATGACCCTGATGCTGACCGCGCCGACGCGCCTGAAGGCCGCATTGCTCTTGAAATTGTCATCCACGAGGAACAGCGTGATGAACGATTAGCCGCGCTCGCTCAGCGCCCCAACTTGTTCACCTTTCTCAAAACTGAAGCCCGTTCCCACGTTTACGCTTAAGTTTCAACCCATTCGGCGTTACCCTCAGATGCAGGGTAACGCCAATCTTTTTTTGGAGGATTACCCGATGAAGAATCAAGCTCAAAAGCTCGACTTGATTGACCGCGTTATCAACGCGATGGTCACCGCCCAACTCAAGGAGATGGAATCAAAACTCAGGCCGGCTCAGGCTCAGACTGAGCAGCTTGAAAAACGGTACGGGAAAGGGCGGCGCTCCTAGTCCAGCGGGCTAGGGGTTATAGTGTAGTTTTTCTTATTTTTAATCCGGCTCTCACGAGCTTCGAGTACCCGAAGGGGTACTTAGCCAGTGAAGGGCCTCACACAATGAAAGGATGTAAATCATGGCTTCCGGATATTCAAAACTCTTACTCATTGGTAATCTGGGCGGCGACCCTGAAATGCGCTACGTCGGCAATGGTCAGCCCGTCACCAACTTTAGCCTGGCCGTCAACAACAACTGGACCGACCAGCAGACCGGCGAAGTCCACGAGACAACCGCCTGGTATCGCATTTCCGTCTGGGGCAAACAGGCCGAAACCTGCAACACCTATCTCCACAAAGGCCGCCAGGTGCTGGTTGAAGGCCAACTGACCTTTGACAAAGAAACCGGCGGTCCACGCATCTGGCAGGACCAGAACGGCAAAACGCGGGCCTCCTTCGAGGTCAAAGCCTTTGATGTCCGCTTCCTGGGCAGCGCCAATGGTAGCAACAACAATGGCAACGGTCGCGTTCAAGCTGAAGCGGTCGAGGAACTCGTCGAAGACGAAATCCCGTTCTAATTGAGAAAAGTGTGAGGGGTAATGCCCCTCACACTTTTTTTTCAAAATCATATCGCCTACCCGGCCCGCTTGGGCTGAGGTAGGCGATTTCTTTTTTCGCACACTTATCAGCAAAGGAGATTTTTGATGTCGAATCTGTTCACCATCATTCACACTGACGGCGGCGCTTCACCCAACCCCGGCGAGGGTGCTTATGTCGCCATCTTACAAAACGGCGACCGGGCCGCCGTGGTGCGCGGTTACGCGCCTCACGCCACCAATCAACAAATGGAGCTGGCCGCCGTGATCGCCGGCCTGCACGCCCTCAAATCCACGCGCATCCCGGTTCAAATCTACACCGACAGCCAGTACGTCGAATCAGGCGCTTCGATGTGGATCAAGGGCTGGCGCAAGAATGGCTGGAAAACCCGCGACGGCAAACCACTGGCCAACCTTAATCTCTGGCAGGAACTGGATACGCTCATGGCGAAATTCGCCATCAGTTGGCACAAGGTTGATGGTCACGCCGGCGTCGAGTTTAACGTCAAGGCCGATCACCTGGCCGGCGATACGCGGCAGGCGCGCGGCATCGTCGAACGCTATCAAATCACTGACATCCCCGTGATTGCTTCCACGTGGAACTTTACCCAATTTCAATCTCAGCAGGTCAATCCTCTCGTCGCCCAAATGCGCAAGGAGCTGGCCGGTATCTTGAAAGGACCCCGATGACTATCCAAATTCTATCCAACGAGACGCACGTCCATATCGCCGTGATCAATGGCGCAGGTGAAATCACGACCTGGCAGTTTATGCCCTTTTACACCCTGGCCGATCTGTATCCCCAACACATCAAATGGATGCTCAACCGCACCGCCCTGACCCGGCCCGATGCCGAAGAAACCTTGCGTAATGTTAGAGTCTTCACCGGCGCCGTGTTCCTGAAGCTGAGCGAAACCGAGGAGCAGGACATTCAAGATGGTAAAACCGACTTGATTGACGCGCCGATCCGCGTGACCTTCCCCAACGGCGCGAGCGAAGCCTACATCCTCAACTCGCTCTGGTCCTCCGCAACCAAGGGCCAAACCCTGACCGGCTACACCAAAGAAATCAATTCGGCCCTACGCAAAATCTTCAACTATGCCGAAAGCGGCGTCAGGGTTGGCCGGGGAACGCGCGGCGGCTTCTCCAACGGAAAAGTGGAGAACTATCCCGTTCAGTGGCTGCCGATGGGAACCCTCCTCGATACAGATCACGGCTTCCCTTTGAACCTGGGCGATGGTGAGTTCATCATCCGCGCCTCCGACGCTGTGGTGCTGCGCCGGGCGTTGGTCTGCAAACCGTTCAGTTTGAACCAATGGCGGTTTAGTCCTCAGATTGCCAGCCAAATCAAACATCCTTACGACAAAGAGGGCGTCATCCTGGAACTCCTGCCCCACGTCGCTCAGGGACTGGAACGTATCAACGACCACTCCGAGTTTATCGCCCACGCTTTTCAGTTTGGGATGAAGGAGGAATCCCGCGAAAAGCTGCTGGAACTCTCGGATACGATGTACGACCACCAGGACCTCAATCTCAGCCTGTCCCCTGACAAAGCCCGTGCGATTTTCGACACCATTACCACCGGCAAGCCCAAGAGCATCCAGGGCTTTGTGGCGATGGCCGGCACGCTCGAAGGAAGCGCTGTCTTTCCCTCGAAGCAAACCCGATTCCCCAAGAGTGACCTGTACGACCTGGTGCGCTACCCGGTCAATAATTCGCGCTGCATCATGCCCGTGATTGCTGTTCAGGATGGCCCCCAGGCTGAGTTTCTGGACGAGATAGAGCAGTTTCAAGGCACAATGTTTGGGACCGATGGCGCGGCCTGCTTTATGGCTGTTGGGCAGTTCATCGTCGTCCCTGATGAATACTTCCCGGCGGAATATGCTCACGTCAAAATCATCGCCTGCTCCAAGAACGTCAAAGCTGATTCCACGTGGAAATCCGCCCAAGATGTCAAGGCAACTCAGGACGCGACTCGGCTGATAAGCTACACCGGCTACATCAGTGTCTGCCAGTGGGCGCACAAGGGCAATGCCGTGATGGTTGATCCTGAAGTATGGAAAGAGGCCAACGGCGATTTTGACTTTGATGAGGGGGAAGCTGTCCCTGAGAGCGAGTTCCCGCTGACCTTTGAAGCCTTCAGGCGAGAATGGTTCAGCACCGCCGGCCTGGCCGTGTCGAAGCTGCCCAAAATCTACACCTTCGACGAGTTGGGCGCGCCCCGGACCAGGACCCTGGTGGACACCCTGGCCGGCGCAATGGCTGTCGGGATGGCCGCCAACATCAACCTGATTATCCTGAATACTGACCCTCGAACGTGGAGCGATGTGGCTACCCGAATCGGGTCTGACGACTTCTTTTACGCGCAGATGGTGGCCAAGGGTTACATCGTCGAGGACTATCCCACCGAGATGGTCAACTGGATGATGGAAATCTGTGAGGGCGACATCGAGGATGCCAGGCGGGTCATCAGAATGTTCTACGTTCTGTCCTTCTTTATCCAGTGTGGCGTAGATGGCTTCAAGACCAATCTCGACAACATCGGCGGGATGAAGGCGTTGACCAAAGAAATCCGCCGCATCTGGAAAATCCTGACCGAAGAACTGACCGTCTCCACCCGGCTGATTGATTACAACCCCAAGAAATCGCCGACCGCGCTGCGCGACCGCGACCATCTGCCGAGCTTCGAGCCGGATGAAGAAACCTTCGGCATCTCCGAAACGCTGATGAAATACGCCGTGAACGGCTTTACCTGGGATGGTCTACCTTATCGGTTGGAATTACCCGATTACCTCTACCTGGGCGCGCTGCCGGACAGCTTCAAATACTTCGCTATCGGCCCGCGCACCCTCGAAGAACTGGAAGCCTGCCGCCTGCTCCGCAAAATCTGCCGCGATGAGCTGGCCCGGCGCTCGATGATGACCCCGGCTGATTGGGTGCTCTTTGCCGAGAAGTTCTGGACGCCGCTGTTGGTGGATTTCCACGCCAACGCCCGCATCATCCTTCGCTATGACCGCACCGTTGGCCTCGATGGTAAGGCAGTTTACACCGTGGCCAAGGAACGCAAGTTCCCGACCCTGGTAGGGATTAGCTGGGAACGCATCGCCCATTTGCTCTGGTTCGCTTTTCACGACACCGGCGGTAAATCGGTTGGCTCAACCGTGCCGCTGTTCTGGGCCGAGCCGCTCAGGGAGCACCTGTTCGATATCCTAAAGTACCAACCGGGCCGGCTGGATCTGAAAGATGAATTCAAGCAGGTGGTGGTTGGGGTGGATAAAGCCGGCATCGAGCGCGACAAAACCTACCTGGTGGATGTCCGCATCGAGCGGGTACATGAGGAGCTTACCATCGAAGGCGAGACGCTGCTGGTTGAGCGCAGCCGGAATTATATCGAGTTCCCTGATGGCCGCTATATCATGTTCCCTAAAGATGGCCCGCTGCTGGGTGGAGCGCGTTTCAGCCTGACGATTACCCGCGACGGCTCACGCGATGTGGGCCATTTCATCAGGGCTATTCCGGTGACTGGTATAGACTTGGCCGAGCGCCTGGCCTCCCTCAATGCCCGGCTCTAAGCTTCCGCTGGGGGGAGAGAATCGTTCTCTCCCCCGCTGGGGGTGATGGTGAGGATTTCCTTATGGTTTTCCATTGGAGTTTCCTCTGGCCCCCGTTAGGGGGTTTTTGTAGTGTTTTTCTTATGGTTCTCAGGCCGGGATAGGCTTCCACATAGGCGGCCTCAAGTGCCTGGGAACTAAAATCTACTCACAGTCTTGAAAGGAGACTACACTATGGCTCGCACACAAACTCAATCAACCGAATCCTTGCTCTCTGCTAAAGTCGCTGCTGCTCACGCCCGCCGGGAAACTCTCAAAGGTTTAGGCGCCGCGAACGTCCTGCCGACCACCTACTACGCTCCCACCCGCGCTCAAACCGAGGACTTGCTGGTGGCCCTCGTCGCCGATGCCGATTGGCGCAATGAGATCGAGCAGGAAGAAGCCTCCGGCAACACCGTGTTCGTGTTCCGCAAACGGAATCTGACTGTTGGTGAACAGCCGACCATTATCCGCTACGGCTACAACGCCCAAGTCGAGGATATCGTCCTGACTGTCACCGGCGCCGCGATGCCTGCCGGGTTTGACATCAGCGAAGTCAAGCCGCACGAAGTTGTGGCAGCCGAGAAAGCGAACGACAAGCGCAAAGCCGCTGTTAAGAGCGAGAAGAAACGCCTGGAAGCGTTTGCTCGCCTGGGCTTCTAAGCTCACCTCCCAAAAAAGCAGCTCGCCTCAAGGGCGAGCTGCTTTTTTTGACCGTTATAAATCTTTTCAGGAGAATCTAACAATGGCGCAACAGAACCAACGGTTTGTTTGTCCCAAATGCCGGCGCTGGCGCAACAGCCGTGGCCGGCCCTTTAAGTCGCAGGCCGCGGTTGACCAGCATGCCCAAACCTGTGCTGATGTCCCGCCCCTGTCCCCTGATCCGGTTTCCGAAGATTTTGACCTGGAGATGACTCAACTCCTGGCCGATGATGAATCGGATGGTGTCTTTTGGGGGCTGGCTTGGGAGCTGGGTGAATGGTAATCACGAAGTCCCCCGTTAGGGGGAAAGAGCCTTGGGGAACCCCAAGGCTCTTTTTTTTCTCGCTTATGGATTCCCCAATTGGGGAAATCGGGCTAACGCCCTGCTGTATGGCCCTCAGATGCTTTTTTTTGGCACATCATGCGGTTCTCCATTAGGGGTGTGGGGATTCGCTGCCGATTTCAGGCCAAAACGTGGCCCTAACGGGCTTCGGTTTGAGGGATATAGATGCGTTCTGAGTTGGCGATGAGACAATACAGGCTGATGAACAGAGCTTGCGTTGGCACGATTGTGCCATCTTCGCCAGGTCCCTGCCGGCTTTCCTGAGCCAGCGCTTCGGCCACGGTTAAGAACTGCTCGCACAGCTCGCGGGCATCGCCCTGGTGAACAGCATGGCCGTCACAAAACCTGACCGGGATTGGGCAATCTTCTTCCCACAGGATAAAGCCGGCCAGGTCATCCAGGTGAGATAAAGCCGCCTCAGTCCAGGCGGCAACTTGAGCAGGGGTAAGCATGGTGACTCCTAAATTCTTGTTCGAGATTGGCGATTTCGGTTTCCAGGTCCTCGATTTCGATGAGCAGCGCTGGCGGGGCATCAATTCCCAGCAGCGCCTGGCGCTCCTTGAGTTTGTTTAGCCGGCGGTACTTGACCACTAGAATCTCTCGATTTATCTCCGTCTCGGATTCATGATGCTTTGGAGTACCCGCAGGTGTACGGCGCGGCGCGGCAGCCAACAACTCCTTGATCCGCCGGTACAGCTTCATCGTGCTGACCGGCTTTTGAAAGAAGTCGTTGGCCCCGCGCTCGGCCGCTTCCTGCCGGGTGCGTTTGTCTCCATAGGCGGAGACTACGATCACCGGGAGGCAAGAATCAATTTGACGGATGGCTTCGAGCACGCTTAGACCACTCACGCCGGGCAGCCGCAAATCCAGCAGCACCAGGTCCGGCAGCGAGCCGCCCAGCTTTTCTATCGCTTCATAGCCATCCTTGGCAATCTCAAACTCGAATTGACTCTGCCCTGTTTCGCTGTCAGGAGCATATAGGTGCAGCAGGTTCTCGATCATGAAAGCGTTTTGATCTTCAACTATTAATATTCTCGCGGCCATCTAATACTGCGGTGAATTTGTTGATCTCCTGGAGAGCCGTTGCCAGTTGGCTCCGCAGGTCTATAATTTGTTCCTTGAGTTGCAGAATTTCCTCACTCAGTCGGCGGTTTTCCTCAATCAGCGTTTGCCGTTCCTGGCGCAGTTCGGCCCGGTCGCGCCGGGCCTCCCAGGACAGAATCCAGGCAATGATGCCGCCACCGACATAGGCCGCCAACAGCAGAAAACCAAACACCAGGAATAGGGACATATCGGTGACAGGCATCGCTTATGTTCCTACTTACGAGGCGCTCAGGACCAGGTTGCCCAAAGTCACGTGCGCTTTGTCGAGTTCAACCGGGCCGCTGGGTCCCAGCAGGTCTACCACGCTCAGGCCATTGCCGGCAGCTGAAAGGTCGAAAAAGCCAAAATTGGTGGCGCTGTAAATCGGCGCGGTCCCGCCGGTTTTGTATTGGAGGCCGTAGGCCAACGTCGCCAGGGTTGAACCGCTGAAATACTCTTTGGTCCCTAAAGCGTCATCCTCGACGATCAGGCCGCTCACCAGGTCCCACTCGCGGCGGTAGTTATTGGTCAGATTTTCCAGAAACAGCACATCTTCGTCTACGACGATGCCCTCGCCGGCGGTCGGGTCCAGGTCAATGACGCTCAGATCGTTGGCGGCCAGCAGATTCTGAAACTTGCGCTCGCTGACCAGGCGAAACTGCTCGTTGACGGCCACAGCCGCGACATCGAAGGCCATTAAAGCGAAAATGAGGATGTGGCGCAGTTCGCCCACAAAAACCACGTTTGCGTCTTTCGCCCAGGCGGTCGCAGCGGTGCGGCCGTTGGTGGCTGCACCAATCGCGGTCGAGGCGAAACTGATATGGTCTACCATCAGGTAGAATTTGGATTGAAGTTTGCGGCGATCCATAGATGCCATAAGAAGAACCTCCTGTGTGGGGATAGATTGATAAGTCTCTCCCATCTTATTCCAAGAAAACTTCAAAACCCATACTTGGAAGGGTAGTTTTTCAAATCCTTTAAGCGTATGCTGTGTGTGGGTTTTGTGGGAGCATCATTGGGCGGTCGCGGGGCCTAGCGGCCCGGTTTGCGGGTCGTTAGACCCGCGACCAAACCCAAAAATTTTTCAAGGTAATTCAAGCGGCTCATTTGAGCCGCTTTTTTGATTCTGGAGAAAGGAACCCCATGACCCGAGATGAAGCGCTGGCTCTTGGCCCGTCCCACGGCGCAAAGCGGTCAAAGATAACCCCCCCCCCGATACATGCCCCCGCTGCGGCTCTGGGCCATCTGGGTCTGCACGGGTGGGCAGACAAACGCTTTGGCGGCGATATGGCCGCTGCCCAGAAACGCCTGCAACAAAACGGTTTAGCCCGCCTGGATCCCGCTCCCTGGAACGGGGCCTGGCCTAAATATCGCCCGGTGACCGGGCAGGAATGATGAAAGGAACCCTCTATGCAATTATCGTTATTCGATGCCCCCCCGGTCGAGCTGGTGGCCGCGCCTTATAACGGCGGCGGCAGTCGGGCGAACGGAGGCCCCACCAAACCCGATTTGGATTATCGCATCACGGTGCAGGACCCGATTGGTGCAGGCGGCCAGGCGGCCAAAATCCGGCAGAATATCGAGATTATTCGCCTGCTCAAACGGCTGAAGGAAGAAAAGCGCCAGGCCACACCGGAGGAGCAAAAGCAACTGGTCCTCTACACCGGCTGGGGCCACTCCGGCCAGCTCTTTCACCCTCAACCCAGGAGCAAATGGATTGATTTCCAGGCGGAACTGAAGCCGCTGCTCGATGAACACGAATGGCGCGCGGCCAGCTTCTCGACCATCAACGCCCATTACACCACGCCCGAAGTAATCGCTTTTAAGTGGGATGTGCTGGGGCAGTTTGGCTTCACCGGCGGGCGCATCCTGGAGCCGGCTGCCGGCGCGGGCCATTACATCGGCCTGATGCCGCCGGACATCAAGGCGCGAAGCGAAATCTATGCCTGCGAGCTGGACCTGCTCAGCGCCCAGGTAGTAAAGCAGCTTTACCCCTCGGTCAAGCTCCACGTGGGCGGCTATGAAACCTCGCCCTACGAGTCCGATTTCTTCGACCTGGCGATCTCCAACGTTCCCTTCGCCGATCTCCAGGTGCATGACCCCTCGGTCTACGAAAATGGCCGCGCCCATCTGTCCGATATTGGCCTGCACAACTATTTCTTTGTTAAGGCCCTGGAGCAGCTCCGGCCGGGCGGCCTGCTGGCTTTTATCACCAGTCGCTTCACCATGGACAGCCACGACACCAAGGTGCGGCACTATCTTGACCAGGTGGCGTATTTCCTGGGCGCGGTCCGACTGCCGGTGACGGCATTCTTTTTGAATGCCGTCACCAGGGTGACGACTGACATCATCTTCCTGATGAAGCGGGAGCAGCCCGGCACAATTGCCGGTGAGTGGGTGGATACGGTCAATAAGGGTAATTACCGCCTCAACGCCTACTATGACCGCTATCCTGATATGATGCTCGGCCAGATGCAGCTTGAAGGTGGTCGTTATGAAGATGCCTACGAATGTGTGGCGCCCAAGGGTTACGACATTGGCCAGGCGCTGGACCTGATTCTGGAAGGGGATCTCCTGCCCAGTAGCATCTACAAACCAGCCCCGCCTCGGCCGCGCCGGCAGTTCGTCGTCGAGAGCAATACCTTTGACAATCCCCCCACCGACCCCTGGATTCGGCCCGGCAGCTATGCGATGGATGACTACTACCGCATCTGGCAAATGCGCCGCGGCGGAACCTGGGCACGAGCCAACCTCGAAGGCCGGCAGCTTCAGCGGGTGCGCGGCTTGATCGAAGTCCGTGATGCCTTTCACCGGACCATCCAAGCCAACCTCGCTTTCTCAACCGCCGAGCATCTGAAGAAGGTGCAGCAGGAGCTAAATACCGTCTATCGGCGCTTTGTCGCCAAGTGGGGCTTTCTGCACGAGCCGGCCAACATCGCCGCCTTCGGCGAGGACGTAGATTCAGACAACATCCTGGCCCTGGAACGCTGGGATCCCTTCATCGGCCGGGCCGAGAAAGCGGCCATCTTCAGCGAGCGGCTCATCCAGCCGGAAACCCGGCCGGAACGTGCCGACGACCCGATGGATGCCCTCATCATCTCCCTACGGGAAACCGGGCAGGTAACCCTGCCCCGCATGATGGAGCTGACCGGGCTGCGGGATTATGAACTGATCGAGGCCCTGGCCGGCAAAATCTACTTTGACCCCGAGCTGAATATCTGGGTGACCGCCGACGAGTATCTGAGCGGCAATATCCGCCAGAAGCTGGCCCTGGCCGAGCACATGGAAGCCCTGGAACGGGACAAGGATTACACGGGCGTTCCGACCCACAGCTACGCGGCTAACATCCTGGCCCTGAAGGAAGTGCTGCCGCGCGACGTGGGACCGAAGGACATCTTCGTGCAACTTGGCTCGCCTTGGGTCCCGCCGGATGTCATCGAGGAGTTCATCATGCGCCGGCTGTTTGATGACCCGCACCACACCCAAGGGGTGATCCGGCCCCAGTACGTGAGTGTCCTGGGCTGCTGGCGGCTGGAGCTGCGCGACGTGGGCCGGCTGCGCCAGTCTCAGGAGAACCGGCAGACCTGGGGAACCAACCGCATCGAGGGCATTGACCTGATCGAGAAATGCCTCAACGGTCAGCAGGCCACGATCTACGACACCTGGGAAGATGAGTTTGGCAAGGAACACAAGACCGTCAACCAGGAGGCCACGCTGGTGGCGCGGGCCAAGCAGAACGATATCCGCACCGCCTTCGACAAGTGGATTTGGCAAAACGACGAGCGCACCGAGCGCCTGGTCAGGATTTACAACGAGAAGTTCAACAGCACCTTGCCCCGCAAATATGACGGGACGCCGGTTAACTTCCCCGGCCTGAACCCGGCCATTACCCTACGCCAGATTCAGAAAGATGTCATCTGGCGCGGCTTACAGAGCCAGGCGCTGATGATGGCTCATGCCGTGGGCTTTGGCAAGACCTACAGCCTGACCGGGCTAACGATGCGCCTGCGGCAAACCCGGCTGCGCCAGCGGATTATGATCGTGGTCAAGCGGGCCACGTTTGGGCAGTTCGTCCAATCGTTCCGTCACGCCTACCCGCTGGCCAAAATCTCGCCCATTGCCTCCGGTCAAACTCCGGCTCATCGCCGCCGGCAGATCGCGCGGATTGCGACTGAGGATTACGACGTGATCATCACCACCCACCCGGTCATGGCCAAAATTCCGCTCAAGCCACAAACCAGGCTTGACTACCTGAACGCGCAAATGGAGGAAATCGAGGCGGCTATCCTGGCCGCCAGGGGCAGCGACATCTCGACCAAGGAGCTGGAGAAAGCCAAAGCCAGGCTGTCGAAAAAGATCAAGGACGCCATGAGCAAGGGCGTCGAGCCGGACCCCAACACCCTGTACTTTGAGGACTTGGGGCTGGACGCGCTGCTGGTAGATGAGGCGTCCGCTTATAAGAACCTCTGGTTTCATTCAATCATGACCCGCATCAGCGGCATTGGGGGAACGGAGTCGGGCCGGGCCTTTGATATGTTCCTCAAGGTCCGTCACCTGCAGGCGCGCGGCGGTTTTGTTTGCTTTGCGACGGGGACCCCGGTCGAAAACTCGATCAGCGAGGTCTGGGTCATGATGCAGTTCCTCATGCCCGACCGGCTGCGCGAGCTGGGCCTCCACCACTTCGATGCCTGGGCCGCGACCTTCGGGAAAGTGGTCACCGGCGTTGAAATGAAGCCCGATGGCTCAGGCTTCCGCATGGCTTCCCGCTTCGCCAGTTTCAACAACCTGGTGCAGCTCAAGCGGCTGTGGCGCGAAGTCGCCGACACCCGGATGAACGCCGAGGAGGCCGGCATCGAGCGGCCGCCCCTGATGACCGGGAAACCGATCGGCAAGCAGGCTGAACCGTACCCCGAGCTGAAGCGGATCGTCAAAACGCTGGCCAACCGGGCCAACAACCTGGGCGACGTGGACCCGTCCGTAGACAACATCCTGGTCATCATGAACGACGCCGATAAGGCGTCGCTCGATGCCCGGCTGTTGGGCCGGTTCCCCGAGATGGACGAAAACGGCCAGTGGACCGGCGAGTACATCCACGTGACCGAGGATTACCCCGGCAGCAAGGTCAACATGTGCGCCGACCAGGTGGCCGAGATTTACCGGCAGACCACCGGCGTAGAACTGCCCGACCGGCCCGGCTTCCACAACCTGACCCAGCTTATCTTTCTGGATTCTTCGACGCCGGTCAAAAAAATGGGCAGCCCGACGGTGCGCCTGCCGATTCTGGATGAGGACGGCAAGCCCACCGGCGAAAGCCGCGAGGTCTACGATCCCGACAATAAAATTGCCTTCACCGTCTACGAGGACCTGTACCAGAAGCTGGTGGCACGCGGGGTCAAACCTGAACACATCGCCTTCGCCCAGGAATACGGCGACGACCTGAAAAAAGAAAAGCTGGCGGCCATGCTCAACGCCGGCAAAATTCGGGTCTGCATCGGCCACACCGAAATCATGGGCATTGGGCTGAACTGCCAGCGCCTGCTGGTGGCCCTGCACCACCTGGATTGCCCCTGGAAACCGGCCTGGCTCGAACAGCGGGAAGGCCGCATCTGGCGGCAGGGCAATCTCTGCCCGGCCATCTCGATCTACCGCTACGTCATGGGCGGTTCGTTCGACGTGTACCGCTGGCAGACGGTCGAGCGCAAATATGCCTTCATCACCGCCTTCAACTCCGATGACATGACCCTCAACTCCATCGAGGACCCCGGCATGGCGGTCCTGTCGGCGCGGGAAATGACCGCGCTGGCCACCGGCAACCCGGCGATCATTCGCCAGGTTGAGCTGCAAACCCGGCTGCGCATCCTCTCGGCCCAGAAACGAGCTTTTGACGATGCCCAGTACCAGGCCCGCGGCCGGCTGCGCCGGTTGCAAGGTGAGCGGGCTGACGAACAGGCCGCCCTGGACCGGAAGCTGCCGATTATGGCCCGGTTCGAGTCGGAAGGCATCGAGCCGGCGCTGGCGCTTGGCCAGCAGCTCTACGACCTGTGCGTGCCTCATTTCGAGGTCTACGACCAGAAGGTAGAGATTGCTGCACTCTATGGCCTCAAGGTCTACTACACCGGCATCGAGGAGGAAGAAGAACGGCCCAAGGTCATCCATCAGAAGGTTGACCGTAACTTCTGGGGCGCGGCTGAAGAAACTCCCCTGGAGGGGGCGGCTACGCCTGCGCCGGAGCCAGCAGAACCCCCACCGCCACCCAAGAAGAAAGTCGAGCGGCTGATCACCTTAGAGGACGAAACGCTGGGCTTTCGGGCCAGGTTCGACCTGCGTATCAGCGAGGATAGCCGGGCGGCGCTTAACGCGAACGTGCTCAAGAACATCTTTGAACACGAGCTGCCGGACAAAATCCGGAGCCACGAGACGTACCTGCGGCAGAAGGATTACGAGATCGCCGAGACGGAGAAGATGGTCAACCAGCCGTTTGAGCACGCCGACGAAATGGCCGACATTGAGGCCGAGCTAACCGGCGTCGAGCGGGAAATCCGTGACACGCTGGGCGAAGCTGACGCGGCTGAGAACCGCCAGGCAGCGCGGATCGCCCTGGAGATCGGGCAGTTTGCCGAGGAAATCATTCCTGCGGACAACACCGACGAAGAAGAAGTGGAGTAATTTATCAAGAAAGGAGGAATCACCTTATGGTCAAGATTCTGGAGGAAATCCCGCCGGGCGAGTCCCGTATCGTCATCTTCGGCATTGAGGGCCAACTGTTCAAGGCCCGGTTCGGCCAGTTTAGCACCATCCTGTACCTGTGGACCCCGGCCGGCTGGCAACTGTACTACCGGGCGGACCGGAAGATACCGGATGAGGATATCTACAGCATGGCCGCCCAAACCGCGACCGCGCTGACTACTCCGCGTCAATAATGTCCCCGCCCTCAAGTTGCCCAAACTGGGGCTGCCCGTTGCCCTGGTAGATAAAGTTCATATCCCCTTTGACAAAAATCTGTTTGAACTGCGCCCCCTCTAAATAATCCTCAGCGTCTTTGCCTTCGTTCTGCTCCGGCGCCGCGAGCGGCTTGACCGGCACGACGGTGGTCAGGAGCTTGATCGCTTTGAGCATGTCGCTGGCCTTGACTTCCATCGAGGCATCGGCTTCAGCCGGGCGTTTGCCCAGGGCGAGAGACACTAACCCCTCGTAGATGTCGCGGTAGCGCGGGATGACGATTTCCTGAATGGCGTTGGACATCTGGGCGGCTAACGCCGCTTTGTGTGGTTCTAAAGCGCCCTCTTTGGCCCAGCGATACCAGGTGCGCGGGGCTACACCCACCTTGCGGCAGGCCGATTCGATGGTGTAAACCCGCCCTTCTTCGTCCTTACCGTGAAAGAGCAGTTCCAACACCTGGCTGACGAGGTATTCATCCTGGCAGACTTGCAGGCCGTGCGGTGTCAGTGAGAGATCGTCCATACTGCCCATTTTATGGCCCTTAATTTTGAAAGTGAAGGGTGTCATAATCAAGAAAAAGAAAGGAGTATGGAGTAGGGAGTATGGAGTAAGGAGCGGTGAGGGAAAATCCCTTACTTCCTACTCCATACTTCTTACTCCCTGACTTATGGACACAATTCTCAACCCTGTCGCTGTTCCCGGCTGGGAGCAGCTTCTCCGCGAACACCCGACGCGCGCTCGGGTCCTGCAAGCCCTGACCAATCTTGAACTGGGCTACTACTTCGGGCAAAAGCCGGCCCTGCCCACCCGTAAAACCATTCTCACCGAAGCCATTCGCCTGGGCGCGGACCTGTCGCCCAGTTCGGTCCAGACGGTGCAGCGCCACCTCGACGAGCTGGTGCAGGCCGGCCATGCCATCAAACTGCCCAAAGGCCGCGCCCCCTGGAAAAGCTGTTATGCGCTCCTGAAGGAATAACCGATGATTTTTACGATGCCCTATATCCCTGAAGCATCAGTCAACCACTCTCACACCCGCCACAAATACACCGGCCAGCCAATCAAGAAGCCGGTTACCAAAAAGTGGCAGATGGTGCTCGTCCAAATGGTCCGCACCTGGACCGATGAGCAAAGGATCACCTTGCCCCCTGGCGGCCACGTCGTCATCTGGCTGACCGCCGAGTTTCCGCTTCAGCCGGGAACGCGTCCTAATGCCGATAATTTTTTAAAAATCGCCCAGGATGCCATCGCGGAGGGCCTGGGGACCGATGACGATATCTATCCATTCCGCGCCCGGGTCAAGTCGGAGGTCTACAACCAGCCGCCGCACCAGGGCAATTTGCACTACGAGGTTCTGATCAATGCCCAAGACATCTAGTACCCCCTTGCGGGGTAAGAAGCAACTCAAGCTCCCTGACCATTACCTGTGCTTTAACGGGGATGGGACCAAGGCCGTCGCGGCTGCTAAAGCAGACACCCTCAGGGCGGCCAAGCAGTACGTCAACTATTTCCACGCGGAAGAAATTCCGGCTGACCCACACAAGCGGGCCGGCCTGGTGTATGGAATTGCTTTACAACTGAACCAAAAACATAAAGAAATTCTTGACAGTGTGGAAGCGGCGTTGATGGTGGATGTATCCAACAATGCCCTGTTTAGTGACTTTCAGACTGTCGAAGCCTGGATGAGCGCCCATAATATCCGCCATTCGGCCGCGGCCATCTCCCGCTGCCGGACTTTGGCCGAGGTCATCATCCCCTGGTGCGTCGAGAATGAAGTGTTCGAGGAAGCCAGCCAGCGCCAGGTCGAACAGTGGTTCCTCAGCCTCAACTCCGAGGCGCGGACTACGGTCAACCGGGTCGGCCACGTGGCCCCGATCATCAAGAAAATCGCCACCGACGAAGAAATGTCCCGTCCGGAGAAGGTCAAGGAGGTGCGCAACATCCTCGGCCTGGTCGCCAATCCCAAGGTTGAAAACGAGGAACTGATGCTCTTTGCCCGCAAATACTACTGGGACAAGGTGGTGGGTTTCTGGACCAAGTTACCCGACGGCTCGGTGGAGGTCACGCTGCACCTGGAAAGTGAAGATCAATTTGAATATCTCAAGGACAAACGGCTCAAGTCGTTTGTCAGTTGGGAATAGGAGAATCTAATGACGAGGGTCCAAGACCCGCATAATGTCGAGGCTGAACAGGCGTTTCTCGGGTCTATCATACAGGACCCGCCGGTGATCAGCCGGGGCAGCCGCTTGGTGCGCCCGGCTGATTTTTTTATCGAGCGTCACAGCCTCATCTTCCAGGCCATGCTCGACCTGGATCAAGCCGAAACGCCGATTGACCCGGTGACGCTGGCCGAGCAGCTTGGCCCCCAGCTCGCCGACGTGGGCGGCAGCGCCTACCTGCTCCAGCTTCGGCAAGATGCGCCCTGGTCTGGCAGCATTGACCATTACGCGGCCATTATCCGCAAGTACGCTCGCCTGCGCCGGCTGATCAACGGCTGCGCCCGCATCGTGCGCCTGGCGCAACGGGCCAGCCTGAACGCGACCGTTGCCGGCGAGGCCCTGGCCCTGGCTGAGCAAACCCTGCTGGCCCTGGTCAAAGAGCAGCGCCTTTATAGCGTCCGGCCATTCAGCGATCTGCTGACCGCGTATTTCAATAAGGTTGAGACGTATCCGGGTAGTTTCAGCCTGGCCACCGGCTTGGCGGCGCTGGATGCCCTGTGCGGCGGCTGGCAGCCAGGCGAACTGGTTTATCTGGCCGGCGAGCCGGGGGCACTCAAAACGACCCTGGTGCTCAGGCTGCTGAGGAGCCTGGCCGGGCGCAAAGCGGCGCTGTTTTCCCTGGAGTCCTCAAACCTGGCGGTGGTGCAGCGGCTGCTGGCCGCTGAAACCAGCATCAGGCCGGACCTGCTGCGGACCGGCGACATCGAGCGCGACCTGCCGGCCCTGCGGTCTGCCGGCAGCCGCCTGGCTGAGCTGGGCCTGTACGTAGACGACACCCCCGGCCTGCTCCTGTCGGAGCTGCGCAGCAAAGCCCGCTGGCTCCATTACCTGCGGGGGCTGGATTTGATTGTGGTCAATTATCTGCAACTGCTCCGGAGCGATCAGAAGTATGAGAACCGGGTCGAGGAGTTGGCCGCGATCAGCCGCGCCCTGAAGGCCCTGGCCCGCGAGCTGCGCCTGCCTCTGCTGGCAGTGGTCAGGGGTGACCCCTTGGCCGATAACCGGGCGACGGAGGCTGAGGCTGACATCATCTGGTGGTGTCAGCGGTCGGGCGACCGTCTGACCCTGACCCAAACGCGCTGGCGGGATGGTCCCGAAGGCGCGGCCATTGAACTCATCTACGACCCAGGCAAACAGGACTTCATCCCCTACGGGATGCGAAGCGCTATAGAGAAGGAGGGCTATGAACGAATTAACCCGAGAACTGCTGGAAGCGGCCTGGCAGGACTTGAAACCCAACCGCCAAACCCTCGACGCACTGAAATGCGAGGTCGGAACGGATTGGGTCATCTGGCGTAACTGCGAGATCGAGAAATGGGCGGTGGAAATCCTGCCTTATGTCCAACGCCGGCCAGTCAGTGACTACTACTGGGACGCCGCTTGGGGCGATTTCTTTTACGGCTGGATCAACCAGCACGGTTTTTATGACTGGGAGCTGCCCATCTGTGATGGCGAGGATGATGACTTTGTGTATGGGAACATCGCTCATTGCCTGGCGCTCATGGCTTGGCTGTCGTTTGAGGAGGACTGGCCGCACCTGGACTACACTGACCAGGAAATCGAGGAATTTTTTAATTTCAAAATGAATTACGCCCCCCGGCCCAACCCCAAAATGAAGAAGGTCGAGGGGTCCCAACTAGCGATGTTTTAGGAGGTAAGAATGCAGTTTCCCAAAGTGATTTTGCTGATGTCGAGCAAGCAAGCGTGGTTTTTGTATTTCATCCTGAAGGTGATACCGGGCAAAAGCGCCAGGGAACTACGGACCAGCCTGGGTAATCTACTGGAGGCAATGCCCAAGCAGGACCGCAAGATCATCGGAAAGTGAGGTTAGAATGTTTCCATCGGATGAGTGGTTAGAGACGTTGAATTTTTATTTAATCGTGAACAGCGGCGGCAAGCTGACCCTGGATGATTTCAGCGATGCCGAACTGCAAGCGGCCTGGCTGGAGCATCCGGGGACGACTTACACGGATATGGACCCGGCCGCTGTGAAATTGGTGCTGGAATTTGAAGCAAAAGCGCAAGATACTGAGGGCAAAAAAGAAAGGATGAAGGATGAAGGCGGAAGGATGAAAATTTCTTCGCTTCATCCTTCATCCTTCTGATTTCATCCTTTTGAAACGGAGTATCCCAATGGCCCTGTATCAGTACCAATGTTCGGAGTGTGAGGAAACGTTTGAGGCGTTCGTGACGGTGGATCACCGTGACGAGGCCCAGACCTGCCCCAACGGCCACCTCAAAGGCCGGCGGCTCATGGCTGTCGTGAAGTTCCAGATGGAAGATCGGCGCAAGTCCTTCCGCCGGGCAATGAGCCGCACCCCAGGCAAGCATTTCACCTAAAAATATAAGCCCCCAAAGGAGTCCGCTTGGCTCATACCCCCACGCCTCCTGCTGTGATCGTCGCCGTGGCCCGTGAACAGCACGGCTATCCACTCAACAAAACCAGGTGTGCTTGGTGCGGCAAGCCAGGCGCGACCGATCCCCATCACTGGCTGCTGAAGCGAAGCGCGGCCGTGCCGCCCAAGGTGCTGCACGATCCGCGCAACATTGCCCTGGTTCATCATGAGTGCCACCATCGCTACGGCCAAACCGAAGCGATGGTGCAGCGCTGTTACCACCATAAAATCAAAAAATTATTTTATTCACCCGACCGGCCCACCCTTTCGGGCCAGTCCTATGACATCGCCGGCTGGATCGTGGCGCTGCGTGAGCAGAAACTACTCATTCACGTCCCGATCCTGCCGGTCTTAGATTCTCAGGAGGAAAAATTATATGAGCAAGCCCAAGAACAATGCTAATCCGGCCGTGTCCCAATGGCTGGAAAACCAGTCAAAAGCGGCCATGCTGCGGGCCTCACTGGCTGAGTTGGAGCAAAAGGCGCAAACGCTGACCCCCCAGGCTGAACAGGCCATAGACGAAGCGGCCCAGCGCCTGCTGGTGGACGCCGCCGGCCAGCCCATCGAGGGCGGGGTTTACTGGTATTCTCACCTGGCCCTGGTGCGGGTGGGTGGCGTGGTCAAGGTCATCCCGATGGAGACGATGGACGAGGCCAACGTCTTTATGCCGCTGGTTGAAGCCGCCCAGGAGGCTCAGGAATGAGCCGGGAGGAATTGACCCCCGAAGAACTGGCTCGGCAGCAAAAGGTAGATACGGCTATCTTTGACCTGGTGAACAGCCTCAACCCCGGCCAGCCCCTGGCGTGGGACATCGAGGATATCAGCGTGATCCGCGACGAAATCGCGGAGCTGCTGGTCCGCAAAGGCTGCTGCACCGAGCACGAGTTTTACCCTTACCTGGAGCTGTACGACCCTGATAAGCCCTGGCTGAGTCATCAGAGTGTAGACGTGTGGATCTGCTGCGACGACGACGAGATGGACGCCGCCTTTCACTACACCACCAGTTTGAGTAACTGCAATATAGACTACGATGAAGGCGACGGGACAATGTTTGATGTGCGGGACATTTCCATCCCCGGCGAAATGACTCCGGCGGTCAAGTGGACGACGACAACCGGCCAGTACGGCAGCGTCACCTCAGAGGATACGAGCGGCCGGGAAGCGCACGCGGCCATTATCCGCTATGCCATTGAGCAGGGTTGGCTGCACCAGGACGGCCTGACTGACCCTGAAAAAGAACCCGAGGAGGCTGAGTGATGGAACAGCTAGGCTTATTGGTCCTGATCTACCTATACAATCTGCTGGTCCCCGAAATGAGCAAGCCCAAGCAGCCGCCGGCTGAATTAAGAACCCTGCTGCACAAAACCAACGAAGCCTTGGCCAGCTTCGGCCCTGGCTCGTGGTTTTCCTGTCGTAAACCGGGCTGCGACTGGCGGCCTTTCTACCTGAAAACCAGCGAGCTGACTGGCGCCGAAGGAGTCATCTCCTGCGATGTCTGCGGCGAGCTGTGCTACCGGGCGCCGGAGGAAGCACTACAACACACCTTCTTGACCCCCTAAAGGGGTACGAAGCGTTTATGTAGATTTTACGCCTTAATAGCCCTGAATTGTCCCCAGTTTATGCAGATTTTACCTAAAGCCCTTCCGCGTGGAAGGGCTTTTTATTTTCCTGCGACGAAGTGGCCCGTAGAGGCCAAAGGAGGCTTATGCCATCTCTGATCCAGTATCCGGCCTGGCTGACCCAGGTCAACGAAGAACTGCGCCGGCTGACCGCCGGCCTACTCAGCGCCGAGGATTTTGACCAACCCTGGATTGAACTGTTTTACGCCAATACCTCGTCCAAAGCAGCGGCAAAGGCCGCTTTGGAAGCCGATGGCTTCATCATTGAAAAACTACCTGCACCCATAATGCTACTAAAAGGAGTAACTCATGAACCGCGTTGTTGAATCATCGCTGCCCTACCTGGTCCGGCCCGCCACTCGCATCGAACGCAGTCCCCTACCGGACCTGTCCGACCAGGAACTGCTGGCCCTGCTCATCGGCGGAGCCTACGCCTCCTCCGACGCCGGGCTGCTGCTGCAAGCCATCGGCGGCGACCTGAAGCTGCTCTATACCGCCTCCCTGGACGAACTGGCCCGAAGCTATTCCGGCGTCGGCTATCACACCGCCAAGCGGCTCAAAGCCGCCCTGGAGTTGGGGCGGCGGCTGGCCGCGCCCAGCGCGCGGGACCAACTGACCTGCCCCAAGGACTGCGCCGGCTACTTCACTCGCATGGGTCTGCCGCTGTGCGAGCAGGAAGAACTGTGGGCGGCGGCGCTGGATACCAAGAAGCAGGTCCTCAGTCTCGCTAAAGTCTACCGGGGCAATGTCAACAGTTCGATCATTCGCGCCAGCGAGGTTTTCCGCGACGCCGTACGCCACAACGCCGTGGCGGTCGTCATCGCCCACAACCACCCCTCTGGCGACCCTACCCCCTCGTCGGAAGATGTGCAAACCACACGCTCTTTACGCGAAGCCGCGGCTTTGCTGGGAATTGACCTGTTGGACCATTTGATTGTCTGTCCAGGACGCTGGGTGGCGCTTAGGGACATTACTTGGACTTCGACAGCTGATTGAATGTCCAGGGATAAACATACCAAAAAATAGTGACGTAAATCACTAATATTTTCCTGACATTTTGACTATAATATTCTCCGGGATACGGGCTTTACACCCTGGAATAAGGGGAAGCGTTATGGATGAGTTTGAAAAGCTGCTGGAGGAGATTAGCAGCCGCCGGGCGCAGCGGTCGCCCAGCCCTGAACCTACCAATTACGATAAGTTTTTAGAGGCCATTCTGCGGGGCAAACATCCCCCCTATTGCGAGCTGGTCTGGAACGGCGAAGCCTTCCACATCGTCTTGCAGCTTCACTTCCAGAAACCCCCTGAAGTTGCCAGGGTGATTGGGCCGGAGGCCCAACAGTACCGGCGGGAAGCCTGGGGACGCTTTCGCAAGGTTCGGCCGGACCAGCAGCGCATGATGCAGATTCGCGTCACGATCAAGAACTATCTGCCGGTTACCGCCGAAGTCACGGTCAGGCCGGAGGCGATGGGCTTGTTCCGTCTCGGCACGGCCCAACTCCTTGACATTCAAAACCCCTGATTTTTAGGGTTGAACTTTTCCCCAATTGGGGAAATAATAACCTTGTGTATCCCCGCAGGGGGATAGACACAATCGTATTCAGAACACCGACCTGTTCTACATCCTGAGTTTATCGAAGGATACCTGATTTAGCTCCAGAGCGAAGAACGCGCGGAGTAGCCCTAGTGGCTGCTTCGCGCGTTTTTGTTTGTCTCTGGCAAGGAGATGACCGAATGACCCCAACCACAACCACCCTTCGACACTGCCCGTCAGACGGGCGTCAGGGCGCAGCCCGAAAATGCGAGCGCTGCCATGCGACCGATGCGCCCCTGCGCCTGAAAGATTCAGTCACGCTCTGGAACGAAACGATGAAAACGCCCCAACAGGTCAATATCTACATTTGTGTGGATCGTAAAGCCTGCTCGGAGCGGGTCAACGAGGCCGCCCACTTCATCAAGGAGGACGATTTGTGGACCAATTACCATCGTGAGTGCCGGCCCCGCCGCTACACCCCCCGCCATTACTGGAATGACGGCCACCGCCTGACCTTCGCCATCGCCCAGGCCCTCTTTCAAAAGGCCGGCATGAAGCTGGAGAAAGGTCAAAAAGATTTCCCCCAAGGGCTAAAGAGTGGCTACATCATCAACCGCGAGTGGCGGTTTACCTCGCTGCTTGAAGCCATCAAGCTGATTGAAGAACAAAAGAATATCAATAAAAAGCCCCGCCGCACTTGTCGGCGGTTAACCTTTAAGCCAAAATCTTAAGAAAGGAGTATGGAGTATGGAGTATGGAGCATGGAGTAAGGGTTTTTCCCTACTACCTACTACCTACTGCCTACTCCCTGTATTTTATGATCCGCAAAACCCTGGAAGTCTCTATCTCGAAAGAGGAAATTCGGACCGTGGACGAGAGTGGGACCAAAGCCTCGACCTGGGTCAAGATCGGCCAAACCATCGAGCTGGAGGAGGGCGACATTCCCGATATGTGCATGAAGGCGCTCCGCGCCGAAATCCAGCCGGAAGTGGATGCCTGGCTGCTCGATCAAGGCGGTTATATCGTCCCGCCTGGCGTCGAGATTCCCGAAGCCGAAGAACGACTGAGTGATGAGCTATTTAGCGGCACTCAGGTTAAAATTACAGAAGTCGGTGACGATGCCGGCGACGATGAGATTCCCCTTTAATCTTTAGGAAAGGTGAAGAAAAATGGCGAGAACAGTTGCAGCCCTCCCCGTTGGAGGCAAATATCCCAAACCTCTCATTCATTGCACCGGCCGGCCCGAAACCGGCAAAACCCAGTTGGCCATCTCGTTTGCCCTGTGGCTGAACGAAATGATGGGCAAGCATAAGGTCTACGTGTGGCCCACGGACGGCCGCGAGCACGAGTACGCCCAGGTGCTGGGGACACAGAACACCCTGGCGCCCAATGCCAACCCGCTCGACGTCACGGCGGTCCACGATGAAATTGCCGCCGACCTGCGCAAAGGCGAGTTCAAGGACGTGAGCCTCTTTAGCGTGGATACCGTGACCCACATCTACCGCGAAGCCTCGACCACCAATCAGCTCAAGGGCATGACCGGCCAGGGCAGCAGCGGCCACTCGCTCAAAGCGGTGACTATGATGAATGTCGTGACTATCGTTATGGCGGTCAACCTGCCGGCGATGGTCATCACCCATGTCTACGAAAAGAGCGATCACGAGAATCTAAAAAATAAGAGCGAGCGTGACTCGATCTCCGAGACGGAAGAAGCCCGCTGGAAACTGGCCTTCAACATGAAGCTGGAAACCGGCAAGGATGACAAGGGCTACTTCGTAGTCATCCGTGAGTGCCGCGAGCGGCCCGGCATGCAGCCGCGCCTGCTGCGGGATAAAGAAGGCGGCATGTTCCGCACGATGCCGGAGCGCATTATGCGCTATCTCTACGACGTGCAGCCGCCGGCTGACGAACCCAAAGGCTGGAAGGATTTCGGCGCGGAAAAACCGTTCCCCGGCAAGGGCGACGATTTCAAGCAGAACGCGGTCCGCGAGATGATGAACTATTTTGTCGAGGTCGAGCCAGGAGTGAAGATTTACCCCTTCGGCGATCCGGCCGCCCAGCCGACTAAGAAAAACGGTGATCCTGGCATCAACGGCGCGGCCAACCACGCTCTCAACGCCTACGCTAAGGTCGCCCAGGAGTTCAAGGAGGCGGGTGGCAAGGGCCTGGGTCAGCTCACCGTCAAGCTAAAGGAATACGTCGAGGCCAAAGTCGAGACGCAAGTCCAGGCTTACCTGAACAAGAAGGTTGAGCCGGAGGCCCCAGCCCAGGTGGAGCAGACCGGCCTCGGCCTGGAAGTCCCTGCGACCGAGCCGGCTGCCGGCAGCGGCTACGGCGGTGGCGCACTTTAAGTCAAAGTAGACTCATACAAAACTCATACAAAACTCGAACAGTTTGAGTTTTGTCTGAGTACCCATCAATAAGCCCCTTCCGTGTGGAAGGGGCTTACTATATGCTGATTGTCAATTCAACCAAGCTATGTTATTATAATGGCAACGAAAAAGCCCCGCGCCAACGGGGCTTTGCCCGGATCAGGTGAGGTTGGCACCCAGCCCGGTTTACTTGTGTATGGTAGCATATTTGCGCCGCCTGGTCAAAGGGCGGCGCTTTTTGTTTCAGATGACCAATTATAAAGACATCCTTGCCAAACTACATAGCAACTGCAACCTCCTCCGCGAGCGTGAGGCTAGATACGGTACTAATACCTGTCTGAATGTTTATGGGGTAGACGCTGAGGCTGCCGAGGCATTAGGTCAGTTAGGCGATACTCGTGCTGTTAAGCCGCTGATCGCCGCCTTGAGAGGTGGGGATATGCAGTTACGCGAGGCAGCAGTGCAGGCTTTGGTCAAGTTCAAGAACACCGCTGTAGAGCCACTTATTAATACTTTGCACGATAAGGATGAGACAGTACGTTCGGAAGTAGTAGATGCCTTGGGCCAACTTCGAGACGTCCGCGCTATCAAACCACTTATTGATGCTCTAGGTGATAAAGATTGGCTTGTTCGTGATAAAGCAGCCGAGACTTTGGGTAAGCTGGCAGTTTTACTAACTGAGCCACAGGGTCGCTTCATTGCTCGTCATCTTTGGCAAGAGGCAATAAGCCCGGATCAGCCGGACATATATGAACCACTTTTGAGCGTCTCCAATCGATTAGCGGTGTTGGAAGTGGAGCGATTGCCAACGCCCAAGTATCCTGATTTCTAATTTTGGAAGTTGGTTTGGTGATATTACCTGTTAGGCAAAAATGCAACTGATCAAAATATGTTTCCAGGTCCACAGAAGGGCGGTCCAGAGAACTACCAGAGATAGGGCGCTCTGAAAGGAGGCTTTTTAACCTGAGAACAGGGTTTCACTAGCCCGCACTTGGTCGCCGTCCACCTCTACCAGCCCATTCCGGCGTAGCGTTCCCAAGTACGTCCCAAACGTACCTCCGCTCACTGTAAACCCGGCCCGCGTTCCCAACTCCTCGCGGGAAAGCGCGTCAGGATAAACAGCAACCAACTCATCCAGCATTTTACGCTCCCCCGCTCGCAAGGCTTCCCGCCACATCGCCAGAATCTCCTCGGTTGTCTGCGGTGCTGGCGGCGTGGTATAACCCAGGTAATCCAGCCCTGTCTGAGTGACCTGGATTTCCCCACTGCTTTCCTCAATCAATCCGGCCCTTTTGAGCGTGCTAAAATAGGTTCCGAACGTCCCCCCTGACGGAGTGAACCCGGCCAAGGTACCCAGTTGAGCGCGGGTCACGCGCAGGGGATAACGCCGGGCCAGTGTTTCCAACATACGCCGTTCCCCGGCGCGAAGCTGCGGTATGTCTGCGTTAGTTCTCTTGGATGCGGGAGATGGTTTGACAGGTCGAGATGTAAGCCGGGCCTCTGGGGATGAAACAGACCGAGTTGGAACAGGCGGTGGAGCGGGGCTAGCCACGACCCTGGCCAGCGCCGTCGCCAGGTCTTGAGCTACACTGACCAACTGCTGCCCCATCTCGGCTAAACTGCTGATTGACTGCTGCAACTGGGCGATCTGTTTATCTTGCAGCACCGGCACCTCCACCCGCTCGACAACTCGCTCTACCTTTGCTTTCGCCCTCAACTCTTTTTCAAGCTGAGCAATCTTGCGTTGCAGCACCACCGGGTCGCGGGCCTCGGCTTCCTGAACCACCTGCTGCATCGCCTGGCGCAGCGCCTCTAAATCGGCAGGAGCTAGAGGGCGAGGTTGGGTCGTGCTGATGCCATCTTCGGGAGTGGCTGAAGAATCAAAGGTTTGTCGCCGGCCAATTCGTATCCGCGTGGAAATTTTGAGGAATGACGGGCTGTAGATATGCGCTTCGCCGGTTTCCAGCGTCGGCAGATCATTAACCAGGTCCAGGTCTGCCGGCGTGGTGGCGTTATCGTTCATCCATTCGGCCACGGCCTTGCGTTCGTGCGGGCCAATAGTCCGCATCGCAATGAGCGTTCCGGCCTGGTTGCGTACTTTCGTGTGAACTTCCTGGGGCCGCTGCGAGATGACCGACCAGCCCACGCCGTAGTTGCGGCCCAGGCGGGCCAGGCGCTCCACCCGATTGAGCATCACCGTTTCGTCTTTTTCCGGGCGCAGGGGGGCGAAAGTCTGTGCTTCCTCCAGGAACAGGTGGACCGGACTGCGGGCGCGTTTCTTGGCCTGAAAGAACCGCTCGGCAAACGCGGCCACAAACCGCCGCTGATCGGGCAGTTCGAAAGCAGACACATCCAGCACCGCGCCAATGCGGTGTTCGACCAGGAGATCGGCCACCAGGGCACCGCTAGTGGCCGGAAGGGGCAGATCGCCATAATCTCCACCAAAGACCGCGATGGGAAAGCCGGCTTTCTTGCCATCAGCCGCGATACGCAGCCCCCACCATATTCCCACAGGGTCGAGCGCAATGACTTGCGCCCCGATGGTCAGAAACGCCTCGGCCAGCTTCATCGCGGCATACGATTTGCCCGCGCCGGATTGAGCCAGAAAGGCGAATTTTTGAGTCACGGCATCAGATGGCAGAATGAACGGCTTGCCGTCGGCGGTTTGGCCGATTGACATCATGGGTCCTCCGCTTGGCGTAAATAAGGTTCAACCAGTTCTAGCCAGGGTGGCGGCAGCCCCTTGTCTTTCCAGTATTCCACCGAAGCTACGAGGGCCACATGTCCCGCCGGCTCCTCCGCCAGCGCCTTAAAGACAGCCTCGGCGCGGACCTCGGCCGCCAACGCCTGGCACAGCTCGCCGTAAGCGACTTCAAGCGACACGCCTCTCTCGGCAGTCTGCCGGGCCACGGACAGCTCGGCCGCATCGAAGCCCAGCGCCGCGCCGATAGCCGAGGTGGCCATCCCAAAAGGCAGCGTAGACAGTTTCTCTTGAAATTCGGCATAGGCGCTTACCTCCTGTTGCAGCCGGTCCATAACCGCGTTATGAATCTGCTCCAGCTCCTGGTCGCTCAGCGGCTTCAGGTTCATCGGGACGAGCGCCTGTAGCTCGACGTTGTTCCAGGCACAGAAATTACAGAAGCTCAATTTGTAATGGACCGTCGCCCGGCGGACCGGGCTGGGAAAATTTTCGATTTGGCGCACGGTCACGGCGCTTTCGCACTCCGGACAGGTCCCCTCCTGCCGGTCGGTATGTTGAATCACCAGAGGCTGCCGGTTCTGGCTGCGAGCCTTGCGCTGCCGAGCGCGAAGCGCCCGGCGTGGCTTTTTCTTTTTCCTGCTCATCGGGTTCTCCTGCGACTCTGTAGCCGCGTTTAATTTTACGCCGGACCAGGGCCTCGGCCAACTTCTCGGCCTCGGCCGCCGATCCGCACGGGTCAATTTTGCTGCGCTGCGCCCCCCCTATCCGGCCCCACACCCGCCACACGGCGATGGGATCTACCAGCGTGGGCGCGACGATAACCAGGTAGAATCTGGCTTCGTTTCTGGCGGGGTTGATTCGGTGCAGCAGAGTCATTTCAGTTCGGGCGCCTGGGTTTTCTGACCGGCCTGGATCGGCGGGTAGAAAGAAACTCATGGGCCATTATTTTGAACTCGTCTCCCAGGCCGAGCTTGGCCATGATTTTGGCTCCAATCTCAAAGGACCCCGGTCCCCGTTCCAGGCAAAAAGTAGAGACGCAGCCGATCAAAAAACGCATCTCATCGGGGTCGAGGTCACCGGCGAAACTGGGATGGATTGGATCCCACCCTTTCTCGATGTAATCCACCAGCGCCGGCTCATCAGTGGCTTCGCTCAGCAGCCTGGCGCAAATGCTTACAAATTCGCGGGCAAACTCCTGAAACGGGTGATCCGGCGGCAAAGGGACCCTGGCGGCGAGCTGGACCAGGGCAATGACCGTGTGCAGATCACGGGCAAAAATATTCAGCCGGATCGTGGGATTCGCTCTGTAGATTCGAGCCAGCATGGCTAAGGCCGCTTCATCGTCCAGGGGATCGTCCGCTGCCGCCGTCCCACTGGGTCGGGCCAGAAAGCCGTAGTCGGCGTAAAGCTGCGCGGCGATTTTAGAGAGCAGCAGCGACTCTTTAAGCGCCGGCTCATCAGTCGGTTTATTGATGATGGTGACGATAAAGCCATAGACTGCTTTCTCGGTTTCAAAGGGGACAGTGACCTCGGCGAACTTTCCGGTACGGATAGCCGCCCGAATCAGGGGATCGGAGACCTGGGCCAGCGGTCCAAGCCGCAGCGTATCATCATCCATTTCTGCCACCAGGGCCAGAGTCAGATAAGGTTTTTCAGTCATTATTTTTTCTCCTTTAGCCACGACAGCTTGTAGGGCAGCATTAGCTGAAATGGATAAACGCGTAACCGTTCGGTTTTTGCTTCAGGAAAGCCTCCAGCTTTTCAACAATGTCGTGGAGGCGCTCCGGATCGGGATAGGACGTGTAGACTGGCGAGGTTTTGATAATCTCGATAGCCCGCCGTACTTCATCGGCCGAACGGGTCACTCCCCCGTTTGCTCCGGAGATGCCGGCATCCAGGTGGTGCGCGTCGAAAGCGGTGTAGAAAATCCCGCCGGCATAGCCGAAGAAAAAGCCAAAGGTTTGCCCGTTTGAGGAGTCCGTAAAAGAAATATCATGCGCCATGCGCCCTCCCATTGCCATTCGTGCCGTTTTTGACTTCCGAAACATAACTCGGTGACGTTTCGGTAATGATCGCCACCGCCGAAGCCGAAAGCTGTGGCCAGCGTTCCATCGCCGCCAGCACCCGGTCACGTTTCGGTCCTTCCATCAGTTTGACAAAAATATCTCCGGCTGCACGAAAGCGAGCTTCGCTTTCGGCTGCTCGTTGTTCGGCGGTATTCGCCCGTTCTTCGGTGGAGTGAAGTTGGACCTGGAGTTTCCGAAGGGACTCCTTCGCTTGTTCTTCGGCCTGGCGAAGTTGACCCTTCAGGTCCCGAATGGCCTCCTTCGCTTTTTCCAGTTCCGGGTTCGGTTCCCCTTCGGTTTGGTCCTCCTCGATGACGCCCGACAGAATCCGAGCGAACAGAAGTGAAGTGGTCGGCAGGATCGCCCCGAAGGCGATAGCGTAGACCGGCGCGGGCAGGTCATAAGCCTCAAAGATTTTGAGAGTCTGACCGAACTCGACCGAATGAGCCAGGTTGGCCAGCGTAGATACCAGCCAAGCGATAGCCAGGCCGCCCCCGTAGGCATTCAGGTAGCGGGCGGTAAATTTTCGCCAGGCTGATTTGATCTTCGCTATCGTTTCAATGTGTTTGGCCAGGCGATGGGTTAGAACAGCGATGGCGGCCTCGAAGGCGAACGCTCCCCCCCAAGCCACAAGCTCGTAACCTTCCGGCTCAAATTTGGCAAAGGCCCAGGCTGTATGGGGCAGCAGCACGCCCAGGAGAAGCAGATAAATTAGCCAGATCAGGTGGTGGGAAGTGACTTCTATTTTCTTCAGTTCTGGTATATTCATAGTTTAACTCCGTGTATAAGGGTCAGGATATATTCGCGCAGTTCTCTTTGGGCTTGCTGTTCAGCCGCTCGTTCGTCCTGTTGATGTTCCCAGGTCAGTTCTTCCTCGACCTGCTTGCGTTCCCAGGCCAGCCGCTCTTTTTCCAACTGGAAGCGGCGCAGCGCCTCGGCTTCCTGCCGCTCGCGCTCCTTATCCTGAATCCGCTCCAACCGGGCGGCGAGTTCAGCCTTTTCCCGTTCCTCCCGTTCTTCGATCTCTCGCCGGCGGGCTTCGAGCCATTCGGCCCGGCCCGTCTGCCATTTTTCCAGCCGGCGCTGGTATTCGGCCAGTTCGTAGCCCAGCGTCAGCGAGACGAAGGCCAGGGCCGACAGCGGCCCAAGGGCCAGGGTCCCAAGCTGCCAGGGGTTGAACGTGGGCGCGGAAAGCTGAGCCTGGATGTAGTTGTAGGTCCCACTGACGGCCAAGAAGATGGCGACCGCCAGCCAGATATACCAGAGCTTGGGTCGCTTGACCAGGGCCAGCGATTCGATCACCAGGCCGGCCTCGATCAGCGTGGCCGCAAAGAACGCCTGCGGACCGCTGGCAACCTAAGGCGTGAAAGGCGGCCAGCCAGAGGGCGGCCAGGCCGAACACGACCAGGCCGGCCAAAGGTAGGTTCATTATGATAACCGCTCCTTTCGACGGTCCAGATCGCTCATAAAAGCCCCCATTTCATCTACGACATTCGACGAGTCGCCGAGCAGCTTCTTGGGCGACGGCAGGGCCATTTGATCCAGGCCGGCCACAACATCGCCCCGGCTCACTGGCGGGATGTTGTCGCGGACATCGTAGCCCAGTCTGGCGCCGGCCATAAAGACGGTTTTCTCAACTGCGGCCTGGTTGCTCCAGGCGCCGCTGACGACGTTGCCGATGGCTCCAAGCAGGTGGTTGAGATGGCTGGCGACGAGCTTCTCCTGCACCTTGTAAATGGTTCGGCTGGACAGCCAGGCCGATAAGATAGCGGTGATGGCCAGCATGACCAGGGTCACGACGACGTGGATGATCACCGCGCCCTGATAGCCGCTTTTATAAAGGGCCTGGGGAATCAGCCCGAACTCCACGTAGAAAGTGGCTGCTAGAATGATTCCCAGGACGCACAGCAGGCTCACTATGAGGGTTATTTTGATGGTAGACATAGTTGCACCCCTTTCCGGCGCAGCGCCTTGTAGATTTGGACCAGGTAAGGCTGGTCATTGGTTTTGTAAAGCTCCGGATTGCGGCCCAGCTCCTTGACCCGTTTGGGGGGCAGGATGAAATAAGCCCGGCCGCGCATATCCTCGCGGTAGATCGGGTCATCCACCTGGCGTTGCAGCGAGATCAGGCTCTCGGCGATTAACTCCTCCGACAGCGGTTTCGGCTGCGGTCCTCTACGGTTGATGAGTGCATCAGCCGGCGGCGCTGGTGGCCCTGACGGGCCTTCGAGCGGCAGCCGGTTGATGAACGGCGCTTTGGGCAGGGCCTCGATCTCCTGCAGCGTGGTGAAGATGCTGGCGAAGCGGTTGGTCCCGCTGACTGAGTTTAATTTTAGGTCGCCCTGGCCCACCAGTTCATCGGCATGCAGGCCGCTTTTGTTGCCCAACACGTAAGACAGTTGGGTGTTGGCCGCTTTGCCCAGGATGACGCTATGGACCTGCTTGAACACGGCCTTGCCGTCCCCTAGCGTGTCGCGGTCGCTGAGCTGGGTCGCCAGCAGGTTGACCACGTTCTGTGAACGGCCTTGCGAAACCAGGGTCATCAGGTAGCCGATAGCATCCGGCCGGGCCGCGATCAGGGCGGCCACCTCGTCCACAGTCACAAACAATTTGTAGGGCAGTTGGCCCTGGCTAATGGAGTTCACGAGGAATTTCAGCGCCTCGGCCGCCTCAGCCGGGTCGGTGATTACGGGATGCACCAGGTGCGGGAGCTGGTCAAAGAGTCTCAGGTCAATGCCGTTCTTGGCGACTTCGATCATGAGGAATTTGACCTCATCCGGCGAATTGTTGCGAGCCAGGGTGACGATGCTCCGGCGCATGGCGACGGACTTGCCCGAGCCAGGTACGCCCAAAAAGCTCAAGTTGGTGCTCATCTCGTTGGCGAAGTTGAAGTTGACTGGCTCGTTCAGGATGTCCAGGCCCAGCGGGACCCGCAGCGCCGCGCCGCGCGGCACGTTGGCCGAGGTCAGGACCAGCTTACCCCGCTCCTCAGCCGGCAGCGGGATCTGGATGCAGACAAAACCGCGATGGACATCAATGACCACGTGTTCGCTCGACTCCAGGCCGGCTTCCAGCTTGATGTCGTGCATCAGCTTATCGTTGACAAACTGCTTGCTTGAGACCTGGATCGGCTTGAGCGTGATCACGAACAGAAACGGCGTGACAAAGACATCATTCACCAGATAGTCCCCGGCTTGCCCCTGCACCGCGTTCACGGGCAGCAGGCCCGTGGTATCATAGATTCTCAAGATAATTTTCTGTAGCAGGCTCATCATTAGCTCCGGTCAGGCAGTAACGTATGGTAATGGATGGTTACGCACGGTTACGTATGCTCAGATAGGTGTGTTTTTGGCCCAAAACAGCCAAAAAGGACATATATACGAGTAACGCATGGGGTTACGTAACCGCCCAAACGAGCGCGGCCAGCACAATCGTGGCCGCGGCCAGGGCAATTTGCAAACGAGAGGGCGGCACAGCGCGCCATGCGTCACGAGGCAGATCAATGATTTCGTGAATCATGATGCGCCTCCCCTCGGTGGGGATTTTTTGAATTTAATTAAATTGGGGTAAACTTTGCGTGCCACGGTTGCCTCCTTTCCAGGCGACTGTTGGTATGGGCCGGCCGGATGTCTCAACCATCCGGCCGGTTTCGTTATTTTAACCCCGCCCGTAACCGTTAAACTTCAGCGGCTCGTTTGAGGGTTCTCCGCTAAGATCAGGCGCAGTGGCTTTGGGCCAAACTGCCTGGCGCAAACCGGCCAGGACGGCGATAAAGGTGATCAGGTCCTCCTCGACCTTGAACTGAAAGACGACCGGCGCATCCAGAACGCCCTCCCAGGATAGATGTACCTGCTCCGGCGGCATCTGAGCCAACTCGTCCGGACACCAGGCTCCAATGTGAAAATAGGGCTGGAGGCTTTCTGAAAATTTAGGTCGCGGCGGGCGGCGCTTTTTTCCCGGTGCGGGTGGCAGCGGCGGCAGCGGCTTAACATCCGGCCCCCCTCCCTGCGGTCGCCAAACATAGCGGCGGTAGCGGGCCAATTCCTCCAGCAGAAAACCCAGCGTGTCGGGCGAGTGAAAGCGCAGCATGTAAGTATCCGGCACTCCGGCCAGGTCCATTAGCAGATGCACCTTATCCTTTTTACGCTCAGCCTGCCAGTGAGTCACCCGGTAGTATGGCCCCAGCGCCGGCCGGTAGCCGGTTCGTTCTATATCTGCTCTTGGTTTGATCGCCATCGGCTCTTTCCTGAAAATTACGAATTTTCTTCTGACCAGGGGCCTATATAAACATAGCCTTTTGGATGTCTCTTTTCGTAATCCAAAAGATAACACTGTTGGCACAACGGCTCTGGATAAATTTGCCCCACCTCGTTATTAAAAATGCTGGCTTCGTTGCCGCATTTGCAATTAACCTTTTCTCGTGAAAAGTTGCTCACAATCTCTATCACGACGCCATAATGTTCCGATGTGTGGCAAGTGGCGCAGAGGGGAATGACCTTTAGCCAATCTTCTCGCTCATAACTTTCGTGATGATAATGTTCCGCAGGATGTGTACCACAATGAGCGCAAAGTTGAGTGCTCGCAGGGGGCAACTTGCCTGAAGCTACGGCTCTATGTACGGCTGCTCTGGCTAAATCTCCTGGTTTGGTTTTTCCCACTTGTCCTCCAAAAAAACTGATGGCTCCGATTCTTTAGTCTTTAAAGAGTCTTTTAAAAGAGTCTTTAAAGAATCAAAGGTCATTTTGACACTTAGAATCAAAGGTCATTTTGACACTTAGAATCAAAGGTCATTTTGACACTTAGAGAGAGGCTCTAAAGGTCATTTTGACACTTAGAGCTTTTTCCCCAATTGGGGAATTATTGCTGTTTCTTAGCGGCAATGATGCGCTCATATTCAACCTGGTCCTCCGGCGTCAGGGGGTCCTCCAATTGAACTTTCCAGATCGTCTTTTCGTTGACGGTGCCGGGCCAGTTTCGACTGGCCCGGCGCTTGGTTTTGACCTTGGTCAGAAACATGCCGATGTAGGTCTTAAGCGGCTCATCGCTGTAATTAATCAGCCGCTTGACCGTGCTCACGCTAACGCCAATAGCGGCAGCCAGTTCGTCATAAGTAGCCTCGAAGGTGTCCCGCTTGACTCCTTCTTTCTTGTTCCAGTAGCAGCGGGTCCGCGCCTCCCAGATCAGGGCGAAGGCGACCGGCCCCAGGAGGGGCATCCAGGCCCGGTGAAAGTACCAACTGGTATAATGCTGGCGGCTGGGTTGGGCGATCTCGTTGTACTCGTCCCGGTGCTCGGCGATCAGCACCAATTCGGCCTGGTAGCCGCTTTCTTCCTGGAGCCGGAAGCAAAACTCCAGGTCCTGCCCGCAGATATGCTCGATGGCCTGGCGGATGATGGGCCGCATCCGGTTTTCCAGCCAATCCAGACCGTAAGCGCTGGGCGTGTAGATGACCACGATTCCATCTTCCAGACGGGCGCTGGTTTGCCTGAACCAGGCGCTATAGGTTTGTTGAGTTACTTTTCTTTCAATCTCCTTCAGGCATGCGGCCCAAAATGATGGTTCAGGGGTCATCGTTGACATCCCCCATAAGTCCTATTTTTCACAAAATTTGCTCCTATGGTAAAATAGGAGGCGACGGAACGGTTGGCAGCCTGCCCCGTCAACTCCTATGGCCCACAAGGGGCGAGAAGCGGTCGGTCTCGACCGCTTTTTATATTCAGAGACTTGAATGATTTCCAAACCTGCGCTTCAAATCTTCTCTGGCAGGCCAGAGGCGCGTCAGGTTCGGCAAAAGAACCTGAAATCGCAGATAACCGACTTTTTACAGGCCAAGCGCCGCAAGTGGCGGCCCAAGACCTACAGCAACTATCGCAGCATTTTGAACCTATATGCCGCTCATGTCGGTCCCAATCACTGGCCGCCTACCCGCCGGGGGGTACTGTCCTGGCTGGATGCGCTGGACGCCTCCGGCTGCTGTCAGACCACCATTAATACTTATTGGATTCACCTGCGGGCCTTTCTAAACTTCCTGGAAAAATCCGGCGAGATCACCCCGGCCAATAACCCCGTTCACCAGATCGTGGCCCTGGAGCTGGACCCGGAGCCGGAAGATTTACCCCCGGTATCGTTCCCCGATGACGACCTGGACCGGCTGTTTGAGTACCTGGAAACCGAGGCCGCTACCGGCGACCTGTATGCTATTCGTGACCTGGCCATCCTACGCCTGGCTTACATCACCGGGGCCAGAGAAGGCGAGATCGCCCGGCTGACGCTGGAACGGCGCAACCTGGACAATTACGAGGCGATCATCCTCGCCTGGACCAGCAAAGGCAAAAAATTGCGAACCATCTACTATGACGACCAGGTTTACCTCGACCTGAAAGCCTGGTTGGAGGTGCGGCCGGAGCAACCTGGGGTGCAGCAGCTCTTTGTCTCGCTGGGGGGACGTAACCCGCGCGGCAGCCCCATGAACCCTGATGCTTTATATGATGTCTTGCAGCGCCGCTGTGATCAGGCCGGCATTCCTCGCCGCAGATTTCACGCCCTGCGCCACTCCTCAGCTCTGGACGCGCTCGACGAAGGTATTTCACTCGATAAGGTTCAGAAGCAGTTGGGACACGCTTCGATCCAGACCACCATGCGCTACTTGCGCGGGCGTGACCCCGACCGGGCCAGGGCTTACCGTGAGCACAGCCTCTCAAAACGGTTGCGGCAAAACAAAAAAAAGCCAACAGATTAGACTCTGTTGGCAGAATGTGGTATTTGCGGTACAACGGTCAACTTCTGACCGTGAGCCAAGTCCGCTGACTCTTAATCAGTGGGTTCCGAGTTCGAGTCTCGGGAGGCTCATGTGGACCGGCCAAAGCGTAGAATCAATCCCGACCGGGTGACCGGGTTGGGACATAGGGTGGAGGCTAATGAGAGCCGTCGGTATTCTTACCGGCGGTTTTTTATTTACTATTTCTACAAAAAGAACGGGGGGCTGGTGAAAATGTAATGCTCAAACCGGCCAAAAGAGACATCGTTCATCAACACAGCCATGAAAGCGTCCATCTGAAAATTGCGAGCCAGCAGATATGCTACAGCGGTTCGATTAATCATGGGCACTTCCAGGCCAAAGTGGGGACGCCCAGCAGCGACGACCAGGTTTTCGGCGTGGGCCAAAACGGCCGGAAAATCATGGGGGTGTAACAACGCAAACGGTCCACTTCTGGAGCCAACATAGCCATAGCCAACCGGCTGGCCGTCTCGATAATAAAGAAAACCCTGCCGGTCGGACAGCAGCCAAGTGTGATCAGCGTCGCGGCGGTAGTTGAGCAGAGTTTGATCTAAAACTGCCAGGATTTCCAGGTATTTGGGTGAAACGGTTATTGGTTCAATGGTCAGGTTGGTGGGGATAGTCGTAATTTCGGGGGTGCGCCCGAAATAGTATACCGGGAAATGAGGATAGACGCCGGCTTTGAGATAACGGGCTTGCGCGCGCAAGTCGAGCGAAGCGATGATAATTCGCCGTTTGGCCCCATCGGTGGGAAAAGCGCGGGCCAGCAGTTCCCGGCCTACCCCGACGGCCTGCTCGCCGGGCCGGACAAAAAATTCGGTCAACTCCAGAACATCGTCGCGCCTGATGGAACGGGCAAAACCCACAATCTGACCGGCCCGTTCGGCCACCCAAAAGTGGGCGGCAGTCCGGGCCAGGTGTTCGTACATTGAGCGGCGCTCTTGCCACATTTGCTCCAGGGCGGCCGGGTCTTGCCAACTGGTTGGCCCGGCTGAGCCAAATCGCTGGATGAGATCAGCCAGGGTCTCCTCGAAAACAATAAAAATGGGGTAGGAATCAGCCACAGTCCCGGGGCGAAAGTTGATCGCGTTCATTGCAGAGCGTTTTGTTATTATAGAATTTTGATGATTTTTAGGGGTGCAAAAGCTTAGCTTTTGCACCCCTAATTTTAATGGGCTTGAAGTTTACATCCAAAAATTAGCCTTTGCGATTGATGTAGTAGTGATTCTGAATGTCGTGGGCCAGTTCTTTCACTTCTACCTGGGTAAAGCCGGCTTCGGCCAGCATCTCCAGCGCTTTCTCCCGGCCCCACATCGCGCCCAATCCCTCACCGTTGTAGGCCAGCGAGACGGTCATGCAGTGCATCGTGGAGACAGTATAGAGAAAAGGCCCGATGGGATGGTCGAGATTGTTATGAAGGTGACTCGACCCGGCAATATCCTGCATCAGATAAACGCCGTCCGTTTTCAAAGCGCGGTGGATATTGCGTAAGACAACCGCAGGTTTGGCCTGGTCATGAATAGCGTCAAAGGTGGTAATCAGGTCGTACCGCTCCGTCTCGGCCAGGGTAGCCGCATCTTGCACCGCAAAACGCAGGTTGGTTAAACCTTTCTGCTGGGCGTCAACTCGAGCGGCGGCAATGCCGTTCTCCGAGAAATCATAGCCGGTAAAGCGGCTCTTGGGGAAGGTTTGGGCCATCAGCAGCAGGGCCAGACCACGCCCGCAGCCCACATCAAGCACCTCAATCCCCTGTTCGAGCTTTTCAATTAAACCGGGAACCAGCGGTAAAATGTGGCCCAGCAGTGCCGGCAGCACCGACTGGCCGCTGTCTTCGGCCATGACCTCTTGAAAGCGGGGGAAGGCCGCATAGGGCACGCCGCCGCCATTACGAAACGAATCAACAATACCATCCTCAACCGAACCGAGCAGCCCAATGTATTGGGTAAAGGCGGCAATATTATTGGGCGCAGCAGCGCGGGTCAACGCAGCGGCATGTTCGGTGGGCAGGCGATAGGTGTTTGTTGCCGGGTCGTGTTCGATGATGCGCCCGACCACCATTGCCCCCAGCCATTCGCGAACATACCGCTCATGCAAATCGGCGGCGGCGGCAATCTGCTCAATGGTGGCCGGGGGCAGGGTTGCCATCGTATCAAACAGGCCGGTGCGGTGGCCAATGCTGGTCATCAGCGCCAGTGAGCCGTAGTTGAGCACATCCACCATTTTTTCGGTAAAAGCATCGGCAATTTGTTGATTAAAGCCATTGGTACTCATCAGGTTTACTCCTCAAAACTAAAAGTTTGTCTGTGACTTAATTGATAGGCTCATTATAAGCCATTCAACGATAACAGTGACCTGCCAAAATATAGGTTTGAGGGTTGGGTTTGGAAAACTAAGGGAGGGCTAAACCAACAAATCAAGTTCTCTGGCGCGGGCAATGGCCTGAGTTCGGCTGCTGACGTGGAGTTTGCTGTAAATCTGGCTGGTGTAAAATTTGGCCGTGCCCACCGAAATAATCAACTGCTCGGCAATTTGTTGGTTGGTCATGCCCTCGGCGATGAGGCGCAGCACTTCGAGTTCGCGGGGTGTGAGCGGATCCAGCAGGGCAGAGATGCGGAGGGGCAAGGGGGCGGGGGAGAGACTTTTCTCTTCTATTCCTCCACTTTCTGGTGTCTCTATTTGTAGGGGAACGTTCAAGAGAGTCAAAATCTGGGAGACAACAACAGCAAGCTCGGCGGAGGCGTCCTGTTGGCCAATGGGAGTGAATTCGGCTGGGGGCAGGTCGGCCTGGCAACGAGCCAGAAGTTGTTGCACCCTGGCTTTGGTTTCAAAGTCACCGGCCGGGTGGGCCGCCACCAAAGCCAACAGTTCGATGCAGTGCCCTGTTTGACCCGTCTGGTTGAGCATCTCGGCAATGCCGGTCAGGATTGTTAAGGTCAACGGGACAAATTGCATCCCGCTGGTAATTTGCAGCGCTTCCCGAAAATAGTGCTGCGCCGCCGGGTATTGGCCCAAGCCGCAGGTCGCTGCCCCCAGGCCGTTGAGAGTGGTCGCCAGGCCGCCCTGGTCGCTAATGTCTCGATAAAGGGCCAAACTTTGCCGGTACAGCTTGTCTGCGCCCTGGTAATCCTGTTGCAGCAAAGCCACTCGCCCTAGGTGATTAAGCGCCAGGGCAATGCCTTCGGGATCGTTAAATTCTTGTTTGATCTGATAACTGGCCTGGAAGTGCTGTTTGGCCTGGTCATAATCCCCCAAATTTAGAGCCACCCGGCCCAGATCGTTGAGAATATAGCCCATAAACCAGCGATTTTCCGTTTCTTGGCTTAACCTGTAGGCTTGTTCAGCATAGCGTCGCGCGGCTTCATACTCACCTTGAGCCAGGGCCGCGTTCGTGAGCACATACAAAGCAATCTGCAGGTTTTGCCGGTCTGCTCGATCCTCATGCATCCGGCGAGCTGTTTCCCCCAGTTGGCTGGCTTGAGCATAATCGCCCCAGATATGGGCCAGAAGGCCCAAGCCCAACAACGGATCGGTGCTAAAACCGGGTGGGGGTGTGGCGGCCACATTGGTATAAATTTGGCGGCTTCTGGCAAAAGCGGTCTGAGCCTGGTCAAGATGGCCCAGCCGAATATACGACCAGCCCAGGTAAACCAGGAGGTGGGCCAGGGTTAAGGCAACCGGCCGGCTGACAGACTGCCTGTCTAGGGCCTGGAGCGCCTGTTCAAAAGCTGACAGGCTTTCCAGATAGCGGCCTTGAGCATCGAAATAGAATTGCAAGGGGTAAATGGATTTATACAGTGACTCGACATTGGCCGTCTGCACCGCCCACTCCCAAGCGGCCCGAATATTTTCCAAATCAGCCGAAATCTCTCTTATCGCCTCACGCTGGCCGCGGCCCTGGACATCTTCAGTCCGCTGCTGGAGAAAATCGGTATAATAGGCGCTGTGCCGCTCATAAGCGTAGCCAATATCGCTGGAGCGGGCCAGTTGCTCGGCGGCATACTGGCGCAGCAGTTCGTGGATTTGATAACGCCCCTCGGCTTCCCAGCTTAGCAAAGATTTGTCCACCAACGCCGACAGCATGGCCAGCGAGGCGCCGGCCACCCGCTCGGCCCCAACTCGGTCAAAGCCGCCCCGAAAAACAGACAAGCGCCGGAACACCCCCTGCTCTTCTTCACTCAGAAGCTGCCAGGAGTAGTCGAAAACAGCCCGGATACTGCGCTGCCGGTCGGGCACATTGCGTAATTGGGTGGTTAAGAAATCGAGGTTGCGCTGAATTTCGGTGGCAATCACCTGGCAGCTCAGGGTTTTTACCCACGAGGCGGCCAATTCCAGGGCCAAGGGCAGACCTTTGACCAGTTGGCAGATACGGACCACCTCGTTGTACTCATCCTCCAGCGAGAAGTCGCGACGCACCCGCAGGGCACGGTCCACAAATAACTGGATGGCGCTGTATGGTTTGGGGTCGTCTGCTTCCGGCAGGGAAGTTTGGGCCAGGGGTGGAAAAGAAAGCCCTTGCACCTGGTAAAGCCACTCTTCTTGCAAGTTTAACACCTCCCGTGAGGTGACCAGCAGTTTGACCGAGGGGCAAATCTCCATAATACTCGACAACAAAGCCGTTCCGCCCTGACCAATGAGTTGTTCAAAATTGTCCAGCAGCAATAATAACTGTTTGTCATTGAGATAAGTGAGCAGTTGTAGGTCAGCATCTTCAGAACCACGCAGAGCAACACCGAGAGCATCGGCGATGGTCATCGGTAGAAAAGTCACTGCATCCACCGTCTGGAGGTTGACCAGGCAAGCGCCGGCGGCAAAGCCAGCCTTGGCTTCGAAGGCAGCCTGAATAGCCAGGCGAGTTTTGCCAATGCCACCTGGCCCGACCAGGGTCAATAACCGGCAAGCAGGATCAGTCAGCAGACCGATAATCTCGGCCACCTCTTCGGCCCGCCCAATCAAAGCAGTCGCTTGCGATGGTGTAGGCAAGGTATGCACCCTTGACGATTGCAGCATCGTTTGTTTAACCCGCTCAACTATCGGCTGGTAAGTTCAATCGCCGTAAATTATAAACTCATCTTACGCAGGAGTCCAGACTTTAGTCTGGGAAAGTCGTAACTACTCACCTCGCATGTCATTTCGAGGCTGAAAGCCGAGAAATCTTTGAGACCGTTGTCTTTAGATTTCTCGCTCCTAACATGGCTAGAAATGACATGGCTGAGTAGTTACCGGCGGAGGTCTCTTGTGAGAGGCTGTGTAAGGGGGCACAAAAATAATACATGCCGTGTTTTAGGAGGGCGAGGTTTGAGACTGGCTCTTTTTCCGTGACTGCAGAGGCCGCTTCCAGGGCGGCTCCAAATTGCTAAAACCGCTGCCCCAGATTTCTTCGGTGGGATTGACCACCACAAAAGCGTGCTCATCCACTCGATAAACCAAGGCCTTCAAATGGGCAATTTCGGCGGGGGCTATGGCGCACAGCAGCACGGTTCGGGCCTGGCCGGTATACATGCCTTTGCCGTCCAGTGCGGTGACGCCCCGGTTGAGGAAAGAGAGCAACTGCTGGCTAACCTCTTCGGGTTTGGAGGTAATGATAATTGCCAGGTGTTTCTGCCGGGATAGAAAGGGTAAATCCTCTGGCAAAACGTGGCTGGCGGCGCTGGCTAGATTTTGGAGCAGGCCATTGGACATCGCCAGCACTTCGGATTGGGGCAGCACTTCCCCGGCAGCCGCCCGTAAACCAGCGGTGAGAATGGCCACAAGAAAAATGCCAAGAAAAAAACAGGCTACCCCGGTTGCTACCACGTGACCACCGATAAAACCAATACTAGCCCGATTAAAAAATCGCTCCAGGGTATCAACCGGGGTGGGATGCAGCATCAATTTGACCACCCAGGCCAGCCCCAAAATGAGATAAATCCAGATGTAATTCCGCCGTAACCGCCGGCCCAACGCCTCAAGCTGAGTGATGGGAAATTCGGGCGTTAGCAAAGTGTCGGCCAGGCGCGTGGCCCATTCGGGGTGGGGGGCAAACGGCGGGGTCAGCATGGCAGCGAAAAAGTCAGTTTCCAGCAAACGGACCCGCAGCGTCCACAGCTCGTAATAGCGATAACGGCGCGATTCGATGACCAAAAAGAGCCAGACCAGCAAAAAGCTAATCAAGATGACTACGTGCGAATTGCCAACCGAACCAAAAGCAAAAGTCAGTACCGCGCCCGTAGTAATCACCGCCCAATTGGTGGTGCTGTCAAGCCGTAAGCGCCAGGTGTTGGAACGCTGCAGCTCGCCCCGGTAAAAATGGACCATGGCCGTATTAAATTCACCGGCCCTCATCCGATAGCCCCGGTGGGTCCAAACGTTCTCTGGTCCATCGGTAGCTGCGGAATTAACAGATGAGGTTGGGATTGGTTCAGGCATGATAAATCACTTAGACCCAATACTTTTCAAATAAGCCGTAGCATAGGGCCTTGTGCCCGCCCACAAGGGGCTAAACTACGTTATTTGAAATGTATTGCACTTAGACCAGCACCAAATTATCTCGATGAATAGCCGTGGGACCATACTCATAGCCCAGGATATCGGCAATTTGATGAGATTGTTTGCCGCAAATGGCGCGCAGATTGGCGGCGCTGTAATTGGCAATGCCTCGGGCAATTTCCTGGTCGTGTCCATTCAACACGCGAATGGTGGCCCCGCGTTCAAAATTGCCGCTGATTTCGGTGACGCCCACCGCCAGCAAACTCTTGCCCGCTTGAGTCAGGGCTGTGGCGGCCCCCTCGTCAATTTTAATGGACCCCTGCGCTGCTTCGGCTAGAATCCAGCGTTTGCGGCTTTCAATCTGGCTCATTTGGGTTGGAAAGCGCGTCCCCAGGGCCTCGCCGCTTACAATACGCAGGATACTGTCATGCTCATTGCCGGGCGCAATTACCACTTCGGTACCTGAACGAGTTGCCAGTTCGGCCGCTTCGATTTTGGTAATCATGCCACCGGTGCCAACGGAGGTGCTGCTGCCACCGGCAATCGCCCGCACCTTTTCATCAATGGCTACTACTTGTTGAATCAACTCGGCCCTGGCGTCGCGGCGTGGGTCGGCCGTAAAGAGGCCCAACTGGTCGGTCAGAATGATGAGTAAATCCGCGTCAACCAAGTTGGCGACCAACGCCGATAGTTTGTCGTTGTCGCCAAATTTAATTTCATCTACGGCTACCACATCATTTTCATTGATAATGGGAACAACTTTGCGCTGGAGTAACAGCAGGAGCGTATTGCGGGCGTTGAGATAGCGGGTGCGATGAGCTAAATCGGCCCGAGTCAAAAGGGCCTGGGCGACAACCAGATTATACATTTCAAAGATTTGCTGGTACAACGCCAACAGCCGACCCTGGCCTACCGCCGCCAACATCTGCTTATGGGGAATATCTTTGCGCTGGGCCGGTTTGTCCACGCCCAATAGTTCCCGTCCGGCAAAGATAGCCCCAGAAGAGACCAGGATAGGTTCGTGTTTTTCTTGAATGAGGTGGGCAATCTGGCGAGCCAGGTCAATGAGCCGGGGGCGGTGGATGCGTTCCGTCCCGGCGCGAAGTACATTTGTTCCAACTTTAATAACAATTCTCATAGCATTAGTAAAGTAGTGTTGAAGATAGAGGATTGTAGATAGAGGATAGAGAACTGTAGCTAGAGAACAGAAGATAGAGCGTTGTGAGTAGAAGATAGTTACCATTTTCTATCTTCCATCTTCTAATTTCTATCTTCTATCTTCCATCCTCCATCATCACCGCTCGCGCATCATCTGGCGGAGCTCAGTATAGGCTGGGCGAGGCGTCCGATCGGGATTAAGAATGGCGTACCAGCGCATGGGTTCGGCGGCGGGATACCAGGGCACGGTGCTAAAATCAAGGTTGAACAAAAAGAGCGCCTGCACAAAAGGCCATTCCTGTTGGGTTTTAGTATAGGCTCGGCTCAGATACTTGGCCTGCTGCTCCGGCGTAACGCCGATGGCTTCGTGCTCATCCAAATCCCAACTATTTTGCAGTACCCAACCGACTTCGGTAATCCAAATGGGGGTGTTGCCATCAGCGTTTGCCTGCATCACCTGATGCTGGTCCACCACTCGCGCTAATGAAAGACCCCACGGGTCGGTTTCATCTGGCGCCCGTCCATAGGCGTAAGGGTGGCTGCCCAGCGCGTCGAAATAGCCTTTAGCTCCGGCATCATACATACCCTGTAAAAACTTCAAGTCACCATAAACCGTTGCCGAACCTTCACCGGTGGTCGCCAGCCCGCCACTAATTACCAGGGCTTCGGGGTCGGTGTTTTTGATGGCGGTGTAGGCGGTTTTAAGCATCTCGGTGTAGACGGCCGGGTCCGGGGGCTGATAGCCCCATTCGTAATCTAGATTAGGCTCATTCCAAATTTCATAAGCGGCCACCCGGCCTTTATAGCGTTCCGCCAGGGCAGTCATAAAATTTGCAAAGTCGTTTATATCCGTAGGAGGGTGACTAAGGGCGCTGTCGGCAGGACGCGCCCAGGCTGGGACGCCATGCACCCGAAGCAAAATTTTTAGCTGTTGGTCGCCGTAAGCTTTGACAATATTATCCGGGTCAACCCATTGAAAGTCGCCCGGCTCTGGTTCAACCGTGCCCCAATTAACGTAGCCCTTGGCCCAATCAAAGCCCATATCGTTGATTAGGTAGGCTAGGCCCAAATCGGCCAGGTTGACACCCGCGGCAAAATTTGGGTTAACCGGCAGTTTCAGAGCCGGGGCCGCTTGAACAACCTGTTCAGCGGCAGGCGGGGAAAAGATGGCTCTGGGATTAATCGCCAGGAAATCATCCCAGGCCTCATGGATGGTCAGCCGGGTGGACTGCCCCCCTTCAGCCTTGAGCGCGTAGAGTTCATGGTTGCCCGCTTGCCACGAGGTAAAGGTAAGCCACTCACCATCAGCCGACCAGTGAAGCGACCCTAGCCAAGCCCCATTACGAGAAGAGCCAGCCTGCGGATAAAGCAGTTGAACGGTATCCACTTCCGGGCCGATGACATAAATACCCGGCATATCCTCTTCATCCCAGCCAATAAAGGCCAGGCGTTGGCTGTCGGGCGACCAGGCCGGGGATGTGCCTTTCAACGGGCCGGGAGTAATCACCTGCTCATCCGTTCCATCGGGCCGAACCCGGTAAATTTTCTCCACCCCGTTCCGCACGGCGGCAAAGGCGATATATTTGCCGTCCGGGGACCAGGCGGGCAGGCGATCCATTTCATTGTTAAAAGTAAGTTGAATGGCGGTATCACCTTCGAGATGCTGCACAAAAATTTCCGCATCACCGTCACGCTCTGAAACAAAAGCAACACTCTGACCGCCGGGCGACCAGCTTGGGCTGTACTCCCAGGCTGGGCTATTGGTCAAATTACGCGGTGTGGCTGTTTCCTCCGAAGTAGGGACAGGTAGCAGCCAAATCTCGCTGTCGCCGGACCGTTGGCTGGTGAAAGCCAATATGCGCCCATCCAGCGACCAAGCCGGGTCCCAATCGGCGCTGGGATGTGGAGTTAGGTTGACAATTTGCCCGGTTTGATCCAGCGCAAAAATGTCACCCGACCCACTCCGATCAGAGGCAAAAGCGTAACTGAACCGGACAGTTTCTTCTTTAGGATAACAAGCCGACAGACCGAAAAGTCCCACCCCGACGACGATGAAAACTCCGGCCAGCGCCAAACTTACACGTTTCTTTAGCATACCTGATTTTAGTATAGCACTAGTGGCTAAGCCGGGCAACAAAAGCTTAATAAAACATAGTAAGCTTATGCCTTAAGGAAGGCAGCTTTAGTGACTTTTGGGCAAATTTGTCTTGCCCGATCGGGCAAAAATTTGTCTTACTTTTCAATAATCCCCAGCTTATAAACAAGTGACTATCGGGTGATAGATAAATGACTTTTGGGACTGTTCAACCAGGGAGTTTTATTATATCCTTGAAATATATCAGTATGGAGTGATTAAGGAGACCCCCCATGACCGAACTGGCTATCATCATCCTGACGATGGCTCTCCTGTTAGGGACTGTAATTGTAGAGGAATTACGGTTACAGGTTGATAATTCCGAAAAAAATCTCACTCCCAACTGGCTCGGTAAACTTTCCAATGGACGCTCACCCAAAAACTAACTTCACCTACGTCATCATTAATCAATCAGAACTTGTTATCCTTACCCTTCTATAACCTATCTCAATTTGTCTTCTCTTTTCAACCTGAATACCGACCAGATCGGGCGTCTGGAAGGCTATAAAAATAAAGAACCGGCTTGTAAGCCGGTTCTTTATTTTTTGCTGCTTTGCATTTTTAGGAAAGGCAGTGTAAAAATAATGAAAGGGGACGGCTCTTTCCATAACTATCTGCTATTCAATGTAGAGATGAACGAATCTCTATCTCGTAAACCGAAAAGTTATTCTTGAACAGTTCCTTAGTATATTTTTGGAAGAGTGTTCACAAACTTACGACACGCCACAGATGATGAAAGAGTAGCAAGGTCGCAGGGCCGGCATAATTTCGGTGGTCGGCGGTCGCATTTACGGAGGAGACTCGGTGAACCAGGAGAAGACAGTTTACACCATTGCCGTTATTCCCGGTGATGGGATTGGCCCGGAGATTATTTCCGCAGCCTGCGCCGTATTACAGCAGGTGGCAAGTGTTGATAATTTTGCCCTTAATTTTATATCCTATGAAGCGGGCGCGGAAGCCTACCAAAAGTACGGAAACGCGCTGCCCGCCGAAAACCTGGTCGGCTGCCGCCAGGCTGACGCTATCTTTAAAGGGCCAACAGGTTTGCCGGAGGTGCGCCTGCCTGATGGGACCGAAGCGGGGGTGCTGGGCGGACGTTTACGCAGCGGATTGGATTTATATGTCAATTTGCGGCCCATTAAACTTTATCCTAATGTGCCATCGGCCCTGGCTAATCGTCAGCCGGGCGAAATTGACTGGGTGATGGTCCGCGAAAACACGGAAGGGCTTTACGCCAGCCGGGGGAATGGTGTTGTGGCTACCTCTGGCCAGGCTGCTACCGATACTTTGATGATTACCCGGCTTGGCACAGAGCGAATTGTCCGCTATGCCTTTGAGGAGGCGCGGCGGCGCAATCACCAAAAACGGGTAACCTGTGTGGACAAAAGTAATGTGTTACGCTCATTTGCCTTCTTTCGCCAAATTTTTAAAGAAATCGCCCAAAATTATCCCGATGTTGAGGCGGAGACGATGTATGTTGACGCGGCAGCTCAGGCTTTGGTGTTGGAACCCGATCACTTTGATGTGCTTGTCACCGAAAACCTCTTTGGCGACATCCTGAGCGATTTAGGAGGGGCGACTGTCGGTGGGATTGGGGTGTGTGCCGGGGCCAATATTGGCGACCATTATGCCTATTTTGAGCCGATTCATGGTTCAGCGCCGCGCCTGGCCGGTACCGGTCAAGCGAATCCCCTGGCTGCTATTTTGGCCGGCGGGTTGATGCTGAACTATTTGGGCCGGCGCGACTCGGCGGCAAAGCTTGAACAGGCGATTGAGCAGGCTTTCCGCCAAAAAACCATCATTTTGAAGCCCGATGGCTCTGCCAAAATGGGAACGCAAGCAGTGGCAGAAGCAATTATCAAGCAGCTTTCAGTGTAGGAGAAGTTCATGATTAAAGTTTTGTTTGTTTGTATGGGCAATATCTGCCGTTCGCCGATGGCCGAGGCGGTGTTTAAAGATTTGGTGGCTCGTGCCGGATTGGCCGGCCAATTTGAGATTGACTCGGTGGGAACGGATGCTTATCACGTGGGTGAGCCGGCCCACAGGGGTACCCGGCGCGTTTTGGCCGAACACGATATTCCTTGCGACAGTATCTCTCGCCAGGTAACACGAACCGATTTGACCCAGGCTGATTACATTATTGTGATGGACCGCTACAATGCTTCGGATATCCAGCGCATAATGCCCAAAGGTTCGTTAGAGGGCCGCTTGAGCTTGCTGCTCAGCTTTGCCAACGGCCGGCATAGCGGCAGCAGCCTGGATGTGCCTGATCCCTATTACACCGGCAACTTTGAGGAAGTTTACCAATTGGTTCAAGCTGGATGTCAGGGTTTGTTAGCCCATATCCGCCAGGAACGGGGAATTTAGGAATTACGGGAACTGTGAGGGGACTTATCTTTCAAAATCTTTCAGTTCTCCTATTACAGCGATGATTCTCCCAGACGCGCTTATTTCAACGATAACATCTCAATTGGGGCCGGTGGCAGCAGCAACCCCGGTGGGGGGCGGCGATATTAGCCAGGCGGCGCGGCTGCAACTGGCGAGCGGAACACAGGTTGTGGTCAAATGGCGTTCCGGGTTGCTGCCCGGCCTGTTTACCGCCGAGCGGGGCGGGTTGGAACTGCTGCACTCGGCGGGGGCGCTGCGCGTGCCGGCGATATTGGCCCAGGCCGAGGCAACCGCCTTTTGCCCGGCCTTTATCGTCCTGGAATGGCTTGAACCCGGCTCAAAATCGGCGGCCAGCGCTGCTGCTCTAGGGACGGGCCTGGCCGCGCAGCATCACGTCCTCGGTGCTGTTTTTGGCCTGGATCATGATAATTTTATCGGGGCGAACCCGCAGCCCAACCGCCAGATGGATAACTGGGTTGACTTTTTTCGGGAGCAGCGGTTGGGTTTTCAAATGGCGTTGGCCGGTCGAAACGGGTTTTTACCGGCCTCCCGCGCCCGCCGTCTGGAGTCGCTGCTGAAGCGCCTGGCCGGCTGGCTGCCGCCTCAACCCGCCGCGTCCCTCCTCCATGGTGATTTGTGGGGCGGCAATTGGCTGACTACCGCTTCCGGCCAACCCGCCCTGATTGACCCCGCCGTTTACTATGGCCACCGCGAAGCCGATTTGGCCTTTACCGAACTCTTCGGCGGCTTTCCGGGCGACTTCTACGCGGCTTATAAGGCTGCCTGGCCGCTAGAACCCGGCTACGAGGAACGCAAAGACCTCTACAATCTCTATCATCTGCTCAACCATCTCAACCTCTTTGGCGAAGGGTATGGCGGCAGCGTGGACTCCATCTTACGGCGGTATGTGGATTAGGATTTCGGCAACGCCTGCGCCAAATCCGCGATAATGTCGTCCACCTCCTCAATGCCCGCCGAGAGACGAATCAAGCCATCGCTGATGCCAATTTGGGCGCGCGCCTCCGGAGTCAGGGCACGGTGAGAGGAAGTGGCCGGATGCAGCACCAGGGTGTAGATGTCGCCCAGGGTAGTCGCCGGCAGGCACAACTTGAGCCGTTCCATAAAACGGAAAACCGATTCTTTATCAGCCCCGGCAATTTCAAACGACAGCACTCCACCAAAACCGCGTCCCTCGAAAAGCTCACGGGCCAATTCATGTTGGGGATGATTCACCAGGCTGGGGTGATTGACCCGGCTGATCTGTGGCTGTTCGGCCAGCCAGGCGGCCAGGCGAGCGGCATTGTCAAACTGTTTCTGCACCCGCAGCGGCAGGGTTTTCAGACCGCGCAGGGCCAGCCAGGCTTCAAATGGCCCCAAATTTCCCCCGGTGATCAGCGTTAAATCATACAACTTGCGCCGGTTGGCAGCAGAGGTGACAACTACCCCGGCCATGACATCGCCGTGCCCGCCGATGTATTTGGTGGCGCTGTGAATGACAAAATCAACCCCGTAGTTTAATGGCGTAAAGAGATAGGGCGTGGCGAAGGTATTATCGAGCAAGAACTGGGCGCCGTAGCGCCGGGTCAGACCGGATAAGGTTGGCACATTGGCTACCTTGAGCAGTGGGTTGGAGATGATTTCGACCACCAGGGCCACCGGTTTCAATTCGGCCAGGGCCGCCTCAACAGCGGTTAGATTGGCCCCATCTACAAAGCGCACCGTTGCGCCCAGCTCGGTGAAGAGGCGATTGAGCAGCGTATAGGTGGCCCCGTACACATCCATAGCGGCAACTACCGTGCTTCCGGCCCGGACTCCGGCGGCCAGGAGGGCGGCATGTATGGCTGCCATACCAGAGGCAAAGGCATAGGCCGCCTCGCCGCCTTCCAAATTGGCCATGGCCGCTTCAAAGGCGGCCACCGTTGGACTGCCATAGCGTGGGTAAACATAGCCCGGCTGGGTGGTGGCAAAAATGGCGTCGAGTTCATCCATACTTTCATATACGTAACCCACCGAAGGATGAATGGGGCTGGCAACCGGGGTATACGTTCTTTCGGAGGCGCGCTCGCCGGCGTGGACGGCGCGGGTAGCAAAGTTTTGATTTTTCATGAGATTATTCCTTTCCCAATCGAGTAGCTACTTTTGAAACGTGATGCGTGATGTGTGAGGAATTTCAAGACAATTCATCATGTTTCACCAAACGACCTGTGTCTAAAAACGGGCTGATAATACCACACAACGAGGCTATCCCCTAATCTTATCAATTTGACAAGCAGAGCGCTCTCTTTACAATCCAAGTTTATATTTTTTGGAGGAGATTAATGACCAAAAAACAAAGCGCTGTTCCCAACTTCAAACGTAGTCGCGCCGCAGCCATATCGAGTCAAACCAAAATACCAAGCTGGGTTTGGCTGGCCGGCGGTATTGCTTTAGCCGTCTTGGTCGTGATTGGCTTGTTTTATCTCGGGAATCAAACCGCTGGCGTCGTGCAGGGTGATATTGACGGGGTGCTAATCTTTCCCGATCCTGGCCGGGGCCACCGCGATGGGGATTTGCCTTATACCACGGATGTTCCTGTGGGCGGGCTGCACAACCCGGAATGGCAAAACTGCGGGATTTATGACCAGCCGGTGCGGACCGAAAACGCTATCCACTCACTGGAACATGGCGCGGTCTGGATTGCCTACCAACCCGACCTGCCGGCCGACCAGGTAGAAACACTGCGGGCGCTGGTTCGAGAGGAGCAGGCCGGCAGCCAGGAACGGTGGGTACTGCTGACCCCCAAGCCCGATCTGCAAGACCCCATTGTGGCTACCGCATGGCGCGTCCAACTGCGCCTGGATAACGCCAGTGACCCCCGCCTGGCCCAATTTGTGCGCCAATATCAAAAAGGGCCGTATTACCCTGAACCGGGCGCAAACTGCACCTTTGGCGGTATCGGCCAGCCCTTGAGCTAAATCATTTTGGATTTACGATTTACGATTGTTCGTTCTCTCATCGTAAATCCACAAACTATACTTTGCACGGATACAAACTGCGTTTTTCTACACTGGCAAAAAGCTCAGTTTGTGCCTGCGGACAGTATAATAGCCCTATGGGAAATCTAAAATCGTAAATTTATTGGGTTGGCTCTTCGGTTAGGGTTATGCTCACAGTTTGTTCTTGACCCTCGCGCACCAGAGTTACGGTGACGTTGTCGCCCACTTGATAACGGGTTTCGAGCATGATTTCCAGGTTTTCCAGGCTGGTGATGGGTTGCTCGTCCAGCGCGGTCAAAACATCCCCGCCGATATACAGCCGCCGGTTGCCCAGGATCACTTCCTGCTGCGCTCCGCGCACCCCGGCGGCGGCGAGCGGACTTCCCGGAATCAATTCGACTAGCAGCAGCCCCTGCTCGACCGGCAATTCCAGGGCTTGAGCCAGTTGGGGCGAGAGCGGGTAAGCGTAACGAACGCCCAGCCAGGGATGGCGATAGCGGCCCAACTCTAGCAAATCGGGCAGCAGCCGGCGCACCGTATCTACCGGGATGGCAAAGCCGACGCCGCTGCTGGTCCCGCTGGGGCTAAAAATAGCCGTATTGATGCCGATGACTCGCCCGGCGCTGTCGAGCAGCGGCCCGCCGGAGTTGCCCCGGTTGATGGCCGCGTCAGTCTGGATGATACCGCTCATTTGCCGCCCGTCCTGGCTTTGTAAGGTCCGGTCCAGGGCGCTGACCACTCCGGTAGTTAAGGTGCGGCCAAACTGGCCAAAGGGGTTGCCGATGACGATGGCCCGCTGGCCTACCTGCAAGATGCCTGACTGGCCCAACTCCACGGGCACAAGCAGTCCCGGCGGCGCATTTTCCACTTGCAGCACAGCTACATCGTTGCGCGGGTCGGCCCCGATAACCCTGGCCGGCAGCACCGTATCATCGCTAAAATTAACCTCGATGCTCTGCGCCCCCTCGATGACGTGGTAGTTGGTCAGAATGTGCCCTTCACCGTCCAGCACAAAGCCGGAGCCGGCCCCTTCAGCCGGGATGACCTCAAAAAAGAAGCTGCGTTGCAGCACTTGAGTAGTAATATTAACTACCGACGGCGCAACCCGTTGGTACACCTCAATGATACGCCGCTCGGCAAAGTCGAGGCCGGCGGCGTCAATCAGGACCACGCCGTTAGTTACAATTTCGCTTGCCTTCACTACGGTCAGCGGCGTTGGCGATGGGGTAGCCGGGGGAACAGGGGCAGCCGTCGGGGCGGCGGTGGGGGGGAGCGTCGAGATGGTCCAATCTGTCAAGTTGCAGGCCAGGAGAGACAGCCCCAGCACGCTCGCCAGGAGCAGTGGATTACGTCCGGCCATGATAAGTTTCCACTTCATAGTAGCCTCAGTTCATTATATTTACAATCCTACAGCCGGCCTAACCCATCCGGCCTACGGCCAGCGCCGTCGTCTCGTCGGCGCGGAGGGCCATACAGTTGACCCCCTGGACCACGCCTTCTTTGGCCGGCACTTCGACGGCTTGAAAGCGGATAATTTTCCCCAACTTTGAGATAACAAAAAGATCATCGCCATCAGCGGTGGTGACGGCCCCCACGAGGTGATCGGTTTTTAAGGCCACCTTGCCACCCGCGCCGGGCGCTTTGTTGGCAGCGAAGCCGGCCATCTGCCGCAGCGAGCCTTTGCCGTCGGCGCTGAGCAGAAAAACGCTGCTCTCTTCAAGTACCGGCGCAACAGCGACAACGGTATCATCCCGATCCAGGCGAATACCCAGGCAGCCGCTGTGGGGGACGCGCTGCTCGGCAAAACGGATGGCTTTGCCCTGGCGGGTGGCAATGAATAGCTCTTCCTCGCCGCGAGTCCAGCAGGCGGCGGCGGGCGCGCCCAACTCTTGCGGCTCGAACAGGAGCGTGCCGGGGCGCAGGTTGTCGCCCAGGAAATGGTAGCGCATGCGGCGCACGTGGCCGCGCTTGGTGACGAGGGCCATGTAACCGCTGGGCTGGCCGGGTAAAACGACGGCTAACCGCTCGCTGGGGCGGAAGGGCAGCCGCTCGATCAGCGATTGGCCTCGGCTGCGCACCGCCGACTCAGGCAGTTGGTTAACCGGCAGGCGGAAGGCGCGGGCGTGATTGGTAATCAGCAAAAGGTGCTGGCTTTCGTCGGCGATGGTCAGAAAGGCCGGCGGGTCGCTTTCCGGCGTCTCCAAATCGAAAATGCCCATGCCGCCCCGGCGCTGGCGCAGGTAGAGGTGGCGAGGAGTGCGCTTGGCCTGGCCGCTGGCGCTGACCGTAATCAGGTTCAAGGTGGTGGGCGGCTCGCTCGGTTCGAGCGGCGCGGCTAAAGCTTCCTCCACCCGTGCGTCGGCACGCTGGCGGTTTGAGAGACGTTCCAGTTCGGCTTCCAGGGCTGCGATATAGACTTGTACGGCCGGGTCTACCTGGCTTAGATCGGGACGTTCGATAGGCATAGGTCAAAATCCTCGTCTTTAGGGTTAGAGTAAGGCAACTCCAAGAAAATAAATGCTCAATATTGGTGTTGCGTGTTGTGTCTTGCGTGACGTAAAGCAGACGGAACACACGAGACGCAACACGTTTTGGTTAATTTAAATCTTGGAACCGCCTAAGTATCCAGGAACAAGTATATCACACCGGCCAGCAGCGTCAAAGGTCATTTCAGGTCCAGAGAAATCAACAGGGCGTCGTCGGCCAAACGTTGGCCGGCGGCGTCAAAAGCGGGGAGGCGCTGGCCGGTGGCCGGATTGTACAAGCCGACGGCCAAATGGTCGGCCTGGGCCAGATCGGTTTCGAGCAGGGGGTGAATATCCTGGATAATTTCGTCCGGCTGCCAGGCGGAGGTGGGGTAATGGCCACTCACGGGGGGGCCGTCGGCCTGGCTGCGAACAAAGCCGTCGGCGGCACGGAGGTGAATGAAAAGCGTGTAGTTGGTGGAGGGGGAGGTGGTGGACTGCCAGTAGAGGGTGAAGCGTGAAGCGTGAGGCGTGAGGCGTGAGGCGGAAGTAAGAGACGAATGTTCTGAACCGGGAATTGATAGATTATAAGCAAGCAGGCGGATGGTTTGATCCTGCCCAAAGGTGGCGACGGGTGGGGTGGTAAAGCGGGTGGGGGCGGGTGGTTGGACTTGATAAAGGTAATCGCCGGCAAAGGCGCCGACCGGCCAAAGCGCAGGGTTACGTTCGGCGTGCCAGCGGTCAACCGTTTCCCAGCGGCTGCGGTCGAAAGGGGCTTCGCCGGGGTGGACGAGGAGGAAGAGGGGAAGGTTGGAAGGTTGGAAGGTTGGAAGGTTGGAATGCTTGTCCCGAGCGAAGTCGAAGGGTTGGAAGGTTAGGTTTTGGAGGGCAGTGATGGCAGTGGGATCGGGAAAACCGGCCAGGGATTGGGCTAGGATGGGCTGGCGAGGAGGGGTGTAGCCGGAGTAACCGTTGACCAGGCTCCACCAGCCGAGAGTGCTGGCGTAAAGCCGCTTGACTTCGGGATATTCGGGGGCGGGGGCGCTGTGCAGCGGCAGTTCAATCAGAGCCAAATCCCCGCGCTGTTCGGCCAGCCAGTGATAAGCGGGGTTCAAGCTGGCTCGATTCTCTACAGAAGCCAGGGGCAGAGGTACGGAGAAAGCTTCGATCAGGAGAAGAGCGCAGGTGAGGAAGAAGACGAGGCGTGAGGCGTGAGGCGTGAGGCGTGAGACGTGGTGCGTGACACTTGACACTTGACACGCGACACTTGACACTTGATACGCGACACAGGCATAGCCTATTCCGGCCAAGGCAGCCAGGGCGAACAGGGCAGGGATGATCCAGCGGGGAGGGACGCGAATGATGGTAGTAGCAGGAATAAGTTGGGCCAGAGCAGCGTAAGGGGTGGGGAAGGTGAGAGCGAGGGAAAGTAGCAGGAGGGCGAGGAGGGGAAGCAAATTGTGAATTGTAAATTGTGCATTGTGAATGAAGGGGAGAGGGTGAAACGTGGTGCGTCCCACGGGGAGGCTCCGCGCTGGTGCGTGGTGCGTGGTGCGTGAGGTGTGGGGTGTAGCCCAAACGTAAGACGCAGGACGCGAGATGAGAGCTACGATTGCTATCAGGGTCAGGAGTGGCGCTACAAAGCCAATGAACAGGGTGTTTTCCTCGGTGAAGCCGGGACGGGTGCGCATTGCTCCGGTCAGCGGGCCGAAGATGCGATTGAAGGGTGCGGCGGCGGCAAAGTCGGTGGGTGCGGCGGCCAGAGAGAGCGCCAGGGAGAGCGGACGGGCAGCGCGCAGATCATCGAGCAGAGAAAAGTAGGGCCAGGCAAAGGGGAGGGTTAAGAAAATAGAAATAAGAAATAAGAAAATAAGTCGTAGAAAAGCGGGGCGTGAAAGGCGTCGAGTGAAGAAGGCGGCCAGTAGATAAAGGCCGAGGGTGAGGAGGGTGTAAAGGGCCAGATACCAGGAAGCTAACAGTTGCAGGAGTAGAAAGATGAGCAGGGGTTGGGGGTTGGGGGTTGGGGGTTGGTTCAAAACTGACCCCTGGCCCCTAACCCCTGACCCCTTTTTCAAATATAAATCGAGACTCAACAACGTCAGCGGCAGCCATTGAAAGGTGAGCAGTTGCAAATGGGCAATGGCGGCGAAGCGGTACGGAGCAAAGGCAAAGATCAAACCGGCGATAAAAGCGGCGCTGCGACAGTGGGTCCAGCGTAAAATAAGCAGATACATGCCAAAAGCAGCCAGGGGAAAGGCGGCCAGCAAGCTGAGGTTATAGGCGGCGATAGGTTCGGCGGTGATGAGTTGAAGCGGTATTGCCAGCAGAGCCGTACTCAACAGGTGTTCCGAGTAGGCCAGGGTGTTGGGTAAAGGGTAAAAGATGTTGGCGTTGAATAGATTCAGCGGGTCGGTCAGCAGGGCATGGCTGTCCCAGGCCAGAATCCAGGTATTGAGCAGCGGGTCGCCGATATCATTGGGGACGGCGGTGGTCAGGTTGAACAGAAGGGGGTGAGTTAATAAAAGGGTGAGCAGGCTGTAAATAGCAAAGATATATACAGACCGACCCCCGACCCCCAACCCCCGACCCCCGATAAACCGGCTCATGGTTTCACCGGGATAAGCAAACGGTTGTCGGGTAAGGGTTGGCCGGCGGCGTCGGCGGCGGGGAGACGTTGGCCGGTGATGGGACTGTAAATGCCGACGGCAATGGAAGCAAGGCCAGCCGTGTCAGGTAAAGGGCGGGCATCGGTGATAATCTGGCCGGGCAGCCAGTGGCTTAAGGGATACAAACCCTCGTAAGGCGCGCCGTCGGCCTGGGTTAAGAGCTGGCCTTGTGCATCGAGCAGGTGGACAAAAATAGTATCATCTTGTTGTAGCGCCCGATCGGTTTGCCAGGAGAGAGTCAGCGTTGGCGGGTCGGCCGAAAAATCACCCTGCCAGAGGGTAATATCCGGCCCAAAGTGAGCCAGGGGCGTCGGGGGCAGGGCCGGCTGGGGCGGCGTCAGCCAGATGAAGCCGAGGCGGTAGGTCGTTGCTTCTCCGGGCAGGAGGGTCAGCCGTTGCTGGGTTTGAGGATCATACAGCCCGGTGTTGAGTTCATAACGGATCGGCGGCAGGCCGGGCGGAATTTGCAAATGGAGCGGATTCCGCAGGTACAGGCCGGGGGGCCAGTTGCGGGTGGGGATGTTTTCGGGGTGGCGCTCGTCGGCGGTGGCTAGGGTTTGGCCGCCGGGCGTGTCGAGGTGTAGGAAAACGGCGTAGTTGGTATCGAGTTCTTGCAGGGCGCGCCAGTATAATGTGGTGGTTAGTTCAGCCTCGCTGCCGGGGCTGATTTGAACCGTTCGTGGGAGATTATCTGCGCCAACCAATCGCAGCAGCGGCGTTTGGCCTGTCCCAAAATTTGCCTGCAATGCCTGCTCAGCCGGCTGGGGATGGTCGGGGTTTGATTGTAGGGTGAAGAGAGGGGCCAATGGGCGCGAGAGCAGGTAGCCGATGACGAGCAAGGCGGTGGTGAGGGCGAAAAAATGGGCGGAGATTGGACGCCTTGCGTGGAGATTGGAGATTGGGCTTGGCTGAGGCACGGCTTTGCTGGTTCGTTTGAGGCCAAAGGCACTAATAATAATTAAAGTTGCGGCGGAGAGGAGGGTCAGCCATTGGCCGGTGGTACGCAGCGGGGTGGACTCCAATTGGAGGGTCAGGGTGTGGTCGCCGGCAGGAAGGGGGAATTGGATCAGGCCGGTGGGGTCGGTGACGGTAAAAGGGATGGGCTGGCCGTTGAGGTAGACCTGCCAGCCGGGCCAGTAGAGCGTGCGCACCGTAGCGATAAAATCCTGGGGGGTGTTGATCCGGAAGGTATCTGATTCGGCCCGCCGGGCGATGGTTTCGACGGTTGCACCGGGCGGAAGGGTAGCCGGATCAATCTTTTGGGGTGGGCGTCCGGCGGCGTAATCGGGCCAGAGAGCGTCGGGCTGGGGGTGCTGGTGGGCGTGGCGCGGCAAAAACTCGCCGGTGCTGGTGGTGCCAATCGCGCCGGAAGTCACTTCGTAGGCAAAAGCATCGGCGGGACCGGGCGTGCCCCAAACGATGAATTGAGAGGGGTAGAGGTAATAGGCGTTGAGGGCGATGGTGAGGAAGATGGCAAGAAGATAGAGGATAGAAGATGGAGGATAGAAGATAGAAGATGGAAGATGGAAATTAGAAAAAAGAAATAAGAAATTAGAGTTGGGTTTGGCTGTATGGGGCTGTGAGCCAGGGGATTTATAAATCGTAAATCGTAAATCGTAAATCGTAAATCCAAATGCGGCTATTAGGCTGGCGCAGAAAATGGCCGGACCGAGCATGCGCCAGGGGAACTCGGCCAGCTCCAGCAGCGGGATGGCTTCCCAAAGAGGTTGGGATTGCGGCAAGGCCAGAAAGGTGTAGAGGAAGAGGAAAAAGGCAAAGAAAAGAGCATGGAGTAAGGAGTAGGGAGTAGGGGGTAAGGAGTAAGGGGATCGGTTGTCTTCCGGTTGATTTTTGGGTTGACTGGCTTGCTTTTTTAAGGAGAACAGGCTGACCAGTAGTAAACAAACCAGCCCAATCCCGGCGCCGATAATTTGGGGCAGACCGAGGCTGAGAGGAAATTCGGGGTTGATGGCGGCCAAATCGAGCGGGAAGGGCGGGGCAAAGAACTCGCTCAGAGAAATAAAATTTTCGCGGAAATCGAAAAAGCCGCGGGTGATCCCGGCCAGTTGAATTTCATGTCGCTCGCCAAAGGCAGGCAGCCAGAAGATGGCCGCTAACCCTAGTCCGAGGAGGAGCGCGGCGAGGGGAAGAGTGAGGCGGGAGATGTGAAGCGTGGTGCGTGGTGCGTCCCACGGGGAGGCTTTGCGCTGGTGCGTGGTATGTTTCTTCGTTTCTTCGTCTCTTCGCGTCCTCGTCTCTTCGTGTCCTCGCCTCCTCGTGTCCTCGCCTCCCCGCGTCCTCGCCTCATCTCCAGGGGTCAAAATGAGCAGAAACAGCAAGTATGCGCCGAACATGGGCGCGAAGAGCATGAAGCTGATATTGTGGCTAAATAACAGTCCGGCCAGGGTTACGGCAGCGGCGACCAGGTAGCCGGGCCGTCGGGTGGTAATCAGGCCGTGAAAAGCCCACAGGATAAGTGGATAGAAGGCCAGGCCGGTAAATTGGCCGTAGTTGCCCTGGATGTAGCTTTCGCGTAAGCGATAGGGGGCGTAAACGTAGAGGGCTGCGGCGACGAGGGCTGGGTAGGGTCCAAATAAGCGCCGGGCGAACAGGAACATGCCCAGGCTGTAAAGCAGAAAATCAAAAACCAGAACCGCTTTCATGGCGGCGTCGAGGGGCAGGCCGGACAGGTGGAAAAGTTGGGTCAGTTGGTACAGGGCAGGGGGGGCGTAGCTGAAAATGGGCATGCCATGACCAAAAGCCAAATCTCGCCCCCAGCGGGGATAGAAATTACCTTCTTGCCAGGCCTGGTTCAGCTCGACCTGGCGCATCAGGTGGGCCGGGCCATCGGCGGTGTTGGGCAGGCCGGCGTGGGTGAGCAGGGGTATGATGGCAAACAGCGGCAAAAGCAAAGCCAACAGCAAGCCGTAATCCGGGTTGAGCCAGCGCCTCATTACCTGTCACCAATGGTTACACGGGTCAGTTCGACAAAATCAGCGCCGGAGGTAGTGAGCAGGCGCTGTTGGGTGGCCGGGTCATACAGGCCAACGATGAGGCGGTACTCGCCGGGGGGTGTACCCCGTAAAGGTATGGTGCGGGGGTCAATGATGATCTGGCCCGGCCACCAAGTCGAGGTGGGGTAATCGCCGTCCAGGGGCGGGCGGTCGAAGCTGGCAACCAGCTTATTCTCCAAATCAAGCAGTTGGGCAAACACGGTGTAATCTGTGCTGGGAGTTTGGTTGGTTTGCCAGGCCAGCTTGAAATCGAGTTGCGCACGCGTAACTGAGGCAAGTTCAAAGCCAATCAAATTGATAGGGGCGTCGCCGACCTGGAAAGAGGCTTGTACCGTTTCGGCCAGGGGAGGCGGCTCCTGGGCGGGCAGCACATTGATTGTGGTCAGAAGGGCGGTATCTTCTTGTTGACCGGCCAGGCGGACCAGGCGGCCATCGCGGTCGGGGTCAATCAGGCCGACCCGCACGGCGTAGGCGATGGGCAAGGTGTCCGGCGGCACTATCACCTCGTGCTCGTCGCGCACATAACGGGTATTGTCCCAATGAAAGGTGGGCATGACGGTTTCAGTGGTGGGATCGCCGGGGGTGTAATTGGTCGCGCCGGCTACAGTGGTCAGGCTATCCAGCCGGTCGAGATGGACAAATGGCTGGAGATTGTTCTTGAGCGGGGCGGCGTCGGTTTGCCAGTAAAGGACTACCTCTACCCGCTCTCCGGCCCGGACTGCCTGTTTATCCAAATCATACCCAATCAATTGAATACCCCCGGCGAAGTTGACCCGGGTTTGATGTTGGGCCGGAAGCGCCTGTCCCGGCGGCGAGTCGAGCGTGAAGACAGGCCGGAGCAGCGGCTTGAGCCAGAGCGCGGCGGCGACGATGAAGAGGAGGCAGGGGAGCAGGGGAGCAGGGGAGGACTGTGTGGGGAGGTCTCCCTTGATCATGGGTTGATGGCCGGTGGCTTTTATCACGGCTGCGCCGAGCAGGCCCAGCAGCGTCAGCCCGGTGAGAAACAGGGCGAAGAGCCGTCCCGGCGTTTCGCCAAAGCGGAGGATCAGGGTGTGGTGGCCGGCGGGAATATCCATCAAAATTAGCCCGGTTTCCGCTTCCGGCCGGATGAGGACCGGCGCGCCGTCGAGGTGGGCCTGCCAGCCGGGATAATCAAACTGCCAGAAGCGGAGGGTAAAATCGGCGGGGCTGTCGAGGGTATAGCGGTGGGTCACGGCGCTTTGCTCGACCAGGGTGGCGGCAGCGCCGGCGGGCAGACTGGCGCGGTCTAGCCGCTCCGGGTATTGGTTGGCCAGAAAGCTATCAATCATGGGCGAGGTGGTCGGCGGCCGGTGAACCGACTGGGGCAAATACTCGCCCAGGGTGGTGGTGCCGATGGACTGCGACCGGCGTTCATAGTCAACCTGTTGGGCGATGGTGACAGGTTCATAGCGGCTAAAACCGGTCACCGGGTAGAGCAAAGGCGCAACCGCCCCGATTTGAAGTAAGAGACACGTTGCCGTCAAGGGCCAACGGAGTTTAGTGGGCAACCAGAGAGTCGCCCCGCCGGCCAAAACGGCCAGCCCTAGATTAGCCAGGCCCAGCATCCGCCAGGGAAATTCGGCCACCTGTAAAATGGTGATGATTTCCCAAACCGGCCGGGAGATGGGCAGGGCGAGGAATATGGCGGTCAGCGCAACAGCGGCGAAGAAGATGGAAGATAGAAGATGGAGGATAGAAGATGGAAGATAGAGGTTGGAAGTTTGCTGACCTCCGGCCCCTGGCCCCTGACCCCTGACCCCTGACCCCTGACCTCTGACCCCGGCCAAAAAACCAAGAGCGGCCAGAATGATGGTGACGAGACCCAGGCTGAGAGGGACATAAGGGTTGGCGGCGCGGGCATCGAGGGGGGCGACCCAGGCAAACATCTCGGACCAGTGGGGATAGCGCACAAAAAAGGGGCTTTTCTCCAGGTAGATGTCGGACTGGGCGCGGGTGAAAACTCGCTCGGTGAAAGCAGGCAGCCAGAAAAAAGCAGCCAGCAGCAGACCCAGCGGGATGGCGGCGAGCGCCTGGGGAGAAGGAAGAGGAAATTGTGAATGGCGAATGGTGAATGGCGAATGGCGAATGGCGAATAATAGCTTCTTGAAATCAAAGCCTATTTTCTGACTACTGACTACTGACTTCTGACTACTGGCTACTGGCTTCTGACCCCTGACTCCTGACCCCTGATTCCACAAAATAAGCCCGAACAGCCCCACAACGGGGGTGAAAATCAGGGCGTGGAAGAGGTGGCTCAGGAGAATCGCAGCGTAAAAACAGGCGGCGACTACGCCCCAGCCCCAGGCGCGAGACCGGGCGGCGCGGAGGATGGCCCACAGCGTCCAGGGAAAGAGGCCAATCGCCAGATACTGTGGCACATTACCACCATACAACAGCGCTTCCCGTAGGGCGAACGGGGCGAAGGCATAGGCGGTGGCAGCCACCAGTCCGGCTTCAATCCGGCCCCACAGATCGCGCCCAAGCAAGTACATGCCAATTGCATAAAGTAAAATTGTGAGGATAATCAAAAGCTTGAATGCGGTTTCGAGTGAAAAACCGAGGGCAGCAAAGAGCAGCCCCAGCCAATAGGGCAGCGGCGGCGCAAATATAAACAATGGATAGCCGTAACCATAGGCCAGGTTAGGCGCCCAACGCGGAACGATAACGCCTGGTCCCCAGGCTTGACCGTACTCCAGAGTGCGGTAGAGATGGATTGGCAGATCGGCCAGGGTGGGCAAGCCCGGTTGGAGCAGGCTTTGGATGATAAAGAGCGGCAGCAGCGCCGCCAGAATTAAACCGCCGTCGAGACGGTGGGCCAGATAAAACGTGATACGTGATACGTGATACGTGATACGTGATACGTCAGGAATTGCTTTCATCATAACTGGTTGGATTTTATGTCACTGTAGGCTTATAGACAAGTTCGTAGGGAAGGTTGGCAGAGGAGGATAATGTTATGGAAGAGTTGATCGAATTGTGGGAAGAACCAAAAGCGGAGGAAAAGTATATGTTGGTCGGTTGGCGGCAGTGGGCCGACGCCGGGGCAACTTCGTCGAATTTGCCCCAATATCTGATCGAGCACATCGGCGCTAAGAAAATTGGGCAGCTCAAACCGCACGGATTCTATTTGTTTCAACTGCCTGGCGCTCACCACTTTTTGCGCCCGGAGATAAATCTGGTGGATGGTTATCGCCAGTCGTTAAAGGCCAAAAAGAACGACCTCTTTTACGCCGGTAACGAGCGCAAGGGCTTGTTCATCTTTCTGGGCGATGAACCCCACTTGAATGTCGAGCGTTATGCTGAAACTTTTTTTGATCTGGTGGAGACCCTGGGGGTGAAGCGGGTTGTGACCGTAGGTGGCGTTTATGGGGCTGTGCCGTATGATAAGGAGCGCCAAATCTCGACTGTTTTTAGTCTGCCCCGGCTCAAAGCGGAACTGGCCGACTATGCGCTCCGCTTTGCCAATTACGAAGGTGGGGTCAGCATTGGGTCATACCTGGCCGATCAGGCCGAGCAGCGCGGCCTGGAATATATTGTCTGGTATGCCTTTGTGCCGGCCTATGATTTCTCGCAGCTTTCGCCTAACTTGCAGGGCATGGTGGTCGAAAATGATTTCAAAGCCTGGTACGATTTGATGCGCCGCTTCAACCACATGACCGGCCTGGGCCTCGATCTGTCGGACCTGGCCCGGCGCAGCGATGAACTGCTGTCGGTGATGAGTGAAAAGCTCGATACCCTGGAGCGGCGGCTGCCCCAGCACAACATCCGCGATTACCTGGCCGAACTGACGGCTGATTTTGTCGAAACGCCGTTTATCCCCCTGGATGATGTCTGGGAACGGGAGTTGGGTGATCTCTTGGAAGATTTAGATGATGAGTAACCACCAAAGCGACTCCCCCGATGGAGAGCGAAGAATCTCCAGAGAATAAAGTTTTACGATGAGTACCCCATGGGCGTTGAAGGGATAAACCTGATCCAAATCGAGCTGCGGCCTGGGGAAAAGCTGCTTTGGTCGGGGCGGCCGGAGCCTAAACGTCTCGCCCGACAGGGCGGAAATGTGGTTATGGTTGTGTTTGGCCTGGTCTTTATCGGTTTTGCCGTACTGTGGCTGAGTTCAGCCATCATGCCTTCGCTGGAGGTTTTGAACACCCCTCTACCGGAGGCAACCCAAACCGAGTGGATGATAACCTTACTTGCGCCCTTGTTCAGCTTGCCTTTTCTATTAGTTGGGCTGGGGTTGATGAGTGTGCCCTATTGGGCCTATCGTCAGGCGTTCAAGACAATGTATGCCCTAACCGATCAACGGGCTATGATCATCGTGAATGGCAAAACTTTGTTGGTTAGCTCATATAGTGACAAAGATATCGGCGATATCGAGCCTGTTGAGCGGTCCAATGGCCGAGGCGACCTGATCTTTGCCAGCGAATTGGTCCGGGGGCGAGGGAGCACCTCTTATACTCGTAAGATTGGCTTTATCGGTATTCCCGATGTGCGTATGGTTGAGCAACTAATGTTGGATACATTTAAGAGAGAGACATGAACCAGCCGACACCTCAAATTTCTATTATCTTGCCCACCTACAATGAGTCTGGAAACATTGAATCTTTAATCGAGCGTACCCTGGCCGCGCTGGGCGACACCCCCGGCGGGGTCGAGGTGGTAGTGGTGGACGATAACTCACCGGATGGGACGTGGCAGTTGGTAGCGGCCAAAGCTGCCGCCGATAGCCGGGTGCGGCTGATCCATCGAACCAGTGAAAAAGGGCTGACCAGCGCCATCAGCCGGGGTATCCGCGAGGCGCGGGGGCAGTGGGTCGGTTGGATGGACTGTGATTTGAGCATGCCCCCGGAAGAATGGCCGCGCCTGGCCGAAGCGTTGGCCCAGGGGGCAGGCATGGCCGTTGGCTCACGCTACGTGCCGGGTGGGGCGGATGTGGCTCATTCCTGGACGGGGCGCACCTTTTCGCGGCTGATCAACGTCTGGGCCGGCCTGGTGCTGGATTGGGGAATCAAGGATTACACCAGCGGTTTTATTTTGGGCCGCAAAGAAATTTTTGATAAAATTAGTCTAGCCGGTGATTACGGCGAGTACTGCATTGACCTGCTCTACCGGACCAAAAAGGCCGGTTATACGATCCGCGAACTACCCTATCACTGCGTCCCCCGCGAAGCCGGCGAAAGCAAAACAGCGACCAATATGTGGGGGTATCTCACCCGCGGCGTTAATTATGTCAAAACTATATGGCGCTTAAGGTTTGAATAAAAATGTTACCCGATCCAGATAAACTTAGCATCAACGCAGCCTTGCAGGATTTCTACCGGGCGCGCAGCCGGGCGACGTTGGAAGAAATCATGGCCAATCTGACCGGCAGATCGGTCCAACTGCTCTCGTATGACGATGTTCGGGCCAAACTGAAGGCGACCGGCAGTTCGTCGCGGGGGGTGCGAGAGATCCCGCTGGATGCGATTGTCGGCAGTGTGGGCCGCTACACCGATTTTACCCGCCACTTTCTACCCCGCCACACCACCGATGCTCACCGTTGGGCCGGGGTGCAACTGGCCGCAACGGGCCTGGTCGGCCTGCCGCCGATTGATGTTTACCAGATAGGCGATGCCTATTTTGTGCTGGATGGCAATCACCGGGTTTCGGTGGCCCGTCAGTTAGGGGCAACCCACATCGAAGCCAATGTGACTGAGGTGCATACCAAAGTGCCGCTGACCCCGGATGTCCGGCCTGACGACCTGATTATCAAAGCCCGCTATGCCGACTTTTTGGAGCGGACGAAATTGGATGAAACGCGCCCCGGCCTGGATTTGAACGTGACTGCGCCGGGCCAGTACCGGGTGTTGGATCAGCAGATCGAAGGGCAGCGAGATTACATGGCCCGGCAGCAGGGGCGCGACGTATCGCTCAAAGAAGCCGCCGCCGAGTGGTACGATCAAGTTTATCTGCCGGTAATCGAGGTTATTCGCGCCCAGGGGATTTTGCATGATTTTCCGGGCCGCACCGAAACCGATCTGTACGTGTGGTTGTCGCAGCACCGGGAAGCGCTACAGCAAGAATTGGGTTGGCAGGTTAGGCCGGAAGCCGCCCTTTCCAATCTGGCCAGCCAGTTCAGCTCAAGGCCCAAACGGGTGATGGCCCGCGTCGGTGGGCAGTTGTGGGAGGCAGTGGTGCCCGACCCGCTGGAATCCGGCCCGGCCCCCGGCCAGTGGCGGCGAGAAACGGTGGAGCCGCGCCGGGATGAACGGCTCTTTAACCATATTCTGGTGGCCCTGGATGGCGACGCCGGCGGCTGGCTGGCTTTGGAGTACGCCTTGACGGTGGCTCAGCGCGAGGAGGGGCGCATCTTTGGTTTGCATGTTACCGCCACGGACGCGCTGCGGGAAACGCCCCAGACCGAGGCGCTGCAAGCTGAATTTCGCCGCCGCTGCGAGGAGGCCGGTGTGCCGGCTGAGTTTGCGCTCGAAACCGGGCCGGTGGCCCGCAAGATTTGCGAGCGGGCCTGGTGGGCCGACCTGGTCACGGTCAGCCTGACCCATCCGCCGGCGGCGCAAATAATGGCCCGGCTGGGGTCGGGTTTTCGGACCCTGATCCATCGCTGCGCCCGGCCGGTGCTGGCGGTGCCCACCTTTGCCGGGGCAGCAATTAGCCCAGACAATCCCAGCCGTAAATTAGATCAAGCCATGCTGGCCTATGATGGCAGCCCCAAAGCCCAGGAAGCCCTGTTTGTGGCGGCCTATCTGGCCGGCCGCTGGCGTATCCCGCTGGTGGTCCTGTCGGTCACAGAGAAAAATGAGGTTATGCCGGAAACGTTGGCTCAGGCCCAGGCTTACCTGGAGAGTCGAAATGTCCCGGCCACTTTTATAAGTGAAAGCGGGCCGGTGGTCGAGACTATTCTGCAAACGGCAGCCGCTCAGCACGTTAATCTCATGATTATGGGTGGGTATGGTCTCAATCCGATGCTGGAAGTGGTGCTGGGCAGTTCGGTTGACCAGATTCTACGCCAGACCTCTCAACCCCTGTTGATTTGCCGCTAGGGGTATACGCCCTCTCTTTTTTGTGGTATAATCAGCGGGTTGTTATTTCTTTCAAACCATACAAGCCGCTATTTTTAACCACGTCTTTAGCCTCTCATCCCGAACCGGTAATTCGATATTTTTAAAAACTTAAGAGAAGTCATTGGTCCTGATGGACCGGAGTGATTTCCGCAGCAAAAGGGGGGAACTTATGCTGCCATATCCATCTAACGAGGGTGTAAAGCCCGAGGTGAGCCTGCGCGAGAATGAAACTATTCTGCATGGGTTGTTTGAATATGCTCCTGACGCAATTGTGGTGGTAAATAATGAAGGCATTATTACCCGGGTTAACGCCCGAGCTGAAACGATGTTTGGCTACAGCAAGGCCGAATTACAGAACCAATCGCTTGGTCTGCTGCTGCCGGAGCGTTTTAGGGAGCGGCATGTGGCGCATCGTATCCGCTATATGGCTGAGCCGCGCATGCGTTCGATGGGGGCCGACCTGGAGTTGTTTGCCCGGCGCAAGGATGGCAGCGAGTTTCCGGTAGATATTATGCTCAGCCCCTTGACGACGGCCGAGGGAATTATTGCCGTTGTCCGTGATATTAGCGAACAAAAGCGGGCTGAGGCTCTTTTTCGCGGGCTGCTGGAGTCTGCGCCGGATGCTTTGGTCATTGTCAAACCAGAGGGCCGGATTATTCTGGTTAACTCGCAGGCTGAGCGCTTATTTGGCTATACTCGCGAGGAGTTGTTGGGACAAACCATTGAAATGCTGGTCCCAGAACGCTTTCGGGCCAATCATGCCCATCATCGGCTGAACTATTTTGCCGATTTGTGCGTCCGGCCCATGGGTGCGGGCCTGGAACTATACGGTCTGCGCCGGGATGGGAGTGAGTTTCCGATTGAAATTAGTCTCAGTCCGCTCAAAACCGCGCAAGAAATTCTGGTCATCAGCGCCATCCGCGATGTGACCGAGCGGAAACGGTTTGAGCAGGCGCTACGCGAGAAAAATATCGAGCTGGAAAAAGCCAACCGGGCCAAAGATAATTTCCTGGCCAGCATGAGCCACGAATTACGCACTCCGCTTAACGCCATCATCGGTTTTACCGGCACTTTGCTGATGAAACTGCCCGGTCCCCTGACCCTCGACCAGGAAAAGCAACTGCGGACCATTCAGAACAGCGCCAGACATCTGCTATCACTCATTAATGATCTGCTTGATCTGGCTAAAATCGAGTCGGGCAAAGTAGAGATGAAATTTGAGCCGGTGGTTTGCCAGCAGATAGCGCAGGAAGTTGCTGCCACCATGCGTGCCCTGGCTGAAAATAAGGGCTTGAAGTTTGAGGTGGTGTTCCCTTCCCAGGAGCTTGTCCTTTTAACCGACCGCCGCGCCTTCAGCCAAATCCTGCTTAACTTGGCCAACAATGCCCTCAAATTTACCGAGCAAGGCGAAGTCCGCCTCGAACTTATCCAGCAGCAGGTCAATGGACAGCGGCAGATTGAAGTTAGGGTTATAGATAGCGGTATTGGCATCAAGCCGGAGGATCAAGACAAGTTGTTTCAAGCGTTTTCGCAGATAGACTCATCGGCCACGCGTCGCTTCGAGGGGACCGGGCTAGGTCTCCACCTCAGCCAAAAGTTGGCGCGCTTGCTCGGCGGCCGGATCGAATTTAGCAGTGTCTATGGTCAAGGCAGCCGCTTCACGTTGGTGATTCCAGAGCAGGCGCGAGGTGACAAGCAGATGAACTGATAGGAGGTTGGTTATGGCCCGAATTTTAATTGTGGAGGATAACGATACCAACCTGGAATTGATAACCTATCTCCTGGAAGCTTTTGGCCATATCACGCTGATTGCTCGCGACGGCCAGGAAGCTTTGCAGGTAATCCAAAGCGACTTGCCAGACTTAATCCTGGCGGATGTTCACATGCCTAAAATGGATGGCTACGAGCTGGCCCGGCAGCTCAAAAGCAACCCGGCCCACCGCGCCATTCCTTTGGTGGCGGTGACATCCCTGGCCATGGTGGGCGACCGAGACAAAGCGTTGGCCGCCGGATTCGATGGTTATATTACCAAACCCATTGACCCCGAAACTTTAGTCGCCCAGGTAGAACGTTTTTTGCAATGAGGCAAGTATGGCTACCATCTTGATTGTTGACGACCACCCTGCTAATCGTGAATTTTTGGTAACATTGTTGGGATATAGCGGCCACCATCTTGTGGAAGCGGCTGATGGCAGCGAGGCGCTGAGCCTGGTCCGCGCCGAACAACCCGATCTGATCATTGCCGATATTCTTATGCCGACCATGGATGGCTACGAATTTGTGCGCCAACTGCGCGCCGATCCGGCTGTTGCTCAAACGGTAGTTATTTTTTACACGGCCCACTATCTTGAACGCGAAGCGCAAACACTGGCTGAAGCGTGCGGTGTAGCCCATATCCTTTTCAAACCTTCCGAACCGGAAGAAGTGCTGCGTGTTGTAGACGAGGCCCTGGGACTCATTCCCTCTCCGGGGGAGTCTGCGGCTGTGAGGAGTGCCCCAATGAGGCCGGCGTTGGCAGATGAGGCTGCCTTTGACCGGGAGCATCTGCGATTGCTCACCGACAAGTTGTCACAAAAGGCCAATGAACTGCGGGCGATCAACCAGCGTTTAACGGCGCTAATCAAACTCGGTCAACAGTTGGTACTAGAACATGACCCACACCGGATCCTCGAAAAGTTCTGCCACGCCTCGCGCACTATCATTGGGGCCAAATATGCCGCGATTGGGGTGTTGGAAAAAGATAAACAAACCATACGTCACTTTTTAACCAGTGGTTTGGATGCCGAAGCAGCAGCCAATCTTAGCGTTCCCAAAATTGATCGGGGTCTGATTGCCCAATTACTGACCGAAGGGCGGACCATCCGGCTGCGTGACCTTAATGGTGAGCCGGAAAACATCGGTTTGGCGGCAGGATCGGGGGCAGGGCATCATCCGGTAATTCACTCTTTTCTGGGCGCGCCCATTGCCACCGCCACCCGACTTTATGGCTGGCTCTATTTGGGCAACAAAATCGGCGCGGCGGAATTTAGTGAAGAAGACGAGCGGATCATTGCCACGGTGGCCGCCCAGGTGGCCGTAGCCTATGAAAATGGGCGGCGGTATGAAAAAATCCAGCACCATGCCGACGAACTCGAACGGGAAGTGGCTGAGCGCCGGCGGGTCGAACAAGACCTGCGCGAGGCCGAAGCCAGATATCGCACCCTGGTTGAGCAGCTTCCGGCTATCAGTTATATTGTGGCTTACGGCGATACGAACCGGACCATTTATATCAGTCCGCAAATTGAGTCGCTGCTGGGCTTCTCTCAGGCCGAATGGCTGGCTGACCCTGATTTGTGGCAGCAGCAGCTCCACGTGGAGGATAAAGCTCGGGTGCAGGCCGAGGTGGAGCGGGTGAGTCGGGCCGGCGAGCCGTTGAATATCGAATACCGGATGTGGAGCCAGGCCGGCCAGATGCGCTGGTTTCGCAACCAAACTGTTCCGGTGCGGGATGAAACCGGGCAGCTTCGTTATATCCACGGGATAATGTTTGATATTACTGAACATAAGCGCCTCGAAGAGCAATTCTTACATGTTCAAAAAATGGAGGCCGTCGGCCGGCTGGCCGGCGGCGTAGCTCACGATTTCAATAACATGCTGGTGGTCATTACCGGCTATAGCGAACTGCTTTTGCAGCGCGAACCAGCGGATAAAGAACAGCGGCGCCATTACGTGAGCGAGATTCACCGGGCAGGGGAGCGCGCCGCCGGGCTAACCCGCCAACTCCTGGCTTTTAGCCGCAAGCAGATACTCCAATTGGAAGTACTGAACCTGAATGAAGTCGTCATCAATATGGAAAAAATGCTGCGCCGTTTGATTGGCGAAGATATTGAGCTGCTGACCAAACCGGCCGCAGAATTGGGACAGGTGAAGGCTGATCCGGGTCAGTTGGAGCAGGTGCTCATGAATCTGGCGATCAATGCACGGGATGCTATGCCCAACGGCGGCACATTAATTATTGAAACAGCCAACGTCGAGCTAGATGAACTTTATGCCCGCCAATATTTAGAGGTCAGTCCCGGTCTTTACGTCATGCTGGCCGTCAGCGATACCGGCATCGGCATGAGCAAGGAGACTTTGCCTCACCTCTTCGAGCCGTTTTTTACCACCAAAGAGAAGGGCAAAGGAACCGGCCTGGGCCTGGCCACAGTGTATGGCATTATCAAACAAAGCGGCGGCCACATTGCGGTTTATAGTGAACCCGGATACGGCACAATCTTCAGGGTTTATTTACCCCGGCTGAAAGAGGCTGTTGAGCCGGTAAAAGAACTGCTTCCGCTTGACCCCGAAACCTTAGCGGCCTCCGAAACCATTTTGGTGGTAGAAGATGAAGCGGTAGTTCGGCAACTGATAAGCAGTGTTCTGAGTGAATTGGGTTATACCGTTTTAGAGGCTGTTAACGGCAGCGAAGCGCTTCAAATATACCAGCAGCATCCTGCCCCAATCCATTTACTGCTCACCGATATGGTCATGCCAGGTGGTCTCAATGGCCACGAATTGGCTAAACACCTCCAACAAATATATCCGACCCTGAAAGTGCTTTACATGTCGGGCTACACCGATAATGCTATTGCCAGTCAGGGGGTGCTGGAGGCTGAAATAGAGTTTCTGCAAAAACCCTTTACGGCCCTCGCTTTGAAACGAAAAGTGCGCGAAGTTTTAAATGCTCCCTGATTTACAGGCTCATGTCATTTCGAGACCGAAGGTCGAGAAATCTTCAGGACGCAACCCATGAAAGTAAGGTATCGGGGATTTCTCCCTGCGGTCGAAATGACATGGTTGAGCAGTTACGTCTGAATCTCCACGCAAAGCGTCTCATCTCCCGGTGAATGAGTTGCCTTTTCCTCTGGCCCGACTACAATCCGCAAAAGTCACTGCGACAAAGGAACCCCATTTGACCGAACAACCTATCACTCTTATCAGACCCACTTCAACGCGCCGGCTGGCCTGGCAAATTGGCGTAGCCACGTTCAACCGTTTCTTGTTTAATACAGCCCGACGTTTTCCTTACCCTTTCGCCCCGGCCTTAAGCCGAGGTCTGGATGTTCCCCTGACGGCGATTACTTCGCTTATCGCCATTAATCTGGCGACCGGCATGCTCAGCCCTTTGTTTGGCCCGTTAAGCGACCGTTGGGGCTACCGGCTGATGATGCTGGCCTCGTTGGGGATGTTAAGCCTGGGCATGCTGGCGGCCGGTTTTCTGCCTTTTTATGGGGTCATCATGCTGGCCCTGTTTCTGGCCGGTTTGGGCAAAAGTATTTTTGACCCGGCTTTACAAGCCTATCTGGGCAAAATTGTCCCCTATCAGCGGCGGGGCCTGGTGATGGGTGTCATCGAGTTCGGCTGGTCGGGCAGTTCGCTGGTGGGACTGCCGCTGGTAGGGCTGCTGATTGACCGGGTTGGCTGGCAATTCCCCTTTTTTGTTTTGGGTGGCCTGACCTTGCTGGGGATGGTAGCTCTGGCTATCTTTATTCCCGCCGAAGGCCGTCCAGCGGCATCTACGGCTGTATCGCTCAGCTTTGGACGGGCCTGGGCCGAGATACGGGGCAATCGAGCCGCGTTGGGATTACTCGGATTTTCTTTTTTAATTGGCCTGGCTAACGATAATTTATATGTCGTTTACGGCGCGTGGCTGGAAGATGCTTTTTCGCTGGGCGTCGTCGCCTTGGGTGCAGCCTCCAGCGTCATCGGCCTGGCCGAGCTGATCGGCGAAGGTTTGACGGCCTCCATTGCCGATCGGCTAGGATTGAAGCGCTCTATTATGGCCGGATTTACCCTGTCAACCCTCAGTTATTTATTATTACCCCTGTTCGGACACACCCTGCCCCTGGCGCTGGCCGGCCTGTTTGTGGTTTTCCTTAGCTTTGAGTTTGCCATTGTGACCACCATCTCTTTAGCCACCGAAGTGCTGCCCGGCGCTCGGGCCACCATGATGTCCTCGTTTATGGCGACTATGGGTTTGGGCCGGGTTATCGGCGCGCTGGCCGGAGGCTCTATCTGGCTGGCAGGAGGGTTGATAACCGTTAGCCTGGTTTCCGCTCTCACCACGGCCCTGGCTCTGGGCTGTTTGTGGTGGGGTTTACGGCGCTGGCGTTAAATAAGGAAAACTCAGGGGCAAAAAGTACCGAAAAAAACTTACTTTCGTCCGGTCGGGTCTGCCCTAAAGTACCTTGTTCCCTACTCTACAAGGATGATATAATCTTACATAATTGAGCGAGATATTTTGGGAAAAATTTGGAGAAATTATGTTACAGCCATCAACCATCACCCCTCGAGATTTAGGCCAGGAGTTGGCCGCTGTTGTCCCCGGTAAAGACCCCGAACTGGCCGTTACCATTAAACGTATCCCCGTTTCACAGCTCGATTTGAGCAGCCGTATTATTCCGGTGTGTGAGCCAACCCTGGGCGGTAAGGAGAAAGAGTATGTGCTAGACTGCCTGGAGTCGAACTGGATTTCGTCGGCGGGCAAGTATATTCCGGCCTTTGAAGAAAAATTTGCGGCTGAATGTCATTGTCAATATGGAGTAGCCTGTGCCAATGGCACTGTCGCTTTGCACCTGGGCCTGGCTGCGCTTGGCCTCGAACCCGGTGATGAGGTAATCTTGCCCACCTTTACCATGATTGCCACTATCAACGCCGTCACTTATACCGGGGCAACGCCCATCTTAATTGACTCCGAGCCTTGCACCTGGAATATGGATGTCGAACAGTTGGCCCGGAAAATTACCTCCAAAACCAAAGCGATCATCCCGGTGCATACCTACGGCCACCCGGTTGATATGGACCCACTTATGGAACTGGCCGAAAAACACGGGATTTTTGTGATGGAAGATGCCGCCGAGGCGCACGGGGCCGAATATAAAGGACGCCGGGCCGGCGGATTAGGCCATGCGGCCGGCTTCAGTTTTTACGCCAATAAGATTATCACCACCGGCGAAGGGGGGATGATTACCACCAATGATGCCAAATTTGCCAGCCTGACCCAAAATCTGCGCGACCACGCCTTTTCCAGCGAACGCCACTTTTGGCATAAATATGTTGGCTTTAATTACCGGATGACCAACATGCAAGCCGCGGTGGGCCTGGCCCAAACCGAGCAAATGAATGATTTTGTCGAGAGCCGCCGTCGCAACGCTGCTCTGTACAGCCAACTGCTCAAGGAAATTCCCGGTATTGTCACCCCGCCCGAAGCCGAGTGGGCCAAGAATGTGTTTTGGATGTACTCGATTCTGGTCGAGGATGAATTTGGCATGACTCGCGATCAATTGCGGGCTTATCTTGCCCGGCATGGCATTGAAACCCGCACCTTTTTTATCCCCATGCATCTCCAACCCATCTACTATGAAGCATTCAAAGGACAGCGTTACCCTGTGGCTGAGATGCTTTGCCAGCGCGGTTTTTATCTGCCCTCAGCTTCGTCGCTCACTGCCCAGCAGATCGAGTACATTGCCGGGATCGTGCAGCAAGCCCGCGAGGAAGCAGTCAATTGAGGCTCGATGGAATGGCCTGAATATGAGCGTATGTACCGGGTTGAGGACTCCCACTGGTGGTTTGTAGGTCGCCGGCAGTTGGCCCGAGTTTTTATTGAGCAGCAGTTTGTCCCCAATTCCAGACAGCGTATCCTCGACATAGGCTGCGGCACCGGCGGGAATCTGGTTTTCCTGGCCCGCTGGGGCCAAGGCAGCGGCATTGATCTAAGCCCGCTGGCTTTGAGTCTGGCTCGCTGCCGGCGTTTACCCCGGCTGGCCCAGGCTTCCGGGCTGGCCCTACCTTATGCCGATCACAGTTTTGATTTGGTCACGTTGTTTGATGTATTATATCACCGTTGGATTAGCGATGATGAGCAGGCCCTCAAAGAAGCCTATCGAGTGCTCCGACCGGGCGGTTGGCTGCTGCTAACCGACTCGGCCCTGCCCAGCCTGTGGAGTATTCATGATGAAATATATTACGCCCGGCAGCGTTATACCCTGCCGGCTGTTCAGACCAAACTCATCGAGGTTGGTTTTGAGACAGGTGTTTTTTCATACGCCAACTCCCTTTTGCTGCCGTTTGTGATTGCCATTCGCACTCTGCTCCGCTGGCTTCCCGTCACCGAGGATGTGGATGTCCAGTCCTTACCCCACTGGCTGAACCGGCTGCTGATGGGGGTACGAAGCCTGGAAGCCTTCTGGCTACGGCAGGGTCACACTTTACCGTTGGGCAGTAGCCTGATTTGTTTTACCCAGAAACCCCAGGCACAAGGCTCAAATAAGTTCCCTGATTTATTTATAGAACAGAGATTGGAGATTAGAGATTCGGGCTAATAATAATCTCCAATCTCTAATCTCAGTAGATCCAATTTTTCACCGTAGCTGGCGCATCCTTATGCGTCAGCGGACGGCATAGGGATGCCACCCTACGGGAAATTTGGATCCACTGAATCTCTTTACGAGAAAGGTGGTCTGCCCCATGGCGCGGCTAAAAAACTATACCCATGTAATTCGAAATCTTATAATTTTGGGGATAGCTGTTTTTTTTGGTTATCGTTACTCGCAGTTGGGTCATCCGATTTACTTGGCCTATATTATTTTGTTTGGCGGGCTGGGGACGCTGGGGCTTATCAACCAACTGCCGTCGCGCTGGCAAAATTTGGCGCTGAACCTGGGCATTAGCCTGTTCTTTCTGGATTTTGTTTTTGCCGAGATTAATTTGACTGAAGTTTGGCAGGCCGTGGCCAGCGCCAACTACTGGATGCTGTTACTCTCGATGGCTATGGTTTGGCTGCATCTCTATTTTCGGACAGTGCGTTGGCAGTGGCTGCTCAAGCCTATGGGGAAGGTAGCTTTTTGGCCGGCCTGCCGCGCTCTTTTGATTGGTATTACCGGCAATACAGTGCTGCCGGCGCGGGCGGGTGAGTTTTTACGGGCCTATGTGTTGGGGCGTTCCACCGGTTTATCCAAAACGGGTGTATTTGCCACGTTGGTGGTCGAGCGTATCTTTGATGGTTTGACCGTTTTGCTCGTTTTGTTGGCCGTGATTGTTTTAGGCGTCCATAACGAACGGCTGCAACTGATTGGTGTTTTGGGGGCTATTTTTTATATCGGTGTAATGGTCGGACTCATTGTATTTATGGCTAAACGTCACTGGGCCGACGCTTTGATCCATAAATTTTTGCCGCCTGGCCTGGCCCAAAAAGTGCTGGGTTTGTTGGATGGTTTTAGCAGCGGCCTGGCGGTGCTAAAAAACCCGGCCCAATTGGCCATGGTCACCCTGTGGAACATTTTAACCTGGACTTTTATTCCGATTTCGTTTTGGTTTGCCCTGTTGGCCTTTGATTTTGGTTCGCCGGTACCCTGGCAAGCCCCGCTGCTGATGCTGCCGGCCATGGCCCTGGGTTTAACTGTGCCGGCTGCCCCCGGCGGGGTGGGTTTGGTTCAAGCGGCTATTAAATTAACCCTGGATTTAACTTATGCCGGTCTGCCGGTGGCGGCTAACTTTCAAGAAAGTGTGGCCGCAGCCGGCATTCTTATTCATTTCACCCAGTTTGCCCCCGAGGTTATTCCTGGCATCTTCTTTTTTATGGTTGAGGGACTCTCCACCCGCGAAGTTGGCGCCGGGCGCAGTTTGACCCAACCAGAGAACCCTTAATTTTCTCCCAACGATTCGACAAAAGTAATGAAGTAGTGTAATATCCGGCCCACTTGTGAAAATAGCATCAAGTCGCTAAAGCCTTTTGCCTTTGGGATAGATTAGACTGACTTGAGAAATAATGCACAAGTGATTTGACGGTACAACCGGGGTATGGTATAATCGTCCCCGTCTGTGGGGGGACCAACCATAAAATTTTACCCATCCCATTCCAGTGAAAAAGTATTTGAGCGCTATCGAAGGGTATCATCTGGCCCTTCAAATTAGTAGTATTTTAGTCTGCTCAGTTTTTAGTTCACTTTTTGGCGGTATTTGGTTGGATCAAAAACTGGGGACCACACCCTGGCTGACGTTGGTACTCATGGTTTTGGGCCTGGTAATTGCCACCTACACCATTTACCGCACGGTAAAAGAACCACACAAGTAGTTAAAAATAGATAATTTGACAGCGGTTAGAACTCTCTGAGCAGCCGGAGCTGACTGCTGATCTTAATGCCTGGATGCAGAGGATTAAAGCGTATGTCGAAAGTGATTGTCTATGTCGTCATTGCGTTGGTTGTTATTATTGTCGGTAATATTCTTCTGCCCGTACCGCGTGCCGCCATTGAGGTAGCGGCTGAACCGATAGGTTTAGGACCGATTACCAATGCTATGCTGACCTCGTTTATTTTGTCGGCGGTTATTCTGATTATTGCCTTTATTGTCGGTAGCAACCTCAAGGAAAAGCCCACCGGTTTGCAAAACCTGGTTGAAATTGTTATTGAAGCCCTCAGTAATTTTGTCAACGATATTGCTCCGCGCAAGTGGGCGCCCGTCTTTTTTCCCATTTTGGCGACTATATTTATCTACCTGCTCTTTTCTAACTGGTTCGGTTTGTTGACGCCCCTATTAGGTAGCTTCGGTATTGTTCACTCGACCGATCACGGCGGCATTCCGGTTGAAGATGTGATGTTTATCAGAGGCAGCGCCGACACCTTGACCCCCCTGCATCACGGGGAAGAAGGCCCCGCCGAAGGTGAGGAAGCCCACGCCGAAGGCGCAGCAGAAGAAGCCCATGCCGAGGGCAAACAGGCTCTAATTGTACCCCTGTTCCGTGCCCCCAGCAGCGATTTGAACCTGACCGTTGGCCTGGCCCTGGTTTCGGTATTTTTGACCCAGGTGTTTGGCGTTTGGGAATTGGGCCTGGGTTACTTTGGAAAATTCTTTCAGTTTGGTTCTTTTGCCAAAAAAGGGTTTGGCTTGGGATTGATTGATGTGTTTATGGGCCTGATCGAGCTAATCAGCGAGCTTGCCAAAATTCTCTCGTTTGCTTTCCGGTTGTTTGGCAACATCTTTGCCGGCGAGGTGATACTCATCATTATGTCATCGTTGGTGTCGCTGCTGCTGGTCAATATTTTCTTTGGTCTGGAAATATTTGTCGGTTTTATTCAGGCCTTTGTCTTCTTTATCCTGTCGCTGGTCTTTTTCTCGATGGCAACCCACTCGCACGGTGGGGAGCACAGCGAGCATTAAAAAATTAGAAATTAGAAATTAGAAATTAGAAATAAGAGATTAGAATGCTAATAGTTCCCTTCTTTCTTCTTATTTCTTAATTCTTAATTCTTAATTCTTTCTTCTTTCTTCTTATTTCTTAATTTTATAACGCCAAGGAGGCAAATTTAGAGAATATGGATGCTCAAACCTTCAAATTGTTAGCTGCTGGTCTGGCCATTGGGCTGGGCGCTATCGGTCCTGGTATTGGAGTGGGTCTGCTGGTACTGGGCGCGCTGCAATCTATTGGCCGCAATCCCGAAGCCGCCGGACAGATTCAGACAAATATGTTTATCGGTATTGCCTTTACCGAAGCTATCGCCATTTACGCGCTGGTCGTCTCGCTGATCCTCCTGTTTGTGGTTTAAGGGTTGGGACCGGTGATCATCAACCTTGAACCTATTGCGAAAGGAGGTATAGACGGGTGGAAGCACTAGGGATTTCCCCTTTTGGGATTATTGCTTACATTATTAACTTTGTGATACTGGTTGTGCTGCTGCAGATGTTTCTCTACAAGCCGGTCACGCAGATGTTGGCTCAACGCCAGCAGCGGATTGCCGATGGCTTGTCAGCCGCCGACCGCGCGGCTCAGGAAGCAGCCTTACAGCGAGCCGAATTTGAAAAAGAGTTAGCCAGGGCGCGTGAAGCTTCTCAAGTAGAAGCCAGAAAAGCCGCGGAAGCCACCGAAAAGATGCGCCAGGATATTATCGCCGCGGCACAAAAGGAAGCGGAAGAAATCAAGGCGCGGGCCAGGGCCGAAGCCGAACAGGAAAAGCAGCAGGTTGCGGCTGACCTGCAAAAAGAAGCAGCTTCGCTGGCCATGCAGATTACCCGCAAGGTTGTCGGCGGAGCCATTGACGAAACGGCGCAGCGCCGCCTGGTGGATCAGTTTTTGGCTAATTTGGGAGATGCCAGGTGAACGCCCAGGAGCTTTCGCGCAAATACGCGACGGCTGTTTTCAGCCTGGCCCTTGACTCATGGCTAACGCCGCTCAACGCCGTCGAGAACGAGTTGGCAAATAATGCCACGCTGGCAGCCATGTTGCAGGATAAAGACCGCCCGTTCAGTGAGCGGCAGCAAGCTCTGGACAAGCTGATCCCCGGCGACAGCAGCCAGCAGGTGCGTAACTTTTTATATACCTTGCTCCGCGAGGGCGATATGGGGCTGCTGAGCGGGGTAATGGGCGAACTGACCCGCATGGTTCGCGGCGGGCCGCTGGTGCAAACAGCCAAAGTAACAACAGCTCTGCCGCTTTCTGACAAAGAGAAAGATGCGTTCCGCCAGAAATTAACCGCTCAATATGGGGAAAGCCTGGAATTTGACTTTAATGTGGACCCGGCCATTCTCGGCGGGGCCATTGTCCAGGTCGGCGATAAGGTGATTGACGGCAGCGTGGCAACGCGGCTTGCCTCGATGAGCAACGCTTTGGGAGTTAAAAGTTAAACGTTGAAGGTTAAACGTTCAACGTTTAACCTTCAACGTCAGTGGAGGTTAGATGGCTTTGAAATTAGACGATATTACGGCTCAAATTCGCCAGCAAATCGAAGCGTTTGAAGCGCCGGTTGAGGTCGCCGATGTGGGACAGGTCATCAGCGTGGGCGATGGGATTGCCCGCGTCAGCGGCCTGGCCAATGTGATGGCGACCGAACTGCTGGAATTTCCCGGCGGCGTGTTGGGGATGGCCCTCAACCTGGAAGAAAACCAGGTGGGCGCGGTGATTTTGGGCGATTATAAACATATTGAGGAAGGCGACACGGTTAAAAGCACTGGGCGTATTGCCTCGGTGCCGGTGGGCGAAGCCCTGATTGGCCGGGTGGTCAATGCGGTGGGTGAACCGATTGACGGCAAAGGTCCGATCCAAAATGACGGCTTCTATCCGGTCGAAAAGATTGCCCCCGGCGTCACCGAGCGAGCCAATGTCAACACCCCGGTGCAAACGGGTATTATCGCCATTGACTCGATGATTCCGATTGGACGCGGCCAACGCGAGTTAATCATCGGTGACCGGCAGACCGGCAAAACCGCCATTGCTCTGGACACGATCATCAACCAAAAGGGCAAAAACCTGATCTGTATTTACGTGGCTATCGGCCAGCGGCAGGGTCAGGTGGCCCAGGTGGTCGGCACGCTGGAACGCTACGGGGCGATGGAGCACACCATTGTCGTTGTTGCCGGAGCGTCCGACCCGGCCCCGATGCAGTACATTGCCCCTTATGCCGGCTGCGCTATGGGCGAATACCTGATGGACAAGGGCAAAGAGGCGCTGATTATCTATGATGATCTGAGCAAACACGCCTGGGCCTACCGCCAGATTTCGCTCTTGCTGCGCCGCCCGCCCGGACGCGAAGCCTATCCTGGCGACCTGTTCTATTTGCACTCCCGCCTGTTGGAACGCGCGGCCAAACTCGCGCCCAAGAATGGCGGCGGTTCGTTGACGGCTCTGCCGATCATCGAAACCCTGGCCGGCGACGTGAGCGCCTACGTGCCGACCAACGTGATTTCGATTACCGACGGCCAGATTTTCCTGGAAAGTGACCTGTTCTATGCCGGTCAACGCCCGGCTTTGAACGTTGGTATTTCCGTGTCACGTGTGGGTGGTGACGCGCAGACCAAAGCCATGAAGCAGGTGGCCGGCCAGTTACGCTTGGAATTGGCCCAATTCAGAGCGTTGGCCGCTTTTGCCCAGTTTGGGTCTGAATTGGACGCAGCCACCCGTGACCAGCTTGAGCGCGGGTTGCGCCTGACCGAGTTGTTGAAGCAGCCTCAGTACCAACCGCAGCCGCTGGAAGACCAGGTTTTATCCATTTACGCCCTGACCAAAGGCTTTGCCCGGATGGTAGCAGTGGATGATATTCGTAATTATGTCACAGGGTTGTTACAGTTTATGCACTCCAACTATCCGGCGGTGGGCCAAGCCATTGCCAATGAAAAAGTGATTTCCGAGCAAACCGATACGGCCCTGTGGTCCGCTCTGGCCGAGTATAATCGCTCGCGCAACTTGGAAGTTCCCAAAAAATAACTACTCAGCCACCTGAGTGACTTTCGAGGCTAAGGCTAAGGCTGAGGCTAAGAGCATATTCCTCTTAGCCTCAGCCTTAGCCTCAGCCTTAAAGGGATTAAGGATTAAGCGGTGAGTAATTACAAAAAAGTCTCTTTTTAGGATTAGCCAGTGGCCTCTCTGCGAGAAATCAGACAACGTATCAGAAGTGTCAAAAATATTGCCCAGATTACGCGGGCCATGCAAATGGTGGCTGCCTCGAAAATGCGCCGGGCGCAAGAGCAAGCCCTGGCCTCGCGGCCTTATGCGGCCAAAACGTGGGAGATTCTGACCCACCTGTCCGCGCAGCGAGGCAATACCGAGCAGCTTCACCCGTTGCTGGCTCAGCGAGATCAAGTAAAAAATGTGGCAATTATTTTGATTACATCCGACAAAGGTTTGGCCGGGGCGTACAACGGCAATATCATTCGGACGACCATCCGGTTTATGCGGAGTAACAACCGGGAAAATGCCAGCCTGATCACGGTGGGGCGTAAAGGGCGAGACTTTATGATTCGCTTTGGCCGCAAGGTTCTGGCTGAATTTACCGACCTGCCCTCCCGACCCACTTCACTGGATATTGCGCCCATCGCCCGAATTGCCATTGATGGGTTTCTGGCCGAAGAGTTTGATGAAGTTTATCTGGCCTATACCGACTTCATCAATACCCTGACCCAGGAGCCAACTTTGCGCTTGTTGCTGCCCATCCGGCCCGGCGCGGTTGAAAGCAAGGTCATGAGCGAGTACCTGGGCCAGGAAATAACCATGTCCACCGCCGAATACCTGTACGAACCAAATCCCACAACCCTACTTGATACCATCCTACCCCGCTTTACCGAACTGCAAATTTATCAAGCCTTTTTAGAGGCTCGCGCCAGCGAAGAGTCGGCTCGGATGGTGGCCATGCGCAACGCTACTGAAAACGCCAACGAATTGATTGGCGACTTGACCCTGGTTTACAACAAAGCACGCCAGGATGCGATTACCAAAGAGTTGTTAGACATTGCCGGCGGGGCCGAAGCCCTGGCCCAAGCAAGCAAGTAAAAACAGGAGTAGGGAGTAAGAAGTAGGGAGTAAGGAGTAGAAGTAGGATTGAATTTATCAATCTCCTATCTCCAATCTCTAATTTCTTATTCCTTCTTTTCCCTCAGGAGGATTGAATGGCACAAGGAGTCGAAGGCCGTGTTAGGCAAGTGATGGGTGCGGTGGTTGATGTTGAGTTTCCGCCAGAACGCTTACCCGAAATTTATGATGCTTTGGAAGTCCCCCGTGAAGGGCAGGACTCGCTGGTCTTGGAAGTCCAGCAGCACCTGGGCAATGATGTGGTGCGTACCATTGCCATGGACGCCACCGACGGTCTGCGCCGCGGCCAACCCGCGATTAGTACCGGCGCCCCTATCAGTGTACCGGTTGGCCCGCCGACGTTGGGCCGTATTTTTAATGTGTTGGGCCGCCCGGTGGATAATTTGGGGCCGGTTGAAAGCGACACTTATTACCCAATTCACCGCCCCGCCCCTGAATTTAAAGATCAAGTGACCAAAGCTGAACCTTTTGAAACCGGCATGAAGGTGATTGACCTGATTGCTCCCTTCACCCGGGGCGGTAAAACCGGCGTCTTTGGTGGGGCGGGTGTGGGCAAAACCGTTATCATTCAAGAGTTGATTGCTTCGCTGGCCCGCGAGCACGGCGGTTACTCGGTTTTCGCCGGAGTGGGTGAGCGCACCCGCGAGGGCACGGCACTGTACCAGGAAATGCACGAAGCCGGCGTGTTGGACAAGCTGTGCATGGTTTTCGGCCAGATGAACGAGCCATCTGGAGTGCGTTTGCGTGTGGCTTTGACTGGCCTGACCATGGCCGAGTATTTCCGCGATGAAGGCCGTGACGTGCTGCTCTTTATTGACAATATCTTCCGCTTTGTGATGAGCGGTTCCGAAGTGTCGGCGCTGTTGGGCCGCATGCCCAGCGCCGTAGGCTACCAGCCAACCCTGGCCACCGAAATGGGCGAGTTGCAGGAACGTATCACCTCTACCCGCCGCGGCTCCATCACCAGTATGCAGGCCGTCTATGTGCCCGCCGACGACTACACCGACCCCGCGCCGGTCACCACTTTTGCTCACCTGGATGCGACCATTTCTCTGGAACGCTCCATTGCTGCTCTCGGTATCTTCCCGGCGGTAGACCCGCTGGCCTCAACCAGCCGGATTCTCGACCCGCAGATTGTTGGCGAAGAACACTATAACGTGGCGCGTGGGGTGCAGCGGGTATTGCAGCGCTACAAAGACCTCCAGGATATTATCGCTATTCTGGGGATTGACGAATTGTCGGAAGATGACAAGTTGGTGGTGAGTCGCGCCCGCAAGATTCAACGCTTCTTCTCCCAACCGATGTATGTGGCCCAGCAGTTCACCGGGCGCGAAGGCCGTTATGTGCCGATGCAGGAGACCGTGGCCGGCTTTAAGCGGATTCTGGATGGCGACTGTGACGACATCCCCGAACCATACTTCTACATGGCCGGCAACATTGACGAAGTATTCCAACGCGCCAGAGAAGCGCAGAACTAGCAGGTAACAGGTAGCAAGTAGCAGGTAATTACTGTTCACTGATAATTGGTTACTGACTACTGATTACTCTTGACTCAGGGATAAATTATGGCAACGCTGCATCTGGAAATTGTTACAGTCGAGCGCAGGGTTTACGACGATGAAGTCAATATGGTCGTTGCGCCGGGTTCGGAAGGGATGTTGGGTATTTTGCCCCGGCACACCCCGCTGCTCACGGCCTTGACTTATGGCGAGCTTCAAATCAAGAAAGACGGCCAGGAAGATCAGTTTTTTGCTATCGGCGGTGGGTTTATGGAAGTACAGCCCAACCGGGTGGTCGTGCTGGCCGACTCGGCGGAACGGGCCGAAGAAATTGACGTGGAACGGGCCGAAGCTGCCCGCCGCCGCGCCGAAGAATCCATCGCCCATGCGCCGGAAGAGCTTGAATTGGAACGGGCCGAAGCTGCTCTACGCCGCAACGTTACTCGGCTCAAGGTGGCCGAACGCCGCCGGGGGGCACGCGCCCGCTCTATGCGCGGCCCTGGGGATGGTATGTCGTAAGCTGTTTCCCAATTCGTTTCCAAACTCCAGTTTGGGAACGAATTGGGGGAGAAGTGTTCAGTTCATATTCCTTAGACGCCCATATCAGGCCAGGAGTTGCCCTAAGAACTCCTGGCCTTTTTGCGGGTCTTAGCCGAGAGAGTTGCTCATCTTGTAAATTAAGTTACAATATGCCGATTGCAACCGGGAAGGTTATCAGAACAACTTATGTTTGAAAAGAAAATAGGGGTAGATTTAGGCACCTTTAGTATCCTGATTTATATGAAAGGCCGCGGTATTGTGCTGCAAGAGCCTTCGATTGTGGCCATTTCCCAAAAAGATGACCGGATTGTGGCCATTGGCGAAGAGGCCAGAGCGATGTTGGGCCGAGTTCCTGAAGCCATTGAAATTACCCGGCCTTTACGCAACGGGGTGATCGCCGATTACTATGTAACCGAAAAAATGTTGGACTTTTATATCGAGCGGCTGGTGGGGCGGTTTCGTTTATTCCCGCCGGAGGTGATGATCAGCACGCCCGTCGGCATCACCAGCGTCGAGCGGCGAGCCGTGGAAGACGCGGCCCGGAAGGCCGCCCGGCGGCAGGCTTACACCATTCCCGAACCGTTAGCGGCCGCTATCGGCGCGGGGATGCCTATTGACACCCCTACCGGCAATATGGTGGTGGATATTGGCGGCGGCACCAGTGAAGCCGCCGTGATTGCTATGAACGGGATTGTCACCAGCAACTCGATTCGGGTGGCCGGGATGAAACTGGATGAGGCCATTGTTAACTATGTTCGCCGTAAGTATAACCTGGTCATCGGCGAGCAGACAGCCGAAGAGATCAAAATCAATATCGGCAGCGCCACACCGCTGGAAGAACCGTTGGAGATGGAAGTCAAAGGGCGCGATCAGGTAGCCGGGTTGCCGCGCACCATCAAAATTGTCTCTGATGAGGTCACAGAGGCTATCAACGAGCCACTGTTGGCGATTACCGGTGTGGTTAAAAGCGTGCTGGAACGAACACCGCCAGAGTTGGCTTCCGACATCATTGACCGGGGCGTTATTATGACCGGCGGCACAGCTTTGTTGAGAAATTTAGACCTGTTGCTAACCCGGCAAACCGGCGTGCCTTGTTATGTAGCCGATAATCCGGTTGCTTGTGTAGCCTTGGGCGCCGGTTATGGTCTGGAAATCCGGGAAGCGTTAGAGCGAGCTGCCTCGCCGTATTACGCTTATTGAGTTGGCTCATAGGGTTGGATTGATAAAAAAACCGCGTTCCTGACGCGGTCTTTTTTATACCATTAGACCAGATAGTAGGTCATCCGTTGAAGATGAACTACTGGGTCAATGTATTGCACCTGGACCTGTTCCGGTACAGTCAAGGTAATGGGGGCGTAGTTCAAAATGGCTCTGACACCGGCTTCGATTAACAAGTCGCTCACCGACTGAGCCGCTGACGCCGGTACGGCGATAATTGCCATTTTGATTTTTAATTGGTTAATAACTTGGGCCAAACTCTTCATATCGTAAACTATTTTGCCGTTGGTTTCCTGACCAATTTTGGCCGGATCGTTATCAAAAATGGCTTCAATATGGAAACCCTTAGTGGCAAATCCGCCATAATGGGCAATAGCCTGGCCTAAATCCCCAAAACCCACCAGCGCAACGGCCCAATCCCGATCCACATGCAAGATTTTGGAGATCTGTTCGCGCAAATAGTTGATTTCGTAGCCTGTCCCCTGCTTGCCAAATTCCCCAAAGTGAGATAAATCTTTGCGAATTTGGGCCGAGCCAATGCCCAATTTTTGTCCAAGCTCTTGGGACGAAGTAAACTCCTGACCCGCCTCATAAAGAAGGTTAAGCGCCCGTAAATAGATAGGCAGCCGTCCAATGACGATATCAGGAACTTCAACACCAGCCATTTGTATATGCCTTCCTTAGCCCAAGATATTAATAAGCAAATTTGATGGAATAAAAGGTGGACAAATGCTTGTGAAAGTGAAACTTAGAACTATCTTACCATAAATTAGTACAATGAGCAACAGCCGCCGTATCAGTTTGAGCTAAAGAGAGTAAACCGGCCAAAGTTACCGATTTGTTCTCATAAGGCCGTACTTGAGAATAACATAGATGGCTCTAATCCCGTCTTTCCACTGGATTTTCTTGCCCTCCTCGTAAGTCCGGCCGTAATAAGAAATACCAACTTCGTAAACAGCACAGTTCAAGCGAGCCACTTTAGCCGTAAATTCTGGTTCAAAGCCAAACCTGGCTTCCTTTAGTTCTATTTTTTCCAAAATGCTCCGTTTGAAAACCTTGTAACAAACCTCCATATCCGTTAAATTCAAGTCGGTAAACATATTGGAGAGGAGGGTTAATAATTTGTTACCAATCGAATGCCAGAAGTAAAGCACTCGATGCGAGTCGCCGCCGGCAAAGCGAGAGCCAAAAACCACATCGGCTTTGCCCTCCAGGATTGGTTTCAATAGCTTTGGATATTCATGGGGGTCGTATTCCAAATCGGCGTCCTGGATGATGATAATATCACCGGTAGCGTGACGAAAGCCGGTTTGCAGCGCCGCGCCTTTGCCTTTATTTCTTTCATGAAAGACAATTTTTATGTTCTCACGACCTTCAAGGGTGCGCAGATATTCCCTGGTGGGATCGGTTGAACAGTCGTCTACAATAACCAGCTCTCGATCGAGCGATAATTGAACTTGCAGAACTTTTTCAACAATGGCGGCAATGGTTTGAATTTCATTGTAACAGGGGATCACAATAGAGACTTTCATCCAAATCCTCGAATAATCGGGCGCTAGGGTAAAGGTGGATAAACTCGGTGCAACTGGGGCAGTATTATATAACCCATGTTCAAGGGGTCGCAAATGAGAGCGGAGTTTACTCAGCAGGCCAACCAACACTCACATTCCTGGCAAATCAATCACAATTGACCTTAAGCCGGGACGCGGTTAAAATGAAGTCAATCATCTCTATTTCCAGGGAGAACAACACTATGTTGATCATCAACGGCACTGTTTTAACTTTTGGCAGCGATAAACGGGTTTTACCTTATGGCGCAGTTTATTATGAGGACGACACCATTATTGAGGTGGGCCGCACCGCCGATTTGCAGCGCAAATACCCCCAGGCTGAGCAATTGGATGCCGCCGGTAAAATTGTCATGCCAGGCATGATCTGTGGTCACACCCATTTTTATGGGGCTTTTGCGCGGGGCATGGCTATTCCCGGCGCGTCACCCGAAAATTTCATGCAAATTTTAGAGCGGCTGTGGTGGAAAGTAGACCGGGCCTTGACCCTGGAAGACAGCAAATACAGCGCCCTGGTCGGCCTGGTTGACGCCATTCGCCACGGCACGACCACCTTGATTGACCACCACGCCAGCCCGAACCATATTGAGGGTTCACTCGATGCTCTGGCCGAGGCGGCCAGCGAGTCGGGCTTGCGGGTGGGGTTGTGTTATGAAGTGACCGACCGCAACGGGCCGGAAGGAGCGTTGGCCGGTATTGCCGAGAATGTGCGTTTTCTCAAACGGCGGCGCGCCAACCCCGACCCCAAATTGGGCGCGTCGTTTGGCCTGCATGCCGCCTTCACCCTGAGTGATGAAACGCTGGAGGCCTGCGTGGATGCGGCCAAAGGGCTGGCAACCGGCTTCCACATCCATGTGGCCGAAGACAAAGCCGACGAAGCCGACAGCCTCAAAAAATACGGCCTGCGGGTGGCCGAGCGCCTGGAGAAAAAAGGTATTTTGGGGCCAAAAACGCTAGTCGCCCATGCTATTCACGTGGACGCGTATGAAATGGATGCTTTTCGAGCCACTCAGACCAAAATCAGCCACCAGCCGCGCAGCAACATGAACAACGCCGTCGGGGTGGCCGAGGTGGAAAAGCTGTTGAGCCGAGGCATTACGGTTGGGTTGGGCAATGATGGCTTTAGCAACAATATGTTCACCGAAATCCATACCGCTTATCTGCTGCACCGGATCAGCAAGGGCGACCCTCGCGTTATGCCGGGCGACCTGCTCATAGAAATGGCCTTTAACCACAATGCCACTATCGCCGGCCTATTTTTCCCCAAGCCGGTTGGCGCCCTGGCCCCCGGCGCTTTCGCCGATATTATCCTGCTTGATTATGTGCCCTATACCCCACTGACCGACGGCAACTACCCCTGGCAGGTTATTTTTGGTATGGACGGTAGCCACGTCACCCACACCATCGCCGGGGGCCAAATGTTGATGCGGGACCGGCAGGTGCTAACCCTGGACGAGAGAGCCATTGCCGAAAAGGCCACCGAACTGGCAGTAGAGGTCTGGCGGCGAGTGGCGGAGATGGATTAGTAACCCCCAAATGTTAACCGTTATTATCATGCTCCTGGTCATTTTCCTGATGGTGCTGGCCACAGGCTTTTACGTCGCCGCCGAGTTTGCCACCGTCAGCGCCCGCCGGACGCGGGTTAACCAGATGGCCGGTTCGGGCAATCGGCTGGCGAGTCTGCTGCTGCCGATCATGGAAAACAGTCACGCCCTGGACAACTACGTGGCCGCCTGCCAGGTAGGCATTACTATCTCTTCCCTTGTGCTGGGTGCTTACGGCCAAAACACTGTCGCCACGGCGCTGACCCCACTCCTGGTCAGCGGGTTGAGCTTGGGCGAAGCCAGCGCTCACTCCATCTCTGTGACCGGCGTGTTGATCGTCTTGACCACCCTCAGCGTGGTGCTGGGCGAACTGTTCCCCAAATCTATTGCCATTCAATACCCCGAACAGGTGGCGCTGGCAACCGTTGTGCCGATGCGTTGGTCGCTGCTTGTTTTCCGGCCCTTGATCTGGTTTTTCAACGGCAGCAGCAACCTGATCCTCAGACTCTTTGGCACCCACCGCAGCGAGGAACACGCGCATGCCTATTCTCCGGCGGAAATCGAACTGCTTGTCACCGAAAGTCACGAAGGCGGGCTGCTGGACGCCGAGGAACAGCAGATGCTGCGGAACGCCTTTCGTCTGCGTGAATTGACCGCTCGCCAGGTAATGGTTCCCCGCACCCGGCTGGTGGCCGCGCCGGTGGAGAGCAGCGTCAGCCATCTGCTGGACCTGATCTGCCGTGAAGGTTACACCCGTATCCCGCTCTACCAGGGTAAGATTGATAATATTGTCGGCTTTGTCCACTTAAAGGATTTGTTCCAACGGCACGTGCAAGGACAGCAGAGCATCCAGGGTATTGTCCGCGAAGTAATTTACGTGCCCGAAAGTCTGGCGGCCGCCGATGTCTGGGAGGCTTTAAACAAAAATCACCAGTACATCGCCATTGTTTTTGATGAGTATGGGGGAACAGCCGGACTGATTACCTTTGAAGATTTGATTGAAGAGGTTTTTGGCGAGCTGCAGGATGAGTTTGACGCCGATGAACTGCCCCTGCTTTCTTCTGAAAAAGATGGCCGCCTGCGGCTGCGGGCTGATTTGTTGGTAGCAGATATCAATGAATATTTGGGGTTGGACCTGCCCCATGAGGGTGTAGACACTCTGGGCGGACTTGTTTTTAGCGAACTGGGCCGGGTGCCGGTGGTGGGTGATGAGGTGACAGTGGGTACCCCGGAGGTAACCATCCGGGTTGAGGCAATGGAAGCGTTAGGCATTGCCGAGGTATCGCTCCAACTGCCGGTAGATACGCCGCCGCACATCGAGGAGTGGACTGGAGGAGTAATATGAAGCCAGGCGGAACATCTGTTACTCCCCGTATAATTTTGGTGGCAGGGGCCATTATTGCCGAAGGAGCAATCTTCAATGCCGCCGGGCCTCAATGGCGAAGTGTGGGTGAGGAACTGCCCAGGTTTGAAACTTTACTTATCCCCAGCCTGGTTATCATCGTGCTGGTGCTGTTGAATGGCTTGTTTGTGGCCGCGGAATTTGCCATTATCGGTGTCCGGCCTACCCAAATTGAGCAGTTGGCCAATCAAGGCCAATCGGTGGCCAGAGATGTCCTCTCTATTCTGGAATCGCCTCAGGAGCAGAATAAATATATTGCTACGGCTCAGTTGGGGATTACTATTGCCTCCTTGGGGTTGGGCATGTACGGCGAAACGCAGCTTTCGCATTTTATCGAGCCGTACCTGGCCCTGTGGTTGGGCCGTCTACCCGATGAAGCGATTATTTATACCATTGGCTACATCGTGAGCGTCAGCGTACTAACCTACCTGCACGTGGTCATCGGTGAGATGATCCCAAAATCGTTGGCCTTGAGTACGCCGGTTAGAATGGCGTTGTTCGTAGACCGGCCCATGCGCTTCTCCGAAACCGTATTTGCGCTCCCTGTTGCCGTGCTCAATGGGATTGGTAATATGCTGCTCCGGCTCTTTCGTATTCCTCCCGCCGAAGGACATGCCCGGCTGCACTCCCCGGAGGAACTGGATTTGATTGTGGCCGAAAGCGCCGAGGGTGGGCTGCTGAACGAGGGTGAAGAGGAGATGATCCACAACATTTTCAGTTTTAACGAGCGTCAGGTCAATCAGGTGATGACGCCTCGCCGCAAGGTAAAAGCCATTGCCCATGATACACCTCTGCCCGACCTGCTCACTTTGGTGGCCGAGAGCCAGCACAGCCGATTTCCAGTATACGAGGATGATCTTGATCACATTATTGGCACGCTGCTGATGAAGGATTTGGTTTACCAGCAGTTACGCATGAAAGGTAAATTTGATATCCGGCTCTTATTACGACCGGCGCTGACCGTGCCCGAAAATTACCCGGTTGAAAAGCTGCTGGCTGCCTTTAAGCGCCAGCGCGTCCACATGGCGATTGTGCTGGACGAGTTCGGCGGCACGGCGGGTATTGTGACCCTGGAAGATTTGGTGGAAGAGGTGGTGGGCGAAGTTCGTGATGAATTCGACCTGGAAACTGAACCATTAGTAGAAATTGGCCCCGGCGTGCTGGAAGTGGCCGGCCATTATCTGTTGGAAGACCTGGAAGAGTACGTTTACCTGGGCCGTGAAGATGATCTGCCCGACGTGGAAACTGTCGGCGGTTTGATTATGACCGAATTGGGCCGGCCGCCTCGTCAGGATGACCGGGTAACGTACAACGACATTCACTTTACAGTCCTGGCCGTTGACGGCTTGGCGGTAGCCCGCGTTCGTGTTGAGTACCCCGTTCCCACCGAATAGAGTCTCAGTGGATCCAAATTTGAGAAGCCAGCACGCCCACGTGCGGCTCCGTGAGGCACGTGGGCGTGCCTCACTCCTCGAAAATTGGATCTACTGAGTCTTAAAAAATTCGCAAGTTCCCCGCCCCTCCGTATCTTTTTCCTTCTGTAATAGACTTTCATAACGTGGAACTGCTTTTGACTTCTTCCATTCCTACCTGTTTGACTATCCCCACTATAACTTCCTGTGCTAAGGAAGTTCCAACAGTTAAATAAGCCAAAATGTGTTGCGCCTTGCGTATCCCGCCTGCATTACCTCACGTAAGACGCAACACGCAAGACGAACATCAGAAGGGGAAATAGTCATGCCAAAATCCTGGTCAAAATTGATACTGCTTATTGGGTTCATGGTGATTGGTTTAACCGGTTTGTGGCTGCTGCTGGAAACTCAATCGGGGCTGGTGCAGGCTAAAGAAGTAATGCCGGCTGCGACGTTTCACTCTTCAGTCCATCGCCCTGCGGCGGCCGAGTTTAATATTTCGATCAGCCAGGTAATTAGCTCTGGATTTGTCAGACCCGTGCAGGTAACTCATGCCGGAGATGGTTCAAATCGGCTCTTTGTAGTTGAGCAGTATGGTCGCATTCGCATTGTCAACAGCCCCGTCGTGACACCTTTTCTGGACATCAGAAGTATCGTCAGAAGCCCCGAACCGGGCGACAGTGGCGGCAGTGAGGAAGGTTTGTTAAGTGTTGCCTTTCATCCCAATTACGAAAGCAATCGCTTTTTCTACATCTATTACACCAACACCAGTGGTAATTTGGTGATCGCCCGTTATACCGCTTCGAGTACCAACCCCCACCTGGCCGACCCAACCAGCGCCCAGCCTATCTTGACCATCCCACATCCGACTCACAGCAATCATAACGGCGGACAGCTTATGTTTGGGCCGCTCGATGGCTACCTCTACATCGGCACCGGTGATGGCGGTAGCGGCGGCGACCCCGATGAGAACGCTCAAAATAAAAATGTTTTGCTGGGCAAAATGTTGCGAATTGATGTCAACAACGGCTCGCCTTATGCTATCCCGCCAGACAATCCTTTTGCCGGGGCAACCGCCGGGGCCGATGAAATTTGGGCTATCGGGGTGCGGAATCCTTGGCGGTTCAGTTTTGACCGAGGCGATAGTGGAGGGGGCGGCAGAGGCGACATATATATTGGCGATGTAGGGCAGGGTCAATGGGAGGAGATTAGTTATCAAGCGGCCGGGACGCCGGGTGGTGTTAACTTTGGCTGGGACTGCCGTGAGGGGCGGCACACTTTTGAGCCGGGCAACTGTAGCTCTGGCGTTGCCTTGACTGACCCCATTGCCGAGTATAGCCACAGTTTAGGGGCATCGGTCACCGGCGGTTACGTATATCGCGGTAGTCTATATCCGGCGCTTTTTGGTTATTACTTTTATGCCGATTATGGTTCTGGCCGTATCTGGAGCATAACCAAAACCGGGGCGAATAGCTGGTCTACCCCCGAGCAAGAGTACGGCCCGCCAAATTCCACCTTTAGTGTGAGCGCTTTTGGTGAGGACGAACAAGGCGAATTGTATCTGTTGGATTACTTTGGCGGCACAATCCGCCGCCTGGCCGATGCCAACGGCCCCCAACCCAATCTGTCAACCTCAACCAAAAGTGCCTCGACTGCCCACGCCGACCCCGGCGAAACCGTCACCTACACCATCCGCATTAACAACACCGGCGGCCTGTCCACCCAAACCGCTTTCCTGACTGATACGATTCCTGCCGGCCTGACCTATGTTCCCGGTTCGCTGGTAGCTACCGCAGGCGTGGTGGATAGCTCACAGTCCCCACTTTTGCGCTGGCAAGGACCGCTCTCACCCGCCACAACTATCACCCTTACTTACCGAGTTACAGTTAATGCGGGCGCGGCCGGTAGTTTTGTCAATCAGGCCCGGTTGACCAGTTCGGACCTCAGCCCGGTAACTCTCTCCGAGGCCATCTTTGCGCCGCGGCCGGCGCTCTTTACCGGCGTTGAAGATTTCTTTTTCCCCGGCACTCAGCCCAACCAATTAACCGATACGATCCCCGACCCGGCTAGCTGCGATGTTTGCCACACCGCCCCCATTTATGATAAGTGGCGGGGCAGTATGATGGCTCAATCGGGGCGCGACCCGCTGCTATGGGCAGCGTTGGCCGTCGCCAACAGCGATGCCGGTGATGCCGGTGAATATTGTTTGCGCTGCCACACCCCCAAAGGTTGGTTTGAGGGCCGCAGCCATCCCGCCGATGGGTCGGCCCTGCAAAGCAGCGACATTCACACCGGAGTGACCTGTGAAATTTGCCATCGTATGGTTGATCCTATTGCTTCAACCAATGATCAAGCGGTGAATTTTGACGATGACATTCGGGCGGCCATAACTCCTTTTCTGCCCTCCGGTCACGTCGGCAGCGCCATGCTCATCCTCGACCCGCAGGACCGGCGGCGTGGTCCCTTTGTACTCACCGGTATTCCCCACACGGCTTTCAGAACCGATTTCCTGGGCCAGTCCACGAATGCAGTGGCCGAGTCCCGGCTGTGTGGTTCGTGCCACAATGTGGATAATCCCACCCTCTCCTGGGATGGCAGCCGCTACTGGCCCAACAACAACGGTCTGGCTGCGCCTTCATTTGCCCAAGGCGAGCTTTTTCCCATCGAGCGGACCTATGACGAGTGGTTCAATAGCACCTATCGCACCAGCGGCGTTTTTGCGCCCCAGTTTGCCGGGGCCAAACCCAACGGCATGGTCAGCTCCTGTCAAGATTGCCATATGCGCCGGACCACCGGCAAAGCGGCCGAAGACATCTATAACCCGGTCAACCGCGATTGCGCCGCCGCCGGCTGCCTGCCGGAACACGACCTGGCCGGCGGCAACACTTGGGTCCCCCAGATTTTGCAGGATCCTCGCTGGCGGCTCAACAGCGCCAGTGACTCGGCCAAGCTCAATACTACCATCCTTCGGGCGCGGGAGATGCTGCAAAAGGCCGCCACTATCTCGGTCACGCTGACCAGCGCCGGAGCGAACAAAATCGCTACCGTGCGGGTGACCAATCAGACCGGTCACAAACTGCCCACCGGCTACCCCGAAGGCCGGCGCATCTGGCTTAATTTGCGAGCCTATGATGGTGATAATAATTTGATTTTCGAATCAGGGGCGTACAATCCTGCCATCGGCGTGCTGACCGAAGACCCGGCTATCAAAATCTACGAGGCCAAGCAAGGTATGAGTTCAGACCTGGCGACCTTGCTACAAATGCCCGAAAATGCCAATCAACCCACCTTTCATTTTGTGCTCAACAATATCATCCTCAAAGATAATCGGATTCCGCCGCGAGGGTTCACCGCTTCGGCCTTAAGCCAACGGGGTTTAGCTCCGGTGGACGCCAGTTATGCTGCCGGGCAGCACTGGGATGACACTGCTTACACATTACCGGCTGAAACAGTGCGTGTCGTCGCAACGCTGTATTATCAAACTGCCTCCAAAGAATATATTGACTTTTTGCGTAGCAGAGGTGGGGTAGATGGGGCAACCCTGGGAACCCTGTGGGACGCCTCCAAGAGTCCACCCGAAGTGATGGCGATAGTCGCAGAACCACCCCTACCTTATTACTTCCCGCTAATTTTCAAACAAAACTAACCCGCCAGGCGATTAGCGATTGGTAATTAGAGATTAAATAATCTCTAATCTCTAATCTCCATTGGATGGACATCTCGCCTCGCGGGTGTGATTGCCTGGAGAAAGCGCCCGGACGCCTTGCAGGGTGCATTTACCGCTTTGAAATTTGAGGGTGTACGTGCCGGTATCAACCGTGCCGCATAACCGAGTTTCCCCGGCTGGAACATTGGTGCAGGTAACATCGGGTATCGGCTGACCGTTCAGTTTTGAGCCGAAAACTCGGTAAGAGCTTATCACACTGCCCGTATTGTTAAAGACATACAAGTTGGTTTTTGGCGTCACCGGCGGCGGGCTTTTGAGCAAGAAGGGCAGAAACACCTGATTGAAGGAGTCTCCCGGTTGAAAGGTTACACTGATGTCGTCAATAAATGGGCCACGGGCAGTAGTATCAGCATCGCTTTTGAATAAGAAGGCGACCCATACTTGAGGCGCGCTGGCCAGGGGAGTCAGGTCCAAACTGGCAAAGCAAAAATCTCCATCCTGGGTAAAGATGTCGCAATTTTGGGTGTAATCTCCCGCAGCGGCAACTCCAGAGAAATTTACTCCGTCGGTGGAAGCTCCCCAAAAGAGGAAGTCACAATAATCAGGGGCGCAGGGAGCAGGGTTTTCAGTAATCATGTTAAAGTAAAAGTTAAATGAGGCAGATTGCGCTCCAGAAATGTTAAAAGGGCCGTAGATAAGCCAGGCGTTGACATCGTTGGGATAATCGGCAAAGTCGGGAGCGCAAGGATTGACCCCATTGAGGCCATCTTCCCCGGCGGGCCAGCCCGACCAGAAACCGGTGTGAGCCACGCAGGGTACATCCGTCCAAAGCTGCTCGCCGCCGGTTGGCCCGTTGCCGTCAAAAAATTGCCACTCGTTGGGGAAAGCAGCTTCAAAATCTTCAAATTTGGTTATTTGCAATGCGGTGGTTCCAAAGTTTTGCCCGGACAGGTTTTGTTGAACCGGGTTTTCAAGCTGAACTTTATCAATTTCTATCCATTCTCGGTGGATGGCGGTGGCTGTTGCCGGATCAAGGCTGATCTGGGCCGGCTGCACCTGGCCAGGCCCTATGCCACCCCTGTCCGCCGGGGTAGGCGTCGCCTCAGGTGGCGAGTCGGCGCTGGCCAGGCCGGCCAACCCCAAAAACAAGATGCTTGTGCATACGATTGTCAGAAGCCGGTAAGCTGTCATAGGTACCCCCTTACCTTTTCAATCACAAAATGCTAAATCAGAATGAGGCCAGGTGGACCTCAAATGGACCCACCATCACCGCCGCCGCCGCCATCACGCCCGCCGCCGCCGCCACCCGCTTCAAAGCGGAGACGTCCGGCGGGAGCCTGAATGCCCAGGTCTTTGTACTCCGGGCTGATTTGCACCAGCACCACCGTCCATTGGTATTCGCCGCTGCGTCCCTTGACCCCATAAGCATCTCGAATATTGACCACCAGGCGATAGGTGTTGTTACCCAAAGCGACGACATTCCCCTTCAAATTATCTTCTACGGCGTTGTGAACCCCGGCCGGAGGCTCGCCCTCGCGCCAGACGCGCACCTCAAACCCCTGGTCGGGCTGGATTGGACCGCTCCACTGCCATTCAAATTCTGTCTGCCCATAGGACGGCTCGTTGAGCGAAACCGGCTTGAGCAGAGTAATTTGCCCGGCCGGGACGACGGGCTGCGGCGTGGCCGTTGGCACAAAAACCACCGCCTTGCCGGTAGGTGTAGCTGTAGGGCGAGGTTGGGTAGCCGTCGCAGTGGCTGTTGGCGCTTCCGTAATAACCGTTGCCGTTGCAGTCGGCGTCACGGGTTCGACGGTTGGGGTAAGCGTAAATGTAGGGGTGGGAGTGGCTGGGGCCAAGGCAATGGGCACATTTTCATTGACGTTGGTGGTGACTAGATTGGCTTCGCCTCGAATCCAGCCCAGGCCGGTTGCAGCCAGAGTTGTTTTAATTTGCCACCAGTCGCCGGCTTTGTCGCGGCCTCTGATTTCGGCGCTGGCTCCCGCCGGCAAATAGCCTAACAAATCGTATTCGGAACCCGGACCCGTCCGTACTTCTACCTCGGCCTGGGTCATTAGCGATGGCGTACCGGGTGGAACGGGACTTGCTGTGTGAGTAGGAGTCGCAGTGGCAGGAACGGGGGTAGCGGTGGCGGCAAAGGGAGTCGCTGTATCAATATTGGTGGCGGTTGGCGTAACAACTTGGGCGGCCGCCTCCGGCTCATCCGGTAAGAGGAAAAATAGGGCCAGACTGAGAACCGCCAAAATCGTGACGGCGGCGATGGTTCCGCCCAGGATCAGGCGCTTGTTGTTCGCCGGAGCGCCGGTCACAGAACTTGGGGTAAGTCGCCCTTGGCTGGAAGGCGTTATCAGCGTGGCATCGTGACCACCATGGGCCGGAAGGGTGAGTGGCTGCTCCTGGTAGGTGGGGTCTGCCTCGGCCTTCTTTAGCGCTGCGGCAAAATCGGTGGCCGTAGCGTAGCGGTCATCGGGTACAGGGGCCAGCGAGCGCAAGATCACCTGCTCGAGGCTGGCCGGCAGATCGGGTTTGATTTGACGTGGCGGCACCACCGGCTCGGTTTTACGTTTGATCATAATCGAGAGCGGCGTCGGCGCATCGTGGGGGATGGCGCCGGTCAGGATGCGGTGCAGGATCACGCCCAAAGCGTAAATATCGGTGCGATGGTCAACATCTAACCCCGAGACTTGTTCCGGCGACATAAAGGCCGGGGTGCCAATACCGATGCCGGTGCCGGTCAGTTGGCTGGACGCTTCCTTTATTTTGACCAGGCCAAAATCACTCAGCATGGCCCACTTGCCATCAATCAGAATATTACCCGGTTTGACATCGCGGTGGACAATGCCGTGTTCATGGGCATAATTCAAGGCGTCGGCCACTTGCAACACGTAGTCAATCAGCTTTTCGACCGGCGCACCCGTTTTGATCAAATCCCCCAACGTGGTCGAGTTTTCCACGTAACGCATCACCAGGTAGTTGTAGGTATCGTGCGTCCCAAAATCGTAGACCTGGAGAATGTTGGGGTGATTCAGCCGAGCGACCGCCTGCGCTTCCCGTTGAAACCGCTCGGCAAAATCTGCTTCTTCGGCCAAAGAAGGTAAGACAACCTTAATCGCCACAAAACGATTGAGGCCAGGTTGGTAGGCTTTGTAAACGTGCGCCATACCTCCCTGGCCGATTTTTTCCAGAATCTCATATCGCCCCAGAGTTGTGCCGACAAGACTTTTCATGGTCGGGGTTTCCTTTAACTATCACCCTAATGAGATTTGATTTTCAAAATCGGTAATAAGGCTGGAGGATTGGAAGGCTGGAGGATTGGATAAAGAGACATTCCAACCTTACCCAACACATTACCGAATTTTGCTTGTAGTCAAACTTCATAAGGTGATTTGGCCAACAACTTATTTTTCTCTAATTTAGCCCCCGCTCGTTTTTTTATCGTTACGAAAAGCGTTACGGGCCAAATCTTGATAATGAGTTTTGATTCTCAAAATCGTAATCTCGATAATCGGGGAAGGTTGGCAGGCTGGAAGATTGGTCAGGTTTTACCCAATTCGATTATCAAAAATTACAATCAAGTTGTATTTTTTGAGAAATTCTTGAAGTAAAGTTCTACTTAAGGTACAATAAAAAATCTGGCCTTAATGAGTTTTGAATTTCAAAATCGGTAAATTACCTGGAAGGCAGGAAGGCTGGAGGGTTGGCTAAAGAGACTCCTGCCTTCCAATCCTCCAGCCTTCCAGACACATTACCGAATTTTGCTGGCAGTCAAAACTCATCAGCTAGAGAAACTGCTGACATTAATCCGGTAGGTTACCTTATGTCCGACGAGTTGAAACACTGCCCTTTCTGTGACGAGGAGATTCGGGTGAAGGCCCTGATCTGCAAACACTGCGGCCAGTGGATGCCCGGCTACACTTACGAGTCGGCCATCCGGGATATGGTCATCCAAAAGCAGGTGACCGAATTAAAAGCTGGCGAACCCATCGAGGCTAGAACCCGCGAAGAGCAGTTTCAACTGGTGCTGAACTGGGCCAGCGGTGAAAAAAATTTTTCCGGCAAAGGCTTTGATTTATCGGCCCAAACCCTCAACGGCGTAGATTTAAGTGGGATAGATTTGAGCGAAGCCAACTTGCGAGAAACCGACCTGGCCGGGGCCAATTTGAGCGGGGCCGATTTAAGCCGGGCTAATTTGTTTAGCGCCAACTTAAAAGGGGCTAATTTACAGCGGGCCAAGTTAAGCGAGGCCTACATGCGCAGTGCTATCCTGGAATATGCCGATCTCAGCGGGGCTTCCCTGCTGCGGGCGAATTTGCGCGGCGCATTTATGGACCAGGCTATTCTGGTCAGAGTAGATATGGAAGGGGCCAATCTCAAAGGAGCGGACCTGCGCGGGGTCAATTTTAGAGAATCTTACCTAAAGGAAACAAGCCTGGAAGGGGCGAAACTGGAGGGCGCAGTGCTGCGCGGCGCTTTATTAATCCGGGCCAATTTGACCGGCTCCGATGTGATGACCTTTCAATTGGAGCGAGCGCGGACCCTGGAAGGGACAATCCTGCCTAACGGTGAAGTGCATGAGTAGCCCTCAAGCGGGGACAGGCTGGAGCTGGCGGGCTTCAAACGAATAGCCGTGCCAGTCTGACACAATCAGCAGGTGCTCTTTTTTGCCGTCGTCAAAATAAACAGCGGTTTCCTCTACTTTGGGGGGCTGGCCGTACTGGGCTTCCACCTGGTTGATTGCAGCCAGCGCGTCGTCCGCCTCGATGAGATGATGCGAGACAAAAACCCCCTGACTATAAACTTCGACGCGATACAGCCTTGCCATTTTGACACTTCTCACCCGAAACATCAAACCCAGATGTTTTACATTGCCTTCAGGGACACTATAATATTAGCACTATTTGGCGGAAAAACCAGTGACAAAGGGCCTAATGCCCGACGATAATTGTCACTTTTTATAACTGAGGCAACTTTATTTTGAAAACCTTGTTCATTGCCTGTGGGGCTTTAGCTAAAGAAACAAAAGAGCTGATTGATAAATACCATTGGCCGGTGGATTTAAAGGCGCTGCCGGCGCTGCATCATATGACTCCCCTCAAAATTACGGCCGATTTGGATGTTATGCTGAGCCAACTGCGGGCTGACTACGATCGGGTGATTGTGGTCTATGGCGAGTGCGGCGCAACCGGTATTGACGAGGTGCTGGCCAAACACAACGTGGTGCGGGTGAGTGGTCCCCATTGTTACGAGATGTACGCCGGGGCGACGCATTTTGGCGAAATGATGGCCGCAGAGCCCGGCACTTTCTTTTTAACCGACTGGTTGCTGCGGGCCTATGAAAAGGCGGTTCTGGGCGGCTTGGGGCTGGACAGACACCCCCAACTGGCCCCGCTTTACTTTGGCAACTATCGCCGCCTGGTTTATCTGAGCCAGTCGCCCACTGAGAAATTATTGGCCAAAGCCCAGGCCATTGCCGACTCGATGGGCTGGGAGTTTGAACATCGCCCGGTGGGCTATGGTGAACTCGAAACGCGCCTGGTAACTTTAATGAATGGTACTTAAGGACAGAATTATGTAAATTCGTCACGATTTGATGTGCCCGGTTCCTGGCATGTCATTTCGAGCGACGAAGGAGCGAGAAATCCTCTTACTCACTGTAACATCTTAGGCGGTGGTAACGAAGATTCCTCCCTGCGGTCGGAATGACATGACTTCTTGGCTCAAACTTTTTGCTTTGGTTTTAGCTCCACCACCAGCCCATCTCCCCAGCCATATTTAGCCTCTGACAGCGCCTGGATTTGCCGGTGCAGTTCCGGCTCCTGCTCTGCCTCAACCATCCGCGCTGTGCCTTTAAACATCTGCTCGCCCACGCGAAAGGTAATTGCCGGCTGGCGGCGCACATTTTGCACCCAATGAGTTTTTTCCCCTCTCTCGGCAATGATATAAAAGCAGTCCTCCAGCGCCGTAAACCAAATTTCGATCTGGTGGGGCTGACCGCTTTTCCAGCCGGTTGTGGTTAAATATAGAAAGGGTATTTCGGACCTATCCTCCAATTAATCCTCCCCGCAACAAATACGTTTTTTCTCCAATGTCATTAGATTAAGAGCCTATCCGAAAACCCGTAGGCTTGCATCCCTATGCAAGCCGAGGACGCATAGGGATGCCTCCTCTACGGAGATTTTCGGATAGGTACTAAGTCAAAAAGCAGCATCCTGAGTAGGTGAGCGGAGCGAACCGTATCGAAGGGTGCGTCCTGAGCGAAGTCGAAGGGTGCTGCTTACATTCACGGCGCTTGCACCTGGATGTTAGACAGCCGGACATGATCGCTCTTAAAAACACCGGCCTCGTCCAATATTTGTAACCGCTGACCATTCTCAGCTTCATAAAAACCAAGTAACAAATCATACTTGCCGGGGGGTAGCTCACGCGGCAAGGAAAAGGTGTGCCGGTCAACAATCGTTTCTCCCGGCTGCCAGTAAGGCGTGGGGTAGAAACCATCCTGGGGCTTGCTGTCGCCCTGGGCTATAATTGTATTGCTCAGCGGATCAACCAGTTGCGCAAACACGGTAAAGTCAACTGCAAGGGGGGCTTTGGCTTGCCAAACAAGGGTCAGTTTGACCTCACTGCCCGGCTGAAGGGGCTGGTTGAGATGATAGCCGGTCAGCTCGATCTGCCGATTAAAATCCACCCCCAGTGGTTGAACCTCTGCTGTTGGCGCAGTGGCGGGCTGCACCTTAACTCCAACCCGCCGACTGAACAGCACCAATGGCGCGTCCAGCGCCGGGAAATGAAAGTAGTGGCGGGGGGCATAATTTTTCTGGAACCAGTCCGACGCCTGGATTTCGGGCAGCCAGGTATAGCCGATTAAGAGCAAATCCGGCTGGTAATGGCGGATAGCGTAGCCAAAATCGCCTTTGGCAATATGAGGCGCCACATCGGGTTGGGCCAGGCCGACAATATCAATAATCTGGCGGCGCGACCAGTAGCCCAGGTGTCCGATGTCAATGGTTGCTAGCTTGGCCGAAGCACTCGTATTCTGCCCAATCCAACGGCCCATGCTGGGATAGACTCGCGCCTTCCAATTAGGATGACCGGCGACAATTTTGGCCGAAACGGGGTAAAGCACTGCCAGCAACAGCGCAATCAAGAGAACTGCCGATGCCCCTGAAACCCACTCGATTTTTTTTCTCGCCCCTTGCGTACCGCCGGCTTCGCGTTGCCGGCCTCCCGTTGCCCAATCCATCCCTTCGACCACGGCCTGGATGCCCCGAGCGGTTAGCAAAGCCGCGCCGGGCATCAACGGAGCGTAATACCACTCGGCGGTGGGTACACCCAGGGCCACAAAGACGGTGATATACAACCCATCGCGGGCCAGCATAATCAACCAGACTCGCTCCTGCCGCAAAATAGGGATTAAGGCCACTGCCATCAATATGGGGAAAAGATAAAACACCGGGTAATATGAAACGTTGAGCCACTCCTCCCAGTAGGCCCAGAAACCGTCGGCAAAACGTTGGCCCAGCCAGTTGAACTCCCCCTGCGCGGCTTTGGCTTGCAGCGTCGCCGGAAACGGCGAGCCATAATAAAGCAGCGCAAACAGGTACCAGCCGGCCGGGATGGCTATCGCCGGAAGTATCAACTGCCAGCGCAGCCGCCGCATCGCTAGAAAATCGTAGCTGAGCATACACGCGCCCAACAGCACGGCGTCGCCTCTGACCCAGGCCGTCAGCCCGACCAGCATCCCCGCCCAGGGCCAACGACGGGCCGCATAGGCGTCGAGCGAGGCCAAAATCATGGCAACGTATAGATAACTCTCCATGCTAAAGGCAATGATGAGCAGAGGAGCCAAAATCAAAAGCAAGGCCCCACCCAGGCCAGTGATACGTCCACTGAGACGCCGGCCCAAGTCATAAGCCAGCACCGGAATCACCCCGGCCAGGACAAGATTCAAAACGAGGGCCGCTCTGGGCGCTGAACCGGCCAGCCACACACCGGGGACTAAAATGAGGCTATAAAGCGGGGTGGTGGTGACCTGTACCCGCTCGCCAAGGTTGTAAACAAAACCGCGCCCGTAGGCCAGGTTCTCGGCCACACGGAAGGTAATCATGGCATCGTCGAGGAGAATACGGCTGGCCCATAATCCTACCCCCAGACCGGCCAGGGCCAGGATGACCATCGAGGCAACGTCTCGGTGATGCCCCTTTATCCAGGTTCTAAATTTTTCAATCAAGGTGAATAAGTTCGCTCTATTGAAAGAATGGACGGCCTATCAAACCATAAAAAAAGCAACTTGTCAAGTTGCCCTGATTATGACAAGCCAGTTTTCAAAATTATGTCAAATACATGTTGCCAATAATTCCAGAACTTGATATAATGCTTTTACATAATTGCTTGACATAGTAAAAGAGAGATTACTAGGTTGAGCTTTAACTCCTGGCTGAGAGGAGGGGTTGCATGTAAGAATCAGGCAATTTTTGGCAATAGACTTGGGATGCGCTAAATTGTTGTTAATGCATAGGAGAATTGAAATGAAAAAGTACGTTGCGATTATTGCTACACTCGTGTTATTGCTGCTGGTCTTTGCGCCGGCCACCTACGCCCAGGAAGCGGATGCCCAGGGCGGCTACGGCGGTGGCTATTACGGCGGCGGCTGGGGTGATGGCGGCTGGGGTGGCGGCTGGTACGGCTGCCGAGGAACTTGCTATCGCGTCCGCTACGGCGATACCCTGTTCAGCATTGGCCGCCGCTTTGGGGTTCATCCCTGGGAAATTGCCCGCGCCAACGGCCTGCGCAACCCCAACTGGATTTATGCCGGCCAGTGGCTATTTATTCCGCCCGTCCGCTATCCGTATCCATACGGTAGCAACCCAGCCGGGTACTATGGCGGCTGCGGTGGCTATGGCGGTTGCGGTTATGACGGGTACGGCGGCTGGGGCTATGATGGCTATTATGGTGGCGGAGGCCATCACGGTGGTCATGGCGGCGGCTACGACGACGGATATAGCGGCTACTAAGCCGATTAATAGAATAAAGCTTTACAAAAAAGCCTCGTTGCTACAACGGGGCTTTTTTGCTTATTAAGCTGACCGGCGTAAGAAGTGGTCAGAATTATGGAGAGATGGTATACTAACTTGGCTCATGTTAAGTACTAGTGCAAAGCAGGCCGGGCTCCCACGCCCGGCCCTCGGCGGCGTGGGAGCCGCCTCCGCTAAATTGCACTTGTTCTATACATGAGCCACGAACTTTATGGCTCTTTCGGAATTCAGGGGGGCAGCGGTAAGGTGATGCGTGATACGTGATTAGGATCATCACGTATCACGTATCACGCCCAAACCCCACGAAATCCTGGAGCACCAACTTTATACCCCAGCCATTGAACCAGGAGGTTCCCGTGAGTCAGCCGGCCTACCATATCAGAGCTATTCGAAAATTGTTAACTGCCGCCTTTGAAACGGATGAAGGTCTCCGCCAGTTCTGCACCGATTTTCCCGAACTACGACCTGTGACCGAACGCTTTTCTAGCGGTATGGGCAAAGACCAGATGATTCAGCGACTTATCGAATACTGCGAGAGTAAAGTGCTGACGATGCGGTTACTTGAGTTGGTTGAGGAAGATAACCCTGCGGCCTATGCTAAATTCGAGACGGAAATTTTTGGCAAAACACCGGCTAAACCTTCTTTACCCTCTGTCAACCCGAATGTTATAGGCGATGAAAATGAATTCCTCCAAAAATTGATTACCGAGAAGACGCGCTATCTGCAAACATTGCAATTGCAAGCAGCCAAGTTTGGCATTTCTGTGCCGGTTCACATCGCCATAGAAATTGAAGATTTGGAAAAAGAGATTGCCAATCTAAAGCAACAACTGGCCGAAAAACGTTAAACGTTAAACGTTGAACGTTGAGGAGCGATGCTATCGTTATGAGTTTGCCAACTCGACTGCGCTTGTGGACCATCGTTATTATTGTCGGCGTGATTTATTTGTTGGCCCAGTTTGGCGTCGGCCTTTACACCGATTACCTCTGGTTTCAGCATCTCAAGCTGGATGGCGTCTTTTTGACCGGCCTGTGGGCGCAGGTGGGGGTGGGTTTGGCGGTGGCCGGGCCGGTAGTGGCCTTGTTCTGGCTCAATGTTTTTATCGCCCGCTGGCAGTCGGTGCAAAATGTCCTTTTTTTTAGTGATGAAACGCTGGTGGCCCAACGCTTTATTGTCTGGCTTGCCTGGGCCGCCGGTCTGGTGCTCGGCTGGCTGGTGGCGGTAGGGGCCTCTAACGATTGGCTGCTATTTCTGCGGTTTCTCAACCGCCAACCCTTCGACCTGGCCGACCCTATTTTTAATATGGATGTCGGCTTTTATATATTTAGTCTGCCGGTTTATCATTTTATCCAACGCTGGCTGGTGATTGCCCTCTTCCTGTCGCTGATCGGCGCGGCGACCATTTACGCCCTGGCCCAGCAGAACAACCTGGCCGAAGGCCGCCTGATTGTTTTGCCCCATGTCCAGTTGCACCTTTCCATTTTAGGCATCTTTATCTTTCTGGCTTTTGCCGTAGGGCACTGGCTGGATCGGTTCGACCTGATGTACTCAACGCGCGGAGTGGCCTTTGGGGCCAGCTACACCGACATCAATGTTGCCCTGCCGGCGTTGTGGGTAATGATTGTTATTGCGCTGACTGCCGCCGGAATTTTGCTGGTCAATATCTTTTTGCGTCGAGCAGCCCTCAGTTTGCTGGCCGTGTTTATTTGGATTGTGACCGGGATTGTCGGCGCGGGGTTTATTCCGGGGCTGGTCCAACGCTATGTGGTCGAACCCAATGAACTGGCCAGCGAAGCCCCCTATATTGAAAACAATATCCGCTTTACCAACCTGGCCTACGGCCTCGACCGGGTGCAGGAGCGCGACTTTACCGAAGTTGCGCCCCTTGCCCGCGAAACGCTGTCCAACAATGAAGCGACCCTGAAAAATATCCGGCTGTGGGATTATCGCCCCTTGCAGCAAACCTACCAGCAAATCCAGGCCATCCGCCTCTATTATCGCTTTCTTGACATTGACTTGGATCGTTATACCATCAACAACGAAATTCGCCAGGTAGCCCTCGCCGCCCGTGAATTGGATGTCAGCCAGTTGCAGGACCCCACCTGGGTGACGCAGCGGTTGCAATTTACGCACGGCTACGGCGTGGTGGTCAACCCGGTTAACGAAGTCACCGGGGATGGGTTGCCCCAGTTGTGGGTTAAAGATTTGCCGCCCGAGTCGCCGGTGGGGTTGGACATCACCCGCCCCGAAATTTATCACGGCGAGGGCACGACCGACTATGTTTTTGTGCAAACCCAGGAGCGCGAGTTTAGTTATCCCAGCGGCGACCAGAACGTTTACACCAATTATGAAGGCAGCGGCGGCGTTGTGCTCGATAGCTATCTCAAGCGGCTGGCCTTTGCCCTGCGCCTGGCCGATGTGAACATGCTGCTCAGCCAAGATTTTACCCCCACCAGCCGGGTGATGCTCTTTCGCAACATTGCCGACCGCGCCCGCCACATTGCGCCGTTTCTGCGCTACGACAGCGACCCTTATCTTATTATCAGCCCCGACGGCCGGCTCTACTGGCTGCTCGACGCCTACACCACCTCGAACCTTTTTCCCTATGCGGAGCCGATTGGTGACCTCAACTACATTCGCAACTCGGTTAAAGTAGTAATTGACGCCTACAACGGGACGCCCACTTTTTATGTAGTTGATCCCGGCGACCCCTTAACCCAAGCTTACACCGCCATTTTCCCCGGCCTCTTTAGCCCACTGGCCGATATGCCCGACTGGCTGCGCGGGCATCTGCGCTACCCCGAAGACCTCTTCACTATCCAGGCCCGGCTGTTCCAAACCTACCACATGCGGGATGTCAACGTGTTTTATAACAAAGAAGATTTGTGGCAGACCCCCCTGGAAACCTTTGGCGGCAACACCCAACCGGTCGAACCCTACTACGTAGTCCTCCGCCTGCCCGGCGAAAACCGAGACGAATATGTGCTGACGCAGCCCTTTACCCCTAACAACAAGGACAATTTGATTGCCTGGCTGGCCGGACGTTCCGATGGCGAAAATTACGGCCAACTGGTCGTGTATCGCTTCCCCAAGCAGGAGTTGGTTTTTGGCCCGCTCCAAATCGAGGGGCGTATTGACCAGGACCCCGAAATCTCAGCCCAGATTACCCTCTGGAACCAAAGCGGTTCGCAGGTAATTCGGGGCAACCTGTTGGTCCTGCCGATAGACAACTCGCTGCTCTACGTCGAGCCGCTTTATCTTCAGGCAATCAATGGCCAGATCCCTGAACTCAAGCGGGTCATCGTCGTTTCCGGAGATCGGGTGGTTATGCGCGAGACGCTGGCCGAAGGCTTGCAGGCCCTCTTTGACGAGTCTGCGCCTGCGCCGCCTGTGACCGAAACCCCTGCTGAAACCGAGCCTGGCGTCGAGGCAACCCCCACCGTGCCCACCGACCCCCTGGCGGGTGATGACCTGAACCAACTTGCCATTACCGCCTCCAATCATTACGAGGCCGCCCAGAAAGCGCTTCAAAATGGCGATTGGGCCACCTACGGCGAGGAACTGGAAAAAATGAAAGCGGCCCTCGACGCCCTGGTTCGCCTGACCAGCGAGCAGTAGCGATGGCTTGAGTTTGTGGTGACGACTTTAGTCGTCACTACGGTTCAAACCTTTACTCCGTTTTCAACCGCTGCAAATCTATCAAAGCTTTATCCCGGAAAATCCCCGATGTGTCCCAATCAACCACCCGTTGGTACTCGGCGGCGGCTTCCGTCATTCGCCCGCTGACTTCCAATTGGCGGGCTAGATGGTAGCGGGCGCTGATTAAATCAGGGTTCAAAGCCAGGGCTTGACGCAGGGCCGCCTCGCCTCCCTCTGGTGCGCCGGTCAGAAACTGCATCCAGCCCAGCAGGTCATACGCCTCGGCATTGTTTTTATCCGTTTCGATAATCGTCTCGGCCACTGGAATGCCTCCCTCGGCCATATTGTAGCCCCAATTGGCATAAAATTGAGCTTGCAATAGCCGGAACCGGAGGTCATCTTCAGACACCTGCACCGCCGCCTGATACCAGATTTCGGCGGTGGAGAGTTCGCCTTTTTGGGCTTTAGTTTCGGCCATTTCGGCATAAAAGGCGGCATTATCAGGGGCCAGGGTGACGGCTTGGTGGAAGGAAGCTTCGGCGGCCTTCAACGCGCCCTGCTGGCGCAAATAGAGACCTTCAAAATACAGCGGCAATGCCGATTCAGGGTCTGCTTGTTGGGCTTGTTCAAAAAGATCGAGCGCGGGCCAACCTACCTGCGTTCGGGCATAACCCAAAAAAGCCAGTGTTTCGGCATCGTTAGAGCCTTGTTCCTGGGCGACGGTTAATGCGTGAATGGCTAAGGGCCACACCTGGGCCTGGGCCAAGGCGATGCCGGTAGCTTTGGCTACCTCGGTCGGGGGCGTTTCCTTATCGAATGGCTCCAGGGTTGCCAAAAGATAATCCCGCCGGCTTGCCAGTTCGCCCTCTGCGGGCATAGCCTGCAAATATGCCATTGCCTTAGCCCAATCCGTCGGTGATGTCAACGCTGCCAGATACCACTGCGCTTCCGGGTCCGGCTGCCGGTGCTGCTGCTCCAGAAAAGCCTCTCTGGCCGCCTCAAAATCAAACAGGGCCAGATAAGTCCGGCCCAGGCCGGTCCAGACCTTTGGCGCAGAAGGGGTGATGGCGGCGGCTTCCTGCCACAAATCAAGCGCCTCGCGCAGGCGATCTTGGTAGTAGAGCGTCTCGGCCAGCCCGGCCAGAGGGGGACCCTGCCTGGGGGCGCGAGCCAGGGCGCGGTTAAAAGCGTCCTCCGCCAGCAGCCAGCGCCGCTGGGCCAGGTAAATCTGGCCGATTTTTAGCAAAGGTTCAGGTCGATCAGGGTAAGTCTGAGCCGCTTCTTCCAGTACGGTAGCTGCTTCTGTGTAGCGCCGTTCAATGAGCAGCGGCTCGGCTCGGCTCATCAGGCTGGCCAATGAAGCGGGTTGAGGTTTGGGCGTACACGACAGCCCGGCGACCAGCAAAAGAATTATCCATCCTGGCAGAAATTTATTGAACATAAATTTTTGAGGCTCATGTTAAGTACTAGTGCAAAGCAAGCCGGGCTCCCACGCCCGGCCCTCGGCGGCGTGGGAGCCGCCTCTGCTAAATTGCACTTGTTCTATACATGAGCCATTTTTGAAATGTCAGACCTTATTGTTGCCAGAGGCATTATAACACAAAGCCCATTCGAGACTGAAGCATCAAGGCCTATTTGCTCAACCGCTGTCGCAGGGAGAAATCCTCGATACCTTACTTTTAAGTGTTGTGTCCTGGGGATTTCTCGCTCCTTCGTCGCTCGAAATAACATGAGCCTGAGTAGCAACCTTAAATCTAAAAAGGCGCAGCAGTGTTGAACTTTTATGATGATTATGTTATGATACAAGTGGTTTCGGCTGCCATATTATGTTTTGCCATAACCGAGGAGAATACCTGATGGCAATAAAACCCAAAAAGGTTCTGCTCACCCTGATATTGACCTTGTTGATGCTGTCGGCCTTTGTCATTTCAGGCTTCACCCTGGCAGCCCGCCCACCTTTCCTTCAGAATCTAACCAATCCCATCCTGAACGGTGATTTTGAGCAAAATCCCACCAGCAGTGTTGCGACTTACTGGCAGCCTTACGATAACGGTCAGGCTCACTTTGGCTGGTATGATGAAGAATGGGCCGAAGCCGTGCACAGCGGCCAACATTCTCAACTGCTGGAAATTTTCCAGGTTCAGGCTCCTGAGCGGGTTATCGGCATCCATCAAACGGTTAATGTTGTACCAGGGATGGTTTACAGCCTGACTATGTTTGCCATGATGCGCACCGACGCCCCGATTGAACTCAGAAACAAAGGCCAGTACAGTATGCAGTGGGGCGTTGATTACAGCGGCCAGGGTAAATATCACCTGGTCCAAACCTGGGTTCCCATGACCCTGACCGAACAGTTACGTATTGGCTCAAATACTGTCAGCAGCGATGAACCGCCTCGTCTCGAATTTGAGCTTATTACGGGGACAATTTATACAGCCAACAGCAGCCGCATTACCCTGTTCATCCGCGGGGTGCAGCACGAGGTGACAGGCACGGAGGTCAACTTCAACATTGACGATGTGTCGCTGCTGGGGCCTTACCCGCCTCCGCCCACGCCCACGGCTACCCCTACTGCCAGCCCCACCTTTCCGCCGCTGCCAACTTTCACCCCCACGCCAACCCCTACCCCTACCTTGACCGCTACCCCCCTGCCCACGCCGGTGGCAGCAGCCCCCCCCTTGCCGATTACCGGCGACCAAGCTGCCCCGGCCAACGAGCAGAACAATCTCCCTGCCGCTGGGGCCAGCCTGTCCAAAGATATTCCTATAAGCGCCATAATCCTGGGGGGGGTAGTTTTAGCCGGTCTGGGCGCAAGCGCTATTCGCGGGCTGTGGCGTCACAGAAACGGGCGCTAAATCCAGAGGTAACGAAAAGTAAAAAGTCGCACCCCGATTGACTTCTCCCTCTGCCCACACTCTGCCGCCATGCCGCTGAATAATTCGGCGGACATTGGCCAGACCAATCCCCGTGCCTTCAAATTCATCCGAGTGATGCAACCGCTGAAAGACGCCAAACAGCTTGTCAGCATAGGCCATATCAAAACCCACCCCGTTATCGCGGATGAAAATGACGCTCTCTTTGTCGCCCCCTTGACAGCCAATTTCAATTTCTGCTTGCCGGCGCTCACGGGTGAATTTGAGAGCATTGGCAATGAGGTTGACCAATACCAGGCGCAGCATGGACCGGTCGCCGGTGACGGTAGACAGGGGAGCTATATGCCAGTGAATGGAGCGACCTTGTATCTCCGGCGTAAATTCCCGAATGACTTCTTGGACCAAACTGCTCAGGTCCACCGGGGTTTTGGACATCTCATTGCGGCCCATGCGGGAAAAGGTGAGCAGATCATCAATCAACTGACCCATCCGTTTGGCCGAGTTAGAGATAATGGTCATATAACGCTGGCTACGCTCGTCGAGAGTCTCGGCGATACTTTGTTGGAGCAGTTCCAGGAAGCCGTCAATGTGGCGCAGGGGGGCACGCAGATCGTGGGAGACAGAATAGGCAAAGGCCTCAAGCTCTTTGTTGGCGGCTTCGAGTTGGGCGGTGCGGTCAAGGACGCGCTGTTCGAGTTCCTGGTTGAGCCGGCGGATTTCTTCTTCGGCCCGTTTGCGTTCGGTGATGTCCCGGACCAGGGCGAGGCCGAACCGGCGTCCACCCTGCCAGAACCAGCGGGCGCGGACCTCCACTGGGAAAACAGTCCCGTTCTTGCGCCGGTGGACGGAGTCGAACGTCACCACCTCTCCGGTGGCCAGTCGCGCTCGAAGCGGTCCGAGGAACTCTGGCGTTGCATTGATGTCGTAATCCTGCGGGCTCATCCCGATCAGTTCCTCCCGCGTGTAACCCAGGCTCCTACATGCCTGCTCATTCACGTCCAGGATGGCCCCCTGCTCGTCGCCCAGAAAGAAGGCGTCGGTCGCCTGGTCCACCAGCATGCGGAAGCGGACCTCGCTGGCCCGTAGGGCTTCTTCTGTCCGCTTGCGTTCGGTGATGTCCACCAATACGGCGATGTTGCCGGTAACTCGGCCCTCGGCATTGTGCAGCGGTGAGGCATAGATACTGTAATCAATGGAGCTGCCGTCACGTTTCTGCCGATGGACTTCCACCCCGTCCAGAGTCATACCCTGGCGTATCCGTTCTCGAAAGCGCCTGAATTCTTCCTGGTTTTCCAGCGGTACGCTGGGCAACGGACGCCCCATGACCTCCTGAGCGCTCCAGCCGAGCATCTTCTCAGCGGCCGGATTCCAGACCGTTTGTACGTTTCCGTCCAAGTCCATACCAACAATGGCCGTTGGGGTGGCCTCAATGATGGCCCGCAGCAGATCGTTGGATTGTTGCAATTCCTTTTCGGCCTGTTTGCGCTCGGTGATATCTTCAAGAGCAAAGACGACGCTTTCGATCTCGCCCGCTTCGGTCAGGATGGGCGCGCCATTGATAGACAGGCAGCGGCGTTGGCCATTGGGCCAAGTAATCGCATGCTGAGCCTTATAGACGGGTTGACCGGTAGACATAACCCGCCGGAATGGTAGTTCTTCATCGGGAAAGAGGTCGCCGGCCCCGGTGGTGATATGCCATTCCGGTGCATTGTAGATGCGCCGAGTGATTTCGTTTTTGCTCAACCCTAGCACTTTTTCGGCTTGTGGATTGGCAAATGTCACCCGTCCCTCACGGTTAACCACCACAATGCCCACCGGGCTTGTTTCCATAATACGGCGCAGCAGCACCCGTTCGCGGCGCAGTTGCTCGTTGGCGTTTTGCAGTTCGTTGGTGCGCTCGGCCACACGTTCTTCCAGTGCCTCATTGGCCCGCCGCAGGTCTGCCTCAACCTGCCGGCGCATCGCTATTTCCTGGGCCAAGTTATCCTGGAGGGCTGATTTGTCGGCGGCAAGTTTCTTAACCTGCTCCTCCAATTGGATCAGTTTTGCCGCGGCTGTCGTCATCTCAGGCATAGGATCACTCTCTTTCTGGGTGACTGCCAACTTCAATAGGCTGTCTCAAGTGTTGTTAGCATGGACCGCATAAAGTATTTTGCAGGATTGTGCCGGGTGAGCCGAGGGGCTTGGAGTAGAGCATCTGCTCTAAAGGTGGGGACAATTACTTGAAAGCTTACTTCTTTTGAGGAAACACGTCTCATCTGCATCATTGCCAGGCTTAGCCCCAGTGATTGTGTTGCCAATATTGCGGATTTTAAATTTATTTGATTATTTACTTCACTCTATTATACCATGAGAAGATGTTAAATAGAGAACTAGACGCCTGCAAAGAGTTTGATAACGATTATTCCGTTGCCGTCCTCGGCCCGTTTGACCATGTTAGCGTAATTGCAGGAGATTAGAGATAATAGGTTCTTCACTCTTGCCCCAAACTTGCGTCTTGCTTGACCGGGTTAGATTTTTTTGTTCTCATTTTCTGGTATAATATTTAGAGAATTTTAGGAGGGATTACAGAGGTACGGCATGGAGCAATCGAAGTACCGGCAGGCGCTTTTTACAGGTTTAATTTATAATGAAGTCGGCCAGCCGGTTGAAACAACCTTTATTGGGAGCGAACCCAATTACATCATCCTTGACGGCGACTTCAAACGCCACATCGCCGCCGAGGAGGTGGATCGCCAGGTGATTGGTTGGCTGCAAGAACAGGCCGAAGCTAATAAAGAGATGGTTTCGGCCGGAATGATGGCTATGTTGGGCAAAGATGATTTGTTTACCAAAGCCATGATCGACTCTTCGCTGACCCACATGGAGCGGGTGATGGAGCAGGGCTTGCCTGATGATGCGCGCACGATGCTGGGCATGATGGGTTTCAAAATTATTGTCAATACTCACGGCGAAGTGGTCAACCTGGAAGTGCCCGGCCAGGAAGCAGAGGACGAATAGCAGCGCAAACATTATGGAGAGCGCCAAAACACTTTACCAAAAACTCAATCAGTTAACCCCAGAGACGTCGGTGGCTGTAGCTACCATTATTCGAGTGCGGGGGTCGGTACCGCGTGAACTTGGCACAAAAATGATCATTCATCCGCTGGGCCAGCATTACGGAACCATTGGCGGCGGCTGTGGCGAAGCTGATGTTATTCGAGCCGGCCTGGACGTGATTGAAACAGGTCAGCCCCGGCTGGTCGAGGTAGATTTAACCGAAGATATTAGCATGCAAAGCCTGGGTGTGTGTGGCGGTATCATGGACGTTTACGTTGAAAGATGGCCGTGAAGAGAGGGTATCAAGCGCCAAGTGTCAAGTGTCAACTGTTAAGGAGTGCGTTCAGATGTGGGGACAAGTTTTCAAAATCGTGTCCTGAGTAGCCCTGAGTGAAACGAAGGGCGTATCGAAGGGCGCAATTATCCCAACAATTGAGCACACCTGGATTAAGTGTTAAATTTCTTACTTGACACGTGACACTTAAACACATGATACAAGTACTATGTCCGACCAACTTTTAAACGAACTCCTGGCTTCGATTGAGTCTGGACAGCCGGTAGCCCTGGCTACAGTGGTTGTGGCAACCGGCCAGTTTGCCGACAGCCTGGGCCAGCGAGCATTGATCTGGCTGGATAGAACCACCGGGACCGGAATGGAAAATCTGGCTGAGATGAAGGATCAGCTCTTGCAAGATGCCCGCCGTTGTCTCTCTAATCGGCAGCCTCAACTGCTAACCTATCAGGCGGGGGACAGTCGTCTGGAAGTTTTTGTCGAAGTTCAGCGCCGGCCACCGACCTTAATTATTGTCGGAGCCGGACACGTCGCTCTGCCCCTGGCCCAGTTGGGCAAAATGATTGATTTTGAGGTGGTGGTGCTGGATGACCGCCCCCAATTTGCCAACAAAAAACGTTTTCCGATGGCCGATCAAGTGTTGGCCCAGCCCTTTGCCGAAACCCTACGCCAATGGCCCATTGATAGCGATACTTTCCTGGTCCTGGTGACACGTGGTCACAGCCACGATGTGGAATCGCTGTTGGTAGTGATTGACTCCCCGGCCCGTTACATTGGGATGATCGGCAGCAAACGCCGGATTAAAGCCGTATTTGAACTATTGGAAAAAGAACAGGGGTTGGACCCGGCTAAGTTTGATCGCGTCTATGCGCCGATTGGCCTGGATATTGGTGCGGAAAGCCCCGCCGAAATTGCGGTAGGTATCATCGCCGAAATAATTAATGTCTATCGGGGGGGACGGGCCGTTTCCCTGTCGGATGCGCTGCGAACAGATCGCCGTTTACCCCTGCATCCGGCCCGCCAATCATAAAACATTATCCCAGGCTCGATTTTTTGGTTTTGTCGCTGACTGGGTTATAATCGAAGCCAGCAAATTATTGCTGGCTATTCAATTTATGAGGTAAACAATCATGTCAAACTTTTTCAAAGGCATGCTGACCAACACCGGCGTTGTCGGCGAAATTTTACAATTTTTGTGGGCGCGAAAAATGTGGTGGCTTATTCCGATGGTTACGGTATTGCTGTTGTTTGGGCTGCTGCTGGTTTTTGCTTCATCCTCCGGGGTGGCGCCGTTCATTTACACTTTGTTCTAAACGACGATGAAGATTATCACTATTGGTTTTGGGATTTTGCTGCTGCTGCTGGGTATCGGCAGCTACGTGGGCACAGGTACATCCAGCCTGACGGCGCTGATTCCGGCTTTTTTTGGCCTGGCGATTCTAATCCTGGGGGTGGTCTCGCGCCCGGAAAAGGGATCGAAAAATACGGCTTTGTTCGGGGCCGTTTTTCTATCTATCCTGGCCCTGTTTGGCTCAGTGAGAGGGCTGATAGACCTCTTTCGCTTGTTGAGCGGCGGCGAAGTCGCCCGGCCCACCGCAACAGTGGTGCAGTCGGTCATGGCCGCCTTATGTCTGGTCTTTATCGTGTTGGCTGTCAGCCTGACTCCCAAATTCTGGCAGGGTTGGAAAGCTTTTGGGCATTTTCTGGGCAATCTTCTGGCCCGGGTGGTGTTAACCATCTTCTACTTTACCGTTTTTGTGCCTTTTGGCCTGGGCGTCAGATTGTTCAGCGATCCGCTGTACGTTAAGAGCATACCGGCCAAACTGTGGCAGTCGCGCTCTACCGGCGATCAGACTTTAGAAGAAGTTTTGAGGCAGTATTAGACCCATGAATATTTTAGGCATTTCCTGTTACTATCATGATGCAGCCGCAGCGCTCCTGGTTGACGGTCAATTGGTTGCCGCCGCCGAAGAAGAGCGCTTTACCCGCAAAAAGCACGACAGCAGTTTTCCACGGCATGCAATCAACTTTTGCTTAAAATATGCGGGTCTCACCGCCGGTGATCTGGATTACGTGGTTTTTTACGAAAAGCCGTTGGTCAAATTTGAGCGAATTCTTAAGACAACCCTCAGCACCTTTCCCAAATCCTGGGGTGTCTTCCGCGAGTCAATGGTCACCTGGTTTGACGAGAAACTGTGGATTAAAAGCCAACTGCAAACCGCCATCGGCGTGCCCACCAGTAAAATTTTGTTTGTGGAACATCACCTGACCCACGCCGCCAGCGCCATGTTCTGCTCACCCTATGCCGATGCAGCCGTGCTGACACTCGACGGCGTTGGTGAGTGGACGACCGCCACTCTGGGTCACGCGACCGCCCAGTGGAATGGCCATGGGACCAGCCGGATTGATTTGACCCGCGAGCTGCGCTTTCCCCACTCGCTGGGGCTGCTTTATTCCGCTTTTACGGCTTACCTGGGATTTCGGGTGAATAATGGCGAGTATAAAGTGATGGGTATGGCCCCTTACGGGGAACCCAAATATATGGATGAAGTCTACAAACTGGTCAAAGTGGATGACGAGGGCGGCCTGGTCTTGAATATGGATTACTTCAGCTTCCACCACTCCACCCACTCCACCTTTAACCAGAAATTTGTTGACCTGTTCGGCCCGGTGCGCGGGGCCGAGTCTGAGTTTTTTACCACCAAAACCCATCCGGCCAAAGATCATCCGCAGTGGGATGACAAAGTAGCCGCCCAAAATCAAAAGTACGCCGATATTGCCGCCAGCATTCAACGGGTCACCGAGGAGATTATTCTAAAAATGGCCCATGCAGTTTATCGGCAGACCGGCTCTAAGAATCTGGTGATGGCCGGGGGGGTGGCCCTCAACAGCGCCGCCAATGGCCGGCTGATGCGCGAAGGTCCTTTTGAAAGCGTTTTTATCCAGCCTGCTGCCGGCGATGCCGGGGGCGCTATAGGCGCGGCTTTGTATGTCTATCACGTGGTGCTAGGCTGCCCCCGCAAATTTACCATGGAGCACGCCTACTGGGGCGCAGAATACTCGGAAAGCCAGATGATTGAAGCCATCAAAAAATCCGGCTTTACCTATGAAGCGTTTGACGACGACGATAAACTGCTGGATCAGGCCGTGGATACCCTGCTGCAAAGCAAGGTGATTGGCTGGTATCGCGGCCGGTTTGAATGGGGACCGCGCGCGTTGGGCCACCGCTCAATCATTGCCGACCCGCGCCGCGACGAGATGAAGGAAATTGTCAACACCAAAATCAAGTTCCGCGAGCCGTTCCGCCCCTTTGCGCCCGTGATTATCGAGGAACGCGCCCACGAATATTTCACCACGCCCAATTTAGACAAGCAGTATCCGCCGCGTTATATGTTGATGGTTTCCGATATTCCTCAGGATAAGTGGGATAAAATTCAGGCAGTGTGCCACAACGGCACGGGCCGTTTGCAGAGTGTCCGCGAGGAGTGGAACAGCGGCTATTACAACCTGATCAAAAAGTTCGACCAGGCGACCGGGGTGCCCGTGCTGCTCAATACCTCATACAACCTGCGCGGGGAGCCAATTGTGACCACCCCCCAGGAAGCCATTAATACCTTTGCCGCCTCTGATATTGATATGCTGGTAATGGGGCCATTTTTAGTGAAAAAGCCGGAAGGTTATCAAGCCACCGGCTCCCATCTCAGCCCCGATCAAGTAGACTGAGGAAAGTGGATAGAGGATAGAGGATCAGTGGATCCAAATTTCCCGTAGGGTGGCATCCCTATGCCGCCCGCTGACGCATAGGGATGCGCCAGCTACGGCGAAAAATTGGATCTACTGAGGATAGAAGATAGAGGATAGGAGTTATCTATTTTTGCTATCTACCATCCTCCATCTACCATCTTCTGCCCTTTCAGGGTTTTCTAATCACTAAATCATCAAACTCCACGGTGGCCGATTTTTCCCCTTCGGCCATGTCCACCACCAGGGCAATCTGGCCGGTGGATATGGTATCGTCTTCCAGCGTGGTCAACTGCACATCATTGACAAAGAAAGTCAAAGTGCTGCCTTTGGCGCTGATGATTAGCCGGTTGGTTTCGCCGGGTTTAATGGCCGAACTGCTTGACCAGTCTTTGAGCCTTTTCCATTCTTCATCATATAATAGAACGGCATACAAACGGTCATTGCCAATTTCAAAGACATAAACATTGCCATCGTCATCCAGGCGGAAGGCTATGCCATAACTATAGTGAGTTTCCGTATCGCGGGGGGTGGCGTCTACCGTCAGGATAAAATCCGAAAAATCGCGGTTGGGTAATGCTTTTTCCACATAGGGCAGCTTTTCCGGCTTGGAGGTGACGCTCAAAACGTAGCGACCATTTTCAATTGTTACTTCATTTTGGCTGTATTCATCCTCAAATTCGCCCGTCGCCCAACCTCTAGCATCTGAGTCGAAGGTGTCTTCAAAGAGGACGGAGCCGCCATTATCCCCCAGCGAGGCCAATTCGTCGGCGCTGATGGCCCGGATAACCAGATTATCGAAGTCTACGGTCACTTTGTCGCCTTTGTCATACAGGTCCATGGCCACACCAATTGCCCCCGTATCAAGGGTGTCATCTTCAACCGCAGCCACTTCATGCCCGTTGATATAAAATGTAAGCGAGGGTCCCACCGCTTTTACCGCCAGTTGGTTGGTACTCCCTCGGTTAATGGCCGGGGATTCGGTCCAGTCAACCAGGGTTTCCCACTCCTCGTTGTAGCGCAAATTGACGCTAAAGAAACCATCGGCAGATATTTCAAAGGCGTAGTACTCAGCATCGTCCACGTTCTCGCGGAAGGTGATGCCGTAAGCAAAGGTGTCGGCCACTTGCTGCTCTACCGGCATGGCTTCCACCGAAAAGACAAAGTTGTCGTAATCAACCTCGGTCAGATCGTTCCAAACAAAGACGCCCTGTTTGGCCTCCTGGGTCATGCGGTAGCGCCCATCCACAAATTCGGTATTGGTAATACCGTATTCGTCGCTCTGTTCGCCGGTCGGCCAATCGTTGGTGTTGGAACTGAAATCATCTTCAAACAGAATTTCTTCATTTAGCCCCGGAATATCGGCCAGGTTGATAGGTTCCAGGGTTGGCAAGGTGTTCTCAGTGGGGGTGGGGTCAGGCTCACTTTCTTCAGGCGTTGGGGTTGGCTCAGGGGCTTCAGGTGTAGCGGTGGGGGTGGCGGTTTTATCAATGCCAATGGCAACAGCCGTCGGACTGCCGGCAGCGGGTGTGCCCCCTCGATTATCGCCCGATGAGGCCATCAACCCAAAAAGTAACAGCCCACCCCCCAAGACACACAGGAGGGCAATCGCAATGCCGCCGCCAATCAGCCAGGGACCGATTTTACTGCCCGATTTTGGCGCAGCAGGAGCCGGGGCGGCCACGCTTTGGGTTTTGGTTGTGGTTGAAACAGGTATATTGGCCGTTTTAACGCCACTTTCAATCTCTCGCAGGGCCAGTTGCAGCGCTCGTTGAAATTCGCCCGCAGTCTGGTAACGCTCGCCGGGGTCTTTGGCCATAGCCTTGACCACAACCCGTTCCAGAGGATCCGGGATATCGGGCTTGATCACCCGTGGTGAGGTCAACGGTTCGGTTACGTGTTTGAGTACCAGAGCCACCGGCGTTTCAGCCTGATACGGCTGCTGGCCGGTCAACAATTCATACAGCACGACCCCCAAGGAGTAGATGTCGGTGCGGCCATCAATATGTTCTCCTTTGGCTTGTTCGGGTGACATGTAAGCGGGTGTGCCCAGCACGCTGCCGGCCCCGGTCAATTGGGTAGCGCTGGAGCCGGCCATCATTTTGGCAATGCCAAAATCGGTTAACAGGGCTTCACCGTTGTTATCAATTAAGATATTGCTTGGCTTAATATCACGGTGGACCACGCCTTGTTTATGGGCATAATCTAGGGCGCTGGCCACATCACCAATCAGAGTCACAATCCGTTCAGGCGCAAGCGGCTGGCCCATGAACTTTGAAAGCGTACCCCATTTAATGTAACGCATGACCATGTAGGTTAAGCCATCTTGCGTGCCAAAATCATAAACCGGCAGAATATGGGGATGTTCCAGGGCGGCGATAGCTTTGGCCTCCTGTTCAAACCGCTTCAAAAAGTTGGGGTCCTGGGCATACTGGCTGGGTAGAATTTTTACGGCAACGTGGCGATTGATCGAAGGCTGATAAGCCTTGTAGACCGTCGCCATGCCACCCTGGCCAATCTGCTCTTCAATTTGATACTGGCCGATCTGTTTGCCGATTATATTTGAGTCAGACATATCTTTCTCCGCGAAACGTGAAGCGTGAAACGTGAAAAATCTTTTTGACTTGGGTAATGCGTGATAGGTGATGCGTAATAATTTCACGCATCACCTATCACGTATCACGTTTTACTGTTCATCATTTAATATCCGTAATACTTCCGGCAGCAGGGTTTGGCTGGTAGCCATGCCCTCGCCGCCGTAAACAGTAGTGCGGCCATGCCAATCGCCAAAATAGCCGCCGGCCTCGGCCAGAATAGGGGGGAAAGGACCGCCATCCCAGGGATGGATCACTGGGTCGAGCATGACCTCAACCCGGCCAGTAGCGACCAGGGCATAACCGTAGGCATCGCACCAGCCGGCCCGAAATCCGGCCGTTTGCTTGAGCCGTTCCCAGGCTGCTGCTTTGCCGTGTTTGTCAAACGAGGCCGCATCATAATGGGTAACAATGGCCTGGCTTAGCTGCTCAACGGGCGAGACTCTGGCCCGGCGGCCATTCCACCAGCAGCCTTCGCCGGTGGCGGCGGCTACCATCTCGCCTAGGGCCGGAAAGTGGGCCACCCCCACCTGGCATTGACCGTCAATTTCCAGGCCGATCAGAATACCATACAGCGGTATACCGCGCACAAAAGAGCGGGTGCCGTCAATGGGGTCAATCAGCCAGCGGTGGCTGGAGCCGGCGGTATTTTCCTGGTTGCCAAACTCCTCGCCAATAATGGCGTGGCCGGGGTAATGTTTTTCAATCCGGCTGCGAATCAGTTTTTCGGCTTCCCGGTCGGCTACTGTTACCGGGGACTCATCGGCTTTAAAGTCGGGGCGCAGGCCGGTTTGAAAATAGCCCAGGGTCAATTGGCCGGCCTGCCAGGCCGTTTCGATGGTAAAATCAAGATAAGCGCGGAGGGATTGGGTCAAGGGTAAACTCCTCATTTGAAAATACGACCGGGGACCGGGGACGGGAAACCGACTACACGCCAAGCGAGCAAACATTCGGTCCTCGGTCTCTGGTCTCCGGTCAGCACCGGCAAAAGATTTTCGTTCTTAATGGAAATAAAAATGCTATGCTACATAGCATAGCATAAAACAGCTTGATTGACTACTTACGATTGTAGGGATAAAGTAAGGGGCCGGGGATAGGGGTCAGAGGTTAGGGGCGGAGGAAGAGGGTTTAATTTATCCCTGCAACCCTGCTATCCTGTTCAAAACGGATAAACCCCATATTTTTCATTGGCGGCGGTCTGGTCAACGGCCCATTCTTTGAGGTAGGCTTCGGCCTGGGTCTTGGCCTGGGCTTCGGCTTCGGCTTTGCTGGGCGCTTTGATAGTCATCTCCCATTCCTGGCCGTTCCATTCAAAAAAGGCCTGGGCGATATATTCGCCGGCAACTTCTTGCTCGTTGACAAATATTTCGGTCAGTTTCACGCCTGTTATCCTCCGGTGCGGTTAATTCTTTAACATTACGCCGGAGATTTTACCATAGCTTCAGAATAACCGCCAAGACACCAAGAACGCCAAGATAAATTTTAGAAACCTTGGCGGTTCAGCTTCCTTGGACAATCCGAAATTCTTCATCTGTGAGGTGATATAGCTGGTACACCAGCCGATCAATCTGCCGGTCCGTGGCTGCGATTTGGCCGCCGCCAGATGTTGGGGCGGTATCACAAATTTTGTGTTAAACCCCGATTCCCTTGAGGGAGACGGGCAATTTACACAACTTTCGACAAACCGCCGGGTCGAGGCAGCTTGTTCCGAAGAGATTGAAATTCAGAGCGCCTCCAGTTCGCTTCACATTTCAACAGTACTGCGTTTGCGCCGCTACGTCAACATGCCCCAGCGGTGGGCGCGCTGGAGTAAACGGGCCGTCTTGCAGCGGGACAAATACACCTGCGCCTATTGTGGGCTTCGGCCCAGCGATTTGCAGCGAGGGGAGATAGTTACCCGGCGGAGTTTTACCATTGACCACATTCTACCGGCAAGCCGGGGGGCAAAAACAGTTGGGGTAATACGGTTTGCGCTTGCGCCCCTTGCAATCAACGCAAAGGCAGCCGCACGCCCCACGAAGCCAATATGAAACTGCTGTGGGAACCCAAGACGCCGCGCGTCAATTACCTGATAGCCTCGGGGGAAACGCCTTCAACCTGGAAGATTTATTTGGAGATATAAATGTCCAGAAAAAATTTCTTCTCAACATCAGGGTAGCAGATCGCAAGGTGGCAAGGTCGCAAAGTAGCAGTAGTATTATACCCTTTTTGCTACTCTGTTACCTGTTTCAACGGTAAAAGTTTTCTGGAGGACTATATAACCCGCTCAGCCAGAGTCACGCCGCCATCTTGATAGACCGGTAGGCTGGCCCACGGCTCTCAATCAGAGCGGTATAATCAGCCAGCAGGCCATCCAGCACAGCCGCCCAACTTTGAGGTTGCACTCGCGCCCGTCCGCTCGATCCTAGCTGGCGGGCATACTTTTCGTCAGCCAGCAGCCGGCTGACGGCGGCAATGAGAGCTTCCTGAGACTCAGGCTCAAAAAGCAGCCCGGTTTCACCCTCCACAACATGATCCAGTACCCCGCCGGCTCGGGCCGCCACAACCGGCAGCCCCGACGCCATGGCCTCCAGGACCACATTGCCCAACGTTTCGTTGGCCGCCGGAAAGACAAACATATCGGCCGCTGCATAAGCCCGCGCCAATTCATCCCCCTGTAAATAGCCGGTGAAAACGGTGGGAGTCTCGGCAAAAAGGCGTTCCAATTCAGGGCGAGCCGGCCCATCGCCGACAATAGCCAGGCGCACCTGGGGTAGGGCCGTCAGCACCGGGCGGAGCCAATCAACCCGTTTTTCAGGCGACAGCCGGCCCACGTACAGCAGCAGGGGCGACTCAGGCTGTCCCCCACTTAAGCGCAGCCGCCAAGCTTGACTGCGGTGAGTTGGATTGAAACGGCTGGTATCAATCCCCCGGCTCCAAATCCTGGTCCGTTGGATCCCTTGCGCCTCAAGCTCGATCTGGGTTGTTCTGGAAGGGCACAGGTTCAGGTCGGCCTGATTGTGTAACCAACGTAAATAAGCCCAGAGCGGCTCGCGGAATAAGCCGAGACCCCATCGGACGGCGAAACCGGGGATATCGGTATGATAGGAGGCCACCACCGGCACTTGGAGCGCGCGGGCCTGGTTCAGTCCGACCACGCCCAGGGAGAAAGGGTTAAGCACATGGATCAAATCGGGCTGGAAGGCCGCCAGCCGCCGGCTGATATCCACATGAGGTGGCACCAATTTTAGTTCAGGATAGAGCGGAAAAGGAATTGCCCCCAACCCAATAACCGGGGTTTGGGCATATTTAAGTGGACCCCCTTCTGGGGCAAATAACAGGCTGGCATGGCCTCGAGCGGCCAGGTGTTGCAGCAGATAGCAAAGGGTATTGACGATACCATCAATCTTGGGTAAAAATGTCTCGGTAAAAAAAGCAATACGCATTTTAGACCTGGCCTGGTGTACCAGTGATATTGGCTTATGTATAGAACAAGTGCAATTTAGCAGAGGCGGCCCCCACGCTGCCGGGGGCCGGGCGTGGGAGCCCGGCCTGCTTTGCACTAGTACTTAACATGAGCCCTAATGTTTTCCTTATGTAAGTCTAAGATGCGTAATTTAAGGTGGTTTTAAGTTGAGGTTAAGGGTTGGTTAATCCTGGGTAAATCTTATTTAACTTCGAGATGAGAGTATCAGTGGATCCAAATTTCCCGTAGGGTGGCATCCCTATGCCGCCGGCCCAGGACCTGCTGCAATCCTTCGGTATGGGTTCTCGAGCGGTCATTGTTTCACCTCACCATTCGTCATTTGGGCTATTGTTTATCTCCTTTAGTTCAGTAACCTCCGCGACAACATCCAGCAAGGTGCGGTTTTCAGCATAAAGTTGGGCTGCGGCCAGGAGGTCTGCCCCGGCCTCAGGGCGATATCCCTCCAGAAGTTGCTGGGCTTCAGCCTGCGTAGCCTGATCGGTAGCCCGGTGCTGCCCGACAAAGGCTAAGAGCTTTAAGCCGTCTTCGGGCCGGCTGCTGTGGAGCCAAAGCTCGCCAATCGCCTTCAGAATCGAAAGCATGAGCGGTACAAACTGCATCTCTGCCGCCAGTTGCAGCGCCTGGTGAAGTTGTTGTTGCGCCCGTGGCACGTCGCCCTGCCGGCTGGCCGCCGTGCCCAGCCCCAGGTAGGCTCGCGCCAGGCCGCCTTTATCGAAAATGTTTTGATAAACGTCCAAGCTCTGCTGGTAAAGCTGCCAGGCGCGCTCATACTGCTTTTGCTGTAGCGCAATCTTCCCCAGGAGATTAAACGCCACCGCCATCCCTTCAGGATCGTTAAATTCTTGACGCAGTCGGTAGCTGGTATCAATATGATGTTGGGCCACGCTCACCTCGCCCAGGGCCAGGGCGCTTTCGCCCATGAGATTGAGGCAGTAGGCCATAAACCAGCGGTCATTCCGCTGTTGGGCCAGGGTATAGGCTTGTTGGGCATACTGCCGGGCTGGATGGTAATGGCCCTGGCCAAAGGCGGCGCTGGCCAGGGCGTAATAGGCCATGCAAAGATTTGGCTGATGCCGGTAGGTCTCGCTTTCCCACAGCGCCTGCTCCCCGTACTGAAGCGCGCTGGCGTAATCACCCCGAATGGTGGCAATCAGGCTCAAGGGTAAGGCAGGATGCGTGCCGAATCCAGATATAGCCGGAATACCGAGCTGCCGGTACAGTTCGCTGCATTGTTGCAGCACCGCCCCGGCCTGGTCCAACCGGCCCAGGCGGATGAGCATCCAGCCCCACCAGATAAGCACATGCACCAGAGTCAGCTTGATAGGCTCAGTTGCCTCGACGCCGGTTAGCCGCCGGTAGGCTTCTTCCCAGGCTGCTGCGCCTTCCAGATAGCGGCTTTGAAATTGAAAAAATCCCTGGAGGGGCCCGATCAACTTTTTAATTTCGGCGAGTTTGAATGCCTTGAGCGCCCATTGCCAAGCAGCCCAAACGTTATCATACTCGGCCGCGATTGCGGCCACGGTCTGGTGTTGTTGGCCCCTCAGCAGGACCGCTACATACTGCTGGAGGAAATCGGCGTAGTAGGTGCAGTGCGCCTCATAGGTTTGGGTGACGCGTTCCGGCGCCTCAGCCAGCCGCTCGGCGGCATACTGCCGCAGTAGTTCGTGGATGTGATACCGCCCGCTTGAGGTTACTTGCAACAACGACTTATCCACAAAGGCAGCCAGCTCTATCAGTGAGGCTCCGGCGACAGCAGAGGCAGCCTTGTGGTCAAATCCTCCTCGAAAAACCGATAAACGCTGAAATACTTCTCGTTCGTGTACTGCCAGCAATTGCCATGACTGTTCCAGGACCACGCGCATGCTGCGATGGCGGGCGGGCACGTCCTGGCCCCGGCTGGTGAGAATATCGAGGCCGCGCTCGATTTCAGCCGCGATGGCCTCGACGGGCAGAACCTTGAGCCAGGCGGCGGCTAACTCGATAGCCAGAGGCATGCCTTCAACCAGGCGGCACAGCCGGACCACAGCGGCTCGCTCGGCGGCCAGGGAGAACTCGACGCGGGCGCGGGCGGCGCTTTGCACAAAAAGCTGCACCGCATCGTACCGCTCAAGCGAAGCCACGCCGGAGCCAACTTCGGAGGCATTGTCCGCGAAAGAGGGCCGGTCGCTGGGTGGAAACGACATCCCCTCCACCGGATGAAACCAGGCTTCGTGCAAATTCACGGCCTCACGAGAGGTCGCCAGAATTTTTATCTGGGGAGCGGCAGCCAGGAGATCGGCCATGAGACCGGTCACGCCGCCATCACCCTGCTCAGAGAACTCCTCTTTTTCCGCCGGGATCAGCCGTGAGGAGAGTAAATGCTCTAAATCATCCAACAGCAGCAGCATTTCTTTGTTGTGCAGATAGTCCAGCAACTGCTGTTTGGGCGAAACACTGCCATAAAACGACACGCCAATCGCTTCGGCAATGGCCAGCACCACGCCGTTGATTGAACTGACCGCAGCGAGCGGCACAAAATAAATACCGTGCCTAAAAAAAACTTCATCTGAAGCTGAGGCGATGAGCTTTTGGGCTACCTGTAAGGCTAGCCTGGTTTTGCCCATCCCCCCCGGCCCAACCAGGCTTAATAGGCGGCACTGCCGGTCCATGAGCCGGCGGATAATCTCGGCCAGTTCGCGTTCCCGTCCGACGAAGAGGGTCGGTTGGGGCGGCAAGTTATAAAGGGGGGCTGGGATGAAAGACGCTCCCCTGCTCCCCTGCTCCCCTGCTCCCCTGCTCAATTCCCCGGCGCGAATTTGCTCATACAGGGCTATCGTCTCCGCGCCCGGTGCAACGTCGAGTTCATCCGCTAATATCTGGCGGCAGATCTCGAACTGAACCAGGGCTGCACTGCGCTGGCCATCACGGGCCAGGAGCAGCATCAAATCGCGGTGCGCCTCCTCGCGCCACGGCTCCAGGGCTAACAAGCGGCGCATGGTTTCGATGGCCTGGGGTAGGTCGTCCCGTGCGGCCAGGTGATCGGCCAGCAAATGCAGAGCTTGCAACATTCGTTCCCGCAGCCGGGTGCGTTCTACCACCAGCCACTGCTCAAACTCCGGCGCATCGTGCAGATAGAACCCTTCCAGAAAATCCCCGCGATAAAGGGCGATAATTTGTTTCAATGTATCAATGGCTTGGTTCTGAAGTGCAGCCGCTACCCCGGCCTCAAAAACGGCCACATCTAACCAGACGGGGCTGTTGGCGTCAAACGTCACCGTCTCCCGGTCAATATCCAGGTGGCCGCCTACCAACTGGCGCAGATTGGATAAGGTCATGGTCAGGCTGCGGCGGGCGTGCTGCTCGGCCACCCCACCCCAAAACAACCCGGCCAGCAGTGAGCGTGGCTGGGCGCGGCCCGTAACCGCCAGATAGTAGAGCAGCGCCCGCGCTTTGCCGGAGCGAAAGCCGGTTACCACTTGCCCGTCCAGCCACACTTCCGGGCTGCCGAGCAGTTTCAGTTCCAGTTTTCTGCTGCTTTGTTCCCGACTCATGGTCAAAAGAGGGTAGGTACAGAATTGTATAAATTCGTCATGATTTAACGTGCCAGTTCCCATCTGTCATTTCGAGCGCCAGCGAGAAATCTTGGTCCTTGCCTGGAAGTTTAGGTAACGGTGAAGAAGATTCCTCCCTCCGGTCGGAATGACACGACTTTTTCAGAGGTATCTGCTCGCTTTGATTTCGTTACGGACTAATGCCAAGCTGTTCTAAATCGTTGCAGTTTCGTTGCATCCAGGTGGCAGTTTCGCTGCAACCGCACGCTATACTGAGACCAATCTATTATAGTGTAATTCGTTAGCCCTGTGAAATTAGCTAGAAAGCTGAATACCAGGCCCCAACGAGTTATTAGTTAGCAAAAAAGTATTTTAGCAAACAGGAGAAAAAATGGATACCTTTGCTTTAACCACTGAACAAACTGCTCAACACTTCGCCTTTGTGGAATTGAATAGCATCCATGAATATCAAGCCAGGCTGCAAGGCGAGCTGGTCCGTCGCGGCGATGCAGCCTACGACGAAGCGCGAGTCGTCTGGAATGGCATGGTTGACCGCTACCCGGCCCTGATCGCTCGCTGCGCCAGTGTGGCCGACGTGGTTGCCTCGGTCAATTTTGCCCGCCAGAACGACCTGGTGGTGGCAGTGCGCGGCGGCGGGCACAATGCAGCCGGTCACGCCACCTGCGATGATGGATTGGTGATTGACCTGTCGCCGCTGAGACAAATTAGCGTTGACCCTGTCCGGCAGATTGTCCGGGCGGGTGGCGGCGCCACCATTGCTGATCTGGATGCCGCCACCCAACAGTACGGCCTGGTCGTGCCGATGGGCGTTGTCTCTCAAACGGGCATCGCCGGCTTGACTCTGGGCGGCGGCTTTGGCTGGCTGCGCAATAAATACGGCCTGAGTTGCGATAACCTGATTGCCGCCGAGGTCGTCACCGACGAGGGCCGGGTGATCCGGGCCAGCGAGACCGAGAACCGTGATCTGCTGTGGGGGCTGCGGGGCGGCGGCGGCAATTTTGGCATCGTCACTACCTTTGAATTTCGCGCTTACCCGCTCGGTCCCGACGTGGCCTTTACCTTTATCGCTTACAGCGGCGAAGGCGAGCAGATGAAAAAGTCTATCGAGTACTATCGCGATTATGTTAGCGCTGCACCCGATGAGGTCAGCGTCCTCTGGGGTGCGGGGATGGTACCGGCTGGACACCCGGTCTTTCCGGTGGAAGCGCATGGCCGCTCGTTTGTACTGTTCGGGGCTATGTATGCCGGTTCACCCGCGGACGGTCAGCACGTGATGCAGCCGCTCCGGGACTTTGGCCAACCTTTGCTGGACTTTAGCGGAGTAATGCCTTATGTCCAGGCGCAAAAAGTCTTTGATGCCGATTACCCGGCCGGCTGGCGTCGTTACTGGAAATCGCTCAATCTCAACCGGCTGGAGGACGCCGCGATTGAGCGCATCGTCAGCCACGCCCGCCGGCAACCGTCACCCTTCAGCACCGTTGCCCTGTGGCACATTGCTGGGGCGGTGAAACGCGTGGGGACCGATGAGAGTGCCTTCAATGGCCGGCAGGCGGCCCACTTGCTCAGCCCTGAAGCGAACTGGACAAACCCCGCCGATGACGAGGCTAACCTGGCCTGGCTGCGCAACCTCAGCGCCGATATGGAGGAGTTCTCCGACGGCAGCCGCTATCTCAACTTTCCCGGCTTCCAGGAAGAGGGTGATGAGATGATACGCCGCTCTTTTGGCAACCAATATAGCCGCTTGGCGGCGCTCAAGCAGAAATACGACCCGACCAATTTCTTCAGCTTGAACCAAAACATCAAACCGGCCAACGGTATTCTTTAGACTCGTATTGCGTGTTGCGTATTACCTCGTTCCTAAACTCAGTAGATCCAATTTTTCACCGTAGTGGGCGCATCCCTATGCGTCAGCGGGCGGCATAGGGATGCCACCCTACGGAAATTTGGATTTACTGAAACTCAGTTTGGGAACGAGGTAAATTAGCCTGAAAGTGGGATGCCATGCCCGTTACTCAAATCGCGCTTATTGATTTTTGGCTATCTGGGTGGTAATAACCTGCACCGCACCCGCTTCTATCAATGCCTGACCGATGGCAGCAGCTTGATCCGGCCAGGCCAGGGCAATCATATTGCCGCCCCAGCCCGCCCCCGATAATTTTGCGCCCAAAGCCCCGGTCTCGCGGGCGGCTTCAATCAGACGGTCCAGGGCCGGGGAAGAAACGCCCAATGTTTCCAGCAATTCCTGATTTTCGTTCATCAGCTCGCCGATAGCCATCTGGCCCAGGTTGCCCTGCTCGATGGCTGCGCGGGCCTGGTTGACAATAGCCCCCACCTCGTCAAAATAGCCTTCATACCTCTCCGGCTCCGCCTGCCAGCGGCGGCGCAAATCGCCTACTACGGTATGCGTGGGCGCGACAACGCCGGTATCGCCCACTACCAGGGTCAACGGCTGGCTGACCCGCATGCGCTGAATAGGCCGGCCTTTGATAAAGTAGACCGGCTGCGCAAAGGCCACCACGGTGTTATCAATGCCCGAAGGCGTGCCGTGATAGAGCTTTTCAACCTCAAAAACCAGGGCCGATATCTCGGTTGGAGCCAAAGGTTGGTTGAAAAATTGGGCTATAGCCCGTGTTATGGCCGTCGAAATGGCCGCGCCGCTGCCCAGGCCCCGGCCCAGCGGAATGGTCGAGCTGATCTGGAGCGTCGCATCAGGCAGGTCTGCCTGACCGAGCCGGCGCAGGGTGGCCTGAACAATCGCCGCCAGGGGGTCGTCGGGGCCGGCCTGGGCTAAGCTGTAATCCCGCCCCAGGTCGGGGGCGATGATACGGAAGCCGGTCCCTGGGTTGGCGGGAGAAAGCGTGGCTTTTGCCTGCAAGTCGGCTACAGGTACGGCAATGGCCGGCCGCCCGTAAACCACCGCGTGCTCGCCAAAGAGGATAATTTTGCCGGGAGCGGTCGCTTCGATCATAGGGGGTCGGGGGCCAGGGGCCGCAGGTCGGGGTTATTGGGCGTCTGATTACTGATAACTGACATCTGATTACTGGCTTCTGTTTTCTGCAATTCAAGGTAAGTCAAGGTCCAGACGGTGGATTGGTAGATGAGAAAGAACCCGGTCGCGGCGCTGTTGAGGATAATAATCGCCAGCAGGGCCAGCGGCACGCCGGCAATCAGCGCGCCCCAGCCGGATTGGGAAATCAAATAGACTAATCCGGCGGGAATGCCGCCAAGCAGCGCGGCTACAATCAACGATATTGGCAGCACTACAATCAGCGCAACAATACCCCAGGCAAAGCCCACGCCGACCATTAACAGCCACATAATAGCCACATCCTTCAGGCGGCCTCTGATAAGGGTCACCGCTTCGCGCAGGCTGTCAATAACCCCGCGTTCGGCCAGGGCAATACGCCGCCAGGCCATTTCCTGGATCGGGGCAATAATAACGCTGATGATGAACAGCAGCACGCCGACCAGCAGACAGGAGAAAATGGTCAGGACAACCCCCAACACGGTCGAGGCGGTTTCATCGAGGATCAAGAGCAACAGCGGCGACAACGCCAGTAGAATCAGGCCAATGCTTAAAATGGCAAGGGGAAGCCCAATCAGCAAACCGAGCAGGAAAATTCGCCAGGCCCGATTTGACCAGCCAAAACGCCAGCCATCGCGCATGGTGACGGCGGCCGTCTCCTCGATCTGGCGGACCATGCCAAAGAGCGCGGTGCGGGTCACATACTGCACCACCACGCCGACAATAGAGAGCAGCAAAATTAGGCACACAAAGGCGACGATGAGGGTGATGATGAGGTTGGGGTCAATTTCGGGCATGGAGGGCATATTTTCAAAATCGCCAAAATCTCCCTCTCCACCGCCGCCGCTGGGGAAATTGAAATTGCCGCCGCCGCTGCCCCCGCCCCCACACAAAGCCAGCAAAAACCCAAAAATCCACAAGGGCCGATAGCGCCAGGTAATGGTAAAGGCTCGCTTTAGAATATTGGTATGGTTCACGCCTTGCTCCTGAAATGGCGACAGCGGGCAGGCTGTCCGCTGTTGAAAATGGCATGAGGATGTAACGAGCGTAAGCGCTATCTGCCGCCAGTCAATAGAGGCAGCGCCTCATTACCGGCTGTCGGTACGGACGAAACCAGATTTTAACCAGCGCTTGGCGGTTTCACCGACGAGGCGGGCCGGGGTATTGCTCCTGACCTTCAGATAACGGTAGTAAAGCTGGCGGCCCCACCCCAACATCTGGAATTGTAGCTGGCTTGACCATGAGGGTGACATATTACCCCAGTCGGGCGGAAACTGATACCCCCACTTACGCATAAAGGGTCCAAAAATACGGTTGGCCTCAGCCCGAAGCGCGGGGGGATAGTAGCTCAAAAAGTCGCCCTCCCTGCTTTTAGTCGGATTGACCAGCGGCAGGGGGCGTTTTTGTTCCAGGCCAAGCCGTTTAAGGACTTCGCTAAAGTCTGCCTGAATATTTTCAAAGCGAATAATGTAATCAAACCGCCGATGAGCCAGACAGCTTAAATTATCATACGGCAGTCTGTAGAATTGTCTAAAAAAGGTAGAAAAGTCGGGTTGAACCCTGGCAAACCATTGGTAGAAATCGGCGGTGTAATTGTCTATCCAGCCGCCTTGATTTTTTCGCTTTTTGGGGTTGGTAAACCTTTGGTAGGGATTGGTTTTAAAGTGAGTGTAAATACTTACCGCTTCGTCGAGAGGGTTGCGAATGGAAGAAAAAACAAAATACTTTTTTTCGTCGGGGCTGGCGGTGCGGAGAAATTCCAGGTAGTGAGCGTGCTTGTGTAAAATAGCCTGCCCTTCGTAATTCTCAAGCAACTCAGCCCCAATGGCCGTTGAGCCGGCGTGGGGTAGTTGGATAAAGAGATAGCGATGGGTATGGCTGATGATCATGGCTGGCCTTGAGTACGCGGTAAACTCAGAAGTGTCCGAGCAATTTTCAAGAAGGCCATTTGTTAGCGGAAAGGGCAGGTATAATCTCTGGCTAAGTGAAACTAAGCCGCCTGTCAATTAGGCAGCTTTTTCTTCGTCCGCACCAATCTCGTTGAGGTAGGTAAGCACTTCTTTGCGCGATTTTTCAAAGCGGCGCAGAAGCTGCTGGTCAGTATCACGCAGAGCATTGATGGTACGCTGAGAACAGGCGGAGCAGCCCAGGGCTGCTTTATAGCTGCCCAGGTCACAATTGAGGCAATCGCACAATTTAATCATCATGTGCGAGAAAGAGAGGGCCTCTTCGTGAGTTTCGGGCAGTACGGCAATGCGTTCCGTCAATTTGCGCCAATCATCACCCTTGAGTTTTTTCAGTCCACTAACGCGAGAATGGGGAAACAAAATTTCGCAACGAGAGTACATATTCCTACAATCCTTGAAACAAGAAATAAGAAATAAGAGGCAAATTACTTTCTCATTTCTTATTTCTCATTTCTCATTTCTTATTTAAGGTTTTGTGAATGAGCCGTGTGGGACTCGAACCCACGACCCATTGCTTAAAAGGCAATTGCTCTTCCGACTGAGCTAACGGCTCACGATACTTCTTGAGGATTTTGATTTTCCAAGCAGGAATGGTAACACAGGCTAGTTTTCTTGTCAATAGCTCTTTTGCTTTTTTAAGGTTAGCGTTGACAGGTTTTTCAGGGGGTGTTATAATTTGACATAGTTATTTAACATATTGATGAAACCTGCCGGATTTCAGGGGCGAAGTGAGGAGCCAAGAAGGACATGTCAGAGGAACATCATTATCCGGGGGCAGCCCGAAACTTTATTGAGGCTTATGCCAATACCAATTATCTGCGCCCGCTCAAGGGCAAAGATATGGAGTATTTTTATGTGAATCGGGGCATGCACTCGGAATTGAAGGCGCTGATGGGTGAGCTTGAAGCCGGCGCTCGAACTCCTGTCCCTAATAATACCAAATTCTTGTTTGTCGGACACACCGGCTGCGGCAAAAGCACCGAACTTTCTTGCCTGGTCAATATCATCGAAACGGGTTCGGGCCGTTCAGATTTTTTAAGAAACCATTTTCTGGCAATTCAATATTCTGTCAGCGAAGTCGTCGGTCTTTACAATATCGAGTTTGTTGATATTGCCCTTTCGATTATTTTGGGCATTTACCGCGAGATGGAGCGGCGAGGTTATGTGGTGGATGAGTCGCCGGCCCGGCGGGTTTATGATTGGCTTTATCAAAGCCAACCCCCCGCTGCTCAAGAAATGCCCCGACCCAGAGACTCGATTGGGTTGGACCTGGGGTTGGGCAGCCTGGTCCGCTTGATAGATGTCCGCCTCAAGAGTGAGGGCGAGATTCGCGAAGGTATTCGCGCCCGCATTCGCAAGTATATCCCCGAACTGATCAACTTAATCAACCAAATTCTCTACGAAGTGTCGGCCATCACCGGCAAAAATATCCTTTTAATCATTGATGATCTGGACAAGATTCAGCCGCTCGATGCCGCCCTCAATATTTTTAGAGAACACGTTAAAAGCCTGGCCTCGTTTGATTGTTTTGCTATTTATACCGCCCCCATCTCCCTGCTATACGATCCAGCCCTAAAGCACCTGGGCCAATTTTTAGAGATTCATTACATGCCGATGTTCCGGGTACATACCAAAGAGGGCGCCCCGGAACCGACTGACTCTCCCTATGTAGCTATTCTGCGTGAAATTGTCTACCGCCGGGTTTCGCCCGATTTGTTTGATGAAGGGGTGGTTGAAGCGGCTATTAATATGACCGGCGGTGTTTTGCGGGAATTAATTCGGGTGATTCGCGGCTGCTGTGTTTACTGCGAGGAGTACGGCCTGAGCCGAATTACCCATAATGTGCTCAACTTTCAAAAGAACAAACTCAAAAGCGAATATTATCGCATCCTGGAACATGATGATTACCAATGGTTGCAGCGGGTAAAGCAAACCAAAAACCGGGCTGATGTGAATATGCGCCACCTGGAATCCTTGTGCGTGTTGTACTACCCCAACGGCAAAGGCTGGTTTGATGTTCACCCAATTGTAACCGAACTCCTGGAAGATTGGGAAGCGGATGTTTGGAAACAAATATAGGCGCCTTAAAATAAAGTGGATGTTTTTTGAAGAGATTGGAGATTCGAGATTCAAATCTCCAATCTCCAATCTCCCCACTACGGAGTCGGTATGACCTCCCCCGAAGCCGACGAATTTACCGCTCGTTTCCCCGATGAAATCAGAATGTTGCTGGCTATGCTGCGCATGAGCAATCTGGGTGGGCTGGCCGTGGCCGAGTGTGATGACCTGGACCTGCGCACCCGGCTGATTGATTATTTTCGCCGCCGCCTGGAGAGCGATGGTATCTACGTTTTTAATTATGAGGTCGGAGCCAAAGATACCAACCTGGTCCGCAGCCTGACCGAATTGACCGACCAGGCCCGCTTCAAAAACCTGGAACTAACCGGTAAATACAAGTCCATTGTATTTTTTGTCTATGGCATCGAAAAATTTACCACGGAACAGCGGGCCACCTTTGTTCGCCTCCTTAATTTTTTGCGTGACCGGCTAACCCTGATTGCCCAACCGATTGTTATTTGGGGCACTTCGGCTTTTGTAACCCAACTGGCCCGTAACGCTCCCGATTTCTGGAGCTGGAAAGGTCATTTTTTCAGTTTTCCCTCGCTTAACCCAGCCGTGAACAGCGTCAAAAATCGCTCCGATTCTGAACCCATTGACCTTTACGCCAACCTACCGCCCCTACGCCGTTACCTTCGCCGGGTTATCGAAGACCCGGATTATACCGTTTGGAAAGATTTGTATGTGCCCCTTAAAGCGACTCGCGCGGCTGAAACGATTACGCCCTTTCCTTCTCGCCACACTCTTACCTTTGAGGAGTTAAAACAACTGGCCCCTTTATTCCCCACCGCCGAAGCGGTTGAGGCCAACCAGGTGGTCTTTGAGCGAGGCCAGCCGGGCGACAAATGTTATGTGATTGTTAGCGGCGAGGTCGAGGTGCTGGCCCCCGATGCCCTGGGCAATGACATGCTGGTGGCCAAATTAGGCCGGGGCGATTTTTTTGGCGAAATTGCGCTGATTAAACGAATTCCCCGTACCGCCACGGTGCGGACCACCAAACCCTCAAAATTTGTCATTCTGACTCATCGCTCGTTGAGCTTGCTGACCAATCGCGCGCCGGCTGTGCTTGACCTGCTCACCGATATTGCCCAACGCCGCCTGGAAGACGCCCGCGAGCGGGGCGTCCAGGAGACGGTTTCCCCTCTGCGCCGCTTTGGGATTGAAGGTTCCAGCCTGATACGTCAAACCCCGGTGGATGTCCGCGAGCTGACCACCGATGACCAACGGACCATCATTTTGGGCGAGGCCGGGGCCGGCAAAACCACTGTCTTGCGCCGGTTCATGCTTGATACCGCGGAGGCGGCAGAACGAGCTTTAGCCCAGGGCAAACAGCCGATTGTGCTGCCCATTTTTATCAAGCTCAATGCGCTCACGCCCGGCAAAACCCTGGAAAGTATTATTCTTAAAGCTTTTCATAACTACGAAATTTTTGAACTCGATAGCGAAACAGAGGTGACCAAATTGCTGAAGGGTGAGGGCCCGGAAGGCAGCCTGATCCACTCGATTTTGTTTTTGATGGACGGTCTCAACGAGATGCCGCTGCAACCCAAAACCCGGCCTGAGTTGAACCGCTTTATCCAGACCTATCCCCATCACCGCTTTATCATTTCCTGCCGGGCGCAGGATTACACCTCCCTCTATGGTTTTCGGACGGCATTATTGCAGCGGCTGGCCGGCGAGGATATCGAAGCCTTTTTGGTCAACTATCTGCGGGCCGAGCAGGGCCGCAAAGTGGCCCGTGAAATCTACAGCGACCCCCAACTGGAAGACCTGGCCCAAACCCCGCTGGCGCTGTACATGTTTGCCCAAATTGCCAAGCGCAGCGACGAAGCCCTGCCCAAAAATCGGGGCATCCTGTTTGAGGTGTTTACCGATAACTTGTTGGAGCGGACTGACAGCGAGTGGTGGAAAATTTTTGGCCGCTCCAAATCACAGGCGCCGCTGGTGCTGCGGCGAAGTGTACTGGCCAGCCTGGGCCTGGCCATGCAGGAAGAGGAAGTATGGTCTTTTCCCCGCGCCCGCTGGACTGAACTGATCACCAAAGAACTTTACCTCTATCGCGAAGGGGCCACCCCCGGCGAGCGGGTCGAAGTGCAGTATATCACCCCCGAAGATGTGCATGAAGAAATCAAGCACAGCGGCTTACTGCGCTACTCCGACGACCGGGCCTGGGTAGAATTTGCCCATCACACCTACCAGGAATTTTTTGCGGCGCTGGCCCAGCGCGAGCAGGGCCAGGACCTTGAACCGCGCCTGCGCACCACCGAGGCCCGCCGCCGCTGGCAGGGCACCATTGTGCTGCTCTACGGGATTGCTCACGATAACGCCGCCCTGTACTCCAAAATTTTAGGCCAGGAGAATGATTACGCCCGAATCTGGCTGGCGGCACAGTGTTTAGCCAACTCCGGCGAGGAGATTAGCCAGGCTTTGCGCCGGTTGGAGCAGCGGCTGCCGCAGCAGCAGCATTTTGCCCTGCTCTTCAGCGTCGGCCTGGCCTGCCGCCAACTGGGCCGCTACCCCGAAGCCTTGACCTATTTGAATATGGCTATCGAAGAAGAACCCGGCTCGGCCGAGGTGCAGTACGAACTGGGGTCGCTGTATCGCCAGGTGGACCAGTTTGAGCGGGCCATTATTCATCTGGAGGAGGCCATCCGCCTGCGTTCCGATTTTGTGGACGCTTATAACCAACTGGGGATTACCTATCACGACCAGGGCAAGTATATCGAAGCTTTGACCGTTTTTAAAGCGACTACCCAGCTTGAGCCGGTCAATTCGCACCATTTTTACAACCTGGGCGCGGTCCAAAAAACGCTGCGCGATTATGTCTCGGCCCGCGAGTCCTTCCGCACCGCCTTGCAGCTCAAACCCGATTATACCGAAGCGCGAGTACAGCTTGATATTCTGGAGAAAGCCCTGGCCACCGGCGTGGTGCGGGTGCTGGAAAATATTCCTATCCTCAGCAAGATGACTTTGGAGCAAAGTGTGCTGCTGGCCAACCGGATCAAGGTGGCCGAATACAAGCCGGGCCAGATTGTGTTTCACATGGGCGAAATGGGCGATACCTTTTACATCATCGAGGTGGGGGAAGTGGAGGTGCTGGCCCCGGATATGGCCGGGCAGTCGGTGGGGGTGATCAACCGCCTAAAACCGGGCGACTTTTTTGGCGAGATTGCGCTACTACGGGCGGTGCCCCGCACCGCCACCATCCGCGCTGTCAAGCCGACCCGTCTGCTGGCCATCAGCCGCGAGGATTTTGATGCCGTTGTTGACAAGTACCCCTCCATCGCTCACGGCCTGGCCGAAACGTCGGGGCTGCGGCTGCTGCGTGACCGGCAGATTGGCCGCCGGACCGATCTGGAACCCTATTACGACCCCGGCTACATTGCCGAGTTGACCCACCAAAATGAGGTCACGGTGGTCATGGGCGACATTCACGGTTCCACCCACCTGACCAACTCGATTGGCCCGGAACTGATGGTGGCTTTTTTGGATGAGTATTTGCTGCGTATGTCTACTATCATCGTCCAGGCCGGTGGGGCCATGGACAAAAGCTTGGGCGACAGCGTGATGGGGGTGTTTGGCAATTTCCCCAGCCGCCAGGGGGGTCAAAGAAGTTCGTCGGCCAATGCGGCTTTGCTGGCGGCCCTCAAAATGCGCCAGGCTTACCTGACCCTGCGCGACGAGTGGAAAAAAGAGAGCCAGGAGTTTGCCCAAACCGGCATGGGCATTGGTGTCAGCACCGGCAAAGTGACCACCGGCACCGTCGGCCCGGAAGCGACCATGGTCGGCCCGGCGGTGAATATGTCCAGTAAACTGAGCAAAATGGCGATCAAAGGCCGCACCGAAAGCGAAATTTATATAGACGCCCGCACCCGCAGCCTCCTGGGCGAGTCGGTGATGGCCGAGCAGTTGGATACCGAGTACACCAAAAAGAAGGTCGGCGTGGCTTTGGAGGCGTATCGGGTGGTGTAAAGTACAAGATTTGCCGGGTTTCAAAGGTAGGTCAATATAACTCAGGCTTATTGTGGCCAGCTTTGATCAATCTCCTGCAACACCGTCTCCAAATCGGCCCCATTGACCCAATCTACCATGCCCCGCCAGAATGAGCCGGTCCCAACTGGGCCGGGCATCAGGTCGGAGCCGTCAAAGCGGTAGGTGTCGGCGCTGAGAATGATTTGGGCGAAACGCAGGTCGGCCGCCGAGGGATACCATTCCAGGGGCACATTACGGTGGGGGGCGATAAAACCACCGGCCTCTACGAAGCCTTTGGTCGCTTCGACGGTGGTTAAATAACGCATGACTTCCCGCACTTCAGGCCGATCATTAAACATGGCAAAGATTTTGCCACCGCCTAAGACCGGGTGGCCGAACTGCGGGTCAATGGGCGGTAGATAGAAAAAGTCATAATCCTGGCCATACCTGACAGTTTTAGGAAAAAAAAGCTGTGGCATCCATGAGCCTTGCCGGTGCAGGTAACAGCCCGGTGGGTTTTCAAGAAGATGGAGCGAACTATCTGCCGGACTTTCAGTCGCAATGTTAGCTTGGCCGCCATAAACGTAGCCCTCTTTAAACCAGATACCCGCCAGGATTTCAAAGGCCCGGCGGACTTCGGGGGAGTTAAAGGGCAACTCGTGGCGCACCCAGGCGTCATAGGTTTCCGGGGGAGCGATGCGCAGCAAAATATCTTCCACCCAATCGGTGCCGACCCAGCCCGAGGCGTCGCCATCCTCCATGCCGACGCACCAGGGCGTCCTACCGTCGGCCACCATCTGGTCCGACAGGGCGATGAGCTCGTCCCATGTTGCCGGTACTTTGTAGCCGGCGGCCTCGAACTCCGGCTTGGGATACCAGACCAAACTTTTTAAGCCAGCTTCATACCAAACGCCGACCATCCTGCCATCAACTGTGGCCAGCTCTAAAAAGGCGTGAGGGTACTGCCGGCGCAAATAATCCTCGCTCAAAAAAGTTCTAACATCAATGAGCTTGCCTTGCCGGGCAAAGTCGGCCATGTAGCCTGGCTGCGGAAAGTCGGCTATATCAGGGGGGACGCCCCGTTTAACGCTGGCGGCAATTAATGTCTCAAATGACTCTCCGGCTGAACTGTAGATCACGTTGATGCCGGTTCTGTCTTCAAAAGGTTGCATAGATCGCTCAAACGACTTAACAACCTCATCCGGGACCGCACCCACGATTGTGACTGTTGTCCCGGCTAAGTCCTGAGTGGCAGCTTCGCCGCCTGTGTCGCTAAGGGGGTAGGGAGTTCCGGCTTCGAAGTTTGTTTCCGTAGCTACCGTAGGCCCTCTTGAAACATCAGCCAGGCTGTTGAGATCAAGGAAACTGCTCACGGCCACCACCAGTCCGCCCACCAAACTTATCGCCCCGATGACGCCGAGCAGAGTCCAGGATAAACTACGGCGTTGAGTAGGGTAGTCCAACCGCCCCTCGGCTTGGCGGTTTAAAGGCGCGGCTCCGGGCTGCATTTGGGGGGAGGATACCTCAGCCGGAGATGACCCTATCTGGCCCTGCTGGACCGCCTGCGCCAGGGCTGTGGTTTCAGCCCCCGGAGTGATACCTAACTCCGCCTGGAGCGCGTGGCGGCACTGCTCAAACTGGGCCAGGGCGGCCTCGCGTTTGCCCTGGCGGGCGTAAGCCGCGATTAAAGCGCGATACCAATCTTCCCGCAGATTATCCAGCCGCAACAGCCGGTGAGCCGTTTCGACCACGGCGGCGTCAGCGCCTTGTTGCTCAAGCACAGCCAATTGCTGTTCCAAAGCTTGCTGATAACGTCCGCGTAGACGCTCCCGTTCAAAGAAGGCCCAATCCTCAAAGCGGAAAGCATCGCGCAGGTGCAGCCCTTCCAGAAAATCGCCCCGGTACAGCTCAAGCTGACCCGCTTCAAAAGCGGTCACATCCAGCCAATAATCACTCTCAAAATTGAAGGCCACTTCCTGCCGGTCGGCCAGGAGATAATCAGGGCCAATCGTCCGCCGGAGTTCGGATAAAATCCAGCGCAGATTGGCCCTGGGATCGTCGGAATGGTCAAAGAGTAAATCAACCAGGTGTTGGCGAGTGTGAGCTTTGCCTGTTATCAGCAAATAGGCCAGCAGCGCCAGCGATTGATAGCCACGTATCTGGATCGACTGGTCATCACGACTGATCTGAATTGGCCCCAACAAACGAATGATGAGAGTCATTTTGACCACCTTCGTTTATGATGAACTATGGAGAACAAATCGGTGAGGCAGGGAGAGGAGAACTGGGTAAATCTGAAACAGGAGTCCAAAGTTTACTTTGGACTCCTACTTTTTGGCGTATCTCATTCCCAATTTTATCGTATTTCAAATACGGCGTCAAGATACCGTTGGATGGGGGATGTGTTCAGATTTGGGGGCGAATTCGGTGGATAGCGTAGACAGGCCCCCTCCCCAACCCTCCCCCGCAGCGGGGGAGGGCGCTCTTCCCCCCCTCTCCGAAGCGGTGTGGGGGTTGGGGGGTGAGGTCTGCCCCCAAAAGCGAACACACCCTTGGATGGGAAAATGGGGGTCATCCAACGATAGCTCCAACGCTCCATCCAATGGGGGCTTGGTAAATTGGGAACAAATTATTTATCCAAAAGTGTTTGCAGCATCGAAAGGAGAGAAAAATGAAAGCAAGATTTTTGATGGTTCTCTTGGTCTTGGTGGTTCCTGTCCTGCTGATGGCGCCGCCAGCGCAGGCCAATGTGGGGTCTATCTTCACCGTAGACAGCCTGTTCACCGCGCTGAATACAGGCGAAATGGATGTAGCTTTGGCCGCATTTGCGGCCGATGCAGTGGTTGAGAACCGGGTGCGGGGTGAAACCTATCAGGGTGCGGCTGAAATTGAGCCGATGTTGCAGGCCATGCAGCGCGAGGGCCGCCAATACGAGATTGTTCGGGTGGAGATGGTGGGAGATACGATTACTGTGGCTGTTGAAATCTCCGATCGCGGCCAAATGTGGGGCACAGAAACAATTACGGCCGAGGTCCGCGAGGGTAAATTGCAAAAGCTTACTGTCTCGGCCATTCAATTGAAGTTGTGGCGCTGTCCCGGCGACCGCGTTCCGGCCAACCAATCTTTGTGAACTTGTCACGATCCTTTTTGGATAAGGTGGAGCAAAAATTAAAGTAATCGAACGGAGAATATACCCAACGCATTTCAAAATTTCCGTAGCTGACGCATCCCCATGCGTCAGCGGACGGCATAGGGATGCCGTCCTACTCAGCCATGTCATTTCGACCGCAGGGAGAAATCCCCGATACCTCACTTTTAGGTGTTGTGCCCTGGGGATTTCTCGCTCCTTCGTCGCTCAAAATGACATGAGCCTCAGTGGATCCAATTTTTCACCGTAGCTGGCGCATCCCTATGCGTCAGCGGGCGGCATAGGGATGCCACCCTCCTCAAATTTGGATCTACTGAGCCTAAGTAGTAACCTTTTTGAGTTTAATTCTAGCACGGCCTGATAAGGTTGACAACGTTGGTCTTGATAGCGCCCTTCGATACGGCTTCGTTTCGCTTCGGCCTACTCAGGACGCCATTTCTCCAAACCCTATCCGGCCTGCCGGCGACTGCGGCGATACAACAACAAGCGCAGCCCATTCAACGAGACCAGTACCGTCCCCCCCTCGTGGCCGATGACGGCCAGGGGCAGGGGCATGTTGGCGATAAAAATGGCGGCAATCATAACGGCAATGGCGGCCATGGCAAAACCCAGGTTGATGATGAGCGTTTTGCGGGTTTGACGGCTGAGGGCAATCAGGTAGGGAATGTTGCTCAAATCGTCGGCCATGAGCACCACGTCGGCGGTTTCCAGGGCCACGTCGGTACCGGCTGCGCCCATGGCCACGCCAATAGAGGCGCTGGCCAGGGCGGGAGCATCGTTCACCCCATCGCCGATCATCGCCACCGAGCCATACCTGGCTTCTAACTCCTTGACAATCCGCACCTTGTCTTCCGGCAGCAGCTCGGCAAAATATTCGTCCACGCCGGTTTGAGCGGCAATAGCATGGGCCACCCGCTCGTTGTCGCCGGTCAGCATGACCACCCGCTGCACCCCCAACGATTTGAGTTCGGCCACCACCGGGGCGGCGTCGGGCCGCACCGTATCGGCCAAAGCGATGACCCCTAAAAAATGAGCCGTTTGGCCTTCATCCGCCATTTGGGCTACGATGATTGCCGTTTTGCCGTCTGCTTGCAGTTGTTCTACGGCTGTCGTAACCTCGGTCAAACCCATACCCTCAAACGCCTCAAAATAACGTTGATTGCCCACCCGAATATCCAACCCATTCACCAGGCCGCGCGCCCCCTTGCCGGTAGCTGCCTGAAACGATTGAGCCTCGGCCACTTCCAAATTGCGCCGGCGGGCCGCCTCGACAATGGCTTGAGCCAGCGGGTGTTCCGATTTGGCCTCGACCGCAGCGGCCAGCGCCAGCAACTCGCCCTCATTTCCCGACCAGAGCTTGGTATCTCTTTTCTCAGCCTCAGCCTTAGCCTCAGCCTCCATCACCAAAACGTCTGTTACTTCCGGTTTACCCTGCGTCAGCGTGCCGGTTTTATCAAACGCGACCACCTTGATGCCGGCGGCCTGTTCCATGTAAACGCCGCCTTTGAAGAGCACACCTTTGCGCGCGCCGTTGCCAATGGCCGACAGGATCGAGGCGGGGGTGCTGATGATGAGCGCGCAGGGCGAGGCAGCGACCATGACTGTCATGGCCCGATAGAAGGCCGTGTTGAAGGCTTCGCCCAGGAAAAAGACGGGCACAGCCGCCACCAGGATGGTGAAGACGATGACGCCCATGGCGTAATACTGTTCAGCCTTATCCAGAAAACGCTGGGTCTGGGCTTTTTCGCTCTGGGCTTCTTCTACCAGCTTGATCAGTTTGGCCAGGGTTGAGTCTTTAGCCAGGCGAGTCACCCGGGCTTCCAAACTGCCATTTTGATTGATCGTTCCGGCCAAAACCGGCTGGCCCGGCCCCTTGGCCACCGGCATTGATTCACCGGTGATGGAAGCCTGGTCAACGGTGCTTTCACCTTCAATCACCACCCCATCCAGAGGAATCCGGTCGCCGGGACGAACCACGTAGCGGTCACCGACGACAATTTTTTCGACCGGCAGGGTGACTAACTCATCTCCACGCCGGACGAGGGCCTGATTGGGACGCAGTTTCATCAGGGCGCGGATGGCGTTGCGGGTGCGGTCCATGGCATAAGCCTGCAACACATTGGAGAAGGAGAACAAAAACAACAGCAGCGCTCCTTCAAAGGGAGCGCCGACCACCGCCGCGCCCAACGCCGCCAGAACCATCAGCAAATCCACGTCAATGGTGCGCTGGCGTAACGACTCCAACCCTCCTTTGAGGCCAAAAGCGCCGCCGGTGATATAAGCAACCGTGTAAAGCGCCGTCGAAATAACGGCAAGCATCCCCGCATATTCGGCCAGCCAGGCCAGAACGATGGCCACCAGAGTGATGAGGGTAAACACCGCTTCCAGGTTTTGCCTGGTCCAGTCCCAGGCGTGGCGGAGCGCCGTTCTCTCGGCGGCAGGTTGCGCTTCGACTATCAGCTCGGCGCTGGAAGGGGCTACCTTTACCCCCAACTGGCTCACCTTTTGCTTGAGTTGATCGCCGGAAATCAGGCCGTGGTCGTAAGTAATACTCAAGACCCCACCCATATAACTTGCTTTGGCTTGCCGTACCCCCGGAATTTGGTGCAGGCGATTTTCCAGCAGCAAAGCGCACGACTCGCAGGCGCGGCCCCCCTGCCGCTGCAACCGCATGGTACAAGTTTCAAAATTGTGCTGCAAGGGTGAGGTCACCTGCTGGACAAGCCGGTTAACGTCCGGCTCAGCAATCAAGCGCGGATCATAGTTAATAGCAACTTCCTGCTGGCGTGGATTGAACTGTACCCCCACAATGCCCGGTTCTACGGCTACGGCTTCGTGAATGACATCCAGGCAGGGTTTGTCCTCTTGCTCAGCAACAACCGGATTAGTCTTATTCAAATCAGTTTTGCTTGGATTAATGCCCATGGTTACCTTCCAGAAACCACATTTATTTTATCCGAACCCAAAAATTAACCTGAGTTAATTTAAAATATAACCCCGATTCCTGGGATTGTCAATCCTCCTTTGGGTGATCTTTGCCGAAGCGTAAGCGCCTAAAGTCATCAAAAGTTAAAAAATCTCCCGACCAGTTGTAGCCGGCCGGGAGATTTTTTAATTTGTAGGTCGAGCCAGAAAAACCTTTTTGTCAGCTTATACCCCGGCAATCAAACGCCACACCTGAGCGACAACAAACGTTACCACAAACCCCATCACTAGGGGCAACAGGGCCGAGATAGCGGCCCACTTGGCGCTGCCCGTTTCTTTGTAGATGGTATAAATGGTGGTGCTGCACGGGTTGTGCATCAAGCTGAACAACATCAGGTTGACGGCGGTGAGCAACGTCCAGCCGCCGGCGTTGAGTAGCGACAGGGTCTCGTTATCGCCGGCTTCAAACATCACCCCTGCTCCTGCACCCAGACCGTGCATACCGGTCACAAGTACGGTCAGCATCAACACGGTTGGGATCACAATTTCATTGGCCGGAATAGCCACAATATAAGCCAACAGGATGACCCCATTCAGCCCAATGAGCAACCCGAAGGGATTGAGGAAACCGATCAAATGCTCGGCAATGCTGGCCCCCCCAAGCTGGATATTGGCGCTGAGCCAGATGACTGCCCCCGCAGGCGCGGCAAAAACAATGGCCCGCCACAAAACATAAATTGTCCGGTCAATCAGCGAGGTATAAATGGTCTGCCAGAAGCGCGGCGGGCGATAAGGCGGCAGTTCCAGGCTAAAGGTCGAAGCTTCGCCTTTGAGCAAGGTGCGGGACAATGCCCATGACACGCCAAAACTGAGCAGCACCCCCAACATCGCCACCCCTACCACTGCCAGCGCCGAAATCAGCCCGGCCAGGTAGCTGGGGACCAACGCCCCAATAAACAGGCTGGCGATGAGAATCTGGGTGGGCCAGCGCCCGTTGCACAGGGCAAAGTTGTTAGTGACGATGGCAATCAACCGCTCGCGGGGACTGTCAATGATGCGGGTGGCTATCACCCCGGCGGCATTACAGCCAAAACCCATCATCATGCTCAACGATTGTTTGCCGTGCGCGCCCGATTTTTTGAACAAATTATCCAGGTTAAAGGCCACACGGGGCAGGTAGCCAAAATCTTCCAACAGGGTAAACAGGGGGAAGAAAATAGCCATGGGCGGCAGCATAACACTGACCACCCAGGCCGTGCCCATGTAAATGCCGTCAATGAGCAGCCCATCCAGCCACCAGGGCAGGCCGATACTGGCCGCTCCGGCTTTGAGCATAGGATGAATGGTATCCAGCAGCAGCGTCGCCAGCATCCCGGAAGGAATATTGGCCCCGGCGATGGTCAGCCAGAAAACAACGGTGAACAGCAAAATCATCAAAGGAAAGCCCCACAAGCGGCTGGTCACCAGCCGGTCAATGGTCCGGTCAAGGTTGAAGCGCGGCGGGCGGTCCGGGTAAATTACGGCCCGGTCGGCGATGCGGGCGGCGTCGGTGTAGATGGCTTCGACGACCGTTTCGTGGACGTTACTGCCCACCTCCCAGCGTAATTGAGCTGCTTTATTCAAAATATCCTGGGCCGATGGAACCGCCAGCGGAGTGGGTTGAAGCTGATTTTGGTTAAGCATGGTTGGCTACCTCCAAAGGCAAGTATAAGTTGGCTTCGGCCGGGCCGGTCTCGGTCCGGGCCAATTCGCCCAACTCGCCGCGCTCGACGGCCTCGACAATGCGTGGATCGCCATCGAGCAGGCGCAGCGCCACCCAGCGGGCGTTGGGCAGCCCCGGAAAAGCGGCTTCCAGTTGCGCGACCAGTTCGGCCACTGCTTTTTTGAGGGCCGGCGGTTCGCTTTTAAGCCGGTGCGGCTGGCAGACAATTTTGCCGGTGGCTACTTCGCTTACGACTTGCAGCAGATCCGGGATACCCTGGCGCGAGCGGGCGCTGGTCGGCACCACCGGCACACCCAGATCGCGGGCCAGTGAGCGCTCATCCACTGTTAACCCGTGCCGGCGGGCCTCGTCCATCAAGTTAAGGGCCACCACGGCCCGATTGGTGATTTCAAGCACTTGCAGCACCAGGTTCAGGTTACGTTCCAAGCGAGTGGCATCGGCCACAATGATGGTCACATCCGGCTGGCCGAAGAGAATAAAGTTGCGGGCCACTTCTTCGTCCAGGCTGGTCGAGAGCAGCGAGTAGGTTCCCGGTAGGTCCACCAGTTTGTAACGGTGGCCGCCGTAAGAAAAGCCGCCTTCGGCCCGGCTGACGGTTTTGCCCGGCCAATTGCCGGTGTGCTGGCGCAGGCCGGTTAAGGCGTTAAAGATGGTGCTTTTGCCGGTATTGGGGTTGCCCGCCAGGGCCACCACATAATCCCAGTTGTTCATATTGATGCCCAGCTTAATCAGATTGCCGACATTGTGGACCGGGCAGGTTTCACAGTTGTGAGCAGGGGGGACCAGGTTTGGGGTGCTCATATAATTGCCTCCATTTTGCGCGCCTGGGCTGTGTCCGGCTCCAGGTCGCGGGTAATATAAATCAGGTCAGCTTGCTCTTTGCGTAAACCAATTAACGCCCCACGGATGCGATAGGCGGTGGGATCGCCGCTAGGGCTGACCATTTCGGCTTTGACAATGGTGCCGGGCAAGATGCCCAAATCCAAAAAGCGGCGTCTTTCCGCGCCCCGGCAGCGGTGAGAAATCCCGGTCACGCGGGCGCTTTGGCCCAGTTTGAGCTGGCTCAGCGACTCGTAGGGGCCGGTTTCAGCCTCTTCTTCAAGATGGATAGGCGTGACTGAGACGTTGGCCGCCAGCATGGGGGCCAGCACGTGCTCGTCACCGTCGGCCCAAAAGCGGACTCGCTGTGGGGTGATTTCGGTGACCAGGACAAGCATGCCCAAGTGCAGCCCTTCGGCCAGCAGTTGAGCATAGACGGTTTCCGGCTCATCTTCCAGATGAACAATCTGGCCGTACTGGTTGGGCCGAAAATTGGAGAGACTGTACCGTTCCACCGGGGCCGCCAAATCACCGCTGGCGGTGGGGATGGGGTCGCCGTGCGGGTCAAAGCGAGGATGGCCCAACTCATGGGCCAGAGCGTCGGCCTGAGCGCGGCTCAGGTGATGTTCCCGCCGCTCGGATTGGCTGTGCCAGTCGGCGGCGGCGTAGCCGGTTTTGTCGGCCAGGTAACGTTCCCACAAGCGGTGGGCGCGGATAATGTGCAGGGCATAATCGCGGCCCTGGGGGGTTAATTCCGGTTTGTCGCCGGCAAAGGTAATCAGCTCGTGAGCTTGCATATCGGTCAGTAACCCGGCCATTTCGTTGACGCTGCTGTTCAGCGCCCCGGCCAAACTCTGAACGGTGGGGGCGCGCCCATGATACTCGCAGTCGTAAATGTGTTTCAGCGCGTCTTCAATCAACACGCGCCGGGTGATGGAACGAGTCTGCTGCCAGCGCCAAAAAAGACCTTTATCGGGCCAAAACAGCCATAGGGTTAGCGCTGCCACAAGCGTGGTAATGATAAGGGTGTTTAAAGGGTCAGGCATAAAAACCTCCTGGCGATTGGTTATCAGAAATCAGTTTATTATAGTAAACTAAATAAATTTTTAGTTGAGACTAAATTTTAGTTTAGTATATCATTTTTTATGAGGCTTGTCAAGCGCCTAATTTAACGAGGGTGTGTTCAGATTTGGGGGCGAATTCGGTGGATAGCGTAGACAGGGCCCCGCC
>JAKLJP010000090.1 GCA_023151115.1 Anaerolineae bacterium
GTTAAGTTTGCTGCTGTTTTGTTAAATATCCACCTTATTTTTCTCGATTCGTGGTCTTGACAAAGGGGCCAAGTATATTATAAGCTAATGAGTTTGCTTGCTTTGGAACGTTAGAGTTTGGAGTTTGATAACTTTATACCCCAATCTCTCAAAGGCGTATTGTAGCCAGCTTAACAACACTTAATGATAAAGCCATTTAAACACAATTAGAAAAAAGTTAGAATTGCCAATTTAAAAAATTAGAGAGAGTCAAAAACTCTCTCTAGACCTTAAATCAATAAATTTGTCACGCATTCCTCCCAGAGTACACTGCACCCTTGCAACTCTCAGTTATTTTAGCCAAACCGATAACCCACCCCCCATTCGTTATGGATCAAGTTGGGTTTGGAGGGATCTTTTTCAACTTTGCGCCGCAGATAACTGATATATAACCGTAAATAATCTATCTCACCAACATACTCTGGCCCCCAAACTTCCGTTAGCAAAAATTCATGCGGCAACATGCGGCCTTTATGGCGAACCAAAACAGAAAGGAGGCGAAATTCAGTGGGGCTAAGATCCACCCGTTTGCTATCAACAGTGACTTCATGTTTATCGAAATCAATAACTAAGTTTTCATAGGTAAAGATTGGCCCACGGCCATTGCTCGTCGGGCTGTTACTACCAGGGCCATTTGAACGTGTTACCCGCCGCAGCAAAGCCCGCACACGGGCCGATAGCTCTTCAGCCGTTACTGGCTTAATGATATAATCATCAGCACCAAGATTAAGCCCTTTGACTACATTTTCTTCAGAGCCGAGTGCCGTCAGCATAATAATGGGCACATCCGACATTTCTCTAAACCGGGCGCATGTCTGCCAGCCATCCATATCGGGCAGCATAATATCGAGAATAATGGCGTCGGGTTTGACCGCGTAGGCTTTTTGTAAGCCGGTGATAGCGTTATTGGCCACTTCCACTTGAAAGCCCTTCTTGGTCAACATAAAACGTAAGGCTTCACACAGGGTCACGTCATCTTCAATCAATAAAAGAGTTTCCGTCATGAGTAATCTCCTATTTTTGCCCTGACAAAAGTAAAAAGGATGGTGTGGATCGCGTTTTACGCTCGTGGCAGCATCAACACCAGGGGTAAGATTGGATTTTCAATCGAATTAATTCTATTATACCAACAAAAAGTTTGAATTTCGTTTGAAAAAAATTAGAATTTTTCAAAGATTTTTCTTCTGTTATCATACCAGCAAAGGGTTTGAATTTCGTTTGAGTTTTCACATGAACTTATATTAACTTGATTTTGACAGTTACTAAAAGTTTTTTCATCAAAGCCGCGCAAATTTGCGCTATCTGGTATACTAGGGGACAGGATGGTTAACCACATGAATTCAACCGCATCCCAGAGGCAACCCTTTCGCCCGCCGGCAAAAACCTCGCGACGAGTTTTTTTACGCCTGGGCAGTCTGGCCGTAGCCGGGGCTGCTTTGAGCGGCTGCGCCCCAACCTTGTCGCTCTCACCCTTCTCCTCGGAAGCGGCGACGCCGGAAAAAGTGCAACTGGTCTATCAGGATTGGAGCACCGAGTGGTTTCCGCCGATGGTTCAGCAGCTTCTGGCCGAATTTCACGAAACTCATCCTCATATCCACGTTTTTTACACCCCTGACCCCGAAAATCTCCAAGAGAAGATGCTGGCCGATTTACAAGCCGGGGCCGCCCCTGATGTATTTGAAGGCTGCTGCGACTTTTTCCCCATTTGGGCACAGCAAGGCTACGCCCTCGACCTGCGGCCTTTTGTCGAGGCTGATTTGGACCAGGCCACCATCAGCGATTGGAATCCCGCCCAATACCGCTCTTTTTTCACCCGCGATGGCCGCCAGTACGGCCTGCCCAAGTACCACGGGGCTTTAGCCTTGTATTACAACAAAGATATTTTTGATGAATTTGGTGTGGAGTATCCCAACGCAACCTGGACTCACGATGATTACCTGGTCGCAATGCGCCAACTCACCCACGACCGTGACGGCGACGGTCAGACTGATCTGTGGGGCAGCATGGTTGACATTACCTGGGACCGGCTGCAAATCCACGTTAACGGTTGGGGCGGCCATTTTGTTGATCCAGCCAACCCCGCCCGCTGCCGTATGGATGAACCGGAAGCCCTGGCCGCCCTGGAATGGCTGCGCGCCCGCATGCACGATGACCGGGTTATGGCTACTTTTTTGGATGTCAAGAATGTGGCAACCCGCCAGGCATTTATCAGCGAAAAACTGGCCATGGTCGAAGATGGCTCCTGGGCTTTAAAAGACATTCTGGCCAATGCTAACTTCAGGCTCGGCGTCGCCCCTTTTCCGGCCGGGCCGGCCCGCCGTGTTACCCTGGCTACCACCGACGGCTTTGGCATCTACGCCGGCACCAGACACCCTGAAGCCGCCTGGGAATTGGTCAAATTTCTCATCAGCAAAGAGTACGGCCGGGCCATGGCCCGCGCCAATTTCCTTCAACCGGCTCGAGCCTCGCTGATTGAGGAGTGGATTGGTTTTATCCAGGCCGAATTTCCGCAGCAGACCCGCGATGTGGACCTGGCCGCCTTTGCCGACGGCCATCTCAAAGGTTATTCCGTGACCGCCGAAATTTTTGCCAATCAGATTGAAGCGCAACAAATTGCCGACGCCGCCTGGCATCAAATTTTTACCCTGGGCCAGACTCCAATTGACGAACTGGCCCAGGTGTGCCGCCAGATTCAAGCCGCTCAACCGGAGACAAAATAGAAAAAGCCATGTTAATGGGTATTCGCTGGGGCAGCCTCTACACCAAAATTATTGCCTGGTCTTTTGTGCCTACCGTCCTTATTTTGGTGACGGTGGCGCTGGTCACGTTTTATGCTTACGAGCGCGTCACCGAAACGCTGGTCATTGCCCGCGACCAGGAATTAGTTCGGCTTTCAGCCGGCCAATTGACCACCGAGTTGTCCGAGTACACCAATTTATTAACCGTTGCCGCCCGGGTCATGGCCGCCTCACCCACCACCGCTCAACAAACGTTGAGCGAAAATAGTAACCGTTTGGTTATCTTTGATGGCGGGGTGGTGGTCCTTGATAATTTTGGGCGGGTTATGGCCGCGCAACCGAAAAGACCTGCTATTATCGGCCAGGATTGGTCTGACCGGCCTTACTTTCGCCAGATGGCCCGTACCCCCCAACCCGTCTTTTCCGATATCGTCGCCGACGGGCCGCAGGGGCTTGAAGTCATCGCCCTGGCTGTGCCTGTCACCAGTGATCAGGGCGAATTTTTGGGCGCAGTTGTCGGCATGTTCCGGCTGGGAGCCACAACCGTCAGCGCCTTTTATGGTGGCATTGTCAAGCAGCGTCTGGGCGAAAGCGGCCAGACTTATCTGATAGATAGTACGGGCCGGGTCATCTATCATTCCGACATCAATCGAATAGGGGAAGATTTTTCAACTCAGCCCGTGGCGCAAGCTGCCAGGGCCGGCAAAACCGGCTCGGTCCGCAGCCGAGACTTGATGGGCCGGGATATTGTGGCCGGTTACGCCCCGGTCCCCGGTACTCCCTGGGCGCTGGTGACAGAAGAAAGTTGGGCTGCGCTGACCAGCGCCAGCCAGGGCTATCGCTGGTTTTTATTACTGTTGCTGGCGTTGGGTGTCCTTGTGCCGGCCCTGGTGGTAACGCTGGGGGTGCGGCGCATTACCAAACCCATTGAAGATTTGACCAAAGCCGCCCAGGCGATGGCCCAGGGCGAATTTAACCAAAAAATTATGGCCCGCACCGGTGATGAAATTGAAGAACTGGCCGGCCAATTTAACCTCATGGCCGCCCAAATTCAAGAATCGTACAGCACCCTGGAGCAGCGCGTGGCCGCCCGCACCAATGAACTGGCCGCCTTGACCAAACAGTTTGCCATTCTCAACGCCATTAGCGCCAGCGTCAACGAGTCGCTGGATTTGTCGGAAACGTTGAACCGGGTGCTGGACGAAACGATGGGCTTGTTGAATCTGGAAGTGGGCGAGATTCGGCTGTTGGATGAGGAAAGCAATGAGCTAATCATTGGCGCGCAGCGCGGCATGTCGCCCGAATTTATGCGGCGGGCAGAACGACAGCCTGTCACCGACATTTTGCCCAATCTGGCGGCCAACCAGCCGATTATTATTGAAGATTTGCTGGTTCATCCGGGTTATTCTTTGCCGCGTGAGGAAGGTTTGCGGGCTCTGGCCATTTTTCCGCTGCGGGCCAGAGACCGGCTGTTGGGCGTGTTGTGTCTGGCTACCCGTCACGGACCGCGAACCGTAGCCCGGTCTGAACGCGAACTGCTCCGCTCGGTCAGCGATCAGGCCAGCGTGGCCATTGAAAATGCGCAGCTTTATGTTGAAACACGGCGGCGGGTAGATGAAATCGAAACCTTGTTTGCCGTGCAGCAAGCCATCACCAGCCGGCTCGACCCGCAGTCGGTGCTGCAACTCATTGCCGACGAAGCCCGCCGGTTGACCCTGGCTAGCGGCGCGTTTGTTTTTATGCTAGAACAAGATGAGTTGTGCCTGTCGGTCATCTCCGGCGAAGAGGTTTTTGATATTGCCGTCGGTTATCGCATGCCGCTGGAACAATCGGTTACGGGCGTGGCGCTGCAGTCGGGTCAAATCCTGCGCCTGACCGATGCCAGGCAGGATCCGCGGGCCAATCAGGATTTGGTGCGGCGATTGCAAGCTCGCTCTCTGGTTATTGTCCCGCTGGTTTCCGGCCCCCGAATTATCGGTTCCATTTCGGTGGTTAACAAAAAGAACGGTCCCTTCACCGGCGACGACGAACGGGTATTGAGCATGCTGGCCTCCAGCGCCATCATCGGCCTGGAAAATGCCCGGCTCTATCAAGAAGAGCAGGATCGCCGTTACGAAGCCGAACAGCGCCGCCAGGTGGCCGAGGGGCTGCGCGACATTTTGACGGTGCTCAACTCTAACCGGCCACTTAATGAAATTTTGGATTATATCGTGGCCCAGGGGAATCGGCTGCTGGGCAGCGAGGCAGTTGCCCTGTTTCGTTTGCAGGACAAAAATGGCGGATCGCTCAAACCCCAGGCAGTTTTAGGGCTGCCGCCGGAGTATCTGACTCTGGTCGAAATTCCGGTGGGCGAAGCGATTGTAGGTCGGGTGGTCCAGCAAATTAAGCCTTTGGCCGTGCCCGATATAACCAAGATACCTCCTGTAGAAACCGATACGTTGCAACAAGACCCAGAGCAGTGGCCGCTGCTGGCCGAAACAATAGCCCGTTTTCGAGCCATGCTGGGCGTACCGCTGGTCATCAAAAATGAGGTTTATGGCGGAATTATGTTATACTATACCCAGCCGCGTAAGTTTACGGACGAGGAGATTGGCCTGGCCGTCTCCTTTGCCGACCAGGTGGCCCTGGCGATTGAAAATGCCCGCCTGTTTGACCAGGCCGAGCAGGCCGCCATTCTGGAAGAACGGCAGCGCCTGGCCCGCGAGCTGCATGACTCGGTGACGCAGGCGTTGTATGGGATCACGATGTTTGCCGAGGCAGCGGCGCGGCTGCTAGGGGCCGGCAAAACAGAGTTGGCTACTGACCATTTGAACGAACTGCGCAGCACGGCCCAGGAAGCGCTGCAAGAGATGCGCCTGCTCCTGTTTGAACTGCGCCCGCCTGTTTTGGAGGAAGAAGGCTTGATTGCCGCGCTGCAAACCCGCCTGGAAGCAGTCGAACGGCGATCTGGCCTGGCAACCGAGCTAACCGTAGCCGGGGATGAGGAACTGCCGGTTCCCCCCAAGATTGAAGAGGGATTGTATCGGATTGCCCAGGAAGCTTTGAATAATGCGCTTAAACATGCTCAGGCCAGGCGCATTTCCGTCTATCTGAATTTAGACCCACAAAAAATCACCCTGGAAATTGCCGACGATGGGCAGGGGTTTGATCCGATCAGGGTGCGTGACCATGCCGGATTGGGGCTGCGGGGCATGGAGGAACGGGTAGCCCAATTGGGAGCATGCCTCACCCTGAGCAGCCAACCCGGCCAGGGCACCAAAATTAAAGTGGAGGTAGAGCCATGAACCAAAAAATTCGCGTTTTGATTACCGACGACCAGGCCATTGTCCGTAAGGGTATCCAGGCCCTACTGGCCACAGAGTCTCACATTGAGGTGGTGGGCGAGGCCGAAAATGGCAAAGAGGCCATTCGGCTGGTTGAAAAGCTGAAACCCGATGTGATTCTCATGGATTTGCAAATGCCGGAGATGGGTGGGATTGAGGCGATTGGGCACATTACCGGCAGCAAGCCTAACGCCCGCATCTTGGTGCTGACCAGTTTTGCCACGGACGACAAGGTTTTTCCGGCCATCAAAGCCGGTGCGCTGGGCTATCTGCTCAAAGATTCCAGCCCAGAGGAGTTGATCCAGGCGATTCAACAAGTCCACCGGGGTGAGTCCTCTCTGCATCCCACCATTGCCCGCAAAGTGTTGCAGGAGTTGTCGCGCCCGCTGGCGCCGGAGCAAAAACCTACCGATGAACCCTTGACCGAACGCGAAGTTGACGTGCTGCGGCTGGTGGCCCGGGGGCTGGGCAATCAGCAAATTGCCGATCAATTGATTATCAGCGAGGCGACGGTGCGGACGCATGTAAGCAACATTTTGAGCAAGCTGCATCTGGCCAGTCGCACCCAGGCAGCGCTGTATGCGCTGCAAAAGGGCCTGGCCTCCCTGGATGACGCCGGCTAACAACTCAGCAGAACCGCCAACTACCGACGGCAGACCGTCACAAAATCTACTGCGGGCTGCCGTTGGTGGTCAGCGTTCTTTCTACAACTTTTGTTGTAGTTTGCCTCAACTATTTGTGGAAAAGGACTGTCCGCCATGACAGTCCTTTTTGTGTAGCCACAATCCATACTCCTTCCGATTACACCCGTTCATTTCTGTAGTAGACTATTATTAACAAATTTGATAAAGCATAAGTTTAGAGGAATAGCTTTAGTTAGCAGAGCTTTAAAGAGAGTCACAAAGATAAAGAGATGAACTTAAATTTTAAAACTCCCAATTTCTATTTTGCCTCACCGGATCAAAAGACAAATACAGTTTCCTCCTCAAAACAATCCATTCGTGTCCTGATTGCCGATGATCATCCCCGCTCGCGGCGGGGGCTGCGAGCCTTACTGGCCACCTGGCCGGGCGTCAAAGTAGTTGGCGAGGCAGCCGATGGGCAGGAAGCTGTTCAATTGGTTGAAATGCACCATCCTGATGTGGTGCTGATGGATGCCAATATGCCGGTAATGGATGGGCTGGAAGCGACCCGGCGGATTAAAGCGCAATGGCCCCAGATCAAAGTCGTTTTGTTAACCGTGTATAACGGACGCAGGGCCGAAGCTGTTGCCTCTGGCATTGATGTTTTTTTAGCCAAAGGTTGCCCCATTGAACTACTCTATTCTGCAATTTTGCCCTCCTCCCAATCATAGCAAATTGCATTTCGTTAGCTACTCTTTGCGACAGCAAGAAACAAGTGGAGGGTTGTAGTGAAAACTACATGGGCAATAATCCTTTTGGATAAAAGTACAATCACCTATCTGAGCAATGGCAAGAAACCAATCCAGGTATAGAATGGTAACCAGAAAAAGAGATCCTCTATGCAGCGTAATCAAAAAGAAACTCAAAAGTTAAAGTTGCTCCGATCAATTTTCTGCCCTCAGAAGGCAAAGTTCGTCGTCGCAGAAGTTAGCAACCGGTTTATCGTTCCCGATGGTCAGGCATCATGGCTTCAATGCGAGGCTTGCCAGGGCTGGCATGTCTTGATAGATAACCTACCTTCAATAATCTCCCCTGAGAACTCGCTCCAACTTTATGAAGCGCCGGATAGTTCTATGTACGAAGCGCCTTTGTTATATAATCCTCCAGAAAAATTTTCGCCGGGATTAGTACCTTATGAGTCAGATTCTTGTACAGTGAGCAAGAAGTTATTACACAGAGGGACACGGAGAAGTCACAAAGTCCCACAGAGGAATTTTTATCGCTTCTCTGCGTGTCTCTGTGAAATCTCTGCGTAACTCTGTGTTCCTGTTTTGGTTCTGGCTCGTCCAGGTTAGGGGATTTGGGGATGGAAAATAAAGGGAAAAATCTCCTAATCTCCTTATCCCGGCTCCAAATCATTGGAAAAAACTTTTCTGGATATCTATAAATTTTTGAGAAGTGAGGCACGCCTGCCGACTGTAAAGCCTGCCACAGATGTACTGGCTCTTTAACTTTGGATACGCCGAGATTATCAATAGTTGAAAAAGGACTACAACAAATGTGGTAGTTCTTCTACGCCAACTGTCGTAAAGACTGCTCATAAAGCGGTCTTTTTTGTGTATCACAAATCCTCTTCCAGGCCGATTACAAACAAGGGGTTGTAGCGTATACTGAGATAATGAAGGTAAAGACCGATACGCCGGTTAGAGAAACGACATTAAAGGTTATGGAGGGATTGACGGTATGGAAAACAAAAATTACTTTGATCAACTGATCCAAAGTTCAGTAATGACCAAGATTATCCTGGCTACAGTGATACTCATCTGGGCCATTGTTTTTGCGCTGCTGATTGCCGGAACAACTTTGGTACTGGAAAGACCGAGCGATGCTTTAGTTCCCACTGCCAGCGTCAACACGCCGGTAATTAGCTTAAACCCGGCCACCATCTCAGCGGGTGAAGCGGTAACGGTCCAGGGTGAAGGCTGGCCAAGCGGTTCCAAAATCTTAATTTACCTGGTTGGGCCACAAACACCTCATTACGCCATTAGCAATGCCACCGTTGACTCAAATGGACGCTTCGGTGTGGAATTTATTTTCCCAACCGATCCACGCTGGGCTAACCTGGGGTCCGTTCAAGTTTTAGCTCAAACCGAAGATAGCAGTAGTTCAGCCCAGGCATTTTTAACCTTACTTCCACTGCCGGAGGAGACTACCGCAACCCCAACGGAGATAGCGACAACCGCCAGCCCCACCGGCACACCGACCACGGTTATTCAAGAAGTTACAGCGACAGCTTTACCGGAAGCTACGGCGACAGCCGTACCGGCAGGCTCAGCGCAACTGGTTGTTAATGCAGCAAATTTGAATGTTCGCAGTGGCCCTGGGGTTGACTATTCAATTGTGGCAGTTCTACAAAATGGACAAACAGCCGAAATAACCGGACGCAGCTATGATGCCCGCTGGTGGCAAATCCGAATACCCGGCGGCTATGGTTGGGTGTCAACCCAGTATGTGACGGCGCAGAATGTGGCCAATGTTCCGCTGGTTCAGGGACCGCCTGCCCCCGCACCAACGGCAACCCCACAACCGGCGGCTACCGCTACGCCGGTAACCATTACCGATTGGCGTGGTGAGTACTTTAACAATATCACTCTAAGCGGCGCGCCAGTAGTGGTCCGCAACGATGGCAATGTCAGCTTCAATTGGGGCACTGGGGCGCCGGCAGCCAATATCCCAGCCGACAACTTCTCGGCCCGCTGGACCCGCACTCTCTACCTGGATGGAGGAACGTACCGTTTCATCCTGCGGGTGGATGATGGCGTCCGCCTGTGGCTGGACGACCGCTTAATCATTGATGCCTGGTACGATGGCGCAGCTCGTGATGTTAGCGGCATCTATACTCTGGGCAGCGGCAATCATAATCTGCGCATTGAGTATTATGAACACGCCGGAGATGCCACTATTGTCCTGTGGTGGGAGAAGATAGCCGACGACAATAATAACAATAACGACAACGGTAATGATAACGACAATGATAATGACAATGACAATGACAATGATAATGGCAACGATAACGATAATGACAACTACGATGACTGGAAGGGCGAATACTACTCCGACCAGGACCTGGACGACCGTGAATTTACCCGCAATGATGAAAGAATTGATTTTGATTGGGAGGATGAAGCGCCTAGAGACCTGCCGCACGACAACTTCTCGGTGCGCTGGAGTCGCAAGTACGATTTTAAGGAAGGGCGCTATCGCTTCCAGGCCCGCGCCGACGACGGCATCCGGGTTTATCTGGATGGCAAACGCATTATCAATGAATGGCACGACAGCGACGGCGGAGAACTGTACAGCGTGGAGCGCGACTTAACGGCCGGCAAACACAGAGTGGTTGTCGAATATTATGAGGATGAAGGTGAGGCCAGGGTTTACTTTGCCTGGAAACGCCTTGGCGACCTTTCAACGCCTACGCCAACGGCTACCCTAACTCCGACCTTAACTCCAACGCCGACCAGCACGGCTACCATCACGCCAACAGCGACAGTGACCGGTACCGTTACAACTGAACCTACGGCTACACCAACGGAAACGCCAACCAGTACCGCTACCGCCACACCGACAGAAACACCAACCGAGACTCCGACCAGCACGGCTACCATCACCTCAACCGCAACGTTGACCGGTAGCGGTATCCTTGAACCTGCTCAGGAGCCAACAGCAACGCCAACCAGTACTGCTACTATCGCACCGACCGCTACACCGACCGACACCCCCACCTTGACCCCCGAACCCCCAACCCCAACACCTGAACCGCCGACCCCCACTCCCGAACCTCCAACCACAACCCCGGAGCCACCCACCCCAACACCCGAACCTCCTACCGCAACCCCTGAACCTCCCACCGCGACTCCGCCATCAACTGACATTTCGACCCACTGAAATCGCCATAGAAAAGACCTTGGAGGTTTGCTCCAAGGTCCTTCTTTTAGACAGCTGCCGATATATTACTTTTTCGGCTTCTCTTTGCGTGCTCTGTTTGAATAAAGGGCATCTCAAGCGATCAAAAACTAGCCTCCCCCACCCACCCCGCTACCCTTCTGCCTCTCTGCCGCCATCCCCCCTCCGGCGAGCCAGCCCCATCGAGGAGCGCCTCACTTTCAGCCCATTTCCCCAAATCTTGGGGTGAAGTTTATCGAATGCCCCTAACTCTCTGACCTACACCTGTTCCGCCACCCTCAAAATCGCCTCCAAACTTTGCTCCACATCATCCTCCGTCGTGGCCCACGACGACACGCTGATTCGCATCGCCGGCTGGCCTTGCCAGACCGTGCCGCCGCACCAACATGTGCCATCTTCTTGCAAAGCGGCAATCACCCGGCGAGTCTGCTCCGCCCCACCGAACGAAACCAACACTTGGTTAAGAACCACCTCGTTGAGAATAAGATAGCCTGCGGCGGACAAGCCCTCGGCCAGACGGGCAGCGTGACGGCAGCAGCGTTCGATCAGATCGGCCAGGCCAGAACGCCCCAGCGAGCGCAGCGCCGCCCAGATTTCGACTCCCCGCGCCCGGCGGGACATCTCCGGAGTGTATAGTCCCGGCTCCCGCTGCTCGCCCAGGGTCAAATAAGCCGCGCTGAAACTCATCGCTGCCCGCAGCGATTCTTCCTGCCGGCAGATCACCAGGCCGCTATCATAAGGCACGTTGAGCCACTTGTGTGCGTCCACTGCCCATGAGTCGGCCCCAGTCAGTCCCGCGGTCAAGTGTACTCGCCGGGGGGCGGCGGCAGCCCACAGGCCAAATGCACCGTCCACGTGAACCCAGGCTCCTGCTTGACGAGCGGCGGCGCACAATTGCGAGCCCGGGTCAAACGCGCCGGTATTGACATTCCCGGCTTGCAAACACAGAATCGTCGTTTCCGTCAGCGGCGGCAGGGCGTCAGGCCGCATCCGGCCCTGCCCATCCACCGGCACGCGGCTGACCCGCTCACGTCCCAGGCCGAGCAGGCTCAGCGCTTTGAGGATGCTCACATGCACCTCGCCCCCCACCACCACCCGCAGCTCCGGCGCACCAAACAACCCCCGCCCCTCGACATCCCAACCCAACCGGTGCAGCAAGGCATGCCGAGCCGCGGCCAGACCGGTCAGGTTCGCCATCGTCGCCCCGGTGACAAAGCCCACCCCCGCTTCGGACGGCAAACCAAGAAGTTCCAGCAGCCAGCGCCCGGCCACCTCTTCAAGCTTCGCCCCAATCGGCGAGGCAGCGACCATATCGGCCGGCTGATCCCAGGCCCCGGCCAGCCAATTGGCTGCCAGCGCCGCCGGCAGTGAACTGCCGGTGACAAAGCCAAAACAGCGTCCCCCCGCCGAAGCGACCGTCGCCGGGGAGCCAATCTCGTCGAGCAGGGCCAGGATCGCGGCTGGGTCAGTAGGTTCATCCGGCAAAGGGTGATCCAACGCTTGCAGCCGGGCCAGCGCCGCCGCCGAGGGCGTCACCTGCCGCTGCGGCAGAATTTCCAAATAATTTGTAGCCCGTTCGGCGGCCAATTCTAGCAATGTTTTCACGGGTATTTACCTTCTGAGCAAGAGGTTTAATCACGAAGGCACAAAGACACCAAGAAAAATTTAGAAACCTTGTGTCTTTGTGTCTTTGTGGTTCCAACTTGCCCGGTGAGACAAGACTGCCTCAACCGGCCGCGAAGCGCTGGCGCAGAAATTCCAGGGCTACCACGTCAATCAGGGTGTTGTGCCAGCGCTCTTCCAGGTTCTCGACGGCATACAAATCCCACAGCGCTTTTTTGGTCGCTTCGTCGTAGCTGCCGTGCGCCTCGCCCTGATAATGGCCGGATTGGCGCAGAATGAGCTGTAATTCGCTGGCGATAGTTGCGTCAATCGCCCTCAATTCCTCCGGGCTAGATTTGGTCAGGTAAAGCCGGTGCAGATCGAGCAGGCGGCGCAGCTCGGCGATGGGTTCGAGATGGTCGTCCACCCGCAAATCAATGTAGCGGTCATTTCGACCGGCATAGCCGCCGCCGGTGCGAACCACCAGCAGCGCCGCCGACTGTTGGCCGCGCCGATCGCCCCCGGCAGCTTGCCCGGCCGCCAGAGCGGTCACTAATCGTTCAGCCAAAGTGCCTGGGGTTGCCTCAAAGGTCCGGGCCAGCGCCTCCACCGTATCCTCACCGACCAGAATGTTGCCCCCGCAAGCATACCCTTCGCCGATAATATGCCCGGCCCAGGGAAAACAGCCTTCGCCGGTAAAAGCTGCCGCTCGACCCCGCGCGTCAACCAGCAGCACTTGTCTTTGCTCAACCTCATGATCTGTGGCTAATAGCTGTTTCAGGGTTTCGGCGGCGGTCCAGCCGGCGGCCATTAAACGCAGTCCTTCCGGTCCAAAGGCGGCATTGGCAAAAGACTGGGTGGCAACCGCCCCCACCCCGGCCCGCGCCCAGGGCACCACCGAACCCACCGCCAAAAATTTGGACTGCACCGCCACCCCCAGATCGCCGTTGGCGGGGTCGCGGGCTACAATGGAAAATGTTGAGGGGTAAAGTTTCATGCTAGGTTCCTCTCCTGAAGAAAAAGAGGCGAGGACTCGTGAGGCGAAGAGGCGAGGAAATTCTTCGAGTCCTCGCCTCCGCCTCCCCGCCTCATTCCCCGGCCCGACGCCGGGAGCATACTATACTTTGTCGCCAGAGCTTTGTCAATGTGGTATAATCTGGGGTATGAAGTCAACCCTTCGCACTTTTATTGCCATCGAACTTTCAACCGAAGCGCAAACGGCGCTGGCGAAGTTGCAGCAACGTTTGAAGGCGGTTGTGCCACCACAGAGTGTCCGCTGGACTGCGCCAGAGAATATTCACCTGACCCTGCATTTTTTGGGTGATGTGGCCGTGGATAAGGTGAGCAAAATCACTAATCTGATGCAAGCGGCAGCAGCCACCTGCTCACCTTTTTCTCTTACGCTCGGCGGATTGGGCTGTTTCCCCAACACCCGGCGTCCGCGCATTGTCTGGACCGGGGTTTCGGGTCAAGTCGAGATATTGCTCAAGCTCCACCGCGAGTTGAGCGAAGGGTTGAAAACTATCGGCTTCACCCCCGAAGCCCGCCCCTACTCCCCTCATTTAACGGTGGGCCGGGTAAAGGATGGACTTCCGCAGCGGCTGTTAAACCAATTGGGGCATGTTCTGGAGCAAACACAGCCACAGGTGGGGCAAGTTGCTGCGCTTGATGTGGCCGAAATCAGCCTGATGCAGAGCGATTTGAAACCGGCCGGGCCTATTTATACTCAACTTGCGGCAGCAGCGCTCAACCCAATGGCCAGCCCGTCCCGCTAATCCTCAATCCTATCCTTTCAAATTAAATACTTCTTTACAACTTTTGGATGATGTGTCTTTGGCCCGAATAGGGTATACTCTTTTGCGGAAGTCTGCCCTGGCTATGATAGCCATGATCCTAATTCTTTCCCCCTGATCGCCCCTCCCTGACCCAAATTTATTATTTGACAAATTACTTTGCGCCAAGTATATTTAGCGCCATTAAATATTCTTTGCAAAAAATTATTCTAGTTGAAGGGCAGGTTTCTATGACGGAGGTTACACCCTCCAGAGAAGAGCGAGTTAAAGCGATTCATGATGCTTTTATCGCTCTGATGTGGATATCCAAGCGGCAATTTGCGCATCGCCTCCAGGCGTTTGGACTAACCCAACCGCAGTTTATGACCCTGGCAACGCTGACGGCGCACAAAGAAGCTTGCACCATGAGCGACTTGATCCATGTGACCTTTCAAGATGCGCCGACGATGACCGGCGTCATTGACCGGCTGGTAAAAATGAAACTGGTCGAACGAACCCGGACTGAGACGGATCGTCGGGTGGTGCTGGTAAAGGCTACCTCCGCCGGAATTGATTTGGTCAAGCAGATCGAGACACAAACGCTTTGTGATGCTACCAACGGTTTTGCCAATCTGACCGATGAGGAGTTGAGCGCTCTTGAGCAGCTTTTGCACTTTATTTTGCGGATGCATTTGCGGCGAACGCTTTCATCACCAGAGGCCGATCTTGAGGCCGAGTTGGAAAAATTAAAGCTTTTTGGGCGTGATTTAATTCATTATGCCAAGTTAGAACAGAATAAAATAAATAGTCAGGGACCGCCGTAAATCTTTAAGCTTATTGTTATTGACTGACCATTGCATCTGTGACAAGTTAAGGGTTCAAAGAAAAAGTCAAATGGGGAAAGGAGATAAATCAAGTCGAGAAATCGGTTTAC
>JAKLJP010000091.1 GCA_023151115.1 Anaerolineae bacterium
CCCTTATCTTGCCTGATGAGGTGGCTCCTGTAAACCTATTCTGTTGTTAATGTGTCAACCTATTTCTGAACCATCCCCCAATAGAAAATGAGATAGGCGAGTAAATTCCATTCCTATCTGGTTTTTACTAAAATAGGGCAAATGTAATTCATTATTCAGCAAAAAAACGGTAGCCACCTGCTACCGTTTTTTGTTTCCTTCAAGTGTCCACTTTTTCGGCCGTCGGCGGTCGGCCTACCACAAATCCGTATTCTTCACAATCCGCAAATACAGAAACGTTTCAATCTCGCGCACCCCTTCGACTTCGGCCAGCTTGTCGGAAATGAAGTCGAGCAGATGGTCGTTGTCGCGGCAGGCCACTTCAACCAAAATATCATAGGGACCGGTGCAGATAGCAACATAATTTACTTCGGGGAACTTGCCGATTTCAACCGCGGCTTCGCGCAGCATCGTCCCTTCAGCCTTGATGGCGACCATAGCCGAAACGGAAATACCGAGGGTCAGCGGGTCAGCCGCGGCGGAAATTTTGATCAAACCTGAGTCAATCAGCCGGTTAGCGCGCTGTTGTACAGTGGACGGGGCTAAATGCAATTCCGCCGCAATTTCGGCGTAAGGCCGGCGGCCATCCGCTTGCAGCTTGCGGATAATAGCCAAATCTATTTCATCAACTTTGGGGGATTTTGCCACTTTGACTCCAAGTAGAAAGGTGACAAGCCGCTGGCGCTTGCCACCTTGAATACCAGCTTATTTACAATAACAGTATTGTACGTCATTCGATTCCAGAGTCAACCCCCCCACCGGAAAATACTTTTTTAAGGTTAAAAAGACAAAAAACATCAAAAAAAACGGTATTTAACTATCATTTCGATGCTAAAATGGTATATATTTTGTTGACAATATATTAAGTTACTGGTACAATGGGCAAAAGTAAGCAAGACAACAGGCTATCTCTAAAGGAAGGATGAGGTCATTTATGGTGTGTCTAACTAAGTCCAATGCTCTGTTTGAGTCTGCTTCTAAAGTATTGCCGTTGGGGGTCACATCCAACTTCCGGTACTGGGGGCCGACAAAAACCCGTTACATTGATCGGGGGAAGGGGGCGCATCTGTGGGATGTGGATGGCAATCGCTACATTGACTACCGGCTGGGCTACGGCCCGGCCATCCTCGGCCACTCCGACGACCGAGTGGACCAGGCCGTGAGCGAGGCCATCCGGCTGGGCCAGAATTTTGCCATGAGCACGCCCATCGAACAGGAGGTGGCGCGAAAAATTATTGCCATGTGTCCGGGGGTTGAGATGATCCGCTTCACTACCTCCGGCACCGAGGCGACCATGCATGCCATTCGCCTGGCCCGCGCCTACACCCGGCGAGAAAAAATTATTATGTTCGAGGGCCAGTTTCACGGTCTGCACGATTATGTCATGTTCACTTCGGCCATTGGCGGCGATGTCCACAGCAGCCGCTACAGCCCGGTGGCGATTCCGGTCAGCTCCGGCATCCCGGAAGCCGTGCGTAACATGGTCATCATGCTGCCCTTCAACGACCTGGAGTCATTGGAAGACGAAGTTGACCAATCGTGGCACGAAGTGGCGGCGATTATTGTTGAGCCGATTCTGGGCAACTGCGGCGGCATCCTACCTGAGCCGGGTTGGCTGGAACTAATTCGCCGCCTGTGCGACGAGAATGGTATCGTCATGATCATGGATGAAGTCAAAACCGGCTTTCGCCTGGCGCGCGGCGGAGCGCAGGAATATTTCGGCGTCACCGCCGATTTGGTGACATATGCCAAAGCGCTGGGCAATGGCTATCCGGTGGCGGCCTTTGGCGGCAAGCGCGATTTGATGGAGCAGATCGGGCAGGGGGTGTCGCACGGCGGCACCTTTACCGGCAACCGGGTCGGCATGGCTGCGGCTAATGTTACCCTCGACATCCTGGCCAATACCAATGCGCTGGAATGTGTGGCCGAACGGGGCCGTGAATTGCAAGCGGCCATCACCGAAGTTTTGGAGCGAACTCGCCTGCCTTTTACCGTCTCTGGCCATCCTAGCATGTTCAGTTTTTGGTTTAGCGAAGAAGCGCCCAAAGAGTACCGTGACTGGTTGGTCTCCAATCGCACCCTATATGAAGAAGTGGCGAATGGTTTGATCGAACGAGGCATTATGCCCGAGCCAGAGTCCCGTGAGCCGTGGTTTATGTGCGCGGCCCATTCTCAGCAAGATATTGCCGAGACGGCCAATGCGCTGGAAGACACCTTACGCGAGGTGCTGCGAAGTGTTGCTGCCAAGTACGCCTTCGCCTAGGCAAAATTTAGGGCCGCTGCTGCGGGCGCGCTCGGTGGCGTTAGTTGGTATCAGCCAGCCGGGCCGCTTTGGGGGACAACTGTACGCCAATTTACGGGATTTTGGTTACACCGGTCAGATTTATGGGGTCAATCCCCGCTACCGTTCTCTTTACGACCAGCCCTGCTACCCTTCACTCACTGACTTGCCCAACCGCCCCGACTGCGCCATCCTGGCCGTCCCCAACGAGCGGCTGCTCGAATCCTTCCAGGAAACAGCCGCGCTGGAAATTCCGGCAGCGGTCATCTTTGCCAGCGCGTATCTGAAGAAGGCGGAGGCTAAGGCTGAGGCTGAGGTTAAGGGTTTAACGTTTAATGTTCAACGTTCAAACGTTTCTTTGCAGGACCAACTGGCTGCTATTGCCAACGCTAGGGGTATGGCTGTCTGCGGGCCGAATTGTATGGGCTTTTTTGCCCTGGAAGAACGGCTGGCGGTTTCCGGCTATGAGTCGAACCCGGCCATGCCCGCGGGAAATGTGACGCTTATTAGCCACAGCGGCTCGATGTGGGATGCACTTTTACAAAATAACCGGCGGGTGCATTTCAACTACGCCATCTCGTCCGGCAACGAAATGGTCACCAGCCTGGCCGATTACATTCAGTTTGCTTTGACCGATCCATCCACGCGAGTCATCGGCCTCTTTTTGGAAACGGTGCGCGACCCGCAGACGTTCAAGGTGGCGCTGCTCCAGGCGGCGGAGCGTGATGTGCCGATTGTGGCTCTCAAGGTCGGGCGGAGCGAACAGGGGGCGCGGCTGGCCCAGGCCCACAGCGGTGCGTTGGCCGGGGCGGATGCGGCCTACGAGGCCCTGTTTGCCTACTACGGGGTGCGCCGGGTCAAATCGCCCGACGAGTTAATGGATACGCTGGAACTGCTGGCAACCGGCATGCGCGCCTCGAGCCGCACCATCACCGCCATCTGCGACTCTGGCGGCGAGCGTGGCATGTTGGTTGACCTGGCCGAAGCCGAGGGTATCGAATTTACCCCCATTTCCGAGGTTACATCGGCTCGCCTGGCCGAAATTCTCGAACCCGGCCTTGATCCGATCAACCCTCTCGACGCTTGGGGGACTGGCAACGACTATGCCCGTATTTTTCAGGAGTGCTTGCAAACCCTTGACTCTGACCCGCTAACCGGCCTGAATGTTTTTGCGGTAGACCTGACTCACGCCAGCGATTTCAGCCCAACCTACGTCGAGGTCGCCCTGGCGGCGCAACCTCACCTGACCCACCCGCTGACGTTTCTGGTCCACCTGGCCGCTGCGGCCGGAGACAACCAGATTGCGCGCCTTCGCCAGGCAGGCATCCCGGTGCTGCTGGGCACTGAGACGGGTCTGCGAGCCATCCGGCACGTGTTGGATTACAGTGAGTTTCAGCGCAAGCGGGGAAGAGCAGGGGAGCAGGGGAGCAGAGGAGCAGAGGAGATTTCACGCCTCATGCCTCACGCCTCACGCCTCACGCTCCTGATCGAATTGCGTCAACTATTGCAATCCGCCGCCGGCCCGCTTGACGAATTTGCCAGCAAGGAAATTCTGCGGGCGTATGGGATGGCAACTCCGGCGGAGGTGGTGGCAACCTCGCTGGCCGAGGCCATGCACATAGCCGAGGCGGTAGGTTATCCGCTGGCCCTGAAAACCGCCGCCGGAGAACTGCACAAGAGTGACCGGGGTGGGGTGCGGCTGAATCTGATGGATGCGGCCGCTTTAACTGAAGCGTATCAGGATTTTGAGACCCGCTTTGGCCCGCGTGTGCTGGTGCAGCAGATGGTCCCGCCAGGGGTGGAGCTACTGCTCGGTCTGGTCAACGACCCACAGTTTGGGCCGATGTTGGCCCTGGGTACGGGCGGCATTTTTGTCGAAGTGCTGCGCGATCACCGGCTGTTGATGTTGCCCACCACCCCGGCAGATGTGCGGGAGACGCTGTTGAGTTTGCGGAGCGCCGCGCTGCTCAAGGGGTCGCGTGGTCGTCCGGCGGCAGATATTGAGGCGGTTGTAGACACCGCCATGCGGCTGGCGGCCCTGGCTGCCGACCTGGGCGACCTGATTGCCGAAGTTGATATTAACCCGTTGATGGCTTTACCCAACGGGGCGGTTGCGGTGGACGCGCTGATTGTACCAAAGCGTGATACGTGATGCGTGGTGCGTGAGAAAATTTCACGCATCACGCATCACGTATCATTGACAATCCAAGTTTACACGCCAGAAAGAAAAGAGGTCCTATGAATTTCCAACTTTCGCCCCAATTGAAAACTTTGCAGCAGCAAGTGAGACAATTTGTCAATACGGAACTGCTGCCGCTGGAAATCGAGGTGGAATTGGCCGATGGGCGGCTGGACCCGGCAGTGCGCGCTCGCTTGCAGGGCCGGGCCAGGGAGTTGGGCTTGAACGGTTTTGCCCTGCCCAAAGCAATGGGCGGCCAGGGGTTCAGTTGGCTGGAACAGGTGGTGGTCAGTGAGGAGATTGGGCAGGTGACAAATGGGTTGGGCTTTGTCATTCCCGACCCGGCGATTGCCTTTACTGTAGCCACGCCGGAGCAGGTGGAGCGCTACGTCCGCCCGGCTTGCGAGGGCAGACGGCAGGACTGCTATGCTATCACTGAGGCTGGAGCCGGCTCCGATCCGAGCCAACTGGAAACAACAGCAGTGCTTGACGGGGACGCCTGGGTGCTGAACGGCGAAAAGTGGCATGTCACTTTTGGCGATGTGGCCGATTTTGCTATCGTTCAGGCCGCCACCGACCCCGCCATTGGCGACGGCAACACCCTCTTTTTTGTGGACCTGGACTCGCCGGGGGTGGAAGTGATCGAGCATCCGCGCTATATGCATCACCTCATTGCCGGCCATTTAAAGATTGCCCTGCGGAATGTGCGGGCGCCTCAAGCCAATGTGCTGGGCGAGGTTGGACAGGGCTTGAGTTTGAGCAAAGAGTGGTTCCGGCGGGAGCGGGTGATGATTGCGGCCCGCTGTGTGGGTGCGGCAGAGCGGCTGATCCGCGAGGCCAGCGGCTTTGCCCAGCAGCGGGTGCAGTTTGGCCAGCCCATCAGCGAGTACCAGGCCATCCAGTTTATGCTGGCCGACTCGCTGACCGAGGTCTGGGCCGCCCGGCTAATGACCTATGCCGCCGCTCAGGCGGCCGACGAGGCCAAAACGGATGAGGAAGTTAAGCTGGTCCACGCCAAAGCTTCGATGGCTAAACTCTACGCCTCGGAGATGGTCGGGCGGGTGGCCGACCGGGCCGTGCAGATTTTTGGCGGGCGCGGCTACATGCGCGAGAACGTGGCCGAGCGTTATTACCGCGAAGTGCGGGTCGATCGGATTTGGGAAGGTACTTCGGAAATTCAGCGGATTATCATTGCTTACAGTTTGTACAAGCGAGGGGTGGCGGCGCATCTGGAGTAGCGATGGCGCGAGGAGGCGAAAAAATAACTTTTTCCGCCTCACTCAGCCTTGCCTCCTCGCCTCAATAAATATATTTTAGGAGGATCGAACCCATGACCAGCAAAGTATATAGCACTCTACCCAGACAATATTACACCTCGGAGCAGATTTTTCGAGAAGAAACTCAGCGGATTTTTTATGAGCGTTGGGTGTGTGTGGGCCGGGTGGAACAAATCCCCAATCCGGGTGATTACTTTGCGCAGCAGATTGGCTCGGAGAATCTGATTATTGTCCGCACCCGGAATGGCGGGATTCGCGCTCATTATAATGTCTGCCGGCATCGCGGGGCGCGGCTGTGCGGTAACAAGGCTCAGGGCCATTTCCGTGAGGCGATACAGTGCCCTTATCATGCCTGGACCTATGGCCTGGATGGAAAACTGATTGGCGCGCCGCACATGAATGAGGTGCCGGATTTTAAAAAAGAGGATTACCCCCTGCACAGCGCCCATGTCCATACCTGGGAAGGCTTTATCTTTGTCAGCCTGGCCGCTGAGCCACAGCCGTTTGATCCTCTTTTTGCCGAGTTATCCGATAAATTCGCCGCATGGCAAATTTCCAAACTCCGCTCGGCCCGCCGCATCGAGTACGATGTAAAGGCCAACTGGAAGTTGCTAGTTGAAAATTATTCCGAGTGTTATCACTGCCCGCTGGTGCATCCGGCTCTGGCCAAGCTATCACCCTATCAGAGCGGCGAGAACGAATTTGTGAAAGGGGTTTTTCTGGGTGGCTATATGGAACTGAGTCATGGCAGCATGACTCTTGATGGGGCGATGTGCGCAACACCATTGAGTGCTGTGAGCGGCGAGGATTTGAACCGGGTCTACTATTATATGCTCTTCCCAAACTTATTACTCAGTCTGCACCCCGATTATGTAATGTTTCATACCCTCTGGCCGCAGTCACCCGACCGGACCTATATTATCTGCGAATGGCTGTTCGACCCGGCGGTGATGACCCAACCTGATTTCGACCCATCTCCGGCGGTGGAGTTTTGGGACATCACCAATCGCGAGGATTGGCATGTCTGTGAGATTACCCAAGAAGGAGTCGGGTCGCGGGTCTATACACCCGGTCCCGCCTATATAGGTCAGGAGGATTTGATTGCCGCTTTTGATCAGGAAGTGCTCAAGGCCCTGGAACATCCTGTCTTGAATTAAGGGCAATACCATTAAGTTAATCCTCAGTATATCCAATTTTTCACCGTAGCGGGCGCATCCCTGTGCGTCAGCGGGCGGCATAGGGATGCCACCCTACGGAAATTTGGATCTACTGATCCTGAGAAGCTGTCTAAAAATTGGCAAAACCTGAGTTTGACCAGGGTAAAATCCACGAAGGATACGAAGAAGCACAAAGTTTTTAGCCTTTTTCTTGGTGTTCTTAGTGTTCTTCGTGGATAATAAAGAATTTTTAGACAGCCAGTGAGTAGGTGAGCGAAGCGAACCGTATCGAAGGCTGCTATCTTAATGATAATGAGGCGAGGAGATGCGAGACGAAGACGCGAACAATTTCCTCGCGTCTTCGCCTCATGCATCATCGCATCTTATTTATGGGGAGGGAAAACAATGAAAGCCTACAATGAACCTACTTTACACTACTTTGGCCCGTATGTTAGAAAGTCGCCCTATTTTGCGGCGACGCAGCGCTATGGCTGCAAAGCCTACGATTTTTACAACCATACCTATCTGCCCGGATATTACGACGATCCCATTACCGAATATTGGAAGCTGACCCGCGATGTGACCTTATGGGATGTAGGGGTAGAGCGCCAGGTTGAGATCACTGGCCCCGACGCCTTTACCCTGACCAATATGCTGACCCCGCGTGACCTGGCCCAGTGCCAGGTGGGGCAGTGTAAATACGTTTTGATTACCGACCAGGACGGCGGGATTATCAATGACCCGGTGCTGCTGCGGCTGGCCGACAATCATTTTTGGCTGTCCCTATCCGACAGCGACGTGCTGTTGTGGGTGAAGGGGGTGGCTGTGCATGCCGGTCTGGATGTGCGGATTCAAGAGCCGGATGTTTGGCCCCTACAAGTGCAGGGGCCTAAATCAAAAGCGGTGCTGCAGGCCCTTTTGGGTGATCAAGTGTTGGCGCTGCCCTATTATTACCTGCTGGAAACGGAGCTGGAAGGGATTCCACTGGTGGTGACTCGCACCGGCTGGACGGGCGAGGTGGGGTACGAACTCTATCTGCGGGATGGCAGCCGGGGCGAGGAACTGTGGGAAAGGGTGATGGAGGCGGGTCGCCCCCATAATATTACCCCCACCCCGCCCTCAGAAATCCGGCGCATCGAAGCGGGTATTTTGAACTATGGCTCGGATATGAGGCTGGATAATAACCCTTATGAAGTGGGCCTGGGCTGGACGGTTGATTTGGAGCAAGAGAGTGATTTCATCGGCAAACAGGCGCTCCGGCGGATTAAGGCCGAGGGAGTCAAGCGTAAATTGGTCGGCGTCGAACTGCACGTCGAGCCGCTGGAGGGATGGATGGAGGAGTACTGGCCCATTTTCCAGGATGGCCGGCGGATTGGGCACATGACCGCAGTGGTTTATTCGCCACGCCTGGAGAAAAATATCGGCTACGCCTTGGTCCCTGTCGAACAGGCCGGCCTGGGGACCCACCTCACCGTCAAAGCGCCCTGGGGCGATGCCGCAGTCACGGTGGTCAATAAACCCTTTGTTGACCCGAAAAAAGATATTCCGAAATCGTAACTGCTCAGCCCCCATGTCATTTCGAGGCCATAGGCCGAGAAATCCCCAGGGCGCTACATAGACTTGAGGGATTTCTCCCTTCGGTCGAAATGACATGCCTGAGCAGTTACCCGAAATCGTAATGGTAAAGATGAAAGCCTTTTGCCGATGATGACCGAAGACCGGAGACTGATGACCGGGTATTTGTCATCTACCCCGGTCTACCGTCTACCGTCTATTGTTTTCAGAGGAGTTACCTATGCCGCGACAGACACCTTTTTACTCCCGCACCTCGGCCCTGTGCGAAAGCCAGAGTTGGCAGGAGTGGGCCGGATTTTTATCGGCCAATACCTATGAACTGGAACACAATCACGAATATTACGCCATCCGCACGGCGGCGGCGCTGCTCGACATCTCGCCGCTGTACAAATACCACATCTACGGGCGAGACGCCTTCAAGCTGGTCAACCGGGTGGTGACGCGGGATGTGGGTAAATGCGCCGTCGGGCAGGTTATTTACACACCCTGGTGCGATGATGCCGGCAAAATTATTGACGACGGCACGCTCTCCCGCCTGGAGGAGAATTTTTTCCGCTTGACTGCCGCCGACCCAACCTACCACTGGCTGCGCGACAACGCGGTGGGGCTGGACGTTCAAATCGAGGATGTGACCGAAGGATTGGGGGCGCTGGCCCTGCAAGGACCGACCTCTCGCGATATCCTGGCTCAACTGGCTGACGTGGATCTGTCACAACTTAAGTTCTTCCGGCTGACCAGGGCTAATCTCGGCGGTATTCCGGCCACCATCAGCCGCACCGGTTACACCGGCGATTTGGGTTACGAAATCTGGGTCGAGCCGGGGCAGGCTGAGGCTTTATGGGACAAATTGATGGAGGTGGGCCAGGCTTACCGGCTGCGGGCGGTGGGCAACGTCGCTTTGGATATGGCCCGCATCGAGGCCGGGCTGCTGTTGATTAACGTAGATTTTATTTCGGCCAAGCATACCATGTTTGAAATTCAAAAATCTACCCCTTACGAACTGGGGCTGGGCTGGACGGTTCATCTCGATAAACCCTATTTCGTCGGTCAGGCGGCGCTGCGAGCCGAAAAAGCGGCCGGGCCGGCCTGGGCTACGGTGGGGTTGGAGGTCAATTTGGAGTCGCTGGAAGCAGTCTACCGCGAGTTTGGCATGCCGCTGACCCTGCCCGGCCACTCCTGGAATGAGGCGGTGCCGGTCTACGCCGCTGGTCGTCAGATCGGCAAAGCCACGAGTGGCACATGGTCGTCGGTGCTGAAAAAGTATGTCGCCCTGGCCCGGCTCAAGCCCCAGTATGCCAAACCCGGCACACGGGTACAGATGGAAGTCACGGTCGAAGCGCACCGCCGTGTGGCTGAAGCAACGGTGGTGGGGCTGCCGTTTTTTGAACCGGAGCGGAAGAAAGCATAGCGGGGGTGCAGAGGAGCGGGGGAGCAGGGGGGAACTTGCACTCCATCGAAAGGACACTCTGAATGGCACAAAAATACGATGCAATTATCATTGGCGGTGGGCATAACGGGCTAACCTGCGCGGCGTATCTGGCGAAAGCGGGACGGCGGGTGTTGGTGTTGGAACAGCGCCATATTCTCGGCGGGGCGGCGGTGACGGAAGAGGTTTATCCGGGTTTCAAATTTACCGTCTTTTCTTACGTGGTCAGCTTGCTGCGGCCGGAGGTCATCCGCGAGTTGAATTTAGCGAAGCACGGCCTGCACCTGATGCCACTGGAAACGGCTTTTGTGCCGATGGAAAACGGCAATCACCTGGCCCTCTACCCCGACCCGGCCAGCAACCGCGAGGCGATACGCCGCCACTCGGCTCGCGACGCCGATGTTTACCCCGAATTTAGCCAGATGATGTATGATATGGCTTTTGCGGTCAAACCCATTTTGGGCATGGTTCCGCCCGATCCAACCGCGCCCGGCCTGGATGGCTTGCGGACGCTGCTGGATATGGTCAAACACGCCGGTAGCCTTGACTCCAAACGCTTTTATTATCTAACCAAATTGATGACTATGAGCGCGTCTGACTTCTTGGATGAGTGGTTTGAGACGGATGTGCTTAAGGCGGTTACGGCCATCAATGGGATTATCGGGACCTATCTGGGGCCGCGCTCGCCGGGGACGGCGTATGTGCTACTGCATCATTATATGGGCGAGCTTGACGGCGCGTTTACCGCCTGGGGTTTCCAAAAAGGGGGAACCGGCGCGGTCAGCCAGGCCATTGCCAGCGCAGCCCGCAGTTTTGGGGCCGAGATTCGCTGCAATGCGCGGGTGGCACAAGTGATGGTGAAGAACGGGCAGGCTGTCGGCGTGGCCCTGGACAGCGGTGAAGAAATTTACAGCCCGGTGGTCGTGTCGGGCTGCGACCCAAAAGTGACCTTTATGAAGCTGTTGGGCGAGGAATATTTGCCCGATGACCTGGCCCAGGCTATCCGCAACTTCAAGTTTCGCGGCTCGTCGGGCAAGGTCAACCTGGCCCTGGACGGACTGCCCACCTTCACGGCTATGCCCGACCCGTCGCTGTTGCAAGGCATGATGGAAATTTGCCCCAGTATGGATTTTGTCGAGCGGGCTTACGACGACGCCAAATATGGCTGTTTCTCGCGCCGGCCTTACCTGGATGTGACCATCCCCACCGCCGTAGACCCGACGATGGCCCCACCCGGCAAGCATGTGATGAGCATTTTTGTGCAGTACGCCCCCTATCAACTGGCCGAAGGGACCTGGCAGGAAAAGCGGGAAGCCTTTGGCGATGCAGTGGTCAATACCCTGGCCGAGTTTGCGCCCAACATCAAAGATTTGATTCTGCACCGGCAGGTGTTGTCGCCGTGGGACATGGAGCAAATGATCGGCCTGACCGAAGGCAACATCTTCCACGGCGAACTGACTCTGGATCAGCTCTTTTTCCTGCGGCCAGCACCGGGTTGGGCCAATTATCGCACCCCGGTCAAGGGCTATTGGCAGTGCGGCTCCGGCACGCATCCCGGCGGCGGTATCACCGCCGGGCCGGGCCGGTTGGCGGCGTTGGAGATTTTGAAGGATGGGAAACGATGACCCGCTCAGTTCTCAAGAAGATTGATAAGATCCTGTAAATTTTGCCAAAACTGTTCGACATCGTGACCTAATTGGCTGGCCCAACGGCCAATATAAACCGGATCAAATGAGGCAGATAACTCAGGATCATCCTCCAGTTTTATTGCCGTCAAATATCGCGGATGTCTGACTCGTGCTTAAAAGAGCGCCCTTCCTTCCAGGCCATTAGTTTGCCCACAATCACATCTTCTGGTCGAGCGAACCAGGCCTCAAAATGCCTCCCATCTTTGGTGGCAATCTCACGACGGAGACGATTTTTTAGGGCAAAATTGTAACCGGGCTTCATCGTTAGGGGAATTAGATCAACTTTGCGGGCCTCACTGGTATCAATGATGTTGAACAAAATGCCCAGGCGAATGGAATCGCGCATTTGATCGGAGTTAGCATAAAAACGGGGCGGTAGATAAGTAGCAGCAAGGGCTTGAATATGCGCCTCATTCAAATCCACAACTATATCAACATCTAAAGTGACACGGGTAACGCCATAGAATGTGCCAGCGAAAGCCCCAATGATGACATAAGGAGCGCCGATTTTTTTCAAGTGTTTGCAAGACATCAAAGTAAAGTTGAAACGTCTCCTCAGCCATTTTGTTGTAACCGTTTGAACATAAGGCGGCACAAATCCAGGTCGCTCAGCTCAGGATGAGCTTTACGCAGCCGGGTATGCCAACTGTTCAGGATAACCTCTTGCATCTCTAGCATAGTGCGTAGGCGCTGTTCCGGGGCGACCCGTAGCAGCAATCGAATTTGCTCTTTATCGGGCGGCCCCAACCGGCGTTTGAGTTCTTCAAGCTTGGGATTTTGATTTATCTCGTTCATCTCTACAGATGATAAACATTATATGAGGAGTTACAAATTATGACAAAGAGAAATGATAACGCCCGGCTGTTGATTGCGGCGGCGTTGGGTGGACTGGTTGGCGCAGTTACAGCCTTACTATTTGCCCCTAAATCGGGCAAGGAAACTCGTGCTCAACTCAGTGAAAAGGGTCAGCAGGTCAAGCAGTTGGTCTCTAGCTTAAAAAGCGGCGAGATGTTGATGAGGCGAGGAGGCGAGGAGGCGAAGCGAGGAAAAAGAGCCAGATTCTTCGCCTCCTCGCCTCGCCTGCCCTCGCGTCATCGCTACGATTACGATGCGATTATCATTGGCGGGGGGCACAATGGGCTGGTGACAGCGGCCTATCTGGCTAAGGCCGGGCGCAAGGTGCTGGTGCTGGAACGCCGGCCCATTGTTGGCGGGGCGGCAGTGACGGAAGAGTTGATCCCCGGTTTCAAATTCTCCTCCTGCGCCGACGGGCTGGGTGGTTTGTCGCCAGCGATTGTGCGCGATTTAAATCTCCAGCGGCATGGGCTGGAATACTTGTCTGCCGATCCGGCTATCTTTGCCCCGCAGCCGGATGGCCGCGCTTTGACCATCTGGCGTGACCCTCAGCGCACAACGCGGGAAATTGAGCGTTTTTCCAAACAGGACGCCGCCCGTTATCCTGATTTCATAGCCTTGATCGGCAAAGTATCCAGCCTGGTCGGGGCGTTGATGACTGTGACTCCCCCCCACATGCCCCGGCCTGCGGCGGCAGACCTGCCGGAACTGCTCAAGCTGCTCGGCCCGGCCCGCCGCTTGAGCAAAAAAGATATTCACGACACCCTGCGCATCCTGCCTATGTCTGTGGCCGATCTGCTGGACGAGTGGTTCGAGTCAGATGCGCTGCGTGGATTGATTGCGGCGCGGGGGATCAGCGGCATTACCTGGGGACCGCGCGCCGCCGGTACAGCTTACACCCTGCTCTATAGCTGCGCCGGGGATGGGCAGCCTTTTGGCTCCGGCGGTATCGTCAAAGGAGGGATGGGCGGCTTGACCCAGGCCATCGCCGGGGCGGCCTGGCACAACGGCGCGGAGATTCGCACCGGGGTCGAGGTGGCCGAAATCATCGTCGAGCGGGGGCAAACCAATGGGGTACGGCTGGACAACGGGCAGGTCATCACCGCTGCGGCCATCATTTCCAACGCCGACCCGCGTACCACGTTTATGAAGCTGGTTGACCCGGCTTATCTCGACCCATTTTTTGTCAAGCAGGTGCAAAATATAAAATATCGCGGCGCTGGGGCGCGGGTCCATCTGGCGCTAAAGGAATTGCCTCAATTCACCGCCCTTAACGGCAGCGACCCCGGCGAACTCTTGCGAGGTTACATTCGTATCGTCCCCAGCCTAAACTATCTAGAGAAAGCCTTCGACGCGGCCAAATACGGTCAGTTCGCCCGCCAGCCCTACCTGGATGTGACCATTCCTTCGCTCTTGGATCCCGGTCTGGCTCCGGCAGGCCAGCACGTCATGTCAGTTTATATGCAATATGCTCCTTATTGTCTGAAGCAGGGGAGCAGGGGAGCAGGGGAGCAGGGGAGCAATCCAAAATCAGGGTGGGATGATGAGCAGCGGGCAGTCCTGGGGGATGTGGTTATAGATACTCTCAGCCAATACGCCCCTAACCTGCGCGAGACGATAATCCAGAGCAAAGTGCTGACCCCACTGGATTTGGAGCAAATTTACGGCCTGCCAGAAGGCAATCCCCATCACGGTGAGATGACGCTGGATCAATTTTTGTACATGCGGCCTGTGCCCGGCTATGCTCAATATCGCGCCCCCATTGAAGGTCTATACATGTGCGGCGCGGGGACTCACCCCGGCGGCGGCGTGACCGGTCTGCCCGGCTACAACGCGGCACGGGAGATTTTGAAGGATTGGGGAAGGTAGATGCTGCACGTAGAAGATGGTAGATAGAGGATAATTAATTGTAGAAATGTAGCAATTTAAAATCGTAAATCCAAAATCTAAATCAGATCAATCCGATCCGGTCTGATAAGTACGCGAGTTCCGCCGTTTGAGAAAACCGGTTCCGGGTCGTTACTGTAGCGATAAATTTCAACGGCGTAATCGCCGATGGTTTCGGCCAGCCGTCTCAAATTAGACCAAACAGAATTTTCACTTTCTTGATTGGCGTTTGTTTGTCTGTAAATTTGATCGGTGCAAAATGTGTCAGTTGTGCAAACACTTTTAGTCGTCATTGTTGCTAAAAATCTCCAAAGAATATAATTGGGTTCAAAACCTATTACCCAGTTTAACCGAGAAGCGTCTTTGATTCGTTACGAAAAGCATTACCACGTTAAAATATTTCTAGTTCTAACATTTTCTGTGGTTAACTTTCAATCCGGCGGAAGAGGTCGAAATGAGCAGATTGTGGAGTCAGTTTGGGTGATAAACAAAGCCATTGAGCTTGTGAGCGGGTGAGAGATAGTGCTGACTGACTTTGGCTCGTGGGCA
>JAKLJP010000092.1 GCA_023151115.1 Anaerolineae bacterium
GTTAAGTTTGCTGCTGTTTTGTTAAATATCCACCTTATTTTTCTCGATTCGTGGTCTTGACAAAGGGGCCAAGTATAGCTTACTCCCCTGATTCCTTGAAGTGGCCCCATTTTTAATAACCACCCCAAGGCCGTTTCTTTTTCACTATCACCTGGCTGTCACAACTCTACCAAAAGGTTTACCCTGGCCTCGTTGATGACTTGGCTATGGTCAAGTAACGGCATCCCCACTCACGCTGTAGTAAAAGTTGGATAGAGCAAAACCAAAAGAGTTATTAAACCCAGACAAAAATATAGCTCTTATTTCTTAAAAAGATTATCCACTTTAGTGTAGATTAGAAAGGCAAAAGTTAATAATAATATTGACATTATTTCTTCCATCAACATGAGATAAAAACGTGAAATAATTGCTTTGATTGATAAGGAAGAGCAGCTTTTGCTCTAAGCCAGTAGACCGGTTAGCCGATGACTCCAAACTTTGTAAGTTTGGTCATCAGCAACCGGTCTACAAATTTTTGGGCCTTTTTTAACTATTTTTTAACTTTTTTCATATGTTTTCAAAAAGACAGAGGATGGGTAATTGATGAGGAGAATTGGGGATGAGGCACTTGCGTCAATTGGTCATTGCGTCGCTAATAGGATTAACCTTACTATTTAATATCGAACGCCTGGATTTTGGGGTAGTGTCCCTCAACTACCTTGATGAACAAGGTCAAAAGAGGGGAATAAATGTTCTACGTTCTTTAAGGTTTCAATAAACTGTGCTGGAACTCGAAACGAAAGGAGTTCAGCTGTAGTCCAAATATGATTGGTAAGTCCAGCGGCCATAGCCGGTGTGATTAACTGCCAACGTCGAGGTGAACCACTACCACGTGTTGGTTCAGACACCGGCAATTCCTGGCGCAAACTCTGGTGGGGTAAAACCAGGTGATAATAGGCTAACGAGAGCCAGAATTGTTTTTCTAACCAGGGCATTTCTTTGCTAAAGCCGTTGGTTTTACGAGTTAAACGACGATTGTGTTGTCGCCAGGTCAGGTTATCGCGCTCAATGAAACTGGTATTGATGAGGCGGTATCACAAATTTTGTGTTAAACCCCGATTCCCTTGAGGGAGACGGGCAATTTACACAACTTTCGACAAACCGCCCTGACCGGCCTGATCAGCCCGCTTTATACCAATGTTTTCAACCATTTCTCGGCCATTTTTCTCCACACCGAGAGCAACCGGCAGCGTTTTTTGTCGCTCTTTCCGGTACCGCCGGAACGGACTCACGCGATCCCACACGGCAATGAAAGCCTTTTTTTAGCAGCGGCCAATGGAACCGTCACCGCCGGCGATTTACGGCGGCGTTACGGCCTGGCCCCAACCGAACCGGTGGTTCTCTTTTTTGGCACGCTGACCCCCAGCAAGGGCCTGCCGGAGCTGCTCAAAGCTTTTGCCCTCATCCATCGGGCCGGCGGGGCTAAGCTGGTAATCGCCGGCTTTCCCTCGAAATTTGTAAACATCAACGATTTACATCAACTGGCCGCCGAACTTGACTTGGCCAAGGCGGTCATCTTTGATACTCGCTACATTCCTTTTGAGGAAGTAGGTCCATTAATGAGCCTGGCGACGGTAGTGGTCTATCCTTACCGGAGCAGCACCCAAAGCGGGGCCTTACAGGTGGCTTATGCCTTTGGCCGGCCTGTGGTCGCCACTACGGTGGGGGGATTGCCGGATGCAGTTGAGAATGGGCGCAGCGGTTTTTTGGTCCCGCCAGACTCACCCGAAGCTCTGGCTAAGGCGGTTCTACAAATTATCAACAATCCGGCCCTGGCTGCCGAGATGAGCGCCTATGCCCGCCACCTGTCCGAAACCCGTTATTCCTGGAAGCCCATCGCCAGCCAGGTTTTGAGCGTGTATCGGGAACTCTTGGGTCAGAAAGTATATTCGCTGTGACCCGCTCTTGTGAAATAGCTGTCATGCCGACACCGGCCTCGGAGATTTCTCCCTGCGGTCGGAATGACACGGCGAGTATAATCCTCCAGAAAAATTTTCGCCGGGATTAGTACCTTATGAGTCAGATTCTTGTACAGTGAGCAAAAAGTTATTACACAGAGGGACACGGAGAAGTCACAAAGTCCCACAGAGGAATTTTTATCGCTTCTCTGCGTGTCTCTGTGAAATCTCTGCGTAACTCTGTGTTCCTGTTTGGTTCTGGCCTGGCTGCGCGGCCAAATACCGCTGCCCACCAACCCGCTCTTGATTACCTTTGACGACGGCTACCGCGATAATTTGGATTACGCGCTGCCCATTTTGCAAGCGCGCCACCTGCCCGCCGTCATCTTTTTAGCCACCGACTACACCGGCCAGAACTTGCCCTTCTACTGGGATTTGATTGCCTATTGCTTTTACCATACCCGCCAAAAGGAAGTCCATTTGCCTCTGCTTGGCCGGCGCCGCTGGCAGGGTGATGAAAAAAGCCGGGCTGCCGTGATAGCAAACTGGCTTCCACTGCTCAAAAGGCTGCCGGATGCTGAAAAGTGGGAGGCGGTCCGCCGACTGCCGCGAGCGCTCGACGTGACCGTACCCGAAGATGCTTTTGCCGGACTGCATTTAACCTGGGAGCAGGTTCGCTTCATGATGGAGGCCGGCATTGAGATTGGGGCCCATACGCAGAGCCACCCTATTCTCACCCGGATTTCCCCGGAACAGGCCCGGCGTGAAGTGGCCGGCTCAAAAAGCCGGATTGAGGCAGAAATAAATCGGACGGTAACAGCCTTTGCTTACCCTAACGGGTTGCCGGCAGATTTCAGCCCGGCCCTTCAGTCTTTCTTGGGCCAGGCAGGTTTTGAGATTGCCTTTACGCTACTGCCGGGACCGACTCGTCCGGCGGAAGTGCGGAGTGCGCCTTTCGCCATCCGGCGTATTCTAATCCACCACCGCGATACTCTCCCGCACTTTACCGCCAAAGTGATGGGCGGGCCACGCCTACTCAATCTGTCGAGGTGAGTATGAAAATTAAGATTCTGCCTAGCTCAATAATACTGGGTTTTTGGTTGAAGCGAATAAGCTCGATAATCTTGCTTCTAATCCTATTCGCCTGGTCAGGCTCTACCCAGGCTCAAGAGCTATCACCCTTATTAGACACGAGCACATTTGTTTACTCCCGCTTACAGCTGGGGATTAGCACAACGGTGAGCCAGGATGTCATCACTTATGCTCTTTACCCCAAAGCGGTAGACCAGCAACGGATGTGGGATGTACGCATTAACGTGCCGCTGCCGGCAGGCGTCACCTTTTTGTCGGCGGAAGCACCCCCTACTTTCACCAGTAACTTTGACGGGCGAGAGGTGTCTTTTTTTGCTTTGGAATTGGCCCCCCAAGTCGAAATCGAACCTCTCATCTTTAAAATCTCGGTGGAGGGGTTGACCAACTCGCTGATTATTACCCACGCCTGGGCCACTTGGAAGAACGCCGGTTTTCAGGTAGGGGTTACCATTCCGGCCCAAGAGCAACTATCGAGCGACAGTATCATTATAGCGCAGCCCCAGCTTCCTCAACGCCTGGTGTTTGATCTGACCGGGGATGTGCCCCAAGCAAATTATGATTTGACCAGCCTTGCTTTTCAGGAAAATGGGGCTACCCTGGGCATCATTTTTAATCTGGCAGGAGAGATTGGCAAAGCCGGTCAACTCTTACAATACACTCTGTTTATTGACGGCGGCTGCAACATTGCTACGGGTGAACACCAACAACAACGAGGGGTTGAGTACCGGGTTAATTACAACCTTGAGGCTGGTCGGGCCACTCTTACAACTTGGGATGCAGCGATAAAGGATTGGCGCTGGGACGAGACGACCCGCTTAGAAGCTGCCCTTGAAGGCAAAAAAATCGGCCTGGTGCTGCCTTATCATTTAATCGGCTTAAATCATCAATTTTGCTGGGTAGCTCAAACCCGGCCAAAAACGGGTGACTTACCTGCGGATTGGCTGCCTAATGAACCTTTTTTAGCCTTAACCCGGCACGAAATCAGTTCGATTGCGCCGAATCCCATCGTTGGGAACCTGGCTGTCCCCCTTAATAACGGGCAAGGTTTTTACGATGTCTCCATTTTTAGTCTGCCGGCCGGTCGGGAGATAGCCAGAATCCCTAATGCCCGCCAGCCAAATTTTCGCTATGATGGTCAGAAGTTGCTAATCAACCACGAGAGCGTTGGCCCGGAAAATTTGTACGAAGAAGAGGTGAACAATAATCACACTATTTTTTATCTCTTCAAAAATTATAGCGCCACTGAAAACATCTACGAGTATGATCTAACCACCGGGCTTGAAACACAGGTGAGCGATGGCTCGCGCGACGCTTATCCATTTTATAGCCCTCAAGGTGAGCAGCTAGTGTATGGAAACGTCTCTCCAGCCGCAAAAGCTGATACTCCGCCAGCTTCTCACCTTTTTGTCCAGTGTAGTTTGCTGCCGCCTCACCAGGAAAGAGAGGGGCAATGCCAAAACTTGGCCGACTTGAGCTTGCTAATTCTGGATGGTGAAGCAACGCCCGCTGCTATCAATTACCCGGTCTGGACCCCTACCAACAGGATTGCTTATCAAACCTGTTCCGGTTCGACTGAGGCAGTCGCCTGCGGTATTCACCTGGTCAGTGCGGTAGGAACCCAAGCTATCGAGGGCAGTGCTGTGCCCAGCCAATTGACCGAAAACCCCACCGACCTGCCCGCCGATGCCAAATTTAACATGATAGCTTTTATGTCGCAGCGCGATGGGAATTGGGAAGCCTATCTCATTAACGAAGATGGAACGGCCCTGCGCAATTTCTCGAATAGCCCCGTTTCTCATGATGGCCTCCCCACCATCTCGCCCAATGGTCAATGGGTGGCCTTTGTTTCGGATCGCGCAGGTTCGTGGGCAGTCTGGGCCGCGCCGCTAGCCGGGGGTTCCGTTCAAAAGCTGTTTGATTTACCAACCGATACTCCCTGGGGCAACGGCGACCGAAGCTGGATCAATGAACGGATTTCCCGGGGACCATAACACGAGCCGGGGACACATCACCGATGATGAAAAGTTGGAGTGCAAGGCTTGCCTTGCGATTTGGCAAAGCAAGCTTTGCACTCCAGTCGGTCTATTTACGAGGAGGACCACCCCAATGATGACCAGCAAAATCTGGCCTAAACTGACGCCATTTTTAAGAAGTCTTGTCCTGCTGCTTGCCTTAACCTTTCCGGTGGGGTCAGTTTCGGCTCAGGACGAGGGGTGGCCTCCTTTCTAGTTTGATCTCATTCCTACCTATGCCGGAGGCCGATTAACCTACAGCATAAACGTGTATCGCCGGGTGGAATGGCCGCTGCCAGGATTAACCATCAACATCCCCTTGCCGGAGGGAACCCGTTTTGTGGCAGATAACATCCCTGCCGGCGTGGAGGCCAAGTTTGACGGGCAAGCGGTAATATTCTCCGCTCCTGCCTTCGACCGCTACCTTGAGGGCGCGTCATTCACGGTTGAGGTGATAGATCCCAGGCTGACCGTCTTTACCACCCAAGCTCAAATCACCTGGCAGGGAGAACAACCGGGAGGCTATCTGGCCGAATCCGTTTCATTCGACACGACCAAGCCCGTTTTAAACTGGCAGCCGTCGCTCGACTCCCGCCTGCAATTGGGCCTGAGCGCAACCGTAGCCGGTAATGTTATTACCTATGCCCTCTATCCCAGAGCAATAGGACGGCCTCGTATGTGGGATTTAAGAATTAATATCCCGCTGCCGGCTGGGACCACCTTTGTGGCGGCAGAAGCAGCGCCGCCTTTTACTGCCGGTTTTGATGGGCAGGAAGCCTCTTTCTTCATCCTGGAGTTGGCCCGGCAGACCGAGGTCGAGCCGCTGATCCTAAAAGTTTCCCTGACCGATGCCGACCAACTCCCTGTAGTGACCCGCGCCCAGGCCACCTGGAAAAATTCAAGCCATGATGCCGGGGCTGTCATTCCGGCAAAAGAAACACTGCTCACCGATGACCTGATAGTTCAACCCCAGCTTCCCCAACAAGCGCTGCTTGATCCCCAAAACGATGTCCCTTTGCCCAATTACGACATCACCAGCCTGGTTTTCCAGGCCAATAGGGCCATGCTTAATATCATTTTTAATACGGCTGGACCCATAGGACCAACCGGCCAACCGGTTCAGTATACCCTCTTTATTGATAGTGACTGTTACAGCGAAACGGGTGAAAAGGTAAAATTTCGGGGCGCAGAGTATCGCCTGAGGTATAACCACGAAGCAGGCCGGGCCAGTGTTGTCGCCTGGGATGCGGCCCAACAGGATTGGAACTGGGATGGGCCAACCCGGCTGGACAGCCAGGTTGGAGAACAAAATGTTCAAATTTCTCTGCCTTACCAACTGCTGGGGATAAGCCGGCAATTTTGTTGGGTAGCCCAGGCCGCAAATAATAGCAAGGAGTTTAATCTGAGCCTGCCCAGGGATTGGCTTCCTAACGGAGAGCATTGGCGTTTGACCCAGCAGGAAATTGCCCTGACAACCCCAGCGACCATTTCGGAGAGGCAACAATGACCCAGCCGGTCCGGCCTGTACTTCTTGTTGACCTGGCCAAGAGTTATGGCGGCGCAGAGGTGCGCGTTTTAGCCACGGCCAAATCGCTGCACGGGCAGCACCCTTATGCAGTCGCCACGCTGGCCGGTTCTCCTTTGCACCAGCGGCTTGAAAGGGCTGGCTTAACCTCCCTGCCGGTTCCTTTTGGCCGGGCGGATGGGCGGCTGGTATTTTTTCTGGCCCACGCTATCCGCCGGGCGGGTTTTCAGGTGGTAGACGCGCACAATGTTCAATCCCAATTTTGGGGACATCTAGCCGCATTAGCGGCGGGTGTTCTTGTAAAAGTCTCAACGGTTCACAGCGCCTACAGATTTGAGCATCATGGCTCGCTCAAGGGCCGATTGTACGAGCAGGTGCTGCGGCTCAATGCCGGTTGGGGAACCCACTTTGTGGCTGTTTCCAAAACGGTTGAGAGTTATATTCAAGGGCTGGGCATTGCCCCGGACAAAATCTCGCTCATTCACAACAGTGTTTCGCCCCCGGCGCGGTCCTTGCCATCAACCGCCCTATCTTTGTTGCAATCATTGGGCTGGGAGAAAGATGTTTATATGGTGATTGTGGTGGCCCGGCTCGAGCCGGTCAAAGGGCACACTTTTTTGCTGGAAGCGTTAAGCCGGATTACCCCGGAGCGGCCTCAACTGCGCTGCCTCATTGTCGGCGAAGGTCGGACGCGAGCCGCCCTGGAAAGCCAGGTGCAAGAAGCCCGCCTGCAAGAGCGGGTCCATTTTACCGGTTTTCGGGATGATATTCCGGCCCTGTTGGGCGCCAGTGACGCTTTCTGCCTGCCTTCTCTGTCCGAGGGATTACCCTTTGCCTTGCTGGAAGCGGGCATGCAGCGTTTGCCACTGCTGGTGACCCAGGTGGGCGGCATGGCCGAACTTTTGAGGCATGGACACACCGCCTTTTTGGTCCCCCCCGCCGACCCGGCGGCGTTGGCCAGAGGGTTAAGCTGGCTGATGGATTACCCCCAAGCAGCCAGGTGTATGGGTGAAACCGCTTCAACCTATCTCCAACAATGCTTTAGTCTCACCGAAATGCTGCGCAAAACCTTAGCAGTTTATGGGTAGAAAATAGGTTATTGCAATGTTAAAAAATCTCGCAGGGAATGAAGTGTGATAGGTAAATTATTCTGGTTGTGTGTTGGCAGCATTATCTATACTTATGCCGGTTATCCTATCCTGCTGGCTTTGCTCGCCCGAACCCGGCCCAAGCCGCCCACTTACCCGGCCGCTGTGCCGACAGTCACCCTGCTGATTGCAGCCCACAACGAGCAGGCCGTCATTGCCGGGAAGTTGGAGAACAGCCTGGCCCTGGATTATCCCCGCGAGCGGCTGCAAATTCTGGTAGCCGCTGATGGGTCCGACGACCAAACCCCCGAAATCGTGCGGGCTTATGCCAGGCAGGGGGTCGAGTTAAGCTTTAGCCCTCCCCGGCGGGGCAAAATGGCAGCCATCAATCGAGCGATGGCCCAGGCGTGGGGCGAGCTTGTGGTATTCTCCGATGCCAACAATATGTATGAACATTGCACCCTGCGTGAATTGGTTGCGCCCTTTGCCGATAAAACCGTTGGCGCAGTCACCGGGGCTAAATCTATTTTGCCGGGTGATGGCGCGCTGGGCGAGTCAGAGGATCTCTATTGGCGTTACGAGTCATTCATCAAAAAACAGGAAACCCGGCTGGGCTGCTGCACGGGCGTGGCCGGTGAAATTTTAGCCGTCCGGCGTGAGCTTTTTGAGTCGCCGCCGGATAACATCATCAACGACGATTTTTATCTGGCAATGTGCCTCATCCAACATGGCTATCGAGTTGTTTACACCCCCCAGGCTCGATCTTGGGAGCGGGTGTCGCTTTCGGCAAGCGATGAGCTGACGCGGCGGGCGCGGATTGTGGCCGGGCGCTATCAGGTCATCAGCCTGGCCCCTCGGCTGCTGCCGCTGCGCCGCCCGCTGTTGGTCTGGCAGGTGGTCTCGCACAAGTTTCTGCGCCCACTGGTACCGCTAGCGATGGTCGGCGCACTGTTGGCCAATCTGGTTGCCCTCTTTCGGCCTCCCAAAGCTGGGCCGCAGACTCTACTGCGTCTGGCCACACCCTTTAACTGGATTGGTCTCAGCTTGCAGTTTTTCTTTTATGGGCTGGCTTGGCTGGGCAACTCCCTTAAACCAAAAGGCGCATGCGGCAAATTACTTTACCTGCCCTCTTTTCTGGTCAATAGTAATCTAGCCGCCCTTATTGGCTTGTACCGCAGCCTGACGAAAGGCCAAACCTCGCTGTGGCAGCGGGCGCGACGGCGTGAAACACTACCCTAAAAATACCAGGAGAAAAAAATGACAACACACGAAAAAATTACCCAAACCGTTTTTGAGGTTATTGACGAACTCAATCAACTTTTGCCGCCGGCAGAGCAGCTTGAAAAATCCCCCAAGACCGCTTTATTTGGACCGGCAAGCCAACTGGACTCGCTGGGACTGGTCAATTTTATAGTGATGACCGAAGAAAAAATAGAAGAACAATTTAACGGCGCGGCTATTTCACTGGCCGACAGCATGGCTTTACCGGAGGAAATCAGTCCCTTTACCAGCGTGGATAAACTGGTGAATTACCTGGCTCCTTTAGTAGAGAACGGCGCTCATGGATAAACAACGCCCTAGAGGTTTACTTATCTCAAATTTTAATATCAGTAACCTGGCCGGATATCTACGGCATGAGAGCGACCCACCTGGCCTCGAAATTACGGTTGCCCCGTTTGGCCAGGTGATGCCGGTGTTAATGCAATCGGACCTGGAATATGGGCAGGGCCAGCCTGATTTCGCTTTGATTTGGACCCAGCCGGAACAAATCAGCGAGTCTTTTGCGTCCCTGCTGGCCTACGAAAGTAGTTCCCTTGAGGCTATTCTGGCGGAAGTAGATGCTTACTGTGCCCTGCTGCTGGACCTTCGCCGCCGGGTAAAATCTGTTTTTGTGCCCACCTGGGTCCTGCCTGGTTATCAGCGCGGTTGGGGCCTGCTCGATATGAAAGTTAGCTTCGGGTTGGTCCAAACCTTGCTGCGTATGAACCTCCGCCTGGCCGAAAATCTGGCCCAAGCGGCGGATATTTACCTTTTGGACGCCCAGCGATGGGTGAGTCTAGCCGGTAAAAACGCCTTTAACCCCAAGTTATGGTACATGGGTAAAATCCCTTTTAGCAATGAAGTTTTCAGCAAAGCGGCGGCGGATATCAAATCAGCCTTGCGAGGCATAGACGGCCAGGCGCGAAAGCTGATTGTGCTTGATTTGGATGATACCTTGTGGGGTGGCATTGTGGGAGATGTCGGCTGGGAGAATCTGCGCCTGGGCGGGCACGACCCGCTGGGCGAGGCTTACGCCGATTTTCAGGCGGCGCTAAAGGCGCTCACCCGGCGCGGCATTTTGCTGGGGATTGTCAGCAAAAATGAGGCAGCCGTCGCCCTGGAAGCGATCCAGCGCCACCCCGAAATGGCCCTCAAATTGGAGGATTTTGCCGGCTGGAAAATAAACTGGCAGGACAAAGCCCAAAATATCGTAGAGTTAGCGGCGGAGTTAAACTTGGGCTTGCAAGCGGTGGTCTTTATTGACGACAACCCGGTTGAGCGAGATCGAGTCAAAGCAGCTCTGCCCGAAGTGCTGGTCCCCGATTGGCCGCCGGACAAAATGAACTACAAAAGCGCGTTGCTTTGCCTCCGCTGCTTCGACAGCCCCACCGTGAGCCAGGAAGACCTGATCAAGACCCAACTCTATGTCTCTGAACGGCAACGACAGCAAATGAAACAGACCATTGGCTCGCTGGATGAATGGTTGACGAGCTTGAATCTGGTCGTGACGGTCGAAACGCTCAATGAACTCAACCTGCCCCGCGCGGCCCAACTGCTCAACAAAACCAACCAGATGAACCTGACCACCCGGCGTATGACCGAGTCAGAACTGGCCGAGTGGGCCAGCCAGCCCCATCATCGCTTGTGGACCTTTCGCGTGGCCGATAAATTTGGCGACGCCGGGCTAACCGGGATCGCCAGCCTGGAAGTGGAGGGCGACAGCGGCCGGATTGTGGATTTTGTCTTAAGCTGCCGGGTCATGGGTCGCCAAGTCGAGGAGACGATACTTTACATCATTCTTAACCATGCTCAAACAGCGGGCCTGACCGAAGTTTATGCCCGGTACATTCCCACTCCCAAAAATAAACCCTGCCTGAGCTTTTTTGAGCGTGCGGCTGGGGCGGCGAACGGGGATAACCTTTTTACCTGGGAACTGAGGAGAGAATACCCCGCACCCGCGCCCGTTAAGATTAACGCGCTGTAGGAGAAAAATATTATGCTTGAACTCAACATGTTTGGCGATGGCGCCGTTTTTGATCACGTGGGCCTGGCTGTTCGATCTATCGAAGCTACGCTTGACGGAAACGATGAGGCAACAATTTTTGATGATAACATTCAAAAAGTTTCGGTGGCTTTTATCCGTATGAACGGTATAAAAGTAGAGCTGATTGAACCCCTGGGCGAGAAAACGCCGGTTGCGTTAAGTCTAAAAAAGGGCCAGCAGTTGGTTCATCTCTGTTTTCGTGTGCCAGACATCGAAGCGGCCATTGAAAAGGGACGAGAGCATGGATTTCACTGTATTGCCCGGCCCGTGCCGGCCGTTGCCTTTGGCTGCCGGCGCATCGCCTGGCTTTTTAGCCGCGTCTATGGGCTGGTTGAAATTGTGGAGATGGAACGGCATGGCTGAACTTTTCACCGTTACGCCGGCAGATTATCACGCAGCCGCTTCCTTTTTGGCCGGTTTTCAGACCGAGACGGAGAGCCAAGCGCTTTGGCTGAGTCACTTTCAATTTTGGTGGGATGACAATCCCGCTTTTTCAAATGGTGTTGAACGAGGCTGGCTGTTACGCGAAGAGGGTCAAATAGTGGGGTTTTTGGGCAGTATTCCTACCTGCTTTCAACTCGGCGGCCAGAGTTTGACGGTTTTCAACTCTACCACCTGGCGCGTTTTGCCTCAGGCCAGGCAGCAAAGTATGAATCTGCTTTCCCGGTTGTTAAGCGCGGCTAAACATTCAATCGTCTTCAACACGACCCCCAATGAGGAGGTGACCAAAATTCTCAAAGCCCTCAAATTCCATCCCATTCCCGGTTTAGCAGAAGACCACCGGAGTATAGCGATTATCAACTTTGAAAAAGTTTTTCTCTCAAAACTGGGCCGCCGTCTGCCCTGGAAAATTCTGGCCAAAACTTCCGGGCCACTCCTGCACCTTCTCCAGCAGTTTCGGCTTAGAAATTTGGCAAATTCTAATCCTCTCCGGGTGCAGCAAATCTCTCAAGCGGACACAACTTTCGACCAACTCTGGTTAAGAACCAGGGATTTGTACCTTAACACCAACCTGCGCACCGCCGACATCATCAACTGGTACTGTTTCAAGAATAAAAATCTTGAGAAAACAGCCCTCGGCTGCTATAAAAACGACCAACTCTTTGGCTACGCTCTTTTTGAAACCAAGTTTAGTAACCGCCACCAGCTTAATATTTTGGAATGTCTTGATTTATGGATTGATCCTGCCGAGAGTAGGGTTGTTGAGGCCCTGGTCGAGGCTGCCCTTAACTACGCCCGAAAGCATGCCATAGAGTTGGTCTCTTTTCCCCACTTCAACACCCCTCTCGATCAATACCTGAGCCGGTTAGGCTTGTTCCAAACTAAGTTTGAGCGGAATGAATACTTAAAAGCCAGCCCTCAGCTTGCCCGCCAGTTAACTCCGGAAAACTCTTACTTTGTAGGTCTTCAAGGGGACACCGGATTGGCTTAATTGGACTTATCCCTTTGAAATAAGGGGCAAAAAGGTGGTCGAATTATTAGAACTCGACGAGGGCAGTACATTTATCGTGCCGACCAGATAACGTCCCTGCGCGTCTCGGTTGGGGAAGGCCAGATTAATAGGCTGGCCGGTGCGCCGGTTGATAATAGCCACTCGAATGGTATAAGCACCGGAGCGCACAGTCGAGGGAAGCTGGAGCGTCTGGTTAACCGCCTGTTGGGGGGACGAACCGGGTAAAGGATCAGCCGGCATCCAGGCGGCAATATTGGCGTTGATCGGCCAATCCCGGATAACATCAGCACGCCGACCAGCCACATAGCGCAGGGATTGTTGGATACCGGCATAAGGCATCAGCAGTTGGGTCTTTTGGAAACCCGGATAGTTGTAGGAAACTGATTGAGTCTGGCTGCTGGCATTCCGGCATTGCACCGAACCGGAGCCGCCAATAAACATATCGGCCAGGCGGCGGCGAGCCTGGGAGTCGAGGCTGCCCTCTTCGACATTGGTTTGTTCCTGCCAGCTCCACTCGTTGAAGTTTCCGTAGCCGGAAATATCTATGAAAGCAAGGGTCGGGTTACCATCGTACTTTTTACGCATGGCTTCAACAAATTTAGCCCATTGAGCCTGGTAAACACAGTTACTATAATCCGGCTCGCCGCTGGGCAGAATAACCGCGCCTTTGCTTAGCACCCACTGCGGCGTCTGATGCCCTCCCCATTGTTCACCGCGCATGGTATAGATACGAAAAGAAAGTTGTTTACCCTGGCTTGCCATTTTCTGGATATCGGCGTCCACCGCCGACCAGTTAAAACTGTTTTCAGCCGGGTTTTGATCCTGCCAGCTATATTGAGATCGGCGATAGGCGGTTGTTTCAGGCAGCGAGGGATTATCAAGCGTTTGGGTCTCTTGCCAGCCCATTCCCGGGTTGGCTAAATAGTCATCCAGGGGAACAAAAGTTGCCATCGTATCAAGAGCGGTTTCGACAGCCGCCGGTGGGGAGGGTAGGGGAGTAGCAGTCTCAGGAGCAGGTTCAGGCGTAACGGCCCGGAGGGCAGAGGGAGCAGCTATAGAATAAGTTAAAGCAACTAAGAGCAGCGGGAGTAACCAAAGCAAGAGGCGATAACGGGTCTTTAAATGGCGTGTCATGATTCTTCAACTAAGAGCCTATCTGAAAAAGGGTAGGTTGGCATCCCTATGCCAGCCGGTGACGCATAGGGATGCGTCACTACGGGGTTATTCAGACAGGCTCTAAACGGGTGATGTAGACCAGACTATCATAACCCATTAGAGCTATCCTCGTCATCACTCTAACAGAAGATTTTTATACATAAAAAAGACCGATAGAGTTATCGGCCTTTTTACCCATATATTTTTAGTCCTTTGGTACAGGGTGTTAATTCAGTTTGATAAGCTGCTCCTTGAGCACCAGCAAAATAAGCTCCGTACGGCTCTCGACGCCCAGTTTGGTCACTCCTCAATTCGCCAGAGTTCAGTTTTTATTCGGTCCTCCACGACTCAGCAAGCAGTTCCAGCGCTGCCGCAGACACATCCTCGACCGGCACATCGGCTACAAAAGAGGCGGTATGCTCGCAGTTATCGTCCAGGCAGTTGCGGCCGCAGACGGGACAGGTCAGTCGCCACGAAACCAACGGGCGCTGGCGGAGGCGAATTAACGGACCTCTATTAATCAAATTGCCAATCCAGTAGATGCCCACCGTTGCTGCACCCACTGCCCCGGCCAGGTGAACCGGCCCCGAGTCATTCGAGACTACCACCCGGCAGCGAGAAAGCAGCCCGGCCAGGCTGCCCAGCGAGAGACGCTGACACAAATTCTGAGCTTCACCCCCCCAACGCCTCAACCAGCGCCTCGACGAGGGTGCCTTCTGACCCCACTCCTGTGACGACAACATCCGCCCCGGCCGCCTGCAATCTCTGCCCCACCGCCGCAAACTTTTCGACCGGCCAGCAGCGCCGGAGGTCGGTAGCCCCCGGATGGAGGGCGACGACAGGACCGCTGGCTAACTGCGGCACAACCTGGTAAGCTTCAGCTAAATCTTCGGCGGTCACGGTTAATTGAGGCTCTAAACTTACCGGCGCGGCTCCGACCAAACCCACCACCTCCAGGAGGCGTAAAATTTCCGGTTGATAAAGGGTATACGGCGTCCAACGCTCCAGCGGCGGCGCATCCTGGGCGCGCATTCCTACAGTATGCCGAGCGCCCAGGCGAGTCACAAAAGGGTTTGAGTAGCGCCCGCCGCCCATGCTTGACAAGTTAAGGAAAGGAGAGATTTGTCAAATCGAGAAAATAACGTAAGTTAAAGGGATGGCCAAAC
>JAKLJP010000093.1 GCA_023151115.1 Anaerolineae bacterium
TCGTTTGGCCATCCCTTTAACTTACGTTATTTTCTCGATTTGACAAATCTCTCCTTTCCTTAACTTGTCAAGCATGGACCATTGACACAATAGAACATTTGTACTATTATCTTCTCGTTACGTGTTTTTACCTTGGAGGTCAACCCTTTTATGAAACGAAGTACGCTATTTTTATTAATCCTGCTGTTGGGAACAGGCGTCTTTACCGCTGGCTGTGCCGGCGCTCAAGCTGAAGAGCCTATCGCTAAGGCAGCGCCCCCTGAAGAAGAAAAAATCATCCCGGTTGAAGTCGCCGTAGCCCAAAGAGGCCAAATGGCCCTGGTGCTGGAGTATGCCGGCACGCTCGAAGCCAAAGACAGCATTGACTTGCTGCCCGGCGCAAGCGGGCGCATCGAGTCGGTATTGGTTGAAGAAGGCGATGAAGTTCAGGCCGGCGACCCGATTGCCATCATTGAAGATGATACCTATCTGGCTCAAATCAAACAGGCCGAAGCAGCGCTAACAACCGCCAAGCTCAGCCTGGCAAAAATGGAATTAGGTTCCCGGCCCGAAGAGATTGCCGCCGCTCAGGCCGCTGTTGAACTGGCCCGCGCCGCCGTCAATGACGTGGCCCAAGTGAATGATAATGAGCGAACCAAAGCTGCCGCCGACCTGGCCCGCGCCGAAGCTGCTCTGAAATCGGCCCAAACTGAGTACGACAAGATTGCCTGGGCCGGCGATGTGGGCCAGACTCCCCAGGCCATTGCCCTGGAACAGGCCACCATTGCCTATCAAAATGCGCTGGCCAATTACAATCTCGACACCACCCCCAGTGATTCCCAATTGGCCCCGTTAATGCTGCAACAGGCTCAGGCCGAACTTCAACTGGCCTTGACCCTCCAACCCTATCGCCAGATTGATTTTGAATCGGCGCGAGCGGCCATTGCTCAGGCCGAGGCCGCCCTGGAACTGGCCAATATCCAGTTGGCCGAAGTGGTCATCAAAGCCCCCTTTGATGGCGTGGTGGCTGAACTCAATATCACCCAGGGCAGCCGGGTTAGCCCTCAAGCCCCCATTGCTGCTTTTATTTCCAAAGCGGTTGAAGTGGTGGTGAATGTGCCCGAAAGCCGGATTGGTCAAATTAAAAAGGGCCAAAGCGCGGCCATGCAAATCATGGCTTACCCCGGCCAGGATTTTCCGGGCGAAGTGACCAGCGTCGCCCCCCAGGCCAATCGAGACACCCGCACCTTTGAAGTCAAAATAACGCCCACCAAGGGCATGGAGTTGCTGCGCGGCGGCATGTATGCCAACGTCTCCCTGTTGGCCGAAGAAAAATCCAATACCCTGCTGGCCCCGCGTACCGCCATTACCACTATTGACGACCAACCGGCTGTTTTTGTGGTCATGAACAACAACACCGTCGAGCAGCGAGAAGTCACTACCGGGCTATTTGATAAAGACAACATCGAGATTTTATCCGGCCTGAAAGAAGGCGAAACGGTGGTCACCGCCGGTCAATCCAACTTGACCGACGGGGCCAAAGTGGAAATGACCAATGAACCCGGTACCGCCGAATAAACACGTGTCCAACTTGTTCCCAAACTCAGTTTGGGAACAAGTTGGAACACGTTCAACATTTGAACGTTGAACGTTAAACGCAAAAGGACAATTTTATGGGTTTAACAAGATTATCTATTAACCGGCCGCTGACCATGCTGATGATTATTCTGGCATTGGTGGTCATGGGCTACCGCGCCTTTACCTTTATGCAGCTTGACCGGTTTCCCAAAGTTGACTTTCCGTTTGTGACCATCGTCACGGTTTTCCCCGGCGCTTCCCCCGAAGACGTGGAGGATTTGGTGGTCAAACCGATTGAAGATGCCGTGGCCGGGATTTCCGGGATTGACGAGTTGACCTCCCGCTCTACCGAAGGGTTGGGCACAGTGACCATTGCCTTTGTCGAAGGGGTGGATGGCAACCAGGCCGCCATTGACGTGGAACGCCAGGTGGCGACCGTGCGCAACCAGTTGCCCGAAGAAGCCGAAGACCCAACCATTATCAAGGCCGATATCAATGCCATCCCGATTATGGTTGCCACCTTAAACGGCCCGCAAAGCCAGGAAATCCTGTTTGATATCGCCGACGAAGACCTCAAATCCCGTTTGCAGGCGATTGACGGTGTCGCCTCGGTCAGCGTTTCGGGTGGGCGCGAGCGCGAGGTCCAAATCCAGGCCGATCCGGCCAAGCTGGCTGCCTACAGCCTGCCTTTCAGCGCCATCCAACAGGCAGTTTCGGCCAATAACGTCACCTTCCCGGCCGGCTCGCTGGACGAAGGCCGGCTGAAAACCTCCATCCGCTCGGTGGGTGAATTTCAAACCATCGAAGAAATTGAAAATATTGTCGTCAAAGATGAAGAAGGCAGCCTGGTTTACCTGCGCGATGTGGCCATGGTTAAAGAGGGGCTGAAAGACCTGGAACAGATTTTACGCTTCAACGGGTTGGATGCGGTTAGTATCAATGTCACCAAAACCAGCGACTCGAACACCGTTGAAGTCGCCGACAACGTGCAGCGGGTCATCGAGGAGTTTCAGGAAGACCTGCCTGCCGGAGCTGAATTAACGGTGGTGCTGGACGGCTCTGAATTTATCCGCGACTCGGTTGCGGCGGTGCAAGAAGATTTGATTCTGGCCATCATCATTACCGGCCTGGTCATGCTGGTCTTTCTGCACACCATCCGCAGCACCTTTATCGTTCTGCTGGCTATCCCGACTTGTATCATGACCGCTTTTCTGGTCATGTGGATACTCGGTTTCAGCCTTAACCAGTTAACCCTGCTGGCTCTGACCCTGGTCATCGGCATTCTGGTGGACGACTCGATTGTGGTCATTGAAAATATCGAGCGCCACCTGAAAATGAAAAAACCGCCCCGGCAGGCCGCCGTTGACGGCCGTTCTGAAATTGGGCTGGCGGCCATCACCATCACCCTGGTAGACGTGGTGATTTACGTGCCGGTGGCCTTTACCTCCGGTATTATCGGCCAGTTCTTTTACTCTTACGGCATCACCATTGCTGTCACCACCCTGGCTTCGCTCTTTGTGGCCTTTACCCTGACCCCCATGCTGGCGGCTTTCTGGATGAAAGATGAGAGCCAGCCGGAGGAACCGCCTCGCGGCCTGGGTAAAGTTTTCCATTACCTCCTGCTGCCCATTACCTGGGTGTGGCATGGCTTTGTCCGGTTCTGGGAAGCCGGTTTCGATGCCCTCTCAAACTTTTATGCGCTAACGTTACGTTTCTTTTTGCACAATTTCTTTACCCAACTGCTGGCGTTGATCATTGCCATCGTCGCCCTGGCCGGGGGCATTTACCTGGTCATCGGCGGCTTTGTTGGCAGCGAATTTTTCCCGCAGGAAGATGACGGCCAAATTCAAATCAACTTACTCATGCCACCCGGCACCAACCTGACCGCCACCGACCGCGCCGCTCGTCTGGCGGAACGCATCATCCTGACCGAGACCTCCGGCGAAGCTGTGACCATCCTGACCCGCATTGGTTCGCGCGGGGGCGGCGACTTTTTTGGCGGCGGCGGCGGGACGGGTTCAAACTCGGCCACCATTGACCTACGCCTGGTTGATAAAACTGAACGTACCCGCAGCAACGTTCAAATTGCCGACCGCCTGCGTGAGCTGTTGCAAAAAGTCCCCGACGCCAACGTAGCTGTCACCCTTAGCTCCGGCGGGGGTGGGGGCGGCGGCAGCCCCATTCAGGTTCAAATTTCCGGGGCCGATCAGAACCAGTTGATTGCCTTGGCCAACCAGGTAGAAGCAGTCATCAAAACTGTGCCCGGCACGGTAGACGTCCGCAATACCGACGCCGCCCGCGCCACCGAAGCCCAACTTATTGTCAACCGCGACCGCGCCCTGGATTTGGGGTTATCTCCGGCCCAGGTAGCGACCACCCTGCGCACCGCGCTCAGTGGCAGCACCGTCGGTCAATTCAACCCGCCTGACGGCAACGAGATTGACATCACCCTGCGTGTGGCTGAAAATGCCCGCCAGGATTTGTCTCAACTGTTAGAACTACCGTTGGGTTACCGCGAAGGCCAGGCGGTTCTCTTAAGCCAGGTGGCGACGGTGGAGCGCACTCAGGCCCCGGCGCTGATTACCCGCGCCGACCGGCAGCGGGTGCTGACCGTCGGCAGCGGCGTCACCGAGCGAGCGGCCGGGGATGTGACCAACGACATCGAAGCGGCGATTAATGCCCAGGTGGACTTTCCGCCGGGCTACGCCTTCCGGTTTATCGGGGAGTCAGAGTCACAGCGTGAGTCCTTTGCCCAGTTAGGCCAATCCATCGTGTTGGGGATTGTGCTAATCTACATGCTGCTGGTGGCTTTGTTCCAAAGCTGGCTGCACCCCCTGGCCATTATGTTCTCGCTGCCGGTGACGCTGGTCGGTGCGTTTGGCGGGCTGTGGTTGACTGGCAATACCGTCAACATCTTCTCGCTCCTGGGCATCATCCTGCTGATGGGGGTGGTGACAAAAAACGCCATCCTGCTGATTGACTTTACCAACGTCTTGCGGACCGAACGAGGCTATACCCGCAAAGAGGCCCTGGTCGAGGCAGGCCGCCTGCGCTTGCGCCCCATTATCATGACTACGGCGGCCATTGTGTTTGCTTTGCTGCCGCTGCTGATTGGGGCCAGCGCCGGGGCCGAAACCCGTGCTCCGCTGGCAGCCGTAGTTATTGGTGGTAACATCTCTTCGACCCTGCTGACCTTAATTATCGTCCCAGTGGTTTACACCTTCCTGGATGGAACGGGCGGCTTTACCACCCGCACCATCCGCCGAATTTTGGGGATGCGCCAACCCAGCGAAACGCCGTCGGCCGAGGAACAAGAGCGAGCGCCGCAGGCCGAGCCAGCGCCCGCTCCACGCCGGCCTGCCCCACAGTCCGGTTCGGCCATCTCGCTCAACCCGGAATGACCACCACTCAATCGCATGTCATTCCGATGATTCTTCCATGTCATTCCGACCGAAGGGAGGAATCCCTCTGGACTCCGGTATAACAGAATCTGAGAAGGGTATAAAGTTACACCCATGATAAAAAAACAACTCTGGCTTTTTTTGCCAATTCTAACCCTAACCTTGCTCATCACCGGCTGCGCCCATGAGGAGGCAGCCCATCTCGAACCGCTCGACCCGGCCAAGTGGCCCACCGCCGCCGTTGAAGCGGCCGCGGCCTCGCCGACCCCTTTTCCTAAAGCTACCTTACAGGTTGAGCCGGCCGTGGCAGTAGCCGGGGTTGAAACACCAACCCCGGCCGGCGAACCGATTGAACCAACCGCTACGGCCGCGCCGTCTACGGCTGCGACCAGCGGGGTGGCTACCGACCTCACTGCCGCTGTAGTCAGCAACGCGCTGAGTCAATTTTCTATTGTGGCGACAGGCATTACTATCGCTCCAAATTTAGCCATTCGCCAGGGGCCAGGCGCTACTTACGGCTCAATCACTTCGATTGAACCCGGCAGCGTCTTTGGCATTTTGGGCAAAAACTCCGGTAGTGATTGGGTCTATGTGGTTGACGCCTCCCTGTCGCCAGGCTGGCTGCCGGTGAGCGGGCTGCGGGTCGTTGGTTCGTTAGACCAAGCGCCCGTCTTACCGCCCAATCCCATTGCAGCCCTGATACAAAGCGCTGCCCCGGCGCCCTCAACCGAGAGCGCCGCCTCCGGCGAAACGGCTCCGGCGGCCAACACTGAACCTGTTCTCTCAGCCAATCTGACAGCCATAACAACGGCGAAAGTTAACAACGACGGGTTGAATATGCGTCAGGGGCCGGGGGCCGGCTACGCCCACATCGTTACCCTGGCCCGCGACGACCAAGTAAGCGTTCTGGCGCTCAACCCGCGCAAAGATTGGGCGCTGGTGGAAACGACCAACAAACAACGCGGCTGGGTGTCGCTGACCTATCTAGCCCTGGCTGGTTCGGTAGCAAATGCGCCTATTGTTCCGGCGGTCGAGTTGAACCAGACCAGCGCGCCCGTAGCAAAGGAATCGGTGCAACCGGCGGCGATGGTCGTGGGCGCAGAGCCAGCCGCGAATCCAGCCACAGCTATTGGCAACTTGGGACCAGTGACTACCGGCAAAATCACCCACGACCCGGTAGAGGTTCGTCCGGGGCCGGGCACAGATTACGCCCCTATTGATGACCTGCGGCTCAGCGATGAAGTGATTCCGCTGCTGGCTGTAGACCAAACAGGTCAGTGGGTGCTGGTCAACCCAACCAGCGCTACTGTTGGCTGGGTGGCTTTGAACGATTTGCAAATTGAAGGTTCGCTGGAAAATGCGCCCCAGGTCAATACTGCCTGGGTTGAAAGCAATGCTGTCGAAGTTCGCAGCGGGCCGGGCATTTTCCACGATGCTGTAGGCATACTGGCTATCCGAAGTCTGGTCCAGGTCTTAGGGCTGGACGATAGCCGGAGTTGGGTTCTGGTGAAACCCATTCCTGCCGGTGATGCTGCCTGGGCCCCGCTCAACTTCCTCATACCAGGCGGGCGCTGGGCCGATATGCCCACCGTAAAGGATGAAGACGGAAGACAGGGGGATGAAGAGAAAAACCAACCTTCCAATCTTCCAATCTTCCAACCTTCCAACCCCCACCCCCATATCGTGTTTCAACGCTCCAGCGGCGGCGATATTATGGTCATCAACCCTGATGGCAGCGGCTTGCGCCGTCTGACCAGCGGGATTGACCCGGCGCTTTCGCCCGATGGAAAGACCGTAGCCTTCACCCGCTGGCAAGGTGAAACCGGTTCGGTCTGGGTCATCAATCTTGATGGCAGCAATGAACGCGAGGTACAGGGGTTTGTCAAGCAAGCCAAAGGCCCCGATTGGTCGCCGGATGGCTCGCAGCTCGTTTTTAATTTTCAAACCGGTGGTCGCCTTGAGTCAAAAACCGAGTGTTTCCCGGTGGGCGAGGGCAAAAATCCGCCTATGCCACCCCGCAACGCCACCGATTTCAAAGTGTCATTTGGCAGCGGCGGTGTGCAAGTCTGTTGGAAACTGCCGCCCGACCCTCACTGGGGGCTGCGGGTGATCAACCTGGCCGATAACAGTTTTAAGGATGTGGATGGCGGCACTTATGCCTTCCGTCCGGCCTGGGACCCTGGCCAGCCCTGGCGCATCGTCTCCGATGGCGGGCGCGGGCTGCTGGAGGTGGATGTCAACCGGGATTACCGCCAACCTATTACCGAGGAAATCAACGACGGGTCGCCGGTGTTCTCGCCGGATGGCCGCTATCTGGCGGTCACGCTCGGCCAGCAGGGCGGCGGGTCGGGCTGGAATGTCTTCCGGCTTAATGCTAACGGCACGGGCCGGGTGCAATTGACTGAAACGCCGCTGTGGGAAACCGCCCAGCCCGGCAATGACAAAGCCTGGAACAATGTCGCCCCGGCCTGGTCGCCCGATGCTTCGCAAATTGCTTTTCTAACCGACCGCACCGGTCGCTGGGAAATCTGGGTGATGAACGCCGACGGTTCGGGACAGCGCCCGCTGTTTTCGGCTGAGGTTAACGACCAGTTACAGATTAGCTATGAGTTTGTGGATGAACGAGTCTTAAGCTGGCGATAAAAAGGCGATAAAATGTGAGGCGCGGCGGCGAAAATTTTCGCCGCCGCGTTTTTTTGTTTTTCCGTCTGATAAAATTCGGAGCGCAAAAGCTAAGCTTTTGCGCTCCAAGAAAAGATCACGTTCTTCGTTTCTTTGTTCCGTTACTTGGCCCGCTGCGCGGCGGCGGTTAAGGCTCGCTTGACAAACACCGGGGCCATCGCCTGGCGATACTCGGCGCTGGCGTGAATGTCGCCGATGATGTCATCACCGAGGTCATTAGCCACTGCGGCTGCGGCTGCCGAGATGGTGGCCTCGTCCAGAGGCTTGCCCACCAGAGCTGCTTCAACCGACTTGGCTCTGGTTGCCGCCGGAACCAACCCACCGACAGCTACCCCCGCGGCGGTACAACTGCCGCCAGAGACGGTCACAATCGCCGCCGCGCCGACCATAGCATAGCGCGAAGCCGGGTTGAACAGCTTGGCATAAGCCGAGCCGCTGCCCGCACCGCTCTTAGCCACTTCGATGGCGGTCACAATTTCCCCATCCTGGAGGGCCGTCGCAAAAAGGCCGGTAAAGAAATCATCGGCGGCGATTTTGCGGCTGCCATTTGGCCCGGTTGTGTGGATGGTCGCGCCCAGGGCGGTCAACACCGTCGGCAGGTCAGAGGCGGGGTCGGCATGGGCAATGTTGCCGCCAATGGTGCCGCGATTGCGCACCTGCGGGTCGCCAATCATCCCGGCGGCCTCAGACAGCACGGTTGGCACATCGGCGGAAGCGGCAATCATGGCGTGGGTAGTCAATGCCCCAATCCGCACCGAGCCGCCTTGAACCGAAATACCTTTTAGTTCGCTGACCCGGCCAATGTCAATTAGCGTGCCCGGGTCGGCCAGGCGTAGGTTCATGACCGGGATCAGGCTGTGTCCGCCGGCCAACACTTTGGCCCCCCCGTGCTGCTGGAGCAATGCTACGGCGTCATTTAGCGAGTTTGCTTTATAATAATCAAATTTTGGCGGATACATTAGTTACCTCCTCCATTGGCGCCCTTGATAGCATGGTAGATTTTCTCGGCTGTTAGAGGCATATCAAGATGTTTGATCCCCAGGGGGGCCAGCGCATCCATCACGGCATTGGCTACCGTCACGGTGGCGGCAATGGTGCCCATTTCGCCCGCTCCTTTGACGCCCAGTGGGTTATGGGGTGAAGGTGTTTCGACCCGTCCCACCTCAGCCGTCACCAGCCGGTCGGCGCGGGGCATGGCGTAATCCATGAGTGAGCCGGATAAAAGCTGGCCGTCCTCATTGTAAACACCGTGCTCCCACAAAGCCTGGCCCACACCCTGGACAATACCCCCTTGAATCTGGCCTTCGACAATCATCGGGTTGATGACTTTGCCAACGTCATCCACGGCGACATAACGCTGGATGGTTACTTCGCCGGTATCGCGGTCCACTTCCACCTGAGCGATGTGGGCGCTGTTGGGGAACGTGAAATTGGAGGGATCATAAAAGGCCGTTTCTTCCAGGCTGGGTTCCATGCCTTCGGGCAGGTTGTCGGCAGTTACCACCGCATACGCCAACTCGGCAAACGCTTTAGCTTTATCCGGCGACCCCTTGACATAGATTTTGGCAGTTTCCCGGTCGTAGACCATATCTTCTTCGGCGGCTTCTAACTGGTGGGCGGCGATCTTGATGAGTTTGGCCCGGATTTTTTCGGCGCTTCGCACCAAGGCGCTGCCGCCAACAGAGGTACTCCGGCTGCCATAGGTGCCCAGTCCAAAGGGGGTGCGGCCGGTATCGCCATGCACAATCTCGATATCTTCCATGGGCAGGCCCAATTCGTCGGCCACAATTTGGGCAAAGGTGGTTTCATGGCCCTGGCCATGCGTATGCGAGCCGGTCAAAACGGTGACTTTGCCGGAGGGATGAACCCGAATGGCGCCGCTCTCCCACAAACCCACACCTGCTCCCAGGCCGACCACAGCCTTGGAAGGCGCCGGGCCGCTGACCTCGATACAACCGCTCACACCGACGCCAACCAGCTTCCCGGCCTGGCGGGCTTGCGCTTGAGCCTGGCGCATGGCTTTATAATCGGCTAACTTTTCGGCTGCATCAAACAACTGCTCATAATTGCCGCTGTCATACATCAGGGCCACCGGGGTTTGATAGGGAAATTCGCTGGCCGGGATGAAATTTTTGCGGCGAATCTCGATGGGGTCCATGCCCAATTCTTGGGCGGCAACGTCAATCAGCCGCTCCAGCACGTAGCTGGCTTCAGGCCGGCCCGCGCCGCGATAGGCGTCAACGGGTACGGTATTGGTCATGGTGCCGTAGGTGATGCCATAAATGATGGGGGTTTTGTACAGGCCAGCCAGCAGGGTAATATAGAGCGCCGAAGGAATCATCGGCGCAAAGAGCGACAGATAAGCGCCCATATCGGCCCAGGTTTCTACATGCAAGGCGGTAAACGTCCCATCTTTTTTCAGGGCCAGTTTACAATGGGTCACATGGTCGCGGCCATGCGCGTCGGACTGCATAGCTTCGGTGCGGGTGCTGACCCACTTGGCCGGCCGCCCCACCTGTTGAGCGATCCAGGGCACAATTACCTCTTCGGGGTAGTGGAAGATTTTGCTGCCAAAACCGCCGCCCACGTCGGGCGAGATGACCCGCAGCTTGTTTTCGGGGATGTGCAAGGTGGCGACGCTTAAGAGCATGCGGATGATGTGGGGGTTTTGACTGGTCGTCCAAATGGTCATCTCCTCCATGGAGGCGTCCCATTGAGCCACGCAAGCGCGGGGTTCCATGGCATTAGGGATAAGCCGCTGGTTGATCAAATCCAGCTCAACCACATGGTCGGCTTCAGCGAGCGCCTTTTCGCAGGCTTCTTTATCACCCAAAGGCCAGGTGAAGCTGAGGTTATTGGGCAGATCATCATGAACGAGCGTGCTTGACGACATAGCAGCTTTGGCCCCGATGACGGCCGGAAGCGGCTCGTAATCAACCTCGATCAGCCCCAGGGCATCATAGGCAATATAAGGGCTTTCGGCTGCAACTGCCACAACGCCATCGCCTACGTGTCGCACTTTACCAACCGCCAGAGACGGCCGGCCCGGAACTTTAATCCCAGGGGGGTTAAACCCGCAGGGCAAATCACCCACGCCACTGGCTTTCAAATCCTCGCCGGTAAAAACGCCGACAACACCCGGCAAGGCTTTGGCGGCCTCCGCATTGATGCTCTTGATTTTGGCGTGAGCGTGCGGACTGCGCAGGATGGCGACATGGACCAGGTCGGGCAGTTTCAAATTAGCCACATATTTGCCGCGACCTTGAATAAAACGGGGGTCTTCAACCCGTTTAATCGCTTTACCAACATCCTTGGCCATTATTTACCTCCTGCCATCTCCACCGCAGCGGCTTTAACGGCCTTTACGATGTTGTCATAGCCGGTGCAGCGGCAAATATTACCTTCTAATCCGTGCCGAATCTCGGCCTCATTGATATTTGGATTGTTTTCGACCAGTTTGGTGGCGGCCATAATCATGCCGGGGGTGCAGTAGCCGCATTGCAGGCCATGGTTGTCCCAAAAAGCCTGTTGCATGGGGTGGAGTTTGCCATTGCTGGCTAACCCCTCAATTGTGGTAATTTCGGAGCCATCGGCTTGCACGGCCAGGGTAGTGCAGGATTTGACCGACATGCCATCCATATGAATGGTACATGCGCCGCACTGGCTGGTATCACAGCCGATGTTGGTGCCGGTCAACCCTAACCCGTCACGCAAAAAGTGGACCAACAAGGTGCGTGGCTCCACATCGCGGGTATAGGTTTTCCCATTGACTTTCACCGTAATTTCTGTCATAGAAAATGCCTCCTTCTCTGGATTTAGTTTTTAGATTGTAACTACTCAGCCCTCATGTCATTTCGAGGCTGAAAGCCGAGAAATCTTTGAGGCCGTTGTCTGCAAACCACGGATTAGGAGATTTCTCCCTTCGGTCGAAATGATATGCTTGAGCAGTTACTTTAGATTTTGGATTTTGTCCCAAAACCAATCTCTACTCAATAGCTACTATCCGCTATCTTCTATCCTCTATCTTCTCTATTCTATTCTCTACTAATCTCTCCTTTCCCAAACTTCTCTTGCTACTTTTCGAGCAATGGCATTCATCCACCAATTGAGCACCACCAGCGAGGCCAGAAAGACCAGCCCTCCGGCAATCAACTTGGGGCGCTGCGGGGCCGGCACCAAATCGTCAACAAGATGTTTGGCGACCCCCAACGCAAATTCTGTTTGTGAGGGAGCTGCCGCCATACGAGACGAAGCCGCAACCTGGCTTGCTGGAGATGACTCGCCAAGCAAAGCTTCTTCGGCGTGATGGGTGGCGTTAGCCTGTAGGCGGGCCTTGATTTGCTCGTGCAGGCCGTCCAAACTCTGGCGGGTAAGCGCCTTGGCTGAACTGTCGAGCAGTCTCTGGCCGACGCTGGCAATCCGCCCACCCACCTGGGCTTCGCCGGAGTAGCGCATCAGGGTTGATCCCCCCTGGTCTTCCAGACGTACTTCGCCCACACCCTTCATAAAACCGGGCGCGCCCTTCCCATCCACCTGCATGCGGTAGCTTTCCGGGGTGTTGATGTCGGACAGGTTTACCAACCCTTCAAACGCACCCTGAACCGGGCCAACCCGAATTTTGAGCGCGCCTTTGTACTCATTTTCGCCAACCTGCTCCAGCTTTTCGCAGCCAGGCATGACTCTGGCCAGCACATTGGGGTCAAGCAAGGCTTCCCAGACAACCTCGCGGGGCGCTTCAAAGGTGTAAGTACCTTCAAGTTTCACCAGTCATTCCTCCTCAACGAGTCAAACCAACAAAAATAGGCTTTAAATACAAAAGCAATTTTGGGTCAATATCAGCGATGGCCAAAAAATCAGTTGCCGGATTTGATTGATAAAGTATTTAAGATATTAGGTTGGGCAACGGGGGAATCTTACTTGCAGCTTCGGTAATAAATTCTAACATAGGCTCAAAACCCTGTCAAATACACTTTTGGCCGATCAGCAATTCTCAGTATGGGGACAAAGTCAAGGCTGAATTGTCAGGAGACGACATTGGCCTTAATGTAGTCGAAATAATCAGCGAAAGTGAAGCCACTGCCTAAGCCTATCCGTTTCGACCAATTGATCACGCCCTTATTTGAGCAGTTTAAGCATTTACCCGATCATCGAACAGGGCAGAATAATCGTTACACCCTTGAGGACGCGGCCAAAGGCGCCTTTGCCCTGTTTTTCACCCAATCAGCCTCGTTTCTGGCTCATCAACAACTGATGAAGTAGAGCAAAGGGCGCAGTAATGCCGAAACGTTGTTTCAGATCGACCAAATTCCGTCGGATAATCAAATTCGGACTTTACTCAATCCGATTTCACCGCGCCAACTGTTTGGGGTCTTTGATACCGTCTACCAGCAGTTAGCTCAGGCGGGGGTGCTGGCTGATTTTCAGGT
>JAKLJP010000094.1 GCA_023151115.1 Anaerolineae bacterium
CCCTCGATAACATCTTTGTCGAACGGCTGTGGCGTACGGTCAAGTACGAAGACATTTACCTGAAGGATTATGGAACTGTGCCTGCCTTAATCACTGGCTTAACGCGTTACTTTACGTTCTACAATAACGAACCCTTTCATCAAAGTTTAGCCTATCGCACGCCGGTTGAAGTTCATTTTGGTTGTTAAGCTTGCTGCTGTTTTGTTAAATATCCACCTTATTTTCTCGATTCGTGGTCTTGACAAATGGGCCAAGTATATAATGCTTCAAGTTTAGAAGGGTTGATCCCAGATGTAAAATATGAAACCGTGCCTGATGCCACCCAATACAGCGCCTTCAGCGAATGTACCTCAAAAGGCGCTATGATTCTGCAAAGTGAAGGCGACAATGAGGCTATTTGCGCCGATGGGGGCGAGCGGTCTCGGGCAGAAATTCATCAACAATTAGCCGAGATAATTGAAAATACTTTAGTCCAAAATCTTTCGGCTCATGTATAGAACAAGTGCAATTTAGCGGAGGCGGCTCCCACGCCGCCGAGGGTCGGGCGTGGGAGCCCGGCCTGCTTTGCACTAGTACTTAACATGAGCCAGTAACCTTATGTTATGATGCTGAGACGGTACGCTTAAGTATCTGCGATGATGGTCAAGGAAGTGTTGACCCAACCGGCGGCTTTGGCTTGCTCGGCCTGCGTGAGCGGGTCCAGTTAGTGGGCGGCCAGGTCAATATTCACACCGCCCCGGAGCAGGGCTTTCGACTTGAGGTGGAGATACCGACATGAGCATCAAAATTTTGTTAGCCGATGATCAATCGCTCTTTCGGGAAGGGCTGCGGCTGCTGCTTTCAACGCAGCCGGATTTTGAAGTGGTGGGTGAAGCTACCAACGGCGAAGAGGCTCTGCGTCTGGCCGCCAGGTTACGCCCCCAGATTGTGCTGATGGACATGCGGATGCCGGTCCTCGATGGGGTTGAAGCGACCCGCCGTTTACGCGAAACGCAGCCGGACTGCCGGGTCATAGTTTTGACCACCTTTGACGACGACGAATTGGTGTTTGAAGGATTGCGGGCCGGGGCAGTTGGCTATCTGCTGAAGGCTGTTTCTGCCCCGCGCTTGCTCGAGGCCATTCGCACCGTTGTTCGGGGCGAATCCATCCTCGAACCCTCGGTGACGGCCAAAGTTGTGGCTGAATTTGCTCGTCTGTCCAATCAGGCTTCACGGCCACCGGCGCTGGCGAGTCCCTTATCGGAGCGCGAAATCGAGGTGCTGCGCCTGGTGACAAAGGCGCAACCAACCGCGAGATTGCCGCCACCCTCGTTATTGCCGAGGGTACGGTCAGAAACCATCTGACCAATATTCTGGGCAAGTTGGGGGTTAGCGACCGCACCGAGGCGGCGGTCAAAGCTAAAGAATTAGGGTTGGTGTAGAAACGCCCAGTAGCCAAATAGCCGCCGGCGCCCAGAGCTATGAGGATTGTTTAAAAACGGGCGATGGGTGGGTCATCCGTTGGTTCAATCGTTCCAACCGGGCGAGGAGTGGGTCTGGTGTTATGCGGATGAGGTTTTTTTGAGACGATGCCTAAGTACCTATCCGAAAACCTCCGTAAAGGACGCATCCCTATGCGTCCTCGGCTTGCTTAGGGATGCAAGCCTACGGGTTTTCGGATAGGCTCTAAGTAGATTTTTTGCAGAGAAACAACAAAAGCCAGGTTGGGTTGAACCAACCTGGCTTTTGTTCAATAGCCGGTTTTCCAGAGCAGTCTCAGGCCGCTTTTTGGTGGGCGTGGCCCTGCTGTTCCAGAATTTTCACAATGTCGGCGTGGTTTTCTGTACCCCAGCGGGCCAGCGTGTCCAGTACCGGCTTGAGCGTTTGGCCGAAGTTACTCAACGAATATTCTACTTTGGGCGGCACTTCGGCATAAACTTGCCGGGTAATGAGTCCATCCTGTTCCAACTCGCGAAGTTGTTGAGTCAACATTTTAGCTGTGATTTCGGGCATGCCTCGCTTTAGCTCCCCAAACCTGACCACCCCGCGCTGGTGCAGTTTCCATAAAATACGCGGTTTCCATTTACCGCTCAACAATTCCAGACAGGTTTCAACCGGACAAATATGGATGCGATTATAGACGATATTCACCCTTAGTTTCCTTTTTGATACTATATTACAAAAAAGTAAATACTTCACAAGTATACCCTTATGTGATAGACTGGCAAATATGGCTATCCAGTTCCAAAAACTGGAACACGCCCTGATCACCCTTAAGGGGTTTACCGCCAAAAATGCTGAAACGTGGCGGTAACTTAAAAAACTAAGCCGATGCAGAATTATGACGGGAGTGAACGATGAAAATTGGAGTACTGGGTACGGGAAATATAGGAGGTGCAATAGGCCAAAAATGGGCCAGAGCCGGCCACGAAGTTAAGTTTGGCGCGCGCAATCTGGCTGACCCAAAAGTGACCGCACTGCTTGAGTCAAGTGGAGCGACAGCCTCAGCCGGGTCGGTTGGGGAGGCCATTAGGCACGGCGAAATCATCCTGATGGCAACGCCGGGAGGAACTGTTCAGGCAATTGTAGAAGAGCATAAGGCTGCGCTCAACGGCAAGCTTATTATTGACGCCACCAATCGGATGGGCGAGGCTGATGTGAACAGTATCTCCAGCATCACCCAGGCCGCGCCGCAGTCCCCGGTGGTCCGGGCTTTTAATTCGCTGGGCTGGGAGAATTTTGCTAAGCCGGTTGTGGGCGGAACTCAAGCTGACCTGTTTTACTGCGGCCCGGCAGAGGCCCGCGCGACGGTGGAAAGTTTAATCACGGCAGTCGGCCTGCAGCCGGTTTATGTGGGTGGTCTGGAGCAGGTGCGTTTGGTTGACAGCCTGGGCTTATTATGGGGCGCGTTAGCCTACGGCCAAAAGCGGGGCCGCCGCCTGGCCTTTAAGCTGTTGACAGAGTAGAGTTTACGAGGCTGAGGTAAAGGGGCAAAGATGAAAATTGCGATGATCGGCACGGGGAATGTAGGCCGCGTCCTGGGCACAAGCTGGGCTAAAAAGGGCCATCAAGTTATTTTTGGCAGCCGCGACCCCGGCAGCGAGAAAATTCGAGAGGTATTGGCCGCGGCAGGCTCAAATGCCAACGCCGCCGGTACAGCCGAAGCTGGGGCGGCGGCAGAGGTGATTGTATTAGCCACCCCCTGGAATAGTACTGAACAAGTGGTTGAGTCGTTGGGAGATTTGACCGGCAAGATTGTAGTGGATGCGATCAACCCCATCGGCCCTGGTTTTCAGTTGGCCGTGGGGAGTACTACCTCTGGAGCAAAGCAAATAGCGGGGTGGGCCAAAGGTGCGCGGGTGGTCAAAGCCTTCAATACCACCGGTTGGGAGACCATGGCCGATCCCATTTACCACGGCGAGCCGGCGACCATGTTCATCTGCGGCGACGACGCCGAGGCCAAGACCGTTGTGACCGGTCTGGCTGAAGACCTGGGATTTGAAGTCGCCGATACCGGGCCGCTCTCGACCGCTCGCTACCTGGAATCCCTGGCGATGGTCTGGATTCACCTGGCTATCGTCCAAAAACAGGGCCGACAAATTGCCTTCAAAATTGTCAAAAGATAAAGGAGAATTTAAGCAAATGTCGCACAAAAATCTAAATCCGGTCAACCCGGCTAAACCGAAACGGGTCGCCATTGTTATTGCGAACCCCACCGTGTCAACCATCACCGGTTGGCCGGTCGGTTTTTGGTGGAGCGAGCTAACCCATCCTTATTTCAAATTTTCTGAAAAGGGCTACGAGGTAGAAATTTTTAGCTATTTTGGCGGAAAGTGTGAAGCGGATGCCATGAGCAACCCGGATGATGTGACCAAATGGCAGGCCGAAGACTTAATCAGCCGTGGCTTTATCGGCGACCCGGCGCTCAAAGCTCTGGTGGAAAACACCCGGCCTGCCAGCGAAATTGAGCTGAACAAGTTTGACGCCATCGTTATCGCCGGTGGGCAGTCGCCCATGTTTACCATGGAAAAAGCGGTGGAGGTTCAAAAGAAATTTGTAGAGTTTTACGAGGCAGGAAAAATTGCATGCGCTCTCTGTCACGGCGTTGCCATTCTCAAATATGCCAAACTTTCCAATGGTCAATTCCTGGCCAAAGGCAAAACGGTTACAGGGTTTGCCAACATCGAAGAAGATTTCGCCGATGAAGCGGTCTGGTCTATGGGTTTGCTGCCTAAAGACAAGCACGTGATGCCCTGGCGCATTGAAGATGCGCTGCGGGAAATCGGGGCCAATTACATTCAGGCCGGCTTGTGGAAAGGCTTTGCGATTCGAGACGGCAACCTGGTCACCGGCCAACAGAATTTCAGCGGCTCTGAAACCGCCGAGGTGGTGATTCAAGCCCTGGGCGAGTAATTCGTCAGGTTACAATCGGGTCTAATTTTAGGGAGAAGTGAACTTTGACCAAACGTCAGTGGTGGGCAAAACCCAAGCTAAGAACCGATGAAGAAGAAGACCGCGAGCGGCGGGTCGGTTGGCTGGAGCTATTTTTTGACCTGGTGTTTGTGGTGGTTGTGGCGGAGCTGTCACACAGCCTGGCCGAGCACATTTCCATCGCAGAGGTGATTGGCTTTATTTTGTTGTTCATCCCAGTCTGGTGGATTTGGATTGGCGGCACCTTTTACAACGAACGGTTTGAAACTAACGATATCAGCAACCGCGTTTTTGTGTTTCTGCAAATGCTGCCGGTGGCGGCCCTGGCCGTTTTTGCTCAGGATGCGTTGGGCGAAACTTCGACCGGGTTTGCCCTGGCCTATGCGGCCGGACGAGTCATTATCATTATCCTGTGGCTGCGCGGCGGCTGGCACGACAAAAGGTTCCGCCCGGTCTCGAACCGTTACGCTATTGGCTTTAGTCTATCATTTTTGCTGTTTGTTAGCTCGGTGTTTATCCCCGCGCCGCTGCGGTTTTGGCTGTGGGGTCTTGGCCTGTTGATTGATGTGGTCACGCCCATGACCACCCTCCACATCCAGGCCCGACTGCCCCGCTTCAGCACCTCGCGCCTGCCAGAGCGATTGGGCCTGTTTGTCATCATCGTCCTCGGCGAAACGCTGGTCGGCGTGGTGCGCGGAGTGGCCGAGCAGCACAATTTGACTTTGGCGACCGGTGTAACCGGTGCGCTGGGCATGGCCCTAGGCTTTGGCTTGTGGTGGGTTTATTTCGATTTTGTGGCCCGCCGCCAGTTCAAGCGAGGTCGCTGGTGGCCGCTCATTTGGACTTATCTGCATTTGCCGCTGCTGATGGGTATCGTGGCTGTGGGAGCAGGCGTTAGTAATGTGGTCGCCAGCGAAGAGACAAGCTTGCCGGATGAAGCCCGCTGGCTCATTGCGGGGGCCGTCGCCGTCGCTTTGATCATCATCGGTCTGCTGGAATTGACCTTGCGCCGGCATGAAGATGAACCAACTCATCCCCGGCTCAGCCCGCTCTTAAAATTTACCGGTGGTTTGCTGGCCTTATGCCTGGGCTGGCTGGGCGTAGGCTTTAGCTCAACCTGGCTGCTAAGTTTGTTAATGCTGCCCATTTTTATGCAGATGATTTATGGGGTTTATGTCTGGTTTCAGCAGCCCATTGCTGAGCCATCGCTTGAGGCATAGATTATCATATTGGAGCAATGCCAGGATGTCCGCTCTCATTATTCGCCAGGTTCTGCCTGCCGACCTCAACTGCTGCGCCGAGATTGAGGCGGCCTGTTATAGTCCGAAGGAAGGAGCGACCAGAGAACGCATCGCCACCCGTATTGAGCTATTTCCGCAGGGTTTCCTGGTCGCCCTCCTCGACGGGCAGATTGTGGGCTTTGTCAACAGCGGCTCCACCTCAAAGGACGACCTCAGCGACGAGAGCCTCAAGGATATGGTCGGCCACGAAGCCGACGGCCCAAACATTATCATCTTTTCGCTAGCCGTTCATCCCCACTATCAAAAGCAGGGCTTTGCTGCCCAGCTCATGCGCTGCTTCATCGAGCGAGCCGGGCAATTGGGTAAAGCCCGGATTTTATTGATGTGTAAAGCCGAATTAGTTCCCTACTACGAGCGTTTCGGCTTTGTCTATCGCGGCGAGTCCAACTCCACGCATGCCGGCCTAGCCTGGCACGAGATGGCTTTGCCGCTGTGTTCAGGATCGGCGGCGGCAAGGTCCAGCGCATAATAGGCCCCCAGCGAGAAGCCAATCACAGTCAAACCGGGGTCGGCTTGCTCAGCACGTTCGCTGAGGAAGCGGGTTGCCTGCGCGATCTCGGCCCTGGCCTGGACATGGTTGGCGTCGAGGGCTTGGCCCAGGATTTCCGCCTGGGCAATTGTCTCGGCAACCTGACTGTGATAGAGGTCCGGGGCGAAGGCAACGAAACCGGCTTCGGCCAGTCGCGCGCAAACAGCCCGTATGGTGTCATTCAGTCCCCACCAGGCGTGGAGGACGAGCACACCCGGTCCTTCACCGTGTTCGGGTAAGGCCAGGCAACCCCAGGCAGTCTGATTGCCAACTTGATACGTTATCTCTTGTGAGGCATGATGCCCCATCTCAAAATCCTCTGACATCTCAGAACATCCCCCTGAGAGGAGGACTACAGAACAAATGATCTGCGTTGTCAAATTCTTGGGGCATAAAGAAGCCTCCAAATTTGGGCAATGCTTTGCGTGACATTAGCCGTAAACACGCGGAGTCGGTCAAAAGTTCGTAAAACGTGATGCGTGATACGACGGCTCCCGGCAAAAAACCCTCACGTATCACGTTTCACGCATCACCCTTTCTTTTGCTACTGCACCACCACATCCAGCCCCGGCTCGAAACGCTTCCAGCCCTCATCGCTGCTCAGGCAGGCATCCTTGCGGCTGAAACAGATGGAAAGCTGGAGTTTGTACGCACCGGGCGCGTTGAAAGCCAGGCCGTCCTCGTGGCGAAAAGTCTGGCCGGGCTGGATGACGCCGTTATCCCAACTGGTTTGGAATTGGCCGGTGCTGGTTAGCAGGCCCAAAATGCCAAAGGGGACCGGCTCGGCGGTGATATTGGTAACTTGTATACTCACAAACACTTTCTCACCCACCGCATAGGTGTTGCGGCCATCGCGGAAGCTGATCGTCACCTGCACACTGTCAGGGTCGGCCATCTGGTTAAAGACAATTTTGGTGAACTGCTGGCCGCTCAACGGAATTTCAAAATTCTGGCCCATAAATTGAATTTTATACGTGCCGGGTACATTGCCGTAAGTTTCAAACCCACCCTGGCCGTGTTCGGGCTTGCTGCCGCTGGTCAGTTGGTCTACCACCCCGTCCGGCTTGACCACCGTGACCCGCTCATCTTTCACCCCAATATCGCCGACCAGCAAGGGCAAACCCTGGCCCGGCGTGAGGGTATAAGTCCACCGGCTGGCCGGTTTGGCCGGAGCCGCCGCCGGTTCAACCACCTCGGTAGCCGTCGCCCTGGTGAACGCGGCGGCTTCAACGACCGGCGCGGAATCGGTCAGAGCCACCGCCGGCGCAGCACCGGCAGCAGCCAGGGGTTCGGGCACAGGCGATGTCCCGGTCAAAAAGTCGGAGCCGAGCACCTGTTGAAAGGCAGCCAGCCGGTCCATAATCGGCCCCAGATGTTCAAAAGTGTCCCACTCCGGCTTACCGGAAGCGCCGGTCACAAACAGGCACGCGCCCATCACAAAATCATCCTTCATTAATTCACTGTTGTACCAGAGCAAACTCTGCCAGTAATCGTCCACCGGAATAGGGGTGGCAACCACGCCGCCGGGGATGTCGCGGGGCACGGTACACTCTTTGGCCCACGGGCCAATATCCAGCGAGGGACCGCCCCACACTCCTTGAGTCATGCCACACTCGGTGATGATGACGGTGTGCTTGTCGCCGTACTGCTGGCGAATGCCGTTGTTCATCACCCGGCGGTAGCGCAGACAGCGCCACATGCCGTCATTGCCGCGGCCCTCACCGCCGGGAACGCGGTTGTGCATTTCAACCGGCCCGTTCAGGCCAATTTGATGCAGGCGGTCCATTGTCGGCCAATCGTACTCGTGGAAGCCCAAATATTTGTACGTTTCCAACGTGCCGGGGTACAATTTTAGCCACTGCGGGCCGTTGCCGTTGCCCTGGCCAAAATTAAAGGCCACCGGCTCAAAACCGGCGGCCAACATCTTTTGCCCAAACGCCACCTGATACTCATCGTAGAGTTTTTGGGTATTTTCGTCGGTCCACTCCGGGAAAACTTCGTTCAGCGACTCCCAGGCGTGGAAAATTGGCTGCCCGTTGATGTGATGGATGTCTCGGTTGACCTCTTCCCGCAATATCCGCTCGGCCATCTCGACGCCTTTTTTGCGGGCGGCTTCCGCCGTGCCACCGCTCAACTGCCCAAAATCCTGGGGATGGACAAACAGCCGGCCAATCAGAAAAACATCCGGGATTTCCTGACGAATCCGCTTCATCACCTCAACGCTGAAATCCAACGTTTTGACCACTTTAGGGCGAAGGCGAAAAACCGCGTCAAAGGCATCCTGCCGGGGACCGGTAATGTGAAAACCATATTTATGATTGTAGAGTGTATTAAATTTGTGGTATTTTTGATGGTACATTTCGCCCCCCCGCCATAATTTTTTAGTCTTGAGCCTATCATATCACGAGCCGGGGGCAGAGTCAACGCAAAAAAACGGCGACTTTGGTCAGTCGCCGTAAAAAAAGTCCTTTAAAAGATTTTGCCCAGAGATCGGTGGGAACGGCCGATCTCTGGGCGAAAGAAGGAAGGAGATGCGCGAGGTGCTCGCGATTTGTTGAGCTTAGTATAGGGTTAATTTGGTTTTTTTGCATCAGCCAATAGGCGACACTTTTGCCAAAAGCGTATGCGCGGCATGGCCTACGCCATTTTGCGTAGGGCAAACGTAGGGCAAACATTGATTTTTAAGAACAAGTGTGCTATAAAATAGGGGTCAAGTTTTTCAGTGTCAGGTGTCAAGTGTTTTCTCTTCCTCTTCACACCTGACACCTGACACTTGACACAATCCTCATTGGGAGATCACAATGGCAATAGCGAATGACAACCTTCCGACCTGGCAAATCAACAATGGCTGGCGAGAAATTCTGGCTCGCGTTTTTGCCGGGCTGGAGACAAAGCTCAATATTACCCCGGAATGGCTGGTCAATCCGGCAACTCAGCGCCGCCTCAAGTTGGATTTGCTCTATCCGGCGATTGGGGTAGCGGTGCGATTTGAAGGCGCGGAGGTCAAGCAGCGGCGGCGGCCCAGCCTGGAGGAAGAAGCCCAACAGCGCGTCCGCGACGATGCGCGGGTGGAGGTCTGTCGGGCGCACGGCATCGAACTGATTCTCATTGACCTGTCTCTCGAAACACCGAAAACCACCTTTCAGGCCATTGACACCGCCCTGAGCCGCGCCGCTCAGCGAGTCAAAGCGGCTGACCTGCTGGCCCAGATCAGAGAGGCGCGGGCGACAGCGGCGAATCTGGCCCGCAAAATTCAGAGCTATCGTGATTTCAAACTATATGCCGATTTATGGCAAGACCGGCAGTACCAGCCCGTCCTCTCAACCCCGGCGGCTCCACCCAAACCGAAGGTCTCCTTTACCCCCGGCATGGAAGTCGAGCATACTGCCTTCGGCCCCGGTGTGGTCATCGCCGCTGCCCCCAGCAACGACGATACTATGATAACGGTTGATTTTATCACCGCCGGGCAGAGAACCTTTGCCGCCAGTCTGGTCGGAGATAAGCTGCGCCGCCGTTAATCTACTTTGTGTCATTTGGAGCGATAGCGAGAAATCTTGACTCACGGACAGAAAGAAACACGGATTTTTCTCATCAACCGCGCCGAAAAACTTGACGTTTTTATTAAATAGGATTACTATCCGCCCAAGTTGTCTGACAACTAATAGAGATTGTAGACATTTGGGCTACACAATGCTTGAAACCCTCTCCAAAGTTGACCAGGTTACGGCCAACCTTCGCGCCCTCATAGATATGCGCCAATTTGAAGCGGGACGCCTACCCTCGGAGCCGGCTTTGGCCGATCTATTAGGGGCCAGCCGAGCCACAGTGCGCCAGGCGTTGGCGCAACTCGCCCTCGACGGCTTGATTGTCCGCAAGCACGGCGTGGGGACGTTTGTTAATCCCCATATCCAGAACATCCAGACCCGCCTCGAAGAAGTTTGGGACTTCATCGAAATGATTCGTCTTTCCGGTCACACGCCAACGGTTCAGCATGTAGAGATGAATTTGGGGCCGGCATCGCCGGAGATTGCCCGTAAATTGGCGCTTGAATCCAAAGCCGAAGTATTAACCACCGCCAACATCTTCCTGGCCGATGGTCTGCCGGTCATTTACTGCCTCGATTTTATCCCCGCCCACCTGGTCAAACAAGCTTACCGTGATGAAGAGCTGCACGGGCCGGTTTATACCTTTCTGGAAAAGCGCTGCGGCCAGCGGGTAGACCACAATATTACCGAAATCTTGCCCGTTGTGGCCGACCCCCACCTGAGTGAGCTGCTGGACTGCCCGCCGGGCGCGCCTTTGCACTACTTCACTGAAGTTGGGTTCAACAGCCACAACACCCCCATCCTCTACTCCGAAGAATATTACCGGCCAGAGTTCTTTTCTTTCACTGTCATCCGCAAAATGACGAGCAGGAAGTAGGGAGTAAGGAGTAGGGAGTAGGCAGTAAGGTGCACTTCCTATTGATAACTGATTACTGACTACTGACTACTGACATCTATCTTTAAGGAGGCGCTATGTTAACCAAACAAGAATATCTGGAAGAAATCGAGCAGATCATCGTTGACGGCGATGAGGAGGAAGCAGCCGCCGTGGTGGCCGAAGCGTTGGAGGCCGGTCTCAGCGCCTTCGACATCCTCAACGACGGTTTGATGACCGGGGCCAAAACCGTGGGCCGGCTGTTTGAAACCGGCGAATTTTTTCTGCCGGAATTGATGATGACCGGCCGCGCCCTCAAAGCAGCCATGGGCCTGATTACGCCGGTGCTGCAAGCCGAGTTTGCCGGCAACATGGCCGGCAGCGATACCGGAGTGGTCGTGATGGCAACCGTCCAGACCGACATCCACGACATCGGCAAAAATATTGTGGCCTCAATGCTGGTAGCCACCGGCTTTGAGGTGGTTGACTTGGGCGTAGATGTGCCGATCAAAAGCATCATCGCCAAAGCCCAAGAAGTCAACGCCAACATCATCGGCTGTTCGGCCCTGCTGACCACCTCGATGCCTTTTATGCGCGACCTGGTGGATTTGCTCAAAGCCATGGGCCAGCGCGACCGCTTCAAGGTGATGGTCGGCGGGGCTTCAGTTACTCCGCTCTTTGCCGAAAAAATCGGCGCAGACGGGACCGCGCCCAACGCCATCGAAGCCGTGCAACTTGCCAAACGTTTAATTCGAGAACAACGCCAGCAGCAGGCAGTGGGGATCTAAAACCATGTTGAACTACCACGAAATTATGGACCGGGCCAGAAGCGGCCCTTATATCAAAGAAGAAGATTGGGATTTGCAGAAAGTGGCCATGGCCACCCGCCGGTTGGTCAAGAAATATAAACTCAAGTGGGACCCAGAGGTAATTGTCACCGCCGACCCCGGCCTGGCCGATACCATTTTTGAAGCCGGCCTGGAACTGGCCAAAGAAATTGGGGCTTATTCGCGCAGCAGTGAGCGCATCATCGAATTTGAACCCGGCGAATTGGAAGAAGGCATGCGCCTGGCCCCGCAAACCCTGGTCATGGGCGAAGGCAAAGACGCCCGCACCCTCTACGCCCGTAAAATCATGGATGAACGCCTGCCGCTGGTCTGGGCCGGCAACCCCGGCGCGCCAACGCCGGAAGAGCTGTTCTTGCCCAGCGTTATGAGCTGGATGCAAGAGCCAATTGTGGATTTGGTCACCTGCGGCACACTGGTTCAGGTAGATGGCCGGGAAGTGCGCACCGGCGACCCGATTGAGATTATCTCGACCCGGCGCGAGCTGCAATACATGCGCCAGGGTTTGAAACGGGTGGGCCGGCCCGGCATGGGCATGCTGGCCGCCCAAAGCTCAGTCTCAGAATTGGGCGATTTGGCCGCGGCCCATCCCGATTATCTTCGCCCGTGCGACTCGCACCTGGTGCCGATGCTGAATGAGTTAAAAATGGACAATCGTAACATCTCGCGGGCGGTCAACTCGCTGGAGTACGGCATGCGCAACGCCTCGCTGCCCTGCGTGATTGTCGGTGGGCTGGGCGGCGACGCGCCCGGTTCGGCGGTGGTCAATGTGGCCTCGTTTATTGTGGCCAATTTGACCTGCCTGGCCGATTATCACCTCTGCCACCCGATCCATATTCGCCACGTGGCCACCACCACCCGCAGCGTGATGTGGGTCGAGAACATCGTCCAGCAGGCCTTTGCCCGCAATGCGCCCTGTATTATTGTCAGCGACATCTACCCCAAAAGCGGCGCGCTGACCCGCGAACTGCTCTATGAAACGGCGGCCAACGCCATCGTCATCACTGCCAGCGGCGGCCATCTGGAAGGGTGCGGCTCGGCCGACGGCAACGCCCCCAACGGCACCGGCCTGGAAGCTCGCTTTATGGGTGAGGTGGGTCACGCCGTCGCCCGGCAAAATTTGTCGCTGGAGGAAGCCAACACTCTGGTGTTGAAGCTGCTCCAAAAATACGAGCACGTCTTTGACTTGCCCGGTGGCAATCCTGGCGTTCCCTTCGATCAGGCTTACGACATGGTGCATTTGCGTCCGCTCCCCGAATGGCAGCGTATGTACGATGAGGTCAAAGCCGAAGTGCGGGAGATGGGATTAGCGACGTTGGTTTAGCTCCGTTAAGAGGATATGTTCAAATTTTGGAAAAATAGCGCCCTTCGATACGGCTTTCGCTTCGCTTCAGCCTACTCAGGACGCTATCAAGACCATTTTTCCAGCAAAATCGCATCCTGAGTAGCGC
>JAKLJP010000095.1 GCA_023151115.1 Anaerolineae bacterium
TAAACCGATTTCTCGACTTGATTTATCTCCTTTCCCCATTTGACTTTTTCTTTGAACCCTTAACTTGTCACAGATGCCCAAAAACCTAAATCGAACATTTGTGTTAAACGGCAAATCCAGTTAAAATCTACCAAGAGTAAAAAGTAATATAACTGGATATAGTATTATGAATATCTCATATATACAACATATTGAGTTGTTGGAAGAATTATCAAAGCGAGGCTCAAACTCTCTTGAGTTTGTCATTCTAGCAACTGGAGCTTTAGATGCAAATGACAAGCAATCATTATTCTTGCTTTTACAGGAGTCTGTGCGCGTCTTAAAGCATGGGGGAGTGCTTTTTGTTCAAGGAATACCAAGAGTTCTGCCTGAATTGGGAGTATTTCTAGAAAAACATCTTACTTTCAAATATTGGTTTGCAGTTGAATCTATCCCCATTGAAAGTAGACGCTTGCCATCTGTCCATGCCGCAGTAATGCTATTTACAAAAGGTGATAGTAGATTCAATATTAAACGAGTCCGCTTGCCTCATCAATATTGCAAAGCATGTAAGCGCACAGTGAAAGATTGGGGCGGTAAAGCACACTTAATGCACCCAGAGGGATATGTAATTTCTGATGTCATTAAAGACCTTCCGCCAGCCAACAATTACAGCCAAATTTCCAAACCTTTATTTGATATTTTAATAGAAATGCTTGATTTCCCTTCTGAAAGGAAAGGACAGCTAGATAACCTTATTGACCTGCCACTTCCACAAATTGACGGTTTAGTTGGTCCTATAGAAGGCTTGGCCTGGAAACACAAATTTCTGACAGAATCCCATGTTCAATATGTTTTACCCAATTTTCCGCTACCACCAGCAAAACAAAATGGTAAACAGCATCAACCCATAATCACACCGATTATTGATAAAGAGAATTTATTTGATATTATTCATCAAGGTGATGCTATCGAAATCTTGAGACAGTACCCCGATGAGTCAGTAGATTTAGTTTTTGCTGACCCACCCTATAATCTGGACAAAGATTATACGATTTATGATGATGAGCAAGCCGACCATAAATATGTTGAGTGGTGCAATACCTGGCTGACTGAATATATCAGAATCCTAAAACCAACTGGCTCTCTTTTTGTGCTTAACTTACCTCATTGGGCTTTGTACCACGCCGATTTTCTTAACCAACATCTTTATTTTCAGAATTGGATAGTTTGGGATGCTTTGTCAGAGCCTCGTGGAAAGGTAATGCCTGCCCATTACGCCTTGCTATTTTACACCAAACACCCTACTGATTTCACGTTTAATTATGAAGCGATAAGCCCTATTGATGCTCGACATTACTGCCTACGCGCTTCTTGTGTGTGTAACCGTAAGCGAATGGGAGATGATGAAAAAGTAAATCTTAATGATATTTGGTGGGATGTTCACCGTATTAAGCATCGGCGAGACCGGGATTATCATCCTTGTCAGTTACCAGAATCGTTGATGGGACGAATTATCCGGTTAGCAACGAACCCAGGTGATGTGGTGTTAGATGCTTTTGGAGGCACCGGCACAACACCACTTACCGCTTTACAACTTGGTCGTCGGTATGTCGCTATTGACCTTGACTCCAATTATGTAAATATTATGTGGGACAAAATTGCGCAAATCGAAAGTTTAGGGCAAGTGCAACGCCAAAGTACCAAACAAGCGTCACGGACTGTTACTAAAAAAGCCCTGCAATTGGAGCTACGCCAATTAACCTTGGATTTGGGAAGGTTGCCAACACCCGAAGATGTAAAAGAAAAAAGCCAGTATGGCTTGGATTTATTCTTAGAAACATTCCCAACCTGGGGCAAGGCCCTTAAAGCCGCCAAACTGGAGATCCAATCTTAATGCAAGCGCGCAAGCTGACTTTTCAAGAAGCGTGGGATAGCTCTACCATTTTCTTTGTGGGCGAGGAACTTGAGGATGAAATTGATGAAAAAGTAGCAGAGTTGTTACGCCTTTCTCAAAGCTCACATATTTCAGCGGCTAAAGAACGGACGACAGAGGATATTATAGCCTTTCTGGAAGAAGACCGCGACAGTCTCGATGTTATCTTGCGGGATATTGGACTTTCTGACGAGAAATTTATGCGGATCATCTCTCTTTTGCGTAAGATAGGCCGAATTTCCGGCGGATTTGATAGTGAATGGAATATTGCCAGGATTAAGCGTCAGTTGGCCGATGAAGTAACTTTTGTAGAGTTGACCGCAAAATTGTTGCTTGATGGAAAGCGTGATACAGAACTATCAGCATACATTCCGCGTTATTATTTGGATAAATTGAATTATCGTGAAATTGGTACAATTCCTCAAGCCCTGCGAGAAGTACGCTACAAAGAGTCCACGATTGGCACTTACGGTGCAAGAAAAGGACACAAGGTTGAAGCCGCAATAAAGGAAAAACTGGAAGAAATCAAAGCCAAATACGGTGTTGGTTATGAAAAGGGACGTTCTCGGATTATCAACGTTGACATAGATTTTGCAATACCGACATTACAAGACCCCTGGGTCATCATCATGAGCAGTTTTCAAGAGACGACCAGTAGTGGACAAACAACGAAAGCGCGTGATATGCTTGCTGCATATACTCGTATCAACGAATCAAATAGTCGCTTTGGTGAGAGTAGAGTCTTTGTAAACTTTGTAGATGGTGGTGGATGGTTAGCTCGTAAACGAGACTTGGAAAGATTGGTAGCTCAATGCCATTATTTCATCAATCTGCAAAATCTTGGAATGATTGAAGCCATAGTTTTGGCACATATTCCCAAATCTTACATTTCATTGAGTTTAGACTAATTCTACCTGTAGTGGTTTTGAGAAGAGTTTTCAATGCTTTGACCACATTAGCCCGCTTCCGTTTCAAAGGGGAAACGATTTATATCGAAAACGTGCCGGCCTGGATCTGCAATCACTGTTCCGAGCAGTATTTTGATGCGCCGGTTTATAAACGCCTGGAAGAAATTGCCCAACACCGTGAACGGATTCTACGGATCATCTCATTTCCCCTGGCCGAATTTGATATGGCTGCATAATTGCCATAGGTCGGGAGTGGCAGGCAGAGGTAAATTCATCTCTTTCAGCACGTCCAAATATAAAAGCTAGAATCAATAACGCGCCGGCTGACTCCAACCGGCGCGTTTTGTTTTTTCACAAAAGCAGCCCCGGCCTCTCGAGGGCCTGCTTCAACGCCGCCAAAAATCGCCCGGCGATAGCCCCATCAATGACCCGATGATCGGCGGTGAGGGTGAAGCTGGCCATAGGCTTGACCACAATCTGCTCGTCCTCGGTCACAATGGCCCGCTTCACCGTGCGGCCCACGGCCAGAATGGCGGCCTGGGGCGGGTTGATGATGGCGGTAAAGGTCTCCACGCCGAACATACCCAGGTTGGAAATGGTAAAGGTGCCGCCGCGCAGCTCTTCGGGCCGCAGCTTGCCTTCGCGGGCGCGGGCGCTGAGATCATTGAGTTGGGCGGCGATGTCGGGCAGGCTCAGGCGGTCGGCCCCGAAAATCACCGGCACGATTAAGCCGGCCTCCACCGCCACAGCCACGCCGATATTGACCTCGGCCCATTCCAGGATGCTGTCCCCATTGAACGAGGCATTGACCTCCGGCTGGCGGGCGAGCACCCAGGCGCAGGCTTTCACCAGCAGCGCCGTCAGGGTGACGCGCGGCCCTTCGGAACCGGCGGCCCGCGTGTCGTCTACCATTTGCTGCGCCCGGCTCATCTCGATCTCCAGGCTGACGGTAAACTGCGGAATATCGCGGGCGGCGGCGGTCAGCCGCTCGGCGATGGTGCGGCGCATGCTGCTCAGGGGGACGGTCCGCCGCAGGGCCGGCTGTCCGGCGGGACTCATCACCGGCACAGGCTGTGGCTCGACCGGGGTGGGTGTTGGGACAGACGGCTGGACCACTGCTACCGCCGCCTGCCGAACATCTGCCGACTGGATGCGGCCTCCCGGCCCACTGCCGTTCACGGCTTGCAGGTCAAGCTGCAACTCGCGGGCCAGCCGCCGGGCCGCCGGAACCGCCCGAATTTTGCCGGGCGGGACGACCTGACTCCCCAGGTAGCCCGTCACATCCGCCCCTCTGACCCGTTCACCAGACGCGCCGGGCGAGACGGATTGCAAATTGAGGTGGTGCGCTGCGGCAATACGCTGGGCCAGGGGCGTCGCCTTAACCTGGTTATCGCCAGCGGGGAGAGTGACCGGCGGGGGCGATGCCGGCACGGCAGATGGGGCCGGACCCTCGCCCGGCAGGGCCTCGCCCGGCTTGAGCAGATAGGCGATGACCTGGCCGATGGGCACGACATCGCCGGGGCCGGCCTTGATCCCGGCCAGGATGCCGGCCGCCGGCGCTTCGACCTCCATCGTGATTTTGTCGGTTTCAATCTCCAGCAATGGCTCCCCTTTTTCCACCGGGTCGCCTTCATTTTTGAGCCAGCGGGCCACCGTGCCGGTCTCCTGGGCCATTTCAAACTTGGGCATGATTACTTGCTTCGCCATATCTTATTACCTTGTCAGATTTGTAACTGCTCATTCCCCAATGTCATTTCGAGGCCGGAGGCCGAGAAATCTCCGGGGTGCTACATAAGCATGAGGGATTTCTCCCTTCGGTCGAAATGACATGCCTGAACAGTCACTCAGATTTGATACTTAACCAGCTTGCGGGCCGCTTCGACGATATTTTCGACCTGCGGCACCATCGCCCGCTCCAGGGTGCGGTTGTACGGCACGGGAACATCGGCCCCGCCCAGGCGGACAATCGGCGCTTCCAGGTAAGCAAAGGCCTCACTCTGGCCGATCATCGCCGCAATTTCGCCGCCAAAGCCACCCACCAGCGGGGCTTCGTGGACGACGATCAGCCGGCCTGTTTTCTTGACCGAGGCGGTGATGGTGGCTTCATCGTAGGGCTTGAGGGTGCGCGGGTCAATCACTTCCACCTCGATCCCCTCTTTGGCCAACTGCGCCGCCGCTTCCAGGGCACGCGGGACCATCACGCCGATGGCGACAATGGTCAGATCGGCGCCGGCGCGCTTGATGTCGGCCTGGCCCAGCGGGATGATGTAAGGCTCTTCCGGCACATAGCCCTTGGTTTTATACAGCAGCTTGCTCTCGACAAACATAATCGGGTTGTTATCGGCAATGGCGGCCAGCAGGAGGCCCTTGGCATCGTAGGGCGTGCTGGGCATGACCACCCTCACCCCCGGCACATTGATAAACCATGCTTCCAGGCTCTCGGAGTGCTGGGCCGCCGCCCCGGTCCCGGAGCCGGCCGGCAGGCGCATAACCATCGAAACATGAGCTTTGCCGCCAAACATATAGCGGATTTTGGCCCCTTGCAGCACAATCTGCTCCATCGAGAGGGTCACAAAATCCATAAACTGCATCTCGGCAATGGCCCGCATGCCGGTCATCCCGGCCCCAATGGCCGTGCCGGCGATATTATTTTCAGAAATCGGCGTATCGCGGACTCGTTCCGGGCCAAAGCGATTAACCAGGTCCCCGGTAACGCCAAACGCGCCGCCATAGGCCCCGATATCTTCGCCCAGCATAAACACCTGGGGATCATGTTCCAGAGCCAGGGCCATCGCCTCGCGCAGAGCTTCGGCATAGCTGATCTCGCGTGTGCCGGGCGGGGGGTTGATCGGGGTCTTTGGGCCAAAGGTTTCTTGAATCCAGCGGGGTAAAACCTGGGTCGGATTAGTCAAGACCTCCGGCTCTTCATAATAGACATATTTGGTTAACTCGGCCACTTTAGGTTCGGGCTGAACGAGAGCGTATTCGATGGATTGTTGAATCTCGGCCTCGGCTTTTTCTTTCAACGCCTCGCCCTCGGCCTCGCTCAGATAGCCATGATTGACCAGCCAGTTTTGATAGCGAGGAATCGGGTCACGATCCATCCATTCTTTGACTTCATCTTTGGTGCGGTAAACCTGTTTGTCGCTCTTGGAATGGCCCAGGTAACGGTAAGTGACCAGCTCCACCAGCGAAGGGCCTTCGCCGCGCCTGGCTCGGGCTACGGCCTCTTTGACGGCCTCATAAGAGGCAATGATGTCCATTCCGTCAACCGTGTGGCCGGGCATACCGTAAGCCACCGCCCGGTCGGCCACATGGGGCACGGAAAGGGATCGTTTCACCGACATGGACATGGCGTATTGGTTATTTTCGCACACAAAAATGACCGGCAGCTTCCAGATCGAAGCCATATTCAAACTTTCGTGAAAATTGGCGGTATTGGTCGCGCCATCGCCAAAAAAACAAACCACCACCCGGTCCAAGCCCTGTAACTTACTGCTCAAACCGGCCCCCACCGCCAGGGGAATCCCCCCGGAGACGACGCCGTTGGCCCCCAAACTCCCCAAAGTGAGGTCGGCCATGTGCATCGAACCGCCCCGGCCCAAACAAACGCCGGTTTCTTTGCCCAGCAGTTCGGCCATCATATCATTGATATTTTGCCCCTTGGCAATGGCGTGGCCGTGTCCCCGGTGAGTGGAGGTAATCAAATCATCCGGGCGCAGCGCGGCAATCGCGCCTACTGCGGCGGCTTCCTCGCCGCTGCACAGGTGCATGGTCCCGTGAACATTTCCGGCGGCGTACTGTTCAAAAGCCGCCTCCTCAAAGGTGCGGATGAGGTACATTTGGTACAACATGTTGACCAGTTTTTCCACCGGTAGGTCAACCGTTTGTTCTCTTTCAATGGTCATGGTTGGTTGAGTCATAGATAGATTGCTCCTTCGTAAATAGGAGTGCAAACCTTGGTTTGCTATCAGCAAGGCAAGCCTTGCACTCCATTTTCATTATTGGTGGCGTGCCGTCAGGCTCGTGACGACTCCTTTTCAAACTTTGCTAACACCTGTGTGGCCACTTCCTCGTCGGTGATAAGCCTGTTTAAAAATCCGCCTTTCAACATGCCGTAAACCGGCAGGATTTTGCTTTCTGTAGCCGCCAGACCGATGATAACGGGAATATTCTTAAGGTCTTCAGGGCTGAGAGCCACCACGCGCCGGGCATAATCCGGCGCGCAAAGACGGCCATCGGCGGTGTAGATATGGGCTAGAATTTCGCCAACCCCCTGCTCGCGCTCAACGATTTCGGTCATATCGTTGGTATCGAGTGAGGTGAACTGAAAGTAACTAGATGAAATCGGCGTTACCGCGCCAATGCCGACCAGGGCAATCCGCGCCTGCCGGGCCAGGGCCAGAATCTCGCCAACCTGGCGCAGCCCCAGCACCGCCTCCCACTCCTCCGGTGAGTCAACAAAGGCCGGGGCGTGCAGTTGATGGGCCTGGCCGCCCAGCTTTCGGGCCAGTTCTGCCACCAGATAATTGAGGTTGGTATGGTGCATTCCCTGCACTCCGCCAATAGCCGGGACCACCTGTACATCGTAGCCGCGCTCCGGTTGGATTGCCTGAACCAGAGCCTCTACCGTCCGGCCGCCGCCCATACAGATAATATCGCCATCCCGAAGTTGGCGCAGCAAGTAATCGGCGCCCACACTGCCGATGGTCTGGAGCATGGACGAGGTATCAGGCGTCAACTTGGGGACGACCACTGCATCCCGTAAGCCGGTAACGGCGAGCAACTGCTTTTCGAGTTCAAAACTATTAAGGTACGGGGTATGAATTTTGATTTCTACCAAGCCCTGGTCACGGGCCTGTTTCAACAAACGGTTCACCTTGGGGGTAGACAGGTTCAAGTCTTGAGCAATATCGGCCTGGCGTTTACCTTCCAGATAATATTGAGTTAAGATAGAATTCATTAATCGGGCTGTTTTATAATCTTCCATGTTGCCTAAATATGGTAAGACCAAACGTAACTACTCAGGCATGTCATTTCGACCGAAGGGAGAAATCCCTCATGCCTATGTGACGCTCTAGGGATTTCTCGGCCTTATGGCCTCGAAATGACATGAGGGCTGAGCAGTTACGACCAAAAGACGTAAACGAACGGTCAAGGTTCTGGCCACAGCGCCCATATCCAGCACTTGTCGGGGAAATATTGAAATTTATTTCCTTTACTGAATTTTATTCCACTATAAAATATCATGATCTGGCAAGCTTGTCAAAATCTGATAGTTGAGCCGATTTCTGGCTCGAAAAAAGTCTTTTGATGTTATAATAATCAAAATTCGGTTCAGGGGAGGAGAGCAATGAGGCGAACAATCCTTTTTGGGCAGTGGGTGGTATTAGGGCTGGCGATTTGCCTGAGCGGCCTGGGGGGTCGCGTGATGGCCCAGCAGCCGCAGGACAGTCCGGCAGCCATCGGCACAACTTTTACCTACGAAGGCCGTTTGACCGATGAGGATGGCAATCCCCTGGAAGGGGTCTACGACTTTCAATTCAAAGTCTATGATGCACCCAGCGGCGGCAATCAGCTTGGGGCAACGGTGTCTCTCGATAATGTAACGGTGCTGGATGGCCGCTTCGCTATTTCCCTGGATTTTGGCGGGCGCGTCTTCACCGGCGATTTCCGTTACCTGGAAATTGCAGTACGGCCCGGCAACCGTCTCGACGCTTATACGCCGCTCGCCGGCCGCCAGCAACTACCAGTGGCCGCTTATGCCATGGCTCTGCCCAACCTCTGGAGTGAACCCAACTCGACTAGCCCCAACCTGATTGGCGGCCACCCGGATAACAGCGTCACCCGCGGTGTAGTCGGCGCGACCATTGCCGGCGGCGGCGCGCCGGGCCAAACCAACCACATCACCGACGATTACGGCGTGGTCAGTGGGGGGCATAACAACCAGGCCGGCGATAATGCCGGTCTCACCAGCGATACCCCCTTTGCCACGGTCGGTGGCGGACTGGCTAACAACGCCCTCAATGCCTACGCTACGGTGGATGGCGGCTGGCTCAACCGGGCCGGCGGCCCATTTTCAACCGTTGGTGGGGGGAGTCAAAACAACGCCGGCGATATTTACGCTACGGTCGGCGGGGGGTTGGACAACACCGCCGGCGCTCCCGGCGCTACCGTAGGCGGCGGTTGGCTCAACAACGCCACCAACATCTACGCCGCCATTGGCGGCGGTTACAATAACAAGGCGAACGAAATTTATACGGCGATTGGGGGAGGGAGTTATAACATGGCCAGCGGCTCCTGGGCGGTAATTGGCGGCGGGTATAATAACTATATCGGTGGCGCTTACAGTGTTGTCCCTGGCGGCCAGGATAACCGAGCCGAGGGTGATTTCAGCTTTGCCGCCGGGCAGCAAGCCAAAGCCAACAGCCCCGGCTGCTTTGTCTGGGCCGATGCCAGCAAGACCGACTTACCCTGCAACACCCCCAACCGCTTTATGGTCCGAGCTACCGGCGGAGTCTATTTTTTCACCAGCGTGGATCAGAACTCGGGCGCAGCCCTGCCGCCCGGCAGCGGTTCCTGGGCCACCTGGAGCGACCGCCAGGCCAAAGCTAATTTTGCGCCGGTAGACAGCCAGGATATTTTGACTCGCCTGGCAGATCTGCCCTTCTACACCTGGAATTACAAAACGCAAGACCCGGCAATTCGCCATCTGGGGCCGACCGCCCAGGATTTTCAGGCTGCTTTTGGCCTGGGCGAAGATGATCGGCACATCAGCACGGTGGACGCCGACGGGGTGGCCCTGGCCGCGATTCAAGGATTGTATCAGCTTACGCAAGAGCAGGCGGGGCGAATTGAGACTTTACAGCGGCAAAACGCGGAGTTGGAAGCTCGGCTGACGATACTGGAAGAATTACTTAAAAACCAAAGAAGTGGAGAGTAGACCGGCGCCAACCGTTTAAGAATATTTCTTCTCTCTAAAGCGCATTCAATAAATCCTGGTCATCTTCTTGAACTTGCGCCACCCCTTCAACATCCAAAACAATTTGCCTGGCTTTATTCCGCAAAGCCACCCGAGCTTCAACCGTCTCGCGGGTGGCCTGGGCAATTTCTTGGCATTTTTGCTGATCTTTGGGAATGGGAATTAGTAATTCAAGAATTCGATTACCTAAGGTGTCTATAATATCTTGAGTAAATTGCTTGGCGCGAATCTGTCTTTTGACAACCGGGGAATTTAAGCAGGCAAAGAGTAGCCAGGTATCAAGCTGCTCGGGTTTGCGAACACGAATTTTGTAGATGTGGCTTTGAAAGAGAATCCGCGTATCGCTTTCGGTGACGATGGCGCTTGTTCCAATCAGATAAGTGCCATCGCGCACCATCAAAATATCTCCGGCTTTCACATCAAGTTTTGTTTTGAGGGAGTCGTAAAGCTCTTCGCTGACCCCCTGCTTGGGGTCAGTTTTTAATTCCCAATTAGAGATATCGGAGGTGCGAATAAAGGGGATTGGCCCTGTACCGTAAGCCATTTTCCCTACCTCTACTCCAGTCGTCAGGCTGATAATACCTTTTTCAACTAACTCCCCCATTAGTACCAATTTGTGAGTTTCCGCCAAACGCTGCAAATATTCTGCCAATTCGGGATCATAATATTTGGGCACAAGGATGCGATTCTTAATTTGCTCCGGTTGAAGCAAAAAACCGAGATGATCCTGTTTGATTGGCTGATCTTCGCGCACTAATTGGCGATACCTTTGAGCAATAATCGGCACATCATCAAGTAAGACAAGTTTACCTTCTGAGTTTTTGCGAAACGTTGGGTTGCCTCTTGAATCGTGGCCGCACCATTTAGCATCGGCCATAAAAAGCGCTGGGGCATTGTCATCGGCCCCCGCACCTTTTTCCAGAAAAAGAGCGCAAACTTTGGTATGGGTTCCCCCCTTGCCGCTGGTTTTGAAGAGAGATTCGGGTAGAGTTATGACTGCTTTGAGGGCGGCTTGGTTAAGTAACCAAGTCAATATCGGAGTATAAGAGGGGTTGCCTAATAGGCTTTCAGGCAGCACAATGCCTAAACGTCCCCCCGGCTTCAAAAACTGCAAGCAACGCTCCAGGAATAGAATTTGGGGAGATTGATCGTCGTGAAGGGTGCTGGTTTTTTCACTATGGCCGGTAGTTTTATCCTTTTTCCATTTATATCCCAAATCAAACTGAGCCAACACTTGCTGACCTTTGATGGGGATTTTTGTGCCAAAAGGCGGATTGGTCATCACCACATCAAAGGCGCCCAATTTAATAGCATCACGGGTGGTATAATGCCATTCGTCGGGCGGTAGCAAGGCATTTTCGCAGAATACACCGCCGCGCCCATCACCGATAATCGCCATATACGCCTTGGTCACTTTTGCCAGAAAAGAGTCTTTATCAATGCCGCGAAAATAGCGGGTGGCGATATCGCGTTTCTTTCTCTCCAATAAGGCCTCACCCCAGCCTTTTTCAATAGCTTGAGCCTCTAGTTTTTTCCAGACGTGCTCCAAAGCCATAATCAGAAATCCGCCCGAACCCGATGCCGGATCTAAAATCATATTGCCCGGTTCGGGATCGAGAATGTCAACGATCATGCGTACCACATTGCGCGGGGTAAAAAATTGGCCTTCACCTCCTCGCAAAGCCGGTCCAATAAAAACCTCAAAGGCGTCCCCAATCGCGTCACGCTCAGCTTCGGTGATGCAATAATTTTGTAGCTCACCCACAACATAGGCCAGATTTTCGGCGTCTAAGGTAATCGCATCTCGTTCCGAAAAAACATCCGCATATTCTGGCTTGACCTCATTTTCAAAGAAATTAATAATGCGCTGTCGCACTTGTTCGGCTGTTTCATTATGACCGCTGCGGAATTTGACAATTTCATTCTGCCCGGTGTTAACTTCGTCATAGATTTTACAAAAGAGAACACTAACAATCTCTTGCGCCAGAGCTTCATCACGAGTGATACCGGTGACATTTCCGGCCAAATGGTTACGAATGTCTCGAAAAACGGCTTTGAGATTTGAGGGGCGCTTAAGGTCTTTGCGGTGAAATCGCCCAATATCTTCTATCCGCTGGCCAAAACGAGGGATATTCGGCAGTTCCTCATAAGTTTGCCGCCCATCCTTATGAACAATCTTTCTCAGGTAGATATGATCCTGACCGTTGAACCAAACCCCCACTTCGGCGGGACTCAGGCTCATATAAACTTTTAGTTGAGCTAAACCGTCATTGCGATTCTTTTTCTTACACTCGACAATCAAAAATAGATTTTCTTCAATCTTGTTGCTAGATTGAAAAACGGCAATATCTACCAGATAAGATTTTTCCTCATCGGAGGGCCGCTTACGAACTCTGAATTGTGGCCGAGTTTGGATATAGTTTTGAGGATAACCATAATCTTCAACCAAGCGCTGGGCAAAAACTTGAACAGCTTCGATTTCTTCAGAGGTGGCTTTGACCTGTTCGCCGGAAATGTAATCAATGATGTAACCAGGCTTTATTTCGGGGATTGTCACACCCATACTCCAATTAGATCAAATTAAACTCAGGCACACATACAAATGTTCTATTCGATTTTACCACAATAAGGGGATAATAGAAATTACTGAACTAACAGAAGCGGAGGCACTGGGTCCATGAGATGGGACTTTACAAAATAATTGAATAAGGGTAAGTTGAAGGACTATCAACTCAAAAAG
>JAKLJP010000096.1 GCA_023151115.1 Anaerolineae bacterium
TTTACCCCTCCACAAGTTTGGTAGATTATACTTCAATCCACCTTAGCTCGTGGTCCAGTTTTTGGGGCCAATTATAAGCAACAAAAAAAGAATTGTATCTTCGGTCAGATGCTTCTTTTTTGCCGGATGAGGAAGAATACTTTACTTTTTACATGAAGTCAGTCGGCTTGGCGGCGGCCACCATCTCGACCAGCTCATCTATGGAGGTGAGGGTATGGCGTTGCATGAGCCAGGATTGGGCTACATTGAGGGCTAGGCTTTCGGCGGCGGCGCGGGTAGCATCATCGGGAATCGTCCAGAAATCGTGGACGTGAGCCAGACCAATCAGCCGGCGCATCATCTCCACCGCGCCGAACCCGGCCGTGTCTTGCAGCAGTTGGCGCATGTATTTGCGGCGGAACAGCGGCGAGGGCCAATCACCGTTGCCTTCGTTTTCCCACAGGGTGAGAAACTCCGTTTCAAAAGTGTTCCAGGTGTCGCGGATGAGCGTGAGCAGCCAGCGGCGGTAGTCGGCCCGCTCGGCCGAGTCTTGAGCGTGGTGTTCCTGGGCGGCATAGCCCAGCACCAGGTTCGACAGGTAGGAGCCAACATCGTGACCCATAGGGCCGAAGAAGCCAAATTCAGGGTCTATGACTTTTGTTTCCGTTTCGTTGAGCATAATCGAGCCGGTGTGCAAATCGTTGTGGATGAGGGCCTGGGCATGGGTCAGATAGGCTTCTTTCAACCTGAACACTTCGCTGCGCAGCTCGTCGTCGGCGTGGATTTGGGCCACCTGCGGATCGAGCAGCTTGGTCCAGCGGTTGTTGGGATGATCCAAATACGGCTCGGTAAAAACCAAATCCTCCTGTACTTTACACAAGACAGGGTTGATAAACTGAGGGACCATCGCCTTTTTATCAGCAGATGATAAGTACAGGTCCGAGGTGTAAAAAAGCGTCCGGGCCATAAACAGACCCAGATGTTGGGCCACAAGCGGGTAACGTTTTTGCTGCATCAGCCCTTCGCGCATTACCAGGTGCCGGTTCAAATCCTCGATGACCAGGACATGCTTCTCCGAGTCATACAGATAAACCTGGGGAACCTGATCAGGGCAGTAGCGGGCTTCGACCTCCAGAATACCGTGCTCAATCCGCTGGCGATCCACCGGCATCTTGAAATCTGGGTAGCGCCAGGCGTAGGGCAACGCCTGCTTGACCAACACCGACTTGCCGGGGTCGCGCTCGCTGAACACCCGGAACAGCAGGTTGACGTTGCCTTCGGCAATAGGCGTGCTGCGCAGCGTCGCCTCATCGAAAAAAATTGTCGTTAGTAAATCGGTCTGGCGAATATAATCAACCACACTTTGTTCGTTAAATGGTTGAGACATAGAAATTCCCCCTAAGCTTATCCCTGAACGTCTTTGGTTTCTTCTCGAACGATGCCAATTAAATCGTCAATACTGTTGACCTGGCGGCGTTCCAGCACCCAACGTGTGCCGATGCGAATGGCGAGCCGCTCGGCCACGGCCCGTTTCTCAGGGGCGGCAATGCTGGAAATATCCCAGACGGTGACAATGCCCATCATCCGCCGCAGGAACTTGGTGCCGCCGTGCCCCGCCGTTTCTTGCAGCAGCCGCGCCAGATAGCGGCGGCGGTATTCGGCAAAGGCGTCAGCGCCGCCGGGGAAATCCCAATATTGGGTGGGGACCAGTTCACCCCGGTTATTTTCGGCCCAGGTCTGGTCAAATTTGCGGGCAAATTCATTCCAGATGTCGCGGACCATCTCCAGCAGGTAAGCCTGATAACTTTCCCGTTCGAGCCGGTCAGAGGTGTGGGCGTAGTGGGAAAGGTAATTCAGGATCAGGTTTTGCAGCACCGCGCCAACGTCGTAGGCCATTGGTCCGTAGAAGCCAAATTCGGGGTCAATGACCTTCGTTTCTTCTTCGTTGAGCATAATCGAGCCGGTGTGTAGATCGCTGTGGATCAGGGCTTCGGCGTGGGTCATATAGGCTTCTTTCATTTCAGCGATGGCCAGTTTTAGGGTGGCATTGGCCCGCACCGCCTGCACTTCTCGATCCAGCAGGGGATTCCACTTGTTTTCCGGCGACTCCATGTAAGGATTGGTGTAAACAAAATCTTCCTGAATTTTGCACAGGTGCGGGTTGATAAACTGCTTTTGCAGTTCCTTCTTTTCCAGGCCGGACAGATAGAGGTCAGAAGTGTAGAAGAGAGAATTGACCAGGAAAGTAGTGATGTGGTCAACAAACTTGGGAAAACGCTTACGCGCCACCAGCGCTTTACGCATAATTTCGTGCCGGCCTAGATATTCCATAATCACCAGCGACATCTCATCATCCGAGTCAAACACTAGCGGGACCAGGCCGGGGGTCAGTTCGTTGTATTTGAGCAGGGCCTGGGTTTCAAAGCGCATCCGTTCGCGAGTGAGCGGCCAGGAGTCGCCGGCCACCCGCAGATAGGGCAAAGCCTGCTTGAGCACCGCCGCCTGCTGCGGATTATTTTGATTCTGGATGATAAAAACCAGATTTAAATTGCCATCGCCGACTTCTTTGGCCGAAAGGGACGCCTCTTTCGGAAAGATTTGTTCCATTGACGGGCGGTTTTTGATATAGTCAACAACGCTGTGGATATCCAGAGGTTGGTAAGCCATCGTAGCTCCTAAAAAATATACTAAGCGCACGTTAAAATTTCCGTAGGACGGCATCCCTATGCCGTCCGCTGACGCATGGGGATGCATCCGCTACGGAAATTTTGAAATGCGTTGGGTATAGTAGATAGTAGACAGGGAAAGTACCTACAGAAAGCCTTCATTTCTGCGCCCCTGCGACTCTGCGACCTTGCTACCTTTTTACTGTTTCTTTTCGGGATACAACCCCAATATTCCTTCTTCTGAGGCCGCGCAGATGCCGCGTTCGGTGATGAGGCCGGTGACCAGGCGGGCCGGGGTGACATCAAAAGCATAGTTGGCGGCGGGACTATCGGCCGGCGTCAACAGCACCGATTTGATTTCGCCCTCATGTAAGCCGTTCATGTATTTCACTTCCGTGGCGTCGCGCTGCTCGATGGGGATTTCCTTGACCCCGTCCCGCATCTTCCAATCGAAGGTGGAGGAGGGCAAGGCCACGTAGAAGGGAACATCATTGTCTTTGGCTGCCAGGGCTTTGAGATAGGTGCCGATTTTATTGGCTACATCGCCGGTGTAAAGGGTGCGGTCGGTGCCGGTGATAACCATATCTACCAGGCCGTGCTGCATCAGATGGCCGCCCACATTATCGGCAATGACAGTGTGGGGCACGCCATGCTGGTTCAGTTCCCAGGCGGTCAGGCGAGCGCCCTGGTTCTGCGGGCGGGTTTCATCTACCCAGACGTGGACTTTGATACCCTCATTGAAGGCGGCGTAGATGGGCGCGGTGGCTGTGCCGTAATCTACAAAGGCCAGCCAGCCGGCGTTGCAATGGGTGAGAATATTGACGGTTTCGCCCTGCTTACGCCGGCTGATTTCCTGGATAATAGCTTTACCGTGCTCGCCAATGCGCCGGCAAAATTCGGCATCCTCGTCGGCAATAGTTTGGGCCATCTGTAAAGCTGTTTCAATTTTCTCTTCAATATCGTCGCCGGCGGCTTCAATAGCTTCAAGCTGGCGCTCCACCGCCCACTCCAGGTTGACGGCGGTAGGCCGGGTGGCTTTCAACTTTTGACCGGCGGCGGTCAGGCTGGTCATAAAAGCGGCAGCCGAGGCACGGGGCGCATGTAAGGCAGCAATGTACATGCCATAGCCGGCCGTCGCGCCGATCAAGCCCGCGCCGCGCACGTGCATCTCTTTAATGGCTCGGGCTACTTCGTCTACCGTAGTCAGGTCTTCAATAACAAATTGGTGGGGCAGCAGGCGCTGCTCAATAATTTGGACGGTTTGGGGGTCATCTTCCTTGAGCCAAATAGTGCGATAATGTTTGCCATAAACGTTCATGAGGAATTATTCCTTTTAAGGTTTTGCGGATACGCATGAGCGTATTAATGCTGGGAATGTTTTGATTGGGTGGGGATATATCTGTAGCCTGGCTACGCAGCACTGCGTCACCTGATGCGGGCGGCATAGGGATGCCACCCTACCGATACTACCAATAAGTAGTATGAATGTTATATTACCATCTTCATAGTATTACAACCTGGTTTTTTCGTCAAATACTTATGAAATCTGCTACAGCAGCCGTTTTGATTTAAGGAGTGGACGTCGTCGTTGGAATATCCGTTGTTGGGGTAGCTGTATCCACCGGGGTATTGGTTGCTGTAGCGGTCGGCGTGTTTGTCGGGGTATCGGTTGCCGTTGGTGTGGGGGTGCTGACCGGCGTGGGGGTATTGGTTACGGTTGGGGTCGGCGTGTTTGTCGGGGTATCGGTTGCGGTTGGTGTAGGCGTGTCTTCTGGCAGCATAGTACCGGTTACGGTTGGAGTTAGGGTAGCGGTCGCGGTCAGGCTGGCCAGATCGGTTGCTGTGGGAGTAGCGGTGGCTCCTGAGATGGGTGTCTCCGTTACAGTCGGGGATGGCGTGCTGGTTGCAGTGGCAGTGGGAGATGGTGCTCTTGTCAGCGTTGCAGTTGGCGTTTCTATCAATAAGGGTGTACCTGTTGGCGTCGTGGTGTCCACCGGCAGAGATGTTTCTGTTACGGTTGGTGTGGGGGTATTCACCGTCAAGGGTGTACCCGTTGTCGTTGGGGTTATGGTGTCCTCCGCCACAGGGGTGCGAGTAGGTGTGGGAGTTCGGGAGGGTATTTTTGTCGGGGTTACGGTTGGGGTGCTTGGCAATAAAGGTGTATTTGTCGGGGTTGCGGTGGGGGTGGCTACCGCGAGAGATGGAGTGGGTGGTAGCGGCGACGGAGTATTGGTCAAGGTAGGTGGTATGAGCATGTCTGTTAACAGGGTAATGAAGTTGTCTGAAGGGGTGACCGTAGGAGTGGGCAATGGAGGCGGAGGTTCGAATATTTCCTGCTCTTGTCTAACCACTTCGATTACTTTGGGTTTAAGGGGAGCCAAACGCGGCCGGCTGGCATTAATAACACTGTAATCAGCCTTGGCCTGGGATATCAACCCTACACGCAGCCATTTTTGCTCATTGGGTTGTAATCCCCAGGTAGCCGCCGAAAAAATAAGCGACCAACCGACCAACAAATAGGTCAATAACAGGCCATCAAAGTGGAAAAGAGTTTGGCAAGGCGGCGGCCTCTTGTTTAATGGGTTTTGCTGGACGCTCATAGCTCCTAGCTCCAATACTTTTCAAATAACGTAGTTTAGCCCCTTGTGGGCGGGCACAAGGCCCTATGCTACGGCCTTATTTGAAAGGTATTGCTCCTAGCTCTCAATCTCCTGCTGCCTTAGTATTATAGTGAGGCTGGTTGAAAAATAAAAATAGTGTCGCAGGTAAGAACCGCCCCCCGTTTTAACCTCACTTCAACTTATCTTTAACCTTGATTAAAATTTGAGGTGACACTTGCCTGCTTTTCTGGTGATATTTGTCACTAGGCGCAGGTTAATTTGTGTGCCATAATGCGCAATAAGGTTTCCCTTATTATATAAAGCGATTTTGTTATGGCGCACCATAACTTAGACGACAAAACTATGAGTGAAAGCATCGAGATGTACCTGCTCCGAATCGCCTTGCTGCGAAGGGAGGGACAGCCTGTGCCTATCCCCGTACTGGCTCAAGAGATGGCTGTTTCGCCGGTCTCGGCCAACGAGATGTGCCGGCGGCTGGTGGATAAAGGGTTGATTGAGTATGAACCGTACCGGGGGGTCAGTCTGACGGCCAAGGCCGAGGCTCTGGCTCGCCGGGTTTTGCGCAACCGGCGGTTATGGGAAGTTTTTTTTGCCGAAAAGTTGGGCATTGACCCGCTTGAAGCCGACGAGATGGCCTGCCGCTTTGAACACGTCACTCCTGATGACCTGGCCAACCGGCTGGCTGTCTTTCTGGGCCATCCCACCCTCACCCCTCAGAATCAACTCATTCCCTACGATGATCAGCCTCTCCCGGAGCGCTCAGTGCGGCCGCTGACGACCTTAGCGGCCGGCGAGAAGGGCCAAGTCAGCCGCATTGGGGCGGCTGAGCCGGTCAAAAACTTTCTGTGCGGTTATGGCTTGTGCCCCGGCGTTGCCGTGACCACGCTGGCGGTAGCGGCTGACGGCGCTTTGCTGCTCGACATTGCCGGTCAGGCCCTATCCTTATCCAAACCGATAGCCGCAGCGATTGATATAACCGTGATAGATTAATTACCAGATATGGAGAATTTAACCATGGATCAAATCCCATCTCAGGCCAACCATCAACCCACCACCCCCCTGAACACCCTAACCCCTGGCCAATCCGGCGTCATTGTTCGTGTTGGCGGACGGACGGCTGCACGCCGCCGCCTGTTGGAACTGGGGCTGGTGCGCGGAGAGACCATTATGGTTGAACGGGTCGCGCCGTTGGGCGACCCGGTGGAATTTACCATCAAAGGGTACCACCTCTCGCTGCGCCGGTGCGACGCCGCTAATATCGAGGTTCACCCCCACGCTTAACCGAAAGGCTTCAAACAATGACCGACTTAACCATAGCTCTGGCCGGCAACCCCAACGCTGGCAAAACCAGCCTCTTCAACGCGCTGACCGGCGCTCGTCAACATGTCGGCAATTGGCCGGGCAAAACGGTGGAAAAAAAAGAGGGCGTCTTTCGCTACCAGGGGTTGACCTGTCACGTGGTTGACCTGCCCGGCACGTACAGCCTCAGCGCCTACTCGCCCGAAGAAGTCATTACCCGCGATTACATTGTATACGAACGGCCCGACGTGGTCATCAACGTGGTTGACGCCAGCAACCTGGAACGCAACCTTTATCTGACCACGCAACTGTTGGAATTGGGTGCGCCGCTCATCATTGCTCTGAACGTGGTAGATATTGCCCGCACTCGCGGCATTCGGATTGACCAGGAGCAGTTGTCGGCCTTACTGGGTCACATCCCGGTGGTGGAGACGGTGGGTAATAAGGGCCTGGGCATTGATAAGCTGTTGGAAACGATGGTTGGTCTGGCCAAGCCCCACCGGCCCAAACTAAAACTGGCCGCCTGAATAGGAGAGAAATCATGTCCGTTAACCCTCTGGTCTTAAAGCCGGTTGATTTCAAAATCAACTATGGTAAAGAACTCGAAGCTGAAATTGAACATTTAACCCTGTTGGTCCAACAGCAGGCCAACCTGACCCGCACCTTCAATGCGCGCTGGCTGGCCTTGAAGCTGCTGGAAGGCGAGGCTGATTTAGTGACCCAGGTCGAGCGCACGCCAGGCGGCGCGCAGCTTATCACCCAGGCCCGCCAGAGCAGCGCTCGTATCGAGAATATCTACGGCGACAGTGTGGATATTGCCCTGGCCGACGCTCGCTACGGTTTTATTCACGGGCTGACCCGCCAGGTGGTGGACAAATCACAGGCCAACCGCTACACTTTGACCGACCGGATTGACCGGGTTGTGACCAACCGGGTCCTGGGGCTGCCCCTGTTCCTGCTGGTCATGTATGTCATGTTCAAGCTGGTCGTGGATGTGTCGGCCCCTTACCTGGATTGGGTGGACGGGGTTATCGCCGGGCCGGTGAGCCGCTGGATTGAAGGAATTTTGACCCTGCTCCTGGCCCCGGACTGGCTGCAGTCATTGGTGCTGGATGGGGTGGTGGCCGGGGTGGGCGGGGTGCTGGTCTTTTTGCCCGGCCTGTTTGTGCTTTACTTCTTCCTGACCCTGCTCGAAGACTCCGGCTACCTGGCGCGGGTGGCCTTTGTGATGGACAAATTGATGAGCTTCACCGGGCTGCATGGTAAAAGCTTTATCCCCTTGATCTTGGGGTTTGGCTGCGCCGTGCCGGCCATCTATGCCACCCGTACCCTGGAAAACGAGCGTGATCGGATCGCCACCGGCCTGCTGGTGCCGCTGATGTCCTGTTCGGCCCGCCTGCCGGTGTACGTGGTCTTTGGCATGGCCTTCTTTCCGCAGCAGGGTGGTCTGCTGATTACCGGCCTTTATGTGGCCGGGATTGTGCTGGCGGCGGTTGTCGGTTGGGCCTTCAGCCGGACGATTCTCAAAAACAGCCCGGATAATATGTTTGCTCTTGAGCTGCCCCCCTACCGCATGCCTACCCTCAAAGGGTTGTTGATCCATACCTGGGAAAAGAGCAAAGAGTTCGTCACCAAGGCCGGCACGGTTATCCTGAGCGTGTCGGTGGTGCTCTGGTTTTTGATGAACCTGCCCTGGGGTGTTGACAACCCCCGCGACAGCCTGTTTGGGCATGTCAGCGCCGCCGCCGCGCCCATTTTTGCCCCGGCCGGCTTTGATAAATGGGAAGCGGCCGGGGCGTTGATGAGCGGCTTCATTGCCAAAGAAGTGGTAGTGAGCACGATGGCCCAGATTTATGTAGGCGAGGCAGAAGCCGAAGAAGAAGCACTGCCGACTACTTTTGGCGAAAATATTGGCGACATTATCGTTGGTTTTGGCTCGGCTACCGTTAACGCCGGCAAAACCTTGCTCAGCCTCATTCCTGGCGTCAACTTGGTCGAAGCCGAGCCGGAAGAAGCTGATACAGCCCTGGGGGCGGCGCTGACAACCAGTTTTAGCCCCCTGGCGGCCCTAGCCTTCCTGGTCTTTGTGCTGGTCTATACCCCGTGCGTGGCTACCTTGGGGGCTATCAAGGCTGAATTTGGCTGGAAATGGATGTGGGTCTCCGGTTTGTACCAGTTTGGCCTGGCCTGGCTGCTGGCGGTGCTGCTTTATCAGGGCGGCCGCTTTCTGGGGTGGGGCTGATGCTGCGGCAAATCCTGGCCGAGTTCCAACAGGCGGCCGGTCCTCTCTGTGTAGACGAGTTGAGCCGCAAGCTGGAAGTTGAAGCCAGCGCCCTGGACGGCATGCTGCAAACCCTGGTGCGAAGCCAGCGCCTTTTAGAAATTAACCCGACCGCCTCTGGTTGCGTCGCTTGCCCGGCCAGGGGTGGTTGTATTATCATGACCAACGGCGTGCAGAAGAGTTATTTTCTGCCGCCCAAAAACAGTTAAATATCGAGGAACGTTATGCATATTCACACCCTTCACCAGTGGCAGCACTCCCACCATTTTAGCGTTGACCAGGGGCACGGCGAAAAGAATACCCGTCTGGTTGTTATGTTGACGGCGCTGATGATGGGGGTCGAAATAGCGGCAGGGCTAAGCTTTGGCTCCATGGCCCTCCTGGCCGATGGTTGGCACATGGGCACGCACGTGGCTGCGCTGGGCATTACCCTGCTGGCTTACCGTTACGCCCGCCGCCACGCCGATAATCCTCGCTACAGCTTTGGCACCGGCAAAGTAGGCGCGCTGGGCGGTTTTGCCAGCGCCGTAGCCCTGGCAGTGGTCGCTGTTTTGATGGGGATGGAATCGATTCAAAGTGTGTTTATTCCGCGCACCATCCAATTCACCGAGGCGATGGGCGTGGCTGTGGTCGGTTTGCTGGTCAACCTGGGCAGCGCCTATCTTTTGCGCGACCACAACCATCATCATCACGACCATCATTCGGCAGACCATCATCACGACCACAATTTGCGGGCGGCCTATTTGCACGTGCTGGCCGATGCCATGACTTCGCTCCTGGCTATCTTTGCCCTGCTGGTCGGTCAGTCGTTGGGTTGGGTCTGGCTGGACTCGGTGATGGGCATTGTGGGGGCGGTTGTGATTAGCCGCTGGTCTTATGACCTGCTGCGCGATACCGGCAAAATTCTACTCGACAGCGATATCAGCGAGGAAACTATCGCGGCCATCCGCGCCTCCATCGAGGCGGATGCCGATAACCGGGTAGCCGATTTGCACGTCTGGCAGCTTGCGCCCGACCATATCGCCGCCATCATTTCAATCGTCACCCACTACCCCCGGCCCACCGAACATTACAAAAAGCTGCTGCAAGGGTTTGAAGACCTCACCCATCTGACCATCGAGATCAATCATTGCTCCAGCGAGCCTTGTCTGCCGTTTAAAGCGGGATGAAGGGGTGAAGATTATTTATGGAGGAAAAAACCGTATGCGAACTGTAAACTGGGTCGTGCCCGACTATCACTGCCACCACTGCCTGAGCCGCATCACCGACGCCCTGCGAGACATTAAAGGCGTGCGCCTGTTGCGCAGCGACCCCACGACTCACACGTTGACGATTGAGGGCAGCGGTCCTGAAGTGCTGGCTTTTGCCAAACGCCACCTGGCGCAAGCCGGTTATCCCGTCCAGTCTAACCACAATTTTGAGTAAAATTCAATTATCAGGCAGAAACCGATCCCACCTCGAGGGAGTATGAGGGGTTGGTTTATCTAGGAATTAGTGTAAAATTTCTCAATCTGTACGAGTTTTGTATGGCTTTTGTATCTGCTGAAAAGGAGTTTTGTTTGATATACTGTAAGGGCACTAAAGTACCTTAGCACCCCACACAGGCTAAAATAGAAATGAGTCTCGCCTCTACAAATCGGTTAATGACCCGGCTGACACGAGAACTTGACAGTGTTTGGTTATTAGAGTTGGCTAACCCGGCGCTAAAAGATGTCAGCTATGTAGAGGGAGACGAACATCCCCTGATTCTACAAATATTGACCAAAATTGATGGTCACAAGTTGATTATTGACTTAACCTCCATTCAAGACCTCGACTTGTATGGAATAGATTTTCTTTGCCTGATCTATAAAAATTTCATCGGGCGAGATATCGAAATCAAGTTGCGTAACCCCGATTCTCATTTGCGAGAGATGCTACATAGAACTCAGCTAGATCGAGTCTTTGAGGTTGAATACACTTCAGACCATTAATCATCCCGCTGCCAGTGTTGGCGGATGATACGGTCGCCCTCATATACTGTCGAGGCGGCGCTCTCAAGGCTGAACTCGAACAAAATATAGCGCTCAGCCGGCGAGTAGGGCGCCAATTGCACGGCCAGAGCGCGTACTTCGGGGTTGTCAATCAATTGAGCCTGCCCACTGATGCTAAACTCACCGCTGGCCCCGCTGGTGTCACTCACAGCACAGTGCAAGGCGTAGCGTCCATCTCGACGCAGGTCATGGCCTTTGGGCGAAGTTGGCTCCATAAACACAAATAGATGACCTTGCCCAATAATCGGGGTCAGGGGATGGACCCGGGGTGAGCCATCCTTACGTACGGTAGCCAGATAGGCCACTTGACCATGCAGCCGTGCGGCCCCAAAGGCTGCGAGTTTAGGGTTTTTCTCTTCAAGCGTACTCCAATTCATTTGTACTCCCCTTGGAAAAATAGCCGCGCAGCATCCCACCCCGGAGACTGGAACGACTCATCCCAACCAACGATCTTGCCCTACAGCGGGCCGTAGCGGCAAGCTCAGTCCTCAGCTCACCGCTTTCTTCACAAGCGCGGCAATCCTTGCCTCTTCGACGGCGGTCAACTCCTTCAGCGCGAAGGCGGTCGGCCACATGGCGCCTTCGTCGAGGTTTGCCTCGTCGCTGAAGCCGAGCGTCGCGTATCTCGTGTTGAACTTCTGCGCGCTTTGGAAGAAGCAGACAACCTTGCCGTCCTTGGCATACGCAGGCATCCCGTACCAGGTTTTCGGCGAGAGGGCTGGCGCGCTGTCTTTGATGATCTCATGGAGCCGCTGGGCCATGATGCGCTCCGGTTCTGGCATCTCGGCGATCTTCGCCAGCACGGCGCTTTCCCCGGCTGCCCTGTCCTTATTCGCGCGCGCTTCTGCCCTCATCTCTTGGGCGCGCTCCTTCATGGCAGCTCGTTCCTCGTCCGTGAATCCCTTAACCCTCTTGCCGCTCGCGGTGGTGCTCTGTGCAACTTTTTTTACTTTTTCCATATTATTTTCTCCCTCTGTTCTCCTTACCAAACGCTGATCTCTCTAACTTCCACGCTTCCACCCACGGTTAGTATCGGACAACCTATCGCCAACTCGGCTGCCTCTTCAATGGTCTCTGCCTTAATCGTGCAATAGCTGATGAGCGTTTCTTTGATTTCGGTGTACGGCCCGTCGGTGATAACCCGGTTTGTCCTCACAACTTTACCACCAGGGCTTAATCGTTGCCCGGTAGCCACCCATCTGTTTTGCGCGGCGATGCCCCCAATCCAGTCCTGCCATTTTTTCGCGGCGGCCTGCCATTCTTCTAGATTATCTCTCTGGGGCATCGCCTCGTAATCGCTTCTGAAAAGTAATAAGAATTCTTTCATTTTGGTCTCCTTCGTTCGAAGTGTTATTGAATAGTTGACTTACACTAATATAACAAATGAGCCAGCAAAAATTGGACACGTTCAGAAAAGTTTACGCTTTATCTCGCTGTTGCCGTCCACGGGAAAAAGTAGACCCAACGCATTTCAAAATTTCCGTAGCTGACGCATCCCCATACGTCAGCGGACGGCATAGGGATACCGTCCTACAG
>JAKLJP010000097.1 GCA_023151115.1 Anaerolineae bacterium
TCTGTGGAGGTATCTACTCGCCTTGATTTCGTCACGAACTAAGGCAAAGCTGTACTAAGAATACTTCTCTCTCATCCATCTCTTAATTATCTTTCAAAACTGTCTAAAATCCCGTCGTCTCCGGCCTTTGATAAGCAAACAGTTTTTGCAGCGCCCGCAGTTCCAACGGATACTCATAAAATTTGAGGTGATATCGCCAGCCGCCAACCGTTTTCAGGATATTGCGGCGCAGGCCGGTCAACTTCAGATCGGTGGTGGTGGGGTAGTAGGCATTGATGACCCGCTCAAAATTGCGCACTTTGGTGTAGATGGTGTTATCCAGCCAGGGAGTTTTGGGCCGGCGGCGCAGGGCAAATTCGTCCCAGGGCGGCTGGACCCACTCTTCCAGGGTGGTGGGGAATTTAAAGCCGGCGGCCACGGCGTTTTCATACAGATTGCCGCCGCCCGCATCCATGGGCACGGGGGTGTAGGTGTAGAGAATGAGCTCGGTGGCCGGGTTGATTTGTTTGAGCTTACGAATAAAATTGAAGGTAATTTCGATGTCCCGCTCCGGCTCCGGCGGATTGCCCAGCACAAAGGAGTATTCGGGGATGATACCGTACTGCTTCATTTTGGCGGCCACTTCCAGGGTGAGTTGGGTCGAGGCCTGGCCGCCTTTGTTCATGCGCTCCAGCATCTCATCGGAGCCGCTTTCCGCGCCGCAGAAAATCATTTTTAAGCCGCTTTGCTTCATCAATTTCCAGGTCGACTCTTTGTAGCGGGCCAGTTCGTCAATCCGGCCCAAAGCCCACCAACTCAGACCATCATCCTTGATACGCTCGCAAAATTCGGCCACGCGCCGTTCCGAAATAAAAAAGTCCATATCGTGAAACTGAGCGGCATTGACGCCGTACTTCTGGTTTAGCATTTTAAGTGTACCGGCCATCCGCTCCGCCGGCTCGGGCAGCCAGCCGCGATTGGTCATGCTGACAATCGCGCAAAAGTTGCAGGCAAAAGGACAGCCAAAGCTGGAGTTCTGGTCGAGGGCGCGGCTGCCGACATAATTGTTCTGGATATATTTCTCCACAGGGATGCGGTGGTAAGGAAAAACCGGAAATTGGTCCAGCGGAGTCAAGGCGCGGGGCGGGTTATTGATAATCCGGTCGCTTTCTCGATAAGACAAACCGTTGACGCTCGATAAGTCGCCGCCCTTTTGCAGCACATTCATCAACTCTAACAGGGTCAACTCACCCTGGCTGCGGACCGTAAAATCCACATAGCCGGATTGCAGAATCACTTCGCTGTGCTGGGTGGGGAAATAGCCACCCCAAATCATGGGCAAATCGGGCAGCGCGGCTTTGACCTGTTTGGCCAGCTTGACCGCATGATTGAGCTGCGGGCCGGGCATGACCGTCATCCCCAAAGCGGTGGCCTTTTTCGCCTTGAGGGTGTCAATAAGCTGGTTGGCGTGGTCGGTCAGCAAGTTGCCGTCCACAATTTCATAAGGCTGTTTATCTTCCAGGGCCGCGCCCAAAGCTAAGAGTGACATCGGCAAAACGGTTTTGCCGGGAACGGTACTGACGGGGTTGTAGAGAATTAGCATCGGTTATACCTCAGAATGAGAAGTGAGGAAATAAAAAATTAGAAATTAGAAGGGAGAAGTTTGTGACCATAGCGTAATTTATTTCTTTTTTCTTATTTCTTATTTTTGGCATCAATTTTTCTTAAAGACGATAATATAATGGTCGCCCCAGCCGCTGGTCAGACGGGCTGTAGCTTCTTCAAAGCGATTGAGCCAGCGGAACAAACCGGGCCGGCGGTTGACAAAATGATCCAGATAGCTGGGCGGCAGCCATAATTCAAGGCTTTGAGTGGCTACGTGAGTAAACCAGGGCCCAAAGTCGGCCCGCAGCCGCCCCGCCGAGGGATACCAGATGGGTATGACTGCCGCGCCGATTTTAGCCGGGACGCCGGTTCTCGCGAAACGGCGAAAAGCCTGCCTGGGCTGGCCGTGCGCCAGATACCAGCCGATTTCCCAGGGACAGACCGGCCCCATCGGGACTAAAACGACTTTGCCGCCTGGCTTAACAATTTCGGCTAGCGTTGCCGCCAGCGAACGCCACTCACCGATGGTGTTCAGCCCACCAAAGTTGGAAAAAACACCATCGAAGAACGGACCGGAGACCGGAGACCGGAGACCGGAGAAATGCCCTTCTATCATCTCTTGCAGCGAGACCTGCTCAATCTCAAGACTGCCTCGCCTCCTCGCCTCCTCGCCTCTCTTCTCCTCAGCCTCCGCCTTAGCCTTAGCCTCTTTAACCATCTCCGCCGAACCATCGGTGGCGGTGACATGAACGCCGCGCCGGGCCAGCCAGAGGGCATCTTCGCCGGTGCCGCAGGTCAATTCGAGCACATGCTGTCCGGCGCTGAAATGTTGGGCCAGCACGTCCCAGACCCGGGCCCGGAGGAGTTGACCTAACGTAGAATGAGTAAACGCATCATCGTAGGCTTCGGCCAAGGCGTCGAAAGCGGCCGGGTTAATCATGGCGCTCATCGGACTGCCTGCTCGGCTAGGAAAGTTTGCGCTTTGGGCAGCAGGGTCTCAAACAAATATTGGGCCGCGACTTGATTGCCAAGCTCATTCCAGTGCGAATCGTTAATCAGGTAAGGGCGCTGTCCCTCCTGCTGCTTGACCTGAAACGCGGGCCGCAGATCATAAAATTCGATCTGCTGCTCCTGGCAAAATTCCCGCAGGAGGTTTTGGGGCCGATCAAACTGAAAATGGGCCGGGTCAAGGTCATATTTGTTAAAGATTACCTGGCGGAGCGACTCCTCTATTTGAAGGTTATCAGGATAGGCTGCCACTATAAAATCAATCTCCTTTTCTTCAAGCAGGTCGCGCATGGCTAATAAATTGCTAAACACAAAATCTTCCCGAAGTTTGAATTGATCAGCCGCCACCGAGTTAGCCAACACCTCATTGAATATCTGAATCCGATATAGTTCAAGTTCCGAATAGTATTCGGAAATATTATCTTCGGTGTAGGTAAACATTTCAGCGGCGGACGCTTGAGTGCTTTCTGCTTTCGGCTGACCGGCTAAAGTTTCCGGCTGATTGTCCGCCAACTGAGTATTTTGGCGTTGGGTTTGGAGGTATTGATAGGTAGCCCACTGGTCGCGCAAAAACAGATAAAGACGGCTTTGCAGCGGCACAACTAATTGCCCAAATAAGGTTATTTCCGTATCGGTGCGGGTATCAAGATCCACCTGCGAACCGCCGACATTAATCCTTCTGCGCCAGGGTACGGCGTCATAAAAGTCGTTGCCCACAAAAAAAGCCAACACCACCAAATCAGGATTGTATTGCAGCCCGAACTTTTTCAGGGCCTTAAGCTGTTCGCCGGTATGGGTAGCATCGTAGCCGGTATTGATGACCTCAACCCGCGAGTCGCCAAACTCGGCCTCAAATTTTTGCTCAAGCAGAGCCGTATAATTTCCTTTCAATCCCCCCGCCCAGCTAAACGAGTCCCCCACAAAGAGAATCCGGTAAGCGCCCGGCTTTTTCTGGTGAGGGTAATCACGGTCATTAAAACCAAATTCGTTGGTGATGTTATCACCCCAGCGGGCATAGGGCCGGGCACGATACCCCAGGTCAGGGTCATACATGTAGAGCGACTTGCGGAAAACCACATCATTAAAAACAAGCAGCAGAAATTCCAAAAACAGGAATGAAAGCAGGATGGTCAGCAGAATCTTCAGGCTAAAAATCAGTCCCCGCTTGAGTGAGGCCATCAATCTAAACTACCACCCCTCGACCGCCCGTTCCTGAGTCGACCAGCCGCGCCCACTGCCGGGTTGACCCCCACCGCCATCGCGCTCATTTTGGGTCAGGCGCATGCCCCACCGCCCGCGCTGAGCATTGATAAACATCTTGGCCATGCGGCCAAAATCTTTTGAGCCGGAAACCCGCAGTTTATGCAAATTGACCTCGTTGACCATCCAGCGGGTGGCGTAATCGTAAAAGCGGCGCGAGTAGCGCCCGTTGACTTTGAAATCGCGGTCGGTGCGGGCGGCCCACTCCAGGTGAGAAACCACCTGGCTCTCCACCGCCTGATAGTAGCGCGTGCCCTTGATTGGATAAGCCACCGTAGTCAGGAAAATATCGGGGTTGGACTTTTTGAGATGTTCCACCGTCGCTTCGAGATCGGACACCTCTTCACCCTCATAGCCGAGCATGATGAACATACCAACCGAGATGCCTTTGGCTTGCAGTAGCTTGGTTTTGGCCTGCACATCCTCGATATTGGCCTTGCGCTGCATCCGATCCAGAATGCGCTGCGAGCCGCTTTCGGCCCCAATCCACAACCGGTCGCACTGCATCTCGGCCAGGGCGTCAACAATTTTGTCGTTGAGTCGGTCGGCCCGACTGATGCACTCAAAGGGGATTTTGAGATTGCGCTTTTTTAACTCGCCGGCATATTGCAAAAACCAGCGGGGGTGGATGGTCAGCACATCGTCGGCGTACCACAGTTGGTCGGGCTGGTAGCGCTCGGCAATCCAGGCGACTTCGTCGGCCACATCTTGAGGCGTGCGGCGGCGGTGCGTTTCGCCAAAAACCGAGTGGCTGCACCAGGTGCAGGTGTAGGGGCAGCCCCGCGCAGTGATGAGCGAAACCGAGCTGACCCCGTGATGGGTTTTCCAGGTGGACAGGTAGCGATCCAGGTCAATTGCTTCGCGGTCGGGCCAGGGTTGGGCCGACAGATCGGCAATTTGGGGCCGGGCCGGGGTTTTGACAAGCTGGCCCGCTTCATCGCGAAAGACCAGCCCAAAAACGCCGTGCAGCCGGTGCGGGCCGTGTTGAGCCAGCGCCGGAATCAATTCTTCCAGCGTCACTTCGCCCTCGCCGATGACGACCGCATCCGCGCCGAAAGCGAGGTATTCCTGAGCGTAGTTGGGCGGCTCCGGCCCGCCAACGATCACCCGCGCCCCAACCTCTTTGCAGAGTTGAATCATCTTGAGCACGTTTTGTTTGGTCATCAGGTTGCAGTAGAGTCCGACCAGGCCGGGCCGGGTTTGGCGCACGTAAGCTTCAAACTCGGCCAGGGTGGCAAAGGTGCTGTCGTAGACCTCAACGTGAAACCCTTTCGCCTTGAGGTGAGAGGAAATATACAATAGTCCCAGGGTGGGGTAGGGTTTCATGATTTTCTGTTCGTGCTCATCCTCGGCGATGAAGTAGCCATGGGAAAGAAGAATGTCCATTGGAATCACCAATCCGTTTTACTCCCTAAACACAACACGTCCTTACTTTCAACTTAACCGTAAACAATTATCATAAATCTTCAATAGCATTGTCGGCAAGAGTTATAAAGGTTCACAATTAAATCGGTAAACAGGAACACAGAGCCTCGCAGAGACATCACAGAGAACCACAGAGAAATCTCAGCGAATCTCTGTGCCTCCTCCGTGTTTCTCTGTGTAATTTTTTACCGAACTATTGGGTTACTTCCTCATGTTTCATTTGAATCGTCCCTAAAAGAACCGTGTTCATCCGTGTTCATCCGTGAGCCATTACCTAAACGGATTGTAACTCCAGTTGGACAGGATCATCATGCGGCACTTTGGATAATTTTCGTAGTTGGGCCGACGATTTGACCAGCCGGGCCAGGTTCAGCGGGATGGTTGCCGCCTGGCGTAAATGGCTGGGGCGCAGGGTGGCCGGATTTTTCAAGGCTTTGGTCACGTTGCGCCAGGCTTTGCGGGCGCGATACTCGTGGTGGACGCGGTGATGGAGCACCCGGTAAAAATCGGCCACAAAGGGGCCGCGGTAGAGCATATCCAAATCGTCGGAGTGGAGCCAGTTGGTCTTTTCGCCCAGTTGAATTTTGACGTTCTCGTAAAATTTGGTGCCGGGCAGCGGATAGGAGACGGAAATGCCGATATTATCAGGCTGGCACTCGCGGATCATTTTCAGGGTTTCCTCGATTTCGGCCCAGCCTTCGCCGGGATAGCCAAATTGGAGGAAAAAGCACATTTCGATACCAACCCGATGCAGCCGCTCGGTGGCGGTGTAGATGTCTTCCACTTTGGTATCTTTGTCCATGGCATCCAGAATCTTTTGTGAGCCGGACTCGGCCCCGACCCAGACGGTTTTGCAGCCGGCCCGGCTCAGCGCTCCGGCCACTTCCGGGGTAATCAGGTCAACCCGCTGCAGGCACTTAAAGGGAACAACGGCGTTTTGTTCGACCGCCAGTTGGCTGAACCGTTCAATCCAGCCGGGCTTGAGGCCAAAAATATCGTCGGCAAACCAGATGTGGTCGGGCTTGAAGCTCTCTTTGAGCCACTTTAATTCAGCCACCACATTTTCCGGGCTGCGGCTGTTGTAACGGCGGCCATAAATCGGCTTGGCGCACCAGTTGCAGCGATAGGGACAGCCGCGCGTCGTAACCATATTCATGGAGTAATAGCCGTGATGCTGAACCCAGATTTTTTGATAGCGGGCAATATCCACCAAATCCCAGGCCGGAAAAGGGAATTTGTCCAAATCCTTCACAAAGGGCCGCTCGGCCGTGCGCTGAATTTGTCCCTCCTGCTGCCAGGCCAGGCCCAGCATGGACTCCAGCGGCTGCTCGGTTTTGCCGCTCAGCCGGTCGAGCAGCTCGCCCAGGGTCAGCTCGCCTTCACCCATCAGAAGATAGTCAACCCCGTGTTGAAAATACTTTTCGGCGTGGTCGGTGGCATCGGAGCCGGAGATAATCACGGTGCAGCCCCGGGCTTTGGCCGCTTCGGCCATCGTAAAGGCGGCCTGGCGCATACGCAGCAAACACATTTTGCTGAGGTAGTTAAAGCTGTCCTCATACAGCACGGCATATTTGGGCCGAACTCTATCCAGCGCGGCCTCCCACTCGGCCTCCGACTCGGCCAGCATGGCGTCAAATAAGGCCACCTCATAACCGTGCTGGCGAATGTAAGAAGCCGCGTAAAGGCTGCCCAGAGGCGGATAAGGCTGCATCGCTTCCCACAGCTTGGGATCAAAACGCAGATAATAGGATTGTCCAAAGAGAACGTCGGTCATGATTAACTCCGGGTCGGGAGTAGGCAGTAGGTAGTAGGTAGTAGGTAGTAAGGGAAGAAGATAGAAGATTAAAGATAGAAAATAGAAATATAGTAACTGCTCAGGCATGTCATTTCGACCGAAGGGAGAAATCTCTTAATTCGTGGTTTGCAAACAACGGTCTCGGAGATTTCTCGGCTTTCAGCCTCGAAATGACATGAGGGCTGAGTAGTTACGAAATATAGTAACTACTCACCAAATAGCACCCTTCGATACACTCTTCGCTTCGCTCAGAGCTACTCAGGGTGCTACTCACCGCCCCTTCGATACGGCCTTCGGCCTACTCAGGATGCGGTGAGTAGCTACGAAATATGGAAGATGGTTTCCACTATCCTCTATCCACTATCCACTATCCTCTACCCTCCCTACTCCTTACTACCTACTCCCTACTTCATTCTTCAAAGTTCCATTGACGGAATAGGCCTGTAGCCGCTGTTGGTAGGCGGTCATGGTGCGGTTGTTGTGCCCGTCGTAGTGGCCTTTGCAGGTGTCGGGGGTAAACACCACTTTATCCAGCGTGCCAGACTGGGCCGCCAGACGGGTGTGCTTGGTAATTTGAATCTTTTGAGCAATTTTTTCCAAAGCATCGCCGATGGGGCCGGCCAACAAAAACTCTCCAATTTTTTTGATAAAGACTTGTAGAGGCGACAAGCGGTCGTTGATTTTTTCCAGGTTCAGGCCGTAGCCTTGCGGCAAATACCCGGTGACCCAGGTGTTGATTTCCCGCATTTTGATATAAAATTCCTGGCCGTAAAGGGGGATCATTTGCAGCATCTCGCGGGCGATAAACAGGTTATTTTCCTCAAAGTAGAGCACATTTTCGCTGAGTAAATAGTTGGGACAAAGATTGACCCCGCGCCAGCGGCCAAAGCGGACCATCAGGATAATCAAGGCGCGACAAAGCCACAGCCGCCCTGGCCGGGTGATAATCAGGTAATCAATATCGTCCACCCCGTCGCGGGGATTATCAACCGCCAACGAGCCGGTGACGGAGACCATGCGGATAAAAGGCAGTGCCGCTACCCAGCGGCCATAGCGGATGGCTTTGGGCCACAACACCTGCGAGGCAGCCCACCGCTCGCGCCGTTTGTTAATCAGATGAGGTTTACCCGGCAGGGTATAAAATTGGTCAACCAGAATGACCGCTTTACTCTCAACCGCCTGAGCCAACAAGGTTTTGACCTCTTCGGGCGTGGTTCTAAACTCCAGAAATTTGTAAATTTCGTCAAAGGTCAGGGGGAAGTCGAAGATGTCGGCATAGAGAATTGGCTTTAAGACCTCTTCGACAGATGGGCCATTAGCGTTCCGTTTATGCGGTTGGTCCATGGTGATGAGAGCTATCCTTTTGATGAAGCCCTGGTGGGCCGGGATCAGTTTCGGTTGGGCACAAGCTCTACAGGTTGGGGTAAGGTTATGGACAAGTTTAGAGTGGAATTTTAACAACGACTGGGCAAACGGTCAAAAAACCAAGCACTTTAGGATCGTGGATTAAATAACTTCCCCAATTCACTGGGAAGTTGGAGATTAGAGATTAGAGATTCAGGCTATAATCTCCAATCTCCAAATCTACCAAATGGGCAAGTTAATTAATTCTCATTCCCTAACCTGGACGAGCCAGAACCACAAAGGGTTCTCTCGCAAAGGCGCAAAGACGCAAAGGTTTTTAATAAATTTTTCTTGGCGTTCTTGGCGACACTATGTTTGCACTTTTCGTAACCGGCCAAACTTTGAACGCAGATGACGCAGATTCAACAGATTTTCGCTGATTTTTTACAAATTTTTCTGCGTAAATCTGCGTTTATCAGCGTTTGTCTGCGTTCTATTTAAAAAGTGCAAAGGTAGTGTCGATCTTCTGCCAGGGCTTTTTCTACAATTTTTGCGTCATCTAATCGCTGTAACCCTTGTTCTCGTAGATGAAGCG
>JAKLJP010000098.1 GCA_023151115.1 Anaerolineae bacterium
GCTACCTAGCCAGGGTAATTTATTTTTTAAGGTGCCAAAAGTGTCAACCTATTTCAGCCCGTAATTGAACCATCCCTAAAAAAGAAATAAAAAATAAGAAATAAGAAGAAATCATCTGTGTCCATCTGGGTGTATCTGTGAACCAAAAAGCTTAATTTATTGGCTCGCCGACTGCCACCCCTCCGCCATCCGAATCCGCTCTGCCAGGGAAGGGTGGGTATAAAAAATAACCTTCTCCCAGGCCGGCGGCTCGACCAGGGACAGGTTTTGCACGGCGAACTGCTCGAATAACTCGATCACCGCCTGTGGTTTTTGGCTGGTGGCCAGGGCAAAATGGTCGGCCTGGCGCTCGGCAAAGCGGGAGATGCCGGTTTCAAAGGGCAGGGCCAGGTAAGAAACCAGGGTGAAAACGGCCAGCACAAAGGGCAGCCCGGCGATGTCGGCAGGGCCGTTCAAACCCAGCCAGCGCCAGGTGCGGTGGAGCAGCCATTGCAAGGCAAACAACCCCAGCCAACCGGCCGCGCCGATGCCCACGATACTCAACAACACGTGTTGATAATACCAGTGGCCCATTTCGTGGGCCAGTACCACTTCGATCTGGTCGGGGGTGTAGTCGCGCAGCAGGGTGTCGTACAGCACAATCCGCTGCGCCCCGCCAAAGCCGGTAAAGTAGGCATTGACCGTGGTGGTTTTGGCGCTGGCGTCAATCACCTCCACCGAGTCCACCTGCATGTGGGCACGGTCGGCCAGGGCCAGGATGCGGGCGCGCAATTGGGCGTCTTCCAGCGGGCGGACTTGGTAAAAGAGCGGGGTGATGAGCACCGGCTCCAACAGGACCATGACCCCGGTAAACAGCACCAGCGCGACTCCAGCGGGCAGCGGCCAGCGGCGGGGCAGCCAGCGCATCAGGCCGTACAGCCCGGTCCAGGTCAGGCCGTCGAGGCTTAAATTGATGAGCAGACTTTTGGCCCAGTCGCCAAACCAGCCGAGGGCTATCAGGGTGGACAGGCCAAACTGGTGGCCAACGGTGAAGCTGCGATAGAAGTTGAAGGGCAGGTAGAGCAGCGATAGGGCGAGGTTGAAGAGGACAACGAAACAGAGGCAGAGGAGCAGGGGAGCGGAGGAGCGGAGGAGAATTTTCACCCCTGCCCCCCTGCTCCTCTGCCCCTCTGCTGTTTTTATTTCCCCTGCCCCCCTGCCCCCCTGCCCCCCTGCTATTTTTCCCTCCAACCAGCGCCGCAAGGCCACGGCTCCGCCGCTGAATTGGAAGGCCAGCAGCAGGAGGGGATAGAGCAGCATACGCTGGAGACGCATAGGCAGCGACAGGCTGTGCAAGGCTTCGGCTTTGGGGCTGCTGAGCAGCGTTCCGTCGGGCAGGCGGCTGATCTCGGCGGACAGGCCGGCGGCAGCCTGGCCGATGCCGGTAGACCAGTAAAGCAGTGGGCTGAGCAAGATGATGAGGGCCAGGCTCAACAAGAGCCAGCGGTAATACTTCGAGGGCATTCGGAAACTCCGCGTTAGTTTTGTGTACCGATGTTCGTCCGGCGATAAAGTCGCCGGACTATAGAACAGCGCCCGATTAATCGGGCTAAAGCCGGGTTCACCCGGCGCTGTAAGGTAGCCCTGGCATTCATGCCGGGGCGGGTCAGGTCAGCGAAACAGTTTTCGAACGCTCTCACTTCATTTTTCCTCAGAACGGGCCGGGGTGATCAGGCGGGGAGGCCCTTTGGCTTCCATCTCGCTTAAGGTGCGGGCGACTTCTTCGATGGCTAATTTTTGCTTGCGGTACAGGTCGGCTTCGCTCATGGCCAGGCGCTGGGCAATATCGCGGACGCGCAAGCCCTGCACAAATTTCAAATCCAGGATGTTATAAATCAACCATTCGGTGGCGGTCATGTGGCGCTCGCCGTCGGGCCGCTGCTTTTCGATGGCCTGGCTCAGCACCGAGCGGAGAGCGCGCACGGCGTTGCCGTCGTTTTCGGCCAGCGCCTCTTGCACCACCCGCAGCCCCAGCAACGGGCTGCCGGTGAGCTTGGGGCCGCCCCAGTAATGGCTGAGGGCGTCGCGAACCATCTGCAAAAATTCGGTCTCCAGGATGGGGCTTTCGGTCAGGGCAACCAGGCTGGGCGAGCCGGTGTAGCGCACGGCGCTGCGCAGCCGCTGCACCCGCTCGATTTCGGGGATGATGCTTTTGAGGGCCATGAACACTTCTTGCTGCAAACGCCGGTCTTCCAGGGCCAGTTCGGCCTGTTGAATCAAGAAGGTGACGGTGTTCTCTTCGGCGGGGGTCAGATCATAGGTGGGGGAGCGGGCTTCAAGCCCCAGCAAGCCCAAATGCCGGTCGCGCGCTTTATTTTGCAGAATCACAAACCAGAAGTCGTTTTGAATGATAAAGTGGTAGCCGGCGCTGCCATTTTTGTGTTCAATCAAATCCGCCACATTGATTTCGGCCAAAGCTTTATCTACCACCTCGCCGGAGCCGACCCGTGTTTCTAGGCGCGGCCCCTGGCGGGCGGTCAGGTTGTAAATAAAACCGTGCCGGACCCGCAGTGTTTCGCATAGGGCGGTCAGCACATTTTCCAGGGCTTGCTGCAAGTCGGTGGTGGTCAACAGCCGCCGGTCGAGTTCGCTGATCCAGGCGATTTCAACCCGGTCACGGTAAGAGATAAGGCTGTCAATGGCCGCTTTGGCCAGGTTTATGGTCAATTGGGAGATGACAATGGCGGCGACAATGGAAGCGGCGAAAATGAAGTCGCGGGGCAAGCCGAGCAGCCGTTCTTGTTGGGGTAAGGCCTGGATAATCGAGATGACGATAATCGCCACCAGCGGCCCGCGCAGTAAAAAGTGGACCAGGTCGTGTTTCACGGCCCGGTCGGGGGGGACAGCCCCAAAAAAGGCGACGCTGTAGGCCATGACGATCAGCATGATCGAAATGCCAATATTGACCAGCAGCAAAATAACAAACAGAAGCAGCGGGTGGAGCGTGGGCGAACTGGCAATGAGCATGTAGGGGTAGACGCCCAGGGCCGGGGCAAAAAAGGAGACGGCCAGCATGGTCATGCGGCGGCGCGCCCCGGAAGTCAAACATCTGGCTCTGGCCGAGTAAATTTTATAAGCGCCCCAAAAGAGGGTGGTGTAAAAGTAGGTGGTGAAAACCCAGAAGAAGGGGCCGGCCCGAAACTGGGTCACGCCCGGCGAATAGAAAGGGTTATGGACCAGAAACTCGGTTTGCAGGGCCAGCAAAAAAACCAGCAGCCCAAAAAAATAGGCAATCCAGACGGCAAAGCGGCGGCGTAATGAAGGGGCGTTGGTGGTCCGCAGCAGGGCATCGGCAAAGTGCAGATAGGCGGCGGGCAGAAAGGCGATGCCAATCCACTGAAATTTAAGCCAGGGGATGGCCTCGGTCAGGTTGCTCACCCGAAACAGGGCCACATCGCCGGCGTAGGCAAAACACATGCAGGCCAGCAGCGCGGCAAAACTGCGGCCCACCGAGCTGCGCAGGTTGTGGATGAGCATGTAAACCAGCAGCGAAAAGGCCAGAATGACAATTGCCGAGGAGAGTATCTGATTGAGGCCAGCTAAAATGCGGGTAGAGTCGATGGAGTTCATTGTCATACTTGCTCAAAAGAAGGTTAAGACCGAGGCTAAGGCTGAGGCTGAGTTTAAAACTTAGCCTTAGCCTCAGCCTTAGCCTCTTAAACCGAGAGTGAGAAAAAGAGGGCGATATCCCCATTGGGATAGTAACGCTCGTTATAACCGCAGAATTGAAAGCCGTGCTTTTGAGCAAACGAGATGGCCGGATGATTTTTGGTCTGGACCTCCAGCATCAGTTGGGCTAACTCTCGCTCTCTGGCCCAGCGGCGGGCCGATTTGAGCAAACGCGAGCCAAATCCCTGCCGCCGGTAATTCTGGTCAATCACCAGGTTAGAAATCCACAGCAAGTTTTGCCAGGGCTGGGGCCAGGCATCCAAAAAACCAACCACCTCATCATCTCCCTGGCGGGCGACCAAAAAGCAGCCATCTTGCTGCCAATGCAAGGCCAGTTCATCGGGAGAGCGGGGATAGTCCACGCGCATGGGCCGGGGCAGGCGCACCGTATCGAAGCGCACATCAATGGTCCGCCCGTTTTCACGGGTTTGCATCTGCCACACATAATCGGTGGTGTACGACATGCTAAGCTGGCAGCACAGATTAAGGTCAATAAGTTCCGCCGGGTAGATGCGCATGAATGGTGATGACCCCTTGAAAACAGTAGAAAAGTGGAAGGTTGGACGCTTCGCCTGGCTATTTACCAACCTTCCAACCCTCCGATGTGGGCGGTCAACGGGGAAGGATGGTCGCTCGCCCCACTCATATTTCTCTATTTCGATTCTAGCATTGGGGGAGGGAATTGGCAAGCAACTTTGCGTTATTAAGGATTGTTAGCCAGAAAACCGGCCACAATCTGCTGCATTTCAATCAAACCAAGCGGACCGTGGATGACGATGAACAGGTCATGATGGATGAAGGTAGCCACGCTCAAAGGATCGTTTTCTGCCTGATACTCGACCAGATGGACCGATTGATCGTTGACCAGGCGCACATCGTTTTCCCCATAATCCATCGCTTTGATCCAGGCGGCGAAGGTTTGCCGGGGCGCGGGGCTTTGGAGGATAGTCAGGTAAGCCTCGGGGGTGGTCCCGGTGTAGCGCAAGCCCAGGATTGGCTCGCCGCCGGGGGCGTAAGCCTGTTCGCCGTCGGCCAGATTGGCCAGGGTGTAGCTGATCACTCCGGCGAAGGTATAACCAGCGGGCAAGTAGCCGGGATAGAGCGGAGGAAAGGCGGCCTCTTCCGGGGCAATGGGCTGGCCGCCGCTGAGCGCGGGTGGCAGCTCGACTAGCTCATTGCTGACGCCCTGGTAGGCCGGCGGAATGTAAGGGCCAGGGTCTTTGGGCAGAGAAGGCGCTGAAGGCAGGCCGGTTTCAGCGCCCGCCGCCAGGGTCAGGGTGTAGTTATGGTAGCGGCAATCTTCTTCGGCTTCAACCGGCGCCGTGTTGACCACCACCAGGTACAGCTTTTCATAGGCTGAGGGGTCAACGGTGGTCGGGCTGGTGGCAGCCCAGGGAATGACTTTGGCTTTCTGGCCAGTCAGACCGACCAGCCGCAACTGCCACTCGCCGGCCGCTGAACCTTGAAAACGGAGCCGGAGCGGGCCGTCGCTTTTGAGCCGGATGTAGTCGGCGGCAAATTGCTGCACGCCATCTTTGGGGGTAAAGGTGGTGGTTTCGCCCTGGTCCAGATGAAGCGACCCTTCGACATAGGGCCGCAGGTAATCGCCGCCGTCGCGGTAGCAGTAGGGAGCGTTGGCCGGACAATCCGACTTGGTCAGGTTCGCCACAGAAAAGCCGGTCAGCAGTTCAGCCACTGTGGTCTTCTGCTCGGTCAGGGTGGCTTCCAAAGCCGTTAGCCCTTCTGTGGCGGCCATTTTTTCCCACAGCCGCCGGATGGTATCCGGCCCGCCGTGCTGCTCGGCCAGGTAGCGCAGCAAAATCCAGCCGCCGTACCAGCGCACATCCTGGTCGTCACGGCCCACGCTGAGCGGACATAGATCGGGCGCGTCCATGTAATCGGCCAGATAGCTGCGGGCGTCGCCAATCTCCGGGTAAACTTCATCTTCCATCCAGGTTGCCGTGGCTTCGTATAACCAGGAGTAACTATCTTCATCGTCATAAGCGGATTGGAGGGCGTGGTTAAACTCGTGGGCGGCGGTGGTGCGCATAGCATCGAAGGGAGTTAGATCGTACAGGCCAAATTGGTCAGGGTCGTAGTCGTTATCCAGACTGATAAAACCGTAGGCGGTACGTTCCTCTTGGGCCGGAGTGGCCGGATTATCCCCGACAAAACCGCCGAAGGTGTCGGTGTAGCCAAACAGATCACCCGTGCCAAACAAGTCGTTTTGATCTTCCAGGTAAACATCCAGGCGGGTGTCTCCGCCTTCACCTTCGTCGGGTAAGGGGAGCCGCCAGCCCATCTCCTCGATTTCGTGCTGCCAGGAGCGTTCCATGGCCTCGGCCACGGCCTCGACAAAATCGGGCAGCCTGTCGCCGTTTTCATCATTAGCAGAGACGGCATCATCGCTGTCGAGGGTGTAATGAATGACAAAGTGTTCGGTCGGGTGGGTCAGCGTTGGCCCGCTCAGGGCCGGTCGAGTTTGAGTTTTGGGCCGTCCGTGAACCGGGCCACCGGGGGGCGGAGCGAAAGAAACAAGGAACAGTGAGGCGAGGAGGAAGGAGGCGAGGAGCGGTGAGGCGAGGAGGCGAGAAGGAATCATTTTTGAGCCTTTGTCTACGGTAGAAATTGGATAGCTAAATTATACCTCAGAAGGGGTGGCCTCTCCAAACGCCGCAATTATCCCAGCGGGCTGAGCCAGGCCTGGGGAACATGATTTCTGAGCAGCTTGAGGAACAACTGCCCTGCCGGCGAGAGAAAGCTTTTGCGCCGCCGGACAATGCCGACGGTTCGGGTGGGCAGCCAGTTCAGGCGGATGGCCCGCAGTGAGCCGGTTTTAAGTTCGGCTTCGATGGTGTATTCGGGTACAATGGACACCCCCAAATCAAGCGCCACAAAGCGCTTGATAATCTCGATGCTGCCCAGTTCCAGAAGTTGGGCCGGTATGACCCTCTGCCGAGCCAGCAGTTGGTCCAGCAAAACCCGGCTGGAACTGCTTTTTTCTAGCAGCAGCAGCGGCTGGGCTGCCAACGCCTCAAGTGTAACCGTGCTCTCTGCCAGCAAGGGTGAGGTAGGAGCGCAAATGGCAACATCCTCCCGGTAGAAGAGGGTATCGCTTTCCAAGCGTGGGTCTAATATCGGCAAAGTGATCAGCCCAAAATCTATCCGGCCCTCGGCTACCAGCGTCACAAGCTCAGCCGAGTGGCGGTTAATAAATTGCAGCTCTATCCCCGGAAACTTCTCGTGAAAAAATTGAATAACGGGCGGCAGGATATACAGGCACAAACTCTCCGTTGCGCCAAGCCTGAGGCTGCCGCTTTGCAGCTCTTGAGTCGCTTGCAGTTCAGACCGGGCCTGATTAGCCAGAGCCACAATCTGTTCGGCTCGCTCCTGGAGCAGCCGGCCGGCCGGGGTGAGCAGTACGCGCCGCCCAGACCGTTCGAACAAGGGCTGGCCTAGCTCTTCCTCCAGGGCTTTGATCTGCAAACTCAAGGCCGGCTGGGTCAGAAAGAGTTGGTCGGCGGCCTGGGTAAAACTTTGGGTTTGAGCAACGGCCAGAAAGCCGCGAAGTTGGTAAAACTCCATCAACTATAAATATTTTTAATTGATTTGATAAAAAACATTTGATTGATTTATTAGAAGAAGGACTGTATCATAGGGCTGCCGGGAATTGTTGTCAAAATTGAGTCAATAAGCTTGGAGGAAAAAAATGCAAAGAACTCGGGTCGCTTCGTTTGCGGAGCTTGAACAGGAATTTATTGAACGAGTCCACCGGATGGTGTGGTGTAATGTCGCCACTCTGGACACTCAAAATCGGCCACGCTCTCGTATCCTCCATCCTATTTGGGAAGGAGCAACAGGCTGGATTGGAACCCGGCGCAAGTCGCCCAAAGCCAAACATTTGACCCACAATCCGCATGTTTCTTTGGCTTATATCGCCGATATTGCCAAGCCCGTCTATGCCGATTGTGTGGCTGAGTGGGCCGACGATAGGGAGAGCAAACAGCGAGTTTGGGAGTTATTCAAGGCTGCCCCGGAGCCGCTGGGGTATGATCCGGGGCTTATCTTTGGTAGCATGGATAATCCGGATTACGGCGTTTTAAAGTTGACTCCCTGGCGGATTGAAGTCGCCTCTTTTCCGGTCGAGTCTTGGATCTGGTACAGCGAGCCAGAGTCAACCGGCGCTTAAGGGATTTGTAAGAATTGGGGGGCATCATTGAAGTAGGGAAATCCCCTAGATTCAAGGAGAAATAAACGATGATTTTTACCAAAAAGCCCGCAACCCTCCCTGCGCCTGTCGCTATTCCGCCGCTTGATGCGGCTGCGCCCGCTCAGACCGAATTAGCCACCTTTGCGTTGGGTTGATTCTGGGGGCCTGACTCCCAGTTTGGGAGTCTTCCCGGAGTGATACGCACGCGGGTCGGCTATGCCGGTGGCCAAAAGCGTAATCCGACCTATCACAGCCTGGGCGACCATACCGAAACCCTGCAACTTGATTATGACCCGGCCCAAATTTCTTATGAGGAACTGCTTGAGATTTTTTGGACCGCCCATACTCCCACCCGGCGTTCGTGGAGCAAACAGTACATGGCCGCCATCTTTTATCACAATGAGGCTCAGCAGCAGGCCGCGTTAGCCAGCAGAGCGCGGCAGGCGGCCCGGCATCAGGCGCCCATCACCACTGAAATCCTTCCGGCGACTGAGTTTTATCTGGCCGAGGATTATCACCAAAAATATATGCTTCGCTACAGCGCGGAACTGCTGGATGAACTCAAGGCTATCTATCCTAACCACCAGGATTTGGTCAACTCGACGGCGGCAGCGCGGGTGAACGGCTATGTCAGCGGCTACGGCGATATAGCCCAACTGCAAAAGGAGTTGGACAGCCTGGGCTTATCGCCCAAAGGCCGGCAGCGACTTTTGGAAATGGCCCGCCTTTACCATTGTTAAAACTGTATTGCCACCTCTGCCCAGAAATCCCAGGCAAATTGGACTGGGAAAATTTTCGATTTCGATATACAATTTTGGGGATGGTTCAGAAATAGGTTGACACATTAACAACAGAATAGGTTTACAGGAGCCACCTCATCAGGCAAGATAAGG
>JAKLJP010000099.1 GCA_023151115.1 Anaerolineae bacterium
TCGTTTGGCCATCCCTTTAACTTACGTTATTTTCTCGATTTGACAAATCTCTCCTTTCCTTAACTTGTCAAGCATGGCCATCCGCAGCTTACGGAGGAGCGGCTGTTAAAAACACAAAGCGGATGGATTGGAGATAAGGCATGGCCAAGCCAAAAGTAGAGCCACCTAAGGGCATCTTAAATCCCAAAGCCGGCCAACAGAAATTTGAGCTGTCGCAGCACGCCCCGTCCCCGAACCTGGCTTTCTTTGTAGCTCACTATTGGATTGTCAGGTGGGATCTGCGCGGCCAGGCGCCGTATTTGTCGGAAACCCTGCCCCACCCTTCGATCCACCTGGTCTTTGAAAAAGAGAATACCCGCATTGTGGGGATTATGACCGGCAAGTTCTCTCGGATGCTGGAGGGCCAGGGCCAGGTGTTAGGTATTAAATTCAGGCCGGGCGCTTTTTATCCGTTTGTCAAAACGCCTGTCTCCCACTTTACCAATCGCACCTTTAGCGTGGAGGACATCTTTGGGGCTGGCAGCCGGCCCCCGGAAGCGGCCATCCTGGCTCTACATGACGAAACCCAAATGGTCGAACTGGCCGAACAGTTTATCTTCCAAAGACTGCCAGAGCGAGATGAGACCGTCGAGCAGATCAACCAAATTATAGACTGGATCAAAGCCAATCCCACCATTACCCGAGTTGATGAGGTGGCCAACCGGTTTAGTATGAGTAACAGAACGCTGCAGCGGCTCTTTAGCCACTATGTCGGGGTTAGCCCCAAATGGGTTATCCAACGCTACCGCCTCCACGAAGCCGCCGATCATCTGGGCGAAGGGAGTGTGGAGGATTGGCCGCAGTTAGCTCTGAAGCTGGGTTATTTCGATCAGGCCCACTTTATTAAGGATTTCAAAACTATTGTCGGCAAATCACCTGCCGAGTATGCTAAAGCGGTGGGTCTACCCGAATGAGAAGAGACTCCGCCGGGTTACTGCTGGTTTTTCTTTGAGTTCGCTTTAGGGTATCATACGTTCAGCGGGTGCGAGTAGCGCAGTTTTATGAGCCTGTAGCTTCCCACTCCTTAATAAAAATCCACAGATTACGCAGATGGCGCAGATTTTTTTTTTATATCTGCGTAATCTGCGTGGCTCATGTCCAGAACTAGTGCAGGCGCTTGTCTCGTCGCCCGGCGATTAATCGCCGGGCGACAGAACAACGCCCCGTTCACGGGGCTTAGCCGGGTTCACCCGGCGTTGTTTCGTAGCCCGGAAATGAATTTCCGGGCGATGGTCAGATTGGGTTGCGCTTGTTCTGAACATGAGCCATCTGCGTCATCTGCGGACTATTTTTTAGTGTCTTAGCAGTTGAGTCCTTGCCCTTTGAGCAAGAACTTTGCCACGAATTGCACGAATTAACACCAAATTTTTTTGTGAAAATTCGTGTAATTCGTGGCGAAAAATCCTATTTGGTTCTGGCTCGTCCAGGTTAGGAGAACTATTATGGACTTTACCGGAAAAGTTGCCATCATCACTGGCGCAGCCTCAGGCATGGGCGCGGCGACGGCCCGCGAGTTTAGCGCCGCCGGGGGACAGGTAGTTATCGTAGACCGCAACGGCGAACTGGCCGCCCAGGTGGCCGCCGAAATTAAGGCCGGTCCGCCGCTGGTGGGCAGTGTGGACGACTCGGCCTTTTGCCAGGAAGCGGTTAAGACCACCCTGGAACGGCATGGCCGCCTGGATGTGCTGGTCAATGCCGCCGGCATCATCGTCCGAGCCGACGCCCTCAACACCTCGGATGAGCAGTGGCAGCGGGTGCTGAATGTCAATGTCAGCGGGGTGTTTTATATGAGCCGGGCAGCGGTGGCGGTGATGAAACAGCAGGGTCAAGGGGCGATTGTTAACTTCGGTTCCATCTGGGGCGAGGTCGGCGCGACCGGGGTGGTGGCTTACTGCGCCTCCAAAGGGGCGGTCCACCAGATAACGCGGGCCATGGCCCTGGATCACGTCAAAGACGGCATCCGGATCAACGCCGTTTGCCCCGGCGAGGTCAACACTCCTATGCTGCAATCAGAACGGAATGAGCCGGTAACGCCTGAACTGCTGCAACGGCTGGCCGAGACCGTGCCTATGGGCCGCCTGGCCGAGCCGGTCGAGATTGCCCGCGTTGTCCTCTTCCTGGCCTCTGACGCCGCCAGTTATATGACCGGGGCGATGGTAAACGTAGACGCGGGGTATACAGCCAGATAAGGAGATTGGAGATTAGAGATTGGAGATTGTTTAATCTCCAATCTCTAATCTCCAAAGCTAATTAATGGGATGACAAATTTCCAAGAGGACACTATGGACTACCGGACCTTAGGCCGTACCGGGGTAAAAGTGGCCCCGCTCTGTTTGGGAACCGATAACTTTGCCAACCCGACTCCGGAGGCGGAGTCTATCGAGATTATCAACCGGGCGCTGGAGGCCGGGATCAACTTGATTGATACCAGCAACAGCTACGCCAAAGGCGAGAGCGAGCGGATTATCGGCAAAGCGTTGGCCCAAAATAAGCGCCGCCACGAAGTATTGATTGCCACCAAGGCCCATTACCCTGTTGGCCCCGGCCCCAACGACCGGGGCAACTCGCGCCTGCATCTGCTCAAGGCGTGCGAGGACTCGCTGCGCCGGCTGCAAACCGACTATATTGACCTTTACCAGCTTCACCGGCCTGACTTCGACATTCCCCTGGATGAAACCCTGGGCGCGCTGACCGACCTGGTACGGCAGGGTAAAGTGCGTTATATCGGCAGTTCAACCGCGCCGGCCTGGAAGGTGATGGAAAGCCTCATGGTCAGCGAGTTGAAAGGCTACGCCCGTTTTATCTCTGAGCAGTCGCCTTACAATCTGCTTGACCGGCGCATCGAAAATGAACTAGTTCCCATGTGCCAGGCCCACGGCCTGGGCCTGCTGGCCTGGTCGCCGCTGGCCATGGGCATGCTGGCCGGCCGCTATACCGACGCCGCCCAGCCGCCGCCGGATTCGCGGGCCAGCCTGCGCGGGGGTATCTATGCCGAGCGGGTCAATGCCAAAGGCGTGGAAGTCGGCAACCAATTTGTAAACTTAGCCAAAACGCTCAACATCTCAGCGGCTCAACTGGCTGTGTTGTGGGTCAAGGACCAACCCGGCATTACCGCGCCCTTGATCGGCCCGCGCACGCTAGAACAGCTTGAACATTTTTTGCCGGTGCTGGAGCTGCATTTAGATGAGGCCACCCGCGCCGCCTGCGATGCCCTGGTTCCACCGGGCAGCGCCGTAGCTAACTTTCACAACTCGGCCCCCTGGATGAAGATGCGATTGGTGTAAGCTATGGCTATCCACAAGATTCTGCAATACCCCGAACAGGAAATGCTACTGCGTAAGCGTAGGCGTCTTCTTGCTCGCTATAACATTTTAGACTGTGATAACGAAGATTCCTTCCCCCGGTCGGAATGACATGACTTCTGTGGAGGTATCTACTCGCCTTGATTTCGTCATCATTGCCGAACTGAGAGGCGCTACATCGAGCAGTTCTCCCAGGAAGTGCCCGCCCTGGCCGAAGACCTGCGGGCCATTATCGCCGAGCAGGCCGAAACCAACCCGGCCTTCCAGCAGGCCAGCCAAGAGTTCCTACAGCTCTGCCGCGAAGCCATCAACCCCGCCGTTGACATGGCCGACGCCCGCGAGATGATCATCCAGCAGTCTTGACCCAGGACAGCTTTACCAAGATATTCGACGCCCCCAATTTCACCTGGAAAACAACATCGCCCAACGCCTGGGCCAGGTGGTCAATACCTTTTATCACGGGGCCATGCGCCATCAAATCAGCGACCGGCCGGGCCACTACTATGCTACCATCAACGCCCGCGCCGCCCAGATTTACAACCACCAGGAAAAGCAGAAATTCCTCAAAGCCCTGTACGAAAGCTTTTACCGGGCCTACAATCCCAAAGCCGCCGACCATGCCTCGGCCAAAAAGAAACAGCTTTATTTGCGCAACAACCGGCTTCAAGATTTACCCTTTGACCATATTATTCCCAGCTAACGCCGCGTCTGGATAAATCAGGCTAAAAATGATTGGGATGGATGATTTGCTGCCATTGGTGGATAAGGATGTTAAAACAGGCACAGGTCAAGGCGCAGTCTTCAAATTATTCTCAGGGGGAGTCGCTACCCAGCGTGACGAATGGGTTTACGATTATTCAAAAGACACACTGGCCGACAAAATGCAGTTCTTTGTGGACATCTATCAACAAACGCTCACCAACCCTGCCCATCCTGATAGATTCCAAATAAAATGGGATCGGGAGTTAACCAAGTATCTGGAGCGGGGAATTAACACAACCTTGAGGAAAAGCGGATTGTTACCAGCCAGTACCGGCCTTTTGTTAAAATATACCTCTACTTTGACCCTCATTTTAGCGGTACGAAGTCGAAAGCGGGGGAGCGGGGGCAGGGGTAAAGTTTCTCTTCCACTCCTCCGCTCCCTTGCCGGATACCCTGCTACCTCTCATCAAAGAGGCGATCTTCCACTACGTCTACACCGTGCTGCACGACCCGGCCTATCACCACAAGTACGAACTCAACCTCAAGCGCGAATTTCTGCGCATCCCCTTTTATAGTGATTTCTGGCAGTGGGCCGAGTGGGGCCGCCGCCTGCTGGACTTACACCTCCACTACGAAACCGCGCCGCCCTATCCCCTGGAACGGCTGGACAAAGACCCCGCCGGGGTCAGCCAGACCTACAAAGCCAAACTCAAAGCCGTTAAAGCCAACAACCTGATCGAACTGGACAGCCTGACCACGCTGGCCGGTATCCCCCGGCAGCCTAGGAGTACCGCCTGGGCAACCGCTCCGCCTTGGAATGGGTCCTCGGGGCCTTCTTGTTTGGCTTGCGACTGATGACCATCGATGGCACGACTGAAGATGTAGCCGATACCCCGGCTAACGTCGTGGCTTTTGGCCGGCACAAAAGTGAGTGGGGATCGAGTGCCTTTCCTCAGGTCAAAGGGCTGTATCTGGTCGAGTGCGGAACCCACGCTATTGTCAATGCTGGCTTCGGGCCGGTTAAGACCAGCGAACGGACCGGCGGCTTTCGGGTGTTTCGCTCGGTCACCGCCGGGATGTTAGTGATTGGGACCGGGACTTTCACGATTACGACATGTTGATCCAGACCCACCAACCGGGTGCGCACGGCCTCAGTCGCTTGCCCGCCCACGTCAAGCTCCTGGCTATCTACCGGTTGTCTGTCTCAACCAATAATCAGCCCTGAACCGGCGCTTATTTGAAAAGTATTGCATCTAAAACTCCTGTGGAGGACCGCCATTTCAGCTTGTAACATGGACGGCTTAGAAACACAAAGGAATATAAACGCACGCTCTATCTTTAGCGCATTACTACTTTTTAGGCCAGTTGGTTCAGCACTCTCGGCTCACGGAGGCGGTAACCAATACCCCATTCAGCCAGAAGGTAACGAGGTTTTTTAGGATGATCCTCCAATTTGTTACGCAGATAATGAATATAGACCTTGAGGGATGCAATGGTAGCTCCGCCTTCAGTTCCCCAAACTTCGCGGATCAATTCATCATGAGTGACAACTCGGCCTACATTGCGTAGCAAAATCGAGAGTAACCGAAATTCGGTGGGAGTTAGCTGTACAAACTCGCCGCGCACCGCCACATGACGCCGCTCCAAATCAATTAACAGTTGACCATCATCATATACCAACGGTATCTCGCTGTAATCGGTTTGGCCATTGCGGCGTAAAAGGGTACGAATTTTGGCTAAAAAGATAGGTACTGCAAATGGCTTGCGCAAATAGTCATCTGCCCCCATTTCCAGAGAACGGATCACACTCCGTTCATCATGCCGGTGGCTCATCATCAGAATAGATTGAATACCCAACTCGCGCAGGCGGCGGCACGTTTCAAATCCATCCAGGACAGGCATAATTAAATCCACAATCACCAGGTCGGGCATTTGTTTTGCTGCCACTTCCAAACCGGCAGAGCCACTTTCAGCCACCAAGACCTGATAGCCTTCATTTTCAAGAAAAAGCTTTAGGAGTTGAAGTATTGTTGGATCATCATCTATAAGTAGGATTTTTGTCGGCATGTTACCTCCACACAGGTAAAGAAAAGCTAAATCGTGACCCCTTACCGGGTTGGCTCTCAACCCAAACACGGCCATTCTGTAACTCAATTAATCGCTTAGTACTGTAAAGGCCCAGATTGTAAGATGACATCATCGCCCCATTGGTACTATCTACGGGGTAAAATTGGGCAAAAATTCGGTCAAGCTGAGGAACTGGAATGGCTTCCCCATCATCCACTACTGAAATAATCACCTCATCATCCCTGGTTTCAACTTCAAGAGCAATATGTCCGCCGTTGGGACAACGGCTAACCCCACTCCGTAATAAATTCACCAGCACCAATTCTGTCTTTGCCAGGTCAGCCGCCACAATAGGCATAGTGTCAGCAACAGCAAGACTGAAAACGTGGCTGGGTTCCTCATAACGCATCAGGCCTAACACCCGGTCAATCAAGGGAGATAAGGCGACCGGTTCAGCAAAAACGCGGACAATGCCAGCTTCTAAGCGTGACATTTCAACCAGTTCTTTGACAAATTCTCGCATCCGTTGGCTCTGCTCGCGCAGTTTATCCAGCATTGTTCGCTGCTCTTCCACATTCAATTCGGAACTGAGTAGTAGATCAACAGCCGTTTGAATAGAGGTAAGCGGAGTGCGTAATAGATGCGAGGCCATATTGGCAAACTCAAAGCGAATATGCTCGTCTCCTTTTTTGGAAAGTTGAAAGGCACAAATTGCGCCGATCACTTTCCCTTCTCGAATGACCGGCACAATTTTTACTTTAACCGGAACCGAGAGTCCATTTTTCTTGGCCAGCTTGATACACTCGCTGCCAGAAACCTGTTGGTGATTTTCAATAGCCTGATTCAACAATTCACACAGGCCCGGTAAAGTCGCTCCATCGTCGTAGGCTGCTTCAAATTCGCAAGCGGAGCGGCCCACCACTTCAGCTTCAGACCAACCGAGCATTTGGGCGGCGGCCTCGTTTTGGGCTATCAGACGCAAGTCCGTATCTACCAGCCAGACGCCGTTATCCACCGCCTCCATCATCATTGTCAGACGTTCCTGCTCCGCCGCTGCTCGCTCTTGCAGTAATGCGCTCTCCAGAGCAATAACCATTTGATCGGCCACGCTGGTGACAAACTTCAAATCCTCCTGATTGAAGGCATTCGGCTGAGCGCTTTCAAGATTAATAGCGCCCATCACCTTGTTACCCCGGCGCATCGGCACAATCAACCGAGAGCGGGTATAATTTTGGTTATGCCCATTACTTTTGCCGTTACTACGATGCCACATATCATAGCTAAGGGCCGGTTGTCCCGTTTTAATCACTTCTTGAATAGTTTGTTCATCCCACCAGCGTGGGGCGTCTGAGTCCTGAGATTTATCTACGGCAAAATTATGAATATTTCCCTGGGTAACATAACGGGTAGGCCCAGGCTGACCACCCTCATTCCAGGCTAAAACACCCACTTCCGCGTTGGTAGCATTGAGCGCCAGTGAGAGTGCTAATTGAGAACCCGTATCAAAATCGGTAATACCGCTCAGTTGACTGGCAATGGCCTGTAAAGTTGCCACTTCTTCAAAGTGACGGCCAATTTCATTGCGCGCCTCAGTATACTGACGGGCATTAACTACCGCAGTAGCCGCCATTTCGGCCAGTTCGCTCAATCGTCGCAGGTCTATCAAAGAAAAGCGAGTATTTGAGGTTTGATTATCTACCCCTAAAACCCCAATTACTTTTTCATCCACTTTCAACGGCACATTGAGCAACGATTTAACGGGATAACCCGTTTTGAGTTCAAGATATTGTCCGTTAGTTCCACTCAATAAAATAGGCTTGCCAGAACGCAGAACAGATCGAGCCATACTGTCTTCAGACAGCGTTACAAAAGCCTCAGCTTGGCTCTTGCCTAAATTTTGGGCTGCCCGCAGACACAGAATATCGGTTTTTTCATCTAATATGAATAGGTAGCCCGTGTCTGCTCCGGTAACGGATACAGCCGCTTCGGCCACCCGGTTAAGCACCGAATCCAGGTCTTCCAGGGGGGCTGAGGTTCCACTGGTAGCCAAGATTGAGCCAAATTCTTTGGCCTGCTGCTCTAAAGTGTGGCTAAAGCTAGTCAAATCTTCTGTAAGTTTTTGATAATTGATGGATTGAGCTTCACGTGCCAACACTCGGCGGATGGCTTGCAATATTTCTTCGCCGGCAAAAGGTTCGGTCACGTAATCTTGGACCCTTAATCGCAGTAGTTCAATCGGAATAGCACTTGAAGACTGTTCTACCATTAAAATTGTTGGGATGAGACGGCCTGTTTGAGCAATGCGTTGTAGCAGTTGAACCGCCGCATCCGGCGACATATGTAACAGCAGAAGTTGGGGTGATTTAGCCACTGCCAATTTAACCCCTTCATTCTGACTATAAGCCAACAGGGGTTTAAACCCGTGGGGGACCAAAGTCTCTTCAGCAATACTTTCAATCAACTCGGCATTCGAGTTAATAATTAATATTTTTTCTCCGGCCACGTTCGCCTCTTACCTTCTTGAGTTATATAATTGGCCCCAAAAACTGGACCACGAGCTAAGGTGGATTGAAGTATAATCTACCAAACTTGTGGAGGGGTAAA
>JAKLJP010000009.1 GCA_023151115.1 Anaerolineae bacterium
TTCAACACCGACCAGGGCGCTCAATTCACCTCGTTGGCTTTTACCGGTCTGCTGGAAGCGGCCCAGATTCGGATCAGCATGGATGGTCGAGGTCGGGCCTTGGATAACATCTTTGTCGAACGGTTGTGGCGCACGGTCAAGTACGAAGACATTTACCTGAAGGCTTACCCTACTGTACCGGCCCTCATCACTGGCTTAACCCGTTACTTTACTTTCTACAATAACGAACGCTTGCATCAAAGTTTAGGTTATCGCACGCCGGTTGAGGTTCATTTTGGTTGTTAAGCTTGTCATTGCTTTGTTAAAAGTCCACCTTATTTTTCTCGATTCGTGGTCTTGACAAAGGGGCCAAGTATAAGAAAAAAAATCTCTCGGATATTCGATGGCTAAAATCTCTATAGCTAAAAATTTCCTTTATGATGCGATTGTGATCGGCTCTGGACCCAACGGCCTGGCCGCAGCGATTACCCTGGCCCAGGCCGGCTGCTCGACTCTGCTCCTCGAGGCCAAAGCAACCGTTGGCGGCGGCATGCGCTCGGCAGAGTTGACTTTGCCCGGCTTTATTCACGATATTTGTTCGGCCATCCACCCCCTGGGGGTTGGCTCGCCTTTTTTTCGCCGCCTGCCCCTGGCCGATTACGGCCTGGAGTGGGTTTTCCCGCCCGCGCCGCTGGCTCACCCTCTCGACGATGGGACCGCTGCCGTGCTGGAAAGGTCCATTGAAACCACCGGCCAAACGCTCGGCCCGGATGCTGAGGCCTACCGCCGGCTGATGGCCCCCCTGGTGGCTGATTGGGATAAACTGGTCGCAGACCTGCTGGGTCCGTTTCCATTTCCCCCGCGCCATCCGCTGGCTCTGGCCCGTTTTGGCTGGAGCGCCCTCCGCTCCGCTCGCGGCCTGGCCGAAAGCCGCTTCAAAGGCGAGCGCGCCCGCGCCCTTTTTGCCGGGTTGGCCGCCCATTCGATTATGCCCCTGGAGAAACTACCAACCGCCTCGTTTGGGCTGGTGCTCGGTATTTTAGGCCACGCCCTCGGCTGGCCGCTGCCCAAAGGCGGGTCGCAGCGCCTGGCTAACGCTCTGGCTGCTTATTTTCAATCGTTGGGGGGAGAGATTATGACCAACAGCCCGGTCGAGTCGCTGGACGCGCTGCCGCCGGCTCGCGCCATCCTGTTTGACCTGACGCCGCGCCAATTTCTGCGTCTGGCCAGGGATCGCCTGCCGGCCGGTTACCGCCGCCAACTGGAAAGGTATCGTTACGGCCCCGGCGTCTTCAAGGTGGATTTTGCCCTCGATGGCCCCATCCCCTGGCGGGCAGGCGAGTGTCTGCGGGCCGGCACGGTCCATGTGGGCGGCTCGCTGCCCGAAGTTGCCGCCAGCGAGCGGGCTATGTGGCACGGCCCTCCGGCAGAAAAACCGTTTGTGCTGGTCGTCCAACAAAGCCTATTTGATTCCACCCGCGCCCCGGCCGGCAAGCATACGGTCTGGGCCTACTGCCACGTTCCTCATGGCTCACCATCTGACATGACCGCCCGCATCGAGAGCCAAATCGAGCGCTTTGCCCCCGGCTTTCGGGAACGTATTTTGGCCCGCCACGTCCTGAGTCCGGCCAGCCTGGAGCAGTACAATCCTAACTACATCGGCGGGGACATTAACGGCGGAGTGCAGGATTTTGGGCAGCTTTTCACCCGACCTGTGGCCCGGTGGATTCCCTACTCGACGCCGGTCAAAGGGTTTTATCTGTGTTCATCGTCCACCCCGCCGGGCGGCGGCGTGCATGGGATGTGCGGTTATCACGCCGCGCAGGCGGCGCTGCGGAGGATGTAGAGGAGTGAGGCACGCCCCGTGCCGTCTGCGTAGCGTGCCGCACGTGGGCGTGCTGGCTGCTCAAATTTGGATCTAACGAGGTCAGAAGATTTGTTCTATACACATGAAAGAGGTAAAATATACACATCCACAGACAGGGAGGTAATATGCGAACCAACGTTGTCATAGATGACGAGTTGATGACTCAAGCGATGGCGAGTAGCGGCCTGGCAACAAAAAAGGCAGTGATCGAAGAAGCGCTGCGGACCCTGATCCGGTTAAAAAACCAGGAAGGTGTACGTCAACTACGCGGTCAGCTTCACTGGGAAGGGGATTTAAACGAAATGCGCGAAGGACGGTTAATCAGTGTGGATCGTTGACTCGTCCGTATGGATTGATTATTTCAACGGAACCCGTACGCCTCAAACCGACATGTTGGATGCTGCTTTGGGCCAACAGAACATTGGCCTCGGCGATATTATCCTCTGCGAAGTTCTTCAAGGTTATCGCAGCCAACGAGATTTTGAGGCAGCGCGGCAAGCGCTACTTCAATTTCCCATCCATCTTATGGGCGGTACGGAGATAGCTATCAAAAGCGCCGAGAATTTTCGCCGCTTGCGCCAGCAGGGAATTACGGTGCGTAAGACAATAGATTGTCTCATCGCCACGTTTGTGATTGAACAAGGTTTTTCTTTACTCCACAGTGACCGCGATTTTGAGCCTTTTGAGACTCATTTGGGGTTGATGGTTATTCAATAGTTTCCCCGGGATAACTTCTTGCTCCCTTTCTTGCCCCGATAAATGTTTTTGCGTTTACCGCCTCGATCCTTCTTTGCTGAAGGGGTTGCTGCTTCATCGCGGGGCATGGCGATACGGATATTGGCCTCACGGTTGCGAATCGCCACGCCGCGCATGCCGGCCAACACCTGCTCCCGGTACTGACCGGGCACATCCACAAAGGTAAAGCGGTCATAAATGTCAATCGCCCCAATGGCTTGACCGGGCACGCCGGCCTCGTTGGCAATCGCGCCGACAATATCGCCGGGACGAACGCCGTTGCGCCGGCCCGCCTCGATAAAGAAGCGGACCATGCCCTCCTCCGGCTGGGCCACCACTTCCGGCTCCGGCTCCAAATCAACCACCAGTGGCTTATCCTCTCGCGCCAGGCGTGCTGCGGCGGCGGCAATCTCGGCGATGTCACGGCCGCTCTCCTCGGCCAATTCCTCCACCAGCGACAGGTACAGGTCCAAATCCTCATCGGCCAATGTTTGTAGAATGCGCTCCTTGAACAGGGCGATCCGCCGGGCGGCCACATGGGCGCGGGTTGGCGCTTTCATCGGCTCGATTCGCTGCTTGACGTACTGCTCGATGTTGCGCATGAGGCGCTGTTCGCGCGGGGTCACAAAGAGCACGGTTTTGCCGGCGCGGCCTGCCCGCCCTGTCCGCCCGATGCGGTGGACGTAAGCTTCCATATCGTAGGGGATATCGTAATTGATCACAAAACCAATCCGCTCGACATCCAGCCCTCGCGCCGCCACGTCGGTGGCGACAACCATCTCGACCTGCCCGTTACGCAGGCGGCGGATGACATTCTCCCGCTGGGCCTGGCTCATATCGCCGTGCATCGGCTCGACGGCGTAGCCCCGCGCCTGGAGCTTTTCGGCCACTTCCGCCGCGCCCACCTTGGTCCGGGCAAAGATAAGCACGGCCTCGCCCGGCTCGGTTTCGGTCTCCAGCACGTGCGAGAGCACATCCAGCTTTTGCTTCTCTAACACGTTCAGGTAGCGCTGCGTCACCGTCGGTACCGCCAGCGACTTGTGCTCGATTTCCACTGTAGCCGGGTTGCGGAGATAACGGTCGGCCACGCGGCGGATTTCGGGCGGCATAGTGGCCGAAAAGAGAGCCGTTTGCAGGCTGTCGGGGGCCTGGGCCAGAATCCACTCGACATCTTCGATAAAGCCCATGCGCAGCATCTCGTCGGCCTCGTCCAGCACCACCATTTTTAACGAGTCGAAATTAAGCGTGTCCCGGCGTAGATGGTCCATCACCCGCCCCGGCGTGCCGACCACGATATGCACCCCACTTTCCAGGTGGCGAAGCTGCTGGCCGATAGATTGGCCGCCGTAAATGGGCAGCACCCGCACCTTTTTCAGCCGTTTGGCATACACGTGGATAGCTTCGGCGACCTGAATCGCCAGTTCGCGGGTGGGGGTCAAAATAAGGGCCTGGACTGCATTTTGCTTCAAGTCGAGTTTTTGTAGGATGGGCAGGGCAAACGCCGCCGTTTTGCCGGTACCGGTCTGCGCCTGGCCGATGACATCCCGCCCGGCCAGCAGCAGCGGAATGGTTTTAACCTGGATCGGCGTCGGCGCTTCATAGCCGACATCGTTAATCGCCTGTCGCAGCGGTTCGCTCAGACCGAGCGTGTCAAACGAAGCAGTGGTAGGTTCGGTGGACATAAAACTCTCCTCAAAAGATAAGACGCGGTGAGACATGAGGCGATGAGGCGAAAGCTCCTTTGTATCCTCATCTCATCGCCCCATTTTACATTTCGTATTGATAATACTCAATCTAGGGTTATTGCATTTTGGGTATTGTAGCATCAATAAGAGGGGATTGGGAATTCGTAACTACTCACCAGGCAACGCCCTTCGATACGCTGCTCCACTTTGTTCCGCTGCTACTCAGGAGGCTACTCACCGCATCTCCAATCGGCCCCAAAGAATCACACCACCAGGATCAAGGAAAGTCCTGCCTCTGTAATACATGCCTCACCTGGACGTAATATCTTTTGTAAAATAATTGCCTAGTACACTTGGACGGAAGTAAGTCTATAGCTTGTAGTGGCGACTTCAGTCGCTTAACCCGCCCAAAACGACTAAAGTCGTTACTACGATCTGTAGGGTCATTTACACCGCGTTGTACCAGTGACGTAGCAGCTATGTAGTAGCTATGTATATTGTATGTTGGGTTTCCCTAGCCTGTTCTTAGACTTGTATCATCCCGGCAAAATCATAAAATACAAGGTATATGGCCCAAAGTTAGAACTCATGAAAATATTCACCTGTCTATACCTTACGCTGCTTCTGGCTGCCTGCCAGACCAGCCCGGCTCCGCAGTGGCAGTGGGAACGGGTCGAAGCTGGTCTGCCGCGCCAGAGTATCAGTCTGGCCGTCGCCCCCGATCCTACCAACGCCAACCGGCTGTGGCTTGGCTCTTACACCCCTAGTGGCCTGGCCCGCAGCGAAGATGGCGGCCAAACCTGGACAGTGATAGAGGCTGGATCACCGGATAATCCGGTTTTTGATGTGCTGGTTTTACCCCCCGCAACGGGAGGAAAAGCCGGGGAGGTTTGGGCAGCCACCCGCGCCGGGCTGTTGCAAAGCACTGATGGCGGCCTGACCTGGCAAAAGATCGATAACGGCCTGCCTGCTATGCCGGTCCTATCCCTGGCCAGCGACGCCAACGGGCGCATCTATGCCGGGCTGGACAGCGCCGGTGTTTACGTCCAGACGGCGGCGGGATGGGAGTCATTGGCCGCGCCTGTTATACCCCCTGTCAAAGCAGGAGGACTTTCATCGGCGCTAGCGGAACCAGAAGCAGAGAATGAACTCCTGGCTTCGGCGGGGGTGCTGTCGCTGGCGGTTTCGCCGGATGGACGGTATATCTATGCCGGTACAGCCGGTCGAGGGGTGTTTGCCAGCCAGGATAGCGGCCAGACCTGGGTCAACACTTATGCCGGTACTTATGGGTCTAATCTGGCGTTTAATCCGGCCAGGCCCCAACTGGCGGTTGCCAGCCTGCGCGACCGGCTGATGCGGACCCACGATGGCGGTCAGACCTGGCATACCCTCCCGGTAGCCTGGGCGCAAGAGTTGATTGTTTCGCTGTTATGGGGAGCAGATGGAACCCTGGGGGCCGGCACCGGGCAGGGGCGGCTGTACTACAGCCGGGATAACGGCGACTCCTGGCTCGAAAGCAGCGCCGGTTTGCCCAAAGGGATGGGGATACTCGATTTGGCTATCGTCCCCAAGCGGCTGCTGGCTGCTACCTGGACCGGACTCTACGGCAGCGATGACGATGGTGAAAGCTGGCATTATCTCACCCCAACCCTGGGCCAGCCCAATGCTACCTCGCTGCTGGCGGCTGAAAATGAACTATGGTTAGGCGGCCGGACGGGTCTCTTTCGCTGGCAGCCTGACAGCCGCCGCTGGCTGGCCGCACCCGCCGAGTTTCCACCGGGCGGCATCACCTCTCTGGCAGCGGACTTATCCAAGCCGCAAGTGCTGTACGCCGGAAGCAGCGGCGATGGTCTGTATCGCAGTAATGACGGGGGAATTCGGTGGGAGCGTTTGCCGACGCTGGGGGTGGGCGTTCCGGCGGTAGTGGTTGACCCCAACGACGGCGACCGGGTTTATCATCTGGCGGCCTGGGAACGAGTTTATGAAACACGCAATGGCGGGCAGTTCTGGCAGGCTCGCTGGGCAGGGATGGGCGACACGACGGAAGCGGTCAGCATTGCCGTGGACCCCCACAAACCCTATGTTTATGTTGGCAGTGATACCGGCCTCTATCGCAGCTACGACGGCCAGACCTGGCGGCTGGTTGCGCCGGTTCTGGCCGATCAGACCATCCTGGCTTTACTGGCTCAACCGGCCCCGCCCGGTACTGCGGGCAGTTCGGTCCTCTATATTGGAACGACGCGGGGCGTGTATCGCAGTCTGGATGGAGGGATCAGGGTGCAGGGAGGAGGCGAGGAGGCGAGGAGGCGACGCGAAGCGGGCGAAATGTGGGGTCGTGGCCTGGAAAATATTTCGGTCACGGCGTTACTGGCCGACCGGCGTGACCCAGGCCGGCTCTACGCCGGAACGGCCTATCAGGGAGTTTATCAATCGGTAGATTGGGGCTATACCTGGCAGCCCATTGGCCCGGCTGACTTGACCGGCGATGTTGTCGAGGAAATGGCCTGGGGGCCGAGCGGTGAACTATTCATCGCTGCTGCCAGCGGTGTTTGGGCGGGGGTGAAGAAATGAGCAGGGGTGCAGAGGCGCAGGGGTGCAGGAGAGAAGGTTACAGGTTTCACGTTTCACGTTTCATGTTTGAAGCATCACGCATCACGCATCACGCATCACGTTTTACGCACCAGAGCCGAAGGCCCCCTAGCGGCGTATCACGCCTCACGCTTTACGCTTTGTTCATCTGGCTGCTGCTTGGCTGTGCTGCCGCATCTCCACCCCCTCTGCGTCTGGCAGTACATACCATTCGCCCTGATGATGAGCTACTGGCGTTGGCTCAGACGGCAGAGTTTGACACCCTGGTGCAGGTTTTTCCCTGGCGGGAGGTCGAGCCGACCCAGGACCAATTCCACTGGGAAGCAACCGACCAAATTGTAGCCGGGGCGGAATATTATGGGCTGGATTTAATTGTGCGGCTCGACCAGCACCCGGCCTGGGCCAGCCGGGTTGAGCTGGCCTTGAACGCGCCGCCTGACAAGCTGGAAGATTACCGAGATTTTGCGCAGCGGGTGGCCGAGCGTTACCGGGGGCGAGTCCGAGCTTACATTGTCTGGAATGAGCCAAACTTGGCTATCGAGTGGGGGGGGCAGCCGCCCGATCCGGCAGCTTTTACTGAACTGCTGCGGGTGGGATACGAGGCTATTAAAGCCGGCGACCCCGCCGCTTTGGTGGTCGCTGCCGGGCTGGCCCCCACCAACAGCCACAACGCCCAGGCCATGGATGAACGTTTGTTCCTGCGGGAAATGTATCGAGCTGGGGCCGGGGCCTATTTTGATGTCTTGGGGGCGCATCCCTACAGTTTCGGCCAGTCTCCCGGCGAACCGGAAAGCGACAGCAATCACCCTGCTTTTGGCCGCCTGGCCGAACTGCGCCGGATTATGGAAGAGAATGGCGACCGGGCCAAGCCGGTCTGGATTACCGAGATGGGCTGGACGGTTGAGCCGCCGCCCGAACAGGCCGATATTCGGGTCAGCCCGGAGCAGCAGGCTGAGTATCTGGTGGCTGGATTGGAGATAATTCGCCAGGAGTGGCCCTGGGTGCAGCTTGTCACCGTTTGGAATTTGTCTCGCCCTACTCCCGGGGATCCTTTTGGCGGTTACAGCCTGCTTGATCTCGACGGCCAGCCGCGCCTAGTCTATGAAGCCTGGCGGCAGGCCGTGACCCGGGGAAGCGAGCGTAGCGGGCCGGCGATACAGAAAATGCCGTCCGACACGGTCAGCATCCTGGCCGATGATGCCATTATTCACCTGGGTGATACCGACGTCAAGCCGCCGTGGTGGCCGCTTTACGCCGGGCGCAAACCCAGCCTCACCTGGACCGGCGGTTTTTACGTGGCCGATCCTGGCGCAGCGGAGTGGACGCTGCTGCTGGAATTGATGCAGCAAAACGAGATGGGCAATCAGGTTCAAATCAACGGCACGCCTCTTTTGCCCAACCTGCCCCAGCAAGATTTTACCCGTCGCTGGATGACCGTGCAGCGCTCCGTGCCGGCTTCATTGTTACGCCCCGGCTACAATGAACTCACCTTAGTCACTGTCCGCCTGGCCCCAGACACCCAGCACGACGACTATGTGTGGAGTGATTTTCAGTTCAGGCATGTGAGGTTGGTGAGGGGGGAGTGAGGCGTGATACGTGATGCGTGACACATGTACTTGACGGAACACGCAAGACGCAACACGTTTTAATCAGTCAAGGAGGAGCAGTTTGATGTCAACGACGACACCTGACGAAATCTACCAAATCATCAACCCTGAAGGGCAGGTAGTAGCCGATGTGCCCGATTTGCCCGCCGAAAAGATGCTCTATCTCTACCGCTGGATGGTTTTTGGGCGCGTCTTCTCGGAGCGGATGACGGCGTTGCAGCGGCAGGGCCGGATGGGGACGTTTGCGGCGGCAACGGGTCAGGAGGCGGCCTGTGTGGGTCGAGCGGCGGCCTTGCAGCCGGGCGATTGGCTGCTTGGCTCTTATCGCGAGAGCCTGGCTTACATGGTCAAAGGTGTGCCGCTGCTGGCCCAACTCAAACATTGGGGCGGCCACATCCCTGAAGGTTACTCGGTTGAAGCCGGTTGTTTGCCTTTTCAAATTGTGCTAGGGACACAAATGCTGCACGCCGTCGGCATTGCGATGGCCATGAAGTACAAGCGCGAACCGCACGTGGTCCTCGGCGTGTGCGGCGATGGCGCGACCTCGGAGGGGGATTTTAACGAGGCCCTCAATTTTGCTGCTGTGTTCAAAGCGCCCGTGGTGATTGTGGTGGAAAACAACGGCTGGGCCATCTCGGTTCCACGGCAAAAACAGTCGGCGGCGACGACGCTGGCTCAGCGCGGCCCCGGTTTTGGTATGCCCGGCTACCTGGTTGACGGTAACGACGTGCTGGCTGTCTACCAAATGATTTCTGACTGCGTTGCGAGGGCCAGAACCGGCCAAGGGCCGAGCCTGGTCGAACTGCTGACCTATCGCATGGGCGCGCACACCACCGCCGACGACCCGACCAAGTATCGCCCCGCAGCCGAACTGCAAGAATGGACCGAGCGCGACCCGCTGCTCCGGTTTCGCAAATTTTTAATGGATCGCCGCTGGCTGACCGACCTGGCCGATGAGGAGCTGCACGAAGCCGTCGGCGCGGAGTTTCAGGCCGTCCTGGCCGAGTACGAGTCCCTCCCTCCACCCGACCCACGCCGCCACTTTGATTTAGCTCTGAGCCAGCCCACCCCTCAATTATTACGCCAGCAAGCGGAAATACTGGAAGAAATTGTGAATAGTGAATAGTCAATTGTGAATTGTTAATGATTCGTACTACTCAGGCATGTCATTTCGACCGAAGGGAGAAATCTCTGACGCCTAGGTAGCGATGTGAGATTTCTCGGCCTACGGCCTCGAAATGACATGGGGGCTGAGCAGTTACATTAGAGGAACGATTATGCCCAACTGGACCATGGTACAAGCTCTCAACAATGCTCTGGCTTTGGAATTGGAACGGGATGAGCGCGTCTTGATTTTTGGTGAGGATGTGGGCAAAAACGGCGGCGTTTTTCGCGTGACCGATGGCTTGCAGGCCCAGTTTGGCGAGGAGCGGGTGTTTGACACACCGCTGGCCGAATCGGGAATCATCGGCACGGCGGTAGGTATGGCCCTGTATGGCCTGCGGCCCATTGTTGAGATTCAATTTGCTCCGTTCACCTTTCCCGCTTTCAACCAGATTGCCACCCAGGTCACACGCATGCGCTACCGCTCCGGCGGAGTATTCAATGTGCCGCTGGTCATTCGCACGCCAACGGGCGGCGGGGTGCGCCCCCCGGAGATGCACTCGGACGGCGTCGAGGCTTATTATCTGCATATGCAGGGCATCAAGGTGGTGATGCCCTCCAATCCCTACGACGCCAAGGGGCTGCTCCATGCCGCCGTTGACGACCCGGACCCGGTGCTGCTGCTGGAGCCTATGAAGCTTTATCGCTCGGTGCGGCAGGACGTGCCTGCTGAACGGTATACCGTGCCAATTGGTCAGGCGGCGGTGGTCAAAGAAGGCAGTGATGTAACCGTGATGGCCTATGGGGCGATGGTGGGGGGGGCCCTCCAGGCCGCTGCCCAAGTTGAACAGGCCAGCGGCGCTACGGTTGAGGTCATAGATCTGCGCACCATTGCCCCCCTGGACGAGGCGGCGATTGCGGCCTCGGTGGGCAAAACCGGGCGGGCGGTGATTGTCCACGAAGCGCCGCGCACCGGCGGCGTGGGGGCTGAGGTGATTGCCCTGATCAACGAGCACTGCCTGTACTCGCTGCTCAAACCCGTCGAGCGCGTCACCGGGCCGGACACCCCTTTTCCCGTCCCCAAGCTGGAAGACGCCATTCTGCCCAACCCCGACCGGATAGCACGGGCCATTCTACGGACGTTGGAACCGTGAAGAACGTGTTGCGTCTTCCGTTTATCTTATGCAAGACGCAACACATTAAATCTTAATGTGCTTTTGGAGTTTTTCGCATGGTTGTCGGCGATTTGGCCACAAATGTTGAGGTGTTGGTGCTCGGAGCGGGGCCGGGGGGATGCTCGGCGGCGCTGCGGGCGGCGCAGTTGGGCAAAGAAGTTTTGCTGGTTGATCCTGACCCTCTCGGCGGCGGGATGCGTGCGGGCGGTCTGGCCGCTGAGACCCTGCTGGAAGCTGCCGGACAAATCTGGCAACTAAACCATTGGAGCCAACCGGGGATTACGGTTACAGGGTCAACCTTTGATTGGAGCGAGCTTCAGGCGTGGAAAAACAGCCGGGTTGAGGCCCTGAGTGCTGAAATCAAACGCCTGCTTGACCAGTATCAGGTCGAGGTGGTGACAGGTCAGGGTTGGTTTCTGGCCGAAAATGAAGCCCGCGTCGAGAGCGAATATGAGTCCAAACGTTATCTGTTTGACCAGGCCGTGATTGCCGTCGGGGGTGAGGCTGCGCCCTGGCCTGACCTGCCCTTTGACCACAAGCGGGTTTTAACCCCGGTCCAGGCGCTGGCTTTGGCCGAACTTCCTGCGGCGCTGACCCTCATCGGGGCAGATTATCTGGCAGCTGAGTTGGCGACCCTTTTTGCCAAATTGGGTGTTTCGGTGCGGGTGCTGCTGCCCACAGGCCAGCGCCTCCTGCCTGAGTTCGACCCGGCGGCGGGGGAAGTGGTGCAGGCGCGTTTGCAAGAGATGGGGGTCAAAATTGAAAACCTGACAGGTCTTGAAGACCTGTCAGGTCTGATTATAGTTTCCGCCGGGTTGACTCCGCGCACAACCCAATTGGGGCTGGACAAAGCCAAAGTAACAACCAACGCCAACGGCTTTATTCAGGTCAATGACCGCCAGCAGACCGGCAATCCGGCCATCTATGCGGTGGGTGATGTGACCGGCGGGCCGCCCCTGGCGTATGTAGCCGCCAAACAGGGCAAAGTTGCGGCTGAGAACATCGCCGGAAAACTGGCCCAATTTGCGCCCCAGGCCATTCCCCGCGTCGCCCGAACCGATCCCGAAGTCGCCGCCGTCGGCTTGACCGCCAGCGAAGCTGAAACAGCCGGGTATCACGTATCACGTATCACGTATCACGTATCACCTTCAACCGGCTTTGTGGAGTTGGTGGCGGAACAGGAGAATGAGGTTTTGCTGGGCGTGACTATCGTCGGGCCGCAGGCTGGGGTACTCATTGGTGAAGCGGCGCTGGCATTGGAAATGGGCGCAACCCTGACCGATCTGGCTGAAACGCTGCATCCGGCGGGGGGAGACTCGTTGGCGAAGGCGGCGGTGAAGATGATACGTGATGCGTGATGCGTAAAGATTTCACGCATCACGCATCACGCATCACGTTTTAATTATGTCCCTGAGGTTGCAAACAGTCTTCGATGACCGAGTCCCTCTTCGTCTACGGCACATTAATGAACCCCCTCGTCCAGCAGCGAATCTTCGGCCGGACTGCGCCGGGTGAGGCGAATAGGCTGGTTGGCTTCAGGAAGGATTTGATTCACCTGGGCAGCGGCGTCTATCCGATCATCAGGCCGGAGGCGGGGGCTGTAGTGGAAGGGATGGTCATTGAGGTTACACCGGCCGAGTTGAAGTTGATTGATCGGTATGAGGGGCCGGCTTATCGGCGGGTGCGGGTGACGCTGGTCAGTCGGCGGAAGGCGTGGGTGTATACGGCTCTGTGATCGCTCAAGCAGTGAGCCAAACTCATCTAAAACCAGGCAAACTTGCAAGGGTCAATGGGGAGCAGGTATAATTTCTTCAGCCGACCCCTGTATTGTGCGCTCATATAGGATTCTAGGTGAAAAGGGGAATATGGTATACTCTGACCATAAATTGTCATAAAAAGGAGATAGACAATGGCCATGCGCTTTCCCCTGACAGATTTGCTTGATGAGCAAGAAAGTTACAACTTTCTATTGAAAACGCTCCATCCTGATGGGATGAAATGTAAAGACGGCCATGCCCTTCCGCCAGACCAGAAACCTCATGACCGCCGTCGCGCTCCCATTGTTGAGTATCGTTGTCGCATTTGTGGCAAGGTCTTTAACATTTTCACCAACACCGTCTGGCAAGGAACCCATTACGACTGCCGGAAGATTGTGTTGGTGATGCGCGGGGTGGCTCAAGGCACCCCCACCCTCCACTTAGCTGATGAACTGGAAGTGGACTACGGTAGCCTGTTGGAACGCCGGCATCGGATCCAAAAATTGGCGCTGGCACATAAACCGGACACAGTTCTGGCCGACGAGGAGACAGAAGCCGATGAAATGTTCCAGAATGCGGGCGAAAAGGGCGCCAAACATCGTGATCCTGATGACCCACCCCGCCGCCGGGCCAACAAACGACCCGGTAAAGGGACGATGGCCAATGACCGTCCGCCGGTTTTGGGGGTGGTCGGGCGTGAAAGTGGTCAAATTCGACTGGATGTCTGCGCTGATACCACCCAAGACACCATTGAGCCCGAGGTCGAACACAAGACCGAGCCAACCACCACCCTGTACACGGATGAGAGCAATGCCTACAATCGGGTGGCCGGGACAGGTCGGGGGCACGGCACGGTCTGTCACTCTCAGAAAGAATGGGCTCGTGACGACGATGGCGATGGCATCCGGGAAGTCCATTGCAACACCATGGCAGGCATCTGGACCGGCTTGCGTAACTTTCTGCGGCCCTTTCGCGGCGTTCACAAAAAAACCTGGCTCAGTATGTGGCCATGTTTGAGTGGTCTCATAATCTCAAACGGGTCACTCCTGACTTCTTGAGAACGCTGATGTTACCTCATTTCACCTATTTACCTATATGAGCGAACAAAGGTTTTATACTCGTCTAAGTGCAAACACAAAAGTTCTTCGGGGATGTATAAAGAGAAGACCCCCTAAAGATTTATGCAATTGCACTTAGGGAAGAAACTGACATATTTTCCCGAGAGAAAAGCGCCAAAAAAATATCATTTTTCATCCTTAACCAGTATATAAGTAGTTTTCACAATTAACTTGTAACATTTGTTTGGCAATGCTGACTGTAAAAACCCTAAAAAAATGACAACTTAGTTTTGGAAACTACTTATAAAAAGGAAAACCTTTTATTTTGCCTTCCCCTAATCATCATGATAAAATTGTTCATTCTTATTAATAGCTTACTGCTAAAAATAGAGAGAGGTTGGCTCTGCGTTCCTCTGGGAACTGCCGCCGGAACTGAGCTGGCTAACTTTGGCATCCTCAATACCCCGGCCTACAACGCCCTGGCGACGATGCCCAAGTAACTGGTAAAAATGAGTTGGTGAAATTTGGCCTGGGGCCAGACTTAAAACTTTCCGTAAGCATCCGGAAAGTCACAGTTCAGCCCTGGGCCTTTGTTTGAATAAAAGGTTTAGCGTATGTATTCACAGAGAGATCTCCAGCCCGAAAAGAAGGGATTTAACTTTTTACTTTTACTGCCCATTGTGGGCGGCGGAGCCGTTGCCATCGCCCTGGTTTGCGCGGCGTTGTTTGCCGTTTACGCCATTTTTATATACCAACCCACCCCCCCGAAAAAGGGTACACCGACGCCGACTTATGAGGTGGTACGTTTTTCCGAAGGAACCTCGACCGAAGAAACGCCCACCGCTCCACCAACTCCGGCTCCTTCGCCTACCCCTGTAGCCCAACAACCTGTTGACCCGCCCACCCCTACGGTGGCGACAATAGCGCCTGTTTCAACCACCGAAGCGGCTGCACCGGCGACCGAAGAACCTACCGCCCCGCCGCCCACTGCGGCCCCTGCCGCCCAGCCGGTGGCCAATGCGCCGCTCAACACCGTCCCGGTAACGATGACTTCGCCTGATTACAGCATGCAGGTTTTTCTCTTCTGGCAAGAAGAGATTGCCGACCGCGATTTGAAGCTGGTTCAGGATGCCGGTTTTCGCTGGGTGAAGCAAGAGTTTGCCTGGCGCGAAATCGAAGGCTCCGGCAAAGGGGCTTTCGATTGGAGCCGCACCGACCGGGTGATGGACCAGATTGATGCGCATGGCCTCAAAGTGATTGCCCGTTTAGGGGTTCAGCCGGCCTGGGCCGGCGGCGGTTACCCGGAAGTGGGGCCGCCGACCAACATGCAAGATTTTGCCGATTTTGCAGCAGCAGTGGCGACTCGCTACAAGGGGCGGGTGGATGCTTACCAGATTTGGAACGAGCCAAACCTGGCCCGAGAGTGGGGCAACCGTCCGCCCAGCCCGGTCGAATACACTGAAATGCTCAAAATCGCCTATCAGACCATCAAAGCGATTGACCCCTATCCGATTATCATCAGCGCCGGCCTGGCTCCCACCACCCGCAACGACGATGTGGCCCGGCCCGACACCCACTTTATCCAGGGGATGTACGATGCCGGGGCCAAACCTTATTTTGACGCCCTGGGCGCACACGGCGCTGGTTTTGCTTCGCCTCCCGAAACCGATCCGGCGGAGGTAGCCCGCACGCCGGGCCTGGCTAATCCCGGCGATTTCAAGCCGGAGAACAACGTGCCCGAAGAACTGCGCCGGGTCTACTGTTTCCGCCACGTGGAAGATGTACGGGCGATTATGGTCAACAACGGCGATGCTGACAAAAAAGTGGTCCTGCTGGAATTTGGCTGGACCATTGATCCCCGGCCCGACTCGCCCTACAAATGGCATGCCGTCAGCCCCGAACAGCAGGCCCAATACTTTGTGCGTGCCTATGAGTATGCCAAGGCCAACTGGCAGCCCTGGATTGGGGTGATGAGCCTGATTTACGTGGCCAACCCGCAGTGGACTTTGCAAGACGAGCAAACCTATTGGAGCATTGTCTATCCTACTTATCCAGAACTCACCGCCGCGCCGGCCTACTACGCCCTCCAATCCATGCCGAAGAATTAGTAGATCGAAGCTTGTAGATAGAAGATAGTAGATGGAAGATAGTAAGAAAGGCCTTAAAAATACTATCCTCTATCTTCTATCTTCTATCCTCTATCCTCTATCTTCTATCTTCCATTCTCTGCTTTTACTCTGGCTGCTCACCCTCCCGGCAGTCACGCCGCTGCTGCAACCCACCCTTACCCGCAGCGCCGACGGCCTGCTGCATCTGTACCGGCTGGTCGCCCTGGATCATTTGATGGGCCAGGGCGTTTTCTTTTCTCGCTGGCTGCCCGATTTGGCCTACGGCTACGGCCTGCCTCTCTTTGTTTACTATGCCCCTCTCTCCTATTATCTGGCCGAAGGTCTGCGCCTGCTGGGGCTTGATGCCGTGGCCGCCTTCAACAGTTCGGCGGCGCTGGCTTTGCTGCTGGCTGCTGCGGGCGTTTACTTACTTGTCAAAGAGTGGTTTGGCCCGCGCGCTGGGGTGCTGGCGGGGATGGCCTATGTTTATGCTCCCTACGGATTGTTCAATCTCTTCTCGCGGGGCAGTTTGCCGGTTGCCTGGGCCGGAGCCGTGTTCCCTTTTGTTTTCTGGGCTTTTGGCCGCTTGATCCACACCCGCAGCCCGCTTTACCTGCCCCTGGCCGCCCTGCTCTGCGGCGCAGCCCTGCTCATGCACAACATCTCCAACCTGTTCTTTCTCCCCCTGCTGTTCTTTTATCTAGTCTTAGAACTGTTTTTCACGCCTCACGCCTCACGCCTCACGCCTCACGTCCCACTCCGGGTCGGCCTCGCCCTCACCCTTGGCCTGGCCCTGGCCGCCTTCTTCTGGCTGCCGGCGATGCTGGAACGAGACTTTGCCCAACTTCAGCGAGTCATCACCCCGCCCGACTTCGACTACCATTCCAACTTTGTCAGCCTCAGCCAGCTTTTTTCTTTGCCTGCTCCGGCCAACACCGGCCTGCTCAACCCCACCGACCCCCTCACCCTCGGCCTCGCTCAGGTGGGGCTGGCGGCTGTGGGTCTTTCGGCCTCTTTTCTGGTATGGAGGAACTCAAGGGAACTCAAGGGAACTCAAGGGGATGCTCCCCTGCTCCCCTGCTCCCCTGCTCCCCTGCTCTTTGCTGCTGTCACCCTGGCCGCTGCCCTTTTCATGATGCTCCCCCTTTCTGTTAGTATCTGGGACCGCCTGCCGCTGATTGCCTTTGTCCAGCAGCCCCACCGGCTGTTGAGCGTGACTGCCTTGGCCCTGGCGATTCTGACCGGGGCGGCGGTGGCCTTTTTGCCGGATCGGCTCAGTTTGGGCCTGACTGTAGCCGGTATTTTGCTGATCTTTATCACCACTGCGCCGCTGCTTTACCCGCGTTACTATTTGCCGCTGCCCGCGCCGCCCACACTGAGCGGCATGCTGGCTTATGAACGCGCCAGTGGGGCGATTGGGACGACTTCCTTTGGCGAGTACCTGCCGGTCTGGGTGCAGCAAATCCCACGCGAGTCGCCGCTGGAGCCGCTGTATCAGGCCGGCGCTCCCATCGGGCGGCTGGACCCGGCCTATCTGCCTGCCGGAACTCGCGTCGAAGCGGCGGTTTACAAAGCCAACCAGATAGAGTTAACCCTTGATACGCCTCAACCCTTCCAGGCCGTTTTTCACACCTTCTATTTTCCCGGCTGGCAAGCTGTGGTGGATGGTCAACCGGCTGCTCTGGGGCCTGTCACCGAACGCGGTTTGCTCGGCGTCACCGTGCCTGCCGGTCAGCATCACCTGAGTCTCTTTTTTACCGAAACGCCGGTGCGACATGTTGCCAATAGTATTTCTGTGTTGGCCTTGCTCATCGTTGCCGGGCTGGGAATTAAAGCGATTTACGATTTACGATTTACGATTTACGATTTACGACATCGTGCCCTTTGGGTATTTACGACTCGCCATTCGCCATTCGCCATTCGCCCTCAATCTTCACCCCCTGTCCGATCTTCCACTTATTTAACCTTACTGCTCCTGGCCTTCATCCTGTTTCTGACCAAAATCCTCTACCTGGACCGCTTTGACAACCCGCTCAAGCGAGTCTTTGACGGAACACACGTGGCCGGGGCTGAGGTGTCGCGCCCAGTGAATTTTGGGCAGCAGGTCAATTTATTGGGCTATGACCTGCCGCAAATGGAGGTCGTCTCCGGCCAAACCTTTGATCTGACCCTCTACTGGCAGGCTCGCCAACCCCTGGCGGTCAACTACAGCGCCCTGGCCCAGTTGGTGGACGAACAGCAGCATCTTTACGGTGGGCAGGATAATCTGCACCCCGGCAACCTACCCACCAGCCGGTGGGAGCCGTGGGGTTTTGCGCAGGACCGGCATACGGTTCTTGTGCCGCCCGGAACCCCGCCGGGAGATTATTTTCTGACCGCCGGTTTGTACCACCCGGCCACCTGGGTTAGACTCCCGGTCAGCGAGGGCGGCGACGAGGGATGGGCCGATGTCGTCGCGCTGCCGGTAAAGGTGAGTCGGCCCACGAACCCTCCTTCCCTGGCAGAATTAGCTATTTCGTGGCCGACCTTGTCAGACTGCCAGTCGCAAACAACAAATCTTCATCCTTCATCCTTCATCCTTCCTCCTTGCTTCCTCGGCGCAACGCCGGAGCGTGAGGCGATCCAGTGGAATGATTTTCTGCGGGTGGCGCTGTTTTGGGAAGCGGTCGAGGTTCCCCTGCCGGATTACCAGGTGAGCTTGCGGCTGCTGGCCGCCGACGGTACACCCGCCCTGGTCGAAACAACCCGGCCTTCCTTTGGCCGCTACCCGATGCCCAAGTGGACCACCGGCGAGCGGGTGCGAGATAATCACGCCTTGTGGATTCCGGTGGACTTCCCGGCGGGAACCTATCAGCTACAAATGCAGTTGGTAGATGAAGCGGGTCAGGCCGTTGGGGATTGGCTGGAATTAGGGCAAGTAATCGCAAATAGTGAATAAGGGAGTTCCAAGATTTAAATCATCCAACAAATTTGATCTACGTGATGCGCCACTAGGGGGCCTTCGGCTCTGAAACGTGATACGTGAGGATTTTTCGCCTAGAATCATCACGTATCACGCATCACGTATCACGGGTTTTGGTTAATTACTTTCTTGGAGTTGCCTAAAATCTATCGGAGGACTTCACCATGGATCTCGATTTTCAAGCCAGTTCTTTATCTTTCGTCACAAGCTGCCTGGGACAATCGCCGCTGATATTGGTCTGGCTGGCCGGATTGTTTCTGGTGGTGACCCGCTGGGAGCGGTATCCCCGCGTGTCGCTGTTTTTGCTCATTGCCATTCTGATTGAGTTTGTGGCCCTGATGAGTAGCCTTTTTTTCGCGATGGGGCTGATTCCCTGGTTTTATCAACAGGGCTGGGGGGCCGGCCAGATTGGCACGGCTGTAGCTGCCAGCGGCATCTTTCATTCCATTTTGAGCGCCGTAGCTTGGGGGCTGGTTATCTTTGCCGCCTTTGGCTGGCGAGATAACCCTATGCCCCAGACGGCGCGTAATGACTCGGAGGAGGGCTAATGTTACCGTTATTTGAAGCATATTTGACCTGTTTGGAAAGGCTTCACGCCGATTTACGCAGCGTGTTGGAAGGCGTGCCGCCGGAAGGGCTGGATTGGACTCCACCGGGACCGGAGATGAACTCGCTGGCGGTGCTGGCGGCGCACGTGACCGGCTCGGAACGATATTGGGTGGGCGAAGTGGCCGGCGGCGACCCGGCGCACCGCGATCGCCCGGCTGAATTTCGGACGGAAAAGGTGGCTGGGGCTACACTTCTGGCCGGCCTGGAGGCATCCCTGGCTCACAGCCGAGCCACCCTCAAACAATTAACCATGGCCGACCTGGAAACTCGTCGCCTGGCCGGAGACCGGGGTGAAGTTACCGTCGCCTGGGCCTTATTCCACAGCCTACAGCACATTGCCACCCACCTGGGCCAGATGCAGATGACTCGCCAGATGTGGGAGCAAAAGTAAACACCCTGACCCGTACTTCTTATGAAGTTTGATAACCAAATACAGTAATGAGGTTGGAAGGTTGGAGGATTGGAAGGTTGGTTATAGTCTGTCTATCCAACCCACCAGCCTTCCAATCTTCCCATTGTTACCGATTAGGACTAATCAGAAAAGGTCATCTTGATGGACGCGCTCATCCAATGGTTAGTTCACGACGATCAGAAAGACCTGTTTGAATTTCTGGTGGCGCTGGCCCTGAACCTGGTGTTCCTGGCCTTGAGCGCCCTGCTGCTCTGGCCGCTCGATAAGCTCGCGCTGGCCTGGAGTATGGCTAAGGGATATGCCCTGTTGTGGATCGTTATTTTTGTGACGACAGTGCTGCTCCATACCTTTCAGCAGTTTTTCCGCATGAATATCTACGATCGCGCCAACGCCTATATCGGCTCGGCGCTGGCGGTTTGCTGTCTGCTGCAATTCGGGTGGGCGGCGTTTGCTGCGCTGGCGGTGCAGAACTTCGTGAGGGGTGAACCTGCCTGGGTGGGAGTGATCTTGTACCTGGTCGGCGGCCTGTCGTGCCTCAGTGCTTTTTTTGCCGTAACCTCGTTCTACCAGGGCGCGGTCTACAAACTGATCAGCCTGCCCCTGGCCCTGGTCAGTTTCCTCGTTTTCAGCCTGTGGCCCGATAGCGGCCGCCTGCTCTTTGGCTGGTTCTTTCAGCTTTTTTGAGGTGAGGCCGCTCGTCCTGCCTCAGCTTTCCCCGATGCCGGTTTGGACAAAATCAAACTGAGAAGCATTAGTAAGGCATTGAAGCTTGTCAGTACATGTACTATACTGAGTCCAACGGAGCCAATTATGACCAACCTCCGAGCCTTTTTACAACGAACCCACCAAAACCTGGCGACTCTCAGAGAGCGCGAGGCCAAACACGGCGGCAACGCGCCCGTGGAACTCCTCAACCAGATTGAGGACCACCAGCAAGCCATCGCGTTGACCGAACAGGCCATCCAAGGCGAACTGAGCCAAGCTGAGTGGAAGAAGGCGCTGGAACCACTATTGGTAAATATCAACAAGGTTGAGCGTGAGCCATCACCCCCCGACCTTGCCCAAGTCATGGCTCACCGTGCTGCCCTAAGCTCAGAAAGCGGAAGACCGCTGGGCCGATGAGTTTTACATCCTCGAGGAGAGTAAAATTCTGCCCTTATTAGCCTCTCCGTATGACGATGACAGCGGCCAACAGCGCCAAGATTTACTCCAAACCATCCGCGTCCACGAGCGTCTGTTGGTGTTAGGCGAGCCGGGAATGGGCAAGACGGTGGCGCTGGAGCGCATGGTGTGGGAAACCACCCAGGCCGATGAGCCAATCATCCCGGTCTTTGTACCCTTGCTGTTCTTCCAGGGTGACTTGATCGAGGCGGTACGGGTGGCCCTCAGCGAGATGGGCGAACTCCACTTTGACGAGCCAAAGACAGTACGAGCTTTCTTACGCCAGATGCACTGCCTGATCATGTTTGACGGTTTGAATGAGGTTCTTGACCAACAGCGCGATCAGATCGTAGGAGCGATTGCTAATTTTTTGCGCGAATTTCCCCACCACCGCTACCTCATCACCGGCCGCTCCCAGGATGAGCTATGGAAGAAACTGCGGGCTACGGAAGTGATCAAAGAGGCCGTCGTGATCCAGCGCATCACTGACGAGCAGGCGCGCAGCTATCTGATGGCTCACCTGGGGGAGCAAAAGGGCGGCGCATTGCACGACCGGCTGGACGACCATCTTCGGGTGTTGTCTCGTATACCGCTACTGCTGTGGCTTATCAAAGAAGCTGGCAAAGCTGGAGAAGCATTGCCTGGGAATAGGGGGGAACTGTTTGACCGCTTTGTGAACCGGATGTTGGAACGCGATGAGAAACTGGAAACTAAAGTCGAGCGGGCGATCAAAAAGCGGGCGCTGGCTCATTTGGCTTTTAGCTTACAGCAGACATATCAACTGGCCTGCGAGCGCGAACGAGCTGTGGAGATTATAACCCCAGTGACCCCTAGGGATGACCCAAAGGCCGTGCTGCAAGAGACGCTCAGTCACGGCTTGCTCCAGGGTGGGCGAAAAGTGGGTCAACGTCTCTTGCGCCGCAACCTGACCACCTGGGCTAGGGATGATAAGTGGTGGGCTGAAAGCTTCGTGTTGTTGGCCGGTCTGATCGATGATCCCTCTTGGCTAGTGCGTGAACTCGTGTCAGTGAAACCCTGGCTGGCTTTTTGGTGTAGCGTCGAGGGGAAACCCGTTGATACTGAGACGCGAACTCTGGTAGAGAAAAAGACGATAGCTTTGTTACATTCACCAGAAGTTGAACAGCGGCGGCAGGCTGTGAGCGAACTAAGCCACCTTGAAAACCCTCGTACTATTGTGCCTCTCGTCGAGGCTCTCAAAGACAACGATGAAGGGGTGGTTAATCTAGCGGTCGAGGCGCTGGCTAAATTAGGTGAGCCAGCAGTCAACTCTCTCTTGACTGCACTATCCGGTAGCGAGCACACGCGATGGGCCGCCACTCGAACTCTGGGGCAAATCTGGGGTTTGGCAGATATAGTCGGATTAGGAGACAGCGAAAATGGAATTGTACGGCAGATCGCTGCTCTGGGATTAGGGAGGCTGGGAGACATACGAGCAGTGGAGCCACTTATCGCTGCCCTCAAAGATAGTGAAGCAGAGGTGCAGAGGAGCGCGGATTGGGCATTAATGGAGTTAGTAATGGAACTAGAAAACACCGCCCTTCGCGCTCAAGCAGCAGATACATTCATCGCTGCTCTCAAAGACAGCAACGAGAATGTGTGGTGGATGGCTGCTTGGGCATTAGCGAAGCTGGGGGGACATATGGATAGTGGGGCCACTTATCGCTATCCTTAAGGATAGTGACTCGAAGATGCGACTGGCCGCAGTGGAAATATTTCGGGAGTTGGGAGACGCACAGGTAGTGGAGCCACTCCTTACTGCTCTCAAGGATAGTGATTTCGAGGTACAAGGGAGGGCCGCTTGGGCATTGGAATCGCTGGGGGAGAGGACACTGGGGCCGCTCCTTATCACTCTCAAGAACGGTGACTTGGATGTGCGACGAAGTGCTGCTTGGGCATTAGGAAAGCTGGGCGATGTGCAGGCAGTGGAGCCACTTATCGATACTCTCAAGGATGATGACAGGGAGGTACGGCGGAACGTGAGTAAGGCATTAGGAGAGTTGGGGGCGCATGTGGAAGACGCTATACTTCGGGCAGGGATGGTAGAGGCACTCATTACCGCTCTTAAGGAAAGCGATGGGGATTTACGGCAGAGCACTATCGAAGCATTGGGGAAGCTGGGGGACTCACAGGTAGTTGAGTCGCTCATCGCTGCTCTCGATGACAATTGGTATGTACAGCAAAGTGCAGTTGAGGCCCTACGTCGTATTGGCACACCAGAGGCTTTGGCTGCTATAGCCAAGTACAGGATGCGAAAAACGATAATAGTTGATGTAGGTTCCGATTCGTTGGGTTGATTACGTCCCTTTTATCCTTTCCATTGTCCCTATGGGCCGATTTCGACCTTATGCCCCTTATGTTTACGCTGGTACATTCTGTGGTACAATAACCCGCAAGCGTATCGAAACGAGGAGGCCGCTGATGAACGCAACTGAGCAAGTATTGATTAAGCAAATCGTTGATGAGGCGCAGGCATTACCCGAAAACCTTATCCGGGAAGTCTTGGATTTCATCGGCTATCTGCGAGCCAAGTATGAGCAAAACGGCGAGGAGGCTCGCCAGGTAGCCTTATTAGCTACTTTTGGCGCGTGGCAAGACGACCGTGAACCGGAAGCGATTATTCAAGATATTTACGCCAATCGCACTACTTCTGAGTTGGAGCTTGATCTGTGAGCTACCTGCTTGATACGGATATTTGCATCTATTGGCTAAATGGTCGGCCAAGTGTAAAGGATAAATTGTTGGCCGCAGGTTGGAATCAGGTGGCAATCTCAGTAATTACCCAAGCAGAACTGTACTATGGAGCCTACAACTCGAGCCGGATCACCGAGAATCTCGGTCGAGTAGATGATTTCGTCAGTCAACTCCCTATTCTGCCTCTGGGTGAGGCCAGCCTCAAACGGTTTGGCGCATTGAAGGCGCAACTTCGCCAAATAGGTCAGCCACTGGCAGATTTTGATCTACTCATTGCCAGTATAGCGTTGGTGGAAAACAGGGTACTTGTGACCAATAACACTCGTCACTATCAACGTATTCAGGATTTACAACTGGAAAACTGGGTTTTGTAACACCTGAGTTAATTTGTTCGTTCCACCACCCCTAGCCCTGCCCGCAGCGCCACTGCTTCACCACAGATGCCACTGCATCATCAACTCTTCTCGACTGCCCCCTGTAAAACGCAATTTGCCAATCCGCTCCTCGCCGGTGGAAAAGCAGGCGATGAGATCGAGAGTAATAGTGAGATTAGCTTGCTCCTGCTGTGCCAGGGTGTCCCGGCAGGTAGCCTGGCTCACATCCTGGAAATCCTCCAGATCGCCCGGCGGTAGCGCCGCCAGCTTGAGGTCATTGTCATCGTCGGCCTTCTCAAAGAGAGGCTGGTCGCCCTCGAAATCCCAGAAGAAATCGTTGTCCTGGGCCGACGTCTGCGCCCCGTTATCAAAATCTATTTTAGTCTCACGCGGTACGGTTGTAGTAATGTAGCTGTCGTCATCATTGCCCACATTGATCTGGATGGTGCGTGTGTCGGTCGAGCCATCGGCCCGCTTGACCTGCAAGGTATAAGTGGTACTCTCCGGGGGACATTCCCGGCGGCTTTGGTTATCCCCCGGCACCCCCTGGCCCTGAAAGAAAACCGCCTCCACGCCGTACACATTCCAGAAGAAAGTGACGCACTCGCCCCGCTGAATCTCGGTTCGATCCACCCGAAAGTCAATCCCGGTCGAAGGGGTTGGGGATGCGGTCGGCGTCGGCGGGGATGGGGTAGCCACAGTGGGCACCGTGTCAACATGGTAGGCGGTTGAATAGGCCGGGTTGCCGGAAATCCAGCCCAGCCCTGCCGTGCCAAGGGGAAAATTAATTTGCCACCATACGTCGGCCCCCATATTCCGCCCGGTAATGCGGGCTTGCTGATTGGGCAGCAACAGACCCAATGGATCATATTGGGTACCCGGCCCAGCCCGCACTTGCAGCGAGCCGGCCGAAGCCACCACGACATAGGGATAGGTGGGGGTGGGGGTCGCCGTCGGAGTGGGAGTCGCCGGAACGGGGGTCGGCGTTGCCGGCAGAATTTGGACAAAAACCAGTTCCGACTCGCCGGTTGCGCCCGCAGCGTTATAAGCCATCACCTGGAGAACCTGGTTGCCCACCAGTTCGGGCAGCCACATTTGGATGGAGGTCAGCGTTTGATTGGTTTGGGGTTTCATATTTGATCTTCTGGCCAGCAGCTTGCCGTTGACCAGCAGATCAAGGCGGGTAATGCCCTGGGGATCAGCCGCCCGCGACACGACCGGGATCAACTCCCCCTGGGTAAACATCTGGTCCGCCACCGGGCTGACGATGACCACGCTGGGGATACTCTGGATGGTGGTTGTGGCAGTGGGCGTGCTTTGAAGCTGAATCGGCAGCGCCGGAGGAATCGCCAGCGCCTCCCTGGCCGAGGCGGCGGCAGCCATTCCCAGGGCGGTAAGGACAACCGCCAGTCCTAATCCTATCAGCAGAGAAAACCGGATCAAGGTTTGTTTATTCATGAGCTTCTTTGCTAGCCTTTACCCACAACTAAAAATTACTTCTGATTTATTTTACCGGGACAAGAATTGGTTGACAACCTTTTTCCACTGGTCAGGATGGGCGACCAAGTATGATTCGTGCCCTACCCTCTCAAAAGTTTCAAATTGTTTTTCACTTTGAAGTTGTTCGTAGACCGCTTTGGCTTGCTCCAGGGTCGCCCGTTCATCTTTTGTTCCATGTAACATCAAAACAGGGCACTCGACTTTTCCTGCGTAATCAATAGGGTTATGCTCAAAACCAGAATATCCGCTAATGACGCTGCCCCAAAAGATTAAGATCTGAGTACTTGGAAATGAGGGTATCCCCATTGAGGCAAAGCGATTTTCTACTGTTGAAATCATTCTATCAAATATTGCTTCAACTATAATCCGCTTTGGCTTCACGCCATTCTCAGCGATAGCTCGCAAAATAGCCACGCCACCCATTGACTGGCCGTAGAGAAAGACCTCTTTTTGTCCTAATTGAGTTTGCACATAGTCCACTGCTGCCGTAACATCGTCTGCCTCATAGAAGCCGATACTTGTTTCGCTCTGGCTCGACCCTCCACTCCCGCGAAAATCAACCATAAATATATCATAACCCATTTCATTAAAAGCTTTGGCTTCGGATAATAAGCTGGATTTAGATGAGGCATAACCGTGAAACATAAGGATAATCCCTTTTGATTCTGAATAGGGAATATACCAAGCTTCCAGCTCTGTTTCATCATTTACGTCAAAGTAATAGGTTTCGTAGGCCAGACCATATTTATCCGGGGTTGAGTTATTCAAGGGTTTAGGAATATTGACGCCAGCAAGTAGCGTATGGATTTTTTGCCAGATGGATAGAGCTTCGGGTTTATGGGTACGCTGACCTTGCTGCGAAAAATGCAACATGGCATAAGCATGTTTATAAGCAAGTAGGTTGAAGAAAACCAGAGCCGAGATTACAGCCAAAATAATTGTTAATTGGGGAAAACGTTCGACAGCTTGAAATAGTTGTCTCGCCATCTTGACCCTGATGATGAGATGGTATTTACTACGAAATGGGCTAATGTTGTTAATAATTGGTTGGCAGTATAGTGAGTTATAGGTAATTGGTCAAGTCACTCCAGATTTAGGCCAACCTTAGTATAGCTTTGCCTTAGTTTGTGACGAAATCAAGGCGAGTAGATACCTCCACAGAAGTCATATCATTCCGACCGGAGGGAGGAATCTTCGTTATCACCGCCGAAAATGTTATAGCGAGCAAGAAGATTTCTCGCTGGCGCTCGAAATGACATCTCAGGAAACGGATACATTAAATCGTGACGAATTTATGCAATCCTGTACTTAGAGGTTTTCGCACGCGCCTTTGCCGCCGGATTTGTCAATCCAGCGGGAGCAAACTTACCTCAGGTGAAGCTTGACAATTTCTCCACCACCCCCGACCCGGCCCTTAGTGTCAACGCCTCGCCCGTTTGAATGGCCTGCGTAGCCCCGCGGACATTGGTAACGGCGGGCAGACCAATCTCTCGCAAAATAATCGAGCCGTGCGACAGATCGCCGCCGGTTTCGACTACCACCCCGGCGACGCAGGCAAAGGTGGGAATCCAACCGGCGTCCACCGCGCGGGCCACCAGGATGGTCGTTTCGGCGGTGAAGCCGGGGGGCAAAGCTGTGCTCGGTTCGGCCAGCACCCAGGCCCGCCCCTGGACCTCGCCGCCGGTCAGGCTGACCCCGCGCAGCCGGGTTTCCGGGCCGGTGCTGGCGGCCCCTTCTCGATACTGCTCCAAATCGTCAAAACGGTGGAACAGGTCGGGGAGGTGGTAGCTTTGCAGATGCTCTATTTCCGCCTTGCGCTGTTCAAAAAAGGCAGCCTCGGGCACCCAGCCGCTGTCCAGCCGGTGGATTTCGTCAATATCCAGTAGCCACAGCGAGTTCAGGTCCGGCAGGATTCCGGCCATTACGTGAGTTTGGGCCAACAATAACAACTGGCAGCGGATGCGGTCGAAGCTGAGCATGGCCTGGTAGCGAAGCAGTTCCCGCGCCCGCATGTTCCGGCTGGCCTGCCACCAGATCGGCCAGGTGAGCCAGCCTAACCAACTGCGCGGCGGCAGCGGGGGACGCTGGCCGGCCGGCTGAACCAGGCTCTTGAGTAAGGCTTCCGGGGCTTCGTGCAGACGAGGCCGGGCAATATCGCTCTCGTAGACGCCGCGATGGCCATGTTTTTGTAAATAGGCTCGCCAGGCCCGGCAAAAGGCTTCGTCCGGGGGTAGTTTGCCCTGGCTCAAGGTAGCTTGCAGCCGGGGTTGACCGGCGGCCAGGCGGCGCAGCGGTTCCAAATCGGTGAACATGGCGGTGCTGATGGTCTGCTGGCGGGCGTTGTGTTCGGCCAGCACGCCCAGCCGCCGCAAGAGCGACAGCGGCCCGCTCATAGCCGAGGTGAGCGAGAACATTTCCGTGACCAGGGTGGTGTACAGCCAGGCCAGGGTTTCGCTGCACGCGCCAAAAGTCTGCCCCGGCTGTTCGGTTTGAGCCAGCATCGCCTTGATGGCCTGGCGGGATGAGGCAACTGCGCCGAATTGGGCCAGCCCCAGCTTTAACAGCACCGGCATTTTGCGGACCAGCCGCCCCAGGTTGGCTCCAAAGACCGGCCCGGTTTCCCCGCCGATATTATCCGTCACCAGGCGGGTCGGCAGGCCAAAGCTGCGCATCATCTCGCTCAACAGCGACAAGTTAATGTAAGGCCGGCCATAAAAAACCTCGATGAAGGGCCGCCGGGCGGGCAGACTGGGGTCGAAGCGGCGGTAATAGGCAAAAAGGTCGCCCGCGCACGAGGCAATCAGGCTGCTCATGGTGCGCGACGGCAGCTCCGGCAGGATTTCTTTGTGGTTGGCCAGGGTAAAGATTTCGTTGCGGCGGCTGGGCCGAGTTATCGGGCGTAGCTGGACCAGCCAGCAGCACACGCCGTCATCCGCCCATTCAATATCCCAATCCCCCGCGCCAAACACGCGGCGGATGTCACGAAGTAATTGCTGTAGCCGTACCCTCCAAGATAATTTACGATTTACGATTTTGGATTTACGATTTACCATGTCCGTTTTCAATCGTAAATCGTAAATCGTAAATCGTAAATCTTGCTCCCAATTCCTCAGTTTGGGCAGAAGTATTGTTTCCCCCTCTACCTCCCCCGAAACCAATCTATCGGCGGTTTCGCCAGTAAAGTTGATCAGATCATCCTCGTACTCGCGCTCGGTGAAGGCGACGCCGGCAGACTGGGCCGCAACCATGTTCATGATGAGGACATCGCGGCGGAAGTCGCCGGGCTGCCGGAAGGCCGAACTCCAAACATCAGCCAGGGCGGCGGCCAGGTCAGCCGGATCGGCCGGGTTGACAAACAGGCGCGAGGTAAAATGTCCGGCCAAACTTTCGCCTTCGCGGTCCTCGGCAGAGAAGGCCGAGCGCACGGCGAGGGGAGGGGGTGGGGGGGGGGTCAGAGGGTCTAGTTGGAGGACATTGAGAAGGTAGGTTGGGGCGGGGATGGTGATGGATTGGCCTTCAATTCTGACCAAGCCTGCGGCCAGAGCAGTATGCCAGGCCGAGTCGAGCAGAATGAAACCCTGGGGAACCGGCAGACCGGCCTGGGCTGCCCGGTCGAGCAGCGCGCCTTTGTTGCCCACCCCCAGCCTGGCGGCCTGGCCGGAACCGAGCGGCAGGAGATAAGGCGTGTTGTCTCTGCTTGAATGTTTATCACTCATCCAGAGAGATTATAGCATAAGGCAGTTCCAAGAAAATAATCACTCAAAATTCGTGTTGCGTGACGCGAAGCGAAGCGGGCGGAACCGAGCCAAAGGCTTCCTGGTGGCTCAAGAGGCCACACATTTTGAATCTCCGTAACTACTCAGCCATGTCATTTCGAGCGACGTTAGGAGCAAGAAATCTCCTAATCCGTGGTCTGTGGACAATGACCTCAAAGATTTCTCGGCTTTCAGCCTCGAAGTGACATGAGGGGTGAATAGTTAATAATCTCCCATCTCCAATCTCCTTCACACGGCCAGCTTACGGGCCAGCTTTACAATCTCCTGGGCGTACTCCTGGGGCTGCTCGATCATCGGAAAGTGGTCCCAACCGGGAACAGTGCGGATGATCGCATGGGGGCATAAGGTGTGGTAATCCCGCAATTGGTCCACCGTCAAAACCCGTTCGCGCTCGCCCCAGAGCAGGGCAATGGGTAGGTCAACAGGCCGCAGCGAGCGGAACCAGGCCGGCGTAATCAAGTCGAACATCTGCCCAAACACGGCGCAGCGGCGGTACTCGTCAAAAAAGCGGTCCAGGATGTCGGCGGGGACGGGCCGAGAAAAGAGTAGCCGTTTGAACAGGGGGCGAGCCAGGCGGGCCGAGAAAAGCCACTGCCCCAAAGCCTTGGCTCCCGGCAGAGCCATCAGCCGAGGCAAGAAGCGGCTCTCCAGCCGAGTCCCGACCGGGGCGTGCAGAATAAGGCCGTCAATTTGGGCAGCAAAATGCTGGGCAAATTCCAGCGCCAGCGAGCCGCCGATGCCGTGCCCCAGCACAATCAAGGGGCGCGGCTCGGCGGCCAGGATGGTTTGCAGATAGGCGGCATAGTCACGCAGCGTCCGCAAGGCCGGGTCAGCCGGTTTGTCGGCAAAACCGGGCAGGGTGACAGCCTGAAAGGAGATGTCCGCCGGGAGATGGGGCTTGATCCGCTCAAATCGGAAAGCGCCGCCGCCATTGCCGTGCAGCGCCACCAGGGTCAGCGGCCTGGCCTTCACACTGTGCTCGGGCGGCTGATGGCCGCGATTTTAGCAAAATCGGGGTGGTCGCCGGCATGGCGGTATTGATGCCGCCATAAAATCTGGCTGTCTTGCACTAAAAACAACCCCGGCATTTGCCATGGATCGCCAACCGGAACGCCGGAGGTGTGACCTTTCAGCGTCGCTCGGAGGCCGCAGGCCCACACGTCGGGGGCTAACATCTGGCGCATGGTCCCGCGTTCCAGCCCAAGAGCCTGGTAAAAATATCTGTCTGCATCGGAGACCGCCCGGGCCTCCGGCCACGACCCGTCAAAGAAGGCTTCGCCGTCGGCTACCGTGCCCTGGTAGAAAAAGAGAATGGGTGGGTAAGCCGGTTGAGCGGCAGCGAGCTGGCGCAAATCCTTGACTGTTTCGCGGCAGAAGAGTCAGCCAAAGTGACGCAGAAAGACCAGCAGCGTCGCTTCGTGGCCCAGTTGATCGGCCAGTGTGCCGGGCCGCAGGTTGACCCCGGTCACAGGGGTGTTGAGGATGGTTGGGTTGATAGAGTTCATGACCTTATAAATGTTTTCCATTTACCAAGCAAGTTTTTATCAAAATATTCGCGATATTTGCTAATTTGTGCCATTCTTGATGGATTTAGCTTTTTGCTCAAACTTTCAGAGAGCCGGTCGGTCATTAAGCATTTTTGTTGCGGGCTACCGCATCGAGTCACCCTCGCTTAAGCCCAAACCGGATAAGTGGGCCAGCTTGGCCCGTAGCTGTGGGCTGACCCGGCTCTGGCTTTCATGGGCCAGCACCAACACGGTACCGAGAACCAGCAAAATGTTGGTCATCAGGAAAAAAATAAATTCCTCGACCGGCAGCACGCCGCCCAGAAAAATTTGCAGCGATTGGGCCGGGTCAATCGTCCAGGTGCCGGAACCAATCGCCAGCGCGTCGGCCAGGCTAAGGTAGAGCGTGACCGGCAGCAGAGTCCACAGTACCAGCCGGCGGTGACGCCACAGGATGTCGGCCCCGAAGCCTATTTGCAGCATGACCGGCGGCAGCGCCCAGAGCAAAATCAAGGCCAGATAGACGCCGGGCGACCAGCCCACGGCCAGAACTGCCGCCATGCCCAGCCACAGCAGCCCCAACCCACTCAGCAGCAGCCACCGTGCTGCCGCCAGACGAGGCAGAGGGCGCGGGTCAACAGGCAGACGACGGGTCAGAAAAAGCAGCCACAGGCTGGTCAAAAGGGGCTGCAACACAAAAAAGGTGTACTCTTCGATGGGAACCCAGCCCAAAACGAGGCCAGTGATTAGAGCTGGGTTGTACGACCAGACGCCGGTGGCGACCAGATAATTATCCCAGGGGGTGGTATAGATAAGCGCCACAAGGATGTGTCCAATGACCACTCGGCGGGCAGGCCAGCCGCGCAGGGCCGGGGGCAGAGTCAAGCCGCGCCGCCGGTCGAACCAGGTGAGCAGCGCCAGCAGCAGGATGGGAATGACCAAAAATTGAGCCAGGAAGCCAAAGTAGGTCATGCGCCTGGCTCCGGGGCCGTTTCTCTGGCCTGGGCATAAACGGCCAGGGTGCGCTCTTTGGCTTCCAGGTGATCAATAATAGGCCGGGGGTAATCCTGACCGATGAGGCAACCCACCTGCCGCTGAAGGGTCAGCGGCATTTCCCAGGGGGTGTGAATATGGGCGTCGGGTACACGGGCTAATTCGGGCAGCCAGCGGCGGATAAACGTTCCACCGGGGTCAAATTTCTGGCTCTGCAAAACGGGATTAAACACCCGGAAGTAGGGTGCGGCATCGGTACCGACGCCGGCCGTCCACTGCCAGCCGCCGTTGTTGGCCGCCGGGTCGCCGTCAATCAAATGCTGCATAAACCAGCGCTCTCCCCAGCGCCAATCAATCAGCAAGTCTTTGACCAAAAATGAAGCCACAATCATGCGCGCCCGGTTGTGCATCCAGCCGCTCTCGGCCAGTTGGCGCATGGCTGCGTCAACTACCGGGTAGCCGGTGCGCCCTTCAGTCCAGGCGGCGAAGGCCCGCTGATCGTTGCGCCAGGCGATGCGGTCAAACTCCGGCCTGAAGCTGGAACGCCGCACCTGTGGGAAACAGTGCAGGATGGCGATATAAAATTCACGCCAGATAAGCTCGTTCAGCCAGGTTTCGGCGCTGCGGCGGGCCGAAGCAGTGCTGGCTTGCTCCATTGCTTCAACGGCAGCGGCAGCGGCCTGCCGGGCCGACAGCATCCCCAGACGCAGGTAGGGGGACAGGTGAGAGGTTCCAGCCAGGTCGAGCCGGTTGCGGTGGTCGGCGTAAGTTTCGATTTTGGCGGGAGCGCCGGCTGAACCGTCTATAAAAAGGCGTAAACGGCGCTGGGCTTCCGCTTCGCCGGGGGGGAAAGGCACAGCCGCCGGCAGAGTGGGTTCGGTTGGGATTGGATCGCTGACCAGGTTCAATGGAGTTGAAATTTGCCGGGGCGCAGGCAGCAGGGCGTTTGAACGGGGCAGCGGCAGGCTTTTCCAGGCTTTGCTGAAAGGGGTAAAAACGGTGTAGGGCGAGCCATCAGCTTTGCGAACAGCAGCGGGTGGATGAACGGATACACCGCCCACCAGGCATAAAGGGAGATTGCGGGCAACTGCTGCATCGCGGCGGCGGGCGTAAGGCGAAAAATCTTCTGCGGCAAAGATGGCTGAAGCCCCGCTTTCAGCCAATATCGTTGCCAATTGTTCCTGGGGTGGGCCGACTCGAAAAATTAAGCGGCTGCCCCGGCTGGCTAAATCGGCGGCCAGACAGCGCAGACTGTCGAGCAAAAAAGCCAACCGTTTTGCCCCGCTGTCAGGCGAGGCCAGCAAGGCTGGATCCAATATAAACACCGGCACAAGATGGGGGCTGTGGTTTAAAGCCACATGCAAAGCCTGATTGTCAGTCAGCCGCAGGTCACGCCGAATCCACCAGATGGCAGCAGTCATAGGTTGAGGTCCTTTTTATTTTTCTTTTTCTAAAAGTTGTTCAGGCGAGAGCGGCGGGGGTACTTGATCCGGGTAACTCTGGTGGAGAATTCGGACCATTTGATAAGCGATATCAGGCTCAAAGGTATAAAACCCTTCGTAGTAACGATCCGCGTCGGTGAGCGACGGCACTTCTTCGGCCAGGAGAGTCATGCCAAACCCTGCGCCGTAAGCCACCACAAACCAATATTGGGTCAGAACGGTATCGGCTGTGTCTATCAGGGTAGTGCGTGGCAGCGAGACCAGCGCCGTCGCAGGTATATCGTTAATGCCATAGAGCCACACCCCCAGGGCTGCTTCGGCCACTCTTTGATAACGGGCTTGCTGGGGCAGCAGCCGTGACATTTCCTGAAAAGAGACATGCAGCGCAGCGGACCGTTGGTTGGCAATGACGGCATCTTCGATGATGTGGCTGATATGAACCATTGCTTCGACCGAGAAAGTGTAGCGGAAGGCAATCTGGTTCAAGTTTTGCGCTCCGGCCGTTTTTAAAGATTTTTCAGCCTGGGGAGGGTATAGAGGCAGCATGCGGTGGTAAAAGGTTTGCAGAATTTGGTTAGCCATTTTTCACTTCTCCGTAATTGAGTAGAACATTTTGTTAGCTATCAGACAATTTTAATCACGAATATCACGGAGGGACGAATGACAGAAATTTCTAAAAATATCTCAAAGCATTGCTGAAATTCGTTTATTTGTGCCATTCGTGATAAGAATTTTTGGCTTCATGACGGTTATATATCAGAAAGCGTTCGGAAACTATTTCGTCTGACTGGCCCGCCCCGGCATGAAATGCCAGGGCTACCAAACAGCGCCGGGTCAACCCGGCTTTAGCCCGATTCATCGGGCGCTGCTTTATAGTCCGGCGACTTCATCGCCGGACGAGCGCCGCTGGCCAGGTTGTTTCCGGGGTATCCGAATGCTTTCATATCACATTTTAGCAGTAAACCCGGAATTGCCTCGGGGTGAAAGGCTGTCTGTCCTCCCAACTCCCTTAAAATCGTTCCGGCCACGCGCAGGCCGCCCAAAGCTACGGCAGCGGTGGATTGGCCCGGAAAAATGCTGTCGCCGATCAGCCAGAGGCCCGGCCCCAGACGCGGCCCCCTGGCCCGGAACAGGTTAGTCTGAGGCAAGCCGCCCACCCAACCCCAGGCTCGACGGGTGAACCGTTGAAAGGTTATCGGCGTGCCGGGCAAAATCAGGTTAGCCGCCTGGCGCAGACCGGGCAGCGCTGTTTCGGCGGCAGCGAGCATCCGTTCGGAATAGGCAACCTTGCGAGCTTCGTAAGCCGGGCGGTCGTGTTCAAAAAGCTGCCACCAATCGGCCAGGCGGGTGTGGGTGCTGAGGGTCAGAGCGCGTTGACCTGCCGGGCCGCGAGTTTTGTCCCAGCCGGGGCTGAGCGACAGGAAAACGGTATTGCCTTCGGCCAACGGTTCACGGGCAATGACTTGGTGATGCAGCGGAAACTCGGCCGGCACGGCCGCGCCATCCAGCCCCACGTACACCATAAATGCCCCCCACCCGTCGAAGGAGGCGGGGAGGCGAGGAGGCCCATTTTCGCCCAGGAGTTGGCTCACGTTCCAGGGAGTCAAATTGGCAATAACCACCTCGGTGGGGAAGGATTTGCCGCGTTTGGTTTCTACGGCCACCGGCCGGCCCCGCTCGACAATAATCCGGCTGGCTTCCTGACGATAATGTATCTGTCCTCCATACCGGCGTACCGCCTGGGCCAGCGTTTCGGCAATAGCGCCCATACCTCCGTTCAAGTGAACCACGCCGCGCCGGGGCAAATCCAGGGCGGCTGCGCCATAAAGGGCATTGGCCTGGCCGCTGGTAGCCTGCGCCGCAATGAGGAGCTGCCCATCCACAAACAGGCGCAACGGTTCGGGCGCGTGACGCAGGTGGGCGGCGACAGGTCGGAAGGCGTCGGCGGCCAGATGAGGCAGCATGGCTAAGGGGTTTCGGCTCAGCCAGACCAGCCCTTTTTGCCCCAAGCCAATCAACTCTGCCGGGGTTTGAGGCGGCCAGGGCGGTGTTTGCAAGGCCAGACTCCACAGGGCGTCGGCGGTGCGCTCTTGCCAGCGCCAAAAGGCTTCGGCCTGGGGGCCAAAAATGCGGCGATACTCTGGCCAGCGGCGCTCGTCCGTCCAGCGGGTCACGGCGCTGCCAGCGGGCAAATGAACGACCATGGCCGGGTTGGAGGTGTGGGCCGGCCACTGTTCGACTCCAGCCGCCTGAGCAACCAAATCCATTGGCCCGCCGGGGTAAAAGCCGCCGGCCAGGGTCGCGCCGGCATCAAAGCGATAGCCCTGATGATAAAACGTGCCGGCGCAGCCACCTGGATAAACATGGGCTTCCAGCACGGTTATGTCTAAACCGGCCCGCGCCAAAACAGCCGCCGCCGCCAATCCCCCAACGCCGGCTCCAATCACGACAATCCGGCTCATGGATTGTCTTTCAGTTTAGCCGAGGAAAACTCAGGTTGGGCAGAACTTTTCTCCAATAAACTTCTGGTTTTCCAACCCCGGTAGGCAAAAAGCAGCGGCATATTCAGCCACATCCCCAGGCCAACGACCGCCCAAAAAAGATGCCGATGCAGCTCCGCCTCTATTTCGTCAATCACGGCGGTGGTAGTCTCGTTTATGGGCCGGAAGGAGTGGCGATGAACCCAGCGACGAAAGGGGCCGCGCAGTTGGCGGTCGGTAAAGCCGTTGAGTCCGACATGCTCAATCCGGGCAACCCAGCGAATGGGCAGAGGCCCCAACCACAGGGTGAAATCCATTTCATCCCCTTCTTGCAGTCGAACCGGGGCCTGATGAATTTGGGCAATCACCGGCGGCGGGGTAATCGCGCCCATGCTGGCCGAGTGGGTATGAAAGTCGCTGACCACCGCCAGAGGCGCGTGAACGTGGAAGGTATGGCGATACTGCATCACTGGTTCCTCGTTTCGGCCAGAGTCAACCGGGCCAGCCAGTCGCGCACAATTTTGCCCCGCTCATCCAGTTGGGTCTGGACAGCCTGGCTGTAAGCATGGAGATACCGCTGAAGCTGCTGGATGGGCATTTGGTGATTAATAAGTAAGCCCTCAATCCAGACAATATCGCTCCCCATAAATTCAATATCGCCCAACCTCAAGGCGGCGATGATGTTACGGGCAAATTTTAGGTTGGCGTTAGCCAGGCGGCTGGGGGGAATATCTTCATCTTTCATAAGCTGCCAGATGTGGGCTTCGATAAGGGCTTGATTCTCGCGGAAATGGGCCAGGGCTTGTTGGTAGGTTTCGCTCAGGGGCGTTACCGCGGGCGGCGGCCAACCCAGGCGAGGCGACATCAGGAACTGCTCGACCACCTGGGGGGTGGTATCCAAACGCTCGCTCATAAAATGGCCGGGAATGCGAGCGCGCAGCGCCGGAATATGATTAAAAATAGCTCCACCGTAAGCCAGGGGGACCTGCTCCTTATCTAACAAGTGAGCTATTTCGAGCAGGTTAGCCGCCGTATGGAGCTGCTGCGCCGGCAAAACAACCAACTGGGGCCTGGCGGTGGCAATAGTAAATTCCAGGCGGGTGGTGGGCACATCTGCGCCCAAATAGACCACATCCCAGCCGCGCCGCCGGAGCAGCAGAGTAATCAGGAGCGGGCCGAAGGTATGCTCTTCTTCAGCCGGGCAGCCGACCAGAATCCGGCCGGGCCGGGTGGGCGGTGGGGTAGCGGCTACCAGGGCATCCAGGCGGCGCATGGCCAACGCCGAAGCAAAATGCTCTTGCTGCACCGTAACCGTTCCACTGTACCAACCCTCACCTATTTCTGTCAGACCTTTTTGCAGCAGTTCAAAGCAGACCGTTTCCAATGGAAAGAGCGCCGAAGCCTGAGCCAGGATATTTTCTGCCGTGCGCTCATCAAAAGCCAGACAGGCCGAAATCCAGGCCCGGCGTAATTCGGTGATGGCATTGCCGACCGGCAGAACTGGCTGGATGTTTAACGGCCCAGGCGCTGCGTGCGAGGTAGCCTGGAGCGGGTCTTGTCCCTCTTGCTGCAGGCTGTGCCACAAATCTACGGCGCGGCTGATACTTAACCCTTCCTCCTGCCGGGCCGCCAGCCATTTAAGCATGTCAATATCGTGCTGGGAGTAGAGCCGGTGGCCTCCGCCCGTGCGCTGGGGTTGGGGTAAGCCATAGCGCCGTTCCCAGGCCCGCAGGGTATCAGGTTTGAGGCCGGTTTCTTGCACAACAGCTTTTAGATTATAGGTTGGAGTCTGATTATTAGATGTAGACATGAGTGGCCTTTTTATAATTTGGCTGTTACTACTCAGGCCCATGTCATTTCGAGCGACGCCAGGAGCGAGAAATCCCCAGGGTGCACCACGTAAACGTAAGGTATGGGGGGATTTCTCCTTGCGGTCGAAACCTGTCCCACCCCTTCGGGTGCGCCGAAGGGCGTGAGCCTGCCGAATGGATGACATGGCTGAGCAGTTATCTATGTTCAATATATTATCATAAATGTTTATATTTGTCAATAATTTGTCCAGTAAATATCTGGTAAATATATTGACAAATTATAGACAATTGTGGTATTTTATAGAGGCCCTGTTAATGCTTTCATAGGAGAACCTTATGAGTTTACAGATTCATACCTGGGAACAATCATTGTTGTCACTCGCTTATGAAGCCCGCCACTCGATACCGTCTCACAGCCCAACCAAACGCAATGAAACAGTGCTGCGGCAGGCTTACGCCCACTGCGAGGTGATTACGGCGCAGCACAGCCGGTCGTTTCATCTGGCTTCGAGTTTATTACCGGCCGATAAACGCCGGGCGGCGCGAGCGTTGTATGCTTTTTGCCGCACCAGCGATGATCTGGTTGACCAACCCCAGGGCGACGTTGGAGCCAAGTTGAACCAGTGGCGGCAGCGGATGGCGCTGGCAGAGCCTCCGGCTGAAGATTGGTTAGCGTTGGCCTGGGCCGACACCCGCGCCCGTTATCATATTCCGCACCGTTACGCCGAGCAGCTTATTGACGGTGTGGCCCGTGATTTGTGCCAAACCCGCTATAATACGTTTGATGAGTTGGCCGGGTACGCCTATGGCGTGGCCTCGACGGTGGGCTTGATGAGCATGCACATTATTGGCTTTGCCGGGCCGGCGGCCATTCCTTATGCCATCAAATTGGGCGTGGCTTTACAAACAACCAACATCCTGCGCGATGTGGGCCAGGATTGGCAGATGGGCCGGGTTTATTTGCCCCAACAGGAATTGGCGGCTTTTGAGCTAACCGAAGCCGATATCGCCGCCGGTCGCGTTGACGCCCGCTGGCGAGCCTTTATGCAATTTCAAATTGAGCGCAATCGCCGTCTGTACATCGAAGCCTGGCCGGGCATTAGCCTGCTCAATCGTGATGGCCGTTTTGCTATCGCTGCTGCTGCTGGGTTATACCGAGCTATCCTGGATGATATCGAAAGACACGATTATGACGTCTTCCACCGCCGGGCGCATGTCAGCGGGTGGGAAAAACTGAGCCGCCTGCCGGGAATTTGGTGGGCAAGCAAAAAAGGGAGGCCCGCGGTTGGTTGACGGAACCGACTTGTCTTGGCACTTTACTTGCTTTGGAGTTATAATTGAATTAAATATTCATAAATTGAGTATATGATTATCCAGCTATGCCCCGCATCAATGAGCCTTTATCTACCGAGTTTGCCCTGCTCGGCTTTTTGCGCCGCCAGCCGATGTACGGCTATGAAATCCATCAACAACTTTCCACAACAACCGGCCTGGGACTGGTCTGGCGGCTAAAACAGAGCCAGCTCTATGCCTTGCTGGCCAAGCTGGAGCGTGAGGGCTATGTGAGCACTACGATTGAGTATCAGGAGGCCCGCCCACCGCGCAAAATGTTTGAGCTAACCAAGGCCGGTCGCCAAGCTTTTCAAGATTGGGTGCAGCGGCCAGTAGACCAGGGCCGAAAACTCCGGCTGGATTTTATGGCCAAGCTCTATTTTGCCCAACTCGAAGGCCCGGAAGTGGCTATGCGGCTGATTGAACAGCAGCGGGTAGCCTGCCACAATTGGCTGCGCCAGCAGGAAGAGGAAATTGAAGCCCTCCGCTATAGCCAGCCCTATGATTGGCTCGTCCATAAATTTCGCCTGGGCCAAATCGAAGCGATGCTGACCTGGCTGGATACGTGCCAGGAAGCGCTGTTGGTAGCCGCCGCCTGAGCCGGCAGTTATGTTCTCCTCAACCATAATCTAAACCATTCATTCCGCCTCAAGGTGAGCGCATTAACCCTCTATCAATTCGTTTTAATAGATGCTCAATTAATAAGCATCCAGAAAATATATAATCAAAAGAGAAGAAGATATATGTACAAAAAAATAGTTTACCTACTCAAGGGGCTGGTTGTCGTAATTTTACTGCTCGGGGCATTGGCTGCGACAGCGATCCTGACCGCGCCGCCAACGCAAGACGCAGCAGCCTGCGTCGAAGAATACACGGTGCAAGCCGATGACTGGCTGAGCAAAATTGCCGACAAGTTTTTAGGCGACGTGTTGGCCTTTCCGGCTATTTTTGAAGCCACCAACCAACAACACACCGCAGACCCGGTTTTTGCCCAAATTGCCAATCCGGATTTAATAGAGATTGGCTGGCAGCTTTGCATTCCCACGGCGGAACAGGCTCAAGCGCTGCTGGTCGCCTCGGCCGGCGCGCCGGAGAACCAGGCTACCTCAAACGAGCCGCTATTAGTGGCCGCCGCCGCCGATTTGCAATTTGCCTTTACCGACATTGGTGAAAAATTCAAGGAACAGACCGGCCAGGAAGTCCTATTCACCTTTGGCTCGACCGGCAACCTGACCACGCAGATCGAAAACGGCGCGCCGTTTGATATTCTGGCGGCAGCGAATGTTTCTTATGTGGACCAATTGACCGAGCAGGGTCTCACTATCCCCGACACGCAGCAGCTTTACGCTCAAGGCCGGATTGTGCTGGCCGTCAACCGGGAGTCGGGTATTCAGGCTACACAGTTAGAAGATTTGCTCGACCCGGCCATCACCAATATCGCCATTGCCAACCCGGAACACGCGCCCTATGGCAAAGCCGCCCAGGAAGCGCTGCAAAGCGCCGGCCTTTGGGAGGAAATTCAGCCCAAATTGGTGCTGGGCGAGAACATAGCCCAGACCCTGCAATTTGTCCAGACCGGCGACGCGCCGGTAGGTATTGTGGCTCTATCGGTGGCCAACGTGCCGGAAGTGACCTACACCCTGCTGGACGGCAATCTGCACAATCCGCTCAATCAAGCTTTGGCGGTGATTAAGTCTACCCCCAACGAGGCAGCGGCCCGCGCCTTTATTGATTTTGTCAATGGTCCAGAGGGGCGCCCCATTATGAAACAGTATGGCTTCCTATTGCCCGGTGAGTTTTAATGGCCCATGTTGATTGGTTTCCGCTGTGGTTGTCGCTGCGGGTTTCCATCCTGGCGACTGCGCTGGTCATGCTGACCGGCATCCCCCTGGCCTGGCTGTTGGCCCGCCATCATTTTCCGGGCAAAGAGTTACTGGCGGCGCTGGCCTCGCTGCCCCTGGTACTGCCGCCCACCGTGTTGGGTTACTATCTGCTGGTCATGCTGGGCAACCAGAGTCCGCTGGGGCAGTGGTTCAACCAGGCCGGTATCCCGCTGGTTTTTACCTGGCGCGGCGCGGCCGTAGCGGCCAGCGTGGCCGCTTTTCCTTTGCTGCTCCAAACCGCTCGGGCCGGTTTTGAGAGTGTTGATCCCCGCCTGGAAGGCGTCGCCCGCACCCTGGGCCGTTCTAACTTTTACATCTTCTGGCGCGTCACTTTGCCGCTGGCCATGCCCGCCATTCTGGCCGGCATGGCCTTAACCTTTGCCCGCGCCCTGGGCGACTTTGGGGCCACCCTGATGGTGGCCGGGAACATCCCTCAGCGCACCCAAACCATGTCCATTTACATTTACGACCTGGTGCAGGCCAATAAAATGGGCCAGGCTAACTCGATGGTGCTGCTGATGACGGTAGTGGCCGTGACGATGCTGGTGGTAGCCCGCCGCCTGTCACAACGGGCGTTGAGGTAAGGCAGCTATGCTGGATATTCGGCTGCGCAAACGTCTGGAAAATTTCACCCTGGAACTCGAACTGGCCGCATCGCCGGGCATCACCGCCCTATTCGGCCATTCTGGGGCAGGCAAAAGTATGACTCTGGCCTGTGTGGCCGGACTGACCCGGCCCGACGGTGGCCGGATTACCCTCAACGGCAGCGTCCTTTTTGACTCGGAACAAAGTATCAACCTACCCCCGCAGCGCCGCGCTGTGGGCTATGTGATGCAGGATTACCTGCTTTTTCCCCATCTCAGCGTTGCTCAGAATATTGCCTTTGGTCTGACCGGCCTCTCCCGCCCGGAGAAGGCCAGGGTTGTTGAAGAGGCCCTGCAACGAGTGGGGCTGGCCGGCTTTGAGCAGCGGCGGCCCCATGAATTGAGCGGCGGCCAGCAGCAGCGAGTGGCTCTGGCCCGCGCCCTGGTCACCCAGCCCCGGGTGTTGCTGCTGGACGAGCCGTTTTCGGCCCTGGATGGCCCCACCCGCGCCCTCCTGCGTCGAGATCTGCTGCGGCTGCGGGCCGACCTGGGCATCCCGGCCCTGTTTGTGACCCACGACCTGGCCGAAGCCTACCTGCTGGCCGACCGGATTGCCGTCATCGAGGCCGGCCGGCTGCTGCAACTTGGCCCGCCGGAAGCCGTCGTTTACCGCCCCGCCAGCCGATCCGTGGCCGAACTGACCGGCGGCGGGAATTTTTTTAGCGGTCAGGTTATCGCCCAAAATTCAACCGAGACGATGATTCAGGTCGGGCCGGTGCATCTGACGGCCCCAGCCACATCCGTTGAGCCGGGCAGCCAGGTCGAACTGTCTATTCGAGCCGAACGGATTATGCTGATTCGCAAAGACGCGCCGGTGGGTCTCCGCGAAAATCAGGTGGAAGGTTGCATCATCAACGAACTGACGGACGGCTTTAATCACACCCTTTTTTTTCGGCTGGACGAGGGACAGCGCCTCCGGCAAGGTGGTTACGACCTGGAGATTATGCTGCCTACCTATGTTTACGAGCGGCTGGGCGTGGCCCGCGACAAGCGCTGGTCGGCCACCATCAAGCGAGAAGCCATTCATATCTTTCAAGGGGGTGATATTCATCATGGAACACCCTGAAGCTACCGCTCATTATCGAATCCGGCTGTCCTTTTTGTATGCCGTGCCCATTGGCCTGCTGGGCGGCCTGATTGGTCTGGGTGGGGCCGAGTTCCGGCTGCCGGTGCTGGCCGGTCCTTTGCGTTACTCAGCCCGCCAGGCCGTCCCTCTCAACCTGGCTGTCAGCCTGGTGACGCTGGCGGCAGCCCTGGTCATCCGTGGCCGTACTCTCTCCTTTGATCCCCTTTCATCTTTTTGGCCGGCGATTTTGGCCCTCATCGCCGGGGCGGTGGTAGCCGCCTTTTTTGGCACGGCCTTGGTGGGCCGTTTTTCAGATAAATTGCTAGAGCAGACTATCTTGGTCCTGTTGGTTGCTATCGGAACCGCCCTTATCATCGAGGGGTTTTTGCCCCAAGAGACGTCGGGCCTTCTGCCCACCGGCTTGTCCTGGCGAATTGGGGCAGGTATTTTCTTCGGGTTAGCCATTGGCCTGGTCAGCAGTTTGTTAGGAGTAGCGGGGGGCGAACTTATCATTCCCACGCTCGTTTTTGCCTTTGGCGCAGACATCAAAACGGCCGGCACGGCCAGCCTATTGATCAGCCTGCCGACGGTGCTGGTCGGCGTCATTCGCTACGCCCGCCAGGGCGCTTTTGCCGAGCGGCGAACGCTTTCTGAAACGGTTGCGCCGATGGGCCTGGGATCGGTCATTGGGGCGGTGGCCGGAGGACTGCTGGTTGGCCTCATCCCGGCCGGGCTGCTTAAAGTTGGCCTCGGCGTGATTCTGAATATCTCCGCTTTTCGCATCTTTTATAAAACGAGGTAAGCATGGGATGCCGGGTTCTGGTGCGGGGCAGCGGTGATATTGGCTCGGCGGTGGCGCATGTCCTTTTCCGGGCCGGTTACGCTGCTGCCATCCACGACATCCCTCAATCCACAGCCACCCGGCGTAAAATGGCCTTTGCGTTTTTTCTCAATTGCCCCTCGAAATCAAATCATCCGCAATTTTGGCCGATGACAGCACCCCCGGCAAGCCCGCCCCCGGATGGGTACCGGCCCCGACAAAGTACAAATTGTCGAACTCTTCGGAGCGGTTGTGAGGCCGGAACCAGGCCGATTGGGTTAAAATTGGCTCGATGGAGAAGGCTGAGCCGAGATAGCTGTTGAGCGTGTTTTGAAAGTGCAGCGGGTCAATAAAATGTTCGGCAATGATATTGGCCTGCAAATCGGGCAGGTAGTTGTCCTCCAAAAACTGCATAATCCGGTCGCGGTACGGCTTGGCCGCCTGGGTCCAATCAATGCCGGAACCCAGATGCGGCACCGGCGAGAGGACATAAAAGCTCTCACAGCCGGGCGGGGCCAGCGATGGGTCGGTCAGGGTGGGCATGTGCAGGTAGAGCGAGAAATCATCACTCAATTGTTTTTTGGTAAAGATGTCGGTTAGCAGCTCCTTGTATCGCTCCCCCAAAATAATGTTGTGATGGGCCAGTTTGGTATCCGTATAGCGCCGCTTGGTCCCAAAGTAAATCACAAACAACGACATGCTATAGCGCATCTTTTCGATTTTGCGGTTGGTGTATTTGCGCCGATACTGTTCAGGGATGAGGTTGCGGTAAGTAAAAGCCACGTCGGCGTTAGAGATGACCACATCGGCCCGGTGGACCGTTCCATCGGCCAGGCGAACGCCGGTGGCGCGGCGGCCTTCCACCAAAATCTCCGCTACCTCGGTGTTGACGCAAATCTGCCCCCCTAACTCTTCAAACAACCGGCCTAACCCCTGCACAATGGCCCCCGTGCCGCCCATGGCGTAATGAACGCCCCATTCTCGTTCCAGGTAGTGGATAAGGGCGTAAATAGAGGTTGTCTCAAAGGGGTTGCCGCCCACCAGCAGCGGATGGAAGGAGAAACAGCGGCGCAGAAAATCATCCTGCACAAATTGGGAGACGTAGCTGTAAACACTTTTGTGCGATTGCAGCTTGATTAAATCGGGCACAATGCGCAGCATGTCTACCAGGCTGAGAAAGGGCTTGTCGGCCAGCTCGACAAACCCCTTCTCAAAAATAGCCTGGGTGGATTGGATAAATTTTAAGTAGCCGGCCTTGTCGGTGGGACTCCACTGCGCGATTTGGCTTAATGTAAAGTCAGCATTATCATTGTAATCAAAGCAGCGCCCTTCATGGTTAAAAATACGGTAGAAAGGGTGGCATGGCACTAATTCAAAATAATCTTCCCGACGTTTGCCGGCGGCTTTGAAAATGTCGTCGAGCATAAAGGGTGCGGTGACAATGGTTGGCCCGCCATCGAATTTGAAGCCGTTGATTTCGTAAACGTAGGCCCGCCCACCCAGTTTATCTCGCTTCTCAAAAATCTGCACTTCGTGACCTTTGGCCGCCAGACGAACCGCTGCCCCCAGACCCCCAAAGCCACTGCCAATAACGATAATTTTTTTACGCATGGTTTTACTCCAGACAAAATGATAATTTCGTCAAATATTTGAATAGGTTTTGTCTATATTTTGTAAATATAATAGGGGAAAATAGTGATTTGTCAAAATTTGACCTGTATTTGACGAATATAGGATTGCCGGTAAAACTCAGTTCATGGACAAGTTGCGCATTGAAACGAGTCGAAGACCTTTGCAAATTCAAACCCTGGGCGGCTTTCGCGTCTGGCGGGATGGTTTTGAAATTGAGCCGGCGGCCTGGGGCCGGGAAAAAGCCTTCCATTTGTTTCAATTTTTTGTCACGGTGCGGCGTTTCCCCTCGCCTTTGCACAAAGAACAGATTATTGACCGGCTGTGGCCTGAACTTAGCCTGGAGGAGGGGGATCGAGATTTTAAGGTGGCCCTCAATGCCATCTACAAAGTGCTGGAACCGGAACGAAAGCCGCGGGCGGAGTCCCGTTTTATCCAGCGCCAGGAATTGATTTACAGCCTTAATTTGGATCAAATTGGGGTTGATGCCGATGCTTTTGAAGCATTGGTGGCTCAGGGCAACCAGGTTCTGCTTGAGCGTCCGGCGGCGGCTATTGAGCATTATCGGCAGGCATTGGCCTTGTACAAAGGGGATTATTTACCGGAACGGCGTTATGAGGATTGGACCAGCGCCGAACGGGAGCGCCTGCAACTGCTGGCCCTGGGAACAATGACCACGCTGGCCGGCCTGTTGGTAGCGCAAAACCCTCTCGAAAGTATTCGTTTAACCCAGCACGTTCTCACCGTTGACCCGGTTTGGGAGGCCGCCTACCGGGTGCAAATGCAGGCTTATCTGATTCAGGGTAACCGCCCCCTGGCCTTGCGCACATATCAAAAATGTGTCGAAATGCTCCAAAGAGAGCTGGGCGTTGACCCCCTTCCCGAAACCCAACAACTTTATCAACAACTAGCAGGGTAGCAAGTAGCAAAGTAGCAATCTGCTACATGCTACCCTGCTACCTTGATCGTTGAGAAAGAACTTTTCTATATCTTCTTGTAACTCAACTGTAACTCCCCTTTGTTAAGATACAATTGTTACTGAAAAGGTTTTAGCCATGATAAAAACTCAAAATAATATTGCCTCGTTTGTGCTGCGTTTTACACAAGAGTTATGGCGTGACGCCCAGGGTGAACCTCATGTCCAATGGCGGGGTCATATTCGCCACGTCCAGGGTGATGAAGAGGACCGCTTCACCGATTTTGCGGAGGCAGTGGCGTTTATTCAACGCTATTTAACTCAACTGACGTTAGAGGCTTTAACAGGAGGTCAGCCTATGAATCAAGAAAAGGTGCTCCAGGAAAGCTTTAAGGTATGGGAGCAGTTTGCTGCCAGTTATACCGATATGATGTTTGAGACCATGCAGCAGACGGTTAAACAATCCGAAGCCTTTCGGGAGCAGTTTGATCAGGCCGCTGAACGCGCCTTGAAAGCCTGGCAGTTATCCCCCCAACCGCAGTATGGCCAGCTTGTGGAGGCCATTAATTTGCTTCAAGCCCAGGTTCAAACCCTAACCAGCAAAGTTGAAGACCTGGAAAAGAGTTTACAGGCCAAAACCGATCAGAAGTAACCCGTGTTTTCCGGCCAAAAATTTATTTGATTACAGGAGAAAAATCATGACAGCTAAAAAAGAAGCTTTACCCAATCTCGCCGATCTGGCCACCAAAATGACCGAAGAGAGCAAGGTTGTCGTAGACTCTGTCGCCGCTCTGGCCGATTCTGCTGCTGAAGAGGCCAAAAGCTTGTTTGAGACCAATCAAGAATTCGTCAAGAAAAGCGTTGATATGTGGCAGGAATATACCCAGGCTTACGCTGATGTTGTCCTGAAAGCTACCGAGCAATCCTTCAAACAATCTCTGGCCTTCCGCGAGAACATGGACAAGATTGTGACGGACAGCTTCAAAAAAGCGCAGGCGTTGAGCCAGGAGGAGCGCCAGTTTGGGGTTGAAATGGCTGAACTGTTCAAAACCCAGGCTCAAGCTGCTTCCGAATACGCAGTCAACATGTTTACTACCACCTCCAAAGTGATGACAACCACCGCTCTCTTTTCGGATTGGGCCGCCGAGCGGATGGCTAAAATGTTTACAACCATCTCCACTAATTAATTGATTTGAAGCCGGAGGGGAAGAGGCTTTCTTCTCCTCCCCTTCATTTAATTCCCAAACAGGAGTTGAGTATGCGCCTTAAAGACAAGGTAGCCATAATAACTGGGGCTGGGCGGGGTATTGGTCGCGCCACAGCCCTGCGTTTTGCCGAGGAGGGCGCTCGCGTTGTTGTCGCCGATGTTGACCTGGATGAGGCTCAGAGTGTGGCCGATGAGATCGCCGCCAAAGATGGTAGGGCTGTGGCGGTTAAGGTGAATGTGACCGACCGGGCCTCGATCAACGCCATGGTGCAAACCGTGCTGGATCATTTTGGGGGCCGCATTGATGTGCTGATTAATAATGCCGGCACTATTCGTGATTCCCAATTGGTTAAGATGACAGAGGAAAATTTCGATCTGGTTATTAATATCAATTTGAAAGGCGTTTTTAATTGCACCCAGGCCGTTGTACCCACCATGATCGCCCAGGGCAGCGGGGTTATTCTCAGTACCTCATCGCTGGTGGCCCCGTATGGCAATTACGGCCAAACCAATTATGTAGCCAGCAAAGCGGGCGTGGTGGGCATGACCAAAGTTTGGGCGCGTGAATTGGGCCGCAAAGGTATTCGGGTTAATGCGGTTGCGCCCGGTTTTATTGAAACACGCTTAACGGCGGGCATCCCTGAAAAAGTGGTCGAAAAATTGGTGGAACGTATCTCGTTGGGGCATTTCGGCCAGCCGGTAGACATTGCCAATGCTTTTGTGTGGCTGGCTTCGGATGAGGCCAGGTACGTCTCAGGACACGTCTTGGCCGTTGACGGTGGAGCCACCCTTTAGAGCCGATTTAACCGCAATCGGCTCTGTAATTTTACTTCAGGAGGTACAGTGTGTTAAAAGCAAAAGACATCATGACCAGCGATGTTGTCACCATTCAGCCTTCTGCTTTGGTGTCTGAGGCTATTGGCTTGATGCGGCAGAAAAAAATCCACGCCATCGTGGTAAAATCTCGCCCCCCGGAGAAGGCTTATGGGATTGTGACCGAGGCCGACATTGCCTATAAAGTTGTCGCTCGTGACAGCGACCCTAAAGCCCTGACGGTTGGGGATATTATGACCAAACCCTGCATTACCGTTAACCCTGAGATGACCGTGGAAAATGTGGCCCGTCTGTTTGCCAATAATCATATTCACCGCGCTCCGGTAGTTAAGGATGAACTGCTGGGTATTATCTCGATATCAGACATCTTACAGAAGGGGAAGTGGTGGCAGGATTAAAACAACCCCTTTGGCAAAGGAGCTAATTTATGCAAACTGCAAAGGAAATTATGACCAAAGACGTGGTCACTATTCAAGCTTCAGCTTCGGCGGCCGAAGCCATAGCGCTGATGCGAGAGAAACATATCCGTGATCTGGTGGTGGAGCCGGCTTATAGTGAGGATGCCTATGGTATTGTCACCGAGACAGATATTGCCTATAAGGTAGCCGCCTACGGCAAAAATCCCCAAACTGTTTCTGTCGGCGAAATTATGACCAAGCCCTGCATCGAGGTTGACCCCGATCTGACCGTCGAAGAAGTGGCTCAATTGTTTGCGCTGAACCACATTCACCGGGCGCCGGTGATCAAAGAAAAATTGTTTGGTATTATCTCCGTCACCGATATTCTGCGAGAAACGATGTGGTGGCGGGATTAATTTTAAATCAACTTTAGTTCAATAGAAGGAGATATTCAATGGACTGGTCAAAACAAACTCAAGATATGTTCAAAACCTGGACGGATGCCCAAACCAAAACGTGGAATACCTGGCTCGATACCGTCAAAACCTTTGACGTGTCTCAGCCAGGGCAGGCCTGGGAAAAGACCGTAGACGCCTGGCAGCAGTCGGTCAAAAATACCCTGGCCGCGCAAGTGGAAGGTAGCCGCATCTGGGCCGAAAGCGTTGCTTCCATTCAGGGCGCGCCCAAAGAAACGGCCAACTGGGCCCACCAAGTTCAGGATATGACCCAACGCTGGACCGACCTGCAACAGCAAATGTGGGACAACTGGTTTGACGTGATGAAGAAAGCCGAGTTGGGCAAGTTCCCAGCCCTGGATAAAAACGGATCGAGCCTGCTGGGGCCGTGGCAGGAAATGAGCAAGAAGATGATGGATGCTCAAATGGAGTGGATCCGCAGCTTTACCGCCCCATCTAAAGAAAGTTAATGCCTACCCCTTCCCCTGACCCCTCCCCCGAATCGGGGGAGGGGTTGGGGTGGGGGTATTTTCCAAAGGAGAAACCAAATATGGATTGGCAAAAACAGGCCGAAACCCTGATGAGTACATGGGCTGAGGCGCAAAAGAAGATGTGGGAAAGTTGGACTGAGTTGGCGCAGCCAAACGGCGCCCCCAACCAATTTTATCCCAACATGATGGAGCAGTGGCGCTGGTTGGCCGAACAGAGCATGCAGGCCTGGGCTGCTAACTCCGGGCCGACCATCAAGGGGGTGGCCGAACAAATGGCGGCCAGCCAGGCTTCGATGATGCGCTTTCTTGAGCTGTCCAGCAAAGCATGGCAGGTGATGGCTCCTAAAGTGGAAGCCGGGGAGGATTGGCAATCGGTGCTACGTGAGTACAGCGAGCAGTGGTTCCAACAACTGGTCGGTGGCCCAACCGGATTTATAAGCGCCAGCAAAGACATCAACCAGTTGTGGCGTTTCTATATTGAAGAATGGCAAAAGCTCAGCCAGCCCTGGTTTCAATCCTGGGGACAAACGCCCTGGCAGTACGCCCAGAGCCTCACCGGGGCCGGTTCCGAACTGGCCGAGTTGAGCCGGCTGCACTGGGATGCTTACGAGCGCTCCTTTGGCCGCATGACCGAAACTCCGCGCCTGGGCTTTAACCGTGAACTGATGGACAAATTAATCAACAGTTTTGATACCTGGGTGCAGTTTCGTAAGGCCAGCGCCGACTACCACGTTTTGTTAGCCCGAACCTCGGCGCAAGCGTTTGAGCGGGTAATGCAAGAACTGGTGGCGCTGAGCGAGAAGGGCGAAAAGATTGACAGCATCCGCCAGTTGATGAATCTGTGGATGGACACCATTGACCAGACCTTCTCCAAGCTGTACAAAACCGAAGAGTATCTGAATGTGCAGCGTGAGCTGTCGGCAGCCGTGATGACCTACCGCATCAAAGAGCAAGAGATTGTTGAAGTCATGCTAAAAATGCTCAATCTGCCCACCCGCAGCGAGTTGGATGATGCCTATCGCAGCCTATATGAGCTTCGCAAAGAAGTCAAGCAGTTAAAAAAGGCATTGAAGGAGCGGAACGACGCCACTCCCACTGAGGTTAAAGCGGAAGCCAAAAAGCCCAAAGCGCCAGCCAGGCAAAAACCAGCTCTCGCAGCGGACGAACCCGCGCTCGAAGCTGTCGGGAATGAGGGGTAAGGAGGCCAATTATGTCATTTCCTATCCAAATAACGCCAGACAAAGCTATCCATGAGCTGACCGAAATCAACCAAAAGCTGGTCAAAGGCATCGAGTTGTTGAGCGAACTCAAAGAGGATGATATTCAGGTCGGCACAGCCCCCAAAGAACTGGTTTATCGCGAGGACAAGTTAAGACTTTACCACTTTATCCCGCAGGTCAAGCAGCCGTTTCGGATTCCGCTGCTGTTTTCCTACGCCCTGGTCAACCGCTGGATGGTAGCCGATTTACAGGAAGACCGCTCGCTGATCCGCAACCTGCTCAAAGAAGGGATGGATATTTACCTGATTGACTGGGGCGACCCGACCCGCATGGATCGCTGGCTGACCCTGGATGATTATGTTAATACCTACCTGGATAACTGCGTAGATTTCATCCGCGAGCAGCACGGTCTGGACAAAATCAACTTGCTGGGGATTTGCCAGGGGGGCACTATGGCTGCCTGCTACACCGCCCTGCACCCCGAAAAGATCAAAAACCTGGTGCTAACGGTCACGCCGATTGATTTCCACGCCGACAAAGAAGAGGAAAACGAAGATTGGGGTTTGTTAAATGTGTGGGCGCGTCACCTGGATATTGACCCGATGGTTGATGCCCTGGGCGTTGTTCCCGCCGAGTTGTTGAACTTCTCCTTCATGCTGGTCCGGCCCATGTCACTGAATGTCAAAAAATATACCGATATGATTGACATTATGGATGACAAGAACAAGATGATGAACTTCCTGAGGATGGAAAAGTGGCTTAACGAAGGCCCTGACAGCGCCGGGGAAGCTTACCGCCAATTTGTCAAGGACTTTTTCCAAAAGAACCTGCTAATCAAAGGCGAAGTTATGCTGGGCGACCAAAAGGTAGACCTGGCTAATATCACCGTGCCGGTGTTGAACTGTTTTGCTAATCAGGACCATCTGGTACCGCCCAAATCCACGCGGGCGCTGGCAAAATATGTCGGAACAAAGGATTATACGGAATTGGAAGTTCCGGCCGGGCACATTGGTTTTTACGTCAGCGGTAAATCACAAAAGATGTTGGCTCCAGGGATTGCCAAATGGCTCAAAGAGCGGGATTAGCTTTAGGAGTAAGGTGAATTACCCGACCAAATTGCTTTAATAATAGACCTCTGGTACCGCGGCCAGAGGTCTATTATTCTCAAAAAATGTGATAGCAAAGAAGATATCGAACCAGACAGATTATAAAATCTCACGCAAAGCCGCCAAGAAAACAAAAGTGCGTTCAAAAATTCACAGAATGACAAATGTCACTGCGAAATGCCGCCTCTTGACACTTTTTTTTGCCTATAAGATAGATTAAACTCCTTCATGTCATTGTTCTTTGGGGCTAATTTAGTGTATTATATCCTAAACACCTCTGGCATGTAGTTTTACTCAACCTAAAACGAAGCCATCCTCACCCTGACCACCCACACCATAGCTTTAGCCAGACAATAAAATATTTCCTAAAATTATTTAACCAAGGGAGGCAAAAAATGTTAGGACTTGAAGACAAAGTTGTTTTAGTAACAGGCGGCAACCATGGCATTGGGGCTGCCATTGTGGAGGTTCTGGAAGATTTTGGGGCAAAAGTGGCTTATAACTACCGCAGCGAACCCGGCCCGCGAGGCTCGCTGGCCGTCAAGGTTGACGTAACTGACGAGGCCGGCATGGCCGAGTTTGCCGAGCGGACAGAGCGAGAATTGGGACCAATCTACGGGGTGGTGCCTAACGCCGGCATTATCAAGGACAACCTGATTATAAAAATGCCTGCGGAGGATTGGCATGCTGTGCTGGAAGTTAATCTGACCGGCGCTTACTACACCATTAAACCGGTTCTCCCCAAAATGTACGAGCGGCAGGAAGGTTCGATAGTTTTTATCAGCTCGTTGGGTGGGCAGCGGGGCAATATTGGCCAGGCCAATTACTCCGCCGCTAAAGCCGGCATGATTGCGCTGGCTCAAACCCTGGCCCTTGAGGCCGCCCGTTACGGGGTTCGCTCCAATGTTGTTGCGCCGGGTTACACCGAAACCGATATTGTTAAAGGTATTCCTGAAAAGGTGCAGGAAGTGCTGATTAAGCAGATTCCCATGCGCCGTTTTGCCCAACCCAAGGAGATGGCCTGGGTGGTGGCTTTCTTGTTGTCGCCCATCGCTTCAAGTTACATTACCGGGCAGGTCATTCCCGTCAATGGTGGGCAGTATTTCTGATGAGGATATAATGTCAACAACTCAAAACCCGATGGAGCTGTGGCTTCGGCTTATGAGCGATGCGATGCGGGGTACGGCTGATGCCCAGGAGGCGATTCGTGCCCTGGGTGAAATACCGACCACCCCCGACCAATTAACCCGCTGGATGTCCCGCTTTATGCCCCTGGCGGCTGGTCAAACCCCTGGACCTGAAAAAATGAGCGATTGGCTTGAGGATGCCTGGAAAATGATGGGGGTGGTGCCGCGCTATCGTTATCTTGAGTTGTTGGAGCGCCACGAACTTCTGCGCCAGCGGCTGGAAGAAGCCGAAAAGACCATTCAAAAACTGCGCAAAGCCTCTTCCGGCAGCAAAATGCCGGAACAGGAAGTCCAGCAGATTTTAAACCTCTGGGAAGGCATGCTGCAAGAGACCTTAAGCATGCAGGCCGATTGGATGCGAAGCTGGACCCAAACAGAGGCTGCCGAAGCGAAAGGGGAACCAAAAAAATCAACCTCTGCGGATGCAGGGGTAAGCAGCAATGAAGAGAACGAGGAATAACATTACTAAATCAATAGTATCTTACGAGTCAGATTCTTGTACAATCAGCAAGAAGTTGTTACACAGAGAGGCACGGAGAAGTCACAGAGTTTCTCAGAGGAATTTTTAGAACTCTCTGTGTGCCTCTGTGGAGTCTCTGTGTAGCTCTGTGTTCCTTTTTGGTTCTGGCTCGGCCAGGTTAGGGAATTAAAGTTAGTATTATTTGAAGGAGGTACAATGACTGGAAAACTTAACCGAGGCGTCGCTATTGTGGGGGCCGGCATGACCCAGTTTGGCGCGTTCCCCGGCAAAGCGACCCGTGATTTATTTGTCGAAGCATTTCGTGAGATGTCCGAGTCGGTTGACAAGGGGTTTGACCCCAACCAGATTGAGGCTCTTTATATCGGCAACTACAGCAGCGACCTGTTTGAAGGCCAGGGCCACACCGCCCCCTTTATGGCCGATTATGTTGGCCTGACCCCTCGCCCGGCCACCCGCTGTGAAGATGCCTGCGCCAGCGGCAGCGCCGCCTTACGCAGTGGTTTGTTAGCCATCGCTTCCGGCATGTACGATATGGTTTTGGTGGGCGGGATTGAAAAAATGACCGATTTGCCCACCGAGCGCGTAACCGATACCCTGGCCACCGCCTCGGATGCGCTGTATGATGTTCCGGCGGGCTTTACCTTCCCCGGCCTATACGCTTCAATCGCCACGGCCTACATGGACCGCTATGGGGCTACGCCTGAAACCTTTATGAAAGTGGGCCTCAAAAACCACAATCATGGCTCGCTCAACCCCAAAGCCCAATTTGGGCAGACGATTGCCAGCATTATGGAACGCCAAAAGAAGAGCGCCGAAAAGAAAGGCCGGCCTATCCCCACCTGGACCGACGAGATGGAATTTCTCCATGACGATAGAGCCAACCTGGTTATTGCCTGGCCCATGCGCCTGTATGACTGCTCCCCCGTTTCCGATGGCGCCGCCGCTATCCTGCTGGTAGCCGAAGACCTGGCTAAGAATTTTTCCGACAACCCCATTTATATCATCGGTTCTGGCCAGGCCAGCGATATGACCCTACGCCATCGCTCTGATTTAACTACCCTCCCTGCCGCCCGGATTGCCGCGCAAAAGGCTTACGAAATGGCCGGAGTGAAACCCGCCGACATTAAAGTAGTCGAGGTTCACGACTGCTTCACCATCGCCGAGATTATCGCCACCGAAGACCTGGGCTTTTTCAAGCCCGGCCAGGGTTACGAAGCGGCCGAGGAAGGCGTCACCTCCCGTTTAGGCCCGCGCCCCATTAACAGTTCGGGTGGGCTTAAATCCAAAGGGCACCCGGTTGGCGCATCGGGCGCAGGCCAGGTGGTTGAAATTTGGAAGCAACTGCGGGGCGAAGCCGGGGAACGGCAACTGCCCGGCGGCAATCTTAACCTGGGCTTAACCCACAATGTCGGTGGCACCGGCGAAACGGCCATCGTCCACATTTACGAGAGGAGATAACCCATGCCAGAAAATGTTGCCCCTCCCTTTACTGCGGCTGAATTTAATCAATACCTGGCTCAGCATAAATTGGTCGGCTCCCGCAGTCTGACCAGCAACAAACTCTATGTGCCGCCGCGCCCAATGTGTCCGGCCACCTATTCCTTCGATATGGAATTGGTTGAACTATCCGGCAAGGGTAAGCTGGTTGCCTTTACGGTGATTACCATCGCCCCAACTCTAATGATCGAAGCCGGTTACAATCGCAACAATCCTTACTGCGCCGGAATAGTCGAATTGGATGAGGGACCCAAAGTGAGCGCCCAAATTATTGGTGTGGATGTGGCTCATCCAGAAACCATTAAAATTGGCGCCCCGGTAAAAGTGGCCTATGTCGAGCGCGGCCAGGATGATAAGCGCCGCACCTACCTGGCTTTTGAGCCGGCCTGATGCTTTAATTTTAGGGTCAAATCCGAGATTGTTGCGGGAAGCAGCAACTTGAGTTAAACTGATGGGACGACATTGACGGTGGAGTCAACAGCTTAAGCTGTTGACTCCACCGACTATTCTCATAAAAATCAGGAGACAGAGCGCAATGCAAAATCTACCCAAAGGAGTTCAGATTCTGGGGCCAGCGTTGCCCGCATTTGCCCAGGTGCTCACCCCGGAGGCGCTGGCCTTTGTGGCCAAGCTCCATCGCCATTTCAACCCGACCCGAGAAAGGCTGCTGCAACGGCGAGCCGAGCGCCAGCTTGAACTTGATGCCGGCAAGCTGCCGGATTTTCTGCCCGACAGCCCGGCCAGAGGCGACTGGCAGGTTGCGCCTGCCCCGCCCGATTTGCAAAAACGCTGGGTGGAAATCACCGGCCCGACCGAGCGCAAAATGATGGTCAACGCGCTCAACTCCGGCGCCAGCGTTTTTATGGCCGATTGTGAAGATGCCCTCTCCCCCACCTGGGCCAACGTCGTCGAGGGCCAGCTTAACCTGATTAACGCTGTCCGGCGGCAGATTGATTTTGTTAGCCCCGAAGGCAAGGCGTACAAGCTTAATGATAAAATTGCCACGCTCCTGGTGCGCCCCCGCGGCTGGCACCTCACCGAGAAAAACGTCTTGGTAGATGACCAGCCCATCTCGGCCAGCCTGTTTGATTTTGGATTGTACTTTTTCCACAATGCCCACGAGTTGATAAAGCGCGGCAGCGGCCCTTATTTTTATTTACCCAAACTGGAAAGCCATCTGGAAGCGCGGCTGTGGAATGAGGTCTTCAACCTGGCTCAGGATGAATTATCAATTCCGCGCGGAACGATTCGAGCCACCGTGCTGATCGAAACGATCATGGCCGCCTTTGAGATGGAAGAAATTCTATACGAACTGCGCGATCACATGTCGGGCCTCAATGCCGGCCGCTGGGATTACATCTTCAGCGTTATCAAAAAGTTTAGCCGGCGGGCCGAATTTATGCTGCCCGACCGCGCCCAAGTCACGATGACCGTGCCGTTTATGCGTCCCTATACCGAACTGCTGGTCAAAACCTGTCACAAGCACGGCGCGCACGCTATCGGCGGGATGGCCGCTTTTATCCCCAGCCGGCGCGATCCTGAAGTTAACGAGCGGGCGCTGGCTAAAGTGCGCGAGGACAAAGAGCGCGAATCCGGCGATGGCTTTGATGGCACCTGGGTGGCTCACCCCGACCTGGTGCCGGTGGCCTGGGAAATTTTTGAGCGCAAGTTGGGCGACAAGCCGCATCAGAAAGAGCGCCTGCGCCAGGATGTGCAGGTAGCGGCCAAAGATTTGGTCAATATTCAAGTGCCCGGCGGCCAGATTACCGAAGCCGGGATACGCTTGAATGTGAATGTGGCCTTGCAGTACATCAATTCTTGGTTGGACGGCAACGGCGCAGCGGCTATTTACAATTTGATGGAAGATACCGCCACCGCCGAAATCTCTCGCGCCCAACTGTGGCAGTGGCTTTGCCACGGGGCCAGGCTGGATGATGGCCGAACCTTTACCAAAGCCATGTATGAACAAATCCGCACCGAAGAGCTGGCCAAGCTGGGCGGGGCTGGTACCGCTCATTATGGTAAAGCCGTCGCAATTTTAGACGAGTTGGTGCTGAATGATAAGTTTATTGAGTTTTTGACCTTTGTGGCGTATCCTTATCTAAGTTAAAACCTTTCCCTACAGATAAGAAGCCTGGCTCCGGTCAGGCTTTTTGTTTTGTCTGAGGTAAACAAAAAAAGGGTTGCAAAAAATCGCCTGTTGACAAATCCCCCAACTTGTGCTAAGATTGCGCCCCAATACGATATAACCCTTTTTGAGCCGCGATGCTCCCGACCGCAAACTCTTTAATTTGGCGGTGGGAGCTTTTTTTATTGGCCTTCTTCCTTGAGGACAGGGAGACAAACCATGATCGAAACCGTAAAATCATCCGCTCGTTTGATGTTCCATCCCCCCTTTACCCATTACGAACTTGACGTGGCCTACGACGAACTGTTTTACCCTACCGGCCAGCCGCGCCCGCATTATCACGCCTTGTATCAACGGCTGCTGGAACTACCCGCTGAGGAGTTGCAGCGCCGCCAACAGGCCGCCGATTTGTCCTTTCTCCATCAGGGCATCACCTTTACCGTGTATGGCCGCGAAGAGGGTACCGAGCGAATCATTCCCCATGACCTGCTGCCGCGCATTCTCACCGGCGCAGAGTGGGCCGACATCGAGCGCGGGCTAAGCCAGCGCATCACCGCGCTCAATATGTTTTTGCAAGACATTTATCACGAGGGCCGCATCCTAGCCGATGGGGTGGTGCCGCGAGACTTGATTTATAGCTGCCGCCACTACCGGCGCGAAATGCGCGGGCTGCGTGTGCCGCGTGGTATTTATATCTCTGTGGTCGGCACCGATTTGGTGCGCCTGGCCGATGGCAGTTTTGCGGTGCTAGAGGATAATCTGCGGGTGCCCAGCGGGGTGTCTTACATGCTGGCTAACCGGCAGGTGATGAAGCGGGTCTTTCCCCACCTCTTTAGCAACTACGGCGTGCGCCCATTGGATCACTACGGCCAGGCGTTACTGACAACGCTGCGGGCGTTGGCCCCCGGCCATCCTGACCCGACCATTGTGCTGCTGACGCCCGGAGTCTACAATTCAGCCTACTACGAGCACACTTTTTTGGCCCGGCAGATGGGGATTGAACTGGTGGAGGGGCGCGATTTACTCATCCACGATAACGTGGTCTACATGCGCACCACCGCCGGTTTGCAGCGCGTTGATGTTATCTATCGCCGGGTTGACGACGATTTTCTCGACCCGCTGGTTTTCCGGCCCGACTCCGCCTTGGGGGTCGCCGGGCTGTTCAACGCCTATCGGGCCGGCAATGTCGCCCTGGCCAATGCCATCGGTACCGGCGTGGCCGATGATAAGGCTGTCTATGCCTATGTCCCGGCGATCATTCGCTATTATCTGGCTGAAGAACCCATTCTACCCAATGTGAATACTTATTTGTTAAGCGACGAACAACAGCGGCAGTATGTCTTGGAGCATCTGGACGAACTGGTAGTCAAAGCGGTGGGCGAATCAGGCGGATACGGTATGTTGATTGGCCCGCACAGCACTGCGACCGAGCGCGAGGAGTTTCGCCAGCGCATCCTGGCCCAGCCGCGCAACTATATTGCCCAGCCCACCCTGGCCCTGTCTCGCGCCCCCAGCTTTATTGACAACCGGGTTGAAGCTCGCCACGTGGACCTGCGACCTTACATTTTGTACGGTGAGCAAGTGACCATTGTGCCGGGCGGCCTGACCCGCGTCGCCCTCCGGCGCGGTTCCCTGGTGGTCAACTCTTCCCAGGGTGGCGGGAGTAAAGATACGTGGGTGTTGTATGAATGACATATTTCTATTTTCGCCCGCTCAGGTAAATACTCCGTCTTGCGTCTTGCGTAAATTTAACGCAAGACGCAAGACGCAACACGCTAGAGGTTTCCATGCTGTCACGAGTCGCCGACCATTTATACTGGATGAGCCGCTACCTGGAGCGGGCTGAACATACCGCTCGTTTGATCGGAGTCCACCTGGATCTGATGCTCGATCAGACCCCGGCCACGGCTGCTTCGCGTCGAGAACGCCTGGCGGCCAGCCTGGCTACGCCCTTGCCGCCGGAAAATTTGCAAGATGATTACAGCATGACCCAGGCATTGACCTTTAGCCCGGCTAATAAATCCTCTATTGTGGCCTGTATTGCCGCTGCCCGCGAGAACGCGCAGAACGTGCGCGAGCGGATTAGTTCAGAAATGTGGGAACAGATCAATCAGCTTTATCTCTCTCTCAAACAGGCCAATCCCGAAAAGATTTGGCGGACAGAACCGCATCGCTTTTTCCGCTCGGTCAAAGAAGGGGCGCACCTGTTTCAGGGGTTGACCGACTCGACCATGAATCATGGGGAGGGCTGGCATTTTATCCAGGTAGGCCGCTTTATCGAGCGGGCCGGCGCAACTGCCGCTTTGCTGGATGTTCACTACAGCGCGGCTAACCAGTCGCTCCAAAATTTTAGCACTCCCGATGACTATCTGGAATGGATTGGTCTGCTGCGGAGTTGCACTGCTTTTGAAGCCTACTGCAAGGTCTACACCGCCGATTTTCAGCCCCAGGCCATTGCCGAGTTTTTGCTGCTCAACCACGAATTTCCGCACTCGGTTTATTTTGCGGTCAATGAAATACAAACTGCCCTGCACGGCATCGCCGAGGCGACTGAGACACGCAAACTGGGCCGGGTCTATCGGTTGGTGGGCCGGCTGCGGGCCTCGTTTGATTTTGACCAGATTGACGACATCATGACCGCCGGCCTGCATCTCTATTTGCAAGACATCCAGAGCCAATGCCGCCAGATTCACGAGGCGCTGTATCAAACTTACATTACCTACCCCATCGAGGCGGCCCTGGCTGCCGAGGGGCGCTAAAGGATTATGCCATCCATGTATTACTCTATCCGCCATATCACCCGCTTTCGCTACAGCGCGCCCATCCATGAAAGTGTCATGGAACTACGCATGCAGCCCCGCGACGAGGGCCGCCAGCGCCGCCATTCCTTTGATCTGACCATTAATCCCCGCGCCCAGGTAATACAGTATCGGGATTATTTAGGCAACACCGTTCATCATTTTGATATTCCCGGCCAGCACAACCAATTGATTATCACCGCTCAAGCCATGGCCGAGTTGACTCCACCGCCGCCTTTGCCCGACGCCCTGGGAGCAAATGCTTGGGAGTCGCTGGATCAATTGGCGCAGCAGGGGGATTATTGGGAAATGTTAGCGCCGAGTCACTTTGCCCGACCCACCGGCTTGCTGGCCGATCTGGCCGCCGAATTAAACCTCCAGCGTGAGGCCGACCCCCTGACGACCCTGCGCCGCCTCAATACGGCCCTGCACGACGCCTTTGATTACAAGCCTAACGGCACCAAAGTTGACTCGCCCATTGACGAAGCGCTGCAAAAGCGGCAGGGCGTGTGCCAGGATTTCGCCCACATTATGACGGCCCTGGTGCGGCAATTGGGGATTCCTTGCCGTTATGTCAGCGGTTATTTGTTTCACCGGCGAGAAGATCACGACCGCTCGGAGGCCGATGCCACCCATGCTTGGGTCGAGGCGCTGCTGCCGGAACTTGGCTGGATTGGCTTTGACCCAACCAACAATCTCATCGCCGGCGACCGCCATATCCGGGTGGCGATTGGGCGCGATTACGCCGACGTGCCGCCAACGCGAGGTGTTTTCAAAGGCGATGCCCGCAGCGAACTCAGCGTGGCCGTGCAAGTCCGCCCGGCTGATGAAGTCGCCGTCAATAAACTTTCATTGGCAGAACCAGAACTGCCACCCCTCACCTGGCTCCAGGCCGAGGTCGAGGCTGAGACCGAGGTTGATTTCCTCCGGCAGCAGCAGCAACAACAGCAGCAGCAATAGTAATGAAGCAAAAAAAGAGTCTCTCCCGATGGGGAGAGGCTCTTTTTAGTTTGACATAAACTCTTTTTGTCGGTATGCTAATTATATACCCAATCTGATTTGCTGCGGCCCAATGCGCTCACTACAAGTATCAGGCGGCAGCAAGGCCACAATTTGCTTCCGCAAGCGAGATTTGCCGCCGACCCATTTGATGGGGCTGTTGATCATAGGGTATTCGCCGTTTTTAGTAGTCATATAAAGTCCCTCATTTAGTTACGTTCCTGAATTTAAAGTACGATAACAAAGAGCAGTCCTAATGTCTACTTCCTTAAGAATTCACGGGGACAACATCATCGAGTGTGAGCGAATGCTATTTCTGATTGCCAACTCATTTTCTGCTACCGTACAGCGAGTCATTAGTTCTCCATATTTACCCCGGTTTGAAATCAGAGATGAAAGCGGACTGTTATTTACAATTGAATTGCTCGCAGGACATGGACGTTGGAATATTAACCTTCAAGAAATCTTGCAGTCTTACGGCGCACCATTGCGTGAGGCAACAGATGCTATCGTAACGCGAATTTTACCAGACGAACAGCAAGAAGAAATTCTGTTAGCCTGTGAATTTTCTAGTGCGCTTCCGGCTGGCAATAATGCCTGGCAACGCAATGGTCGGGCGTTAACTTGTGCGGCTGTGGGTATTCCTTACCTTTATTTTGCCGAGATAGGGGGAGTTGAACTAGACGAGAATCGTGTCATCAAAGCGCCCCGTTTCCCCAATCCTATTATCCCGTTTTCATATCTGACTGCCAGTAAACTGTTTAGGGTTGTATGCCTCCCGATCTATTCAGCCAGTCCCTCAAGCTTGAAGACAATTCGTCTGAGATTTGATCAGGTGTTTGGTTTAGAAGAGGGTCAACGGTTGGTGAAATGTATTTTGGAAAACACTTTGATAGATGACTCTTACGAAAAGTTGACTCAAAAAGCCTTAACTATCACCGAAATATTATCCGAGCAACGGCAGAGAATTGATACCTTAAGGCAGAAACAATGGACCGAGTTCTTGAACTTGGAAACATCAGGTCAGAAAGCAATTTGGTTAGAACAAAATCAGGTAAAGTGGTCAAAGAAAGGAGCGGATAAAGTTGTCATAACTCAAACTTTTAAACGCCTCAGCCAGCTTTTTCAGGAAATAGGCTGCCTTTCTATTGGGGCCAAAGATATTCCTCTCTGTTTGATTCTACCCCATCAATGCCAGAAATTAGCAGAGGGCCTTATGGCTCTCTACGGTAGCTCAATATCAGCAGAATTTATCAAATGGATTGCTTCACTGAACTTGCCTCTCATCGTGATTTGGATTACCGGATTTAAACCCCGAGGGGATGACTCTCGACCTGATAGGGGGCTTGTGCCGCTGGCGCGAATGTTATTTGGCAATGAAGTAAATATTCTTTCTGTTGTTTATGGTCCGGCAAAGCCAGGGATGTGGACAACGTTGCAAAACTCTCCTCAATTACTCATCAGGCAGAATGGTTTGTGGGAAGCCATTGCCAATCTCAGTGACGCTATTCTGGTAGATAGCGCTACCGCAGCCAGTAATCCATTTGCCTTACTACTTCAACGATCCCATAGTCACTTTCAAGGAAAGATTCATTTTACCTCGGCATCGGCTATAACCTTGTTTACTGAGCATGATGTAGATACAGTTCTTCATTTATTATTTGCTCATAACCAATCCCGGGGAGTATTTGAGGCGATGTGCAACCCACCAGGAGGCGATTGGAGCGGATTATCTCTTTTTAATTTCCAAACAGGAGAAGAATATCGTTGGACTTCATTGCCACGAGTATCAGGTATCGGGGGTAAACGGCCTGATCATGTGATAGAGTTCCAATTAGACGATGGTCGCCTGGTTTTACTGGCAATTGAGTCAAAAAATAGGGCATTAAATCTTGAGTCTAATGTGGGTAATCGTTTAGCCGCATATACTGAGCAGTTAGTTGGAACATCTCCCACTATTTTTAGGGCTACAAATGCAGAATGGGATTTGTGGCAAAACGATACCATTTCTTTGCCCAGTTTAACTGTTCTATCGGGTGGCGCATTTTGTTGGTTAGGCGCGAAAGATTTAGAAGATACACTCGCTCGATGCCATCTCGATATTATTTTTGCTATTGAATTCAAATCAGTCGAACAGTCTGCTTTGCTGCACGTCAAAGCGGGGGCGCGGGCGGAGTTTTTGCTGCCCCAAATTTATAACCTGGTCCAACAATTTGGCGGGCGGCTCGAAATTAAGATACACTGACTCTACAACCTTATCTATTCCCGTCTTCATCAACTTGGTAAAGGGAGAATTACCTGTTGGCAAGGCTAATTGCGCTTGGAAGAGTTCAGCAGGAATAGTTGTTTTATAAGCTCGATGCCCTGCTATCCCGTCAAATGTTAAGACCCACTTCGCGCCCACTGTATTCAATCGCTGTAATTCCCCAAAAAATTCATCAAGATTAAATGTCTCAGGTACATATCGGCCTTTAGTTCCACCATAAGGGGGATCAAGAAATACCAGATCATCGGCGCGAACAGAAGTCAACGTTTGCCGATAATCCGCAGCCCAAAACTCAACACCTTGAATCATGTAGTTCCATTGATAAATGATAGTTCGCAAACGGGCGGGGGAAATTCCCGGACGGGTATGATGTAAAGAATTATTAAACTCTCGATTGCTGTTGAAACGAATAAGCCCATTGACACAAGTACGGCTCAGAAACAAGAGGTCATAAGGATTGCGGGTAGCATTAAATGAGTCGCGGATAGCATAATAAGCGGTGTGCCCTTCTTTTTGCAAACGATGCCAGCGGGCTTCGTATTCATTGGCCGTTACTTCGGGTATATCACGAATCGCTTGCCACAATTCAATCAATTCGGCAATGATATCCCCGGCTACTGCTGTTTGGCTTGGTCTAAATGCTAACATCGCCCCGCTACCTACAAATGGCTCAAAGTAACGTTCAGTTTCCGGCAAAAGTGTTGCTAACCAAGCAGCCACGGCCCTTTTGCTGCCAGACCACTTGATAACAGGCTCGATAGGTATATTACGTTTCAACATGTTCAAATTCCAAGGGCATTATGCTTGCTTGTCGTTGAACTTCATTAGCGACACGCTGGCAAGCCAAGTCAAAGTAGTCTTTGTCAATTTCAAACCCAACACATTCCATTTGGTAGCGTAACCCGGTCACAATCTCTGTCCCGGATCCCAAAAATGGTACTAATAGGCTGCTACCTCGACGGGCAGAGATTAGCAACATCCTCTCGGTTAAGCGCACAGGCTTCTGAGTAGGATGTTTGCCATACTTTAGCTCTTCTTTGGCCTTGTTATTAGGAATATCCCAAACCGTGCGGAGTTGTTTGCCTCGCTCTTTGAAGCTATCCTCAGCGAAAGCGGCAGCTTTAACATCTTCGTAGTTAAAATAATATTCCCGCTTACCATTGCCGGTATGCACCCACAAAATTGTCTCGTGGCTGGCGGTCAAACGGCGGGTTGACAGATTAGGAAAAGCATTACGCTTAAACCAAATGACCTCATTGATGATTTCTAAACCAAGAATTTGGCAGGCAACATTAAGAATGCCGGAGTTGTGATAAGTTGAATGAAGCCAGATAGAGCCGGTTGGCTTGACTAAACGCTTCAACTCATTTAACCAGCGCAGAGTAAATTCAAAACTTTCGATACCTTCTAACATATCCCAGGTATGCCCGGCCAATTTCCATGCTCCGCCAAAACCGGGTAAGGAGTGACCATCATCCAGTTTCCAAATCGCTTCGGTTGAAGCGCCATAAGGGGGATCGGCAATTGCTAAATCAAATGACTTATCAGGCAGACTCTTCATGCCTTCAAGCGCATCCTGCAAAAATAAATTTACTTTATCGAGGGTAAAACAGGTTGGCTCACTCATTCGCTTTCGCCTGATACGGTACAATCCGCTCCCGTACAATATTCAACGCTTGTAACGTAGCCTCTTGCTGACCATACTCTGCCATAATCCTGTCTGCAATTACTTGGGCAGTTAATTCGGCCCGTGGTACATTAAAATACTCGGCAAACCGGGTAAGTTGGGACTCGGTGGGCAGCCTTTCACCCCGTTCTATTTTGCTCAACAAGGTCGAATCAATTTCCACTGCCGCCGCCACTACCCGCAGCGGTTCGCCGCGTTGTTTGCGCCAGGCGCGAATTGTTTCCCCAAAGGTTTGTTCTAAATCCACAGGTTTTGTCTTGTCTAATGTTGTCTTGACAAATTTTGTCTAATTTTATCACATTAGCATTGCAAAGTCAAGAGGTTCCAAATTCATTCCACCTTTGTAATAATGGCTCCAATTCGATATGACTTTGGATCACCGCATCCGGCGTAATCTTCCGGCCATCCTCCAATCCATTGGCCTGATCGTGATTGATACCGATGTACTGCACCGCCCGCATGCCGACTGCCTGCGCCCCGGCAATATCGGTCCGCAGTAGGTCGCCGATGTGAACCGCTTCGGTGGGGGCAGCGCCGAGGGCGGCGAGGGTGGTCAAAAAGGCAGAGGGGTGCGGTTTGCTGCGGCCGATCTCATCGGAAAAAGTGAGGTGGGTAAAGTATTGGGTCAGGTGGTCATGCTCCAGCAGTTGGCGCAGCACCCGCCCCGGCGTGATGCCGGTATCGGAAATAATCGCCAGGCGGTAGCGGCTGGCGAGATCGGGCAGAACGCTTGAAACTTCGGGGGCCAGGGTAGGCGCATCGGCCAGGATGCTGTGCTCCATATTGAGCCGGATTTCGGCCAGGATTTCCAACTCAAGCGTCAGGCGCAAATCTTGCAGCATGACCCCCAGCCATTCGTCGGCAGTCATGGTGCGATGCTCTTGGGCCCAGGTGCGGCTCCAGGTCTCACGGGCCAGCTTTACCGCCGCCTCAAATTGCTCCGGGGCTACTTTTGACCCACTGCCCCGCTCAACCGACTCTTTTAATGTCAACAGCCGTTTAGCATAATCTACAGTTTTGCTTTGGTAGAGGGTGGACCAAAAATCGAAGGTGATGGCTTTGATGGGCAAGGGTAAACTCCGTAGATAGAAGATGGAAGATGGTAGATAGAAGATGGAAGATAGAAGATGGAAGATGGTAGATAGATATGCGTTTACAAAGATTCTATTCTCTATCCTCTATCCTCTATTCTCTATTCTCTATCCTCTATCCTCTTCTCTTATCGTTTCTCTAATTTGAGCGGCCAAATTCTTCGCCCGCTCCGGCGCATCGCCGACATAGTGGGAGGCGTCGAGGAGGGCCATAATTTGAGGCGGGTCGAGATGGACGGTAATTCTGGGGTCGGAGGAGAGATGCTCCGGCAGTGGATTGCTTCCGCCGGCGGCCAGCGCGGCCCAGGCGGCCAGGCTGTGCTCGCGGATGATTTCGTGCATCTCCTGCCGGTCGGCGCCGGCTTTGGCGGCGGCCAGCAAAACCCGCTCGGTGGCGGCGAAGGTGCCGTATTTTTCAAGGTTGCGCCTCAGCGCGGCTTCGTCCACCCGCAGGTCGCGCACCAGGCGAGTGGCCCGGCGCAGAATTTCGTCGGTGGCTAAAAAAGCCGCCGGGAAGATCTCTCGCCGGTTGGCCGAGTCGTCCAGGGTGCGCTCCAACAGCGAGTGGGCGGCGTTGTCCCAGGCTACGCGGGGCAGGGTTGCCACGAAGCGAGCCAGGCTGTCAATGTTTTCCGCATTGATGGGGTTGCGCTTGAAGGGCATGGCGCTGGAACCAACCTGCTTGCGGCCAAACGGCTCGGCCAGTTCCCCCAGCGAAGGCGCTTGTAATAAGCGCAAGTCAAAGGCAAATTTGTACAGCGATCCGGCTACCCCGGCCAGACTGTTCAACACCAGCCAATCCTGCTTGCGCGGATACGTTTGAGTGGCTACGGGGAAAGGCTCAAGCTCGATGGCGGCCATGATGTGGGCTTCGAGTTGGAAGGCAGAGATTGGAGATTGGAGATTGGACGCCTTGCGTGGAGATTCGGCGGTCGGCGGCTTGCCCTGAGCCTGTCGAATGGGTCGGTGGTCTCCGGTCGGCTCCGCCAACAAATCCTGATACGACGCCGAAGTACCCACCGCGCCTTTGAAACCTTTGCCCCGAATCCCATCGCGTACCCGGCGCACTTCAGCGAAATCGGTCAGCAGGTCGAAGCCATATTGGGCCAGGCGGTAGCCCAGGGTGGTCGGTTCTGCGGGTTGGAGGTGGGTGAAGCCGATGATCGGCGTATCCGCCCATCGCTCGATTTGGACGGCGAATTCTGCCAGCAGCGTGGTCAATTTAACCAAAATAACATCCAGGCTTTCGCGCAGGCGCAGAGCGTCAGCGTTGTCCTCAATATCCATCGAGGTTGCGCCCAGGTGGATAATTCCGCCCCCCACGGGACACTGTTCGGCAAAGGTTTTGACCTCGGCCATCAAATCGTGCTGTATTTCGGCCTCGATGGCCAGGGCTCGATCCATATCAATCTGGTCGGCGTGCGCGCGCAGGTCATTCACCTGGGCCTGGCTGACCAGCCCGGCAGACTGCTCGGCTTCAGCCAGGGCGACCCACAGCCGCCGCCACAGCCGCCGCTTGTGGGCTTCGCTCCAGACCCGGCGCATCTCGTCGCTGCCGTAGCGCCAGGTAAAGGGGGAAAGGAAAGTTTGGTGGGAAAAAGTTTCGGTCATTACTTACTCGTTGCACGTTAAAAGATTGAAGGGTTGAGCAAAGTATAGCATGGTGAATTACCTGCGGCAAAGCCATTGGACTGAGTAGCGGGAAACTGATAAAATGGAAGCAGGTTTTATCTATTTTTAGGAGAAAATTTATGTCCCATATTCAAGAATCATCCCTCATCAAAGACGTTCAGATTGCCACCCTCAAATCCTTTGCCGACGAGCGCGGGCGCTTTATGGAGACCTTTCGCAAAGAGTGGTTTCCGCAGCGCAGTTGGGACATTATCCAGACCAACCGTTCTGACTCCAAAGCCGGGGTTTTGCGCGGTCTGCATTATCATTTTCAGCAGGTGGATTACTGGTATGTAATTGCCGGAAAAATTCGGGCGGGTTTGTATGATTTACGGCCCAGTTCGCCTACTCATGGAACTGCCCAAACCATCGAGATGGGTGAGGAAAATCAAGTGGGGGTTTTTATCCCGGTGGGCGTGGCCCACGGTTTTGTGGCGCTGACCGACGTGACCTTGATTTATGTAGTGGATAATTATTACAGTGGCGCGGATGAGTTCGGCGTGGCCTGGAATGATCCCGCCCTCGGAGTAGCGTGGGGGGTGGAAGCGCCCCTGGTTTCGGACAGAGATGCAGCTAATCCAAAGTTGAAAGATATTTCGCCTGATAAATTACCCAGATAAGGTCCAATAAAGAACTTACCAGTTTAGAGAAACCCGACTTATCTTAGCCCGTTGCTGGCTAAAAATTGCGGCTAAGGTTTGGAGCGGTTCCGGCTGGCCGGTGGTGAAAAAATGATGGTGCCCCACACAACCCCTTTCGGTTTCTAGGCCGCGCTGCCTGAGCACACGCTGGACCTGCCGGGCGACGGCCTGGGCCGGGTCAATCACGGCGGCGCGGCCGGCCACCACCCGCTCGATGAGCGGCAGCAGCAAAGGATAATGGGTGCAGCCCAGGGCAAGCTGGTCGGCGTTGGCGGCCAGCATGGGTTCGAGATAGTGGCGCAGCAGGGCCTCCGTTTCGGGAGCGTCGAGTTGGCCTTTTTCAACCAGCTCGACCAGGCCCTCGCCCACCTGCATATGCACTTCGATGTTGCGGGCGTGGCGTTCTGACGTATTTTTGAACAGATAGCCGTTGAGTGTGCCCTCGGTTGCCAGCACACCCACGTGGCCGGTTCGGGTGGCTTCGGCGGCAGGCTTGAGGGCAGGTTCCATCCCCACAATGGGCACATCAAACTCTGCCCGCAGCGTTTCCAGGGCAGCGGCGCTGGCCGTGTTGCAGGCCACAACGATTAACTTGGCTTCATGGGTTAATAAAAAACGGGTGATGGCGGCAGACAACGCTTGAACTTCCGCCGCCGGCCGGGGGCCATAGGGGCAGTGAGCGCTGTCGGCAAAGTAGAGCGTGGCTTCGTGGGGCATACGCCGCACCACTTCGCGCCACACCGACAGGCCGCCCACTCCGGAATCGAACAGACCGATAGGACGTGAGTCAGTCATAAAATAATCGCTCCCAAGTCCCTTTACTTATCTACTTCGAAGAGGCGAGGACTCATGAGACGAGGAGGCGAAGAAGATAAGGCCTCTCGCCTCCTCGCCTCTTCGCCTCACGCCTCTTCGCTTCACTGCGCCTTCAAGCCCTGCGCCAAAACTTTATAATGGTCTACAATGCCTTGAGGCACAATTAAATCCAGTTCAAAGGAAGTTGTGGCCCCGGCTTTGAGCAAGGTCACGGCCAGTTCGGCCTGGCGTTGAGCCAGCACCCGCTCGTCGGCGTCGTAGGCAATGGCAACCAGCCGGACCGACTCGACGTCGCTGGTTCCGCTGTTGCGAAGCTGCCCTTCCAGGCGGTAGGTCGCTAACCCCTCAGGCGAGCCGTGCAGGTCAAACGTTTCCAAATCAAAATAATAACGAGACTGGTCAGAAATCGGTACGCCCGAAACAGTGACCACCTGGTACTGAGCAAAGCTGTCGGGCGGTGAGTCGAACAGAATTGCAAACGGTGCGCTCTCTCCCGGCTGGATCACGTCGAGTTGGGTGTAGGCCGCGCCCCGGTCCAGCACCAGCCCGGCTCCATCCAGCAGCGACGCTTCGACGACGACTTCGGCCAGGGGCAGGCTGCCGGGATTGCTAACCTCGCCCAAACACCACAAGGTCCCCTGCCGGGTTTCCTGAAAGTTGATGGCCGTTACCTTGAGCACGGGCGGCGTCGGGGTGGGGGTGGGGGTGTCTTCCGGGCTGACTCGGGGCGGGGGGATAATGATTTCCTGGCCGATTTGCAGAAAGCGCGGGTCGGCGATGCCGTTGGCCGTCTGAATTTCCTCGGTGGTGCGGTCGAATTGGATGGCGATACTGAGCAGGGTATCGCCTGATTGGATGACATAGATGACGGGGGTCGGGGTAACGGTGGGCGTAGCGGTCGCAATGGGCGTGGCCGGGCGTGGGGTGGCGGTCGCGCGGGTGGTAGGGGTGGGGGTCATGCTGGCCGCCGCTACCGGCGTCGCCGGGGCGGCCGGGGTAATACTGCTGATTGGCGTAGCCAGCCGGCCGCAGCCAGCTACAATTAAGCTGCATAACAACCAAAGAATGGGTTTCACCCGCAAGAACTCTCCAGACACAAGGCCGGATTATACCACGATTGGGCCGCAGAAGTGAAAAAAGCCAGACGGCTAATCGCCACCCGGCTTTAACGCAAAGATGACTGCTTTGTAATTGTTCACTCGAAAATTTCCAGCACCGGCTTGCCGTCCCAGTTGGGGGGAATGGGTAATTTTAGGGCTTGTAGAGCCGTAGGGGCAGTATCGTAGGTGTTGATGGGGCGGGTCAAGGTAACACCGACAGGAACATTTGGCCCAACGGCCAACCAGGGGATGGTGCGGTCTTCGGGGGAGTCATCGCCGTGGTTGAACCCATGGCCACCGTGGTCGGCTGTGACAATCAGGAGCGTGGTGTTCAGATAGCCGCCACTTTCAAGGGTGGCCAAAATTTCGCCGATCAAATTATCTACAAAAGCGATGGCCTGAAGCTGGTTGGGCGACATCCAGCCGGAGGCATGGCCCACCCGGTCGGTATCGGGAAAGTGAAGAAAAAGGACGTGAGGCAGACCGGCCTGAATGATTTCAAGGGCGTGATCTTTGATGTCTGCATCGTGCATATCCGCCCCAAAGCGTTGATCTACCGAATTTGGCAAAACCAGGTAATTCATCTTCTCTTTGCCAAAAACCATAGCGGTTGTCAACCCGGCCTCGTGAGCCACGCTAAAGAGGGTCGGACCATTCATACCGGGCCAGCCGATATAGGGCATGCCCCACACAATTCCGTGCTTTTCCGGCAGCATGCCGCTGAGCATGGAGGCGTGGCTGGGCAGGGTGATGCTCAGCGAGACCGTTTGGGCATTGGGGCTGTAAGCGCCCTGCGCAATCAGGGTATCCAGATAAGGCGCTTCGGCGGCAAATAAGGCATCGGGCCGCAGGCCGTCAATGCTGATAATGATGACATGCTGGATTTGGGGCGGCGCGGGCGTGTCGGTTGGCTGTGGGGCGCTGGCAACCGGCGGCGGTTGGGTGGCGACAGCGGTCGGCGTTAGAGTCGGAGGCAGGGGGGTGGGCGTTTTGGTGGGTGTTGGCAGATAGATAACGGCCTGGGTGGCCGTCGCTGTGGGCGCTGAGGCCGGAGTCGCCTCTGGCAATTGAAAGTGCGTTGGGGCAAGCTGGGCAGCAGCCGGAGCCGCCTCTTGACCGGGCGTAAAAATCCAATAAGCCGAAACAGCCGCTACGCCGCTGCCTTCCAAAATAAGAATAGTCAGCCAAATGAGCAGCAGCTTGGGCGAGACAAACTTACGCCGCCGAGGTTTAGATTTTTTTGGAGCAGATTTCGGTGGCATGATCCTCACCGGGTATTTTATGTCAAATATAATAACATAAATGTGGCGAAGATCAAGTCTCAGTGGATCCAAATTTCCCGTAGGGTGGCAACCCTATGCCGCCCGCTGACGCATGGGGATGCGTCAGCTACGGAAATTTTGAAATGCGTTGGGTATACTCAGTAGATCCAATTTTCCGAGGAGTGAGGCACGCCTTCGTGCCGAACGCCGCCGCACGTGGGCGTACTGACCCCTCAAATTTGGATCCACTGATACTATTCAGTTTGGCTCATGTTAAGTACTAGTGCAAAGCAGGCCGGGCTCCCACGCCCGGCCCTCGGCGGCGTGGGAGCCGCCTCCGCTAAATTGCACTTGTTCTATACATGAGCCTTCAGTTTTAATCAACTCGCGGACCCGGCTCAACAAGGCTGTTTCGGCGGCAGCGACTCGGGCGGCGGCTTCTTCAGACCAGGCCCGGTGGCGGGCCAGAGCATCCCGGCACTCGGCCAGCATTGCTTGCAAAGGCTCCGGCGCGGCCCCCCCTGCCTGGCGGCGGGCAGCCACTCCGACAGAAGGATCGAGCGCCTGGGCCAGCGCCCCTGCTGAAAGATGGAGTGGATGACCGAGGACTGCCTGAGCCGCCGCATCTACCTCGATGCTGGTAATTTTGCGGGCAGAGCGACTCGCGGAGAGAGCATCGCTCACCAGCCGGCCTACCACCTGGTGAGCCGAGCGAAAGTCCAGCCCGGTTTCAAGGGTGATGATTTCGGCCAGGTCGGTGGCGATGGCAAAACTGTCCGCCAGGCGTTGACCGGCCAGCGTGGCGTTGAAACGCAGCCCCCGCAGCACCCCGGTCATAAGCGTCGCCGCGCCGGTAGCCGTCTGCACCGCTCGCGGGACGCTGCCGTAGGCAAAAACGCGGTTATCCACTTGCCCGGAAGGGGTGCGGCCATAGGCGGCGGCTGAGACTAACTCGCCGGACAGTTCATTAGCTACACCGCGAATATAAGTTAAGGCGTAGGGGTTTTTCTTTTGGGGCATGATGACGCTGGCGCGGGCGTGGCCATCGGCCAACTCAATCAGATCAAATTCGGCGGTGGCGAAGATTTGCAAATCCTCAGCCAGCCGGTCCAGGTTGACCAGCGCCGCCGCCAGCACCGACAGGGTTTCAATCGGGCCGTCCGGCGGCCACATAGCATCGCGGGCGTGGGGAACCAGACCGGCGAAGCCGAGCAAATCGGCCAGGCGCTGCCGATTTTGGGGCAGCCGGGAACCGTTGACGCTGCCACAGCCGGCCGGGCTGAGGTTGGTGCGGCCATACAACGTCTGGAGGCGATCCAGGTCACGCAGCAGGGGATAGACAAAGGTGAGCAGATAATGGCCGAAAGTTGTCGGTTGGGCCGGTTGGAGATAGGTGTAATCGGCCATGAGGCTGGCTTGATGCGCTTCGGCCTGCTCCAGCAGGGCCAGTCCGGCCTCGCTCAAGGCGGCGGAAAAGTCCAACAGCCGGCGGCGTAAAATCAGGCGGTAGCCGGTGGTCGTAGACTCGCGCCGGGCGCGGCCTGCGCCCAACCAGCCGGTAGCCGGAGTTCGCGCGGCCAGCCAGGCTTCACGGTTAGTGTAGAGATCGCCCAATGCCGGATCGGGGCTAAAATCGGGCGGGGCAGCATGCAGGGCCAGCAAGGCAGCCAACAAGTCCTGTCCGGCTTCCAGCGGAATTACCCCGCCTTCAATCAGCATAATTGTATGGGCCAGGTCAGCCAAGCTCATGCCTTCAAACAAGGGTATTTGGTCGGCCAACTCGCGGGCAAAGGCAGTTTGGACTAGTTCGGGGGCTGGTCCGGCGGCGAGCCGGCTGCCTACGCTTAAAACGTCCACCTCGACTCGCTCAGGCATACGCTACCTCGGCGGCCAGTTGGCGTAAGGCCGACTCCACCATAGCCAGGTCGGCCCCCCAGGGAACAACCCCAATCGGGCCATCCTGCTCAATGTGATACTCTAGCAGGCAACATTTGAGCAGGGTCGGTTCGGTGCGGACGCCGGCCAGCTTGCGGGGACACATTTCCACGCGGGGCGGCTCATCGCCGTAATAATGGCGATGAAATTGCAGGCTGCGCTCACAGCCAATGAGAGTCCAATTTTGCCGGGCAGGGCGTTCATCCAAAAAACTAACCGGCGCGGGCAGGTTGTCCAGACCGCCGGAGCGGCAAGGGACTAAGTAAGCTGTAGGCTGCACTTGGCGGGCCAAATCCGTCACCTCGATTCGTTCCAGTTCCAGGCGAATGGGCGGCAAGTCGGCGTAGCTGAGGACGTGTTGGGCCAGGCCGTAGAGCTTGGGCGGCTCCGGCGGGGCCACTTCGACCACCCGAATCACCAGCGGGTCGGGGTGGTGGATAAAGTTGACGTGATCGTACATACCCTCGACCACTACGGTGCTTTCCGGCCCCAGGCCCAACTCGTGGGCGACGCTCGCTAGGGCGGAGCGATTGGCCGGATCTACGGCGGGGCGTTTCACGTAAACACAGGTGTCCGGCAGCGCCAGCACCTCAACAGAGGTAATACAAGAGAAGAGCGGCTCCGCTTCGGCGCGAGTGATGGCAACCACGGCAGTCTCCTTGTCCTTGCCTTTGAGGACGATGAAATCGGTGCGGCGGTAGGCTTCGCGCTCCAACAGCAGGGACTCGATGGCCTCAGCGGTCATGGGGCCGTGGTAGGGCTGTACACTCACCCGGCGGTAGGGCAGTGGGGTCAGATTGCGCTGGCTGCGCCAGGATCGAGGTTTAGGATTATTGTTCATATAGCCTCCTGGAAAAACTTTGGCGGTGAGGAGATTGCCTAAAATGAACGGGCACAAACACGCCACACACAAGCCGCTGGCTCTTTACTATACTGCTTTACCATAACAGGTCAAATTTGAATTTATGGATAGAGGGGATGCTCTGGCGAATGTTGGGTTGGATTGAACTGAGCTACCAGGAGAGATAGCGGGTCAGGGTTATGGAGACAAAACTGTTTTATGATTATGTCTCTTGCAACTTATGAAAAGTTCTGGTACAATGGGCTTAAGCTTAATTCCCCCTTTTATCTTAGGTGCTGTCCGCTATACCTGCCATAGGTATAATTTGGGGTTTTGGCCGATTTTGGACAGCGAATTATAAGCTTTGCCTAACACCCAGTAATTTTGAGTTTAAAAACCTGAGCAAGTTACTCAAGCAAGAACTTCGAAGTTAGCGCCACTTTATTATAAAGCCTGCGTGAGGAGTAGACGATGAGAGATAGAATTCAAGCGTTCCTTAACTTTCTTGCCGCAGAAAAAGGATATGCCGAAAATACCATTGCTGCCTATCAAAATGACCTGGGGCAATTTTTCTTGCATATTCAAAAGAAAACGGATGAGAAAGTAGAAACGTGGGCGCAGGTCAAAAAAAGTGTGATTATTGATTACATCGAGCGGATCAAAAGCGGCACTTATACCTCCTCGACGGTGGCGCGTAAGGTAGCGGCCATCAAATCCTTCTTTCATTTTTTGGTCGCTGAAGGTGACTTAAAAGAAGACCCCACCCTGACCCTTGATTCGCCCAAAGTGAAAAAACGTCTGCCCAAAGCCATCTCGATGAATGAAATTGACCAGCTGTTGCAGGCGCCCTCCGGCCAAAATGGTCCCAAAGCCGAGCGCGACCTGGCCCTGTTGGAAATGCTTTACGCTTCGGGTATGCGGGTAACGGAGTTGGTTTCGCTTAATGTGGCCGATATTGACATTGATGGCAATATCGGCAAAGTGCGGGTCAAAGGCAAAAAAAGCAATTCCAAAGCGCGCGAGATTCCGATTACGGGCACGGCCCTGAATATCCTCAAAACGTATCTGCGGCATGGCCGGGAGCAGTTGGTCCATGATCCGAATGAGGGGGCGCTTTTCCTCAACAATCGCGGGCAGCGCCTGACCCGCCAGGGTTTGTGGCTGATCATCAAACATTATGTGGAAGCGGTCGGCATTTCCGCCGAAGTGACCCCACACACGCTCCGCCACTCTTTTGCGGCCCATAAACTCAGCCAGGGCCGGTCACTGCAAGACATTCAAAAATTGTTGGGCCACGCCAATATTTCAACCACCCAGGTCTATGCTCACCTGACCCAGGAAAGCGAAAAAGAAGCTCGTTGAGCCAAAACAGTTTGGTTGTGTAGTTTCCAAAAAAGAGTGAACCCATTACAGGGTGTTGTCAGTTCTACAATAAAACGTAAAACGTAATGATTTTGGGTTATCACCCTTACGTTTTACGTTTTTTATTTCAGTAGGAGTCAGGGAGGTTAAACCTGTGGAAATTAAAGATTTTTTCACCTATGAAGAGTATCAACAGGCCGCTGACTACATTCGGGGCAAAACGCAGCATCAACCGGCCATTGGCCTGATTCTGGGATCCGGCCTCAGCCCGCTGGCCGATGAAATCGAGCAGGCCGATCATATTCCCTACGCCGACATTCCCCATTTTCCGGTTTCCGGGGTCGCCGGGCATGCCGGTAAACTGGTCATCGGACAATTGGCCGGAAAAGCCGTGCTGGTCATGCAGGGCCGGACCCATTTTTACGAGGGCTACTCGACGCAGCATATCACCTTGCCGGTGCGGGTGATGCGGCTGCTGGGGGTGCAAACCCTGATTGTCACCAACGCGGCCGGGGGGCTTAATCGAAACTTCAAAGCCGGCGAGTTGATGTTGATTACCGACCACATTAACCTGGTCGGCATGACCGGGAACTCGCCGCTGCACGGCCCCAACCTGGAGGAGTTTGGCCCGCGTTTCCCCAGTATGACCCATGCCTATGATCCGGCTTTAACGGCCCTGGCCCGCCAAACCGCCCGGAGTTTAAACCTGACCTTGCAGGAAGGCGTTTACGCCTGCCTGTCCGGCCCAACCTTTGAAACGCCGGCCGAGAACCGTTTTCTCCATCTCCTGGGGGCCGACGCCGTAGGTATGTCAACCGCGCATGAGGTGGTGGTGGCAAATCACTGCGGCATGCGCGTGCTGGGGGTCAGCAGCATTACCAACATCTCGATCCTGGAAATCAGTTCCACCGCCGAAACTACCCACGAGGAGGTTTTGGAAACGGGCAAACGGATTGTACCCAATTTGATGGCGCTTCTCAAAGGGGTGCTGGCGGCCATGACTCCCTAACACTTAGTAAGCATCCAAAATTTACTTCCCGTTTTGAGTTCCCACCAGTTCCCTTAGCTCCCTGGGAACTCATAGGAACTGGGGGGAACTTATCTTTAGACGATTACTTAGTCAATGTATGACATAATTTGCTCCTATGTCTACCTGTTTGTATACTGAGGCTGAATTACAGAAGTTGTAGCTATTTACTGCACCCTGAGTAGGCCGAAGGCCGTATCGAAGGGTGCTATTTGGCGAGTAGTTACCAGAAGTTTTTTGCTCTAAACGAGTATACACTCTAAAATATACCCCTTTGCGTTTTAAGGGGATACTGCATGCTAGAATTTCTCAGGCCAATCGCCTTATTCGACACCTGGCTGTACCTCGGTTTGGGTCTTGTCGCGCTTTTTTTTATCAGAATTATGTGGTTGGCCCGGCGAGACCGGGTGCGTTCCATTTTTACCCTGGAGCGCGAAAACGCCAATACCCGTATGACCCGGGCCTTTATTGGCCTCATGGTCGTTTTGAGTTTAGCCCTGGGCGTTTATTACCTGAGCGTTATCACGCCGACCATCGTCCCCCCGCCCCAGGACACCCCCACCCCCACGCCCATTATCGCCCTGCCCCCCACACCGACTCCGCCGCCTTTATTGCCGACTCCCACGCCCTCGTTAACCCCTTCACCCACTTCACCTCCCCCCACGTTTGAGGCGGAAATTACCGTCACCCCCACCCCCAATGCGCCTGCCCCTGGTGGACAGACGCCGAACTGCCCTAACCCCAATGCCCGCATCACCCAACCCGGTACAGGGGCGCGGGTGAGTGGGGTCATCCAAATCAGCGGGGCAGCCACGGTGGATAACTTTGATTACTACAAATTCGAGTTCCGCCCGCCCGGCGGCGAGTGGTCTTTTATTCAAAGTTATGACAATGCCGTGTTGGGCGGTATCCTCGGCTCGTGGAACACCGGCACGGCCGCGCCCGGCGAGTACGAATTTCGGCTGGTGGTGGTGGATAACATCGGCAACTACCCGGAGCCGTGCGTGATTCGGCTGATTGTGCAATGACAGATAGCAGGGTAGCAAAGTAACAAATACCTCGGTTTAGAATGTTTGTGCTATACTCTAAACATCGTATAATATAACTGTCTGTTTTCCTCCTGTATATTACTATATTGCCCAAGTCTTACCCTTTTGGTAGCGAGATTAGATGAATGCAAATTTAATAGCCGCCAAGAATGCATTGGACAGAATTATACGTAAAGGTCGCGCTCACCTTTATAAGCCTATTCACATTGCTGAAGTCTTGTATTATTCACGAAATGGAGTTGCCAGAGTAAACGTCAGCCAACTCGACACTTATCGAACAATTAGCAAGAGATGGCGCGATGATGTTTCGCGACGGTTAGTAGGGCGCAGGTCAACTTCTACGGCCAAGTATCAAGACGATATTTTTAACGATAGCGCGATGCCGCCTCAGTTGTTGGCAATTCTCGATGAAGAAAATAAACGACAGGATGGAGTTGTAGAAGTCTACATTTATCATAAGATAAGACAACGTTTACAAGATGTTGCTGATGCTTACAACTATCTCGAACAATCCACGGTTGACACATTTTCATTGAAGGCGTTTTTAGATTATTTTGAGAAAAGACCCGGCTTAAAGCGAAGTGTAGACAAAGCTTATGAAATTGTAGTTTACGCATTATTCTCCACACTGGTAGACGAATTAAAAGCGACCGTTTCTTTGACCCTTGATAATCCTGATCCAGGAGTCCTCGAAGATTTTTCGTTATTTGCCGAGTATGTTTTGGGAGTTAATCAGAGCAAAACGGTTATCGTAAAACCGGCCAGAATATATCGTGGCGGTGTTGCCAATGCCGCTGATCGGGGGTTGGATATGTGGGCGAACTTTGGTCCCGCTGTCCAGGTAAAACATCTGCGACTTGATGCAGAGTTAGCTGATGAAATTGCTGAGGAAGTTGCAACAGATGATATTGTTATTGTTTGTAAGACCGCTGAGGCAACGTTAATTCAATCCTTGCTGAATCAAATCGGCAAACCGATAAGGGGCATCATCACCCAAGATAACTTGTTGGATTGGTATGCTCTATGTCTGACCAAATACCAGAGCCGTATGGGGGACAAAATTTTGAGACATCTGCGCAACGAATTTACGCAAGAATTTCCTTCCCTGGAGGGGATGCCTTCTTTTCTCAATGAACGAGGCTATACAGTCACTAAATTGACTGACGATTGGCAATTGTAATTATGGCAATCAGAAAATTCGTTGATACCTGTACGGAAGATATAATTAGCCAACTGGCTCAAGATGAGGCCGGCAAACGACAGTATTATCGCCCTGTCTACTCTTTGCATAAGTGGTGGGCGCGTAGACCCGGGGCGTTATTTCGTTCGATTATCTTGCGAGCAAGTGAACCGCACAAAAAACTGTTCACAAAAGGTTATAGTTTATCTCGGGACAGCGGTTATTTTCAAGACCATAATTTAGACAATGTTATTATCCTTGACCCGTTTATGGGGGGCGGCACAACCTTAGTTGAAGCAAACCGTCTTGGCGCAAAAGTGATTGGCTGTGACCTTAATCCTGTCTCTTTTTGGGTTGTTCGTGAAACTTTAAAACCTATCAATCTGGAAAAATTAAATGGTTACTTCAAACAGTTAGAAGAAACCGCCGGAGAAAAAATCAAATCTCTCTATTGTACGACTTGTATTGATTGTAATTCTCGGGCAGAAGGACTTTATGCCTTTTGGGTACGTTATGTAAGCTGTTTGCACTGTAACCAGAATGTGTATTTATTCAAAAGAACGTTACTCAATGAAGGTTTGAGGCGAACTAAATCTATTTCTATCACTAACCCGGCAACTGTATTTTGTTCAAATTGTTTTGCGCTAAATGATTGGTCTGGCCAGGGTAATTGTGGATGTAAATCTTGCGGGCATTTATTTGACCCGAATCAAAAAACTTATGATCAAGGTTATTATAGCTGTTCACATTGCATGAAGGATAAAATTTCTCTGATTAAAACATTAGAAACGGGTCAAAGGTTAAGGGAAAAGCTCGTTGCCATTGAGTATTGGTGTCAGAGATGCCAAAGCAGGCTATACAAGTCACCTGATGATATAGATTTAGCAAAAATTCAGCGAATTGAAGATACTGTTGAAACATTCAAGGATGAATTAGTTTTTCCGAGGCAAAAGATTTTACCCGGTGATTCATCTGTTCGGTGGCAGCGGCATAATTATCAGTTTTACCATGAGGTCTTTAATGCTCGTCAACTTTTGGCGTTTAACTATTTAATCGAAGCCATCCGAGAGATTCCAGAGGAAGAGTATCGAAATACGTTTTATACGGCATTTTCAAATTCATTGGAATATAATAATATGATGACTCCTTATAACTATCCGCATCGCAAATTGCATCATCTCTTTAATTATCATGCGATGCCGTTAACCACTACTCCTGTAGAAAACGCGGTTTGGGGTGTTGGTGAAGAAGGGGCTGGGACATTTTCAAATTGTTATTGGCGATATGTGAAAGCAAAAGAATATTGTCAAAAGCCATTTGATAAGTTCAAAGACAAGTATAAGTCAATTCAAACTGTTTGGGCAGAAGATGAAAGAATAGCTGCCAATTTTGTTTCTTCATTTGAAGAATTAAAACAAACACCACACGGGGCTTTATTGTTTTCCGGCGATTCTGCTCATCTACCCGATATTCCTGATAAGTCCGTTGATTTTGTAGTTACCGATCCCCCCTATTTTGACAGTATTCACTACTCCGAATTGTCGAATTTCTTTTATGTATGGTTAAGCGTTCTCTTTGACCATCACTATTTTAAGGCAGATCATGTGCCGACAGAACAAGAAGCAATTGTAAACACAAACATGAACAAGGGTGAAAAAGAATACACCCATTTGCTTCTATCAGTATTTAAGGAGAGTGAAAGGGTCTTAAAAGATGAAGGTAAACTTATCTTTACTTTTCATCATACAAAATGGCAGGCGTGGTGGACTGTCTTAACAGCAATTGTAAAAGGTGGTTTTTGGGTAGCCGATTATTTTCCAGTAATGAGTGAATATAAAGTCAACCCGCACATTAGAAATAAACAATCCTTAGATATGGATTTGGTTTTAGTATGTCAAAAGAAAAAGATGGAATTTGAACCTCTATCTTTAATTCCTACAGAGGTATTAGAGCGGGCGATGAACGATTTAGGCTCGCAAGTTTCAAGTAATAGCGATAATAAATTATTTTTGCATTTTATGGGTGAATTACTTAGAACTGCCAGTTCAGCACCAGAGAGTGAAAGCGTAGATTATAACTGGTTTGTTGAGGCGTTGATCCATTTTGATGATTTTCTGGCAACCGTTGAACGCCCAGAAACAGCAGATACCCAAGATATGATAAAATTTCAGCAGTTACATTTACTTGAATCTTTTATTGAGTATGAGGAATAGACTACCTGACAATGCCTCTGGTCGCCCAATAAGGCGCAACCGGTTGTCATAAAGCGTTTATTTTAGCCGATAAACCCATGGCTAACTATCCCGAACTTATCTACTGGCTGGCCCTCCTTAACGAGAGCCGCCTGAAATTGAATCTGGTCAAACCGATCATCCAGCAGTGGTCTTTTGGTGAAAACCGCAGCCTGGCCGAACTGTTTGAGCTGTCACCCTGGGAATGGTCCACCCGTTTTGGCCTGAGCGACGAGGACGCTAACCGGGCTGTAGCGGCGGCTGCACGGCTGGACAAGCAGGCCGCGCTGGTGGCGCAGTGGCAGGGCCAAAAAGTCGAACCGCTCATTCGGACCGACCCGCGCTACCCCAAACGCCTGATCGCCACCCTGCCGGCAGCCAAGCAGCCCTTGATCCTGTGGGCGCGGGGCAATTTGAACTTGCTCAACGAGCCGGGGGTGGCCGTGCTGGGCAGTCACCCCCCCGACGAAGCCATGACCGAACTGATCCAGGAGGTGATGCAAACCCTGGCGGCGGAAGAGATTAACCTGGTCAGCGGCTATGGCCGCGGCCTGGACCGGGCTACGTTTGAGGCCATGGTCGTCACCCCTAACGGGCGGGCCGTGGTGGTTTTGCCGATGGGCTTGAGCGCCTTTGCCAAATCCACCACCAAATTGGAGACGGTGATTACCCAGGGACGAGTTGTGCTGATCAGCCCCTTTGCCCCGGACACGCCTTTTCAGGAAAAGCTGGCCGAGGCCCGCAACCTGTTGATTGACCACCTGGCCCTGACCCTGCTCATCCCCCACCCTGACGAGGACGCCCAGGCGCGGGCTATGGCAGCCCTGGAGCGGGGCCTGCCCGTTTTTGTCAGCCTGAATGACACTGCCGGCAACCGCGCTTTGATTGACGGCGGGGCCTATCTGCTCACCGACGCCGGCGAGGTGGTCGAAATGGTCCAGCAGGCCATTATTGATACCGTTTTTGTCGAAGAAGCCCCGCCGCCCCCTATGGGGCAGCCCGCCACCGCCCCGGACCCGGCGGCGAGCCCTCCCATCAGCGACGCCGACTTCAATCTCCCGGTCGAGGAGGTTGAGCCGATTGACAGCGAAGAAGCCCTGGAAATTCTCTCGCTGGGCGGCAATGTGCCGGAGATTTTGCGGAAACGGCTGAAGAAAGAGGATGGGGGCGACGCAGAGCGGGCGAAGAAGAAGGGGAAGAAGTAACGAGATAACGTTCATCAGGCAGCTCCATATCAAGAAACAATGGATGCTCTCAGCGCCAGACTCCTTTATGAAACAAGGTTCAGCGGCTAAAACCGCGCGATAAAATAATTACTCATTTGATAGCGGGCTGACTAAATCCTCATTTTTTGATATAATTAGCTTGCAGTGTATTTCTAGAGTATAAAGGTGATCAGATGAATGCGGTAACTATTACTGAAGCTAAAGCCAATTTGGAGCAGATTATTGAGCAGGTTATTGCTGACGTGGAACCTACTATTGTCAGCACCGATACAGGGCAGCAAATTGTGCTCTTACCGCTTGAGGAATTTAATGCCTGGAAAGAAACGCTCTACCTGTTGTCCAATCCTTTTAACGCCGAACATTTGCGACAATCAATTATAGAAGCACAGACGGGTAAAACGGTCGAGCGAGCGTTAATTGAGGAATGAAGTTAGTTTTTACCGAGTCAGCCTGGAATGATTATTTGTGGTTTCAAGAGAACGACCGTCGGCTCTTAAAACGCATTAATAGCCTCATTAAAGAGGCACAGCGGACCCCTTCTGAGGGTATAGGCAAACCAGAACGATTAAAGGCGAATTTGTCAGGGTATTGGTCAAGACGGATAAACGAAGAACATCGGTTAGTCTATGGGGTTACGGACACGGAATTAGTCATTATCTCCTGCCGGTTTCATTATCAGAAATAAATAGGCGCAGCGTAAAAAGAAGAAGCCCGGCAAAGCGTTTTCCCTGCTGGGCTTCTTTTCATAAATACAGCGGATATTTCACACCCTTTTTCTTTCATTGCCAAACTCAGTTTGGCAATGAAAGAAAAGAGTTCAAACTTCCAGCCTTCCAGCCTTCCCCTTTTTTTACTCCTGCCCAAACCGCTTCAAATCCTCCGGCCCGTCCTGCTGGACGGCCACCGGCTCGTCACCCTGCACCATTTTACGCACCTGCTCGACCACTTCCGGGTTGGCCAGGGTGGTCACATCGCCCACGTTCATGTTGTTAGAAACGGCGGCCAGCACCCGGCGCATAATTTTGCCGGAGCGAGTCTTGGGCATGTCGGGCACAATAAAGACGTGCTTGGGCTTGGCGATTTTGCCGATGGTCTCGGCAATGGCGTTTTCGACCTTCTTTTCGATTTCCTTGCTGGCGCTGTAACCCGGCTTGAGCGAGACATAAATATCCGGTACGCGGCCCTTGACCTCGTCCACGCGGGGCACTACGGCGGCTTCGGCAATTTCGGGCACGGCCAGGCAGGCCGACTCCAGCTCTTTGGTTCCCAGGCGGTGGCCGGCCACGTTGATCACGTCGTCAATGCGGCCCAAAATGCGGAAGTAGCCATCTTTGGCCTGCATGGCCGCATCGCCGGGCAGGTAGGGCCAATCGCGCCAATCTTTGCTTTCAGGGTTTTTGCAGTAGCGGGCGTAATAGGTTGAGACATAGCGGTTGCGGTCGCCCCAGATGGTCTGAAAGCCGCCTGGCCAGGGATTGCGAATGCAGATGTTCCCGGCTTTGTTCGAGCCGGCGGGAACCTCGTTACCTTCGTCGTCGTAAATAACCGGGTGGATACCGGGCATGGCCGGGCCGGCGCTGCCGGGTTTCATCGGTTGAAGGGCCGGCATGGTGGTGCAGAGGAAGCCGCCGGTTTCGGTTTGCCACCAGGTATCCACAATCGCCGCCTCGTCTTTGCCGACCACGTGATAGTACCAGCGCCACACTTCCGGCTCAATCGGCTCGCCGACAGTGGTCATGTGCTTGAAGTGGTAGTTATACTTTTGCGGCTCGTCGGGGCCGGCTTTGCGCAGCATGCGGATGGTGGTGGGGGCGGTATGGAAAATATTGACATTCAACCGCTCGGCGATGCGCCATGCTCGCCCGGCGTCGGGGTAGGTCGGTACGCCTTCAAAAAGAACGCTGGTGGCCGCCAGGGAGAGCGGGCCGTAAACAATGTAGGAGTGGCCGGTAATCCAGCCGATGTCGGCCATGCACCAGTAAACATCTTCGGGGTGGATGTCTTGCACATATTTGGAGGTAGCGGTCACATAGGCCAGGTAGCCGCCGGTGCCGTGCTGGCAGCCTTTGGGCCGCCCGGTGGTGCCGCTGGTATACATCAAAAAGAGGGGGGCTTCGGCGGGCATGGGCACGGGGTCAATCCGTTTGCCGCGATACTGCTTGAGCAGGTCATTGACAATAAAATCGCGCCCTTCGACCAGCAGGGTTTTGCTGGAATATTTGCCGGGATAGCGCTGCCAGACCAACACCTTTTCCACCGCGTGTCCTTCTTCATCGGCCACACGCACGGCTTCGTCGGCTTTGTCTTTGTGTTCCAGCAGGCTGCCGCTGCGGTAATAGGCGTCCATCGTAATCAACAGCCGGCTGGTTGAGTCAGAAATGCGCTCGCCGCAGGCCCGGCCGCTGAACCCGGCAAATACCACCGAGTGAATCACCCCCAGCCGGGCGCAGGCCAGCATCGTGACCGGCAGTTCGGGGGTCATGGGCATGTGGATGGTTACCCGATCGCCGGCTTTGAGGCCGCAAAAATCCTGCAACAGCGCAGCCATCTCGTTGACCCGCACATAAAGTTCCTGGTAAGTAATGGGCAGGTGCGGCTCTTCTTCCGGCTCCGGCACAAAAATGAAAGCTGCCTTGTTTTTGTATTTTTTCAGGTGGCGGTCAACACAGTTGTAAGAGGCATTAATTTTGCCGCCGACAAACCATTTCCAGCACGGCGCATCGCTGGTATCGAGGGTGGTGTGCCAGTACTGGTACCAATCCAGCATGTCGGCATACTCTTTGAAACATTCAGGGAAGTTGTCCAGGCTCATGCGGTCGTAAATGGTGGGGTCGGTCATATTGGCCTGGGCAATAAATTGACTCGACGGAGGAAAATACTCCTCTTCCTGCCAGTGAACGGCAATCTGAGCCTCGCTCACATCCAACCCTTCTTTTTCTTTGTCACTCATAGACATTGCCTCCTACATTGGATATTTTTAGATTTTTTATCGGCTTTGATTGGGGGGAGGAAATTCGCACCGGTTTGTGACCCTATGATAATAGCTTCTCTGGCTGGATGCAAATAACGCCAAAAAAATTGGCATACAGATACCCCCTGCTGTTATGATAACAGCTTTTGTCACTGCTGTCGTCACCCTAAAAGGGTAAAAGAATCTCACCCCTACGGGGGAAAATTTTTATCTTAAAATGGTGACATTCAACACTGGATTTAGCCAGGTTGATTGGGTATACTATCAGCAGTAAACAGTAATCAATGAACAGTATTCAGACTGTTTACTGATGACTCAATGTCGTTAAGTTAGTGTAGTTTAGCCCCTTGTGGGCGGGCACGAGGCCCTATGCTACGGCCTTAACTTAATGACATTGACTGATCACTGCGCTTTCTCAGGAGTGTTCACGAGCCAGAGCGCGCCACCGATGATGAAAATGGAGTCCAAAGCTTGCTTTGCTTTTTTGGCAAACCAAGGTTTGCACTCCAGTCTATTTTCGAAGGAGTCATCACGAGCCTGACGGTACACCACCGATGATGAAAATGGAGTCCAAAAGCTATGCTTTTGGACTCCGGCAAAGCTATTTTCGAAGGAGAACTTCATGGATTCATACAATCCCCAGCAAAAACTGGAAGAGTTAAAAAAGGCTTATCCCGATAAATTTGCTTCGGAAAACCGCATATTTAAACACATCCGGCGGGGCGACCGAATTTTTATCAGCACCGGCTGCGGCCATCCCCAATACCTCGTTCTGGCCCTGATTAATTATCTGGCCTCTCATCCAGGCGAACTTTTCGATGCCGAAGTTTTCCAGATGTGGAGTTTGGGCATGGCCCCCTACGCCCACCCCAAGTTTAAGCATCACTTCCGGCATAACTCTTTTTTTATCGGCGATACCACCCGCGAAGCGGTCAATCAGGGCCTGGCCGACTATACCCCTATTTTTTTATCCCAAACGCCTAATCTTTTCTATCGTAAACTGGTCCCCATCGAAGTAGCCCTGATCCAGACCTCGCTGCCTGATGAGCACGGCTATATGAGCTTGGGGGTCAGCGTAGATATCACTAAAGCGGCCATCGAGAACGCACCCCTGGTCATTGCCCAGGTCAACGCTGCCATGCCCCGCGTGCATGGGGATGGCTTTATCCATATTGAAGATGTAAATTACCTCATTCCTTACGATGAACCCTTGTTAGAATATACGGCTGAGGTAGACGACGAAGAGGTAGTGGCCCAAATCGGCAAATACACTTCCCGGCTGATTCAGGATGGCGACACTCTGCAAATTGGCTACGGCAGCACTCCCAACGCGATTTTGCCCTACCTGAAGGATAAAAAACATTTGGGTCTCCACACCGAATTGTTAACCGACGGTATTGTTGAGTTGATGAAAGCGGGTGTAATTGATAACCGTCAGAAAACCGCCAACCGGGGCCGGGCAGTGGCGACTTTCTGTATGGGGTCCAAAGCAACTTATGACTATATTCACGATAACCCGGCCATTGAATTTAGGACCGCCGACTACACCAACAATCCCCTGGTGATTGCCCGGCACGATCACATGGTGGCCATCAACAGCGCTCTTGAAATAGATTTGACCGGCCAAGTCACTGCCGAAACCATTGGCCGGACATTCTTCCGGGGCATCGGCGGCCACGCCGATTTTATGCGCGGGGCTATTTTGGCCCGCTACGGCAAAACGATTATCACCGTGCCGTCCACGGCCCAGGGCGATACGATTTCGAGAATTGTCCCTTTTCTTAGCGAGGGCGCCGGTGTAACGCTCAATCGGGGCGACATTCACTACGTGGTGACTGAATATGGCATTGCTTATCTGCACGGCAAAAGCCTCAGAGAGCGAGCCATGGAACTGATTGCCATTGCCCACCCCAAATTTAGACCCTGGCTGATTGAAGAGGCCAAGAAACGCAACCTGATCTATCAAGATCAGGCCTTTATCCCCGGTGAAAAAGGGGAATACCCGGCAGAATTAGAAACCTATCGCACCACCAAAACCGGGCTGGAAATCTTTTTAAGGCCGGCCAAAATCAGCGACGAGCCTTTGCTCAAGGAATTCTTTTATGCTTGTTCCGATGAAAGCCTCTATCGCCGTTTTATGTCTATGCTAAAGGGCATGCCCCACGAAAAGTTACAGAAATTTGCTGTGGTAGATTACACTCAAACTATGCACATTCTGGCCATAATAAAAGAAGGCGAAGAAAAGGAAAATGTCGTCGGCATCGGCCAGTACACCATTGATGAAACAACCCATACCGCCGATATTGCCTTTGCCGTGCTGGATAGTTACCAGGGCCAGGGCATTGGCACCGAATTGCTCAAATACCTTACCCTTTTAGCCAAAAAACAAGGCTTGCTCGGTTTCACCGCCGATGTACTCTTCGACAATATCAGCATGATCCGCGTGTTTGAAAAGATGGGGTTTGAGACCAAAAAACAGTTTGACTCCGGCGTGTACCGGCTGACGATGATGTTTAGAGACGCAAAAAATGGGCGATAAGAATTTGGGTAGGGGCATGGCCTCGCGCCTGCCCCTAAGAGGCGACTGCAAGGGTACACCCCTACAAATTCAAAATGTTTTTCTGAAGATCTATGGAAAGCGGGTGAAATCCCTCCTGACAAATTGTGACATTCATCACTAAATCTTCTCCTCTTTATTAGATATACTGATTAAGGCTAAAATTTTTGTTGACCACTTTAACAACTTAACAAATTCTATCACAATCTACACTCAAGAATACAGGAACATCTGTTATGCAATCAGGAACTAGAAAACTGTCTTACTGGTTGAATTGGCTGCTAAGCTTAGCGATTTTAGTCAACATCTTCCCGGCAAAGCCGGTTTTGGCCTTATCCAGTCAGCCTCACCGTTCTTTTATTCCCTTTGACGCCCCACAATATCATTATGTCACTCAAGTTAATGAAACTACCCGAATTACCATAGGCGATAGTGATGGTACAGTCGCCTGGTCAAATACATCAAACATCATCGGTCCTCAAAATGGCGGTGATGCTCAATTACATAATTCCTCCGATAACGATTGGGGATGTATGGTTGTCTCACTGAGCAGTACGGTAACGCTTAATAATGGGGCAGTGCAAGCCTATGTTCATCAACCGCAATCGGGTACTCAAGATATGGGGATGCGTCTCTCGGCATCCTCCGGCATTTTGGGGTGCAGTGATACGGGCTGGACAACCGTTTTTGGCTATCAGGAAGTAGGTGGGCCAAACTCTGGCGGTGCTAACTGGTATGGCGGTAGCTACACCGGCGATGTTCGTTCTATCCGTATTGAGGTGTGGAGCGCCGGGGGCAACATTCTTCATCTGAATAGGTATTTTTATCTGGACTCAGTGCGGGTGTGGGGTTTCTCTCCTTTAACGCTCGAAGTTGTTGACCCTCAAAGCGTTCCCGTTACGGCTATGGGGTTAAATAATGACGGCTGGCCGACGCCCAATCCACTTACAGCCATCGTAACTATATCTTGCCCTGAGGATGGGCCAAACTGTACTGCGCCTTTTAATCTGAGTATCAGTTCAAACGATAATGCCCGCTTTTATATGTATGCCAAAGACCTGGCAGCAGACCAGGACCCTATGATCATCAGTTGTCAAGATTTTTTCCCGGAATCAACGCCCTACTCTCACGGCAGCTATCTGGGAATATGTACCAGAGCGGCTGTACCCGGCAGTACGACTTTCACGGTGTTAGCCGGAGACACCAAAACACTGCGGTGGCAAATGTGGATACAACCCTCTCAGACAGCCGATTTGGATTTTGCAGCCACATGGGGCACAAATACCATAACCTGGACAGTTCAAATTACCTCAGCGCAAATTCATCCGCTCGTCTTCATCCCCGGCTACCTGGGCACGTGGCCCTCTCAACACGGGGGAGGACTCGATCCAATTCTCCATACTTATGATAATACCATTGAATTTCTACAAAGAGCCGGTTATGAACTTGGTTCAGCCGGTTCTGGGGCATCGTTAACGCCTTTAGGGTGGGATTGGCGTTTTCCGCTCTGGCACACAGGACGGTATGTTCTGTCCGGCGATATTCAGGCTATTCAAACCACTTTGCCTTCAATCCGAAAAAGCTACGTGAATTATGGGCAGGTGGATATGGTGGCGCACAGCGCCGGCGGTCTGGTGGCCCGCTCCTATTTGGAGGATATTAGTTTGACCAACACTCCGGCCAATGTACATAAAATGGTCACACTGGCTACCCCACATCGGGGACTACCTCCTGCTTACCGGGGGTGGTATGGCGGCGATGTGCGTGGCGCGTTTGGGGTAGAAGGAGCGCAGGCCGCCGGGTTGCTGGCCGGGTTGATTGTTTGTGATCGAGACGATGGTAGCGGAGCATCGGGCGCTGTCCACGTGATAACTTCGGGCGAAATGTTCGACTATATCCATTCCTCAATGCCTTCAGCCGAACATCTGCTGCCTGCCCCGGATGTTCAACCTGCTTACTTGCTTGACATAATACTAATACGCCCTTCCCTTTTGGCGTTCCCTACAATGCTTTTTTGGATGACCTTAACTCGGCCGGCGGGGCCTGGGATGCTACTCGATTGATCGGGGGCTTGACCATCTATTCCTCTTTCAGCAGTTCCGAGCAAACCAATATTCAGTATGGGGTCCTGCCGCCTCCGGGAGGTGGTTCATCATTGTGGCAGTACGGTATTGCAGTGCTGCCGCCAAAAGGCAGAGGTCCTGGTGACAGTTTTGTGCCAGCCTACAGCGCCAATCTCAAACAGGTAGCCGCCCTGGCCGGTGCAGGAAATATTTACGAACGAAGAGAAGATACGCCAGATCAGCGGCTTAACCATAATACAATTATCCCCGGCACGACCCTCGGACTTTACCGGGTAAATGGCATCGGTGTTGCAACCGGCCCCTACAAAGTAGGCGCAGCCTATGCTACTGCCGATAAACCGGATTTTTTGACCCAAGTATTTTCCGGGACAACCGTATTAAATCAGAGTTATCAATTTACCTTCAATATGCCCTTATCCATCTCCACCTACCTGCCTATTATTCTCAAAGAAGCGACCGGTCAGTCAATGATAACCGCCCCAGGAGGTGATGACGGGGCATCCGATTCGCCGTTTGTATCGCCTGTGCCTACGCCTACTCCAGCTAAAAAGAAAGTAAGGTAAACCCGTCGCTCACAAAAGTTGGAAATGTTTGTTCAAGAGATGGAGACATAACGAAATAAGTTTATCACCGTCGAGGCTACTGATGACCAGTTGACAACTATTGTCCAACAACCTATCATCCATTTGCAAAATTAAGCGGATGGGTCTTGATAGACCGGGGAGGCAGTTCGGTCTTCCCGGTCTGGCAGCCAGATGATGTTAAGCAAGAGGATTGTATGAAAGGGTTAAACTTAAAAATCTTTGCCAGGCTATCCCGGGTAGTTGCCATAATAATAGGGATATTTCTAACAGCCTGCTCCCTCTTTCTACCGCGAGGTGTTGAAGAACTTGTTCCAACTGATGAGGATGCATTACAAGGTTGGGCACTTTCACCGCAGGGTGATCAGTTAATCTATACGTCTCGTACTCGTGATACTATTGGTGCTGCGGTTATTTTTGACTTAACAACCAACCAAAAACGCTTGATTCCAAAGGATGTGGATTGTGGCTTCCCACCCTGGATAGACAATGAAACGATATTCTGTTGGGGCGAACCTGCCTTAGTTAATAGTCAAGACCTTTCAATTATACCAGTTCAACGTATAGATGCTTCTCAAGTAGATATGCAGCCACTGTTGACTACTTCCCGAAAAATTTATCTATTCGAAGAACATCCTGAAACAATGTTGCTCCTGACAGATGATATATTATCCTCAGACAATCTCTATTTTATTCTCAATGTTCCCAATGTAGAAACACTGACTGATACAAAACAGTTAACATCGCAAGTATCTCATACCGTTATCCCAAAATCATACATTGAGGATATTCAGAGTGATAAAATATATTCACCCAACGGAGACTATTACTACATTCTTATCTGGAATGTTTCTTTGTCCATTTATGCCAGCAAAGATGATGAACTTTTAGTCACAGTTCCTTTGGAATCGAACGAGAATATTAAAATCGGGGGGTGGGTTTACGACAGTAGCGGAGTTATCTATCAAATTAACCGGATTGGCCCTTTGGGCACAACCTCGCCCATTTACAAACTGAATGTACCATGAGGTTGCTAGATGAGTTTTCTCCAGGACTAAGGAATTCGAAGCAGGAGATAAGGATAAATCTTTCATTGGTCCCCAAATCTCAATTCAAAATGGTTGGAAAAACTTTTTTAGATTAGCTATAATCTAAGGGAAGTTAACTAGAACGACTTTTTGCGGAGTATCTATGCTTGACTCACTCTTCAATCCCCAATCCGTTGCCATCATCGGGGCCTCGCGCACCCCGGGCAAATTGGGGTATGCCATTCTGGCGAATATGATTGAAAGCCAATTTAGCGGCCCCATTTACCCTATTAACCCCACCCCCCCTCCACCCGGAGAAGCGAACGAAATTTTGGGCCGGCCCGTTTATGCCGCTCTGGCCGATGTGCCCGGCCCGATTGGGTTGGCCGTCATTGTAATTCCCGCTTCACAGGTGATGGCTGCTCTGGAGGAGTGCGCAGCCAAAAAAGTCGGCGCGGTTATTGTCATTTCAGCCGGCTTCCGCGAAACCGGCGGCGAAGGTCTAAAATTAGAACGCCGCATGGCCGAACTGGCCGAAAAGCATCACATGCCTATTGTCGGCCCCAACTGCCTGGGGGTTATTGACACGATTGTGCCTTATAACGCTTCGTTTGCCATTGGCATGCCCCGGCAGGGACATATCGCCTTCATGTCCCAATCGGGGGCGCTGTGTACCGGCATCCTTGATGTAGCCCTGGCCCAAAATATCGGCTTCTCCCGGTTTGTTTCGCTGGGCAACAAGGCTCATCTCAACGAGTTGCACTTTTTAGAGAGCTGGGCAGACGACCCCCATACCAAAGTGATGATGGCCTATTTGGAAGGTATTGTTGACGGCGAGCGCTTTATTCGAGAAGCCCGCCGGATTACCAAACACAAGCCGATTATTGCCATTAAAAGCGGAACCACCAGCGGCGGTTCGCGGGCGGTATCCAGCCATACCGGTACCCTGGCCGGCTCGGAGCGAGCGTATGAAGCGGCTTTTAAACAGGCCGGTCTGTTACGGGCTGGCTCCATCAGCGATCTGTTTGACCTGGCGATTGCTTTTGCCCGCCAACCCCTGCCGCCGGGCAACCGGGTCGCCATTGTTACCAATGCCGGCGGCCCTGGCATTATGGCCACCGACGCCCTGGAAAAGGCCGGCTTGGCCCTGGCGACCTTAAACCCGGCTACTCAGGAGGCCCTACGCCAGATTCTGCCTCCTGCGGCCAGCGTGCTCAACCCGATTGACGTGTTGGGTGATGCTCGCTCTGATCGCTATAAAATGGCTTTCCAGGCTGCCCTGGCCGATGACAATGTAGATGCCCTGGTCGTCATCCTGACTCCTCAATTTATGACCGAAATTGAAGAAACGGCCTGCGCCCTGGCCGACGCCGCCGAAACGCAGCCCGGACCTGTGCTCAAACCCGTGATGGCCTGCTTTATCGGCGAGGCCCATATGAAAGAGTCGCAGCGCATCTTTTCCGAGCGCAGTATCCCCTCCTACCCCACCCCGGAACGAGCAGCGGCGGCGATGCGGGCCATGGTCACTCAAGCCGCTTGGGCCGCCGAACCGCTGCCCAAATTTGAGAGGTTTAAGGTAGACTGCGAAACCGTCGCCCGTATTTTTACCGAAGTGCGGGCCGATGGCCGGGTAAAAATTGGTGATGCCGAGAGCCGCGATATTTTAACCGCTTATGGCATTCGCGTGCCCCAATCCAAATTATGCGCCAGCGCCGAAGAAGCCGTAACTTTTGCCGATGAATTAGGGTATCCGGTGGTGATGAAGATTGCCTCGCCGGATATTTTACACAAAACCGATGTCGGCGGGGTGCGGGTCGGCATTCAAAGCCCCAGTGAGGTGCGTGATGCCTTTGATCTGATGGTTTATCGCGCTCAAAAATTTCAGCCGAATGCGCAAATCTGGGGCTGCCTGGTGCAGGAGCAGGTGCGCGGCGGCAAAGAGATTATTACAGGTATGAATCGCGACCCGCAGTTTGGCCCCCTGGTTATGTTTGGCCTGGGTGGCATCTATGTTGAAGTTTTGAAAGATGTCTCCTTCCGCATCGCCCCCTTTGACCGCAAAGAGGCGATGGCTATGATCCAGGAAATTCGCAGTTTTGGGCTGCTGCGAGGTGTGCGCGGTGAACCGCCCGCCGACCTCGACGCTGCTGCCGAAACGTTGCTGCGCCTGTCACAATTGGTCACCGATTTTCCAGAGATTGTTGAGATGGACATCAACCCGCTGATGGTCTTTGAAAAAGGTCGCGGCGCGATGGGAGTTGATATGCGGTTGGTGCTAAAATCATGACCGCCCACACCTGCCGGTAAACCGCTGCCAGAACAGGTACGGTTGGCCGGCCGTGGTCGGCGGTCCTATCAGGGAGTTTTACCATGACAATCAATCTATATATTACTTCAACCCAAAACTTTTCCGGCAAAAGTGCGGTGTGCGCCACCTTTATCCACCGGATGCAGAAAGACGGTTTTCGAGTGGGGTATCTTAAGCCGTTTAGCAGCGCCGCCCGCGTTTTGGCCGAGAGCTCGATTGACGAGGATGCTCGCTTTATCAAAGAAACTTTTAATTTAAGTGAACCCCTGGAAACTCTGGCTCCTGTAGTTGTCACCGGCCAGCGGGTGCGCAAAATTCTGGCAGATGGGGATGCAGATTATAGCCAAGAAGTTAAGAAAGCTGTCCAAATTATCAGCAAAAACAAAGATATTGTGGTGATGGAAGGCAGCGATAATTTCCGGGAAGGCTATATTGTTAACCTGTCACTCAACGAGGTGGCAGACTTGGTTGATGCTAAAGTTATTACGGTGGTGGGTTATCAAAACAGCCTTCAGGTTGTTGACGATACCTTAACCGCCCTGACCCGGCTGGGGGAGCGGCTGGTCGGTGTGATTATTAACAGCGTCCCGGAAAATCGCCTGCAATATGTACACGAATTGGTATTGCCGTATGTGCGCAAACAAGGTATCACAGTTTTGGCTGTTCTGCCTTATCAGCAGACTTTACACTCGATTAATATCGGCGAAATTGTGGACGCGCTACAGGGCGAGTTGATCTGTGGGGAATGTCTGGATGATCTGGTCGAAAACCTGACCGTCGCCGCCATGAATGTAGATCAAGCCCTTAATCACTTTCGTCTGGTCAAAAATAAAGCGGTTATTGTAGGAGGCGACCGGCCAGATATTCAACTGGCCGCCCTGGAAACCTCGACTAAAGTTCTTATTTTGACCGGCAATACTCGCCCTAATCCTATGATTGCGGCCAGGGCGGAAGAGCGCAACGTGGCAATTATCCTCTCGCCCCACGACACCCTGACTACAGTGGAAAAGGTTGAACAATTTTTTGGCAAGACTCGCTTCCACCAGGCCGAGAAAGTGAGCCGTTTTGCCCTGCTCCTAAACAATCTCCTCGATTTCAATGAGTTATATCGAACCATTGGGTTGGTGAAGGAGTAAAGCAGTGTCAACCCATCCTGATTCAGAAACCTAACTATTGGCTTCTTGATGCCTCTGCTTTTTGTGAAATAGACAAAATCTCCTCCACCGAGTAGCCCACAGGAGGCTCAACTTTTACGGAAACAAGGGCCAGAAAATCGGCAGAGCCACGGCCACCAAAATTAGATAAGTTAGACTCAAGCCGAGTCCAACTTTGGTATAATCGCTAAACCTGTAACCACCTGGCCCAAAAACCAGGGTGTTAGACTGGTGGCCGATAGGGGTTAGATAATCATTGCTGACGGCAATGACCACCGCCATCATAAAAGCGCGTGGGTCTGCCCCCAGACTATGGGCGATGTTAATAGCAATAGGACCAATCAAGACAATGGCTGCGGCGTTGGAGAGGGACTGGGTAATTAAAGCCGACAAAACATAAATGCCGAGCAAGATAGCCAGCGCACCAAACCCGGCCATCTGGGTCACGACCAGATCGGCCAGGTATTTGGCCGCGCCGGTTGACTCCATGGCCAGGCCCATGGGCAGCATCCCGGCAATCAAGAGGATCGAACGCCAATCAATGGATTGGTAGCCCTCGTCAATATTCAACACCCCCAGCAAGACCATCAGCAGCGCCGCAATCACCCCGGCCAGAGCAATGGGAAGCAGCTCCGTAATAATTACCACCAAAAAGACGGCAAAAATAGCCAGGGCTATTGGCGCTTTGGCCGTCCGGCGCGTTTCGAGCGGGACAGGTTCCAACACCAGAAAGTCGGAGCTGGTGCGCAGGATGTTGACAAAATCACGCCGGCCCTGCACCAGCAGCATATCGCCGGGTTGAAGGGGTTCGTCGCTCAACGGCCCTTCGACAAAGTGGCCGCGCCGCCACAAAGCCAGGACCGTGAGCCGGTACTTTTCCCGAAAGCGAATGTCTTTCAGGCTTTGCCCGGCCAGGGTAGAGTTGACATCCAGCACCACCTCGGCCACCATGACATCTTTGGAATTTAGATCGGATTCCTCGGTATGCTTGGCGTCCGGCTCAATCTGCAAATCCTGGCTGCGGCCGGCCCGCAGAATTTTATCCAGGCTGCCTTTGACCAGCAAAATATCGTTGCCCAGAATGCGGTCGTTGCGGCGAATGGATAGCTGTTTTTCCTCCCCCCGGATAAAGCCGACAATCGTCAAATTATAGGCTTCGCCAAAGCGGCTCTCCAGCACGGTTTTACCGGCCAGGGGCGAACTGGGCAGAACCCGGATTTCGCTCAGATATTCGCGCACCGGGTAGCTCTCGGTCAGGTCGGCTTGCAAGCGGCTGGGCAGCAGATGGCGGCCAATAAAAACCATGTAGATAATGCCAAAGCCAAGAATGAGCAGACCCATGGGCGCAAAATCGAAAAAGGCAAAAGTTTGCCCCGTGGATTGGCTTAAAATATCCGCGGCCAGGATATTCGGCGGAGTGCCGATGAGGGTAATGTTACCACCCATCAGCGAGGAAAATGAGATAGGGATGAGAAATTTCGAGACCGGAATCCGGGTTTGGCGAGAAATGCTGAGGGCGACCGGCATAAAGACAGCCGTTGCTCCCACATTGTTCATAAAAGCTGAAAGGCTGCCGGTTGCCAGCATCATCAAGGCGATGAGCCGAATTTCGCTTGCTCCGGCCATTTTGAGCATTTTGTCCCCAAAGAAATCGGCTACGCCTGTTTGATGTAGCCCTTCACCGATAATAAAAACTGCTCCCACCGTTATCACGGCCGTGTTGGCAAAGCCGGAAAATAAATCGTTAACCTCAACCAATCCGGTTAGGCCCAGGGTTATCAGCACCAGAATAGCCACAATGTCGGCGCTCAATTTTTCAGTCATAAACAAAATGAGCGCCGTAACCAGAATAGCAAAAACCAGACCCATTTCAAACGTCATGCCGGCGTTCCTTTCAAGCTGAGATGTGAAATAAGTTTGCGAGAACAAGTAACAAGGTGACTGTTACTTGTTTTTATGCGCCACGAGGTAGGCAACAGTGGCCGGCCAGGCAATGGTCTGGCCCAATAACTGGCGTTCAAACAGGCGTTTGACTTCGCTTAATTCAGCCTGACTAATTGGAGCTGAGGCGTTATTTAGCAAATGCTGAGCAAAGGTAGGTCGCCGCCCCGGCCCTCCGGTCAGCGCAAACCAACGCTCGAGTTGATCCACGCCAATCGTTAAATCCGAGGTCAGGGTTTCGATGACGATTTCAAGCAAGGATAGGCCGGCTGCTTGAAAAATGGCCTGCAAATCGGGCGCGTCCCAATTGAGCATGGGATCGGCGGTGTTGGCATAAATCCCCTCTTCGGCCGTCCGCACCCGATCAGCCAGTGAGACGGGCAGGCCCGTTAGATCAACTAATTGGTGCAGGCGGTGGGTGTGGCGCGGGACAATTTCGGCCAGAGCCAGCCGGCCGCCGGGTTTCAACAACGCAGCAATAATTTGAGCCGCGGCGGCCTTATCAGTCAAATGGGTGAAAACATTGCGGCCAATGATAACATCGTAGGACAAACTGTCAACTTGTCCTACAGAGGCCGCGGCAATAAGTTGGGGTAAGTCTGTTACCGCTCCTACTAAAATAATAGGGCGCTCCAGGCTGTCCAAATTATGGGCCTGCTGCTCCAGGGCAGTGGCCGTTTGCGGCGTGGCGGCCAAAGCCCACACCCCCCCTACCGGCGCTCGCCGCACAGCTTCCCAGGTGAACAATCCTGTTCCGGCGTTCAAATCCAGCACCAGGTCGTGCCGTTCTACCCTGGCCAGCGTAAATACTCGGTCCCGGATGTGGCCCAACTGCTGCCCGACATTGCTCAACGTGCGCTGCAGCCAGCGATTTTGAGCCGCCGGCCCTTTGCCGCCCGTTTCAGCCGGCCCGCCCAGCGACTCTTCGGCTTCCAACATGGCCGCCAGTTGTTCTTCGCGCCGGCGAGAAACCTGCTCGCGGATGGCCGCTTCGTAGCCTTGATCGCCAGGCTGGTAAAAGACCCGGCCTTGCAGCGCAGCCGGTAAATATTGCTGGGCTACCCAATGATCGCGATAGGCGTGAGGATAGAGATAACCCTCGCCATGGCCCAGGCCCTCGGCGTCGCGGTTAGCATCGCGCAGGTGGTCGGGCACTTCGGCTTCGCGCTCCTGTTCCACCGTCGCCAGGGCGTCGAAAAAGGCAAAAGCGGAGTTGCTTTTGGGGGCGGTGGCCAGGTAGAGACAGGCTTCGGCCAGGTGAAAGCGGCCTTCGGGCAGGCCAACGTAATCATAAGCCTGGGCTGCGGCTACGACCACGCGCAAAGCGTTTGGGTCGGCCAGGCCGATGTCTTCTCCGGCAAAAATGATCATCCGCCGGAAAATAAAGCGCGGGTCTTCACCGGCGTACACCATTTTGGCCAGCCAGTAGAGGGCCGCGTCTACGTCGGAGCCGCGCAGCGATTTGATAAAGGCAGAGATGGTGTCGAAATGGGCGTCGCCGTCTTTGTCGTACAGCACCGCCCGCCGCTGGATCGATTCCTCGGCCACCTCCGTAGTGATATTGATCAGGCCGTAGGCGTCGGGCGGGGTGGTTTCGACCGCCAGTTCCAGGGCGTTCAGTACGGCGCGGGCATCGCCGTTAGCCACATTGACCAGGTGATCGAGCGCCTCTTCGGTCAAATTGACCTTGAGCCGGCCGTAGCCCCGCTCTGGGTCGGCCAGGGCTTGCCGGGCGATGGCCCGCAGGTCATCTTCGGTTAGGCTGCGCAGTTGAAAAATGCGCGAGCGCGACACCAGGGCTTTGTTGACCTCAAAGTAGGGATTCTCGGTGGTGGCCCCAATCAAAATAACCGTCCCGTTTTCGACGTGGGGCAGCAGGGCGTCTTGCTGGGCTTTGTTAAAGCGATGAACTTCGTCAATAAAGAGAATGGTTTTTTGACCGAACATGCCGCGCTTGTTGCGGGCCACCTCGATGGCCTCGCGGATATCCTTGACCCCGCTCAAGACGGCGTTGAGGGCAATAAAGTGGGCGTGGGTGGTATTGGCAATAATCCGGGCCAGGGTGGTTTTGCCGGTGCCCGGCGGGCCGTAAAAAATCAGCGACGAAAGCTGGTCGGCCTGGATGGCCCGCCGCAGCAATCGCCCCGGCCCCAGGATGTGGGTCTGGCCGATAAACTCGTCCAGGGTGCGCGGGCGCATGCGGGCGGCCAGCGGCGCTTCCTTTTCAATTTGCTGCTCGCGGGCGTGGTCGAATAAATCCATCCTGTTATTTTAGCATGGACCTTCGCAGGGGGAAATATAGGAAGTTTTACCTAATCAAAACATTTGCTATCGCTTTGCAGATGTAATAGAATTGTAGTTAATTATATTCTCAATTGGTAACTATACAGTAATCAGTTGTCAGTTCAATAGTTTACTGATTACTGCTCACTGATTACTATTCTTTGCGAGGTTAAATGATTCGAGGCGAAGGTACATTAATCGAAGAACTGCAATCACGGGGGATGCGGGTAACGCCGCAGCGGGCGATTATTTTTGAGGCTATCGAGAAGCTGGAAGGACATATTACGGCGGAAGAGATTTTTGAACAGGTGCAAAAGGTCAATCCCTATGTTAGCCTGGCGACGGTTTATCGCACCCTGGAACTGTTGCTGGAGTTAAACCTGATTAATCAGACCAATTTTGGCCGCAGCCAGGCCTATTTTGCGCTCAAAGATCACGGGCCGCATCACCATCTGGTGTGCAGCGAGTGCGGCTACATCGAAGAGTTTGCCGACACAATTTTTGAACCGATACGCACGGAACTGGATAAGCAGTACGGCTTTCAGGCGCAGACCGACCATTTGAGTATTTTTGGGTTGTGTCGGGGGTGCCGAGATAAGGGAGCCGGGGGATAAGCAGGTTCTCATAAAAAGAGGAGACCAAAATAGTCTCCTCTTTTTTGCGTAACTGATCAGTCCTCATGTCATTTCGAGGCCGTAGGCCGACGCGAAGCGTCTCTTACCGCGCTGCATCGGCCTCGGAGATTTCTCCCTTCGGTCGAAATGACATGGCTGAGTAGTTACGATTATTCTTCGGTGGGCTGTTTGGGGATGCGATAGACGCAGTTGGAGGCGCCGTTGGCAATACAGGCCACTTCTTCTACTTTATAAAGCTTGCCGGTGGTCCAGGCCATGGCTTCCATAAGCACACCCATGGTGGTGTAACAGCAAGGTTTATCGTGGGCAGGCCGCCAGCGGCAGGGACATTCATCAACCACAAAATAAAAGGCATCCTCTTCGTCAATTACCGAAGTGGGCTGGTTGACTCGTTCGACGGCAGCGTTGGCCATCCGCTCTAAAATGAGTTTCATGCGGGTCTTTTCCGGCAGCGCCTTGAGCGCAACCCCGACCAGGCCCAAAATAGCCGGCTGGTCTCTTAGCCCAAATTGAAAGGTGGCTCGCCCAATGCGTAAAAGCATAGCCCGTGCCCCGCGCGGGCCATAAAACTCTTCGACTGCCTGTTGGACTGCCCCATACTCGGCAAAGGTGGCCTTCATTTCCAGGTCTTTGGGGGGGTAGTTGTTAATATATTTACTCAAGCCGCCGGCGTTTAAAACGGCCTTGGTGCCGTTTTCCCCCATAACTTCTTCAATGGCGTCGAGCAAAACGCGCAAGGCCGCATTGGGCATTGGACGTTCTTCAGGCATGGACTCACCTCCCTGAGACTGTTGATGGTTGTGTGAGTTTATTATACACAATCTTGAAGAATCGGGCTAATCTATTTTAACACAGCCAATGCGCGGCTACGGCAGCGATGACCGGAGACCGGGTATTTGTCTTTGATCCTCGGTCCCCGGTCTCCGGTCTATTTTCGAAGGAGTGTTCACGAGCCAGAGCACGCCACCGATGATGAAAATGGAGTCCAAAGCTTGCTTTGCTTTTTTGGCAAACCAAGGTTTGCACTCCAGTCTATTTTCGAAGGAGTGTTCACGAGTCTGAGACACGCCCCCAACGATGAAAATTGTTCGTAGTGACGACTTCAGTCGTCAAGTCTATAAGCGACTTCAGTCGCTACTACAAACAAACTATTTACGAAGGAGGTTCAGCGGGTGCGCCGCCGCCACTCCTCCTTTAATTCCAGCGCGGATAAATCGTTTTCTACATCGAGGAAATCTTTGAGCAGGCGATGAAATTTAGCAGCTTCATCGAGCATGGGGAAATGCTTTGAGTCAGACAGACCGATTTGGCGAATATTGAGCCAATTACCGTTGAGGTCACGGGTAGGGTTTGGGTCAATCACATCGTCTTTCTCGCCGTAAACGGCCAACAACATAGAGTTGTCTCGCTGGCTCAGGCTTTGAATGTGACTTTTAACATCCACTTTGGCTACCGATTGGATGCTGAGGCTGATAGCGCCCTCGCCTGCTTTTTCGGCTTCTTTTTGGACTTCTTTATAAGTAATTTGCCGCCACCACATAACTTTGGCAATAACCGAATTATTGGCAAAATCAATCAGTTTGCGGTTGATGCAATCGGGGTTCATGGGCAGGCTGACAGCCATCACTTTGCGGACGCTGTCGGCATAGTTAACGGCATATTCCAGGGCAACACTGGCGCCGAGGGCATGGCCAATAATCGGAGCCTCGCGGATGCCCATGTTCCCCACAAATTCATGCACCAACTCCACGTAATCGGCCACGGTGTAGCGTGGTCTTGATTTGTCAGAATCGCCAAAACCCCATAAATCAAGGGCGTAGGTGCGATGTTTATCGGATACGGCTTCCATGGTGGGCATCCAGTAGCGCCAGGAGCCGAGCCAGCCATGCAAAAATAGGACAGGTCGCCCTCGTCCAAAAGCTTCGTAGTGTACCAGACCCCCGTTTATGACGACTGCACTCATGCCTTAACCCGTGTTACAAGAAGAGAAATTGTCGAATTGGATTACGAGTTAAAAGTTTACTATCTTTTGTTACTCAAATCAAGTTGAGCCGGTTTGTTTCTACAGCTTGCCATATTTGTGCAAGATTTTGTTGACCCGGTTAATTAACTCATCAGGCGCAAAAGGCTTGAGAAAATATTCCTCTGCGCCCAGATCAAGTCCGGTGCTTATTTCGGCTTCCTGGCCTTTGGCCGATAGAAATATAACCGGAATATCTTTGGTTTTTTCCTGCTGCTTTAAGGCTTTACAAGCCTCAAACCCGGTCATTTTGGGCATCCGCACGTCCATTAGAATCAAGTCGGGCTTTACTTCCAAAGCTTTTTTGACGGCTTCTTCGCCATTAGGAACTTCGACCACTTTAAAATCGGCAATTTGTAAGGTGAAGACAATAAGATCACGGATGTCTCGCTCATCTTCAGCAACTAAAATCAAAGCTTCGCTCATGCCCGCTCTATACTCCTATTTACAGTTACTCGTTTTCTTTGACTTCGCCAGGATCAAACTTGCCCATCGTTCTCATAATTTCGGTCACTAAAGCGTCGGTGACAAAAGGGTGTTTCATTTTAGCCCAATTTTCTCGTCCCAGCATTTTTACCAGGTTATTTTCCGTGGGTGGGATGGGCCGATTTACAATTCCCATAATCGGCGCCTGCTTGGGGGCAACAAGCTGGCGCAGTTGAGAAATGACGGTAGCGCCATCCACATCGGGCATATTTAAATCAATCAGGATCAAATCGGGCTGGTGGCCGGTGGCCGAATCGAGCGCCTGCCGGCTGTTGAAAGCCCGCTGCACTTTATAGCCGCCTATCTCCAGCATCCCTTTAAGCCATTTGACCGTAGTTTGATCGTCATCTACCACTAGAATATGGTAGCGTCCATTTCTGGAGAAGACCGGCCCGGCTGTGCCAATTTCCTGGGTATCGCCCGTTGCTACGGTCAACGCCATACGCACTCGTTCTAAAACCTGGGCTTCGGCAAAAGAAGTGGCAATATAATCAACTACTTCTATCGCCAGATCGTGGCTGTTTTCGTCAACGGTGAGCGCCGAAACAAGGATGGGAATGACGCCGGTTATTTCATCTCGCTGTAATTGTTCCAGCAAAGAAAAACTATCCTCATTTTTTAGAAGGTTCAGGATAATTAAATTGAGTCGCGGTTGGGCCTGCCTGGCCAGGGTGAGGATATTTTCACTTGTTTCAGCAGCGACGATAATCTGGCAGCCGGCATTTTCCAGAGCCGATTTTAACACCGGGGTAACGGCTGAATTATCGTCAATGAGCAACACTCGAGGCTGCGCCTGGGCTTCGTCGGGCAGGAGATGCTCCTGGTTCAGGTCCAAAGGGAGGGTAAAGCTAAAGGTGGTGCCGACATCCAACTGGCTTTTAACCCAAATTTCGCCGCCCAGCATTTCGACGAACATCTTGGTAATAGATAACCCCAGGCCGGTTCCATCCACCACCTGCACCTCGGTGCGCTCGGAGCGGAAAAAGCGGTCGAAAACATACGGAATATCTTTTTCCACAATGCCGATACCGGTATCCTGAACATCTATCTGCATCAAACCCTTATCGGTGGTTCTGGCATAGACCACAATATCCCCGCCTTCGGGGGTGTACTGCCAGGCGTTGCCAATCAAATTGACCAATATCTGCGTCACCCTGGCTTGGTCTGCGTAGACGTGGGGCAGCTTGTCGGGCAGATTGAGCGAGAGATTCATGGCCTTTTTGACCATCTGTCCTTCAAATGAAACAGCCACTTCTTTGATAAGCTCAATAATATCCAGCGACTCAAGTTCCAGGTTGACCCGCCCGGTTTCGATGCGTGAAATTTCCAGAATATCATTGACCAGTTCGGTCAGGCGGTTGGCATTGGATTGAATAACTTGCACAAAGCGGCGTTGAATAGGGTTCAACTCGCCCACTTGCTTGCTACCGGAAACCAGCAAGTCCGCATAGCCTTTGATGGAGGTCATCGGCGTGCGCAGCTCGTGAGACACGGTCGAGATAAACTCATTCTTAATCCGGTCAATTTCAACCTCACGGCTGATGTCGCGCAAGAGGGCCACCACACTGGGCTGCTCGTCCGGGGCCAATGTGACTGGGGCCAGGATGACCGCAATCACTTGATTGCCGGCTTCGACCCGAAATTCGGCAGAGCTTTCGCCCGCTTCAAGCGCGGCCAATGCCTTTAATAGCTGCTGATAGAACAGGTGGGTTAAGCCTGGCTCTTCGGTCTCAGGTAGCTGTTCCAAACTTTGCTGGATGGAGAGGTTCTCTAAATTTTCGGCCTCGACGTTCAGAATTTCAGCCGCTTTGGGGTTGACCAAAACTATCTTGCGCCGGGCATCCAGCACCAGCACGCCGTCGGTAATGCCTTTTAAAATGGCCTGGTTTTTAGCGGCTTCGGCCTGCTGCGTGCGGAGCATCACCCCCAGGCGTTGGGCCTGGTCGGTAATCAAACGATAGAGTTCGGCATTGTTAATTGCCGTTGCCACCTGCGCCCCGGCTGCCACCACCAATTTGAGATGGTCTTCGGTAAAGTAATTGATTTCGGGATGGAAAAGCAGCAGCACGCCCAACACATCTTCGCCGGTGATCAACGGCACGGCCAGCGCCGAGCGGCGGTCGGGCGTTTCTTTCACTGTTACCCAGTCAGGGTCAAGCGACAAATCGGGTACAATCCGAGGCTGGCGGGTTTCAATGATTTTACCGGCCAGCCCGTAGCCGGGCCGATATTGAGTTCTGTGGCCACCCCGGCCCAGCGGTCTATCGCGCCCCAGGGCAGCGCGGTAGATCAGGTTGCCTGTTTCATGGTCAAGCAGCAGGATGGAGCCATGCGAGATACCGACGGCTCGATTAATCAAACTAAGCGCCTCTACCAGCACTCGATCCAGATCAAAACTGGCGGCCAATTCACGGGTAATTTGATACAGCGCGCCTACCCGGTCGCGTTCCTCGGTCAGGTGTTGTAGGGTCTGGGCTAACTCTTCGGTTCGTTGGGCAACCCGCCGTTCCAACTCTTCATTAAAGAGATTGAGGCGTTGGACCAACTGAGCGTTACGCACCGCTACAGCGGCCTGGTTAGCCACAAAAGACAACAGTTGAATATCGCGGTCATTAAAGTTTCGGGCGGCCAGGTTACAAACAAAGATAGCGCCATTAATTTCGTTTTGCACCTGGATGGGCACCCCCAGCATAGCCCGGACGCCCAGCGGCAAGGCCAGCTTGTAGTGACCCTGGACCGGCTGTGAGCTAACCACCGCCCCGTTACCTTTAATGGGAGCGTGCGGCTCGCTGACAACGGGGGCTGAAGCGCCCAAAACGATTGGCTGGCCTGTTTTAATGATCTGGCGGGTCAAACCGGCCCATAACGGCTCTTCGTCTGCCGGAAACGGGCTTATCTCCAGGGATTCTCTGGCTTCGCTGAGAATTAATTGGGCTACGGCGTCTTCGGTATTGAGCGCACCATCAATCATGTAGGTTTTGGTTTCTTCATCCCAAAACAAAATCGTGCCGATTTGGGTATCGGTTAGGGTGAGGGCATTGCTGACCACTGAGCACATCACCTGGCGTACATCCAGCAGGCCCGTTACTTCAACGCCCAGACGGTAGAGATGCTGCATTTCATTGGCCCAGCGGCGGGTATCTTCCAGCAAGCGAGCGTTGTCAATGGCTACAGCGGCCAAATCAGCCAGGGTGGTGACCAGCTTGAGTGTATTCTTGTTGTGAATGACCAGTTCAATGGCCAGAATACCAATGACGTTAGCCTCGGTTTTCAGCGGTACATACGTTACATCGTCGGGAAAAGGTAGGCCGTAGTGGGCAATATCATCTTTACCGGCGCTGCCGCCGATGACCAACACCTGCCCCGATTGAATGACCGAGGCGAACGGTTCTGAATCGGCGGAGATAGCGCTTTTGTTGAACAGCTCAACCAGGAAGATGGGAATATTTTTGGTATCGGCGATTTTAACGGTATTGTTGTCGTAGTCAATCAGCCAGATGGACCCCTTGCTCTGCCCCACCAGCTCAAACACGGCATCCAAAACCAGGTTTAAAACCTCGTTCAAACTCAACGCCCGGTTGATGGACTGCGCCACCTGGGTCAGGGCGGCCAATTGGCGTACCTGCTGCCGGGCCTCTTCAAACAGGCGGGCATTTTGCAGCGCCACCGCTACCTGGCTGGCAAAGGCCAAAACCACCTTGGCGTCTTCAGGGGTAAAAAAGTCGGTTTGAGCATAGCTGTCAACGGCCATTAAGCCCAACACGTTGATGCCATAAGTCAGTGGTACACCCAACCAGCTTTTAATCCGGTCGTGGGGCGGCTGGGCAAAAGCTTCCGGGTAGGCCAGGGGAACATTGCCAACAATGAGCGGCTCCTGGGTTTCGATAACCCGGCGGCTGGGGTTGTTGCCTTCCATGGAAAAGGTTAGCCCAATCACCTGCTGGCTGTCTTCCCACCCCCGCCCACCGATGATGACCAACTGATCCTCTTGCAGCAACTGGACGCTGGCGCTGTCGTAATTAATGACCTTCGCCAGTTCCTGGAGGACAATGTTCAACAGTTCATCAAAATTGACATGCGAGCTAATCGATTCGGCTACGCCGCGTAGAGTATCGGCCAGCCGGCGGCGCTGCTGTTCCGATTCAAAGAGCCGGGTGTTTTCAATAGCCGCGGCGGCGTGATTGGCAAAAATCTCCAGCGTTTGGACCAGCAAGCTATCAGGTCGTTCATTTAGCTCAGGATTTGCCACCGCCAGCAAGCCAATAATGTTATCGTCCGTATCGGTTAAGGGGACAAACAAGACATCCCCATTTTGCCACGTATTTGCTTTTTCGGGCGTGGAGCTGAGGATTAATTCTTCAGTTTCGTCAAAGAGATAGGCCAGCGGGCTGGGCTTTTCAACCAGCGGCATGTCTAATTTGCCCTGCCACACCGCCATACGCTCAGCCGGGATAAAGTAGGAATTGCTTAACCGGAATTCGTCACGCATGATAGCTTGCAGGTTAGTCAGAGGTTGTTGAGCCTCCTGTTGCAGCGTTTGCATCTGGGCAATGGGAATTCCCGCGCCGACTTTGGGCCGGATCATGGCCGGTTTTCCTTCAACCAAGCTGATCAGAACTACGCTGTAGCCCACTGTCTCGGCAATGGCGTAGGCTACATCTTCCAGAATTTCGGGCAGGGGGCGATTGGTGCGGAAAGCATTGCTAATTTCCGAAAGCCGGGCCAGTTGGTCAGCCCGGCGATTAGCCCGTTCGCGCTCCCGTTTTTGCTCCTGGTAAGCCTGGGTATTGCCAATGGCCACGGCCGCCTGGTTAGCCAGCGCCTCCAGCGAGTGAAGTTGCTCACGGTTGAAAAAGTTAAGCTGCCGGCTCTCTAAATTTATCACTCCGGCCGGCTGTTCGCCGTATAAAATAGGGACGACAACTTTGGAAAGGGTGTCGCTGTTAAGGCTGAGGGGATCTTCATCTTTAGACAGATCAGGGACTAAGATAGCCTGCCCGGTCTGCAAAGCCCGCCTGATGGCCCCTGGCGCGGCTAAAGCTGTTTTGGGGTAAAGTTTAGGATCGCCGGTGGGCCAGCCCTGCTCTTTATGGGCCACCAGGTGCCCGGTGTGAGCATCGTACAGGTTAACATTGCCAAAATCGGCCTGTGTGATCCGGATAGCCTCTTCCAGCACAATATCCAAAATTCGATTCAGCTCAAAGGTTTTGTTTAGCTCACCGCTGACACGCTGTAAGCCGGTTAGTTCATTAATCCGCGTTTGAAGTTTTTGGTCGGTAGAATTAAAAAGCAGCGCATTTTCAATAGCAATATTAACCTGACTGGCTAATGATTGGGCCAGCCAGATTTCATCCTCGGTAAAGGCAGCAGGATTGACCGAGCAGAGTTGAACCAGTCCGGTAACTTGATCCCGGCTGACCAAGGGAATGACCACCATTGCCCCATAATTTTGCTGCTTTAACCATTCGACCTCGTGAGGGGTCGTTTCGAGATCATCCAGGCGGACTGTCAGCAGGGTTTGATTTTTCAGGGCGGTTTGTAAAGCCGGAAGTTTAGTCACGGTCAACGGTAAGGTTGTTGAGTCTAAATGAGGCTGATGATTGCCTGGGTTCGGTTTAAGGTATTGTTGGAGTAAAGTTAAAGTTGCGCTCGTAGCGTCAAAATTGTAGATAGCACAGCGGTCGGCGGAAAAGGCGTCAGCCATCTGGCTGCTCAAATCACCCAGCAACTCTTCATAAGACAAGGTCGAAGATAGCTCTCTGCTGGCATCGTACAACAGCGATAATTTGGATAAATTATTTTGAGCTTCTTGAAACAGTCGGGTGTGGTCAATAGCCACCGCAGCGTGGTTAGCCACGACTTCCAGTACAGTTACGTCAGTGCTGTCATAGGCATTGATAGGGGCGGCCACCAATTCCAGGGTGCCCAATAATTTGGCCCCAATTTTGAGCGGCACCCCCAAATAAGAACGATAGGGAAAGTGGGCCAGGCCCACTCTGGGGGTCACTTGACTGTAACGATGGGTATCGTCAATAAGCAGCGACTGTTGATGAGCCGCAATCCAGCCGGTGTAACCCTCGTTAAGGCGGTAAGTGCGGTCATAAGCCTGGGCATCGGGACTGCCATAAACCATGCGTAAAGCCGTGTTTAAGCTTCTCGTTTGAGGATTCCAGAGGCAGATTTCAGCCGCGTCAAATTGAAAAACGTCTTTCAAATCTGGAATTTCCAAAATGGCCCGGCACACGGAGTCGACATCCATCAGGTGCAGTGAGTTATTCAAAGTTTGGCTTATTTGACTAAGAATAGTTAAGGCTTGACTGCGGTCACGTTTTTGACGGGTCAGGTTAGCTTGGTTGATGATGACTGCTGCCCCGGATTGATGGACCAGCTCAACCAACAACTGTTCATCATGAGCCGAAAAAGCGGGCTGACCCAATTTATCGGCTACGATGAAGACGGCGGCTACAGGCTCAACCGGGGTAACACTTATGGGAACAGCCAGAGCGTTGTGGTGTGGCCAATCAGGCTCAATAGAATTACCATCCTGGAGGTTATCCAGGCGCACCGGCTGTCTCGATTGGGCGGTCAGGCCGGCCAGCCCCGCGCCCATAGCTTGTTTAATAAAGTGAGGCTGGCTATGATGACTTGGCCAGGAGAAGTAAGGGAGCAAGCACTCTTGCTGCTGCTCTAAAATATAGAGATAGCCAGCCTGGGCCGCCAGTGCTTTGGCCCATTCCTGGACCAGTTCGTCCAATTGAGAAGCAATCTCAGGCCAATGGGAAGAGAGGGACTGGGAGGGGTGCGGGGCGGACTCCGTGGAGTCGCCGAAACTAAGTTGATTTTGGGTAACGTTGGCCGTGCTGCTCATTGCCAATCCTTGGGTGCGATAAATAAGCCTCAGGCTGTCTGCCCAGGGCTGCCCCGTTACAAACATAGATTAACTTGATAAGGTTCAAAAAATCAATAAGAAAATGGTCAACCAGACCGGGATAAATTGGTCCTATTCTACAGGCGGACAGCCGTTGTTCTGCCGCCGGTTTTCAGCCGCATCTTCCGTGATTTGCACAATATCGGCAAAGGGGCCGTTTTTGCTAGAAACAACACCTACGGCTATTTTCATAAAGTCGGCTTTTTGAGTTACACCGTCAATATCTTTGTAGGTAATATGGCCCCGTTCACGATCAGGAAAAGAATAGAAAACGTTACATTCTTCATTAAAACGCTTGGTAATAGCCTGGCAAATATGGGGTGCGGCTTTATCCGTTGAGATAATAATAAAATCGTTGTCGGACGCCTGGCCGATAAAATCATTCAAAGTGCCATGCTTTTCAACCGACTCGCGCATGATATCGGCCAGGAAGAGCAAAACCTCGTTCACCTGGATAGGGCCATACACCTCTTTAAAAGCATTGATATTCCTGATGCCAAAATAGAGGAGCGTCCACGGTTCCGGCGAGTCTTTAACCCGTTTGAGCTGCTCTTCAATTAATTTGCCGGCCGGCAGGTTGGTGACCGGGTGGGTCAGGGCTTCGCGCAAAGAGCGGCGGATAGCTCCTTCGACGCGCAGCTTGAGTTCCTCAATATCAAAGGGTTTGGTGATGTAGTCGTCTGCGCCCAGTTCCAGCCCGGCAATTTTATCACTCCGTTCATCTTTTTGAGTTAAAAAGATGATGGGGACATAGCTGGTACGGGTATTGTTGCGCAAATTACGACAAACCTCATAGCCGTCAATATCGGGCAACTGGATATCTAAAACAACCACATTCGGCAGTTTTGTCCGGCAGGTATCCAGGGCATCATTCCCCCGGTTGGCCACCAGAACTTCATATCCCTGCGAATCGAAATAGATGCGTAACATCTTTGAAATATCAATGTCGTCTTCGACGACCAGGATGCGGCCTTTCCCCATATCTTACCTCGCTCTTGAGAATTACTTTTAGGTCATTGCGAGGCCGAAGCAATCTCTATATTATTGCAATCGGGGGGATTGCTTTGCTTCGCTCGCAATGACACCTGAGTAGTTACTTTTTGGAATATGTTATAAGTTGGCCCATTTCAGTTGAGCCTGTTTTTCGGCGGCGCGGCGATGGTGCGCATTGTGAATAATCTGGTCAATTCTTTCTTCGCTCAGAGCCAACTCAAAGCTACGAAAACCGCTAATTTTAAAGCCGTGCCTGGCTGCCATTGTCCCCATTGTTTCCACCTGTTCAAGGCTGATTTCTTTGCCCAAGGTGTAGCTTTGATAATGGCCTTCAAGCGCCAGGCAAATAGTTTCGGCCATACAGGCAAAGGCCATACCCGGTGGAAAACCAAAATCAAAGTTGAAATTAACCGGGCCGGGTACTTTCACCATCCCGCCTTCAATCACCAGTACATCGTCTCGTTCCTCAACCACACGCCGCGAAACATCACGTGGGCGGGCGACATCACACACAATCGCGCCACTTTTGAGGTGATGCGGCTCAATGACAGCTTCGATGGCATTGGTTACGGTCAGCACCATCTCGGCTTGCTGCAAATGCTGCATCTCGGTGCTGATTTGCACTTCAGCGCCACCCTGCTGTTTCGCCAGTTGTTGGACCTGCTGCAGCGCTTCCGGGTTGCGACCCACTAAAATAAGCCGGGCGACGTGCCGGGCCAACAGTTGGGCGCACACCCGGCCAATGGAGCCGGTGGCTCCGACAACCGCGCCGGTAGCCGTCGCCGGGTCAATTCGCAGGCGTTGGGCGGCTTTAAGAGTGGCGTCTACGGCAACGGCAACGGTATAACTATCGCCGGTGGTCACGGGAATATCCAGGTGTTTTGAGATGGTCAGCCCGGCATCGCCTACCACCGAAGTGAACCCACCCAATCCCAGGATTTTTGCGTCCAGTTTCTCGGCTAATTTGCCGGTGGCAACGATTTTTTTATACACTGTTTCCGGAGGCAGAGAAACCATTTGCCGGGGCGTCAGCGGGCAGGCGATAAACCAGCCTTCAATTTCTTTGCCGGTTGCCTGAGAAGTTATACCCGTAATGTGAGAAATGTAAAGCGGCGGAAAGTGGCGAGACAGGTATTCGATGGCCGGTTCCGGCAAAAGTTTGGCCAGGACGGGAAATTTGCGCTGCGCGTCTCGCTTGGGGGTAACCGGGTGAATGATAAAGGCAAAGTTGTCCATCTTATCCCGCCGAATTTACCAATTCTTGTTCAGTCATAGGAGTAGGGGCTGGGGGCAGTTCATCGTGGTACATTGCCACATGGCCGGCATTCGGATATTGGTGATGGTCGCTATCCTCATACTTTACATTTTTGGTAATGATAGTCCGGCCATGTTTGGCAAACAGAACCACATCTGAGTCAATGGAGCGGGCCGGAAACACGACGTGACCGGAGCCGATGCGACAGTTATGGCCCACACAGCCGCCAATTACCGGCAGCCCCACCTCGTGCAGTTCGCCTTTATGAAACACTTTGACCGGATTTTTGACCGGGTTGCCCATGATGTTGAAGTCGGTAAAGGTATTGCCGGCCCCAATAAAGGTGTGGCGGCCAACTACGCTCAATTGCAAACAAGTATTCTGGGCTACCATGGAGTTTTCCATGAGGGTAGTCATAAACAGGGCGGCCCGAAAACCCAGATAAGAGCCATCGCCGACGACGCTGAGCAGGAGTTGAACGCCCTGCATGATATTGACATTATTGCCGATAATCGAGGCATTAATCACCGAACCGGGGCCGATGGTCACGTTATCGCCAATAATGGTTGGCCCTTGCACAATCGCCGCCGGATCAATTTGGGTATTTTTGCCCACAATCACCAGGGCCGAAGAGGACAAAAATTGTTTGCGCTCCAGCAGCGACCGCCACAACACTTTGAGCATAGTCGGAAAATCATCCAGTGATTTTTCGATGCGAGCGCCATGGGCAAACGTGCCAAAGGGACAGTTAGCCATAAAAATATGCACCCAGTGTTCAATGGACAGAAAAGCTCGCAAGGGTACACTAAAGCCCAGGTCGCCCCGTTCATTAGCCATGTAGGTAGGCACGCGGTAGTAGCCCATTTCTCTGGATTGGGTGTCTATGACCAGAGGCTGGGGCTTGGTGGTGGCAAAACTGACTCCGTCGGGGTAGTAAAACAGGTCGGCCACATACAGGTCATTTTCCCGGCGGATGTCGTCCTGTAAAGGCAGGGCGTGGGTCACAATCGCCTGGTCGTTGGGGGAAAAAGCAACTTGAACAGGCCGGCCCGCTTGACGGGCGCTGGTAATGAAGGCTTCAATAAAAGGGGCGTCGAAGAAGAGATTATCGCGGTAGACCAACATCTCGCCGGAGAGGATATGGCTGGGAAAGCCGCCAATTTCTTCGAGAGAGTTGCACTCCAGTTCTTCCCGGCAATAGGTACTGAGCACATCTCGCTGATGCAGCCACAGCGGCTTGTTCAAAATGCGTAAGTCACGCGCAGGCTCGTTGAAGGGCGAAATGTGTGTTTGATTCCGGATGATAATCTTCTTCATCTGTTAGAGTTCAAAAAAGGTAACAGTTCAAGCAAGAATGAACGGTCACCACAGTATAGCTAATTAACGGCCGCAAATTTAAAGGAAAGAAATTCCGCTAAGTAGTTATTAAAGGCCTGGGGTTCGTCGAGCATAGGAAAGTGTCCTGAACCAGGCATCATTTTTACCCGCGAAATCGGCGCGCTTCTGGCAATCAAATTGGCTTGGTTGGGGGCAACCACATTATCACTTACCCCATAAATCCCCATCACGGGGGTGGTCATGCCCGGTAATTGTGCGCTCAAATCGGTTTTGTGCAATGAATTGATGCTCGAAAAAAAAGCTTCCAGAGTGGTTCGGGAAAGATCGCGGGTAATCATGCGATACCACTCATTCCAATCTTTTACCAGCAAAGGGGAGAAAGCTTTTATCCCCAATTGTAGGGCTACCGGCAAATGCCAGACAATGGAAGCAATCCAGGGTTTACCGGCCAGACGGAGGAAGATATTGAGCGAGTCGCCGACGATGGGTGAGCCAACCACAATGACCCGCTGCACCCGCTTTGGTTTGGCTAAAGCCAGACACATAGCCACCGTTCCGCCCATAGAATGGCCAACAATGGGGGCCGTTTCAATCCCCAGCCGATCCATAAATTGGTCAACCAGCCCTACAAAATCATTGACGTGATAGCTGCTGCGGCGCTTGCCCGAATCGCCAAAGCCCCAGAAATCCAAGGCATAACAACGATATTCAGTTTTAAGCGTTTCCATTGTTTTCAGCCAATACCCCCAAGAGCCTAACCAACCGTGCAAAAGAATAACGGGTTGTCCGCGACCATAGGCCTCATAGTGAACAATTCCCTGGTCTGTAACTATCGAACTCACGGGGTAGCCTCATCCTACGGAACACTCAATTTGAGCGGGTCCAAATTTTTTAGAAATAGATGCCTTTCACAAAAATTATGCTTCGTCACCCTGCATATTCTCTAAAATGGAGTAAAGCAGTTCCAGCAGGACCGTTTTGACGCTTTCTTTGTCGCGGGCAACACAAGAGAGAACTTTGATCTCTTTTTCTATCTTTAGGGCAATTCTCAAATCTTCGGGCGACCAAGCATCAGGTAAATCTTGTTTATTGGCAGCCACTACATAAGGGGTAGAGGCATAGCCTCTAAAAACCTCCAAAATGTGCTTGGCTTCCCGAAATGTTTCGGGTCTGACGCTATCTACCAGCACAATGAAGCCCAGCATCCCCTCCGATAAAATCTCCCACATAAAATCGAAACGTCTCTGCCCGGGGGTGCCAAACAAATACAGCACCAGGTCATCATCTACCGTAATCCGGCCGAAATCCATGGCCACGGTAGTCTCCTCCTTAACCCGCTCCGCATCGCTAGAGATTTTTCTTTCGGTGGTGACAACGTCAATCTCGCTGACGCTGCTGATGAACTCAGTTTTCCCGGCACTAAAGGGACCCGTGATGACCATTTTTACGGTTTGCATCGGATCGGCCTACCTCATAGAGACTTTGAATTATTTGAATTAGAAATCATTCGTTAGAAATAAGAAACAGAGTGTGTCCAAATTCTTATTTCTAAATTTCTTGGTTTGAAACCCAGCTAAATAAGCTGGGATTGTTTTTAAAGAGAGCTAAATACGTCTGATTCGATCAATGAGTTTGGTTACAACGCTGCGTTTTTCAGCGGGGGATTGGCTGGCCGCTTTTCGCCCCGCCCGAGTCAGGGGGGTAATGGCCTTCTTTTGTTGTTCCAATCCTTCGGGCCGGATAATTTCTACCAGCCCGGCTTGCAGCATGCCATAAACAATTTTTCTAATCTGGAACTCGTCCATATTATTGTTCATGGCAATTTGTTTGACCGAATTACGCGGATGGATATGAGAGATAACCCGCCAATCATCCTGAGTTAGCTTGACATCCCGTAGCGGTTTATCGGTAATTTTTAGGGCAATCATCCCCAAGTCAGGCAGTTCATCTTGCAGTTTTTCAAACTGCTCGATGCGCCGGCTGCCTTCCAAAATCACATTATCAAGGTTAAGCGGAACGGTGATACGATCGTTGGCGGGTAAAGCATCTTGCTCAAAAAAGAAGTCGCCATCGGTCCAGGTGAAAAGATCATACACAATTTCTAGCATATAATCTTTAACACCCTGCACAATATCATCTCTTGAAACCATGCGGGCATCCATTAAATATTTGCCCATTACCCTATCGGACGAATTACCGGTCTGACTGTTAATGGCTTCGGCTTGTTCCCTGGTGAGTTTACCCGTTTTTAGAAGCATGGCGGCCAGGTGCCCCTCTTGGGTATTGGTAGCAGCATACACCAGCCGGCCTTCTCTAAAATAAAGCGCCGCATTCTGGTTGGGGCTGTTGATACTTAGTTTCCCGGTTTTTCGGGCCAAATTAACCAGGTTTAGGAGTTGCGTGGTGCTAAAGTCGCGAAGATTTCCTTTTAACGCCATTGCTACTTACCGTGTCCTTGAGGGCACTCTGTAGATTTTTAGGATGGCCTATTATACCTGCTCAAAGAGTTTGAGTCAACCTTCCAAATGCACGTTAACATGGTGTAAAACAGGCCGCACCCTCAGGCGCGGCCAAAGTTGCAGTATGGGGCAGGTTCGATTTCGGCAAAAAGCTCAGAGTAGCCTCGTGCTGCGCGTGGGGTTATTAATAGCCAGAATAGTCTATGATGCTGAGCCTACTTTTATTAATATAACACGCTCACTTTAAGAATCCAATAGAGCGAAAGTCCCACAATGAAGATGAGACCCGTAAGAAACTGTCTAAAAAGTGCCTGAGACAGGAGTGCAAACCTTGATTTGCCGGGCAAGGCAAGCCTTGCACTCCAGCTTTTCAGACAACCTCTAAGGTCAATACATTTCAAATAAGGCCGTAGCATAGGGCCTTGTGCCCGCCCACAAGGGGCTAAACTACGTTATTTGAAAAGTATTGCCTCTAAGGTCTTCAAAACCTTCAGGCGTCTTCCTGTTCTCGTCACAAATTTGAACTTGCTTCTACCTCATGCTATTATAGACCTACTATAATCCTGATGACCGGCTTTTTCCCTGCGAAAGGGCCGGAAAAGCTGTCTTGTCGAGCCGCATCCATAGTATCCGTTTTTATGATCCAGCTTGCCTTATCTCGTAATTCAATACCTACCAAGCAGCCGGTTTGGATAGATTCGCGGCCCAAGTTGGTCAACCTGATTAAAGAACTGGCTAATGAACCACTGCTTGCCGTTGATACTGAAAGCGATAGCCTTTACAGTTATTTTGAAAAAGTTTGCCTGATCCAATTTTCCACTCCCCACACCGATTACTTGATAGACCCTCTTAGCGTTGATGTGTCTAGTTTGGCCCCACTTTTTGCTAATCCGGCCAGTCAAAAAGTATTCCACGCCGCCGAGTACGACCTGCTTAGCCTGAAACGTGATTATAACTTTACCTTTGCCAACCTGTTTGACACCATGCTGGCCGCGCGCATCCTCGGTTGGCCGCGTTACGGTTTGGGGCCAATTTTAGAGGAGTATTTTGGGGTAAAGCTCGACAAGCGATTTCAACGCCACAACTGGGGCCAGCGCCCTCTCAGCCAGCAAGCTTTGGATTATGCCCGGCTGGATACCCACTACCTGCTGCCGCTCCGCGAGATTCAAATGAAACAGCTAAGGGAACAAAGGCGCTGGCAAGAAGCTCAGGAGGCGTTTGAGCGTCAAACCCAGGTTCAGCCTACCCATAAGGTGTTTGACCCCAATGATTTCTGGCGGATTAAAGGCAGCAAAGACCTGGACGCGCAGCAGCAGGCCGTTTTGCGCGAACTATTTATTATGCGCGACAAAATCGCTCGAAAAATTGACCGTCCACCTTTTAAGGTTATGAATGATACTGCGTTGCTGCAACTGGCTAAAGAGCAGCCTCAAACGGAACGCGCTTTACAAGAGATCAAAGGGTTGGGGGCCAAACTGCTCCAGCACGATGCTCAACACATTCTCAAAGCGATTCAAGACGGCCTGGCCGCGCCGCCACCGCAGTATCATTCCAACCACCATCGCCCCGACGAAGACACCGTAGTGCGCTATGAAGCGCTGCGCCAGTGGCGTAATATGCTGGCCGCCGAGCGTGGCGTTGAACCCGATGTAATTATCGGCAACAACACGCTCATGGACATCGCCCGACACAACCCCCAAACGCTGACGATGCTGGCCCAGTTGGGAGTGTTGGGCAACTGGCAGTTTGACATGTACGCCCAGGCCATCCTCGACGTGCTCACGGGTGTTTCGGTCCAGACCCCCTAATCAAAACCCCGTCCCGAAGTTTGATACCAGACCTCTTTTACAACTTTAGCAACGTCAATAGTTCGCTCAATTGGCGAATGGTGACAATGCCGGGCGGCGAGTCGCCATTCCCTTCAATATTCAGAAAAATCGGCGTCAGCCCGGCGCCTTCGGCCCCGTGTATATCCGCGATCAAATTGTCGCCGACAAACAGGGCTTGTTCCGGTGGTACACCGCCGGCTAGGTCGAGGGCGGCCAAAAAAAGCTGTTTGTCCGGCTTATGATACCCCGCTTCTTCCGAAACCAGGGTAAAATCAACCTGCGCATCTAGCCGGTGACGTTTGATTTTTCCGCGCTGCAAGGTGGTAAAACCGTTGGTCAAAATACCCACTTTGTATTTGGCGCGCAGCGCCGCCAGTACGGCCGGCGTCTCCTCAAAAGGGATGGCTTCATCCAGCACCAGTTCATTCCAGCCGTTGACCATGGCCTCGGCCAGCGAGGTATCTTTTTTTAGGGCGCGCAGAGTATTGATGTAGCTGTACCGCGCCGCCGTATCCCCATCGAGTACGCCATCTACCATCATGTACCACATGTCCTCATTGCGCGGCCAGAAGCAGTCAAAGAACTCGTCATGCGTCAGCGGGGCCAGGCAGTCGGCAAAACGGGCAAAGAGGGTTTCGGTAAGCTGGCTCAAACGCCAGGTGTGTTTGATGAGTGTACCGTCCATATCAAAAATAACGGTGGTGATGTGGGAAAAGTCCCTTTCAAATTGGGAATTATCCAAAGAAAACTCCTCAAGAAATAGTAATCAGTTATCAGAAGTCAGTAGCCAGAGATTGCTACTCTGCGACTTTGCTACCCTGTTCAAATGCTTCAATCTTCGCCCGCATCTCGGCCGAAATGGGGGTACTGCGCTGGTTGGGATAATCATAATGCACCAGAATTCCATCGCCTTCAGCGGCCAGTTTACCGTCGACCTCGACGCGATGGGCCAATCTCATGCTGGTCCGGCCAATCTCAACGATGCGCGAACCGACCTCCACCCGCTGGCCGTAAAAGATCGGCTGGCGGAAATCGCAGTTGATGTGGGCCAGAATAAAAGCAATGTCATTCCAACCGGCCTGCGGCGAGCGAATGTCTACATCTACCAGATAGCGAATCCGGGCCGTCTCGATGTAGGTAAAAATGACGCCGTTGTTGACGTGTCCAAACACGTCTAGGTCCCTAAAGCGAACTTCAATCGGGGTGATGTGACGAAAACCATCCATAGAATTTTATCCTAAAAGCGGGTGTGGTTCAGAAATTCGGCAAGTTAGATTGACCTTCGTAAAACGTAAAACGTAATGATTTGTCCACGATCAGCCATTACGCTTTTCGTGAAAAACCCAGTCCAAAAAGTATAAATTATGGCAGCAACAACAACTTGCCGGCCGTTTGGCGGCTGGCAAGCAGGCGATGCGCTTCGGCGGCGTCGGCCAGGGGGAGTTGTCGGTCAACCCGCACCTGGAGTTGGCCGGCAGCAACCCACTTGAAAACGTCGCCGGAGCGCCACAGCAGTTCTTCGCGGGTGGCGGTGTAGTGAAACACGGTGGGCCGGGTGAGAAAGAGCGAGCCTTTGCTATTCAAAATAAGCGGGTCAATGGGCGGCACTTTACCGCTGGATTGGCCAAACAGCACCAGCATGCCGCGCATCCGCAGCACGTTGAGGCTTTTCTCAAACGTGGTCAGGCCGACCGAGTCATAGACCACATCCACGCCGCGCCCTTCGGTGAGCCGCTTGGTTTCGGCTTCAAAATCGGTTTGGGTGTAAAGAATCACGTGGTCAGCCCCGGCTTGACGGACCAGTTGGGCTTTTTCTTCGCTCGAAGTGGTGCCGATAACGGTTGCGCCCAGCATTTTAGCCATCTGCACCAGCAATAAACCGACCCCGCCCGCCGCTGCGTGAATGAGCGTGGTGTCACCTTGCTTGAGCGGAAAGGTGCTGTGGGTTAAAAAGTGTGCCGTCATCCCTTGCAGCAAAACCGCCGCCGCCAGAGACAGATCGAGTGCAGCCGGAACAGGCACCAACTTGGCCGCCGGGACGAGGGTGTACTCGGCGTCGGCTCCCTGCGGCCCGCTAAAAGCCACCGGATCGCCCGGCTTAAATTCGGTTACGCCTGGCCCGACGGCAGCCACCGTACCGGCCCCCTCGACGCCCAGGATGGTCGGCAGCGGCTGTTGATAGATGCCAATCCGATGGTAGATGTCTATAAAGTTAACCCCGGCTGCCGCCATCTTGACCAGAACCTCGCCCTGGCCCGGTTCGGGCACAGGCAAGTCGTCACAGTGCAGCATTTCAGGGCCGCCAAATTCGTGAACGCGGATAGCTTTCATCGGTTTGTTCCTCCTGGGATGATTAATTCGCTTTGCGGCGTTGAGTATAACATGTCTGGCCTCGGATGCAACTTGCAAATTTGGCTTTTCCAAACCAAGGTTTAGACTCCAACTGCCACAAGTGTTACTCATTTTAAGAGCATTTCAATTTCACTACCATTTCAGTACCATTAAGTTAAGGATTATGTTGACTTATAGACAAAGCAGATAAACATCGTACAATCTTTTAGCGGGCCGGGCTCCTACGCCCGGCCAAGCGACGGCGTGGGAGCCGTCGCTGCTACAATGATAGTATGACTTTTAAGTGATTTGTCTATTAGAAAAAGTCAAGCCAGAGCATAATGGTCGGAATAAAAGGATCAAAATCCTTCAATTCTGCCAATCCTGTTCTAAACTTTTGGCGGTAATTGTTAAATTTGTCAGTTTGTGCCAGAGGTCAACTTTACGTAACGCTTAACTTAATGGCAGCGGCATTTCAATTTTTGGGCGAATTTTATCATAACCAAAGCGTCTGAACCACTGAATCGTTGAAAGCCTTGATGTCACTGAAAAAAGTCAACACACCATTCACCTTTCAGTGAGGTCAGTTGTGTTCAGTGTTTCAAACCTGCCCTCAAAAATGAAATACACACCTTTTCTTTTGGATTATTGTCAGCCACGTTAAAAACATGCTACAATAAAAAAAGACCCAACATCCGGGTCTTCATCTGTTGCTGTACGCTCATCCCAGAAGTGATAAAAGCGAAATAACCATGACAAACAAAGGTAGCGGTATTCTCCAGTTGACCAAAAACGGGAGCGGCCACCTGGTCAATCCGGCCAAATTGAGCGAGCGAGTCACGGTGCCGGCCAGGCTCATCCGCGACTATCAGCTTCCTGAAGGGGCCACAATTAGCGGCAGCAGAGAGGGGCAGCAGTTGATAACCGTCGAGACCGTCTGCGGCCTGCCGCCGGAAACTTTCCTGCAGCGCACGCCCTTTAAACACCTTGTCGCTATTGACCCAACCGAGCGATTTAACCTGGCCGTGACCGGCCAAACAAGCACCCGGCTGATTGACCTGATTGCCCCGGTGGGCAAGGGTACGCGCGGCCTGATTGTCGCCCCGCCCAAAGCCGGCAAAACGATGCTGCTGGAGCAAATCGCCCGCGCCATCCTCACCGGCGAGCCTGACACCCGGCTTATTATGCTGCTGATTGACGAGCGGCCCGAAGAAGTGACTCATTTCCGCCGCGCCCTAGTCGGGGCCGAAGTGTTTGCCAGTTCCAGCGACCAGCCGGTGCAGGAACATATTGACCTGTCGGAGCTGATGCTGGCCCACATCCGCACCGAGCTGGAGTGCGGCCATCATGTGGTAGTGATGCTGGACAGCCTGACCCGCCTGGTCCGCGCCTTCAACCTCAGAGGCGCACAGGCCAACCGCAGCCGGACTCTATCGGGTGGGGTGGAGGCTGAGGCGCTGCAAATTCCCCGCCGGTTTTTTGGCCTGGCCCGCAACATCGAGCATGGCGGGTCGGTCACGATCCTGGGCACAATTCTCATTGACACCGGCTCGCGCATGGATCAATTCATTTACGAGGAATTTAAGGGCACGGGCAACAGCGAGATTGTGCTTGACCGTTCTCTGGCCGAAGCCTATATTTTTCCGGCCATCAATCTGTCCGCCAGCAGCACCCGCAAAGAGGGTCTAATGTACAGCCCCGAAGACAGCCAGCGGCTGACCTATCTGCGCCGGGAGTTGGTCGCTCGTCCGCCCCAAGAGGCCATGCTGTATCTGCTCAGTCTGTTGGGCCAGTACCCTACTAATGAAGCGTTGTTACAGGCTATAACGCCGGATTCTTGAAACGAGGCTTGTAACGACCGGCCAGAACTTCTTGGGCAATCTCGCGGGTAAGGTCGTGGTCTGTCCAGGATTTGATGTAGGCGATGGTGTTATGAGTGAAGTTAGGGTATCCACACTTCTCCTACTGTACGCCTCAATGTCTCTGCAATGATTTGGTCGTCGAGGCGAAAGCCGTTGGAACGTAAGGCTTGAAGTGTTTGAGCGGCGGAAGCAATCAAACCCCGTTGTTTGGCTAAAATTACAATCGCTAAAGTTCCTTTGAGGGGTATTGAAAAACTGCGGGCACAGCGTCGGGCAGCAGCATCATCAATAATAGCGGTCCAACTCGATTGCGCCAGAGCAAAAGAAAGGACAGCTGTTTCGCCGCTGCCCAAATCCCAGGCCAAAATTTCTGTTGGTGGTGTTGGAGTATCTATAACGGTAAATTTGCCTGTAGCTAATGCTCGTCTGGACTGGTCTTCTGGGGGGCCGGCCTCAATTTCAACAGCAACAGCACGAGGTACGATAATTTCATCAGCCAAGTCAAGCAATAGTTGCTCAAGACCAATCCGGGCTAAGACAATAAGTGGGGAAGCATTTACCACCCAACGTTCAGACATTATTCTACTTCTCGAATAATCTCATCTGCCTCATATTGAAATGGAGAAACATCAAAGCGACTCAAAGCCGTTAAAAATTCGGCCCTGGAAATTCCGGCCACTTCACTGGCTTTGGCCTGAGATACCAGGCCCATTTCATACCACTTAACTGCCGCTGCCAGGCGCATTTCCTGCACAAAATGATCCGGGTCTTGTCGCAGCGCCGAAAAAACGGCGCGGGGTAATTCGATTGAAACCTGAACAGTGTCCATTCTAACTCCCTCTTGTGCATTTTCTGCTAGTGAGTATAGCATGTATAATAACGCGGTTGCAAATCCCTTAAAAAGACCAGGGACAGAAGACCGAAGACTACCCCCACCCTAACCCTCCCCCTCGGAGGGGGAGGGCAGGGAGGGGGTGCAGTCTCCCGTCCCCGGTCCCCGGTCGTGCTTATGCCCGAACTTCCCGAAGTTGAAACCGTTGTGCGCGGCCTGCGCGGGCCGCTGGTGGGGCGCACCTTCACCGGCGTGACTGTGCTGTGGCCCAATTCTATCAAAACCCCTATCCCCGAATTGCAGGAACGGCTGCCCGGCCAGCGCATCGAAGCGATTACCCGGCGGGCCAAATATTTGCAGTTCCACCTGTCCGGCGGCGACAGCCTGTTTCTACACCTCAAAATGAGCGGCGATTTGTTGGTCGAACCGGAAAGCGAGCCGCGCCACCCCCACGTGCGCACCGTTTTTGGCCTGGACAATGCCCACGAACTGCGCTTCAAAGACACGCGCAAATTTGGCCGGGTTTACCTGGTGGCCGATCCCGCTCAAGTGGTGGGCAAATTGGGGCCGGAACCCCTGGCCGACGAATTTAGCGTCGAAGATTTCAAGCGGCTTTTTGAGCGCAAAAAAGGACGGCTCAAGCCGCTGCTGCTGACCCAGGAGTTTATCGCCGGGGTGGGCAACATTTATGCCGACGAAAGCTGCTTTCTCGCCAAAATTGACCCGCGCCGGACGGTGGATACGCTCTCGGCGGAAGAGTTGGAACGCTTGTATGGGGCGATCCGCCAGGTTTTGACCGCCGGCATCAGCCACAAGGGGGCCAGCTTTGACAGCGTTTACCGGGGCGGCGAGTTTCAGGACCATTTCCAGGTTTACGACCGCGCCAACAAACCATGCCTCATCTGCGGCACGCCGATTATACGGGTTGTGACAGGTGGGCGCTCAACGCACTTTTGTCCAAATTGCCAGAAATAAGGTAACTACTCAAGCATGTCATTTCGACCGAAGGGAGAAATCTCTGAGGCCGATGTAGCATTGTAGGGATTTCTCGGCCTATGGCCTCGAAATGACATGAGGGTTGAGCAGTTACGAAATAAGAAAGGTTTTAGACTCGTGTTTATGCTTGAACCTCATATCCAGGCCCTTATTTTTGATTGTGACGGTACGCTGGCCGATACTATGCCGCTGCACTACCTGGCCTGGCAGCAAACCATGGAAGCGGTGAACGGCCATTTCCCCGAAAAACTGTTCTACGATTTGGGGGGAGCCTCAAACGAGAGGATCGTTAGCACTCTGAATCAAACTTTTGGCTATCAGTTTGATGTTCCAACGTTGGCCCGGGACAAGGATGAGCGTTATCTGAAACTGGTCGCCCAGGCCAAACCGATTGCGGCGGTGGTGGAAATTGCCCGAAAATACAAAGGCCGCTTGCCTATGGCGGTCGCCACCGGAGGAACGCCAACACTGGTAAAAACTACGCTAAAAGCCATAGGCCTGTCCGACTTTTTTGATGCCGTGGTGACCTCCCACGACGTCACCCACGCCAAACCTGCTCCCGACATCTTTTTAGAGTGTGCTCGCCGCTTACAGATTGAGCCGCAGTTTTGTCACGTTTTTGAAGACGCCGATTTAGGGATCGAGGGGGCCAGACGAGCCGGGATGAGCGTCACCGATGTTCGTCCGTGGCGAGGTTAGGAAGCGCAGTAAACAGTGGCCAGTAATCAGTAACCAGTCATCAGTTGTCAGTTCAACTGTTCACTAATTACTGATTACTCAATGTCATTAAGTTAGCGTAGTTTAGCCCCTTGTGGGCGGCTATAAACGGGCACAAGGCCCTATGCTACAGCCTTAATTAATAACATTGACTGATTACTGTCTTACGGAGGCTACATGTCACCTCGAAAAATTACCCGTCTGGCCTTGATTATTGGCGCTGTTTCTATCTTGGGAATGGTGGCGATGATGGTGTTTCGCCCCAGTTGGGGAGCGCTGGCCTGGTGGCCGGCCCTGGGCTTGGGAATGGCCCTCTTGCTGCTGGTCTTTTCTTTTCTGCGCGGCGCTTACCTGACCGCCCAAAAACGAGTCGAAATGGTAGAGATGCTGAATGATTGTTACAGCGGGGTTCCGGCAGGGGGAAGACACGATGAGGAGTGAGGCGAGGACGCGATGAGAAGATGACTATTCCTCGCCCCCCGTGTCCTCGCATCTTCGCCTCACTGTTTCATTTGCTTCAAATACGCCAAAACGACGTTCATCTCAAAGCCGAATTGCAGCTTTTCCCGCAGGTGCCACTCGTAGACCTCGGCGGGGGTTAACCAGGCAACCTCTCGAATCTCGTCGCTTTTGAGCGGGCCGAGCGGCCCCAAAGGCCGGGCGACAAAAATGGTGTAATCCAGACCGGATCGGCTGTAAAAGACTCCCAACTCACTCAACACTTCAATTTCAACCGACAGCTCTTCGCGCATCTCTCGATGCAGAGCGGTCAGAGGATCAATCTCATCCGGGTCGAGCCGTCCGCCAGGAAACGTCCATTTATCAAACAAACCAGGATCGTGGCAGTTGTGATGGATAAACAGGATATGTTTGCCGTCTACCAGCACGGCCCGCACTGCATAAGGACAGTTCGATTTACGATTTACGATTTTGGATTTACGATTTTGGATTTGCATCAAGCTGATTTTGAAACCTGGAGGCTGCTGCCCTGTTACCTGCTACCTTGCTCCCTTGTCTACCCCTCATCCGCCGTCGGGTCGGCCTCATCGTCGGCCTGAGTGATCAGCACCGGCCGGCCTTTGCCGCCTTCATCTGCCCCTATAATACCCTGTTGTTCCATTTCGTCAATTAAGCGGGCTGCCCGACTGTAGCCAATCCGTAGGCGGCGCTGCAGCAGCGACACCGACGCTTTGCCCTGCTCGCGCACCACTTCAATGGCTTTCTCCAGCAGTTCATCATCTTTGGCTTCAGCCGTCCCTTTCTCCATGGCCTTGTACTCTTCCCACAGCGGACGCTGCACCAAATCGGTGTTGACCTGGGCCGGGCCGCGCGGCTCTCGTTCCGCCGAGTAGTTGGCCCCGCGCCAGAAGCGCACCAGCCGATTCATCTCCTGATCGGATACAAAGACGCCTTGCAAACGCTGCAGCTTGGCCGAGTCGGCGGCCATGTACAGCATGTCCCCCTTGCCTAATAACCGTTCCGCGCCCGGTGAGTCCAAAATAACCCGCGAGTCAATCTGGCTGGTCACGGCAAAGGCAATCCGGGCCGGGAAGTTGGCCTTGATCAGACCTGTCACCACGTCCACCGAGGGCCGCTGCGTCGCCAGGATCATGTGAATGCCGGTGGCGCGGGCCATTTGGGCAATGCGGGTAATGGTCCGCTCCACCTCATCGGGAGCCATCATCATCAGGTCGGCCAGTTCATCAATAATTAGGACAATGTAAGGCAGCGTGTCCTTGCCCTCTTTGGTCGCCTTTTCGTTGTAGCCGACGATATTGCGGGCGCTTTCCTGGGCAAACAGCTTGTAGCGGCGCTCCATCTCGCGGGTGGCCCAACTCAACACGCCGACCACCTTTTCCAGGTCGGTCACCACCGGGGCCAGCAGGTGCGGAATACCGTTGTAATTGACCAACTCGACCATTTTGGGGTCAATCATCAACAGGCGCAGTGTTTCGGGGGTGTGGGTGGTGATCAGGCAGGCCACCACCGCGTTGATGCAAACGCTCTTGCCGGAGCCGGTTGCCCCGGCGATGAGCAGGTGCGGCATCGAGGTCAGATCGGCAATGACAGCCCGGCCCGACACGTCCTGACCCAGGGCTAATTTCAGCGGGCCGGAGACGCGCTGAAAACGCTCTGACTCCATCAGACTCCGCAGAGTGACCAGATTGGTGGCCGAATTGGGCACTTCCAGCCCCACATAGGGCCGGCCCGGAATGGGTGCTTCAATACGGATGGGAGCCGCCGACAGGGCTAGGGCTAAATCATTGGCCAGGCCAACAATGCGCGACACCCGTACCCGGCGCGGGTTGCCTTTAGCATCTTTGGTGGCCATGAAGCCCGGCTCCAGCCCAAACTGCGTCACCGAAGGTCCCTGGTTAATTTCCCGTACCTTTACTTCCACGCCAAAGCTGGCCAGGGTTTCTTCGATAACTTTGACCCGCTGCCGAATTTCGACCTCGCTGATTTCCAGCTCCAGGCCCTCTTCAAAAATCTGGTCCACCTGAGGTAAGCGCCAGCGGTGGCTGCCATCAGCCATGCCAATCAGCGCTTCGGCCGGGGCCAGGTCTCCCCCTTCAAAATCATCGTCGCCCACCACGTTGATGGGCAAATCATCTTTACTGCTTTCCGCACCGGGTTTAACCAGGTTGGCTCCTGCCGCCCAGACGCGCTCAATCAGGCGGGGACCGCCTTCCGTCAAGCGCGGGCGCGGCGTCGAAGGGTTAATGTTGAGCTGCCGGAAATGCCGCCAATCTTGAAAGCGATAATACCAATCGCGCAGCATCTGCCATAATTCTTTCAGCGACAGGCCGCTGATCAGAATAAGGGCCAGCGGAAACAACCCGCCCAGCAGCACCAGCGTCCCGGCCGTCCCCAGCGCCGAGCGGAGCAGTTCGCCCAGTATCCAGCCAATCGCCCCACCACCGCCAAATTCCTCGGGGCTGAGGCCCGGCTCGATAAAATGGAAGACTACCAGCAGCAGGCCCAGCAATAAAAAGGTCCCCACCGGCTTCTCCCACTTCTCCTGGCTGTCTTCCGCGCCGTAGCGCTGAAAAAACCAGATCGCCAGCAGGGTCAGCGGCAGCCAAACCACATATTGGCCCCAGCCGATCAGCAGGCCCAGGAAGTTCAGCCAGCCGGCAATCAGGCTGCTGCGATTAGGCGTAAACAAACTGAGCAGGGTAATCCCGGCCAGGATCAACAGGCCCACCCCGGCCACTTCCGGGCGAATGGCCGGCCCCTGGGGTTTGCCCTTTTTAGGCGTTGTCGTCGGTCTACGAATGGTTGCTTTTTTGGTCATGGCAAAAATCAGCACAAATGTTTTGTGGTATTGTAGCATAAAGCGGGGGATTTTGAAAGTTAACAAGCGGTGTCAAGCTTTAATTGACGGGGGCGACTCGGCGTGATAGAATAGCCTTCAAGGAGATTTGGAACGATGAACGTAGTCATGGCTCCCCCCGAAACCAAACTCATCACCGGCGAAGAACTGCTGTCAATGGGTGATATTGGCCCTTGTGAACTTATTGATGGGAGGATTGTGCCGATGTCCCCAACCGGCGGCGAACACGGCCTGGTAGAATTTAATCTTGGTAGTGAATTGAGAAGCTTTGTCCGGAAGCACAAGTTAGGCTGGGTGATGGGCGGTGAAGTGGGTATCTACACCCGCCGTAACCCAGACCGGGTGCGCGGAGCAGATGTAGCCTTCATCTCCAAAGAACGTCTCCCTGAGCGGCCTACAGGTTTCTTGGAAATTGCGCCGGAGTTGGCAGTTGAGGTGATTTCACCCACCGACCGTTGGCAAGAAGTCCACGAAAAAATTGAGGAGTACTTTACGATAGGAGTGAATTGGGTTTGGGTGGTCGAGCCGGCCAGCCAGGCAGTACGGATTTATCATTCTGTAACCGAGGTGCAAAAATTGAGCGAGGGTGACACCCTCACCGGCGAAGGGATACTGGCCGGGTTTACCCTCTCTGTTGCCGAGATTTTTGCGGCGTAGACTCATCCTGTAGCGCAATTTTAGATGAGTTTGAGAACATTCGGAAACCCCAGAGACAACCTTACTCCCGGCCCTCGTCCGGCGATGAAGTCGCCGGACTATACGACAGCGCCCGATTAATCGGGCTAAAGCCGGGTTGACCCGGCGCTGCCGTAGGTGTAGCCCTGGCATTCATGCCGGGGCGGGCCAGTTAGATAAAACAGTTTCCGAACGCTTTCGAGTTTGTTAAAAGGACAGGTCTCAACCCTGCCCTTTTTGTTTCGCCCCCTTCTCGTTCAAATAAAAATGCCACAACAACCGCGCCGCCACTGCCCGATAGGGCCGCCAGCTTTCGGCCAGTGCCAGCAATTCGGCGGGGGTGGGGCGGTGATCCAGCCCCTTGAGTTGCTGGACGGCCAGCAGCAAAGCCAGATCGCCGGGGGCGAAAGCATCGGGGCGGCGCAGGACCAGCAAGAGATAGACATCCACCGTCCAATCGCCGATGCCTTTGATTTGCTTCAAGGCGATCCGCACGGCCTCATCGTCCCATTCTGCCAGCCGGTCCACATCCAACCGACCTTCAAGTACCGCCGAAGCCAGTTCGCGCCCGTAGCGAGTTTTTTGGCGGCTAAAACCGATAGTTTTGAGTTGCGCGTCGTCAAGGCTGAGAAAATTTTGCGGGGTCAGCGGGGTAACGGCGGCGCACAACCGCTCAAAGGCGGCCCTGGCCGAAGCCAGCGAGACCTGCTGTTCCAGAATGATGTGAATTAAAGTGGGGAAGCCCGGCTCGCGCGGCCACAAGGGCGGCAGGCCGTATCGCTGAACGACGTGGGCCAGGCTAGAATCACGCGCAGCCAGCCATTCGACGGCCTGGGCAAGCGTGGTGAGGGTGAGAGTCATCTACCTCCAATATCATTTCGAGGCCAAAGGCCGAGAAATCCTGTGAGACAATTAACAGATAGATGTCTGGATAAAATCATGTGCCCACCAAGATTTGAGTAATTGTAACTTCGGAGAGATTTCTCCCTGCGGTCAAAATGACATGTTCGGGTGAATACGTTTTTTTCTTTGTATCTTCGAGCCTTTACAACATCGGCTCTGGCTGAGGTTCGCTCTCCGGCTGGAGCTGCAGCGCTTCCTGAAGCAGCAATTGGCGCTTGCGCTCGATGCCCCAGTGATAGCCGCCCATACTGCCATCGCTGCGGACAACGCGATGGCACGGCACAATCAAGGCGGTTGGGTTAGCGCCGCAGGCATTTGCCACGGCCCGGACGGCTTTCGGCTGCCCAATCTCGCGGGCAATCTCGGCATAGGTGCGAGTTTGGCCGTAGGGAATCCGCTGCAGCGCCTGCCAGACCTGCTTTTGAAAGGCCGTGGCCCGCACGTCGAGCGGCAAATCAAGGTGCGGCTCCTTGCCGGCGATAAAGTTGAGAATGGCTTGCATCCAGGCTTTGTGCGCCTGGTCGTCCCGCCCAATCCTGGCCGCGCTGAATTCGCTCAACAGCAAGCGTTCCAGTTCACCGGGGTCATCACCCAGCTTGATGGCGCAGACGCCGCGCTCGGTGGTGGCGACCAACAACTGGCCCAAAGCACAAGGAACAACCGTAAATTGAATTTGGGTGCCGTCGCCGTTGCGTTGATAGCGCCGGGGAGTCATACCCAACTGCGGCGCCGCTTTTTCATACACCCGGCTGCTGGAACCAAAACCGGCCTCGTACACGGCCGCCGTGACCGGCACTCCGTTTCGTAACGCCTGTTTGAGTTGATCCATGCGGCAGGCTTCGGTGTATTCCAGCGGCGAGATGCCGGCATACTCTTTAAACGTCCGCTGCAAATGCCAGACACTCACATGAAAACACTCGCTCAACGTTTGCAGGGTCAGCGGCTCGGCGGCGTTCTGCTCGATGTAACGACAGATCGCACGGACCATCTCAAGCTGCGGGTCATAGGGGATATGGGCGTCGGGCTGGCAGCGCTTGCAAGGGCGGAAGCCGGCCTGCCGGGCCAGCTCCGGCACTTTGAAAAAGAGCACGTTCTCCCGCTTCGGTTTGCGGGCCGGGCAGGAGGGGCGGCAGTAAATCCGCGTGGTGCGCACCGCCAGGACAAACTTGCCGTCAAAGGCGGCGTCTCGATTGAGACAGGCTTGCCAGAAGGTTTCTTCGGGAGTGTTTATTGTGTTCATCATACCGGTGATGATAGCACAGGGTTGGGGAAAAATCTATCCGAGTCTTGCGGAGGATGTTGCTATGCTTTCACCTTTGTTCTACGTTTTTTGGGCAGCAGCGGAATCAAACAGCGTAGGGCTTTGTTTACAGCCTCGGAGTCGGGAAAATACGCTTGCACATCCGGCTCCAGCATCACTGCGCCATCTTCCAGGGTGAAATACTGTACTTCCGTTGTGCCATCGGCTTTTTGAATCTTAACTGTATGTCCAGCCCGATAAGCCTGGTAGTACTTACCGCGAACCCCACCTTTTAAATTCTTGAGATCGTACTCAGGGCGCAGTTCGTCATTATCTTCCATATTTACCTGTTTAGAGTTCTCCTTCTTCATAGGCTTTCCGTTCATTTGAAGTTGCTTTGCGACAACTTATCAGGCGAATGTTACCCTCTCGTTCAGTGTGAATGACAATTAAAATTCGGTCTTTTGAGGACTGACCGATGTTCAGGTATCGCTCTTCACCTTCAGAATGATCTGGATCAGGAAAGGTCAAGAGGAACGGGTCGTTGAAAACAGTCCTGGCCTCCTCAAAACTGACTTTATGCTTTTTGAGATTCTGTTTAGCTTTTTCCTCATCCCACTCAAAAGTCAGTTCCATTGAGGTATCCGGTCAGTTACATCTGTAGATTATTTTAGCACAAAATCTTGGTTTGGGGTAGGTTGTTACTGCACAAAGAAAAAAGGGCAGGTTTTCGGACCTGCCCTTATTCATTCATGTTACTCGTGTCAAAACCCCTACACCGCCACCGGCTCACCGACCTCCTGTTTAGCCGGTTCAAACTCCAGGCGACCATTCCTATAATCCACTCGAATCGTATCCCCTTCCTTGAAATCACCTTGCAGCAGGCGCAGGGCCAGCGGGTCTTGCAGCTCACGCTGGATGACCCGCTTGAGCGGCCGCGCCCCAAAAGTGGGGTCGTAGCCGGCTTCGGCCAGGTGCAGCCTGGTAGCGTCGGTCAAATCCAGGGTCAGCTTGCGCTCGGCCAGCAGTTTACGCAGGTGAGCCAGTTGGATGTCCACGATGCGGGTCAAATCGCTGCGCGACAGGCTGTGGAACATGATGATGTCGTCAATCCGGTTCAGAAATTCGGGCCGGAAGTGCTGGCGCAGGGCCTCCATTACCTTGGATTCAGCCGCTTCGAGGCCAAGCTCCATGATGTAATGGCTGCCGATGTTGCTGGTCATAATCACCACCGTATTCTTAAAATTGACCGTGCGGCCATGCCCATCGGTCAAGCGGCCATCGTCGAGCAGTTGCAGCAGGGTGTTGAACACCTCCGGATGGGCCTTTTCGATTTCGTCGAACAGAACCACGCTGTAAGGCTTGCGCCGGACCGCCTCCGTCAGTTGGCCGCCTTCGTCGTAGCCGACATAGCCCGGCGGCGCACCGATCAACCGGCTGACGGTGTGCCGCTCCTGGTACTCGCTCATGTCAATGCGGATCATATTGCTCTCGTCATCGAACAGGAACTCGGCCAGGGCGCGGGCCAGCTCGGTTTTACCCACGCCGGTCGGCCCCAGGAAGATAAAGCTGCCAATGGGCCGGTTGGGATCTTGCAGACCGGCCCGGCTGCGGCGGACCGCATTGGCCACCGCTTTAATGGCCTCATCCTGGCCGACCACGCGCTGATGCAGCCGTTCTTCCATTTTGATCAGCTTTTCCACTTCACCTTCCAGCAGCTTGCTGACCGGGATGCCGGTCCAGCGGGCCACAATCTGGGCGATATTTTCGGCGTCAACTTCCTCTTGCAGCAGCGAGCCGCCCTTTTGCTGTTCGGTCAGCCTGGTTTCCAGTTCGGTCAGCCTGGTTTCCAGTTCGCGCAGTTGGCCGTAGCGCAGGCGGGCCGCGGCTTCGTAATCGGAGCGGCGCTCGGCCTGCTCCATCTGCAGGCGGGTCTGCTCGATCTGTTCCTTGGTTGCCCGCAGGTCGTTAATCAGCCGCTTCTCGTTTTCCCACTGCGTTTGCAGGGCCCGGCTTTGCTCTTGTAGATCGCTTAATTCTGTTTCTAACTTTTGCAGCCGTTCCTTGCTGGCCTTGTCCTTTTCCTTTTTCAATGCCTCCCGTTCGATTTCCAAAGTCATAATCTGCCGGTCAATCGCGTCCAGTTCGGTCGGCTTGCTGTCAATCTCGGTGCGCAGGCGGGCGGCGGCCTCGTCAATCAGGTCAATGGCCTTGTCGGGCAAAAAGCGGTCGCTAATGTAGCGATGGCTCAAAACGGCGGCGGCGATGACTGCGCTATCCTGGATACGCACGCCGTGATGGACTTCGTAGCGTTCTTTCAGACCCCGCAAAATGCTGATCGTATCTTCAACGCTTGGCTCATCTACCAGCACCGGCTGGAAGCGCCGCTCCAGAGCCGCATCTTTTTCGATGTACTTGCGATACTCGTCCAGTGTGGTCGCGCCGATGGTGTGCAGTTCGCCGCGCGCCAGCATCGGCTTGAGCATGTTGCCGGCGTCCATGGCGCCCTCAGCCGCCCCCGCCCCAACGACGGTGTGCAGCTCGTCAATAAAGAGGATGACCCGGCCTTCGCTGCCGGTGACTTCTTGCAAAACGGCCTTCAGCCGCTCCTCGAACTCGCCGCGATACTTGGCCCCGGCAATCAACGCGCCCATATCCAGAGCGACAATTTGTTTGTCCTTCAAACCTTCGGGCACGTCGCCGCGAATAATGCGCTGGGCCAGCCCTTCGACAATGGCGGTTTTACCCACGCCGGGGTCGCCGATGAGGACCGGGTTGTTTTTGGTGCGCCGGCTCAAGACCTGCACCACCCGCCGGATTTCGTCATCGCGGCCAATCACCGGGTCGAGCTTGCCTTTGCGGGCCAGGTCGGTCAAATCGCGGCCATATTTCAACAACGCCTCGTAGGTGCTCTCCGGGTTCTGGCTGGTGACGCGCTGGCTGCCGCGAATTTTGGTCAGGGCTTGCAGTACCGCATCGCGGGTCAGGCCGAAGCGCTGCAAAAGCTGGGCCGCGCTGCCGCCGGAATCGGTCAGGGCCAGCAGCAGGTGTTCGGTGGATACATATTCGTCCTTCATCCGCTCGGCGGTTTTTTCGGCGTCCCGCACCAGGTTGGTCAAAGCCCGCGATAAACCAGGCTGCGACCCGCCGTAGACTTTGGCTTCGCTTTGCAGTTCGGTTTGGACCAGCCGGGCCAGGTTGCCGGGATCGGCCCCTAACTGGCGGACAATCTGGGGTACAACGCCCCCTTCTTGCGCCAGCAGGGCCAGCAGCAAGTGGCTGGGCCGGATTTCACTGTGATTGTATTCTTCGGCCAGGCGTTGGGCAGTCAGGACCGCTTCCTGGGCTTTTTCGGTAAATTTGTTTAAGTTCATAAGTTCGTACCTCTCGTGTGGAAAATCAAAGAAAATGATATGTGATGCGTGAAAGTTTAAACCGTAAACCTCACGTATCACGGCTCACTTTACCCTAACTTTACGATTTATTGTAGGCCGGGGGTGTTAGAATTATACTAGAGTTTTGTTAGAGCGGTGTTAGATGGATTATTTGAACTCATCTTTTTGTCGTATTGACGGTCCTATCCGGCCCTGCTATCATGGACATAACTCTCAGAATCACAGGGGTAGAGTAGCGAGAATAAAGCAGTTCCAGGAAAATAGTTATTCAGGATTCGTGTTGCGTCTTGCGTGAAGTAAAGCAGACGGAACACGCAACATGTAACACGTTTAACTCTTGGGACTCATCAAGAAGGAAAATCTCATGTTTGGTTGGTTGAAAAAGAGAAAGGACCACCAGGGGGCCAATGGCCGCTTCCGGCACGGCAACGATCACCTGATTGAACTGCGCCGGGTGGTCAAAATTTACGAGACGGCGGCCGGTCCCTTTAAGGCCCTCAAAGGAGTGGATTTGCAGATAGATCACGGTGAGTTTGTGGCCGTCATCGGTAAATCAGGCAGCGGCAAGTCTACCCTGATCAATATGCTCACCGGCATTGACCGGCCCACCTCCGGCGAGGTGCTGGTGGGCGATACGGCGGTGCATACCCTCAACGAAGGTCAAATCGCCGTCTGGCGCGGGCGCAATGTGGGCGTCATCTTTCAGTTTTTCCAGTTATTACCCACCCTGACCGCCATTGAAAATGTGATGCTGCCCATGGATTTTTGCGAGGTCTACCCCCTGGGCGAGCGGGAAAAACGGGCCATGAGCCTGTTGGAGCAGGTCGAAATGGGTCAGCACGCCTATAAACTGCCCTCGGCCCTCTCCGGCGGGGAGCAGCAGCGGGTAGCCATTGCCCGCGCCCTGGCCAATGATCCACCCATTCTGGTGGCCGACGAACCAACCGGCAACCTTGACTCCCGGACCGCCGAGGCGGTGCTGGAGCTGTTTGAGCGGCTGGTAGCCCAAAATAAAACTATTTTGATGGTCACCCACGACCGCGACCTGAGCAAACGGGCCGGGCGAATCATTACTCTGGCCGATGGTGAGATTATCGCCGAGACGACTGCCGACGGCCGGTCGCTGTCTGCCGAACCTTTAAAGCAGGCCTCCTCAGTTCCTACGAGTTCCTTTAGTTCCCAGGATAGTGATGCTTCGCAGGGGCAGCCGGCCCAATCCGGTCAGGCGCAAAGGCAGGACCATCATGCTTAGACCTCGCTGGCGCAAGGTGCTGCGCGATCTGTGGCTGAACAAAATCCGCACCGTGCTGGTGGTGCTGTCTATCGCCGTCGGTGTGTTTGCCGTCGGGACCATTTTTACCTCGCAAATCATTCTCTCGCGGGATTTGACCGAAGCCTACCTGGCGACCAACCCGGCCAGCGCCACCTTTTTCACCTTTGACTCTTTTGGCGAGCCGGTGGTCGAAGCGGTTGAAAATATGGATGAGGTCAAAGAGGCCGAAGGCCGCCGCCGGGTGACGGTGCGGGTCAAGACCGGCCCGGAAGAGTGGCGGCTGTTGTACTTGATTGCCATCCCCGACTTTGACGAAGTGGAGATTGACAAATTTTCTCCCGAAGCCGGGGCCTGGCCGCCGCCCAATAATACGGTTTTGATCGAGCGGGCCTCGCTGGGCCTGCTGCAAGCCGGCCTGGGCGACACCCTGCTGATCAGAACGCCCGAAGGCAAAGAACGCCAGATGCCGATTTCGGGCCTGGCCCACGATTTGAACGCCCAACTCTATGTCTTCGATGGCACATCCTACGGCTTTATCACCACCGACACCCTGGAATGGCTGGGCCAACCCACCGATTACAACGAACTGCGCATCATCGTCGCCGATCACGCCGATGACCGCGACCATATCCGTGAGGTCGCCAACGAGGTCCAGGATAAAATTGAAAACGGTGGGCGCAGCGTGCTGTTTACCCTGATTCCCCAGCCGGGCAAGTCGCCGCTGGACTTTCTAATTCAGGCGATTGTTATCCTGATGGGCGCGCTGGCCTTGATGTCGCTGCTGTTGAGCGGCTTTCTGGTGATCAATACCATTTCGGCTTTGCTGGCGCAGCAGGTACGCCAGATTGGCATTATGAAAGCCATCGGGGCCAGAACCCGGCAGGTAGTGGGCATGTACTTGGTCACGGTGATTATCTTTGGCCTGCTGGCCCTGCTTCTGGCTGTGCCGCTGGGGGCGGCAGGGGCCTATTTTTTTAGCCGGTTTATCGCCGGCTTTCTCAACTTCGATGTAACCACCTTTCAGTTGCCGCCCGACGTGCTGCTGGCCGAAATTGCCGTCGGCCTGGTGGTCCCGCTGCTGGCCGGGCTTTATCCGATCATGGCCGGGGTCAGGATTACGGTGCGCGAGGCGATCAGTACTTATGGCCTGGGTAAAGGGCAGTTTGGCTCGCGCCGGTTTGACCGCTGGCTGCTGGCGGTTCAGCAAAGACCTTTCCTGCGGCGCAATCTCTCCCGGCCTTTGCTGCTGTCGCTGCGCAATACCTTTCGCCGCAAAACCCGCCTGGCCTTAACGTTGCTGACCCTCATCTTTGGCGGCGTCATTTTTATTACCGTTTTCAGCCTGCGCGTTTCGATGCTGGCCACGCTCGACAGTTGGCTGGCTTATTTTCGCTGGGATGTGGCGGTGCAGTTTGAGCGGGATTACCGTATCGAACGCATTCTGCGCGAGGTGCTCGACACACCGGGGGTGGTAGAGGCCGAAACCTGGGGTTTTGCCAGCGCCCGCCGCAAGCGCCCCGACGGCAGCGATAGTGATAACATCGTGCTCTATGCCCCGCCCGCCGCTACCAAAATGGCCCGGCCAACGGTGATCGAAGGACGCTGGCTGCAGCCCGCCGATACCAATGCAGTGGTGGTCAACTCAATTATCCTGCGCGACGAGCCGGATGTGCAGGTGGGCAGCTATATCACCCTCAAAATCGAAGGGGAAGAGGAGACCTGGCGCGTGGTTGGCGTCGTGACCGGCGGCTTTCCGGTGGCGGTTATGTTTGCCAACTATCCTTACTTTGCCCGTGTCGTCGGCGAAGTGGGGCAGGCCCAGTGGGTTTTTGCCACCACCCAGGAACACACCCTCGACTACCAGAACAAGGTTGTCCGCGCCCTGGAAGCGCGCTTTGAGCATATCGGTTTTGACGTCGGCGCAACGGCCAAAGTGGCCGAGGAGCGGTCCGAGGTGGTGGCGATTTTTGAGGTGATTGTGGTGCTGCTGTTGATTATGGCCGTGCTGATTGCCGTAATCGGCGGCCTGGGCTTGATGGGCACGATGAGTATCAACGTGCTGGAGCGCACCCGCGAGATTGGGGTCATGCGGGCCATCGGCGCGCCCAACGGGGCAGTACGCCGGGTTTTTATCATCGAGGGGATTATTATCGGCGTGTTGAGCTGGCTGGTAGGGGCTGTTCTGGCCTACCCCATCAGCAAATTCCTCAGCGACCTGGTCGGCCAGCAGTTTTTGAGCGCCCCGCTCGATTACACCTTTTCCATCAATGGGGTGCTGCTGTGGCTGGTCGTGGTGGTGGTGCTGTCGGCGGTGGCGAGTTTTCTGCCGGCGTGGAACGCTTCGCGGCTCACAGTGCGCGAGGTGCTGGCTTATGAATGAAATAAAACAGGCACATCCCGAAAGGGATGTGCCTGTTTTGTTTTGGCCTCTGGCTACATTGACATCCGCAGCCGGCGGGCAATGAACAAAACTGCAGCCAGCCCGACCGCAATCAGCGCCGCCTCAAAGCCGCCAAAGCCGGTTTCAGGCACAACGGTGGTAGCGCCGGCGGGCGCGCCGCTGGGCGCAGGGGTGCGGGTGGGCGAGGGTTTGGGCGTAGGCGTATTTTCCTGTTTATTACCCACCGCCGCTTCCTGGCCATTATTACTACCTGGGGCCAATACGGGTGTATTGGTCGGAGTAGGCATCGGCGTGTTGGTTGGAATCTTCGCCACAGGAACCAGGGTAGCCGTCGGATTGGGCAGCCGGATGAGCAGCGTCGGCGATGGCTGGGCGGCCACATCCTGCTGGTCAATATTCTGGCGGATGATAAAAACCGCGCCCACGCCCAGCAAGCCCAAAACCAACAGCCCAATCAAAGCGATAGCCAGGGTTACAAAAAGACGATTCTGCCCACCTTCTTCTTCTTCGTATTCGTCTACCATGGATTTTCTCCTTCCATGCTACACCCGCTGCCGGCAGCCACGCCGAGTAAAGCAGGTTGAAAACAAGTCTAGCTATCTTTTTATTTTATGTCAAAGGGGGCTAAAAAGCAAATCGAGAATCTATATTTAGGGGAGAAGAAGCTTATGAGCTACTATATTTAGTGGTAGTTACAGTAATTATGAGACAGAGGAACAAAGGAAACTGGCAGATATCTGGAGGTCATGTCATTCCGACCCACGAAGTGGGGAGGAATCTTCGTTACCACTGCCTAAGATGTTACAGTGAGCAAGTGGCTTTCTCGCTGGCACTCAAAATGACCTGCATGCAACGGGGCACGTTAAATCATTACGAATTTACGCAATTCTTACCCAGGGGAACTAAAGGAACTGAGGGAACTTCTGTTTTAGTTCCCTCAGTTCCTTTTTAAACCACTTGCTCTAAATTTGCCAGGGGAATATAAGGCGAAGCCTCACCGAGGTTAACAATGGCCCCCGGCGCGACAAGGCCGGAAGCGCTGGCTCGGGGTTGGAGTGGCAGGGTGGCAATGGTCCCGCTGGCCCCCAAATATTGACCGGCCGTGACGCGCACTCGGCTGCCAACCGCCAAAACAGAACTGCTCCCTTTCTCAGCCGATAAGGCCGCCAAGGCGCTGGCTTTGTTGCTGGTGGCCATGATGATCGGTTGGGAGTCGGCCTGGGTTTGGCCGGGTAACGGGGCCAAATGGGGGGTGTGGCCTCTGATGGAGACCTCTTTGCCATCCAGCGTTCCTAAAATTCCAAAGGTGTAGGGCGACATGGGGATGTCGCCAAAACCTTCCGTCGCTACCACTCTGACCTTCACCGGCGGGTCTAAATTGAGCAGGGCCGTATCAATGCTGCCCACAATTACCCCCCGCACCTGGGCAGCTTCGGCCTGGCGCAAGGTCTCCTCATCCAACGAACGCCCCGCCAGGATAATCATATTTCTTAAGTTTTCGTCAATCGCCTCAGGGCCAAGAATGTCGGATGAATTGTTGACCAGCCGCTTGAGCGGACCATAGGTCTCCCCGCCAAAACCGCAGGCTGCCTCGATAACCGCGCCGCTGGCTTCGATGACCACGCCCCGGTCGGGAATGATGCGGGCAATGATGCCGTTGATAAAAGCCGGCAGTTCGACCAGCGTGCTCTCGGTTTCGAGGAGGACCCAGCCTGGGCCGATGGCCGCAATCTGCCCGGCCGCCGGGGCGCGCGCTGCCCGTTGCAAAAATGGCAGGCCGCCCTGAACGCGGGCAATGACCTCGTGGGCCTTTACCTCGTCTCCCTCCTCTTTAAGCATCACCCGCTCCATCTCCACCTGGGGCTGGCCCAGTTGGCGGGCCACATTGATCAGCCGGTAGCGGTGGGGCGTTTGCGCGCGGGCCACAACGGTCAACGCTTCTACCTGCTGGCCGCGCTGAACCAGCACTTCGCCGGGCAGGGGTAGGATTCGCCGGAGGGTCACTTTGCTTTGGGCATTAATTCTTCGTTCAGGCAGTTGCATGGCTAACCCCTAATTCTTCCAACCACCGGCGTAGCTGTTCCTGCCGCCGGGCTTCGTCTTTGGGTAAGCGCAGCGGCCGGCCGCGCGCGTCAATAATAATGCCCAACTTGCCCCCTTCGACCTCAGCCAGAACGCCCCGGCCCGGCTGCCCCAGCCCAATATCAAAGTGACGGCTGGGCCGGATTTCCAGGGCGGCTTTTTCACCGGGCGGCAGGGCAATGACTTGAACCGAACCGTAAGCGACCTCGGTTTCCAGTTGTTCGCCGTTGGCGTAATTAATTTTGAATTTGAGGGCCGTTTTACCCGGCGTACCGTGTCCCCACGGCGCAATAACCGTGCCCAGGTTCAAAAAAGCGTCGTGGGCAGCCACTTCGACGGCGGCCATAGGCTGAACGGCGGCGATAGCCCCCAGCATATTGGCCAGACCGGCCCGATCCAGCGCCAGATTAGTGACGCCCCAGGGTTCAATGCCATCCAGCAGGGTCAGCGCGGCATAGCCAGGCTGCGGCGCCTGGGTCAGAGTGCGTCCGGACCCAATAATTAAATTCCACTGCAACTGGCCCCGCCCCGCCGGCTGCTGCAAGGCCCAGCCGGCCTGCACCTGCTCGACCACCAGCCGCAAAGCTTCACGGGCGACGGCATGCTCAAGCAGCAAATCTTCCTCGGTCTCAGGTAAACTGGCGGGGTGCAGGTTTTTGTTCAAGAGTCGGTTGCGCAGCGCTTCCGGGGCTAATTCAAACGGCAGCCAGCGCTGAAACTTTTCCAGCGGGACCATTTTTAACAGCGCGTTCAGGCTGTGGCCTACTCCGGCGTCGCTGCGGACCATCGAGGTTTGAAACTCGTCGGTTTGCGCGGCCACAACGGTGGCCCCGCTGCCGATATTGGCCCCAATCACATTGAGACCGTTATGCTGCCCCAAATAGGTAATAACTTTTTCAAACGATTTGCTGGCCGGCAAAATGGGATAGGGCGACCAGGTGCCCAATTTTTGAAACCCCGGCAGTTGCGACATTTTGCGCTGGACATACAAACTTTCCAGTTCCATTTGTAAAGGGGCCAGATTTTCTGTTGTCAGGTTGGGGCGCACATTGGGCACGGCCCGCTGCGGGGCCAGCGGACCGAAAATGTCGGCTACCGCCTCCCGTGCCTGGCTGTTGCCGGCGTAAAGAACGGTTGGCTTTTCGCTCAAGGTGGGCAGGCGCAGGGCCATGGCCACAATTCGGGCCAGGTCAATTACCGGCTGGGCCGCGCCGCCATCAACCCCACCGACCAGGATAATCGCTTCAGGCTGTCCGGCCTGGATCAACTGCATCTGAGCTTCGGGGCTAAGCGGGCCGCCATTACGCCCGCTGGGGGTGGCAGGGTGTTCAGTATCGAGGGACAATTCGCTGGTGACGGCGGCGTAAGTGGTGGCAACGGCCCGGCGAGCACTGGTCAGGCTGATGTTTTTCATCAAGCCGGCCAGGGCCACCGGCAAAGGCGGCCCGGCGCTGGCGACGATAATTACGGCATCAATGCCTTGCCGGTTGGTATTTTGGGGCATCAGCGGCCAGCCGCCCGAATTGAACAGAGTACGGCCGGCTGTTTTTTCAATCTCACGGACAGCTTCCAGCATGCCCACTATAATGTCCTGCCAGGGTGGCGCATGGGTACTGATCGCCTGACTTGTCGCTGTCAGCCGGTACGCGCCATTAACCTGCTCGATCAGCGCAACGGTGGTGGCAGTGCTGCCGCAATCAATGGCTAAAATGCTGTTGATGGTGGTTTCGGCCATAGTTATGTGTCAAGTGTCAGGTGTTGAGTGTCGCGTGTCAAGTTAATTTCATACTTGACACGTGACACCTTAACACCTGACACTTCTTTCATCCTCCGAATAAGCCCATTAAAAATTGCAGCCGTGATACCAGCAGCGCCACCCGCGAACTGACGGTGTTGGCAAACAAGGCCCCCAGGGTAAAGATGAGCATCAACCGGCCCATACCGGCCCAAAAGCGGACAAAACCCTCGCGCAAACCGCCCAAAAATCCCTCGGACCTGACGGCGAAGGTGAAGTAAAAAAATACGCCGATGGTACCCAGAACGATGATGATGTTATTGAGCCACAATACCAGCCCTACCTCATTCTCTGTATCTGGGTAATGATTGGGGTTGAGGGAAAGATTGACCATGGCCGAAGCCTGGGGCAGCAAGGTTCCCAGCAGTCCGCCGCCGATAGCTAGGGCTGCGCCCACACCCAGCACAAACGCCAGGGCCAGACTGCCTAGAACATTGGTTACGCCGCCCTGGGTGGGTCGAATCTTGAAGATTAGCAGGACGCACAAAATCAGGGCAGGCAGCACGCTGACCACGTTGCCCGAACTAAGCGCCGGATAAAAAACCTGATGCCAGGCCACCACTATCGCATAGCCAACGGCTACGCCGACAAAGATATGAGACGCCAATTTGAACAGGACATTGTCGCCAAAAATGTAGCTGAACACCATCAGGGTCAGCCCGGCGGCAATAAACGGGCCAATCGTCTCCATAGGGTTTCACCCTCCCTTTAAAGCAGTAATCAGAAGTCAGTAATCAGTCAGTAGTCAGATATTAATTCTGCTCACTGATTACTGTTCACTGCTCACCGACCATTTCCTCAGCCTTTGCCTTAGCCTTTGTCTCCGTCGGCGGCATCCAACCGAACATGGTCCCCAGGGCAATGAGAATGACGATGAGCAGATGGGCAATCCCCTGGCTGTCGAGCATTTGGCGGGCCGGGCCGAAATTTTTCCGGCCGGCTTCAATCGCTGCTGCGCCGTTGATCCCGGAAATCAATCCATTGAGTTGTTGAGTATCGAGGTAGGGCCGCACAAATGGATCGGCGGTGGCGCTGGTGGCGGCTAAGAGATAGCGCTCGCCATCATCGGGCGGTGTGGCCGCAGCCATTTGCTCGATCCACCAGCGGGCGGTGGCCGGGTTGTCGCTGAGGGTAATCACCACATCTACCTGCCCCAGGTTGTTGACATTGCTCCAGGCGGCGCGTTCAGAAGCGGCAAAGGTCAGACCTTCTTTAACATCGGCCAGCCCGGCCAACTGCTTCCGGCCCGTTACCAGCTCGCGGATACCGGCGATTTGGCCTGGCACATAACCCAAGTTGACCATCTCCGCGCCGTAGGTTTCACCCCGTTCCGCTAACACAGCCTCGATGGTGCGCTGAGCCAGCGCCGCCCCTTCCGGCTCCAGGCTCATAAAGATCAGGCGCATGCCCTGGCCACGCAAGCGGCCAATAATGGCCTCGGCCAAAGGCTGCATTTCTCCCTGGGTGGCGGTGGTGTAATCAAACGAAACCAAGGCCACCGAGTCGGGCTGCTGCAAATCAATCACCCCAAGTTGGACGCTGATCAACTCACGGCGCTGCTTGTCTAACACTTCACTTAACGCCCCGGCCGGTTCTGTCCAGGCGACTTTCTGCCCGGAGGCTGGGTCTACCACTTTTTGCAGTCCCGGTATCAGCGGCAGGGCTACCAGAATAATAAAAAGCAGGTATAGCCCGCCTCGGACAATATTCCCCAACATGGAGGCGCGCTGCGGCAGCGCCTCTGGCAAGGCCACCGGCTGCGGGGCCTGGGTGGCAATGGCGTAAAAATGGCGCGCTGCTTCGAGCATAGCATCCGTCTGAGCCGTAGAGGCCGTCGCCTGCGAATCAAGGAGCGGTGTGGGCAGGGCAATTTTCTCCACAGGCAGCAGCGGCCCCAGCCCGGCCAAGACGCCGGTCGTTTCGGCTACTTGATTGTCTTCTTCGGCCAACGTTTCTTCGCTGGGCTGCAAAGTGCGCAGCCAGTCCGACATCCGCTCGGTGGGCGAGGCTTTGGGTTCGCTGGTTAAAGCACTGCCAGGGAGGGGTGTGGATACCTGGGTTGAGTCTGTCAGCCAATCGGGCGCGGGTGGTTCAGCCTCAACCTGACCCTCAAGCAGAGTCTCAAAGGCTGGCGCGGCGGCAGGAGATGCGGCGGCTGTTTTGGGACTATCGGTCAACCAGTCGGGTAGCTCCGGCTCTTCCTCAGAGGTCAAAAAGTCGCTCTCTTCTACTTTTTCAGAGGGCAAAGCCGCTTGCACTGCGGCGGTGGCGGCAGCCAGGCCGGCCAACCAGTCTGACTCGGGCGGCAGCTCGTCTTCAGCCGTTTCAGTGGTAAGGTCAACCGGCGCGGCCTCTTCAACGGGAGCAACTTGTTCCGCCGGTGCTGTAACTTCCACCTCAGCTTCAGCGCCTTCTGCTGCCGGCGCTGTCGCAAATTCGGGGGTATCGCTCAACCAGGAAGGCAGCTTTAGCTCTTCGGTAGACAAATCGGCCAGCCAGTCGGGAACTTCTTCGCTCTCCTCCTCAACGGAGGTGGTTTCACCCGCAGACCAGTCAGGCGCTTCAAATTCAGCCACTTCGGACGGGGAAGGTTCGACGGCCGCCGGTTCGAGAGTCGTTGCCGCCGTTCCCGCGGCCGCCGCTATTCCTGCCAGCCAGGGAGGGATGACCAGTTCTTCTTCGCCCTCGCCCTGCGGCTGCTCAAAAGCTTCGACTTCTGCGACCGTCTCGCCGGCGCTTTCGACCCCCTGGATGGGTATTTCAAACTCGGCTTCCGTTTCAACCGGACTTGCAGATGTTGGTTCAGCCTCAGCTAACGGCGGTAATTCACTTAACCAGGCTGGCATTTCAAGTTCGGCCTCGGCCTCACCTGCCTCCACCTCAGCAGTCTCTGCGGTGAGGGTTGGCTCACCCGGCAGTTGACGCAGCCAGGCCGGTATTTCCAATTCGCCTTCGACATCGGCCTGTGGCGTGATTGTTTCGACTTCCGGCGTTTCTTCGGCAGATTCAACAACCTTAGCCGCTTCGACGGTAGCGGCCCCCGTTGCCGTCCCAATCACCCCGGTCAACCAGGCGGGAATGACCAGTTCTTCCTGCTCTTCAGCTTCTACCTCGGCGTCTGAGGTCTCCATTTCCGGGGGCGGTGCTTCACGCAGACCGGTGAGCCAGGAAGGTATCACCAGATCAGTCTCGGCTTCAACGGTAGACCCTGTTTCACGTTCCGGCACTTGCGGCAGGTCGCTCAGCCAGGTCGGCGCTTCTAATTCGGCCTCAACTTCAACGGTTTCAGTTGCCATCTCGATTGCAGGTTCGATTTCACTCAGCCATTCCGGCGCTTCGAGATCAGTTTCCGCCGTTGCTTCAGTGGGAGCGGCTTCCGATAATTCGCTCAACCATTCCGGCGTTTCGAGATCAACCTCGGTTTCTTCGGCAACAGCTTCAGTTTCGGCAGCGCCGGGAAGTTCGCTCAACCAGGAGGGGATTTCTAGTTCGGTCTCAGTTTCCGTAGCCACGACTCTGCTTTCCGTCGCAGGAGTCAACTCGGCCAGCCAGTCTGGCGTCTCTTCTGCCAACTCTGGTTCACCTGCCTCGCTTGTTTCGGCGGCCACCGCTCCGAGCACCGTTCCTGTGGCTACTCCCGTCAGCCAGGCGGGGATGACCAGTTCTTCTTCTGTTTCAGGTTCGGCTTCCAACCCAACTTCGGATGACTCGTTCAGCCAGGCCGGCATTTCGAGTTCGGCTTCAGTTTTTGTTTCCGTTTCAACCGTTTCAGCAACCGGTGCTTCGAGAAACTCGCTCAGCCAAGAGGTCGCTCCCGGCTCCACTTCGACCGTTTCGCCTGTAGTTTCAGCCGGAGAAACTTGCGGCAATTCACTCAGCCAGGAGGGCATTTCGAGTTCGGCTTCGGTCACAGTTTCAACGGGTTCAGCCACCCTTGTTGCAGGTAACTCGCTCAGCCATGAGGGCATTTCCAGCTCGGCTTCAGCTTCCGCTTCAACGGCCTCAGCAGTAGGTGCTTCGGGTAGCTCACTCAGCCAAGACGGCGCCTCGTGTTCCGCTTCACTCTCGGCTTCGGGCGCAACAACTTCCATGTGGGGTGTTTCGGGTAACTCGCCCAACCACCCTGGCATTTCGAGAGCAGCGGCAGTTTCTTCCCCGACTGTTTCGGCTTCCGATATTTGCGGCAGCTCCGCCAGCCAGTCTGGTGTTCCTGTTGCGGCTGCCGCTTCACTCGTCTCAGCCGCTTCCGACGTGTCCAGCCCGGTTAACCATGAGGGTATTTCAACTTCTGTTTCAGCCCCGACCATTTCGGAGGTGGTTTCAGCCTCAGCCGCCTGTGGCAACTCACTTAACCAAGAAGGCATTTCGAGGTTAGCCTCAGCTTCCGGTTCAGCGGCTCCGGGTAACTCACTTAGCCAGGCCGGCATTTCGAGATTAGCCTCAGCTTCCATCTCGACATCTGCGGCTGTGATTTCAGGAGTAGACGTTTCGGGTAACTCGCTCAGCCAGGAGGGCGTTTCGAGTTCCTCTTCCACCTCTACCGGGCCGCCTCCCGGCATTTCGGACAGTTCAGCCAACCAGGAAGGCGTCTCTTCTTCGGGCGTGGGTTCAGCGGCCTCGGTTGTTTCAGGAACGACTGTCCCTATCGCTGCCCCTGCCGCTACACCGGTGAGCCAGGAAGGTATTTCCAACTCTTCCGTTTCAGCCTCGGCTTCAGCAGAGGTTGTTTCAGGCAGTTCGCTCAACCAGGAGGGCATGTCGAGGCCGGTTTCAGCAGTCGTTTCACCTTCGAGTGTGGGTGGTAATTCGCTGAGCCAGGAGGGTGTTTCGAGGTCTTCGACCGTTTCAACCTTGGCTGTGGGTCGCAAATCGGCCAGCCAGGAGGGGGTAGCCGGTTCGATTGCTTCAGCCAAATCGGGCTGGCCCGGCTCATTTTCTGTCGAGGCTATCTCGGCCAGCCACGAGGGTGTTTCTTCGGTTTCGCCGGTTGTCATTTCGTTTTCAGGCGCTTCAGGCAGGCCGCGCAGCCAATCGGGTGTTTCGAGTAAGGTCTCGGCAGTCTCTTCAATCGGCTCGACCGGCGCTGCTGAAAATTGGCTCAACCAGGCCGGAATTTCTTCTTCTGCTTCGGGTTCATCTGTCTCGGCTATGGCGCTGAGCGCAAGTTCAGCCTCGCTTATCGGAGGCAGTTCGGCCAACCAATCCAGCTCAGCTTGTTCTGCTTTGGTCACGGGCGTCGGGCCAGCTTCCAGTACCTCGCTTTCCGAGGTGAAGGCGGTGCTTGTCAACCAGGAGGGAAACTCTGTCTCAGCTTCCGTGCCGGCGTCTGCGGTTACCTCTTCAACTGGCGGCAAATCTTCCAGCCAGCTTGGAACTTCTTCTTCTGTATCTGGAGCAGATGCTTCCCGCAAATCGGTCAGCCAAGAAGGAACTCCCGGTTCGGGTTCGGCGCTGGTCACGGAAGGCGTTACAGCCGCCGCTGTTTCAGTTTCGCTGAACCAGGCCGGTCTGTCCGGCTGAGGCTCATCCTGAACGCTCTCAGGCGACTCAGCTAACCAGGAGAGCGCGGTGGTCTCAGATTCGACCTCAGCCTGAGTTGGTGAGGGTTCAGTAAAATCATTCAACCAGTCAGGCCCTTCAGGTTCAACCTCGGCTGGTTGGGACGGGGTAGTGAGCCAGGGGGGCGCTTCGAGTTCGCTTTCGGCGGTGGTCTCGTCAACCCCGCCCGGCGTGGATGGTTTGGTTAACCCGGAAAGCCAGGCCGGCATCTCTTCGTTGTCGGTTGTCTCGGCGGAGGGTACAGTTTCGCTCAGGCCGGGCCACTGGGCCAGCCAGGGTGGCGTGTCCCCCTCACCTTCACCCGATTCGACCGGCTGCTCTTCAGACGGTTCCGGCTCAGCCGTTTCTAATAAATTCATCAGCCAGTCGGGTGTTTCCAGCGCCTCTTCCGTTTCAGCCTCAGTCTCAAAGGTGGGCGGGGCAGGCATAAACGCGGTTGCCGGCTCTGTCGCTGCCTCACTCAGCCAGTCGGGTGTTTCGAGGTCTGCGGCGGGGAGATCGGTGAGCCAGGGCAGGGTTTCCAAATCGGCTTCAACCGGTTGAGCGGCGGGAGGGGAGGAGGTTTCGGACGCCGCCGGTTCGGTTGACGCGCTGAACCAGTCCGGCAGTTCCAATTCCGTGCTGCTGTCAGGCCACTCACTTTGTTCGGCGGGCGCAGTTCCCGGCAGATCGGTCAGCCAGGAGGGAATTTCGACTGCGGCTTCTCCGCTGACCGTAGGAAGTTGCTCCTCTCCGGTTTGAGCCGGCCAGTCAGCCAGCCAATCTAACGTCTCCGCTGCGGTGGGAGGTTCAGCCGGAAAAGCGGCGCTTTGCGGAGGGGCATCCTGCGTAAACCAGCCTAGTCGTTCAATCACGCTGGTGTCATCCTCTGCCGGCCAATCCTCCGTAGCCGGTGTTTCGGTAACATCCTGGCTGAGCCGAGATAATTCGGCCATCCAATCGGACGTCTCGTCTGCTTTGCCGGGCAAATCACTCAACCAATCAGACGATGGCGTGGTTGGTCCGCTTTCAGTCATCCAAGCCGGCGCTTCGGTGGCGGGGGAACTGATTGACACGTCGCTCAACCAGTCAGGTGTTTCGTCAAGGGGTAGCTGGCTTACTTCTTGTGCCGGTTCAATAGGAGTCGGGGGTATTTCGGGGACAGGTTTTGCGATGCTGCTCAAGCGTGACAGAGGTCTGGGCGTCGCCGCAGCCGGCGGCTCGGCTTTAGCCTCGGCGCCGGAAGGCAGCAGCGGTTTGGCCCAATCCGGTAAATCCGGGCTGGTTGTTTCCGCTGCGCGGGCTCCCGGAGGAACCAGATCGGCGGCCCAATCCGGCAAGGCCGGTGAGGCCGGCCTCGTTTCTACCTCCGCCGGAACCAGACCGGCCACCCAATCAGGCAAAGGTGATTCCGCCGGAACTTCCGGTTGGGGTGAAAGACGCTTGAGTGATTTCAAACTCCTGATTGTGGGAGCAGGGGGTGACGGCTCAGCCGGTGGAGGTGGTTCAGGGGTCGCGGGCCGGGAGGGAGAGAGGGCTGTTTCAGCGAGCCAGGGCGGCGTCTCTTCGGCAGTATCGTCTAGCCAAGCCTCTGTGGGCTGGTTGGCGTCGTATGTTTCGCCGCCCGCGCTTTCCAGGCTCGTCAGCCAGTCGGGGGGCGTTTCCGAAGTATCACTCTCCGCCAGCCAATCAGGAGTGGCGTTTTGGTCCAATTCCTCTAACCAGGCAGAGCCGGTTTCAGCCGGGGGGGAGGAAACTTCTGCGGTGGAGTCAAACAACCAGTCAGTATAATCCTGGACTGGGGGCTGCGCTTCGGTAGAGGGCGGCGGGGCTGGTTCAGCCTCAAACAGCCAATCCAGGGAGGGCAGATCCTGGCCCTGGGCAAACCAACTCTGATTTTCCTGGGCAGCCGGTCCGGGCTTCGCTTCCGTTTCCACTCGATCCGGTGCGCCGCGGGTAATCCAATCGGGCGCATCCCAGGTTGAGGCTTCCGGCGGCGCTTTTTCGGTTTCAGCCGGGGCAGAAATGCCGGCTATCCAGTCGGGCACATCAACGTCTGGCGCGCTCGTCTCAACTAGATCTGGCTCCGACGGAGCAACAAGACCCTCCAGCCAATCGGGAACTTCGACCCCGTAGGCTATTTCTTCGACGGGGGGGGGAAGGGTTGGCTGGGCCGGTACCGAAGTTTGAGGGGAGGCCGGGCTGCGATCAGAGAGGTCAGCCAGCCAATCAGGGGCTTCTTGAGCTGCCGGCGAAGGCGAGGTCGGTGGCGCGGCGGGAGGGGTTGAGGGTGTTTCCAGGGCAGCCGTCAGCCAGTCGGGTACTTCCAAATCGCTACTGCCGGGCGGGGTAGAGGGCAGGGGGGCGGTGGGTGGGGGTGGGGGGCTGGAAGGTGTTGGAATTTCCAGCGCCTCGGCCAGCCAGTCTGGAGCCTCTTCAATCCGGGTGGGCGAAGTCGGAGGTGGAGGTGGCGTAGCGGCGTCGGGTGGTATCATCTCCGTTAGCCAATCGGGCGCTTCTTCTGCAAACGCCGGTTCCGCTCCCGGTAAATAGGAACTGTAGCCCGTCTCGGCCTGAGATGCAGGTGGGAGAACGTCATTGATCCAATCAGGCGCTTCGTTGGCGGCGGAATACGCGGATGGCGCACCCTGATAATCCGCCTGGCCTGTCCCTAAATTGGCTAAAAAGTCATCCAGGGGGGGCGGTTCGGGTTCGCTGTAGCTGCCCCACTCGACTGAGGTAGCCGACCTCTCCGGCGAATAGGTAGAAACACCCTCTTCGGCCATTTGGTCCAACAGGGCGGTCAGGCCGCCTGTTGGCTGGAGTTTCTTTGCTACCGGCGATTCCGCTTCGGGTTCACCCTCGCCCAGGCCGACCAATGGACCTTCTCGTTCGCCGTATTTGGTTAACAGGCGTTTGAGCCAAGGAGGTACCTGCTCGACCAGATTCTGCGTGGTCGGTTTGGGCAACGCACCTGATTTGCTTAGCCGTTTTAGACCGCCGCTTTGACCTGGTTTTTTCTCTTCATTTGGACTCATTTAAAACATTCCTAATCCGTATAAGGGCGATCCGCTCCAACCAACACCCGCAGGCCGGTGGCGATCACCCCCAGGGCTACCCCCAATAGGATACCTCTGACGCCGGCCAGAGTCGGCACGTTGAGAATCCAATCTTTGATAACCGGAAAATCCGGCCAGAGATAAATACTCACCGGCACTTGGCCCAGCAGCACAATCAAAGCAAATAACACAAAAAAGAACGTTTCCATATTGCGCACTCTGAAAGCGCGAAAGGCGGCGGTGGCGATAAACAGGGCCAGCAGGGCAAACAGAGTCGCTTCCAGAGGCTGCAAGATATAATTAAAAATAAATTGGCCGTTGGCCGACAGCGGCCCACCTATTCCAAACGCCAGTGTGCCGAACAAAGAAATCAACAGCACAAGGCTGTATACAGCGCCGGGTTTTTGGGTACGAATCCGGCTCCAGTGGACGCTGACCACATTGGCAAACCCCAAAAACAGGGCAAAGGCAGTGATGATGGCGGCCCAACTGACCAAAAAATAGCCGACCCCATTAATGGCCTGGGCCAGTCCATTGCTCGCGCCCCAGGCCGTAACAAATACATCGGCCAATACAAAGAGGCCCACCACAATGGCCACGACTGTTGCTAAAACCCGTCCGCTACGAAGTATCATATCAACTCACCGAAGCGATGACAATTCCAGCCAACATAAATAAGGCGACCAGCCAGCGCATCAAATCCTGGGCAGCCAGACTGCCCAGGTGGGCCGGGCGTTTTTGCAAATAAGCGCCGGCCGCGTAAATTTCTTCACCCAGCAGGGTTTCCTGGGCCGAGGCGTAAATAAACGGCAGCGTATTGGGATTGCTGGTCCCACCGATGTGAGCCATGCCCTGCCGGGCAGCGGTTTCACCCATCAGTAAATATTCATCGCCAAAACTACCCACCATCACATTGGCCTCAACCCGGTCAATATTGAGGATGTTCATCACTCCGGCGGCATAGGCGGCCGGTTGGGGGGCAATCCAGCGAATATGGCGATAAGCTTCTTCGGCCCGGTCGCTGTCGCCGGTATGGGCGGCGCGCAGGGTGTTCTGGGCAAAGAGCATCACCGTTGGGTCGGCCATTGAAATGGTGGGCGAAACTCCGGTGGCGGCGGCTTGTTCGGCCAGGTAATCCAGCACGGTCAGACCGGCTAAACTATCGGCCGTAGTTTCGTTGACCAGACTGCCAACGCCGAGGGATAGGTGCAAATCCCGCCCGGCTTCGATAGCCCGACCGGGCAGCCCTTGCAGCACATCAAAGGCCCGAATCCGGCGCAGCAGGGGCATCCGGCCGCTACGCACACGCAAGGTGAAGATGTAGATGGCAGCCACAAAAACGACTAAAATAACAATGGCTGCACGCACGAGAAATTCTGGCGTCACGGGCGAGTCTCCTTATTGAGTCGAGCCTCATGCTTGGGGGTAGAAGTTTGACCAAGCCGGACAATGAGTTGGTCCAATTGAGTCGGGTCGGCCAGCAGGTCTATCAGGTTTTGCGTAAAGGGGGAGGGGACAAATAGATTGAGGGAGGGCTGCGCGACCAATAAAAATTGGCTGCCAATAAAGGCCAGCGGCTTGTGGGCTTCCAAGAGCAAAATCGCCGGGCCGGCCAGTCCGAGGTGGGTTAGCTTTTGGGCCACTTTTTCCACAAAGGTCAGTTGATCCATCAGCGCCTCTTTATCGTTTGAACCGTTTGCCCAGATCCATGACCAGTTGCCGCCAGCGCGGCTGCGTCAACACCGCGATGGCTTCACTGGCCGCCGCCGCCACAGCCCCGTTCAGGCTGTTATCGTCAAGCAAGGAAGTGAGGTCGGCTGCCACTTCGGGCCGGCCGATGCGCCCCAAAGCCCAGGCCGCATTGCGCCGTACTTGCGGGTCAGGGTCGGTTAAGGAAATTTTTAAGGCCGGCAGCGCCGTTTCAGCCCGCAGCGCGCCCAGGGCATAGGCCGCGCTGCGCCGCACAATCACCGCTTTGTCTTTCAAGCAGCCGGTCAGGCTGGCGGCCGCGCGGGTGTCGCGCAAGTGGCCTAGCCCGATGGCCGCCGCTCGCCTTACCCAGGGGTCGCTGTCTTTAAGCGCGGCAATCAGCAGGGGCACGGCTTCAACCTGCCCTTGCTTACTCAAGGCTTCGGCGGCGCTTTGCCGTAAACGGGCGTCGCTGCTGGACAGCAATTTAGCCAGATATGCCTGGGCTTCGGCCGACTTTTTTTCGACCAGGCCGTCAATGGCCGCCGCGCACATCTGCTCTGTTTTGAGTTCTGCCCCGCCGGGCGTAAACTCTGCAGGCGGCGCGGGATAATTTTTTAACAGCTCGACCAGCTTTTGCCGGCCGCCGGCCTGCTCGGCCAGGGCCAGCCCAGCCTGCCAGCGGACGAAGGCGTGCTCATCGGCTAGCGCCTGGGTCAGCGTGACTAAGGTAGCCGGGTCGGCCATTTTGGGGGCCGGGGCGCGGTTGAATTGGGCCAGCGCCCGCCACCGCTCCGCCGCCGACTCTGCTCGTAAGGCCGCCGCCAGTTCAGTCATGACTATTGCTCTCCTGACATGGGTATAATATGCCCATTATGTAAGGTAACAATAGTATACCACAGGAGAGAAGCTCTGTAAAGTAGACATAAACACAATATATAGAAGAAGGCTGAGGCTATACCACAAGATATAGAATGAGTAGTGCGTGGTGGGTTTGAAGGCATGATGAGGCGAAGAGGCGAGGACGCGAAGCGGTTCTGCGTTTCCTCGCGTCCTCGCCTCACGTGTCATCGCATCTTTATTTTCAGAAGGGGTTACTTTCCATGCAAGTCGAACAAATTTTAGAAACCTGTTTGTACGTGGATGATTTGGAGGCGGCGGAGGAGTTTTACCGGCGGGTGTTGGGCCTGACCGCTTTTTCGCGGGTCAAGGGCCGGCACGTCTTTTTTCGCTGTGGTCAGGGGGTCTTTTTGCTGTTCAACCCGGCCCGCACCCGCCAACCCGAAGGCGACCTGCCCGTGCCGACGCACGGAGCGCAGGGACCGGGCCACGTCTCTTTTGCCATGCCCCCGGCCGATATTCCCGCCTGGCGCGAGCACCTGCGCCAGCAAGCCGTGCCCATCGAGGCCGAAATCACCTGGCCCTCCGGCGGTTTCTCTCTCTATTTCCGCGACCCGGCGGGCAACAGTGTGGAACTTGCCACGCCGCAGACGTGGGGGTGATAAAAGCTGTATTTAGATAGATAACTCTTTTTATTACTCCAAGTACCCCAACTCCCCCAACAACCGCCGTACCTCCGCCACTCTATCTGCAGGGATAATCAGCGTGGTCGAGTTCAGCGTCTCGCCCAGCAGCGGGCCGAGGCGGGGATGCTGGCGCAGTTCGGCCAGCAGGCTCTCGTGGCTGAGGCGTAATAAGGTGGCCTGTTCCAGGCGGGCGGTGTTCTGCCGGGTTCCCCAGGCTAGAATCGTTTCGACCACTTTTAACGGCGTGCCGTTGTCGGTGGCGCGGGCCAGAAAGGCTGTAATCTGCTCGGCGGCTACCCCATTTTTGAGGGCGCGGCTAACGCTGGCCTGGCTGATCTGGTAGACCGCGCGCTCTTTCTCTCGCTCTTGCAGCGTGGCAAAACGGGCCAGTTGAAAACGGTCATACAGGCTGGCGCGGGCGGGCACGTAAACCTGGAAATTGGCATCTACCCGCAGCAGCGGCGCTTTTGGGGCCGGTGGTGTGGTTACCGGCTCGTTCCGCAGAAATGCCTGGCCCACCGGGGTGAGCCGAAAACTCGCTGGCTCGCCCGTTGCGGCAGCGCCCACCTCGACCACGCCCAAGATGAGCGAAATATGGGTCAGCAGGTAGCGGATCAGCGCCCCTTCGACCTCCTCCCAATGTTCAAACCCCATCAGTAACCGGCCTTGTTGGTCGTAAATGTACCAGCGGCTATAGTCCCCATCAGGGCGCTGAAAATCCGGCTCCAGCCGCTTGAGGGTGGTCACAAAGTCATCCAGCGAGAGCCAGGTGTCAATCGCCGTTTCCACCTGGGCCAGATAGCCCAAAATTTTAGAACGGGCCAGGAGCGGACTGTTTTCCCAGCCGGTGGGTTGGGGGACCAGGCCGGGCGTGCGCCATAAGTCGTTCCAGGTGGGGTCAGCCCGCCAGGTGTTTTGTAACTGCTGGATTTGCTCGGCGGGTTGGCGTTGCAGCCAGGCGCGGGCCGGGTCACGGTCGAGACGCAGCCGGCCATGCGCTACGGTCAACAGGCCGGCCCGCTGGCCCAGGTGTAATAAAAATTCCAGTTCAGCTTCAATAGGAATAGTGGGCAATTCTGGCAGCAAACAGCTTGCCAGGGCGTTTTTATCTTTGGCAGCCAGGTGGTTGAGCGCGACCGCTGCTGCTTTAGGGCTGCTTTCCAGGCGCACAGGCGTGGTTTGCAAATAAACCAACAGGCTGAAGATGTTCTCCCGCAGCCGTCCCTCCCCGTTTATTTGCGCAGCCGGAACCGGAACCGGCGAAATCTTGAGCGTTTCGCTGGTCTCCGGTCTCCGGTCTCCTGTCTGGCCTGTAATTTCCAGCAACGGCAGCAAATCGGTCGGAATATAGACCATCTCCAGATTGCCCTCGGCCGTCGCCTGAAACGTTTTGAAGATCAGGCCGCGATACCACAACCCCTCGGCCGGGTTGACCGGGTTGCGCCAGGGTTGTTCGCGGACCAGCCGGGCCGATCCCATCGGGCGAATAAAGCCGTACTCGCGGGCAAAACGAGGGACTTCGATCTGCCCGCCGTGATGCAGGAGCAGTTGTAGCGCCTCTTTTTCGGCCTCTGATAAATCTTCCAGGGTGATCGCCAGCGCCGCCGGTGAGAGCAAATGCTCAGCCAGCAGTTCGACCGCCTGAGCCTGGCTGATGGCCGCCAGATCAACCCCGCGCCGCTGAGCGATGCCCTGGAGCAAAGCCATCTCGTAATCAATGAGCGATTGATACAAAGTTTTCACCCGGTTATTATAACCGTAAGCCCTAAATCGCTCAATTTGGGTAATGATCAACACCATGTTTGACTCAAATAGCCTCACGCAAAGCCGCAAAGTCGCAAAGATTTTTTGTTTTCTTGGCGTTCTTGGCGTCTTTGCGCGAGATTTCATAGCTTGACTAATACAAAATCGCTCAATTTGTGAGCGAAATCAATTGCTTGAATTAGGAGTCGCGGCTATAATTTTGTGGGAAATGTTTGTTTTCGGATTTACTGGCAACCCCCTATTTGCAGAAGGAGATGACAATGGCCGAACAAAAGCCGGCGCAATTTGACCCTGGGGCCAACCTGGGCTTTTTGACGGGAATATTTAAGCAGATTCGTTTAGTCTGGCTGCTGATGAAAGATGGGCGCGTGCCTGTCTGGGTAAAATCGGTCGTGCCGCTGTCGCTGCTTTACCTGATTTCGCCGCTCGATTTTATCCCCGATGTAGCGCTGGGATTGGGCCAGTTAGATGATATAGGAGTCATTTTGCTGGGCATGACCCTGTTTGTGAAATTGTGCCCGCCCCATGTGGTTGAACAGTATCAAAACCAACTCGAATATGGCACGCCCCTCGACGATGAAGCAGTTGATACCACCTATCGTATAATGGACGAAGATTAGTAAAGATAGGTGTCTTTTCCCATGAATGAACAAGCTAATTTCAAAACGCCGCAGGCGGTTGCCAGAGAATTGGAGGTGTCTGCGGCCACGCTGCGCCGCTGGGCTGATGAGTTTGCCGATTTCCTATCCACCGGCGCCGACTCTGCCCAAGGCCGCAGCCACCGCCGTTACACCGACCAGGATATTGCCACCCTGACTTTGATCAAAGAATTGATGAACAACGGCATGACCTATGAGCAGGTCCGCTTGCAGCTTACCCAGCGTTTATCTATGCCGCTAGATTTAGCTCCCCATGACGATGATTTTGACCCGGATCAGGGCACAGCCCTGATCGCAGCCAATGGAGCCGAATCCCCGGCGATTGCTTTTTTGACCAATACCTTGATGGCCCTGTCCGACAGCCAAAAAAGTATTCTCAATAGCCAGGCTGCCAACCGCGAGTTGATGGGCGTGCTGATTCAGGATAATTTCAACCTGAAGGAAGAGAATAACCGGCTGCGCGAGCGGATTTTAGAGGTGGAACGCAGCGCCGCCCAAATTCGCCAGGAAGAGGAATGGCGGCGGGAAGCCTTGCGCCAGGAGATGGATGCGAAAATAGCCTCGGTCCAGCAACTGGCTACGCAAGCGATTAGCACCGCCAACTCGATTGAGATGCCGGATATCAAGGCGGTTAGTACCAAGCCGGGCTGTTTAGGGTCGCTGTTTGGGGCCGGAGGGACCCAAATTCTCAGTGTGCCCCGCCGCCGGCGCGAAGGGCTGGAGGCCCGCCAGGCCGGTCAGTCGCCGGTTGCTGCCCGTATGACTCAACCGACTGCTTCGTCTCAGCCGCCTCCGGCTCACCCGAAACCCACCGCTCCGCCGGAGTAACCTGTCTAAGTACAGGATTGCATAAATTCGTCACGATTTAATGTATCCGTTTCCTGAGATGTCATTTCGAGCGCCAGCGAGAAATCTTCTTGCTCGCTATAACATTTTCGGCGGTGATAACGAAGATTCCTCCCTCCGGTCGGAATGATATGACTTCTGTGGAGGTATCTACTCGCCTTGATTTCGTCACGAACTAAGGCAAAGCTGTACTAAGTCTATGTCATGGCGAGGCTTAAGCCGAAGCAATCCCCAAGTTGTAAGGGGACGCTACGCGGCTTCGCTTCGCTCGCAATAACACCTGTGTAGTTCCCAAATTTTAACGTCTTGACTCCGGCTATTGGGCGTGGTATAGTTTGTGATGTCGAGTCTTCAACAATTGAGGTAAGTAAAAATTATGAGATGGTCACGCGCCCTGTACGCGGTATTAATTCTGGTGGTCCTGGCTTTTTTGTATGGCGTTTTTGTTTTAAGAGCCGAGAGCCGTGACACCATTGAAATTTCAAAAGTAGCCGAACTGGCTAACAAGAACCAGATTGATACGATCACCGTTGATCAAAACGAGTTGGTCATCAAGCTTAAAAACAATTCCGAGGTCGTCTCAAACAAAGAACCTGAGATCGGCATTATCGAAACGTTGCGTATTTTGGGGGTGAGTGAGGAAAACCTGTCCGCCATCAAAGTGAGCGTTGCCCCACGTTCGGCCTGGGACGGCTGGCTGACCGTGCTGGGCACTCTACTACCTCTGATTTTGATTGGCGGCTTTTTCTTTTTCATTTTGCGCCAGGCCCAGGGGGCCGGCAACCAGGCCCTCAACTTTGGCAAAAGCCGGGCGCGTATGTTTACCGGCGACAAACCCACTGTCACCTTTGATGATGTGGCCGGGGTTGACGAGGCCCGCCAGGAATTGGCCGAGATTGTCGAGTTTCTGCGCGAACCTGAAAAGTTTATCTCGCTGGGCGCGCGCATTCCCAAAGGCGTATTGATGGTGGGACCGCCTGGCTGTGGCAAAACATTGACCGCCAAAGCCATTTCCGGCGAAGCCGGGGTACCCTTCTTTAGCATTTCCGGCTCCGAGTTTGTCGAAATGTTTGTCGGTGTCGGGGCCAGCCGGGTGCGTGACCTGTTTGACCAGGCCAAGCGCAACAGCCCGTGTATCATTTTTATGGATGAAATTGACGCCGTTGGGCGGCATCGCGGGGCCGGCCTGGGCGGCAGCCACGACGAGCGGGAGCAAACCCTCAACCAAATTCTGGTCGAAATGGACGGCTTTGATACCGATACCAACGTCATTGTGGTTGCTGCGACCAACCGCCCCGATATTTTGGACCCGGCTTTGCTGCGGCCCGGTCGCTTCGACCGCCGGGTGGTACTGGATCGGCCCGACCGCAAGGGCCGCGAACAGATTCTGAATATTCATGTCAAGGGCAAACCCCTGGCCAGCAATGTTGACCTGCCTGTAGTAGCCAAACAGACTCCTGGCTTTGTCGGCGCTGACCTGGAAAACCTGGTCAACGAGGCGGCTATTCTGGCGGCCCGGCGCAACAAAAAACAGATTAGCATGCTGGAATTTCAAGAAGCCATCGAGAAAGTCATTGCCGGGCCTGAACGCAAAAGCCGGATTATTCCCGAAAAAGAGCGCAATATTATCGCTCACCACGAAGCCGGCCACGCCCTGGTGATGAAATTGATCCCGGAATGCGACCCGGTTCATAAAGTCAGCATTATTGCTCGCGGGATGGCCGGTGGTTATACTCTTTCGCTGCCGGTGGATGATCGCTACCTCAAAAATCAAAGCAAATTTGAAGCTGACCTGGCGGCGTTGATGGGCGGCCGAGTCGCCGAAGAGATTATCTTTGATGAAATTACCACCGGGGCCAGCAATGATCTGGATCGAGCGACCAAAATGGCGCGAGCGATGGTCACTCAATACGGCATGAGCCAGAAACTTGGTCCTCTGATCTTTGGCGAAAAAGATGAATTGGTCTTTTTAGGTAAAGAAATCGGCGAACAACGCAACTACAGCGAAGAAATTGCCCGCCAGATTGACCATGAAGTGCGCCGGATTGTCGAGGCGGCTTACAACCGGGCTACCCAGATTTTACAGGAAAACAAAGCAAAACTAGAAGAAATTGCCCAACGCCTGCTCAAAGAAGAAACCCTGGATGCCCAATCTTTTGAGGCTATCTTTGCTTAACTTAAAGGTTAAAGCTATTCAGGTCAGTTGACATTTTGCAGTAGCTTAGGGTATACTTAGTCGTAGTTTGCATAAGCTAAAAATTGGTCGTGAGTCTAGCCAAGGACTCTAGTAGTTTGAACTTGTTATCTTCGATGGAACTTGACGTAAAGTTCCATTTTCCTCAACAAGATTAACTCCCGGAGGTAAATTGCGGTGGCCAGAGATAAAAGTGGGCTTTATTATCCCAACAAAATAGGTCGCATCTATTTGATGGCTATGGAAGAGGTGATGGGTACCAACGGCATCAAAGCCGTTTTGAATCTAGCCAAAACCCCGGAATTAATAGGAAATTATCCCCCTAATAACCTGGCTCGTGAGTTTGACTTTGCTGATTTTGGAGCGATTGGGGCCGCAATTGAGGAAATGTACGGACCGCGCGGCGGACGTGGTCTGGCCTTGCGAGCGGGTCGCGCTTCTTTTGCCCAGGGGTTAAGCGAGTTTGGTTCCGTCATTGGGGCCAGTGAATTGGCCTTTAAAGTTATTCCTCTGGGCACCAAAGTAAAAGTGGGTCTCAAGGCTATGGCTGAGACATTTACTAAATTCAGTGATCAGACCAGCGATGTTGAGGAAGCTGACGATTACTTTATTTACACTATTCGCAAATGCCCTGTTTGCTGGGGTAGAACCAGCGAAAAGCCCATTTGTTATGGTGCGGTTGGTATTCTGCAAGAGGGTCTGCGCTGGGTCAGCGGTGGTAAGGATTTTAAGGTTGAAGAAATCCAGTGTCATGCCGTTGGCGACGAGAACTGCGTTTTTTATGTTTATAAAGAACCCCTCAACTAGTTGAGCATCTGCAACATGTATGGGCTCCAGAGTCTTGATTGCCCGATAGGGATGGCTCAACCATGAAACATACCCTGCTCATAATTGAAGATGACCCGGACACTTCTGAAATGCTCCGGGTTTATTTTGAGGCTCAAGGATATCGGGTAGTGACCGCGCTTACCGGCAAAGAGGGCCTGGATAAATGCCGATCTGAACCGCCTAACTTGGTCCTGCTTGATGTCCGTTTGCCCGATCTTGATGGTTTTGAGGTGGGCCAGCAGCTCCAGGATGATGTCCGCACCAGCCGTCTTCCGGTTATTTTTGTCACCGAGCGTCGCGGACGCGACGACAAGATTATGGGCCTTAAACTGGGCGCGGTAGATTATATTACCAAACCTTTTGACGTGCAGGAGCTGCGACTGCGGGTTCGCAATCACCTCAGCCGGGCCGGCAGTCAAAACAACCCGGTTACCGGTCTCCCCGGCGAAAAGTTAACCGATGACCGTCTGAATGTGATGCTGGAACGATCTGAGTGGGCGGTATTGTCCCTTCATATTTATGGCCTGGAAAAATTTAACGAGATTTACGGCTTTGTGGCCCGCGATGATGTTCTCCGGGCAATTGCTTTGACTTTGACCAGCGCGGTTGACGAGCTGGGCAGTATTGATGATTTTGTTGGACACCCGGCTGAGAATCGATTTACCATTATTACCGTCCCCAGCAAGGCCCCTCAACTCAGCCGCCATATCGAAGATCGCCTCAACCAGGCAATGACCTACTTCTACCCCATTCACGACCGTGAAGCCGGTTATGTCCGGCGCAGCGGCGAAGACGGTCCCAAAGAAAAAGTGCCCTTCATGAAGGTTTCTATTGTCAGCCTTCTGCCAAAAGACGGGCCTTTCTCCAAGCTGGAAAATCTAAAGCAGGCCCTGAGTCTGCCGGTCAAAGTTTAACCCAACTCCCACAGACTCGATAGAGCAGTGTTCCCAACGGGTACACTGCTTTTTTATCTAAAAGTAATGTAACGTGTCATTAAGCGTAGCTTTTGACCAAAATTCAAAAGCTGCGCTTTTAGACTCCGGAGTGCCTATTTTCAAAGAGTCGGACAGTTCCAATGGGACGACACCGACGATGAAATTGTTCGTAGTGACGACTTCAGTCGTCCGGGCTGTCCAGCGACTGAAGTCGCTACTACAATAAGTTATTTTCAAGGGAGGTGAGCATTTTGCCTAATTCAAAAGACCCGGAAATCATCAATTACACCCTGGCTAATGGATTGCAGGTTCTCCTTAAGCCGATCCACACTGCCCCGGTGGTGAGTAACTGGATTTGGTATCGGGTGGGGGGACGCAACGAGTACCCTGGCAAAACCGGCATCTCGCATTGGGTGGAACACATGATGTTCAAAGGCACCCCCACCTTTCCCAAAGGCGCGATCATGCTGGAGGTTAACCGCAACGGCGGCGTGTTGAATGGCTTTACCGGCCAGGATTACACCGCCTATTTTGAAACCCTGCCGGCCGATCGGCTGGACCTGGGCCTGCGTATTGAGAGTGACCGTATGGCAAATTCGGTGATTGACCCCGACGAAGTGACCAGCGAGCGCACGGTGATCATCTCGGAGCGCGAAGGCAGTGAGAACAACCCGGAATGGGCTTTGTACGAAGAAGTTTCGGCCGCGGCCTATCGGGTACACCCCTATGGGCATATGGTGATTGGCTGGAAAGAGGATTTGCATAATATCAACCGCGCCGACCTGTACGAACATTACCGAACATACTACGGACCTCACAATGCCGTTTTGATTATTGTCGGTGATATTAATGTGGATCAGGTCCGGACACGGATTGACGAGCTATTTGGACCCATCCCTGCCGGACCGCCCCCGCCGCCGGTGCTGGCCAAAGAGCCGCCCCAGCAGAGCGAGCGGCGGGTTATTATGCGTCAGCCCGGTACGACTGCCTATTTTCATGCCATCTACCATACCTGTGCCGGCAGCCACGCCGACTCTTTCCCGCTGATTATGTTGGAGTCAATCCTTTCAGGGGCCAGCCTGGGCGGCACCCCGACCCACCGCAGCGCCCGCCTGTACCGCGCTCTGGTCGAAACCGAAATTGCCGCCCAGGCCGGGGCCAGCTATCGCCCCAGCATTGACCCCGGCGCGATCCATTTTAGCGGGACAGTCCGGCACGGACGCACTTTAGCCGAATTTGAAGCCGTTCTCGACGCCGAAATAGAGCGAATTCGCCAGGAGTTGGTGACCGAAGAAGAATTAGCTAAAGTGCGTAAACAAGTGAAGGCTCAGTTTGCCTACACCATCGAGCGGGTCAGCAGCCAGGCCTATTGGTTGGGCTGGCAGGAGATGCTGGGCGACTGGCGTTGGTTTGATACCTTTGTGGCTAATCTCTCCGCCGTCACCGCCGCCGATGTCCAGCGTGTGGCCCAAACCTATCTCCAGCCGGTCAATCGCACCACTGGCTGGTTTGAGCCGGCGAGTTGAAACGGAAAATGTAGAGCACTACACATCAGATTGTTATATACACATTTTTACTGATACTCGGGGAGGGGATATGTCAAGTAAAGATGATATAAAAAGATTAATTATAAGGTATACTCGTCATAAGCAAAAGCTCGAAGAACAGAAAGCCACACTTGGGCTGAATACCCCTCCTCATATTTTGACTGAAATAGAAGATATAGAAAAAAAGCTTGAAATCTTAGAAGAAACATTAGAAGATGAAAAAGTATTATCTCCTCAGAGTAAATCAAATGTCAGTAAGTCACGTCTACTAATCGGGGGAATAATAGCTTTAACATTATGTTTAGTTTTAGGTTTATGTGCAGGTAGTCTCAATTTCTTTATCAATGGAGGAGACCTGCTGGCTAAGGCTACAGCTACAACTTTCCAAACTCTAACCGATATATCCATTCCAGCCCCCACAGTTACAGATAATTCATCGGTTGAACTATCACCTCCCACTGTAACATCTGTAAATACAGAAGAGCCTACACAATTGCTAACAAGTACGCAACCGCCAACTTCTGTAAATCCAGGAGAATCACTTACACCAACACCAACAATTGTACCTACACTAACAGCCATAAGTGCATCTCTACCTACAAATACCCCATTACCCCCTCCTCCTCCAACCAATACTCCCACAAATACCCCCCTACCCTCACCTACTAATACACCAACGCCAATACCCATGCCAACAAATACTTCAGTACCGCCTCCTCCAACTTGTCCCACCCCAACAGCAACTCACAAATTACTAACTTACTTAACAAGTAATAATAATTTGTGGGTTGATGCCCGTGAGGAATGTGCAACGGCAAGTAGTAATGATAGACCAGCCTCCTGTAAAAACGTTGCAAGCGACGATTCAGATGGCCCTGGCAGTATATTATTAGGACAATTCTTTGGTGCAGAACAGTTCATATATAGTGTAAAGAGTCAAGAGACGCCTATGGATGGAAAAGCTTGGGCTATTAAGTTTTTTTGGAAAGTGACACCGGATTATTTTAAGAATGCTGGTAGCCATTTCACTGAGGCTCCCCCTAGGGAATGGCTTGTGTTAAATGAACCCAATACCAATAATCCAGCATACTTTTCTGTTATTTTCTTACAACCAGGTATAGAAACTGCTCAATTTCAAGAAGAATGTTCCACACAGGATTACTCCATTATCAGCGTAATTGGCTATATAAATTACCCGAATCTGCAAAATATGGTCGTAAAGTTGAATTAATCTTAAGCGAATAAGTGACGTGCCCCCAAAATGCTGCACAATAACGTTGTGTAAAGGCTTTTGAAGTTACAATCTTTTATATATTCAAGGAGATAACAATAATGAATGACAATCCTTTTGGTATAAATTCTTTTAGCATGGAAAATCCTAATGATCGGTGGCGCTTCGTAAGCCCTCACCATCTTCAATTTCGTACCCCGGATAATAAAGAAGTAATTATGCTGTCCGGGGTTGTGGTCGTTGACTTTAAAGGTCAGTCAGGCGAAAGCTGGCGGCGTGAGTCTGTTTTCTTGGAAATTGGACTCCGGGATGTGCGTCCCCCCGATAAATTGCTCCGTCTTTATGAATGGTGTGTATTCGTAGGTCCAAATGCAATGTATAATGCCAATATCTCAAATAATAGCGGGTACGCCGTTGATGCGTTCAGTCTTGTCAGAAGTGTGAATGGAGAACCTCAACTTATTGGAGATGAAATTAGTTCGGTCATGATCCAGGCAGATCTTGCAGCCAGAGACAGCGATGCTTTTTTGTTTAGAGTAGGCTACCAGGTGACTCTGAAAGGAGAATTTGTTGATCCTCACCCAGTGTAGAGTAGTGTGTGCCGGGATCTTAAAGAATAAGTGATTGACACCATAACTTTGACGTTTTTTGAAGTCACCTTTGACGCTTCAAGGCGCAAGGTATTATAAGGTTTGCAGGCGTGGTTAAAACACGGCATTATAACCCGGGGGTTTTATTGTGGACTTAACCTTTCAAAAATATACTCTCGCTAATGGAATAAGCTTGATTGTCAAAGAAAATCACCACGCCCAAAGTGTGGTGGTGCGCGGTCACGTGCCGGGAGGGGCGAATTTGGATGGTCCTGATCGAGCCGGCCTGGCCTCTTTTACCGCCAGCGTTATGCGGCGAGGCACGGCTCGACGCACCTTTGCCCAGATCAACGAAACCATCGAGTCTGTTGGGGCCAGTGTTTATGTCAATTCGGGACGTTATTTAACCGGCTTTGGCGGCAAAAGCCTGGCTGAGGATTTTGAACTGCTGGTAGAGATCATGGCCGATATTCTGTTGACGCCCACCTTCCCCCCTGAGGAGGTGGAAAAGGTGCGCGGCCAAACGATTACCGGCCTCAAAGAGGCTGAGGACAGCCCCCGCAGTATGGCCGGGCGCTATTTTCGAGAGCTGCTCTACGGCCTCGATCACCCTTATGGCCGCTCAGCCAACGGCACCCTGGAAAGCATTCCCCGCCTGAGCCGGGACAATTTGCTGGCTTTTTACCAGCAGACCTTTCACCCCCAAGACGGAGCAGTGGTGGTGGTGGGTGACGTCAACAGCCAGGCTGTTTACGACACATTGGAAGCCGCCCTGGGGCAGTGGCAGCCGGGCCATCCTCCGCCTGAAATAGATGTGCCAGAACCGGCCCCCCTGACTGAAAAGGTCCGCTATGTTCATGCCATGCCCAACAAGTCTCAGGCTGATTTGGTCCTGGGAACTATCGGGCCGCGCCGTCTGGCGGCCGATTTCTACGCGGCTGAGGTGGGCGATACCGTTTTGGGGCAGTTGGGCCTGGGCGGACGGATTGGCCTCAACGTGCGCGACAAAGAAGGTATGGCCTATTATGCCCGGACCAGTTTAAGCGGCAATCTTGGCCCGTCACCCTGGACAATCTATGCCGGGGTCAACCCGGCCAACGTAGACCGGGCCGTTGACTTGATTGTAGCCGAAGTACGCCGCTTCCGCACCGAGCCGGTCAGCGAGCAGGAGCTGGCCGACGCCAAAGCTTATCTAACCGGCACCCTGCCCCTGCAACTGGAGTCGAATGAGGGGGTGGCGTCGCTGCTGCTGGAGAGCCACCTTTACAACCTGGGTGACGACTTTATTGCCCGCTACCCCGACCTGATCAACGCTGTCACCGCCGAGGAAATTACCGCCGCCGCCCACAAGTACCTCAACGATGAGGTCTACGCCCTGGCTATTGCCGGGCCGTACACCTAAATATCTGGGCTCATGTATAGAACAAGTGCAATTTAGGAGAGGCGGCTTCCACGCCGCCGAGGGCCGGACGTGGGAACCCGGCCTGCTTTGCACTAGTACTTAACATGAGCCAATATCTTCTTTAACAGGAACAGCTATGTCCGATGAATTTACGCTGACCCAAATTGACGCCTATTTACAGCAACTCTACGCCGACGCCGACCCGGTGCGGCTGGAGATGGAAGAATTGGCCCGGCAGCGCGGTTTTCCGATTGTGGGACCGCTGGCCGGGCGACACCTGGACCAACTGGCCCGAATGATTGGGGCGCAGCGCATTTTTGAGTTGGGATCGGGGTACGGCTACTCAGCCCTGTACTTCGCCCGCGCGGTGGGGCCGGCCGGCCAGGTTCACTGCACCGAACTCGATGCCGAAAACATCCGGCTGGCCGAAATGTTTCTAAGCGAGGCCGGGTTGTGGGAGCGGGTTACCTATCACCAGGAAGAGGCAACCGCCGCTCTGGCGCGAGTGGGTGGAACCTGGGATATTATTTACAACGATATTGACAAAGTCGGCTACCCGGCCACCATTGATCTGGCCTACTGGCATCTCCGTCCTGGTGGTCTTTTTATCACCGATAACCTGTTTTGGCATGGCCGTGTTTTTACGGGCGCTGCCGACGCCGATACCCACGGTGTGCTTGAATTTACCCGCCAGCTTTTTGCCCATCCCGGCTTTGTTACCAGCATCTATCCCATTCGTGATGGTCTGGCCGTTGCTTTACGCCTGTAAACAGTGATCAGTGGCCCGTAATCAGTAATCAGACCTGAACTACAGAATACTGAACTGATTACTGGTCCCTAACTTCGGAGGAAATTGATGGAGGCGATTATAACCGCTGGGGGCGTCAGCGCGCCGGATGACCCGCTCTATGCCCGTACCGGAGTGGCCAAAAAGGCCCTCATCCCTCTGGGTGGTCAGCCAATGGTTTGCTGGGTGATCGAGGCGCTGCTGGGCACTGGCCTGATAGAGCATGTGGTGATTGTCGGCCTCACCCCGGCTGAACTCAATTTCAAGCATCCGGCGCTTTATTTTGTGCCGGCGGCGGGTGGACTGCTGGATAACGTGCTAACCGGGGTTGACCACATAAGAGCCATTAACCCGGCGGCCCAAAAAACACTGCTCTGCTCTTCGGATATTCCGCTGATTACCTCGGAGATTGTGCATGGTTTCCTGGCCGAGTGTGGCTCACAGGAAGCAGAGATTTATTACGCCATTGTCGAAGAAAAAACAATGGAGGCCCGCTTCCCCGGCTCCAAACGCACCTTTGTCCCCTTCAAGGGGGGACGTTACTCCGGTGGGGATGTTTTTCTGCTTGATCTGACCGCCCAGGGAAATGTTGAACTATTTCGCTCCTTGATCGGCTCGCGCAAAAACTACCTGGCCCAGGCCCGTATGCTGGGCCTGGATTTTATTACCCGCTTCTTGCTGCGCCTGATGACCGTCGAAGAAGCCGCCGAGCGCGCCCGCCAGAGAATGAATCTGAACGCACGGGTAGTGGTGACCCGTTTTGCCGAACTAGGCATGGACCTGGACAAAGCCCACCAATATGACCTCATCAAAGCCGAATTGGAAAAAATCAAACTGGGTAGAACAGCTTTTAATACTTGACGCGTGGCTGACCCAACAACTGACCCTGCCGCTCGAATCAAACTGGCGGGGGTGGGCTGGGCGGGTGGCTCACCTGGGGGACGGTCCCCTGGTATTCGGCGGGCTGGGCCTGGTTTATGGGCTGGGCTGGTGGGCCGATGCGCCATTACTCTGCCAGACTGTCCAGGTGCTGCTAACACTGATCCTGGCAGCTATCCTCATTGTCACCCTGGTAAAATTTAGGGTACGCCGTCGCCGCCCCCACCCCCCCGGCGAATTTGTCGCCTTTGCCTACGATGTTTACAGTTTTCCTTCCGGCCATGCGGCTCGTCTGGCTGCTCTGGCCGTAGGCGTACTTTTTTTTGATACCTTTCTGGGTTGGAGCTTGATAATTCTGGCTTTAAGTGTTGCTCTAGCCCGTGTGCTGGTGGGGGTGCATTATCTCAGCGACATTTTGATAGGGCTGACCCTGGGGGGGCTGGTCGCATGGGTGGGGCTACTGGCAGTTAAATTCCTGGAATTTGTGCTATAATGTCCTTATGATTACCGTTGCCCAAGCCCAAACCTACTATCACAACGACTCAGCTCACGATTTTGACCATGTATTGCGGGTGTTGGCTAACGCCGAGCACATTGGCCGGATTGAGCAAGCCAATATGTCCGTTCTGCGGTCGGCGACGCTGCTGCACGATATTGCCAGGGCGGATCAGGAAGAGACCGGTCAGGACCATGCCGCTGAGGGCGCGCGCCGGGCCAGTCTTATCCTCCGCGAAGCCGGACAGCCGTCCGAATTTATCGTAGCTGTCTGCCATGCCATCGAGACGCATCGTTTTCGGGTTGATAATCCACCCCAAACCCTGGAAGCCAAAATTTTGTATGATGCCGATAAGCTCGACTCTATTGGCGCGATAGGGGTAGCCCGCGCCTTTGCTTACGGCGGCTATGTCAATCGTCCGCTGTGGGCCGAGGATGACAGCCATATCCATACGGCCTGGCAAGAGTTTCGGTTAAAATTGAGCAAGGTTAAAGACAGTCTCTTTACTGAAACAGCCCGACAAATGGCTCAGGAACGCCATCTATTTATGGTTCAATTTTTTGAGCAGATAGCCCGTGAAATGAGAGGCGAGCAATGAACCGGCGTCCTATCATCGAGACGATTCAACAGGCTCTGGCCGGTCCGCTCCCCGGAATGAAGGGACAAATTAAGATGGCCCCGCAGCCTCGAGCTGACCAGGTCAATCGCTGGGAGATACCCGATAATTACCGTGAGGCCGGCGTGTTGTTATTGCTTTACCCTCACCACCAGCCCAATCAGCTTGAGCCAGAACTGCATGTGGTCTTGACTCGCCGGCCCGATTATCCCGGCACGCATGGCGGCCAGATTTCGCTGCCAGGAGGTCGGCGCGAGGGTGACGAGTCGCTGCTGGTTACGGCCCTGCGTGAAGCCCAGGAAGAGATTGGTCTGGACCCGGCGGCGGTCGAAGTAATCGGCCAGTTATCGCCGCTGTACATACCGCCCAGCAACTTTTATATTTACCCTTTTATTGCCTACAGTTCGGTTCGGCCTGCGTTTCAGCCGGATGCCAAAGAAGTAGCCGAGTTGATTGAAGCGCCGCTGCATTTACTCTTCAATCCCGCTATCCAGAGAGAAGAAATTTGGCAAATCCCTAACTATGGCGAGCGGCGCGTTCCATTTTTTGATGTTTTTGGCCATCGTGTCTGGGGGGCTACGGCCATGATTTTGAGCGAATTTTTAACGCTGCTACAACCCAACGGTACTGCTGTCGGGTCCGATAACCTGACTGTTTCTGCTTGAACTCCGGCCTGACAGGCTGTGTTGAGCCTTGCAGTTTTAGGATGTAAATCATGCCCGAACTGAGACAGAATTTGGCTACCCGCGAGTGGGTCATTATCGCCACCGAGCGAGCCAAACGGCCTCACGACTATGTTCAACCCCACCAGCACCTCCTCACCGAAGCCCAATTACCTTACGACCCCACCTGTCCCTTTTGCCCCGGTCACGAAGAATTGGACCTGGAAATCGAGCGAATGCCGGTCAACGGGCCCTGGCAAACCCGTGTAGTCGAGAACAAATTTCCCGCGCTTTCGCCTAAAGGCGAACTGGCCCGTACCTTTGACGGAGTGCATCGCTCGATCTATGGCCTGGGGTACCATGAAATTTTGGTAGAACACCCCAGCCACAACACCACGCTAGCCCTTATGTCGGCTACTGATATTGATGTTGTGCTACAAACCTTTTACAGCCGGGGTTGGGAAATTACACGCGATGCCCGCATTGAACAGATTATTTTTTTCAAAAATCATGGAGTTCAGGCCGGAGCGACCTTAAAGCACCCGCACAGTCAAATTGTGGCGTTGCCGGTAGTTCCTAATAATATTCGTTATCGCATCGAAGAAGCTCGTCGCTATTTTGATGATAACGGCCACTGTGTCTACTGCGTGATGATGCAGGATGAACTGGAAAAAGGTATCCGGGTGATAGACACAAGCGAACACTTCGCGGCGTTTGCTTTGTATGCCTCACCTTCCCCCTTTCACCTGTGGGTGATGCCCCGCCAGCATAACGTAAGTTTTCTGTTTACTCGTAAAGAGGAACTGACCGACCTGGCCGGAATTTTGGGCCGTGTTTTACGCCGGTTGTACCTGGGTTTGCGGGACCCAGCCTATAATCTGGTGATTCGAACTGCGCCGGCCAAAGAAATTGGCGAAGATTATCTGCACTGGTATGTGACAATTATTCCGCGTTTGAACAGTACCGCCGGTTTTGAATTGGGCAGCGGCATGTTTATCAACACGGCTTTGCCGGAAGAGAGCGCCATCTTTCTGCGTGAGGTCGAAATTTAATTTTTATCAGAACAAGCCGTATCCAAAAGGGCGGTCAGACAGACTCTAAATTGAGAAACAGGTAAATGACAGACTTTCTGGGTAGTGCTTCACCCGACCAATTACTAATCTTTATGGCAGTTCCGGTATTAGGCGCTGTCATCTGTGCGGCAGTATTATTTGCTGCTTTTGCCGGCCGGATGAGAAAAGGGTTGACCAAAACAGAATCACTCGCTCCCTCATCGTTGCCCCTGGCTGCTCCAACCACGCTAAGCTTTGCGCCGCCGCCCCAGACAGTTACCCAACCAGTGGTTGCCAGCCAGGCTCCGGCCCCAGAGGTGTTGCCCGATGACTCTGTCAACACTGCCGAATTGGATTTAAACCTGAATCTTTTGAACCAACCTGTTGAGATGGAGGTTGAAATGATAAACCCATCCAAATCCACCCGCGAAAACCGAACCGGTCTATCGGCCCGGCTGGGCCAGCAAACTCGTCCCGCCGCCTTGCCCTCCCTCCCGGCGGTAAGCCAACCCTCGCCGGTCCCGGCCAATCCTCCGGCGACCAGAGTCAATCCGCCTATCTCGCCCGCCGAGCCGGTGGAGTTGCTGCGCCTCCTGCGCGACCCCCAAACCGGCCAGCTTATGGTAGAAATTGCCGGGCGGCGTTACACCAGGTTGGCCGAAATTGCCGACAAAAAAGTGGGCCATTATATCCTGACCCTGGCTGCCCATTTGCTGGCCTTTACCAATGGCATGGTCGCCACTGAGGCCGGTCTCAAAGCGCTCCCAGCGCCCAAAGTAGGCGCCGTGCCCATGCCGCTGGCGACTCCTGGGCCAACCACGCCGCCACTTGCTGCACCAACACCACCTGCTTCAGCTTCCCCCGGTTTTGTGCCTCCACCCCCGCCTGAGGTCGAAGCGGCCTTTTTAGCCTCGCTGCGGGCACAGCCAACCAAGCCAGAACCGCCTCAACCTCAGCGACGCGGTCTGTTTAACCGGGCTAAACCGGCCCCCGAAGAGACGTTGCTGCCCACCCTGAACCTGGCCGAGCAGATCAACACTATTGCCCAGACCCGGCTGCGCTACTCACCCCTGGCCGCTACCATTAAGCTGGAAATCACTTCCGATCCCGGCGGCGGCATCTTGATTAATGTCAACGGCGCGTTTTATCACGGCCCGGATGATATTCCTCAGCCGGAGGTCAAGGAGTTAATCAAGGCTTCAATTCAGGAGTGGGAGAAAAGTTAAAATCACTCTAGTTGTATTGGCTCTACCCTAAAATTTACCCCATCTGGCTTCAACCTACCAACAGGCATCTCAGTATCATGCTGAAAGATAATCAGCGCGTTTCGCTCTACCACCCACTGCTGCCAGTAGCGCTTGGTTTCGATTGATTCCATCGGCTCCAAATCATACGCCGGAACCCAGGCCAGGCGCTCCAAATGATAGTGCAGCGAAGCCATATCGGCGGTAAATAGGGCCGTTTCTCCCCCCGATTCTAAAATGACCACCTGGTGCGCCCGCGTGTGGCCTCGCGTTACTGCCGTGCGTACTTCGCTGGTCAGGCGAATATTGCCGTTGAGCAGTTTTAACTGGCCGCTTTCTTCCAGGGGGCGATAATTCTCCGGAAAATAGGTGGCGCGGGTGCGCTCGTTAGGGGCGATGGCGTCGGCCCACTCCAGGCGCTGCACCAGGTATTGAGCCTTAGGATAGGTGGCCACCACCCGCTCTCCTTGCTTGACGGTGTTGCCGCCGCAGTGATCGCCGTGTAGATGGGTGTTAAGGACTATATCAATCTCCTCCACCGCTACCCCTAACCGAGCCAATGCCGCCGTTAAATCCCCCTGAGGACGCTCCAACCCGACCCGCCGCTGCGCCTTCTCGTCGAGTTTTGTCCCAAAACCGGTATCCACCAAAATCGTCTTTCCCTCCGAGCGGATCAACAGCGAAACAAGGCCAAAGGGAAGCCGGTTTTGGGTGTCGGGCGAGAAAAGTTCAGCCCAGATAGTGCGAGGCACCATGCCAAAGGTGCTGCCACCGTCTACCCAGCATAGACCATCGCTGACCAGATGATATTCCAGATTACTTAACTTAGGCACATGTCACCTCAAAAGCTTAAAATTCTGGTAACTGCTTGACCCTCATGTCATCCTTCGACAAACCCTTCGACAAGCTCAGGAAGTTCTCAGGACAGGTTTCGAGGCCGTAGGCCGAGAAATCCTTATAGTGCTACATAGGCATCAGAGATTTCTCCCTTCGGTCGAAATGACATGCCTGAGCAGTTACAAATTTTGTTTAGTATACCACACAACCTCAACTTATGGGCAGCCGCGCCGCCAGGTAATCGGTGTAGCCGCCCAGGTACTCCACCAGCGCGCCCTGGTTGGGATCAAGCTCGACTACCCGATCAACCACCTTGTCCAAAAAATAGCGATCGTGTGAGATAACTAAAACTGTCCCGTTAAACTCATCCAGCGCTTGCTCAAGTGCTTCGGCGGATTGAATATCCAGATTGTTAGTCGGCTCGTCTAGCAGCAAAAAGTTGGGCTGTTGCAGCATCAGCAAAGCAATCTGCAAGCGGCTGCGCTCGCCGCCGCTGAGACTGCCGACAGTTTGGTTCTTGGCCTGTTGGTATGGAAACAGAAATTTACCAAGAAAAGCCACCGCCTCATCTTCATACATGGCTTTGACCTGGCGCACCGTCTCGACCAGGTTTTTCTCGTAGGCCAGGCTTTGATGCTCCTGGGTGTAAACGCCCATTTTGACGCTGGGGCCGATTTTGATCACTCCCGCTGTTGGCGTTTCTTCACTCGTGATGCAGCGAAACAGCACACTCTTGCCAGCTCCGTTTGGCCCAATCAGCCCGACCCGCTCGCCGTGCCACAGTCGCAGCGTCACCCCGGCCAAAACCAGGTCATCGCCAAAAGCTTTGACCAAATCCACAATCTCCAGTACCTTGTCTGAACCGCGCCAGCCGTTCAAACGGCGCAGGTCCAGGCTCTTTTGCTCCAATGGCTGGTCCACTTTATCCATCCGCTCAATCTGGCGGCGTTTATTGCGGGCCTGCTTGATGTGGCGTTCATTCACCACCAGGCTGGCCCACAATTCAAAGCGGGCAATGGCCGCTTCGAGCCGGGTGATCTCTTTTTGTTGAGCCGCGTACAGTCGGGCCTGGCGCAGCCGCCGCAGTTCCTTCTCCGTCACATAAGCCGAATAGTTGCCCGTATAAAAGTCCAGCTTGCCTCCGGCCAGTTCCACAATGCCTTCGGCCACTTCATCCAGCAAATAGCGGTCGTGCGAGACAATGACCACTGCGCCTGGATAAGCCCGGATAAATTTTTCCAGGTAAACTTTCCCGGCTAAGTCGAGGTGATTGTCCGGCTCGTCGAGCAGCAGCACCGCCGGCTGGTTGACCGCCAGTTTAGCCAAAGCCAACAACTTTTTCTGGCCGCCGCTCAAAACGCCGGTCGGCAGGCTGAAGTCGCTCTCATTAAACCCCAACCGGCGCAAGGTCGCTTTGACTGTATTCTCATAGCTTAAGCCGCCGGCCTCTTCGTAGGCGGCCAGCAAACGGCTTTGCTGCTCAAGCGTTCTGGCTAAAGCTGACCCATCCCCATACACCGCCGGATCGCTCAATGCGGTTTCAATCTCCTGCAATTCAGCCTCGATGGCCGCGAGCTTGGGGGAGGCAGTTAGCGCCTCGGCCAGGACGGTTTTGGCCGGATCGAGATTGACTTCCTGGGGCAGATACCCAACGGTATCTCCTTTAGCCCCCACCACAAACCCGTACTCCGGGGCCAAATGCCCGGCCAGCAGCCTCAACACCGTGCTTTTTCCGGCCCCATTGGGGCCGACTAGGCCCACTTTGGCCGTATCCGGGATAGTCCAGGACAGATTTTTCAGAACCAGCCCACCGGGATGGCTGAAGGTAACATTATCGAGACGTAAGCTTATCATGAGAGTTCTCCTTTAATGTAGACCGCCGACCACCGCCGACTGACCGCCGTAAATCTTCCTGCGGTGGTCAGCCGGCGGCGGTCGAAATAACAAAAAACCGTGAACACGCTGGCTGCATGTCCACGGTTGGGCCAACAAATAAAAAATCGTGGACGCATTGCGCGTCCACGATTTGAGTTTACATAATAACCAGAATGGGACGCACTACGGTAAAGCGTCCCCGGTGATGGAAGCCTGAATGCTGTGGTTAATGGTTGAATTCAGGGCTGGATTTTGATAAATCATAACCGCAATTATAAACAAAGGGGGTCAGATGTCAAACCGGGCTAAACCGGCTCATCGCTAATTTCGGCTACTTCCAATTGCGGTGCGAAGTAGCGGAAGGTTTCAAAACGCAGACCGCAACGTAGCGCTTCCAGGCCCAATACATCACGTGGTTTGACATTGCCCAGGTTCACATTTGGTCCGCAGCGCAAGATCAAGGCGGCCTGCTGCCGCTGCAAGGGCGCTTCCCAGATGATGTCGCCCTGGCTGTCGCCCAGGCAACTCATGATCGCCGTAATTTCTTCCTGGCGCAGCACCCCCTGCGAATCGTAAATGCCCACCCCCATGCCCGATTCCCGCGCTTCGATGATAACTTTGTCCGCCCCCAGGGCCAGGTCACTGGCAATTTGATCGCAGAGTTCGCCGGGCGACAAATGAATAGTTGGGTCTTTTTTGCCTACCTCGGTGATAACCTTGAACCCGGCATCCAGGGCGCGTTTGATAGCATCCTGGCGCACCTGAGCAGTCATACTGATGGTGCCGTCCGAAATTTCGAGGGCTGTAAAGCCCAATTCTCTGGCCCGTTTGACATACTGCGGATAGACTCCGCGCGTAAGAGTCACTTCCATGAGTGTGCCGCCGGGATAAATTTCGATTTGCCAAGCGCGGGCCAGCTCAATTTTGCGTCGCAGCAGCGGCTCATCCAAAAACACCGAAGTCCCAAAACTGAGCTTGATCTGGTCAATATAGTCGCCGGTCAGGGCCAGCATATCTTCGGTGGCGTAGAGCGCCTGGCAGCGATCCAGCACCATCGTTAAGCCCTGCTCTCTGGGTTTGCTTACCGTCCGCTCAGGAGCCAGATGAGGGAGTAAATTGTGCCATGCTTTTGTGGTCACTTAAACCTCTATTGTTCCCCGTCCAGGGTTCGGTAATAATCCACATGCGCCTGCGCCGTAGCTGTCCAACTGAACCTTTGAGCCGTGATCGGTCCGGCCGCCGCCAGCCGGCGCCGTAACGCTTCATCCTGCACCAGCCGCAGCATCCCGGCGGCGATGGCGGCCTCGTCCAACGGGTCCACCAGCAGGGCGTTTTCCTCCGGGCGCAGATACTCATGGAACACAGGCAAATCAGAAGCCAGCACCGGCAGCCCGGTGGCCATGGCTTCCAGAGCTACCAGCCCCCAGCCCTCTTTGACCGAGGGAAAGGCCAGCGCATCGGCGGCCTGGTAGAGCGTTGGGATCAGGCTATCGGGCGCGACGCCCAACAGAAAAATATCCTTATCCCGCTGCAAACCCGACTCGTCTAGCGCCTGAAAGAACTCGGCCCGGTACGGTTCGTAATCCAGCAAGGTGTCGCCGCCGGCCAGCAGCAGGACGGATGTCTGTCCCTCAGCCGCCAGGGTTTGCCGTGCTACTTGGAAAGCGCGCAGCAAGCGCAAGCTGTTTTTGCGCGGCTCGATCCCACCGATATTGAGAAAGACCCAGCCTTCGCCCAACCCCAGCCTGGCTTTGGCTTCCGCTCTGGCCGCCGGCTGGGTCGGCTGGAAGCGGTGGGTGTCCACGCCATTGTGGATGATGGTTGATTCCAAACCAAACTCGGTGATCAATCGCTGCTGCCAATACCGGCTGACCACCAGCCGGAAGTCGGGCCGGTAAATAGAATGGTTCTGGCATTCGATCAGCACCGGGCTGGTAAAGTCGTCAATATGGTGGATGGTCCGCCCAAAGCGGGCAATCAGGCCATCCTCGCGCAGCCGCCACAGGGCATTGGCTGAAATACAATCCTGGGCGTGGTAGATATCGAAAGGGCCGGGTTGCCGCTGCGCCAGAAAGGTGTAGTAAGTTTGGATGTAACGCTGGATGCGCTCATCCAACGGCTCATCCTCGGCGGCCTCCGGGGTGGGGATGAGGGTAAAGGGCGCAGACGTGGGCCGGAAGAAACTGCTGCGCTCATCCTTCCCCAGGGCATAGATATGCGCCTGGTGCCCCAATGCCTGAATCTGCTCGGCCAGGGCCAGCGTATGCACCACACCCCCACGCGGCTTGGTGGAATAAGTGAACAACGCCACCCGAAGCGATTTACGATTTACGATTTCAGATTTCAGATTTACGATTTTGTTCTCTCAGCACGCTTGCTTCTAATCTCTTATTTCTTATTCCTTCTTCTCCCTTACTGCCTACTCCTTACTTCCTACTTCCTTCTTCTTTGCCTCTTTGATCGCCTCTTTCAGCGTATCGGGACTGTCGCCCCTGGCGGCGCGGTGAGCCACCTCGCTGAAGCCCTGGCCGGGGTCAATGCCGCTTTTGTCATACATCCGGCTCATCCCTTCGACGGCCTTGCGCGGGTCAACAGCCCGCAGTGTTCCGGCTTCGGTCCCGCTCCCGCTGCGAATTAGCCCCGGCCGGGAGACCAGCCGGGTCAATTGGCTGCTGTCGCAGCTTTTGCAGTGCAGCTCCGCCGGTTCACCGGCGCTGCGTACCAGAATTTCCGAAACTTCGCCACAGTTTTTACATTGGTACTCGTAGATGGGCATAACAAACCATCCTTGTAAGACAAGCTGTTAGCTTGTCGCTATACAGACAAACTAAAGTTTGTCCTACCAAATTTTAGCTCACAATCGCAGCCGCCAATCGAGCGGCCTGGGCGTTGGTGGGTAATACCACCGCGCCTGCTTCCTGCAAAATACGCTCCTGCCGGGCCAATCCTTGCGGATCCGTTTCAGTCCCGCAGACATGGGCTACCACAGCCAGATAGCGGCCCTGAGCCGCTGCCTTCTCTTTTGCCGCCCGGATCGTCTCGGCCAGCGCGCCGGCCGGGTTGGGGTGAGCGCCATAACCAATGACCACATCCAACAAGATGACCGCCACTTCAGGGTCATCGGCCTCTTTCAGCAGCCGTTCCTGGCGCAGGCGGGGGTCAATCATGGGATGAGGCCGGCCCAGGGTAAACTCCTCCTCGCCCATGTCAATGCAGCTATGCTCGCGGCTGTGCCAGCCATCGGGCAAGGTCCATTCCGGGCGCAGCGGAATGTTGGAATAAAGCGCCGGCAGACGCTCGGCCAGCAAGAGCATGGCCTCATCGCACAGGCTCCCGCCCGAAAACAATCCGCGCAAATAACGCTGGCCAGGGGCCAGCTTCTCCCCTTCGGCTACAGCCCGCGCGGCTAGCTGGGCCGGGGCCAGTTCAAAGTAGTCGCGCTCATCATGATTAATCAGGCGCAGGGCGGCCTCGGCGGTCTCTTCCAGGGTAGAGGTAAAAGTCAGGCCGTTATCCTGTCTACTGCGCCGGCTGCCCAAAAAGCTGACCACAACCGGCTTGCCACAGTTTTGAGCAGCCTTCAAAATGGTTTCGGTCACACTGGGCGCGGGCGGCTTGGAGATTAGGATAATCAACTCGGTCTGCGGGTCGGCGGCCAGCATAGCCAAGCCCTGGCGCATCATCAGGCCGCCAATCGTCTCAGAAAGGTCGCGCCCGCCCACGCCGATGGCCTGCGAAATACCGCTGCCGCCCCGGTCCAACAGGCAGGTGACTTCTTGCAGCCCGGTCCCCGAAGCTGCCACCAGCCCAATCGGGCCGCGCCGGACGGCATTGGCAAAGGCCAGCGCCACGCCGTTGATAATGGCCGTGCCGCAGCCCGGCCCCATCATCAACAGGTTTTGACTTACGGCCCACTGTTTTAGCTCCAGCTCTTCGGCCAGGGTCACGTTATCACTGAACAGAAACACGTGCATCCCCGCTTGCAACGCCCTGGCGATTTCCAGCTTGGCATACGGCCCCGGCGTCGAAACCAGGGCCATGTTTGCCCCGGCCAACACCTGGCGAGCTTGGGCCAGCGAGCGCGGCCGGGCCGCTTCCGCGCCGTTTCCTGCCGTCGGCGGGGCTGTTTCGGCCAGCTTGGCCTCCGCCTGCTTGAGCGCGGCCTCTCCCGCCTCCGCCGTGCCGGCCTCGACGACCAGCATCAGGTCATTGGCCCCGGCGGCCTGAACCGTCCCGGTTAGCAGGTGCGTTTCAGCCAGCACCCGCTTATTAGCCTCGGTGCCCATCGCCACAATCGCCTGCCGTACCTCCGGCAGCCCGGACAATATCTCCGACACCCGCATCAAGCGGACAGAGTCATAATAAGTGTTCGGTTTAATTTGGCTGATGAGAGGCATTGGTTTTATCCTCAAAATCTTTGAGCTTACGCTATAGTACGTGTTGCGTCTTGCGTGTTGCTTAGTGCTTTTTACCTACGTATCACGCACCACGCACCACGTTTCACTTTGCATATTTCTCCCGCAGCCGCGCCACCGCTGCGGTAAACTCTTCCCGGCTGCTGAACTCTTCACGCGGGTCGGGGGCAGGGACGCCGCGCCGGGGTTCGCCGGTGGCCGGGTCGAGCATGATTGGCTCGACCACATAAACCCGGCCTTTTTCCATATCGAGTTCCACCCCGGTGTACAATCCCAGGCCGTCGGGCAGGCGCATCTCCAGTCGTTGAAAGAAGGCCCGGCCCTGGCGCTTGGTTTCGTTATCGTACAGCGTGATCCACTGCGCCCCGGCGGCCTCGGCGGCGGCCAGGCTGGCCTGCACCCTGGCCTGATCCTGCTGGTCTAAAATTTCCTGGTAACGCAGGTAAAAAGCGGCATCGCGAGCCAGTTGAAAATCCACAAAATCGGCCTGAGCCAAATCCAGTTCATCCGCAATCAGGCCGACCTGCTCCAACTCAAACTGTTGATACGTCTCGACCAGCGCCTCAGCCTCAACGACAGCGGCCAGACTGTTGGCAATGGCCCGCACCAGCCGGATGCCGACGGTGTAAAATTCGGGCGCGTTTAGCACCGACTGGTAAAAGCGGTCTTCGGCTTTGCGCCAGGCCAGCGCCTGGGCTTGAATTTCTTGCTCGGTCATTTTCTCAGCAGGACGGTTTCGGGTTCAGGCAGCGAGGTGGACAGGCCCCACCTGTGCGCCAGGGCCGCCAGTGCCCCCTCAAACACAGCCAGGGGCGCGCGAGCCACGCCCGTGCCAATCTGGCCGACGGTGGGGCTGGTTTCGTGCAGTACGCCGGTGGTAATAAAGGGCACTATCCGGGTTTCGACTACCCGGCGCACGTCAATCCCCAGCGGGGTGTTGGCCGCGTTCATGGGCGGTAGACTGAATTTTCGGTGCGCCGCCAGGGTAATCAGGCGCAGCTCCTCGACCGCCGCAATTTCGGCGGCCAGGCTGCCGCCGACAAAAGCGGCAATGGTTGGCGCGCCGGCAATGGCCATGCCGCCCAGGCCGCAGGTTTCGATGATGGCGCTGTCGCCAATATCCCCGGCGGCATCGGCCACCGAATAGCCGGTGTAGTAAACGGCCTCGTCCATCGGCGAGACCGGCGCAACCAGCCACTCATCGCCCAGCCCGCCGACGCGCAGAGCAAAATCCACCCCGTTACGGGCCATGGCTGTAACCAACGTGCTGTAAGGGATGCCGTGGGCCGCGTCCATCGTCGCCTTGACCGCGGCCATAGTAAAGTTGAGAAAGAAGTGGTTGTTATTGGCCATAAAGCGGACGATGCCCGCCGCCGTCTCGCCGGATACCCCGGCTTCGAGCATAGGGGGCAGCAGGGTTTTGACCAGCAGCGAGGTGCAGGCGGCGCTGCGGGCGTGGCACTCGTCGCCCATTTGCAGCCCCTGGGCCACAATGTCAAACACATTTAGCGGGCCGCCCTGCCGCAATGCTGCGCCCACCGCCGGTCCCAGAGTGTCACGTATCCAGGTTAACCGCTCCAGGGTGGCCTCATCACACAGGCCAAACCAGAGGGTATTGCCCCGGCCTTCGTTGAAGGTGGAAAAGCCGTAGGTGTCAAAAGTCTCGTTCCGCACCACCAGCACCGGCATAGACGGCGAGACGATGCCGGTCATCGGCCCAACCGCTTGATAGCGGTGATTGGGACTCAGGCTGACTTGCCCGCTTGCAATCAGCTTTTCTGCCGCTTCATTGTCTGTAGCCCAGCCCTCAAAGCGAATTGCACCCAATACAGCCCGCTTTTGGGGGCCGCACATGCGCTCCCACGAAATCGGCGGACCGGCGTGGAGAATGGTCCGGCCGGTCAAACCCAACGCCTGGGCCGCCGGCTGCACGTCCACCACCTGGGGCTGCGAGGCCAGAATCCGCTCGACGGCCTCCCGGTTGGCCGCATCAATTTTTTCGGCCAGTTCCCGCGTCCCGTCGGTCTGTTTCAGAATTTCGACCAGGGCGGTATTGCCTCCGGCGGGTGGCTGCCAGTCCACTTCGACCACCGGCACGTCCTGCTGGCGCAGCGTTTCGGCAAAGGTGCCGATGCCGATATTGACGACTTGCAGCGGCGTTTTAAATAACTCAACAGAGATTTCCGGCACGGTTCATCCTCATCACATCTTGCTCAGATTTACACGGAGTTTCGCAGAGAAGAGGCAGAGAAACGCGGAGAGAGTCAGAGAAAAATCTCTGTGCCCCTCTGTGTTTCTCTGAGTGTCTCTGTGACCATTTTTTATAGATTTGCCTCATGGTTCAATCGTCTCGGCCACCATATTAATCGGGCAGGCGGCGGTGATGGTGTTGCTGACAAAACAAACCCGGCGGGCCTGCTCGATGAGCGGCTGTAACTGGTCGGGTGGCAGATCGGCCTGGATCAGCAAATCAATCGAGTCGAAGCGGAACTCCTTTTCATGTTTGCGGGCCGACACGCCCACTTTCAACTGGCCCAGGGTCAGCCGGCGCTTTTTGGCGACGTGAGCCACAGCCAGACACATACAGGTTCCGACGGCCACCAGCAGGTAATCGGTAGGCATGGGGCCAGTGTCTTCGCCGCCGTATTCCGGCGCTTCGTCGCCTTTGAGGTGGTGCAGGCCGCGCACCTCGATCTCGGTCTGGTAGTCGCGCAGCCAGTTAATTTTGACTCGACTCATCGGACTTCTCGAAAATAAACCACAGATTGCGCAGATTTCAGAGAAAAATAAAAATTTGTGTAATCGGTGAAATCTGTGGTTAAAGTTTTTGTTGTTGGTGCCACAGGTTCGTGAATGCTCAATTGTCCTTTGACCGCGGCCAGGAGTGCTTGGGCCAGCCCTGCTGCTGCGGATGAACAAAAAAGAGCTGCATCATGCGGTGGCGCAGCGGCCAGGGAGTCAGCTTGAAGCCGGGCAGAAAGAAAATTCGCAGCAACGTGTAAATCAGCCCCTTTTTGGGATAGGGTGGCTGGCCGGTTTGGGGATATTGGCTCAACATGCTGTTTTGGGCCACTTCCATCAGCAAGCCCTCGGTCAAAACCCTGAACTTTTGTAGAAGGGTGGTTGGGCCGGACTTTTTGCCGATAATCGCCATAATCTCATCTCCTAATTGTGAATTGTGAATTGTCAATCGTGAATTGTTAATGAGCCTCTGACGCTACCAATTCGTTCACAATTTACAATTCATTATTCACAATTCACAATTTGTTATTTCTTCGCTGCCGCGTCTCGCAGGGCGGCCTGGGCAGCCAGGGCAATAGGCTCGTTGAGCGCGCCGATGGGCGGCGAGTAGACATTTTCCATGGTTGCCAGTTCTTCCAACGTTGACTCCTTGCGGATGGCAAAGGCCATAAAGTCGGCCCGCTCTTTGACCCCATCGCCGCCGGCAAACTGCGCGCCCAGAACCCGGTGCGTCTTGGGGTCGGCCAGCAGCTTGACGTGCATTTTTTCGTGGGTGGGGTAGTAGCGGGCGGCGGTAATGCCAGTTGCCCGACCCACGATGTAGGGCATGCCCATCGCTTTGGCGATAGTCTCCGAAATGAGCGCGCCGCCCACCTGGACCTTGCCGCCGATAATGCCCCAGGGCACAAATACTTCCTGGAAGGGCCGGTCGCCGCCGGCAGCGTTGTAACCGGCGATTTTACCCATCGGGTAGGCGTAGGAGCCGGGTAACAACTGGATGGGGATTTTGAGCAGGCCGTGCATCACCTCGACGCACGCGCCGGCAGCGTACACATCCGGCACGCTGGTGCGCATGTGGTCGTCCACCACAATCGCGCCGGTGGAGCCGATTTTGCAGCCAATGGATTGGGCTAAGGCCGTGGCCGGCTTCATCGTGGTAGCGACAAACGCCATTTCCGCGGGAATCTCGCCATCGCTGGTCTCAACGCTGGTCAGGCGGTTGTTCTGCCCTTTGAAACCCAGCAGCTTGGCCCCCAGGTGTAGTTTGACCCCCATCTCCTCCAGCGAGTCCTGCACCGGCTTCATCATATCCGGATCGGCAAAGTCGGACAGCAGCCAGGGGGCTTCGTCCACTAGATGGGTTTCGATGCCGCGATGGGGCAGCGCCGAAATCAGTTCCAGGCCGAGCGGCTTGGCTTTGTAGACAACCGCCCGTTTCACCTGGTCAAGCTGCTTGTCCAACTCCATGGCCCGGCGAATGTTTTTGATATATTCCACCCCGCCCAGGTCTGTGCCCGGCACGTCGGGCGGGTCGTATTCCCAGCCGGTGGCAATAATCAGCTTGTCGAAGGGGAATTTTTCTTCGCCGGCGTAGACCACCCGCTCGCTCATATCAATCCGGGTGACAACGGTACAAGGGCGCACGTCAAGGCCCATTTCTTTGTAAAAATCGGGTGTTTGCATGAACAGGCCGTCAAACTTTTCAATCTCGCGCCCAAAGACGTAGGGAATGCCGCACGGGCTGTAGGCAATATCTTCAAATTCGGTCAGCAAGGTGACGCTCAAAGAGCGGTCGTGCTGAATGGCGATGGTGGCCGCGCCCGTGCCCGCCGCGCCGCCGCCGACGACAACGATTTTGGTCATGATGATCCCTCCTCGAAATACGACCGCCGACGACAGACCGCCGACCGCCGCAGATTATCTATTTCCAGCGATGCGATAGTTTCAATCACGAATAACGCGAATGGACGAATGACGCCAATTTTTAAGTAAACCTCATCGAAATATTCGTGATATTCGCTCATTTGTGCCATTCGTGATGAAAAAACCTGGTCTTTTGCCTAAAGTAATCAGGATAGCACTCAGCTTTAGTTTTTTGGCGAAAAGCCAATAAAAGGTTCTTCGCTAAAATCCCACAAAACAGCTTCAGCCTGCTTTTGGCGCAGGCTGACCTGCGAACCGGGCGCAACCTGCCCAATCACAGCGCAGGTAATGTCGTGGTTGGCAAAGGTTTGCTGCACCCTCGCCACGTGTTCGGGGCGCACGGCCAGCACAAAACCGTAGCTGGGAAAGGCTAACAGCCAATCCAGAAAACGGTCTTCAGCCTCCATGGGCCGGGGAATACAGTCCAGGTCAACCGCTGCGCCCACCCCCGACAGTTCCAGCATCATCAGCAGCGAGCCGAGCAGCCCGGCCATGCTGATGTCGCGTCCGGCGTCGCACCAGCCGGCTTCGGCAAGGGTGGGCAGCAGGGCCAAATCATGGCGCAGTTCAGGCCCAGCCAGATGAGCCGAGCAGTCCCAGAATTGAAAGCGCGGGTGAAACTGGCCGCGCAGGTTGGTGACGTGCAGCAAGGCGTCGCCGGGGCGGGCGTTGAAGCTGCTCAGCAGCTTTTTGGCTCGGCCCAAAATACAGGCCGCCACCGAGGCAAACTGGCTGTTGGCAGTCAGATGCCCCCCGACCATAGCCACCTCGTAGCGGGCACAGCCATCGCGCAGCCCGCGCATGATGGTGGTCGCCGCCTCGGTGTTTTCGGCTAAGATGACGTTGACCAGCGCCAGCGGGTAGCCGCCCATAGCGTAAATATCGTTGACATTGGTCAAAATGGCCGAGCGTCCAGCCAGGTACGGTTCGCTCTGCACCAATGGCGGGTAAATTACTTCCGCCGCCAGCAGCAGGTAGCCGTCTGCCGTTTCAATCGCCGCCGTATCATCGCCCAGTTGAACCGGCCGCCCTTCGACCAAAGGCTGGTGCGGAATCAGGTCGTCCCGCAGCACGCCAATCTCTTGTTTGCGCTGCCAGGCCGGGGCGGCCCGCAGGGCGCTGATCAAATCTTCCAGACGGGTCGGGTCAGGCATGGGCCAATTGAGCGGCGGGCCGCGTTTCCAGCCATAACTGGGCAGACAGGTTGGCCTCCATCAGTTGGTGCGGTTGACCGTAGTGCAGCACCGGCTCACCGATACAGCACCAGCCCAGGCGTTGGAAAAAGCGCACATTTTGTAGTTGAATGTAGGCCAGAAAGCGGCGGCAGCCGCGCTCGTGGACGGTGCGTTCGGCCAGGCGGTCCAGCAGCGGCCCCACCGCCGGCCGGTGCTGGCGGTATGCTTTCAGCACGGCCATGCGCCCGCCATACCAGATGCCCGGCTCGGCTTCGTACACCCGCACCGCCCCGGCTGCCCGCCCAGTCGCCTGATCTACGGCGATAATGTGAATGGCGTGGGCGTCGTGCTCGTCCACGTCAGAGCCAACAAAAAGACCCTGCTCTTCAACAAACACGGCTCGCCGGATGGCAAAATGAGCCTGGCGCTCGGTCTCGGTTTCGACAATTTTGCAGATGATCTCGTTCATCATAATCATTGGAGATTAGAGATTGGAGATTGTATTTAATCTCTAATCTCTAATCTTTCCCCCTATTCGTAAGCGGTCAGGCCGGAACAGGCCCCGCAGCGGGTGCAGCCGGCTTTGCTGTTGCGCCAGCTCAGGCCATATTGGCGGTTGATGGCGGCAACCTGGCTGTAGATTCGTTTCATAAAGGTGGGGTCGGGCGCAACGGCATCTTGCAGGGGTGTGCCCATAATCGGGCGCAGCGGCACCACAAAGGGGTAGACGCCAATCTCGGCCAACTGGCGGCAGCCTTTGACAATGGTTTCTTCACTGTCGCCAAACCCGGCGATCACGTAGCTGGAAACCTGGTTGCGTCCAAAAATTTCCACGGCTCGCCGGTAAGCTTCGTAGTAGCGTGCGATAGGGATGTCAGCCTTGCCGGGGCTGATGCGCCGCCGGGTTTCCTGGTTCAAGCTTTCCAGGTGGATGCCGACGGTGTCCACCCCGGCCTCGGCCAGAAGCAGCATGTCGTCCAGGTTTTCGGGCGGCTCGAACTGAACCTGGATACCCAACGCCGGCACAGCGGCCTTAACGGCGTGGACGCATTTAGCCAGGTAATGGACGCCCATATCCCGGTAATTCATGGTACCGGTGGTCATCACAAAATGGCGCACCCCATCGAGCCGCGCCGCAGCCTCGGCCACTTCGGCTAACTGCTCCGGGGTTTTGAGGGCCACCGTGTTGCCGCTTTCCAGCGAGTTCTCGATAGCGCAAAATTGGCAGCGTTCTCCTTCGCGCCGCCAGCGCACACAGCGCTGCGATACGGTGGTGGCCAGCACATCCTGGCCGTGCAGCACGGCAATCTTCCAGTAGGGGATGTCGTCGGCGGTTTTGAGCGCATAGAAGCGCGGAGTGGAGGGAAACTCTACCGGAATAATCAACTGACCGTCGCGGGTCAGGTAATACCCATTTTCATTTTCAACAACGGCGTAAGGAGACTGCGAGGCAAATTGACCCAGGGTCGGCACCATCGCCGCCACGCCGGCCAATACAAAAGCCTTATCATCCGAAGGGCCGGCCCCACCGCGCCGGCCTCGATGTTCAACCGGCACCTCAATCCGAGCGCCATAACTTTGCAAGTCGAGCAGAATATCTTGTAAGGCCATAACATTCCCTCAATTTGGAGATTGGAGATTGGAGATTAGAGATTTTAAATCTCTAATCTCCAATCTCTTTAAAGTAGGCCGCGGTGACAAATAAAAATTACAACGTCCAGGTATTGAGAATGAGCGCCCCGGTTTTCCAGTGGTCAATGAGACTGTCGAGGACATCCAGGGGATGGAAGGGCGTCACCCCTTCAATCAGGTTGTACTCATGCATGCCATAGAGGGCGGTCATGGCAAAGCGGCAGGCATAGATAGTGCTGCCCTCTTTGAGGATAGTTTGCAGTTGGCGGTTAATGGCCAGGTTGCCGGGGAAGCCTTCCTGTCCCACCGTAGGAAAGCCGCGGCCGGCGGCAGCCATGAGCACGCCAGGGCCGTACAGCGCCAGGCTGGTTTTGAAGCCTTTGCGAGCAATGCGGGTGGTCGTGAGCAGGTTAACCAACCCCACCGAGCCTTCAAACGGTACGGTGTGCATCATAATCAAGGCCCGTTCGCCATTTGTTACCTTGTGATCGGGAAACAGTTTTTCGTCAAGATTAACAAACGAATCACCTTCTTTGGGGCGGGGAATTTCTACTACTGCCATAATTACATTAACTCCTTTCTCGATGCTTGTTATTTGCTTGGTTATAAATGAGGGCGATGCTGCTTATTGTCACCGCGGCCCATGCCCTCGTTAGCGACAGTTAGGTTGTTTCAAGAAAATAATTGTCAACGCTCGTCTTGCGTGTTGCGTCTTACGTAAGATTAACGGAACACGCAAGACGCAACACGTTTTAGGTTTAAATCTTGGAGCCCCCTTACCAGAACTTTGAATACAACTTCTCGGCGTTATTCCAGAAGACGTTCTGCTTCAACTCTTCGGAAATGGGGGCGCCTTCAACTTTCCAATACTCGCCGGCAAAGTCGCTCCAGGGAATATCAGAGCCAAAGAGGAAGCGGTCGGCCCCGATGCCGGTGCGCTCGATTTCTTTGAGCAGCCAGGTTGAGCCAAAGCCAACCGCCCAGGACGAGTCGGTGTAAACCTGGTAGCCGTCTTTGACCAAATCGAAAAACTGCGGCACAAACTTGATGTGCCCACTGACGCCGCCACCCATATGCACCACGTGGATTTTGGTGGTCTGGCCGTATTTGCGGACCAGGGCCAGGGCGTTATCAATGTCGGAGCCGCCGCCGGGGCTGGTGTGGATGTGCAGCGGCATATCGTGCTCTGCCGCCGCGCTGAGAATCATATTCCACAGTTCGGCGGCGGGTTCGTCCCACTGGTCGGGGTTGAAGGTACCGCCCAACAAACAGGTTGTCTTGAGGGCAATCAACCCTTTCTGACCGATGAGCTTGAGCGCCTCGGTGGTCCGCTCCTTGTCTTTGGGCAAAGCCGACACCCAGATAGCCCCCAGCAGGCGATCCGTTTTGGCCGTGCTTTCTCCAACCAGTGGGTTCAGGGTGAACGGTTGGGCCGAGTCGGGATAACCATAATTGGACATCACCAGGGCGCGGTCAACGCCATTTTCCTCCATGCCCTTCAAATAATCTTCAGTTGTGTCATAATCGTAGGTCGGCTTGACCGTTTGGGGCAGCCCGTAATAGGCATAACCGGGCACCGGCCCAATATGACTGTGATTGTCAAAGACACGTCGTCGTTTTTCCATAGATAGCCTCCTGAGAAGATAGTAGACGGTAGACGGTAGACGGTAGACAGGGATGGTAAATCTCTGCTACCTCACCCCCTTCGGGTGTTGGCCGCACCCCTTCGGGCGTCCCCGAAGGGGGAAAGGGCGTGCTACTTTGCTACCTTTTCATTATTGATGGTGTGCCACAGGATTGTGAACACTCCTTTAACCAGGCAAAGTTTCCCCAGGCGGGGGATATTAACTTGATTTGTGTGACATTCAGAAAAGGGGTGCTTTGAGTGAGGTTCCCAAAAACGTGGAGCGTCTTGGCTACGTTCCCCCTGATAACAGCAAACGTTTTTCGGACAGATTTTCTCAGTAAGGCAAGTATAGCAGACGCCGCTTACCTGGCGCTGACTTTTGACTTACCTGAGCGCTATTTTGTAGGACAAGCTGCCAGCTTGTCGAGATTCTTTATGACAAAGGCAGGGACAAATTAACAATTTGTCGTAACTGCAAAATCCTCATGTCATCCTTAGACAAGCTCAGAACAGGTTTCGAGGCCCTAGGCCGGCGCGCAGCGTCCCTACCGGGCTACATTGGCCTCGGAGATTTCTCCCTTCGGTCGAAATGACATGCCTGAGTATTACAAGTTGTCCTACCTTAGTGAGTCTGCGTACTTTGGCCCGCCCGTTTCCGAAGCGATTTCTCGATGGCCGCCGGTTTCTCGCCGGCTTCCAGCCGGGTGGCGACCTCCTTAAATTCACGGCCAAAATCCTGGCCTTGACCGGCCTCGCGCATCGAACGGGCCAGCGCTTTGGGATCGCTCGTGTCCATAGCAGTCTGGCTGGAATTGACCACCCCGGCTTGCTCCCCTTTGCCAGCCTGAACTACCGCTACTTTGGAGATAATGCGTTCCAGGCTGCCACCGCTGCACTCAGGGCAAACCGCCGGTTTGGTCTCCACTTCGGCAAAGCTGCGGAAGAAAAGACTGACCCGTTCCTGGCAGTCGTGACAGAGATATTCATAGAGAGGCATAAATGTTCCCCATTCTAAGCAAAACCTAACAAACCGCCTTCTCAAAAACCAACTGCACTGGCGGCGCGGCCAATAAAGAACGGCGCAAAGCGGGGTCGTCCAGGCGGGTTGAAAGTTCATTCAATATCTGGACGGCGCAGAAGTAGTGCGTTTTAGCCACATCGGGGCGGCCGGCTTGCTCCTCCAAGTGGCCCAAGCTCAGGTAGCAGGGCCAGGTCAGGGCCGGGCTTTTGATGCTCAAGCCAATATCCAGAGCGTGGCGCAAGGCGTCCCGCGCTTTGTGGACTCGTCCGGCGGCCAGGAGCGCGTCGCCGCGCAGTTTGCAGGAACGAGCCACATTTTTGCGGGCATGGGTGGTGCGGGTCATCGCCAGCGATTCGTCGGCGGCGGCCAGGGCGCCCAGCACGTCTCCTTCGGCCAGGGCCAACCGGCCTTTGATGACCAGCATGCGGGTGCGGTAGCGCCAACGCATAAAAGGTTTATCGGCCGAGCCGTCTAGCCCCTCGTTGAGGCAAGCCCGCGCCGCCTCGTAATCCCGCAATAACAAATAATCGGTGGCCAGGTTAGCCAGGGCATTACCCTCAGCTTCGCTCAGGATGGGCTGGCCGGCGCGGGCCAGTTCCAGGCTGGCCTGATCGAACTGAACGGCTTGCTCCAGCTCAAACAGTTCACGGTAGACCCAACCGACCGTATTCAGCAGCCGCGCCCGCCAGAAACGCTCCCCAGCCGTTTGAGACAGGTCAAGCGCGTGGCGCAGGTGATTCAGGGCGGACTGGTAGCGGCCCAGGCTGGCATACGACATCCCGACCACAAAATAGCCGCCCAACGTCAGGAAGGGATTGGAAAAGGATTGGCCCAACTCGACACAGGCCTGGCCGTGATGCAAGGCCATATCAAAATCGCTGTGCAGATGGGCCAACATGGCCAGCCCCCAATGTTCCTCGGCGGGTAAAATCTGCGCCCCTTCGCCGGGCGTAACCCTGGTTAGGGTGTTGGTCTGAGCCATCTCACCCTGGGTAGAGTTCAGGATGTCGCGTATTTTTAGAGCCTTCGCCTGCAATTCGGGGTAATGGAGTTGCTGGGCCAACTGGATGGACTGGTCCAGGTAAGCGGCGGCTCGTTCCAGCCGGTGCGCCCAGTAGTGGGCAATGCCGACCTGATAGAGGGCTTCGCCCTCGCGCAGCCGGTCGTGGGTGCGGCGGTTATTTTCCAGCAGTTGTTCCAAATCAACAATGGCCGCCTCAAAATCGGATAAGGTTAAATGGGTTTGGGCGCGTCGCTGGAGCAGGTTCGCCATCGTCTCTGCCGTTGCCAGTTCGCGCCGTTCCTGGCACAAAACAACGGCCCGGTTGTAGTAATCCATCGCTTCGCGGGGGGCATAGGTGGCCTGGGCGCGGTCGCCGGCCCGGATAAGGTAGTGGAAGGCCCGGTCATACTGTTCGGCCCGCTCGTAGTGATAGACAAAAATGGCAGCGCGCTCATCGAGCTGGTTGGCGTACAGCCGTTCCAGGGCTTGCGCCACCTGCCCGTGCAGCCAGACCCGCCGGTGCATGGTCAACTCATCGTACAGTACCTGGCGAATCAAGCCGTGACGGAAGCGATACCCGGCGCCCGTCTCTTCAATCAGACAGGCAACCAACATCTCCTCCAGCAAATCCAGTTGGCGAGTGTGCTCTATCTGACTGGCCGCCTGGAGCAGGGTGTAGCTAAATTCCCGGCCAATCACTGCGGCCAAACCGGCCAGGCGGTACGCTTCGGGGCTGAGGCGTTCCAGGCGCAGGCCGATGGTTTCGCGGATACTGGCCGGGATGGCAAAACCGCTGCCGGACGGGTCAAGCCTGCGCCCAAACTCGACCAGACCGGAGGTAAAACACCAACAATTGTTGGCCTGTTCAATTTTGCCCGTTTCGCGCAGCGCCAGCACAATTTCCTGGACAAAGAAAGGATTGCCCTCGGTCAAATAAAAAATAGCCTCACTCAGGTCGGGGGCTAGGCTGCCACCGCCTAACAGGGCGGAGCAAAGCCGAGAAACCTCGCTCCCCTTGAGCGGCAGCAACTCAAGGCGCTGTCCCAGCCGGTGGCTGAGCAACTCAGCGCAAAGCCGGGCTACGGGGCTGCCGCGCGGCGCTTCTTCAGCCCGCAGGGTGCAAAGGATGAGCAGAGGAGCTTGATTAATCCGGCGGGCCAGATAGTGCAAAAGCTGCAAACTCGACTCGCCCGCCGCGTGCAAGTCGTCCAAAAATAGCACCAAGCCGTCAGATTGGGCCAGGATCAGCATGGCCGTCGTCACCGCGTCAAACAAACGCTGGCGTTCCTGGCCCAGTTCAGGTTCCAGCGGCGGCGTCAAAGCCTGGTTGGCTTCGGTTAATTCGGGCAGGAGGCGAGCCAAATCCTGGCTCAAACTGCCCAGCTTTTCGCGCAGTCGTTGCTGTACCGGGCCGGTCAAGCCGCTGCGAAGAGCCTCGACAAAGGGGCCGTATGGCAGATGTCCTTCCTGCTCGTAGGCCGCGCCGGATAAGACTTGCATTCCTTGAGCCTGGGCCGGGGCCAATACTTCTTCGGCCAGGCGACTTTTGCCCACGCCTTGTTCGCCGCTCAGAATCACCACCTGCCCGCAGCCCGCTTTAGCCTGCCGGAGCAAATCGGTCAGATGGCGCAGTTCGTTTTCACGCCCCAGCAGGAGAGGGCGCTGCGCTGTTTCCGGCAGGTGAATGGGTTCGGTTGTCAGCGCGCGTTCCGGGAGGGGCTGCCAGCGATTTTCGGCAATGGCCTGGTACAAGGCCACCGTTTCGGGGGCCGGCTCGACCTCCAACTCGTGGCGTAGGGTTTGGCACAGGTGGTGATAAAGTTGTAACGCCTGGTGACGCTGGCCGGTTTGGGCATAGACCCGCATCAACTGGCGATAGGTTTCTTCGTGGGTGGAGTCTACCCGCAGTAAATCCTGCCAACAAGCGACAGCTTCGGGATAAGCCGCCGCTTGAAGATACAAACGGGCCATTTGCTGGGCCAAAGCGCAATAGGCGGCCCGGACTTTATGGCGACAATCGCCCGCCCAATCTTCATACAGATCTTCGGGTAAAAAATCGCCCTGGTAGAGACAGCGGGCGGCTTCGTAATGGGGCAAGGGGTCGGGCTGCTGGCTGCCAAACTGGATGAGGCGTTCAAACTCCAGCACATCTAGCCAGGCGACAGCTTCCATATTTAAGATAAGTTTGCCGTCTCTGAAGAAAATGTAGTGCGAGTCGGCGGCGTTGTGGAGGTCCGGCTCGAGCACTCGCCGGAGGATAAACAGGGTGCGGTGGAGGTTGTTGGCCGCTCGTTCCGGGTCTTGTTCGGGCCAGAGCCATTCAAAAACCTGATCCTTTAAAAGCTGGCCCTGGGGGGCCAACAGCAGCAGCTTAAACAAGCTTTTGGCCTTGCGCCGCTTCCAGGCCGAGTCTTCAATAAGTTCGGGGCCGCGATACACGGCAAAACGGCCCAGCGTATAAATTGTCAGCAGAGGTATAGGCGCATCAGCGAACGTGGCTGAATTGGGGAGGGACAGTGGAACGGAATGTTTCGGACCGGTGAATGTTAATTGGCTAACATTCATTTTCCCCCTGAGGTCAAACTATCACATTATGAACGATAAGTGGGGGGGATTTTACCACAACTGATAGCAAAGTAAAAATCATCCAAACTCAGGAGTGTTCACGAATCTGAGCATGTCGCCGATAATGATAATCCACAGATTTCGCAGATTACACAGATTTTTAATTTTTTATCTGCGAAATCTGTGTAATCTGTGGACTATTTTTGAGACATCCTTGATTAGCTTAACTCACGGCCAGTGCCGGTTCCGCTTCACCTTCGTGCTCGGCCAGCCAGCGTTCGGCGGCAATGGCGGCGGCAGCCCCCATTCCGGCGGAGGTAATGGCCTGCTTAAAAATCGGGTCGGTGATTTCGCCGGCGGCCCACACCCCCTCGACGCTCGTCCGCAGTTCTTTGTCGGTAATCAAATACCCCTGGTCGTCAATAGCCAGTTGGCCCTGGAACAGGTAGGAGTTGGGCAGATGGCCGATAAAGATAAAAACGCCGTCGGTGGGGCGAGTCCAGCTTTCGCCGGTTTTGACGTTTTTCAACTCGATGCTGGTAACGACCGGATCGCCATTAATTTTGGTCACGACCGTATCCCAGATAAAGGCGATTTTCTCATTTTTTCGGGCGCGTTCTTGCAGGGTGTAGCCGGCCCGCAGCGAGTCGCGCCGGTGGATGACCGTCACCTGCCGGGCAAATTTGGTCAAAAAGATGGCTTCCTGCAAGGCGCTGTCGCCGCCGCCGATGACGACCACATCTTTATCGCGGAAGAAAAAGCCGTCACAGGTGGCGCAGTAGCTCACCCCGCGGCCTACAAACTCAGGCTCGCCCGGCACACCCAGCTTGCGCGGCGAGGCGCCGGTGGCAATAATCAGGCTTTTGGCGTAATAGTCGCCGCTGTGCCCCGTGAGCCGGAAGGGACGCCGGCTTAAATCAACCTGCTGGATTGAATCTATCGTTACGTCGGTTCCAAAACGCTCGGCTTGTTCCTGCATCTTTTCGACCAGTTCCGGGCCGGTCAAACCCTGGGGGAAGCCGGGAAAATTTTCCACCTCGGTGGTGGTGGCAATCTGACCGCCCAATTCATTGCCGGTAATCACCAATGGCTTCAAATTGGCGCGGGCAGCGTACAGAGCGGCGGTCAAGCCGGCCGGGCCGGAACCCAGAATAACAGTTTCACGGATGGTGGTATCATTAGCCATAGTATAGTCTTTCCTTTGAAATAGCTTTTTGGAGTACAATTCTTTGTTTACACTAACTGCTCAGGTATGTCATTTCGACCGGAGGGAGAAATCCCCAATATCTTGCTCTTAACCGTTGCACCGGGGGGATTTCTCGACCTTCGGTCTCGAAATGACATGAGGCTGAGTAGCAACGTTTACAATATTTTAGACGCACAACTCTGTCAAATGTTACATCTCGCTTTACAACTGTACTTTTTTAATCCAAACCACCGGCTCAAAATCAAGCAGACTCCGCATCACTTCGTCAGAAACATCGCTGTCCACCCGAATAAAGGATAGGGCCATGCCGTAGGGATGCGTGCGGCCATAGCGCCAGGCGGCAATATTGATGTTGTGTTCACCCAGAACCGTGCCAACGCGCCCGATGAAGCCGGGCCGGTCTTGGTTGCTCATGACCAAAATTTGACCCTCTGGCCGCACGTCAAAGTGGTATTCGTCAATCTGCACCAGACGCGGCTCGTCGTTGGAAAAGAGGGTGGCGGCAATAGTCCGGCAGCCGCCCTCCCAAACCACCCGGCAGGTGATAAGGTTGGGGTAGTTGGGCGTGGGCAAACCGCTGGTTTGCGAGACGGCGATACCGCGCTGCCGGGCCAGGTGGGGGGCGTTGATATAATTGACCGTCTCGTGCAGCACCGTCTCCAGCAAGCCTTTAAGGATGGCTACGGTGACAGGTTTGATGTGACCATTCAGTTCTTCGCCCTTGATTTCCACCTCAACCCGCTGGATGGCGTCGGCGGCCAGTTGGGTTTGCAGGCTGCCTACTTTTTCGGCCAGGGTGAGAAAGGGTCTTAGCTGTTGTAATAATTGGGCATCCACAATGGGCATGTTGATGGCATTCCGAAAATCGCGCCCGCGCAGCGCGTCTATCATTTGCTCTACAATTTGGGTACCCACATCCTGCTGCGCCTCGACGGTGCTGGCGGCCAGATGGGGGGTAATGATGACATTGTCCAGATGGCGCAGCGGGCTGTCGGCGGCTAATGGCTCTTCGGCAAATACATCCAGGGCCGCCCCGGCCACTTTACCGGATTTCAAACCGGCAATCAAAGCTGCTTCGTCAATCAGCGCGCCGCGGGCGGCATTGATAATCCGCACCCCCGGCTTCATCTGGGCGATGGCTTTGGCGTCAATAATTTTCTCCGTCTGGCTAGTCAGGGCGGCGTGCAGCGAGATAAAATCAGAATGGGCGTACAATTCGGCCAGGTCTACCGGCTTCACTTTGAGGTCGTGGGCCACTTCGTCGCTCAGGTAAGGATCATACGCCAACACATCCATCCCAAAAGCCTGGCAGCGTAGAGCTACCCGCGCCCCAATGCGGCCCATGCCAATGATCCCAATGGTTTTGCGATAAAGTTGGACGCCCATAAAATTTTTGCGCTCCCACTGACCCGCTTTCAGGCTGGCGTGGGCTTGTGGTACATGGCGGCACAGGGCTAATAACAGGGCCAGAGTATGCTCGGCGGTGGCGATGGTATTGGCCCCCGGCGTATTGGTCACAATCACCCCACGCATACTGGCTGCGTTAACATCAATGTTGTCAACCCCCACGCCGGCTCGACCGACCACCTTCAAACGGTCGGCGGCAGCCAGCACTTCAGCGGTTACTTTGACACTGCTGCGCACAATCAGGCCATCATAGCCGGGAATCTGCTCGGCCAGGGTGGCCGGGGTTAAGCCTTTAACGACGTCGAATTGAATATCCTCAGCCGCTTCCAGCAGGGCCAGTCCTTCAGGCGAGAGATCGTCGGTGATGAGGACTTTGTAAGTCATGCATTTGCTCCTAAAAGGTATTGACGTTGAACGTTAAATGTTAAAGGTTACTTTGCCTGTTTCAATAAGCTCGACGCCTTTGGTCAAAACAGGTGAGTGAGGAGAGCCGGCCATGGCGCTTCGTTCGGCTTTGGTTAAGGCCAGGGGTAAAACCGGGGCCAGACTGAAACTGGTGATAAAGACATCCGCTTCCGCAGCCACCCGTTCCCGCGTGATGACGCCTCCAAAACCGACCATCAAATCTACGGCTGTACAGGCCACCAGATCACTCACGCCGTCGCCGACCAGCATGGCCCGCCCCTGCCGGCCAGCCAATAGCTCTTGCACTACCTGGATTTTACCATGCGTTTGAATCAGCGGCGTATCAGCCGGGTCGAGATATTCGACATCGAGGCGCACCCCCCAGCGATCCTGTTGATAATCCCACCATTGGCCCGATAAACTGTTGTAGCGCACGTCAACCGCCCGGATATTTTGCGCCGGGATGCCCAACCATTCGCCAAAGGGCTGCACTGCTTCCAACAGCCCGCCGCTAACAATAAACACGTCTCGTCCGGCTGCTTGCAGCGCCCGAATCACTTCAAGCGCATCGCCGACCAGGGTGTGACGATAACGGCGTTCCAATTCGCGGATTTCGGCGCGGGTGGGCCCAAGCAGCTCCAGCCGGCGGTCGTAGACGTTTTGCAAGTGAACTTCACCGTCCATCGCCGCGTCGGTGAGCCGTTTGACCTCTTCAAATTTTCCCTTGTGCCGGGCCAGTTCGTCTATGCCCTCGATGCTGCTCAAGGTGCTGTCGCAATCAAAAAAGACAAACTGAAAACCGGGCCACTCCTGCCAGGGTTTATCTTTGAAGCTTAATTGCGCCATATCCGGTACTTCAAAAAAAACGACGAACACACAGAAAGGTGTCCGCCGTTGGATCAAGGTCAGTGTACCTCAATTGAGGGTTTCGGTCAATCTGAGGTACAATGGAAGGATGGAGGGTTGGAAGTTTGCCAGATGCAGTAGGTAATTTCACTTTTAATGGCTTGACTATCCGTTATACTATTACCGGCCAAGGCCCACCTATGCTGCTGGTTCACGGCCATGCCTCGTCGCAAGATTTGTGGGTCAAAAAAAAACTGCCCATGTTAGACAAATATTGCCGCTATACCCTCGACCTACCCGGCCACGCCGGGTCTGACAAACCGCCGTTGGAGTGGTTCTCGCTGGAAAATTACACTAACCTGCTGGCTCAATTTTGTCGCCGCTTCCATTTAAGAGACCTTGTGGTGGTCGCCCATTCGATGGGGGGACTGCTCTGTTTGAGCCTGGCCCTGACTCATCCAGAACTGGTGAGCAGGCTGATTTTAATTGCGCCGGTCATTGAAGGCAGTTTTCTGGCTTACCTGGACTTTTTGCTGCCCTGGGAGAAAATTATTTGCCAGCCCTGGTCTCAATTAATGCTCGATCTCTACAACTTCTACCCCTGGCTGGCCGCCCCGATTGCCGCCAATTGGTATGCTGACCCGCGCATGCTCCTGACCGACAGCTTCAGACAGGCCCAGGCCGACTTTGCCCGCTGCCCCCTGACCACTCTCTTTGGCAATTTCAAACTGGTCCGCCAGGCCGACCTGCGGCCACACCTCTCACGCCTACAGATACCGACCCTCATTATTGCCGGTGAACAGGATCGGGTGGTGCCGTGCAGCCAATCCAGATTGCTCGCCCACCTTGCTCCTCACACTGAATTGGTGTTGATTCCTCGCTGCGGCCATCTTCCCTTCGACGAACAGCCGGAGTTGTTTGCAGCGGCGATAGCTATGTCAACTGTTTCTAGTTAAGTTAATTGGGTACTTGGAACTATTGCATGAGAGTAACTTTTTTGCTATGATAACGATACGTTTGAAGAATGTAGATAGACCGATAGGGTCAAGCCGAATCTTCCCTTCACAGTTTAAGAAGTTGGCGAAGTAAGAGCACAGGCCCAAATTTCCAGCAATTGGTTGGGAGTTTGGGCTTTTTTATTGTCAAGCAGGAGGAACCATGCCAGAGCAACAGCGAACAAGCGGGGCAATGAGAGACGTGTTGTTGATAATTGTTCTGCTATTAGGCTTGATTGGCAGTGGTTGGGGAGTGCTCACTTACTTTCAAACAACCCTATCATCGGCCAACTTGGCCTCCGAGAGTTTTGCCCTGTCCCCAGCGCCGAAAGGTGTTATCTCGGCCGACACCCTTCATCAAGTAACCTCTCTGGCCCAGTGGAGCAAGGACCCAACCGGCAAAACGGCAGAGCAAGCAGACCAGGGGATTAATAGCCTGGCCTTCTCACCCGATGGAATCACTTTGCTCTCCGGAAGTGCCACCGGCGTGGCCCAGGTATGGCAAATTTCGGGGTGTGGCGGCCTTGCCAAAGAGTGTGCTACGCTTTTAGATACGTTGCCCGGAGAAGTAGAGGTGGACAGCGTGGCTTTTTCGCCCGACGGAACAACCGTAGCGATCGCAGTTAGCCGGGTACTAACGCCGGGTGTGTGGGATGACACGGTTCGGGTCTGGCGGCGGGCTGACGGCGTTTTGCTTCACCGGCTGGAAGGGCCACGGGTGGCGGTTATCAGTTGCGGTTTGTTTCGAAATAGCGTTGTCTTTTCGCCTGATGGTAGCTTACTGGCTTCTGGCTCTTATGATCATGCCGCCCGGCTGTGGCGTGCATCCGATGGGACGTTACTGCATAGTTTTGAGGGACACGCCGGAGCGGTTCTGAGCCTAGCCTTTTCCCCAGATGGGGCGGTGTTGGCTACCGCTTCCGACGACGGAACGGTCAAACTATGGAAAGTTTCAACAGGGGAGCTATGGCAAACATTTCCCGGGTATCTCGGCGCAGCTACCAGCGTGGCCTTTTCTCCCGATGGGACCTTTGTGGCTTCCGGCGAAGCGACCGGAATGGTTCGGCTGTGGCAAGTGACCGATGGAAAAATGCTCCATACCTTCGAAGGTCAGAAGAATACTGTCAGCAACTTGGATTTCTCGCCCGATGGCACTCTCCTGGCCGCCGGGTCGTCCACTGCCGACAATAGCGTTAATCTTTGGCGAGTGGCCGATGGAGTGTTGTTGCGTACTTTAAAGGGTCACACTGCCCGTCTCAACAGTGTTGTCTTTTCTCCTGATGGTACTTTGCTCGCCTCGGCTGCAGAAGATGGCGTAGTACGGTTATGGGGATTGGCGGACCCATTAAATCAATAGTAGTAAATTAGTGGGGCTTACTTCTGTTTTTACACAGGGTTAAAACGATGTGGGGTCAGTCCCCGCGACAGCTAAAAAGGGCTGCTTAACTTGAGCAGCCCTTTTCTCACAAATTCTATTTTCTCGATACAAATGAGTTAATTCAATACCATTTCCGCTGGTACTGGCTTGACCGGTTCTCGCATTACCTCACTCAAGGGGACGGCTGAACTCAAGGCTTGAGCCAACACCTCCTCGATGGTTTCGGCCATGACGAAGGTCATATCCTGGCTCACATCGTCCGGTATATCATCCAGGTCGGCTTCGTTCCGCTGCGGGAAGATAACCGTCCGCAGACCGGCCCGGTGAGCGGCCAGAATTTTCTGCTTCAGGCCACCAATCGGTAACACCTGCCCTTGCAGGCTAACCTCGCCGGTCATCCCTACGTCGGATCGGACCGGGCGACCCGTGAGCAGCGACACCAACGCCGTGACCATCGTCACCCCGGCGGAGGGGCCATCCTTGGGCACCGCCCCGGCGGGAACATGCAGGTGGATGTCGGCGTCGTTGAACTTGGCCGAGTCAATCCCCAACTCCTGGCTGTGGGCACGGACATAACTGAGGGCGATTTGAGCGCTCTCTTTCATCACATCGCCTAACTGGCCGGTCAGAGTCAGGCGGTCTTTACCCGGCATAGCGGCGGCCTCGATAAAGAGGACATCACCACCGACCGGGGTGACGGCCAAACCAGTGGCCACGCCCGCTTTTTCGGTGCGCAGCGCCGCCTCAAAGTGGAAGCGGGGCTTGCCTAGATACTCTCTCACCTGAGCCGGGCCAATCTTGACCGGCTCTGCTCCCTTGCCATTAGCGACGGTAAGTTCACCCGCAGCCACTCTGGTAGCCACTTTACGGACCACCCGCCCGATTTCGCGTTCCAGGTTGCGCACGCCGGACTCGCGGGTGTAATCGCGGATGATTTGGCGCAGACCGGCTTCCTCGAATTGAATTTCATCGGGGCGCAGGCCGTTGGCCTTGACCTGCCGCGGCACCAGATAGCCTTTGGCAATCTCCAACTTCTCATATTCGGTGTAGCCATCAAGCTGGATGATCTCCATCCGGTCACGCAAGGGCGCCGGGATGGTATCCAGCGTGTTGGCGGTAGCGATGAACATCACCTGGCTCAAGTCAAAATCTACGTCCAGGTAATGGTCGCGGAAGGCGTAGTTTTGCTGCGGGTCCAGCACCTCCAGCAGGGCGCTGCTGGGGTCGCCGCGCCAGTCGGAGCCAATCTTGTCCACCTCGTCGAGCATAAAGACCGGGTTGCGGGTGCCGGTGCGCTTGAGCGATTGGATCACTCGCCCCGGCAGCGCGCCAATGTAGGTGCGCCGGTGGCCGCGAATTTCGGCTTCGTCGCGCACGCCGCCCAGGCTCATGCGGGTAAACTCGCGGCCCAGGGCGCGGGCAATGCTGCGGCCCAGGCTGGTTTTACCCACACCAGGCGGCCCCACAAAGAGCAGAATGGAACCGCCGGCCCGATCCTGCTCATGTCCGGCCTCAACCGGCTCGTCATCCAGTTGCCGTTCCAGGCGCAGCTTGCGCACGGCCAGATATTCCAGAATCCGCTCTTTGACATCCTTGATGTCGTAGTGGTCGGCGTCGAGCACCTGGCGGGCGTGAGGAATATCAAGGTTGTCCTCGCTCAACTTGCTCCAGGGCAGGCTGACCATCCAATCCAGGTAGGTTTGGATGACGCCATATTCGGCGGATTGCGGCTGGAGTTTTTCCAGGCGGCTCACCTCGCGCAGGGCCTCTTTTTTGGCCTCTTCGGGCATGCCGGCAGCCTCGATTTTTTCGCGGTATTCGGCGGTGACCGCTTCGTCGTCGCCTTCGCCCAGTTCTTTCTGGATGGCTTTTAATTGTTGGCGCAGATAATACTCGCGCTGAGTTTTATCCAGTTCCTCTTGCGTTTCAGAGCGGATTTGCTGGCCAATTTCCAGCACCTCCAGTTCGCGGGTCATCAACCGCACCAGGTGGGCCATTTTTTCGCGCAAACTGTCCTCGACCAGCAGTTTCAGCCGGTCTTCCAGGTTCATGCGCATATTAGAGGCAATGGTGTAAACAATGGTACGCGGATTGTCAATCTGTTCCAGGAATTGGCTGACCTCGTTAGGGACCTGCGGCATATGCTCGACGATGGCGCGGGAAAGTTCAAGCACCCGCCGTTTGAGCGCCTCCAGTTCGGTGGCTTTACCTTCCTCGACGACATCAGGAGCCATGGTGATTTTGGCAGTCAGGAAAGGTTCGGTTTGGGTCCAGCTTTCGATCTTGAAGCGTTCGATGCCCTGGACAATGACCTGTAGCGCATCGTTTTCACCCCGCACCACCCGGTGAATCCGGGCCACCACGCCGACCTCGTACAGTTGTTCGGGGCCGGGTTCTTCGATTTCCGGCTCTTTGGAAACCACCAGCCCAATCAGGCTGTTATCTTTGATAGCAGCGCGGATCAAGTTGATAGATCGGGGCACCCCAATGCTCAGGGGCATAATAATAAACGGAAAAGCGACCGTGCCACGCAGCGGCAGAATCGGCAGCTCACTCGGAAAGGCTTCGTCGCCGTCTGTTTGGTTTACCAGTTCCTCAAAAGAACTAAACATATCATCTCCTTATCTTATCGCGTGACGTTTCTTGTTGCTAATCTTCGTTACTTGACGTTCTACACGCTGTATTCCTTACTTATCGAGCCATTATACATAGGTACTGTTAGATTAGCGTTAGATTTTTAGCAAAAAAATAGGGGACGATAGGTTCAAAGGGGTGAGTCTTTTTAATGAGCCTTTGTTCTAACCCGCGTAACTCCAGCCCAAATCAACCAGAGTCAAGCTGTCGGCCGCTTTGCCCGGTTTGCGTACATCTCCACCGACCACTTCACCCACCACAATATCATGGTCTCCATCCACATCCAGCTTGCCGACTACCCGGCACTCCAGGTAGGCTGCGGCGGCCTCCAGGATAGGGCAGCCGGTTTCCGGCCCTTCGCTGTAGTTCACATTCTCCATCTTGTCCGGCTTTTTGAAGCGGCTCTTGGTAAAGGGTTTGATGGCTTCGGCATCGGCCTTATTGAAAATATTAACAGCAAACACTTGGCCCGACTCAATTAATCCGTGCGAATAGGAGGTTTTCTGCAAGCCCAGGGCAATCAGGCGCGGCTCAAACGAAGCCTGGGTGACCCAGTTGGCAACCATAGCATTAACCTCATCACCATTCCGTGAGGTGATGGCATAAAAACCATAAGGCATCATATTTAAAGCATCTTTAATCGGATCGTGGGCCATAGGTTTACTCCTCTCTTGGGTTCGGATTATAGTGGGCCGGGTAGGTTTGTCAAAACCCGTTCTAGCCTCAATACTTTTCAAATAACGTGGTTTAGCCCCTTGTGGGCGGGCACAAGGCCCTATGCTACAGCCTTATTTGAAAAGTATTGGTCCTAGCCTAACTTTAGTCAGGGTAAGTCTATTCCTAAAGATAGCTGAAGCGCCTAACCAAAGTGTCTTGTAAAGAGAGGTCTTTGTTTCTATACTCTGATTAATTTCCCCGGAGACACCTCCTCTCGTCTCAAAATAGCAGGTTTATTAGCCAAGAAAGGAAAAACACTATGTCCCAAGAAATGCAAAGTCGAAGAGATGCCGAAGCGAAACTCATCGCCAAAGCGCAGGCAGATCAGGCCTTCCGGCAAGCACTGCTCAATAACCCCAAAGCTACCATTGAAACGGAACTGGGCGCAATTATGCCCGAAGGTTTACAGGTGAAAGTTGTTGAGGAGACCTCCAACACCCTCTACCTGGTGCTGCCCGCCGTCGAGGATCAACTCTCTGAGACCGACCTGGACGGCATTGCCGGGGGAGCACTTAGCACTTATTCCGCCGCCAAGAAAAAGGAGGCTTATTATTAAAGCGAAGTTGCTGTTATCAGGGTAGCTCTAACTTTCTCGGAGTGCAAAAATTTAGCTTTTACATTCTAAATTTTCAGCATGGGTGGGGTAATGGTTCCTTCTGATAAGCGAGGCTCAATGCTTGATGCTAATCCTTTTACCGATGACAGCGATGCCTTGCTCATTGTCCCACCCTTTGCTCGCTTGAGCGCCCCCGCTTTAGGGGTTCATATCCTCCAGACCTGCGCCGGAGCCGCCGGCTTTCAGGTGAAGGTATTGTATGCCAACCTCATGGTGGGCGCGCTCATCGGCCCGCAAACTTATACCGACATCTGCCAGACTCCGGCCACAGTGGTTTTAGGCGAGCGACTTTTTGCCGCCAGCGCTTACGACTTGCCCCCTTTGGGTCGCCAGCCGGAGCGGATGTTCGATTATGCTACCCATTTTGGCTTGCTCCCAGCAGAGGTCAGGAGCCGCCTCACCCCCCTGTTTGAACAAGTTCAGCCCTATGCCCCGCCACCCTTGCCAATTCTTTTACAATTGGAGGCCCAGCTTCAAGCCTGGGTTGAAACAGTAGCCGCGCAAGTGGTTGCGCGCAACTGCCGTATTGTTGGCTGCACCACCATGTTTGAACAAACCGCCGCCAGCATTGCCCTGCTCCGGCGAGTCAAAGCCTTGTCGCCGCAGACGGTGACGATTATCGGCGGCTCCAACTGCGAGGGAGAAGTTGCGCAAGCCATCGCCAAACTCAGCCCGGCTGTAGATTATGTTTTTTCAGGCGAAAGTGAAATCACATTTGTAAACTTTCTGCGCCAGGTCAAGGCCAATCAACGGCCGGCCGAGCGCGTCATCTACGGTCAGCCCTGTCATCACCTCGATGCGCTGCCCCGGCCAGATTTTAGCGAATTTTTTGAGCAGTGTGCCCAATACCTGCCCGCACTGGCGGCCAAACCTCAACGCTTGACCCTGCTCTACGAAACCAGCCGGGGCTGCTGGTGGGGGCAGAAACATCACTGTACCTTTTGCGGTCTCAACGGCCACGGCATGACGTTCCGGGCCAAATCGCCGGATATTGTTCTCAGCGAATTGAAAGAACTGGCAGCCAAGTATCCGGCGCGCCAGATCAGGATGAGCGATAACATTATGCCCTTCTCCTATTTCAAAACCTTGCTGCCGCGGCTGCAAACCGAACTGCCCAATCTGGAGTTATTTTACGAACAAAAAGCCAACCTATCGCTGGCGCAAGTGTTGGCGTTGAAGCAGGCCGGCATAGCTGAAATTCAGCCCGGCATTGAGGCCCTCTCCACCTCCTTACTCAAGCGGATGGATAAAGGCGTCACCGCCCGCCAGAATATCGCCTTACTGCGCTACGCCCGTGCCGCCAATCTTCGGCTTGTTTGGAATTTATTGTGGGGTTTTCCGGGCGACCAGCGCCAGGAATATGAGGAAACCCTGGCCTTGCTGCCCTTGCTGCGTCATCTCCAGCCCCCCAGCGGCTTTTTCCATCTTTTGATTGACCGTTTCAGTCCTTATTTTGACCGCCCGGCTGATTACGGCATTCGCCAGCTTGAGCCATTTGGCGGCTATGCCCAATCGTTGCCGGACGAAGTGGAGCCGGGGCAAATTGCTTATCATTTTGTGGCCGACTACGACTGCGAGTCTCATCGCCAACCGGAACTGATGCTGGCTATTCAGCGGGAACTGGATCTGTGGCAAACCGCCTGGGAAGCTACCATAAAATTGTCGCCCAGCCTTACCATGCGCACTCCTCCCCTGCTGCGGGTTACCCGCGAAACCGACGGTGGTTATTTGCTGCACGATACCCGTGGCCTGCCCGACACGACACAAGAGACCTGGCTCAGTCACCGGCAAGCTGCGGTAGCGCTGGTGGCCCGCCCCTTCGAGTCGAGCGCCGAAATCGAATGGGCGCTGCACCGCAAAGTTGGTGTTGTTCGGGATGGTTGGTACATACCCCTGGCCACGGCTGGCCCCGAACTGCTCCGGGAGTTTGAGAGTGATGTAGGGCAAAGTGGGTCAACGGGCGAAGCGATAAGGATAGAGCTGCCAAATTCAATGCCGTTTCGACTATTGTTAGTGAACTAAATGGGGGAACACATGGTTGATTTTAAGCCTTTTCCTGTTGGCAGGGGCGATGCGCTCATTATCGTCCCGCCTTTTGCCCGGCTGAATGCGCCGACGCTTGGCCCCCATCTCCTACAGGCTTATGCCAGGGAAGCCGGCTTTGAGGTAAGAGTCCTCTATGCCAACCTGATGCTGGCTACCGTGATCGGCGTGGACAATTATATGACCCTCTGCTCCTCGACGCTGGCCTTGATTGGGGAACGTTTCTTCGCCGCCAGCGCCTATGACCTCCCTCCGCTCGGCTGTGAAGCGGAAAAAATGTTTACACCGGAGACATTTTTCAGCCTGTTCTCGCCCGAAACGCTAACACCCGAACGCCTCCGGTCCTTCACCCAGATGCATGCTCCTACCCCCTTTAGCCTGGATATGCCGGCCTTGAAGCGGCTGGAGGCCCAGGCCGCTCCTTGGGCCGACGCGGTCGCTGCCGCCGTTGTTGCCAGCGGAAGCCGGGTGGTCGGCTGCACGACAATGTACGAGCAGACAGCGGCCAGCATTGCCCTGCTCCGGCGGGTCAAACGCCTGTCGCCGCAAACTATCACCATTATCGGCGGGGCCAACTGCGAAGGCGAGATGGCCGAAGGCATCGCCAGTCTCAGCCCGGCCCTGGATTACATTTTTTCAGGCGAGAGTGAAGATACCTTTGTCGCCTTTCTGCGCCAGATGCAACTGGGCCAGCTTCCTATCCAGCGCATCATCTACGGTCAACCCTGCCAGCATCTCGATGACCTGCCGCCGCCCGATTTCAGCGAGTTTTACGAACAATATGAGCAATACCTGCCGGCAGAGGCAGCCAAACTACCGCAGATGTCCTTGCTTTATGAGAGCAGCCGGGGCTGCTGGTGGGGCCAGAAACATCACTGCACCTTCTGCGGCCTCAACGGTCAAGGGATGGCTTTCCGGGCCAAATCGCCCCAGAAAGTGATTGACGACCTGAACTACCTGCTGGCCCGTTTCCCAACCCGCTGGATTTATATGACCGACAATATTATGCCTCATACCTACTTCAAAACTCTTCTGCCTCGCCTGGCCGCCGAAGTGCCCGGCGTGCAATTATTCTTTGAGGAAAAGGCCAATCTATCCCTGGAGCAGGTATTGGCGCTGAAGCAGGCCGGAGTCGCCGAAATTCAGCCTGGCATTGAAGCGCTTTCTTCGTCGCTGCTCAAGCGGATGGATAAAGGTGTGTCGGCCCGCCAAAATGTGACCCTCCTGCGCTATGCTCGCTCGGCCGGCCTGCCCCTGGTCTGGAATCTGCTGTGGGCCTTCCCCGGCGACCGGCCCGAAGAGTACGAAGAAACGCTGGCCTTGATCCGGCTGCTGCGCCATTTGCAGCCGCCCACCGGCATGTATCATTTATCTATCCATCGCTTTAGCCCCTACTTTGACCGTCCGGCCGATTACGGCATCGAACACGTCCGGCCCTATGGCAGCTACGCCCAGATTGTGCCGGCGGGGGTTGACCCGGCCAAGGTGGCTTATCATTTTACGGCCAGCTATCCGTGCGGTTCGCATCACTGTCTTGACCTCATTGAAGAAATTTGGCGCGAGGTAGAAGCCTGGCAGGCTGCCTGGCAAAGCAGCATCAGCCTGGCCCCCGGTATCCGTATCCACACCCCGCCGATGTTGACCGTGTCCCGCGAAGCCGGCGAGCGCTGGCTGCTGCGCGATACGCGGGGACTGCCCGGCACAACGGACAACCTCCAACTCACCCGCTCCCAGGTTGCGGCAGTCATGACCGCCCGGCCTTTCAGCCCGTCCGCCGAGATAACCTGGGCGCTGGAGCGCAAGCTGGGCGTCATCCTCGATGGCTGGTACGTGCCCCTGGTCACGGCCGAGCCGACCTTGCTGCGAGAGTTTGAGCCGCAGCCCAAGCCAATAACCTTACAGCTCGCGCCAATAGAATTATATAGTTGAGTCGAGGGCAAATGCCCCTGGCCATAAAACCAAACCTAGTCAAAGAAAGGAAAAAGCTATGTCGCAACAAGTTCAAAGTAGAAAAGAGGCAGAGGAACTCCTCATTGCCAAAGCGCAAGCCGATGCTTCGTTTCGGCAGGCGTTGTTGAGCAACCCCAAGATGACGATTGAAAAAGAGTTGGGCGGGACTCTACCGCAGAATTTACAGGTAAAAGTGGTTGAGGAAACCTCCGACACCCTCTATCTGGTGCTGCCGGCCGCCGGAGACCAGCTTTCTGAATCTGAGTTGGACACAATCTCCGGCGGCCAATCGTCGCTTTTTGAGAAGAAGGGAGTTAACGCCGTCGTTTTTATTTAGGGTGTATTTCAGGTAGATAGGGGGAGTCCAAAGCATGCTTTGGACTCCAAACCGCGCCTTATCACCAGGGAGATAAAATGTTTGATTTTAGCCCCTTTGTCCCTGCCAGCGATGCTCTGATTATTGTGCCGCCCTTTGCCCGGTTGAACGCACCGGCCCTGGGGGTTCACGTGCTGCAAGCCTGCGCCAGAGCAGCCGGCTTTCAGGTGCGCGTGCTGTACGCCAACCTCTGGCTGGGGGCAACCCTTGGCCCGGAAACTTACACCGATATTTGCGAAGCCCCGCCTTTGTCGCTGTTTGGCGAGCGACTCTTTGCCGCCAGCGCCTATGGTTTACCCCCGCTGGGGCATCAGCCGGAAGAAATGTTTGATTACGCCCTACATCTCCGTTTTCTGCCGCCGGAGGCGCAGCGCCGCCTGATGCCCATGTTTGACCGGGTTCGGTCGGGCCGTCAACCGGCGCTTAATCTGCCGGCGCTGTTACAGGTAGAGGCTCAGGCGGCAGCCTGGGTTGAAGCCGTGGCCGCCGGTGTGGCCGCGCTCAATTGCCCGATTGTTGGCTGCACCACCATGTTCGAGCAGACGGCGGCCAGCGTGGCCCTGCTCAAGCGCATCAAACAGCTATCGCCGCAAACGATCACGATTATCGGCGGCCCCAATTGCGAGGGGGAGATGGCCCAGGGGGTCGCCAGCCTCAGCCCGGCGTTAGATTATATTTTCTCCGGCGAAAGCGAAACTACCTTTGTAGACTTTCTGCACCAGATCAAGGCCGGGCAGCGGCCCGCCGAACGCATCATCTATGGCCAACCTTGCCAGCGCCTCGACGCCCTGCCATCCCCCGACTTGACCGAATTTTACCAGCAATTTGAGCAGACTCTGCCCGCCCAGGCCAGCCAACCCGACTATCTTTGGCTTTCTTACGAAAGCAGTCGCGGCTGCTGGTGGGGCCAGAAACATCACTGCACCTTTTGCGGTCTCAACGGTCAAGGCATGGGCTACCGGGCCAAATCAGCCGACCGAATGATTGGCGATTTGAAACAACTGGTGGCCAAACACTCCCTGCGCCAGGTCGGGATGACCGATAACATTATGCCCTATGCCTATTTCAAAACTTTATTGCCACGCCTGGCGGCAGAAATACCCGGCTTGCAGATGTATTATGCGCTCAAGGCCAACCTTTCGCTGGCGCAGATGAGGGCGCTGAAAGAGGCCGGCGTGGTCAAACTCCAGCCCGGCATCGAGGCCCTTTCCTCCTCGCTGCTCAAACGGATGAACAAGGGCGTTCTGGCCCGCCAGAATGTCGCCTTGCTGCGCTACGCCCGCTCGCTCAATATCGAAGTCTACTGGAATCTATTATGGGGTTTTCCCGGCGACCAGGCGCAGGAGTATCGGGAAACCTTGAATCTTTTGCCGCTGCTGCGCCATCTGCAGCCGCCCAGCGGGCTGCATCACCTGGCGATTGATCGCTTCAGCCCCTACTTTGACCGCCCAGCCGATTACGGCATTAAAACCATTAAGCCTCTGGGCGGCTATGCCAGCCTGCTGCCCGCCGGGGTTGATCTGGCCCAGGTGGCCTATGAATTTGTGGCCGATTATCCGTGCGAGTCGCACCAGCACCCAGAGTTGATTAGGGCCATCCAGCGCGAGGTGGAAGCATGGCAGGCGGCCTGGCAGGCCGAAGTCGAGTTATCGCGCGCAGTCCGGATGCTCACCCCACCCCTGTTGATCGTCACCCGCGAGGCCGATGGCCGCTATTTGCTGCGGGATACGCGCGGTTTGCCGGGCGTGGAGGAGCGCGCCTGGCTCACCCAGCGGCAAGCCTCACTCGCGCTGGTCGCCCGGCCCCTGGCCCAGGCCGGCGACATCGCCTGGGCATTGGAGCGCAAAGTGGGCGTTGCCCTCGACGGTTGGTACGTCCCCCTGGCTACGGCTGAACCGGGTTTACTTCAAATGTTTGAAGCTGAACCAGAGCAATCGGGGTTGATCCTGGAGCTAAAATTACAGCCGAAAGAGAGCGTCTATGTTTAAAGTACCGGAGCTGCCTCGCGGGCAGGATGCGCTGATTATCGTGCCGCCCTTTGCCCGGCTGAATGCCCCCGCGTTGGGCGTCCATCTCCTCCAGGCCTGCGCCAGAGAAGCCGGTTTTCGGGTCGGCCTGGTGTATGCCAACCTCCACCTGGCCTCGGTCATGGGCGTGTCGAATTACGTCGCCATGCATGCGCCCCTTGCCGCTCTGGTGGGGGAACGTTTTTTTGCCGCCAGCGCCTTTGATCTGCCGCCGCTGGGCCGTGAGCCGGAGCGGATGTTAGAACGAGAGCGAAAGACTATCCCGTTTGACCTTGATCTGGCCACCCTGCGCCGGCTGGAAGCGTATGCTGGCCCGTGGGCTGATATGATGGCGGCCGCCATCGTCGAGCGCCAGACCCAGGTGGTTGGCTGCACTACCCTGTTTGAGCAGACGGCAGCCAGCATCGCTTTGCTCAGGCGGGTCAAACGCCTGTTACCGTCTGTGGTGACCATTATCGGCGGGCCGAACTGTGAAGGGGAGATGGCCCAGGGAATAGCCAGCCTCAGCCCGACCATAGATTACATATTTTCGGGCGAAAGTGAGACCACCTTTCCCCATTTTTTGAGCCAGATCAGAGCCGGTCAGCCACCCCCTGAGCGGATCATTTACGGCCAACCCTGTCGCCAGCTCGACGCTCTACCGCTGCCTGACTTTACCGAATATTACGAGCAACTGGAGCGGTATTTGCCGGAACTGGCGGCCCGACCTGACTATCTGGGATTGCCCTACGAGAGCAGCCGTGGCTGCTGGTGGGGTCAGAAACACCACTGCACCTTTTGCGGTCTCAACGGTTTGGGCATGGCTTTCCGGGCCAAGTCGCCTGATAAAGTCATTAGCGACCTGAAGCAGTTGGCGGCTCAATATCCCGCGGGGCGAATCGTTATGGCCGATAACATTATGCCCCACGCCTACTTCAAGACTCTTTTGCCCCGGCTTGAGGCCGAAATTCCCGGCCTGCGGCTATTCTATGAACAAAAAGCCAATCTTTCCCTGGAACAGGTGGTCCTGTTGAAGCGAGCCGGAGTTACCGACATTCAGCCCGGTATCGAGGCCCTCTCCTCCTCCTTTCTCAAGCGCATGAAGAAGGGTGTTTCGGCCCGCCAGAATATTGCCCTGCTGCGCTACGCTCGCGCCGCCAATCTTCGCCTCATCTGGAATATCCTGTGGGGCTTCCCCGGCGATCAGCGCCAGGAATACCAGGAAACCCTGGCCCTGCTGCCCCTGTTGCGGCACTTGCAGCCACCCAACAGGGTGTTGCATCTATTAATTGATCGCTTCAGCCCTTACTTTGACCATCCGGCCGACTACGGCATCACAGCCATCCAACCTTTTAGCGGCTACGCCCAATTTCTGCCCGACGGCGTTGACCCGGCCCAGGTCGCCTACCATTTTGTGGCCGATTACCCCTGCGAGGCGCACCAGCACCCGGAATTGATGGCCGAAATCCAGGCCGAGGTGGACGCCTGGCGGGCGGCCTGGCAAGCCGAACTGGTTCTCTCGCCCACCCTGCGAGTACCCACGCCGCCGCTGCTGATGGTGACCCGTGAAGCCAACGGCCGCTGGCTGCTGCGAGACACTCGTGGCCTGCCCGGCGTGGACGAGCGAGCCTGGCTCAACCCTCAACAAGCCTCCGTCGCCCTGGCCGCCCGGCCTTTCACCTCAACGGCCGAGATTGAGTGGGCGCTGGAGCGCAAAGTCGGCGTTGTCCTCGACGGCTGGTACGTGCCGTTGGCTACGGCCGCCCCCGAACTGCTCCAAAAGTTCGAGGCCGAACTGGAGCGAAGTAGGCCATCGGTCGAAGCGATAAAAGTGAAGGTCCCCAGTTGGGCGCCGGTTCAACTCCAAAACTTTTAGCAAGAAAGGAAAGACGCATGCAACGCCAAGAATTTGAAACCATGTTGATTACCAAAGCCAAAGCCGACCCGGCCTTCCGCCAGGCGCTGTTGAGCCAGCCGATGGCGACGATTGAACAGGAGTTAGGCTTCGCCCTGCCGGAATGGCTGGAAGTGAAGGTCGTCGAGGAAACGGCCACGACCCTTTATCTGGTGCTTCCCCCTCCGGCTGAAGCTGAACTTTCCGACGAGAGTCTGGAGCAAGTCAGCGGTGGGGCGACTTCAAGGCCATTGAAGTTTGGCCTCTCGCATGTTGACCCCATCTGCCCGCCGATTTGGGAGTAAACCAACCGTATCAGTTCATCGCCAGGCGAGCGCCGGAAAAAGGCGGGTCAAGACCTTGCCTGACGAAAGTCAGGTATCCTTTCCTCTCTAAAGGGTGTTGACGGCGGCTCACTTTTCGGTTACGCTTTGGCTACTCAATAGATAGTACACACAATAAACTCAACTAGATTTGAAAGCCGATCCTATCTGAGATGAGGCGATGAGAAAAGTAAAGGCTATGGTTGAGTTGACCTTATTACCCCGTGAACAAAATGCTTTGATCATCGTGTCCCCCTTCGCCCGGTTGACTGCGCCTGAACTGGGCGTGCATATTCTCCAAGCTTGCGCCAGGGAAGCCGGGTTTCAAGTGAGGGTGCTCTATGCCAACCTCATGCTGGCCGCCGTCATCGGCGTGGACAATTACATCGCTCTCTGTATGCCGTCGCATGCCCTGGTTGGGGAGCGATTCTTTGCCGCCATCGCCTATGATCTCCCGCCGTTCGGCTATGAGCCGGAGAGATTGTTTACAGAAGAGACATTTTTGGGCTTGTTCCCCCTAGAGGTTCAGACGGTTGAGCGGCTTCAGGCGTTCAGCCTGGCCCATGCCTCCCGGCCTTTTAATCTTGACCTACCCATCCTGAAACAACTGGAAACGCAGGCCGGTCCCTGGGCCGATGCGGTCGCCGCAGCAGTGGTTGACCTCAAATGCCCCATTGTGGGCTGCACGATCATGAATGACGAGACGGATGGCCGTTGGCTGCTGCGCGATACGCGGCGGCTGCCCGGCACAACCGAGCGCCTCTGGCTCACCCGTCGTCAGGCAGCCCTGGTCCTGGCGGCCCGGCCCTTCGAGCCAATCGCCGAGATTGAATGGGCGCAGCGGGTCGGCGGGCGAAGCGATATTAGTGGAAATGCCAGCTTCGATAATTCTGGCTGGTTAAGCTAAAAGGATTCATGAAATGAGCAACCAACTTCCCTCTCGTCAAGAATTTGATGCCAACCTTATTGCCAAAGCGCAAACAGATGCGGCCTTTTTGAGGCCGGGCGGGTGCGTGACCACTTGAAGCTGAATAAAGCGCCCACCAACCGGCTCACGCCAGGCACCTCGGCCTGTGTGAGTGGTTTTTTGATCAACATGGTCGAGCGGCGGGTCAAGCTGATCACGCCCTATCCCGCCAGCGACCGCTGGCCCTCAGGCTACGCCATCCTGGCCGAAGTCGCTTTTACCGACGCTCAGGAATTGAAGACCTGCATGGAAACGATGATCGCGGCGCACATGTCCCCAACGCCTCGTCCCACCGCTTCGGTCCAAATCCGGCCCGATTTAAGCTTCACGCCCCTGCCAGACCCTGCCGGTTTTCGCCTCTCGACGGCCTATCAAAGTCACGTCTTCAAAGGGGATGCGGCTGTGGTTCAAGTGGGTGAAATGATTCGGGGTGGTGACAAAACGGCTGCTGAACTGGAATTTCTGCTTGAAATCTGCGGCGTCCCGGCGGCGCAAACTCGCCGCCTGCTGCACCAGTTATTTGAGCAAGGGCTGCTGGCCGATCCTTCACTCAGCCAGCAATCGCTTGAGTCGGTTTCAATAAAACAGCCTGATAATTCATTAGTTTCACTCATCTAAACAGGAGAATCTTATGAGCCAACAAACTCAATACACCCAGAATCAAATAACCCAACTCATCCAACGCGCCACTCAGGATCAGACGTTTCACCAGGCTTTACTGCAAAATCCCCAGGCTATGCTGGCCCAGGAATTGGGCGCAGCCCCGGCGGAAGCAGTCACAGCCAAAATAGTGGGTCTCCTCAGCGGGGAACTCTCCGAGGCAGAGTTGGATGATGTCAGCGGCGGCATTATCGCTATTCTGATTGGCCGCAAACCGGGGGAAACTTCATAAGTTACCGATGGTAGTAGCAATTTATGACTCTCTCGCACTACAGGCAGTTATTACATTAGTCAATGAAAAAAGTACTCTTCATTCTGGGCCAATTGAGCGATCTGGACATCGAGTGGTTCATCAAAATCGGGCATAAGGAACAAGTTCCTGCCGGAAAAACCCTCATTCACGAAGGCCAGGCTATTGACACCCTATACCTCGTGCTCGACGGGGCTTTGACCGTCTCTATGCGGGCGCTCGGCGACCAGGAGATCGCCCGGCTGGGTGCAGGCGAGATGGTCGGCGAGATGTCTTTTATTGACGCTCGCCCGCCCTCGGCTACGGTCACGGCGGCAGAAAATACCTTCGTCTTAGCTGTTCCCCGGCGGCAGTTGGCGGCCAAGCTGGAACAAGACCCCGGCTTTGCCGCCCGCTTTTACCGCGCGCTGGCAACCTTCCTGTCCGACCGGCTGCGCGGTACCGTCAGCCGTTTGGGTTATGGTCAGGGCCAGTCGCTTGAGACCGAGATTGACTATGCCGACGAATTGGATGAGAATGTGCTCGACACCGTTCATTTGGCCGGAGCCAGGTTCGAGCGGATTTTGAAGCAATTGATCGGAGGATAAACGTGGTGCGTGGTACGTGGTGCGTAGGCTTAAACTACGCACCACGCACCACGCACCACGTCTAAAGAATTAAACCAATGAGCACAGAACTCGAAATTATGCTCCCCAAACTCTACGCCGGCTGGCTGGCCGACGCGCTTGATGGGCCAATTCCGCCGGAGCATAACGCTACCTGTCTCAACTGCGCTATGCTTCCCCCACCCGATGGTCCGGGCAACGGAGCGAGTCTCTACTACCATCCTCAAGCGAAATGCTGCACTTATATCCCTGAACTGCCCAACTTTCTGGTCGGCTCTATCTTGAACGACGACGACCCGGCGCAGGCTGAAGGTCGGGCTGCCCTCGCCGCTTACCTTCAAGCCGACAGCATTGCCACGCCCTTATGGCTGAACCGTTCCCCTAGTTATGATCTCAAATACGACTCAACCGACCATTTTTTTGGCCGCATTACCGGACTGCGCTGCCCGTATTATCTGGATCGGGATGGCGGGCTGTGCAGCATCTGGCGTTACCGCGAGGCTGTTTGTACTACCTTTTTTTGCAAACATACACGGGGCGCGCTGGGGAAACAGTTTTGGGATACGCTCAAACAATTATTAGTGATCATCGAACGCGATCTGGTTTACTGGTGCGCCCTGGAACTGGGGATTGAGTTAGAAGTGCTGCGCCAATTTTTAGCCGCCAAAGAGTCAACTCAAATTATCTATTTGCTCGAATTGGAGCAGGAAGAATCTCATTTGCAGTTAGAAACCCAACGCAAGCTGTGGGGTCAATGGGCCGGGCGGGAACTGGACTATTTTAAGGCCTGTGCCCGGCTGGTCGAACCGCTGACCTGGGCCGATATCAGCGCTATCAGCGGGCCGGAACTGCGCTTGTGGGCCAGGCTAACCGGGCAAGCCCACCAAAATTTGCTCTCAGATGCGCTGCCGGAGCGCCTGCGCCTGGGCAGCTTTCAGATTGTCCAGATACAGGCTGAAGCTAGCCTGGTCCAGAGTTACATCAATACCGATTTACTCAAAATTCCCCAGCCGGTCTGGGAAATTTTGTCTTATTTCGATGGCCGTCCCATCACTGAGGCTGTTGCGTGCGCCGCCACCGAAAAAGGAGTGAAAATTAATCCCTCGCTGATCCGTAAGCTGGTTGATTTTCAAATTCTTGTGCCGGTAGAAACGCAATGAAATAGGTTTATGATGGGATACATGGTGCGTGGTACGTAGTGCGTAAAAAGCCACCCTCCACGCACTACGCACCCAACTTTTTTGAAAGTGGGGTATTCAAAGCCGATGCAAGCCAAAAAATCTATTTTTCGCCAGGTTGCCCTGGAGCGGTTGTCGTCGCCGGAGCAGTTGGATCAATTGATGCAGGTCACTACCCCCAAAGGCTGGCTAGCTTTGCTGGCGGTCGGCGGGTTGGTGGCCGCAGCTCTCCTCTGGAGTATTTTTGGCACAATTCCGGCTCAGATGGACGGGCAGGGTATTTTGCTGCGAACCGGCGGCGTTGCCAATATTTTTGTTGCCAGTGATGGGCAGATCAAAAAGCTGCATGTCCGTGTGGGCGATGTGGTCAGGGCCGGCCAAGTCGTGGCTCGACTGGCCCCCACTAACGAAACCGAAAACTCGCGCGTTATCAGCCCCTATGCCGGACGAGTGGTCGAAATTCGAGCCGGTGAGGGCAGTGTAGTTAGCGAAGGGACGCCTATTTTGAGCCTCGAACCCAGCCGAACCAACGCTACTGCCGACGCAGTGGTTTATGTGCCGGCAGCGGAAGGCAAAAAAATCAAACCGGGTATGGAAGTGCAGATTTCGCCCTCAACCGTCAAGCGCGAGGAATTTGGCTTTATTCTGGGCCGGGTAACTGCGGTGGGTGAGTTTCCGGCCAGCCGTCAGGGCATGCTGCGGGTGCTGGGCAGCGAGGAATTGGTTGACAAGTTTGTTACCATTGATACCCCCATCGAGGTTCAGGTAGAACTGCTGCCCGACGCAACCACAGCCAGCGGCTATCAATGGTCCTCCAAAGCGCCGGATATTACCATTGCCAATGGTACGCTCTGTTCGGCCCAAATCGTCGTCGAGCGCCGCCGCCCTCTCAGTATGGTGCTGCCGCTGTTGAAAGAAACGATGGGAATCAACTAGCGTATTGTGGCGTAAATGACCCCATAGATCGTAGTAACGACTTTAGTCGTTTTGAAGAGGTTAAGCGACTGAAGTCGCCACTACAACCTATAGACCTACTTCCGCCCAGGTGTATTAGAGGGAACTGAGGGAACTTATAGGAACTAAAGGGGCTGAAAAAAATTAACTCCCGCAGTTCCCTTTTTCAAGGACGACCACTTGATACAGAATTCTACTCGCTCTCAAACCAACAAACGAGTCAAAACGCCGACGTTGCTGCAAATGGAGGCGGTGGAATGCGGCGCGGCCTCATTGGGGATTGTGCTGGGCTATTATGGCCATATTGTGCCGCTGGAAGAACTGCGGGTGGCTTGCGGCGTATCCCGCGATGGCAGCAAGGCCAGCAATGTCCTCAAGGCGGCTCGGCAATATGGGCTGCAAGGCAAAGGCTTCAAAAAAGAACCGGAGGCGTTGCTCGACCTGCCGCTGCCGTTGATTGTCCACTGGAACTTTAACCACTTTTTGGTGCTGGAAGGGTTCAAGGGCGACAAAGTTTATTTGAACGACCCGGCCTCTGGGCCGCGCACGGTTTCCAAAGAAGAGTTTGACCAATCCTTTACCGGCGTGGTTTTGGTTTTTGAGCCTGGGCCAGAGTTTCAAAAGGGCGGACAAAAACCCAGCATCATCAGCGCCCTCAAAAAACGGCTGCCCGGCTCGGAGATGGCCCTGGTTTATGTGGTCCTGGCCGGGTTGCTGCTGGTGATTCCCGGTCTGGTCATCCCCAGCCTGACCCGCATTTTTGTGGATGATATTCTCATCCAGGGCCGGCAAGAGTGGATCAAACCGCTGCTGCTGGCCATGCTGCTGACGGCGCTGGTTAATGCGGTGCTGGCCTGGCTGCAAGAGTATTACCTGCTGCGCCTCGAAACCCGGCTGGCCTTGAGCAGTTCCAGTAAATTTTTCTGGCATATCCTGCGCCTGCCCATCGAATTTTTTACCCAACGCTACGGCGGCGAAATCGGCTCGCGGGTAGCTATCAACAACGAAGTGGCCAAACTGCTCTCCGGCGAGCTGGCAACCACCATCATCAGCTTGGTGATGGTAGTTTTTTACGCTTTGTTGATGCTGCAATATGATGTTCTGCTGACCGCCGTCGGCATTTTGATTGTGGGCCTTAACCTGGCGGCGCTGCGTTTTATTTCGCGCCGGCGGGTAGACGGCAACCGGCGGCTGCTGCAAGAACGGGGCAAATTTGTCGGCGCTTCGATGAACGGCCTGCAAATGATCGAAACACTCAAGGCCGGTGGCGCGGAATCAGATTTTTTTGCCCAGTGGTCGGGCTACCAGGCCAAAATGGTCAATGCCCAGCAAAATCTGGAAGTCTATACCCAATACCTGCTGGCCGTGCCACCTCTGTTGACCGCTATCAGCGGCGTAGCGATTCTGGGTTTGGGTGGGCTGCGGGTCATCGAAGGCCAGTTGACGATGGGTATGCTCATTGCCTTCCAAAGTCTGATGACCAGTTTTGTTGGCCCCTTCAACCGGCTGGTGCAATTGGGCAGCACGCTGCAAGAGGTTGAAGGGGATATGAACCGGCTGGACGATGTGCTGGAATATCAGGTTGACCCGCAAGTCGTTGCCGCAGATCAAACCTCAAAGGTCTTAAAAACTTTTGAGGTTTCGCCACAGATGAAACTATCCGGCCAGATTGAGCTAAAAAATATCACCTTTGGTTACAGCCGTTTGGCGCCGCCGCTGATCGAGGATTTCAGCCTGACCCTTCAGCCAGGAAGCCGGGTCGCATTGGTCGGTGGTTCGGGCAGCGGCAAATCTACCGTTGCCAAATTGGTTTCCGGTTTGTATGAACCGTGGTCGGGCGAAATCCGGTTGGATGGCCGGCCCCGCTCAGAGGTGTCGCGGGCGGCCCTAAACAACTCCCTGGCCGTAGTTGACCAGGATATTTTTTTATTTGAAGGCAGCATCACCGAAAATCTGACCCTGTGGGATTCGACCATTCCCGAAGAGCAGGTGGTCAAGGCGGCCAAAGATGCCTGCATCCACGAAGTCATCGCCGCTCGGCCCGGCGGGTACGACAGCCAGATTGAGGAAGGCGGGCGCAATTTTAGCGGCGGGCAGCGGCAGCGGCTGGAAATTGCCCGCTCGCTGGTGGGCAACCCAACCATTTTGGTACTCGACGAGGCCACCAGCGCCCTCGACCCGACCACCGAAAAGCAAATTGACGAAAATCTGCGGCGGCGCGGCTGCACCTGCCTGATTGTGGCCCACCGGCTCAGCACCATCCGCGACTGCGACGAAATTATTGTGCTGGAGCAGGGCCGAGTGGTGCAACGGGGAACGCACAGCCAGATGATGAAAGAAACTGGCCCCTACGCCAACCTCATCCGGGCCGAGGAAGCCAAAAAAGAGAGCCAGAAAAAAGTTCAACTCAAGCCGCTCAAACTGCTGGCCGAAGCCGACAAAACCGAAACCGACGAAGAGTCGGCGGTGGAAGATGTATTTCTGTTTCGACTGCAATCGCGTGGGGGTAAAATTTATGAGGTCGGCGGACACCAGCCTTTCCTGCTCAACGATCCTGATGGCTTGTGGGTTATCTACCTGGGCCGGCTGGATATTTTTGCCGTGCCGCTGCAAAACGGCCAGATCAGCGGGGCGCGGAGCTATCTTTTTTCGGTGGAGGCCGGTCAAGCCATTTTTGGCATGGCGCTGGCGGATGCGTCGGTAGGGCTGCTGGCCGTGGGCGCGGATGGCACACGCCTGCTCCAGGCCAAACAATCCCGGCTCAGACAACTGGCTCAGGATACCGATTTTGCCCCTATCGCGGCGGCGCTGCTGGACGATTGGATCACCCAGCTTTCCACCGGGCTGGTCAAAGAGCGGCCTCCGGCGGGGGATGTCCGGCTGGCCCCCAGCCCCGAGCCTGTTTTGGTAGCGGAAGGATGTGTCGCGCTGCCGGATAATCAAGTAATTTGGGTCAAGCCGGTCAGTGGTCAGGCTCAATTTGTGAGCCGGCCGGATTTGCTGCTGGCGTCTTATCCTCTGACCAACGGCTACTTCCCGTTGTCCAGTCAAAGCTGGCTGCGCGCTGCCGACCCCAATAGCCTTTATGTGCTGGATACCGGCACTTTTATGGAGCAGGATGCGACCTGGAGCGGGCTGGAGAACTTCCACCGCCTGGCGCTAACCTACGTTGCTCGGCAAATGGCGCAAACTCGGCAAGCCGAACAGTCCCGGCTTCAACGTCAGGTTGAAGCCAACCAGTTGGTCATGAGGGGGGCGCTGTCGCGCTTGGTCACGCTGCTGGCCCCAGAGACCATCGCCTGGCTGCGCTCTGACGAAGCTCAGGCCGACCCGCTCCTGGCGGCTTGCCGGCGGGTGGGCCAGGCCGCCGGCGTGACCATCCGGCCCCATCCCTCCGCCAGAGCCGGACAACCCCCGGTAGACCCCCTGGGCAGCATCGCCAAGGCTTCGCGGGTGCGGCTGCGCCGGGTGGCGCTGCGGGGGGAGTGGTGGCGGCAGGATAGCGGTCCCCTGCTGGCCTTTCTGAGCGCCCCAACCAGGGAAAATGGCGAGGCTGAGACAGGGGAAGTCGCTGAACATCCCGTGGCTCTGTTGCCAAACTCACCTCGCAGCTATGAACTGATTGATCCCGCTGAACAAACCCGCCGGCCGGTCACGCCGGAATTGGCTGCTCAACTCAACGTCTTTGCCTATACCTTTTACCGCCCCTTCCCCGAACGGGCCTTGAGCGCCTTCGATTTGCTCAGATTCAGCTTGTGGGGGCTGCGCAGCGACTTGTGGACGGTGCTGGTCATGGGCCTGGCGATCAGCCTGCTGGAAATGGTCAACCCGGTTATGACCGGCATTCTGTTCGACTCGGTCATCCCCAGCGCCGACCGCGGCCAACTCTGGCAGATCAGTCTGGCCCTACTGATTGCTGCCCTGGCCGCCACCATGTTTGAGTTGACGCGCGGCTTTGCCTTGTTACGCCTGCAAACCAAACCCGAAGTGGCCACCCAAGCCGCCATTTATGACCGGCTCTTGCGTTTGCCTGCGCCTTTCTTTCGCCGCTACACCGCCGGTGATCTGGCGGTCAGGGTAGGCGGTATCAGCGCCATGCGGCAAATGCTATCGGCGACCACTATCACTACGATTCTTGATGGCCTCTTTTCGGTGTTGACCTTTGGCCTGTTGTTTTATTATAGTCCACCTCTGGCCCTCATTGCCACCGGCCTGACCCTGGTAGCGATCACAGCGACCGCTTTGACCGGCTATTTTCACTTGCGTTATGGGCGCAAGTTGAGCGACCTCGAAGGGCGCATTTCGGGGTTGGTGCTGCAACTGGTGACCGGCATTGCCAAGTTTCGGGTGGCTGGGGCCGAGGCGCGGGCCTTCGCTGTTTGGGCCGAAAACTTTGCCCAGGAGAAGGCCCTGGCTTTTCAGGCCGGTCAGGCCGGCAACCGGCTGGCCGTTTTCAGCGCCATTTTTCCGGTGTTGAGTTCAATGGCTATTTTTGGCGGATTGATCTATTTTCAACAGGGCGGCGGGCTGTCAACCGGCTCTTTTTTAGCCTTCAACGCCGCTTTTGGGCAATTTCTGGCCGCCGCGCTCAGTTTGACCACTACCGTTATTTCGATCCTGGCGATTGTGCCCCTGTATGAGCGAGCCAGGCCCATCCTGCAAGCCCAGCCCGAAGTGGATGAGGCCAAGATTAATCCGGGCGCATTGAGCGGCGATATTGAGATCAGCCACGTCACTTTTCGTTATCAAGCCGATACGCCCCTGATTCTGGATGATGTGTCGCTGCGGATCAGGCCGGGGGAGTTTGTGGCCTTTGTCGGTCCTTCGGGCACGGGCAAATCCACCTTGTTCCGGCTGCTGCTAGGTTTTGAAAAGCCGGAGGCCGGTTCGATTTACTTTGACGGCAAAGATTTGGCTGGATTGGATGTGCAGGCGGTGCGCAAACAGATGGGCACGGTACTGCAAAACGGCCAATTGATGCCCGGCGATATTTTTACCAATATTGTCGGTTCGGCTCCGCTAAGCCTGGATGAGGCCTGGGAGGCGGCTCAATTGGCCGGGTTGGAGGAAGATTTAAAGCAAATGCCAATGGGTATGCACACTGTCATCGGCGAAGGGGCAACCACGTTTTCCGGCGGTCAGCGCCAGCGCTTGATGATTGCCCGCGCCATTGTCCACAAACCCCGTATTTTGCTGTTTGATGAGGCTACCAGCGCTCTGGACAACCGGACGCAGGAGTTGGTCAGCCAAAGTCTGGCTGGACTGCAAGCTACCCGAATTGTCATTGCTCACCGGCTCAGCACCATCATCAACGCCGACCGAATTTTTGTGCTGTTGAACGGCCAAATTGCCCAGAGCGGTACCTATGCCGAGTTGATGAGCCAGCCTGGTCCATTTGTAGAATTAGCCAAACGTCAGTTGGCTTAAAATAAAACAAAGGAGAAAGTATGACTAAAAAGAATTGACAGGAATGATTCTAACCAAAATCAATCTCAACCTTTGAAACTTAGCCAAAAGAAAGGAAGTTCCCTATGGCCCCCAAACAAAAAAACTCTGATAAAACCAACTCAAAAGCTAAAAAGAGCGATAAAACCGATGAATTAACCGAAGCCGATCTGGATAATGTAGCCGGTGGAGCGGTTCAAACGAGTGGCTCCTCAAAGAAGAAAATCCCAGATGCCAAGTAGTAGTAATTTTTGCGCTTAAACTTGGCTGAATCGCTTCTATAAACTTCAAGAGTCTTCAATATCTCGCCAGACTTTTGAAGTTTGGAGGCTGACTGAAAAATAAAATAAAAAACTCCGCCAGGTTAACCTGGCGGAGTTTTTATGATTTATACATTAAACCTGACGACGATAATATCCCCATCCTGGATGATATGTTCTTTGCCTTCCAGCCGAACTTTGCCGGCGGCTTTGGCGGCGGCGTTAGAGCCGGTGGCGATGAGATCGTCGTAGCTGACCACCTCGGCCCGGATAAAGCCGCGAGCCAAATCGCTGTGGATGGCTGCGGCGGCTTCCAGGGCCGTGGCCCCCCGGTGGACTTCCCAGGCCCGCACCTCGTCTTCGCCGACGGTAAAAAAGGCCATGCGACCCAGCAAATCGTAGCTCTGGCGGATGATGCGCTCGGCGCTCAGGCTGGTCAGGCCGTACTCGGCCATGAACAGGCTCTTGTCCTCGTCGCTTTCAAGCTGGGCGATATCCATTTCCAGCCGCCCTCGCACCGAAGTAATGGCGCTTTTTTGGTGAGGATAGCTAATTGACGGCTCTTTGCCTTCATCACCCAAATTTAAAACCAGCATGACCGGCTTGGCCGAAAGAAATTGAAAGCCGCGCAGCCGTTTTTCCTCGTCGGGGGTCAAGGCCACATCGCGGATGGGCTGGCCCTGCTCGACGTGGGGGCGCAGCCGGCTCAAAATTTCAAACTCTTTTTGGTCGTCGTCAAAGGTGGGCAGGGCTTTGCCTTTTTTGAGGCTGCCTTCCAGCCGCTCCAACCGATTTTCGATTTTGCTCAAATCGGTCAGGCTCAACTCGGCGTCGAGCATGGCAATGTCGCGGGCCGGGTTCACTCCTCCCAGCGGGTGAGGCACGCTTTCATCCTCAAACACGCGGACTACATGCAGCAGGGCATCGTTATTGCTGATGGCGTTGATCAACTCACCACTCAGGCTTACGCTGCGGGCATCACTTTCTACACCGCTTAAGCCGGCAATATCGGCATACTCCACCTTGGCATAGGTGGTTTTCTTGGGCTGGTACATAGCGCTCAGGGTGTTTACCCGGCTGTCGGGCACGGGCACCACAGCGGTGTTGACTTGAAACGCGCCGCCGGCATAGGCCGTGGTGGGAGCATGCCCGCCGGTCAAAACGTTGAACAGAGTTGTTTTGCCGCTGTTTGGCAAACCAATAATTCCAATACGCATTATCTGCCTCTTTCACTGTAAAAAATGCCCACCGGAGCACGGTGGGCGGATACCTTTAAATCTATTCTATTTACCGGATGACAATTGTCAATAAGCTGAAACTAAGTGGTTTTCGGGGCTAAGTTGTCATATTTTTTCGACAAGATGAACAAGATTTACAAGCACTATGTTTGCACTTTTCATAACCAGCCAAAATTTGAACGCAGATGACGCAGATTCAACTGATTTTCGCTGATTTTTTATAAATTTTTCTGCGCCAATCTGCGTTTAGCGGCGTTTATCTGCGTTCTATTTAAAAAGTGCAAAGGTAGTGTTACAAGCTTATCTGCCGTTTTATTCTGTTAATCTTGTAAATCCCGTCTAATATTTTTATGTAAAATCCACAAGTTAGTTCTGAAAACTGCTTAGAAAATTCTCAGGATAACCCCGTGGACCAAGATCAGCGCAATTAGCGCGCCGACCAATGAGCCAAAGATAACCTGGCGGGGGGTATGTCGTTCCAAGCGGACACGCGCCCAGCCGACCAGCGGTACCAACAACATCACCGGCCAGGCCGAGGAACCGGCCACCAATACTGTAGCCGTGGCCGCAGCGGTAATAGTCGCCCCGTGGAAACTGATTTTCCAGAAAAGCGTGACCACGCTCAGGATGCCGATCATGACGGTAGCGGCCAGCACAAATAACTCAACCATCGCCGGCGCTTGCCAGTAGCGGATCAGGCCCAGGCAAACCAACAGCCAGACCATCATCAGGGTTAAAGGGCGTAAACGGGTTTCACGCTCCGGCATGTAGATATCGGCCAATTTACCCCGGCGCACCAGCCACAGCAAATAGCCCAGGGGCGGCAAAACCAAAAGGGGCATCAAACCGGCCAGCCACAGCAGCGCCCCGATAGGATCGGGGCTGTACTGAAGCGCCATGGCCGAAGTAATAACAACCCCGACAATATGCGGGCTGACCACGTGAGAAATCCAGCGGGCAATCGCCTCGTCGTTATTTTTGATAAGCTTAAGGCTATTTTTTATTGACGGGCGCACGGACAGCACAATTCAACTCCTCGGCGATGTGTAAAGCACACAAAGTAATATTCGGTTGATTAAAAAACCGTTACTACTCAGGCTCATGTCATTTCGAGCGACGAAGGAGCGAGAAATCCCCAGGGTACAACACGTAAAAGTAAGGCATCGGAGATTTCTCCCTGCGGTCGAAATGACATGGCTGAGCAGGTACAAAAAACCTTTATTTGTGTGATCTAAATTGCGGCGTGGTTACCAAGGGGGCGTTTTTTACACCAATGAAAGTAAGGCTTGGTAAAAAACATCTATTCACCAAAAATCTGCCTCTATTTTAAGATAGAGTAAGGGTAGACGTCAAGCAGACGGGAGTACCTGCTGGCCCGCCTGACCGAGCAAACTGGCTTGATTCCTGAATTTTTGGTCAAGATTTTGGTTTTTTGGGAGACTAAGCCCCACAAATAAACTCGACCTCATTGCCGTCGGGGTCATCCACGTACATGGTTCGAGAGGGGATGACCGGATGCTGCCCATAGCGAATTTGATAGCCCAATGCCTTCAACCGGGCTTCTTCGGCCTCGAAATCGGCCGGGGCCAACTCCAGGGCCAGGTGATGCAACGTGCGGGGCTTGCCAAATGCCTCGCTGGCCGGGGGCAGAGGGACTAAAACGATCATCTGAGGCACACTCACCGCCGGATCACCGGCCCGCAAAAACACCGGGCCCGGCCGGCCTATAATTTCCAGCCCCAGCACTTCCTGGTAAAACTTGAGCGAGGCTTCGACATCATGCGCATTGAGCACAATTTCGGCAATGCCTTTGATTTTGGTCATTGTTCTACTCTTCTAAAATAAAGATGCGATGAGGCAAGGACACGAATCGCTTCGCCTCATTTTGCGCCCTTCGGGCCCCAATATCAAGCTTTGCCTTTAGCCAGAGGGTGATCGGGGTGAGCCTCAAGTACCTTTTTGTAGATGGTTTTGGCTTCGTCGGCTTTGCCTTCCTGCTCTAGCCGGGCGGCGGCCACACAGGCTTCATCGGGTTTCATGGACTCGGCGCTCATTTTGCCGGTCAACATGTAACAGAAGGCTTTATAGCCCACTTTGGGGCCGTCTTTTTCGGTAATTTGACGAATATCATCAACCGTTTGGGCCTGGGCAATCAAGCCCTCCACCCGCTTCAGCTCGGCGTATGAGGCCAGAGGAGAATAGGATTGTTTAGCCATGGCGCTTTCATCTCCCTGAAAGATTTATGATTCCGATAGCTCAAAATAACCTTCGCCCATAAAGACACACTGCCCGCCGACAGTCACCGCTGTAATCTGGTCGTTTTCCTGTTCAATTTCAATGTGAATAAGGCTGGGCCGGCCCATTTCAAAACCCTGCTCGCTAATAAAACTCATCTGTTTTTTGTGGCGGTCGGCGGCTCGGCCTGAGCCTGTCGAATGGGTCGGCGGTCGGCGGTCGTATTTTACCAGATAACAACCCAACGGCCCGCTGGCGGCCCCGGTAGCCGGGTCTTCGACAATGCCCAGGGCCGGGGCAAACATTCTACAATGAACCGTTGAATTTTTCAATTCCGTTTCGGCGGTCAACAGAAACAAGTGAGGCGAGGCAAAATCTTTGAGCTGTTTCTCCCACAGATCAAGCCTCAGCCTGGCCCGGCGGATGGCCGCCAGGTTTTTGAGGGGAACATACAAAAAGGGCAGGCCGCACGAAACCACCTGCAACGGAAAATCAGGGTCCAATTCGTCCGGCTCAAGCGATAACATCTCGGCTATTAACTTGCGGTCGGGAAACTCCGGGCCAAATTCGGGCAGCGGCTGGCTCATCCTGATCAAACCGGGCTGTCCATTTTGCCACTGCACCCGCACCGGAATCACGCCGACGCCTTCCTCAAAATGGATCATCGTTTCTGGCCCAGTTTGGTCTATCAATTTTTCTCGGCCCAACACAAAGGCCGTCCCTACCGTCGGATGGCCGGCTATCGGCATTTCAACGGCCGGCGTAAAGATCCTCACCCAGAAATCGTTGCCGGGATCTTGAGGCGGCAAAACGAAAGTGGTCTCCGAAAAGTTGATCTCCTTAGCCAACTGCTGCATTACCTGCGGAGATAAGCCCCAGCCATCGCTAAAAACCGCCAATTGATTGCCCCCAAAAGGCCGGTCGGTAAAAACGTCAACCAGATGATAGTGTAACTTTTTCATTTCGACCTCTCTTCCATTACTCAAACCACTCCTCGCCCAGCGCCGGCCACTCATCGCTCTGGTCGGCTCGCTCGGCCCAGTTGCGTTTGCCGCTCCAACTGTCAATAGCAATAGCATAGACCGAGGTGCGTTTCAACTCTTTATCGGTAATGGGTCGATACTCCTGCCCGGCAATCATAGCGGGAAAATATTTGCCAATCAAACCATACAGTGCCCGCCGCTTTTCCTCAAAATCTTCCAGCAGCCGAATCCGGCCAAAAGCAATGACGCTTTCATATTGGATGCTAAATTCCAGGGCCACGTTCGAGGGTAATAAGCGGCCAAACTCGCCGGCCTCAAAACAGACCTGGTCGTGCCGCTCGCTGTTGGCCCGTACTCGCCCGACGACATTCGAGTGAAAGATGATTTCGTGCCGCTCGGCGTTGTACCAGAACGTCGTCGGGTTGATAAAAGGCTGCTCATCCCACCGGGTGGCGATATGCCCAATCTGGGTACGAGCCAGAAAATCACAAATCCAGGCGTCATCCTGAACATGTTCAGGCCGGCGTTGGGCATTGGCCGGGGTGATGTGGAGGTTGTAATCTTTTTTAGGCATAAACCCTTATCCTCTACTGAAAGATTGGAAGATTGGCGATTTTCCAGTCTTCCAGTCTTCCCAGAAATTTTTAAGATCATGTTCACTGATGGACATATTTTTGCAATTGCCCCTGAAAATAGTCCACCCAGCCCTCCGGCAGCGCCTCGACCTGGATGGCGCGCTGCAAGGTGGCGGTGTCTGCTCTGTCAAAAGCGTACAGACGGACAATATCAGCTACGTTGACATTATTTTTGTCTCGGCTGATCAACTCGATCGTATCGCCCGCTTTCACCCAGCCCTCTTTCAATACAGCCATGTAAAATCCGGTGCGGCGGCTGGCCAGAAAGCGTCTGACCATATCGGCTCGGCCAAACTTGACTCCCAGCTTGTAGCAGGGCAGTCGGGGCTGCGTCACCATCCCTTCGGCCTCACCAATGCGGAAGCGGTCGCCGATATTGACCTCATCCTCCAACAGACCCGTGACGGTAAAGTTTTCGCCAAACGCGCCCCAGGGCAGTGGTGTACCGGGCAGTTCGGCCCGCCAGTAATCGTAGTGTGCCGCCGGATAGACATAAACGGCCTTATCCGCCCCGCCGTGAACGGTCAAATCGGCCTGGCGGTCGCCTTCCAGGTTGAGCCTCCGCAGTTTGACCGGCCCGCTGACCGGCTCTTTGAAAATGCCGGTGGTGACGGGTTTGCCCTGCCAGGTCACGGTGCGAGGTAGGCCAACGTTGATCGAGATGAGTTTCATGAGTGTTCCTCCTCAGTTCTGAATTTGACGAAGTATAGTTTGTCAAACCTTTGACGAACTGAGGCAAGATTTATTACTCCTTCCCACCAATCTAAAATTTCTTATTTCAATCTGGTTTTTTAGCAGAAACAGTAAACTCAAGAAGTTCTTTTTTTGAGTTTCGTTTACGTAAGGTCTCAATAGCCACCTCTGCAAATCCATTTTGATTTAGAAGATGAGCGTAGATTAATTCAACCGGAACAAGTGTATCATAAAATTTTGAATTGCCCACAATGTAAAAAACTCTCGCTCCTGGCTTTAGAGTTTTATAAAGGCTTTTGAGATGAGTAGATATATCTGCAAAATATTTATAAACATAGTTGGCAAGTAAGGAACTTTGATCTGATATTTTTTTAATTATTGTCTCAAAGCCTGGATATTGAATATTATTCCCATTTGGTTGCCATTTTTGAACTCGGCTTGTAGCAATTCCCCAGGTTCCGCCAATGGCTTGCCAATCAAGTTCCCCCGCCTCACGAGGCTCTTTTAAATAACCAAGCCAATACATATAAGGGCGAAGCTCTCGAATATAACTCATTCGATTAGGATAGGGTGGCGATGTAATAACGCAATCATATAAACTATCAGCAGGTTGTGAAATACAACGGGCGTCTCCCTGGATGACACTCACCTGTCCTTTTATGGGTGTTTCTGCGGCGATAACCATTTTCCGAACAATTTCGGTGAAATGCTGTAAAATTAGGTGATGTTCCGTGTTGTCAAACAGACTAAGCTGCTGACTATCATCCATCTTGAAAGACATTGACTGATGGTTGAAGGCAGCATTTGACCAGTTGATAACAAGCTGACAAAAAGCTACTAAAAGTAGGTCTTTGACGGGTGAGTTGCCAGAAAATTGCCGATTAAGTTCAGCATATATCCTGGCTAGTAGGGTGAGTCTGCTTTCTGTCCACCAGCGAGTAATATCGCTAATTGGTGGAAACCAAAGATTATCCGTTTTGTGATTTTCAATCACCGCTTGGCAAATATTAACTGCCCCTTCTTGCGCCTGACGAAGATGATCACGATTGTAATTTGCTGTTTTGACCCCGGCAAACCAAACCAGAAATGGATTGATATCTATCAAATGGCAATTGAGGCCGTATTCTCCACAGACCAGCCCGGTAGTGCCTGTTCCTGAAAATGGGTCAAGCACGTAAGTAACCCTTGGGTTTTTTTGCAATATTTGCTCAACTACTTTAATAGAATAAGCGGGTGTTAGCCGGAGCCAGCCATGTCTACCTTGCTTTAAATTATGTTTGAAAGTAAGGTCCGATCTGGTGTTAATCATCGCCGTTATTCGGTGTCAACAAAGTTCTTAATACATCTGCAATCGTATCTTTGAGTATAGCTGAGTTGCGTTGGAAAAACCCGGCTAAATCGTAGCCAATTACATTTTTGACAAATGCATAGGTTGAATGAGTAGGCGAATCATTCAAGTATCCCTGTAGGATCAACCAGTTAGTATGCCTATATCTTTCCACAACATCACTATCAATCTGAGTAGACAAGACAACAACAACTGGCAGATAACCCTGCGCAGAGGCGGTAGCTGCATTGGCTATATTTGCGTTCTGCCGCTTAGAGTCCTTGCTTTTATATCCCTGTCTAATCTCAAAAACTACTCCCTTGAGAACACCAATTATTTCTGGCGCTACCTGAAGTTGGTTAGCGGCCTCATTGAGCCATGCCGAAATTAAAATAAGTTGAAAACGTCCGTCGAGGGCTAATCTTCTTTCTTTACCATCGGGTGTAGGAAGCCCGTATGACCATTTTACATGTGATGCGCTTAATTCAAGCTGATCTTGTAATATTTGACGGAAGAGTTCTTCACAACCAATACCAATTTGCCGATAAACAGAAGTTATGCCACCGGCGGCTCGATGGGCCGCATACATTAACGGATTGTCTAAACCAAACCATGAGTAAAACGGGTCGGCTCCATACAGTTTTTGGAACGCTTCCAATGAGGTTTCTTGACCTTGACCAAATTTGGGCTTGTATTTTTTACAAACCCGTATTCGTTCAAGAATAATCTCCAAGTATATATCGTCCACAGCTTAACCCCTAATTAGCAGAAGTAAATGACCCAAAAACATCCCGCAACTGCTCCAACGATAGATTCCCGCCGCTCATGACCAAAACAACCTTCTTCCCGGCCAGCCGATCTTTCAGGTGCAGCGCCGCCGCCAGAGCAACTGCGCCTGCGCCTTCGGCCAGGTTGTGGGTGTGCTGCAGCAGCAGCACAATCGCCTCTTTGATGGCCGCATCGTCAACCAGCACAAAATCATCCAGATACTGGCGCATGATCCGCTGCGTGTTGAGGAACGGTACCCGCGTTGCCACCCCCTCAGCGAAGGTACGCGTTTCCGCCGTAATCAACTCGCCCGATTGCCAGCTCAACTGCATGGCCGGAGCCTGGGCTGATTGAGCCGCAATCACCTCGATTTTGGGGTTGACGGTTTTGGCGACGATGCTGGTTCCACACGCCCCGCTGCCCGCGCCCACCGGCACGATGATAGTTTGTACGTCGGGCAGTGTTTCCAGAATTTCCAGGGCGTAAGTGCCAACGCCGCAAATCAACGCTTCTTCGGTGGGGCCGACAAAACGACCGCCTCTTGCCTCGGCTTCGGCGGCAATCCACTCGCGGGCGGTATCGAAATCGGGACCGTGAAAAATCACTTCAGCCCCCAGGCCGCGCATGGCCGCCACCTTGCCCGGATTAGCTCCTTCCGGCACGGCGATGGTTGCCTTAATTCCGTGCACTTGAGCCGCAAAGGCGATGCTCTGGCCGTGATTGCCGGTCGAGGCGGTGAAGAGGCCGCCCCGCCGCTCGGCTTCGGTCAGGTGAGTAGCCAGGTTGAGGCCGCCCCGCACTTTGAACGCGCCCACCGGCTGGTGGTTTTCGTGTTTGACCCACACCTCCGCCTCTAGCAGCTCGCTCAGGCCGGAGTAACGGTACAGGGGCGTCGGGCGCAAATAGCGATACACATGCGGCCGGGCAGTGATAATGTCATGCAAGGTGGGCATGGGATGGTTAGTCATTGTAGTTTACCTTTCTTGTGTTATTATTTCGAGAGGCGAGGACGCGAGGCGGAAGTCTTGCGCCCGTATTGCATCGCCTCACATTTCCTCGCCTCTCCGTCTCATCAAATTTTCAGCCATCAACCCGGCAATCTCTAACGAATTTTGGTCAGGCCGTTGTCTTAACGCCTTGACCACTTTTTCCTGGCGGGCGGCGGGGTGATTTTGACTTAGCTTCCACTTTCCTTCCAGCCGGGTGATTTCGATTTTGAAGCCGACAATACCTTTCAGCAGCTTTTGGACATACTCCTGCGAGGCGGCCATATTCCAAGGATGGGGTTGCGGCGCTTCGTAAAAACTGACCGAATCCTCGACGATTTTCAGCAGTTGGGCCGGCTCGTGGATAAGCGAGAGATGGCCGTAAACGTGAACCGCGACGTAGTTCCAGGTAGGGACCACATTATTTTCCTCGTACCAGGCCGGGGAGATGTAGGCGTGAGGGCCGGGAAAGACGACCAAAACCTCCCCTTCCAGATTGTGCCAATGCGGATTCGCTTTAGCCAGGTGGCCCCACAGCCAGTCCGGCCCTTCGGCGCTGCGTTCAAGCAGGAATGGCAAATGCGTGGCAAAAGGCTGGTCGTTATGCTGCGAGAAAAGAATGCCAAAACTGTTCGCCTGGATGAAATCAAGCAGCTTTTCCGTGTCTGTCTCCGCAAATGCTTTAGGAATGTACATAATCCCCCTTTGAAGATAGAGATTGGAGATTAAGCTACCTCAAATCTCTAATCTCCACTCTCCAATCTTTTTTGTTCCCATAACATCAGCGCTACTCCGGCAGTCATCACCAGGCCCCCGAAGAACTGCTGAAAATTGATGACCGTCCCAAACAAGGCCAGTCCGTAGACGGCCACAAACAGCGGCTGGGTAGCGCGAATCACTGCTCCTTTGGACAAATCAAGATAATGCAGCGATTTATAAAAAAGTACATAACTCAGAAAAGGGCCAAAAAATGCGCCGGTTACAATCCACAGCCAGGCCGACACACCGGGCCAGGCCAACTCACCGGCGGCCCAACCAAACAGGCCGAGCATCAAGGTCATCACCAGCGTGCGAGCGGTAGACAAAATCAGCGGCGGCACGGCGATAATACTTTGTTTAGCCACCAGATTGCTCCAGGCCAAAAAAAAGTTAGAGGCCAGGGCCAGCCCCATCACTACCCAAACCAGAGTTCCGGCCCGAAAAGTCATCGCCCCCGTACCGGCGATGGCGATGGCGACCCCCAGCCATTGCCAGCGCCGCATGCGCTCGCCCAAAAACCACGCCCCCAACAATACTGAATAAATGGTTTCGCTGCGGCTAAAAAAGGCGACCAGAGTCGGGTCGCCCCAATCAATGCTGGTAAAAAACAAAAAGTTAGCCAGGCCATTTAAAAGGCCCAGTAGTAAAATGGGTCGGATAGATGCACTCAGGCCGGTCGGCAGTTTTGGTCCCTGCTGCCACAGATACACTCCGGCCCCCCAGGCCGAGGCCACCGCAAACCAGATGGGCGTAAACGCCAGCGCCGATAACTCCTGCATAGCCTGTTTGCTGGCAATAAAGGTGACAGCAATGCAGGCGGAGGAGGCTAAAGCCAGGATAACGCCTTTCAACGAGCGGTTGGAAGGCTGGTAGGTTGGTAGGTTGGAGGATTGGAGGGCTGAAAGGTTAGAAGGTGAACGCATTTTCATGCTCTTCCAGTCTTCCAATCTTCCAATCTTCCCTGTCTATCCCAGTCATTACCATACGCTAATTCAGCGTGTTGCTCCACAAAATCGGCAGTGAAGCCGGCTTTTTGCCAGGCAGCGAGCATCATCTGGCGGGCTTCGGCTAGAATGGCATTGTCGGTGGCCGGATGAGTCTGCCACTCGATTTGCCAGCGGCCTTCCGCCGGTTGCGTCAGACGCAGGGTGCGATAGGCGCAGGGATACACAGCCAGGGCCGGACAGGCCAGATGCAACCGGCGGCCCAATACATCAGCTTTGGTTTGGTGGTGATGGCCGGTCAGCACCAGTTTTACCTGAGGATGCCGGTCGAGCAGGGCCAGCATGTCCGGGCCGTTGTCGCAGACAAAATTGCTCCAACCCGGCTCGAAGTCAACGGGAGCCAGGGGATGAAACGGATGGTGGACGGCCAGCACAATCAATTTATCGGCGTGCGCCAGCAGTTCCTGTTCCAGCCACTCGACCTGGGCGGCGTCAATGATTCCCCCCCAATCCGCATCACGGTTGGAGTCCAGCCCAATCAACTGCACCTTTGGCTTGACGGTGATTGACCAGTAGCCGTTCTGAGCCTCCGTATGGGTAGGCCGGGCTTCTACCTGGAGATTGAACAGCCGGGCAAAATCGTGGCGGGTCAAGCCTTCGCTCTGGTTGGCATTGCGGCGGTCGTGGTTGCCGGGGATGATGTAGTAGGGTTTTTGGAGCATTTGGATGACCTGTTGAAACAGGGCCACGTTGGACGGCTCCGGCGTATTGAACAAATCGCCGGTGAACAGCACAAAATCCAAATCCGGCTGCTGGTTCAAATCGGTCAAAACAATCTCCAAAAAACCAGCCGCCCGCCCCGACAGAATCTCCTCGTAATCCCCCAGGGAAGAGATGTGAATATCGCTAATTTGGGCAAAGTGGAGTGGTGTCATCATAGGTCATTAATCCCAGAAGCGTGAGACGAAGAGGCGAGGAGTCGAAGAGTCTCTCTTCGTCTCACGTTTCATCGCCTCCCCGCCTCTCGCCGCCTTGCCTCACAATATGGGCACAGCACAGCGCTGACTGGGCTGCGGTACATTGAGGCTGCGCGTTAATAATTCTTTCCAGGCTTTGCCCAGGCGGCGCATGCCTTCTTCAATTTCATCGGCAGCAGGGGTAGCAAAGTTCAGGCGCAAAGCGTGGCTAAAGGCGCCGCTGGCCGAAAAAACCGAGCCAATGGCAAACGCCACATTGTAATTGATGCCGGCCAGATAGAGGTCGGTGGCGGTGGGGCCGGATGGGGGCATTTCCAGCCACAGATACATGCCGCCGGTGGGGCAGCGCCAGGTCGCTTCGGCGGGAAAATAGCGCTGCACGGCGGCTATCATCAAATCGCGGCGTTCGCGGTAAACCCGGCGAGTCAGGCACAAGTGTTCGTCGTAGTGGCCGCTTTGCAGGTAAGCATGCAAAGCGTGCTGGTTAAGCGGCGAGGTTAAAATATCGGCCGTTTGTTTGGCGGCAATCACCCGCTCCTGCCAGGCGCTGGGAGCAGCCAGGTAGCCAATCCGCAGGCCGGGGGCTAACGTTTTGCCGTAGCCGCCGGCGTGGAAAACGAGGTCGGCCGTATCCAGACTTTTCAGGCTGGGCAGTGGTTGGCCTTCGTAGTAGAGCATATCGTAACAGGCATCCTCTAAAATGGGCACACCGTAACGGGTGGCAACTTCCAGCAGCGCCCGTCGCCGGGCCAGGGAAAGGGTGGTGCCGGTGGGATTATGAAAGCTGGGATTGGTATAAATGAGCCGGGGCCGGTGGCGCAGAATAATCTGCTCCAGGCGCTCCACCTGCATCCCCTGCGCATCCACCGGAACGCCCACCGGCGTCATCCGGTGCGCCGACAAAATATCCAAAAAACCCAGGTAACAGGGGTCTTCGACAACGATGAGGTTGTCGTCGCTGCCACGAGTCAACACGTTCAGCGTTACATCCAGGGCTTGCTGGCAGCCGGAGGTAATCAATATATCCTGGCCGTTGACGGGAATACGCTGCTGCTGCAACTGGGCGGCGATGGTTTCGCGCAGCGGCAGATACCCAGCCGCTTCTTCGTACTGTAACAAAGCCGCTCCATCTCGGCGCATCGCCTCGTTGAGGGCGCGCCGCAGTTCGTGAACCGGCAGCAAATCGCTGGCCGGCGCGCCCCCGGCAAAAGAAATGACCCCCGGCTGGCGGGCCAGGCGCATCATTTCGGCGACCATCTGGTTGGCGTTCCAGGGGCGGCGGGGCGAAAGCGTCCCCCGCCAGAGGGGTGAGGCTGGCGGGGGGGCGTCCTCGTTGACCGCCACAAACGTGCCGCTGCCCACCCGGCTGGTCACTAAACCCTCCGCCTCCAGTTCGGCATAGGCATTGACAATCGTAATCCGATTGACCCCCAACTTTTTAGCCAAAATTCGACTGGCCGGCAGGCGGGTCTGCGGAGCCAATTCCCCGCTTTCAATTTGCTGGCGAAGCTGTTCGGCCACTTGCAAATAGAGCGGTTGATCGGTTTGGCGCATCAATTGGATTGGCATTTTGCCCCCTCATTTTTAGTCCAATTTTCAAAAATTGGACTGATTATACCACGCCAATTTCGATATAACCAGGACCAATTAATCAAGTGTTAAGGAGTCCATTTTATCATGAATGTGGAATCCCGGATGGGCGCTAACAGGCCAAAATTCCTAAAGGCGTTTCGTATCCTTTTGTGCTATAATTAAGACATGTGATTATAGATTAATCGGCAAACAAAAAGGAAGATGCGTGTGAACACTCAAGCTAGAATTTTATCCATAGAAGATGACCCAGAAATGAGTGGTTTGATTCAGCTTATCTTCGAGCGCAAAGGGCATCGCGTCATCGGGGCAAGCCGGGGGGAGTTGGGCCTGGAGTTGATTAAAAGCCTCAAACCCGATGTGCTGTTGTTGGATTTGATGCTGCCTGATATTGACGGGTGGGACCTTTATCGCCAGATGAAAAATGACCGGGAGCTGTCCAAGCTCCCCATCATCATCGTTTCGGCCAGAAGCGAGGCCCAGGATGCGGCTGCCGGTTTGCAAGTTACCGCCAATGACCGTTTCATTCAAAAACCCTTTGAAGTGAAAGAACTGGTTGAGGCCGTTATGAACCTGCTGGAAAAAACGCCGGTTAATTAATTAAAAGAATATCGTTGAAAATTAAACACCCTCGTTCGCCAGCGAGGGTGTTTTTGTTGGTGAAGTTAACGGACCAACACTTTGGCGGCCATAGCCGCCCCAATAATACCGGCTTCATTCAACATTTGGGCCGGAACAATTCTGGCTTGCGTTTTTAAAAAGGGCAGAAACTTCTCGTGTTTTTTGCTGACCCCGCCGCCGATAATAAACAAATCCGGCGAAAAAAGAGCTTCCATGCGGCCTAAAAACTCGTTGACCCGTTCAGCCCATTTTTCCCAGCTCAAATCCTTTTCGGTGCGAATCCGGTCGGCGGCGCGGTGTTCGGCATCTTTGCCCCGCACCTCCATATGGCCAAATTCGGTATTGGGGACCAGGCGGCTATCCACAAAAATGGCGCTGCCAATGCCGGTGCCAAAGGTTAGCATAATAACCACGCCTGCCTCGCCCTTACCCGCGCCGAACTCCATCTCGGCAATGCCGGCGGCGTCGGCGTCGTTGAGCAGCAGCACCGGGCAGCCGGTTTTGGCCTCGAATAACTTCTGTCCGTTAAAATTTAGCCATGCTTTATCCACGTTGGCGGCGGTAAGGGTAACGCCATGCTTGACCACCGCCGGAAAGGTGCAGCCAATCGGCCCCTGCCAATTGAAGCGCCGGACGATTTCAGCAACCGTATCACCCACCGCCTCCGGTACCGATGGCTGCGGCGTATCGAGACGCAGTCGTTCGGCCTGTAAAGTTCCTGTTTCAATGTCTACCGGCGCCCCTTTGATGCCGGAGCCGCCAATATCAATGCCTAAAATCTCCATTGATTACTCCCTCGCTGATTTGCTAAATTGTAGCTCTAAATGGTAGGGGAGGCAAACAAAACTTCTGGCTCGGAGGATGAGATATAATAGACAAAGCAGATAAACATCGTACAATCTTTTAGCGGGCCGGGCTCCCACGCCCGGCCAAGCGACGGCGTGGG